>JBHLOY010000021.1:0-26200 GCA_048939995.1 Promethearchaeota archaeon | reverse complement strand
TTTTGCTTCTTTTACAGGGCAAGTTAAATATCTTCCTACTGCGGGTCTAATGGCAAATCCGCAATCTCCGCATCCCATACACGAAAAAATGGCTTTCCATTCTTCTTTTAAATGTTTTAATTCACTCACTTTTCGAATCACCCCAGAAATTGAATTTTCCTCTGCTTAATATTATATTAGGATCTAATAGTTTCTTTATGCCTTTCATTAAAGCGTAATATTTTTCTGAATAAGCACCAATATCAACCATCAAGCGAGACATATAATCTCCCATCATATACCATTGTACTCCATATTCTGTAACCCTTTTCAATAGTGATTTCCATAGTTTGAAGTTTATCTCTTCGATCTCCTTATAGATTTTTCCATCATAATAACTCCAAAAACTAGTAAATCCGCAAGTTATTTCCACATTATTACCATCTATTAATAAAATTGGACCACTTCCGGATATCGGGCGAATATTAGTGATTTCAAATATTTTTCTCATATCTGCATCGTGTTCAATATCCCATTGATCGATATCATCTAAAATCTTAGGGTATATATTGATTGGCGCAAAACATTCTGCTGATAAAGGTTGCATGGTTGGAAAAATGCCCCACAAATTATGGTAGAATTGCCAATGACCTTGTTCGGTATAATGCCACTTTGCAATATTTCCATCTGAAATTTCAGGTCCTAATGGCTCAGCTTTGTTATTCTCCATAATATTGTCTAACTTTTTAACTTCTTGCTCTAATTCTTCTTCTGAATTGGCTTCTATTGTGTAAAAAATTATACCTCTTTTCTTTTTTAGGTGATCCCATAAAGGCATAAATTTTTCTTGGGCTCCAATTCTTAGAAAAAGATCCATCATATACATGAGATCGTAGACATCTATCCCTTTTTGTCTCACCTGCGTCATAATATTGGCTGAGACTTCCCGTTCTTTTCTTGGTAGTTGAAAAGATTTGTAGGCGGCATATTTTGGTTTAGGAAAGATTTGTAAAGTAACTTTAGTTTTCACTCCAAAAATTCCATTATCCCCGCAAAAAAGTCCAGCCAAATCTGGTCCATTCCCAAATCTATTGAAAGGATATTTAGAATGCTTATTTGCTTGAGAACCAGTTTCAATAATTTCACCTGTAGGTAATACGACTTCTAATGAAACTAGTTGATTTGTACAAGCCCCATATTTTGCACATCCACCACCCCCGACAGAATGATGTGAAATACCTCCTCCAATTGAGGCAGACATTCCAGAACCAGGTCCCATACATCCGGTATAAAGACCATACTGGCACAAAAATTCATTTAATTTACCCCATGAGATACCAGCTTCAACTGTAACAATTAAATTATCTTGATCTAAATTAAGAATATTATTCATTCTTTTCATATCTAGGACAATACCACCATTTCCAATAGGTTTACTACCGCCAAATTCACAAATTCCAGCACCGCGAGGAATAATTGGTACATTTTCTTTGTTCGCAACTTTTAATATTTCAGATATCTCTTTAGCATCTTTAGGTCTTATGACTACATCAGGTATACCTTGTAAAACTAAATCTACATTTCTGGAATAAGCATGTCTTACATAAATGCTATTGGAAATGTTTTGTGCAGATACAATTTTTTCTAATTTTTGATAAATTTCTGTCATATTTTTACTAAAATGGATAAATTAGTGATCTAATTAACTATGTATGATTAAAATTAATTCTTTTTATATTTATAACTTAACCAGCAAAAATTTTCATATTGAATGTATCATTAATGATTAAATACTTCGAATCGCTGAAAAGGTTTAAGCGAAATTGAACAAGAGAATTAAATATACAATTATAGTTTTCACATTTTTAATGCTAACATTTCCTTTTTATTTTGGTGTATTTTTAGATTTCTTTTTCGTTAAGGAATTTAATCTATTAATTGTTCTGATTATTTTATTTGGATATTTAATCTTGTTAATAATAGGTAAAACCATTGAACTTTATGGTTATAACTCAAAAATTATTGATATAATGGAAAAACATGATGTCATAAACTCATTCATAAGAGATGATAATAAGCTTCTCAGATGGTTAGGTTTTCTAGTAATTATGATTATTGAAGAATTAATCTTTAGATATTATCTAATTGGTATCTTATTTTATCAATTATATTTGGAATGGCTGATTTCAATCTTAATTTCGAGTTTGATCTTTGCTGTCTATCATCTCCATACATGGTTTTCATATAAGAATTTAAGAATAGTATCCATCTTTCTCTTCTATTCTTTTTGTTTAGGTCTTTATACTGGATATCTATTATTTACTCTAGGCATGATTTCATGTATTTTTGCTCATTATAGTTTAGCTATTATTTCATATTATGGTATTTATTGTCGATATTTTAAAAAAAGTCGAATTGATGGTGGTTAAAATTGGATTTATATTTTCGAGAACTTAAGGATGATGATATCCCACAGATATTAGATATAACTAAAGATCTTTGGGAAGGGGAGGATTATGTTCCAAATGTGATCAAGCAGTGGTTAAGAGATACAGATTGTTTGAATTATGGAGGATTTAAAGATAAAGCTACTACTCTATTGATAGGATTTGGCCGAGTTAAGATATTTCCAAATAAAACTGCATGGTTAGAAGGTGGGAGAGTTAAGGTTGATTTGCAGAAAAAAGGGATAGGAAAGGCTTTAATGAAATATGCAATAGATTATGCTAAAAAATTTGGAGCAAAAGTCGCTCAATATGATACATCTTCAGAAAATGTTGGTTCTTTAGCACTTGCTAAATATTTTGGGTTCAAAGAAAAAAAGAGCATGGAAACTTTGGAATCTAAATACAAAAAACTAGTCATTCATGAAAGAGAGATTAAAGGAGTTGAAGAAGTTTCTCTCAATAAGGCAAAGGAGATATATAAAAAAGTAAATATTGGTCCTGGGAATGAGATTTGCATTGGTTGGTCATTTATTCCGCTTGATTATATTGGAAATGAAAATTCAAATTGGTTGGTTAAAGACAATGCAATCCTGCAAAAGATTGAATTAAAGCGACCCGGTTCCCAAGAAGGACCAACTAGTAAAGAATTATGGATGATAACATACGGAAATGAGTTAAATGTCAAAGATTTAATTGAATTTACTCTTATAAATGAGATCAAAGCAAAGGAGAATGAAATATTTGTGATTTTTTGTAAAGCTGAAATTGTAGAATTTGTAAAAAAATTAGGTTTTTCTTACTGGGAAAATAAACCTCTTCATGTTAAACTGTTTGAAAAACTGTTAGATTAATTATTGAATTTAAAATTAGCTTCTGGGAGAAAGATATTAAATGTTTTCATGATTTAAAAATAGTTTGAAATTATGGTAACAAAAAATAATGAAACTAAAATTATTAGCCCTAGGGTATCAAGACTTAGAGAAGAAATTAAACTCTCAGGCGAGGATGCTGTTTCAAATTTTTGGAAAGAGGTTGAAGAAAGTGGAACACCTATCTTTGAGAAAATTGAAGGAGATGATGAGCATAACATCATTACTTTTCTGGTTCGAGAAGAAGAGGAAGTAGAAAATATTATTTGTAATAATTTATTTGTTACTGAAGATATAAAACAAGGTTTACTTGAAAGAATTGATGATACAAATGTATATTTCAAATCATATAAAATTATTAAAGGAATACGAGACACATATTGCTTAAGCAAAAACAATCCACTTGAACCAAAAAATCCGTCCGAAAATATTTTTAAGTACGGAAATTTGGTTTTTTCTGACCCTTTTAATTCCAAACTCTACCAATTTAAGGTAGATGGCTTCCAGTTTCCATTGAATGAATTTGAATCTCCAGATGCTCCCACCCAACCTTGGTATGGGGAAAGAATTAATATCGATCATGGTAAAGTAAAAAAATTTACATCCCACAGTGAAATATTAAATAAAAAACGACAAATCCTAGTTTATACACCCCCAAATTATTCTAAGAAGCATTCTCCTTACCATTTTCTTTTATTATTTGATGGACTATTATTTGAAGAAGTAGCAAAAACATCCTCGACTCTTGATAATCTCATTGCAGATAATAAAATTCCTCCAGTAGTTGCTATTATGGTAGAAAATTTCATACCAATAAGTATCGCTCAAAGAGCTGCTGAATTACCTCCTAACCCAAAATTCATGAATTATATCATTACAGAATTGATACCATGGATTCGAGAAAATTTCAATATTACAACAAATCCATCTCAATCTATTATTGCTGGAGCTAGTTATGGAGGGATCGCTTCTACATTTATAGCATTTAGACATCCAGAAATATTTCGTAATATCTTATCTATGTCAGGAACTTATTCTTGGTATCCAGGTGCAGAATTTTGGGTTCAAAGAATAAAAGATCTTGATGATATCGAGCACTGGTGGACAAAGCAGGATGAGAAGGAGCCAGAATGGCTTGTTCGTCAATTTACTCAAAGCGAGAAATTACCTTTAAAAATTTATCTTGATGTAGGTGTTCTTGAGGAAACGAGTGATGTAAATTTGTTAAATTCTAACCGGAATTTCCGTACAACACTACAAGCTAAGGGATATCCTGTTCATTATGTAGAATTTCTAGGGGGGCATGACATGGTATGTTGGCGAGGTTCAATTGCTGATGGATTAATTTATCTAATAGGAAAATAAAGATTATATATAGAGATCACTATCTAAATTATCAAGAAAGACTCAATGATCTTATGATATTAAATAATTAAAAAAAAAATTAATATGGTTCGATTTCGATCATATTAACTTTAAAACCTTTACCACAAAGAGCGCAATAAGCAATTCCTCTTTCAATTAACTGTTGATGCATTCTCTCTGAAAATCCAGACCCGCATGAAGTACAATAAGCAGCTCTGGGGTCTATGATATCAAGCTGTTCTTCCAAAGGTTCAATTTTCTGAGGTTCAAGTTTCTGCTGTACATTGGGATTTACTTCTTGTTCTTCTTTTTGTTCGACAGGACAACAAGGTTTCCCAGAAATCGCATAATAAATTGCTTTAAATAGTTTGTAGAATAAAAGTCCAATACCTTTCAAAAGAAGGTAGACTCCTTTTAGTATATAATAAACTAAATATACTACACCTTTTATTACGTAATACACAACAATAACAGTAAGAACTAAGACAGCAGCAATTCCAATAACTACTAACACTTGACCATAAAGAGGAATACTTAAAAACCATTCCATAAACTCTTGTAAATAATACAATGCAGTTTCTGCAACAAGAGTCCAATCAACCATTTATTTATCACCTTAATTTAGAATTTAACTTGTAATTCTTAAATAAAGAGTGTTTATAGTAGATTAAAAAAAATTTGGAGTCCAGTTTTTAAATAACTAGGAAAAAAATCGATTACGTGAATTCTTATAATTATACATCATACTAAAAGCTTTGATAGCATGGTTTATTTGGGTCATAACGGGAATATTATATTTATTAGAGTATTTTAAAAAATACTCTTCTGTCCATCGCGAGCCGAACACACAAATAATAACAGGTTTCTTAAATTTATCTGACAAAACTTTTAGATCTTTCATATGTGGGAGAATTGACAGAGAAAATGATTCAATTGGTTTCCTAGGAACCGCAAAAATGTATAATAAAGCATCAACATTTCCATCTTCCATAAGTGTTTTTAACGTAGGACGAAATGTCCCAAATAATGAAGGTCCTAAATCAACAGGGTTATTAATAGATGTCCAAGTCGGAGAAATTGATTCCAATTTACTAATAGTATCTCTATTTAATTGAGCGAGTTGCAATCCCTCTTTTTCAATTAAATCGCATGCTAGGATACCCAAACTTCCTGATGTCGTGATTATAGCTAGTTTATTACCGCTTAATAAAGGTTGGGTGGCAAACACATGGGCGATATTAAACATTTCAAAAAAGTCATTAACTCTAAAAACGTTTGGGCATTGTTTGAAGATACAATCGTAAATTTTATCATTCCCAGCTATAGAAGCTGTATGACTTCTAATTGCTTTTGAACCTATAGCACTAATTCCATTTTTTAATATTAAAACGGGTTTAGTTATACTTTTGAATACATTCAGTAGTTCCTTACCCCTTTTAACACCTTCTAAATAGACAGTAATGACTTTTGTATTAATATCTTTTTCTAGATATGGTAATATATCAACCTCATCAACATCAACTTTATTACCTAGCGTTATTGATTTTGATAGGCCAATTTTTTGAAATGTACACCATTCAATGAATACATTTCCAAGAACTCCAGATTGAGCTATTATAGAGATATTTCCTCCTTCTATTACCTCCTTAAAATCTATTTCAGCACTAGTAAATCTATTATTGAAATTAGTCACACCAACACAATTTGGTCCAAGAATCCTTATAGGATTAATCTTAGTATAACTTTCTATTTCCTTTTGAATTTCAACATATTTTTTTATTCCAGTTTCAGCAAAACCAGCAGTCTCAATAATGACCCCCTTCACTCCTTTTTCTACACAATCTTTTACAGATTCAAGAACTTTATCATTATTAACAATGATAATTGCCAAATCTATATTATCAGGGATCTCTTTTACGGTTTTATAAGTTTTATGTCCAAAGATATAATCCTTATTCGGATTCACTGGATAGGTTTTGAAATTGGATTGAAGAAGATATTCAGTTGTCCAGTATCCAAATTTTAAAGATTCTGAAGCGCCTATAAGAGCTATAGATTTTGGCTCAAAAAAAACATCTATTTCAGAAATAGAAATCACTTTTTATTCGGACTATTTAACTTTTAATTTAAAAATTAATTTATAGATAAACTTGAATCTTTAAAAAATTATTTTGAGGTAATAATTTTGAAAGTAAATCTTATCTGCCCTACGTGTAAAAATTCAAAAGAAATTGCAATTCCTCAATGTGAAAGTACTCATCTAGTTACCGTTTCAATACCAAAAGGGATGGTTTGTGAACATCATTTTCAAGTTTTTATCGATAAGAATTATATAATCCGCGGATATCAGAAAGTGGATATAGATTTAAAAAATGATGAAAATAATATTAAATATAATCCCCAAAGTAATAAGGATTTTAATCAAGGATGTTTAGAACAAGAAAATAAGAAAATTCTTTCATTAAAGGATATTTATAACGAGTTTTGGGAATTTATTGATAATAATAATGTGCCCTATTTGCAAATTTTATAAAAGATGATGAAAGAAGACCATTTAATGAGATTAAGAATGATAATGTAAAAATAAAAGATTTTATTTAATAAGTAAGAAAAAAAAGGAGGCAAAATTATTTTAAATCTGGTAGATAGTTATGGTAATCTTCTCTAGAGGCTCGTTTAAGCGTATCCATCGCACCACAATTCTCACAATATTCCCTTAGAGTGTTTGCAAATTCATGACAATTACTACAGATATATTTGAAAGTTTTCGTATAATCTTTTGTCCTTTGTGCTAATTTTCTTTTAGAGATTTTATGTGTATCTCGTTTATATCTGATATAAAAAGTTGTTATTAATGCAGTAAAACCTATGATTATTATAATTGTGATTATAATTATTAGCTCTACCGAGAATCGAAATGGGACATAATTAAACCCATAGGAATAATATATATCCATCTGATTATTTCTAGCATCAGACCAAGCTATATGTGGTATATTATTATTATCTAGTTGGATAGCAAAATATTCACCAGGTCTAGAAAAAGTGCTAGAAGTAAAACTCTCTGTAATCGCAAGCTCTTCAGAAAATAATGTTTCATTTCGATAGGGTCCCGTAAAATTTAATGTTCGGTAATATGGTTTATATGACCCTCCTTCTTCACTATAATAAACAATATGGAGTCTCCCTGAATCATCAACTGCAAGATCTGGGTTCCATTGGTGTCCTGCGATTGTTGGATTAACTCTAATGCGATTACTCCAAGTTCTTCCAAAATTATCGGAATATCTTAAATAAACATCCCACGTATCTCCTTGATAATCGAATTTATCAGCCCATAATACATAAAGCCGATTGAATTGGTCAAATTCAAGAACAGGTAAAGTTGCTTTGCTAGCATAGCCAGCAATGGCTTCAAGCGCACAATAATTACCATCTTGATTTATAAATTGTGGAGGATCGAAAGTTAAACCACCGTCTGAACTTTTGGTAAAGTAGAGGTTTCCTCCTGTTTCAGGAGCCCAAGTCCATGCGATGAAAATATCTCCACTTCGATTTAAAGTTATATAAGGACCAACAAAATAAAAATCCTCTCCCAAACTTGAATTGTCTTGATAAGTGATTCCCCCATCTAATGACCGACTTACTCTAACAGTTGCATTTCCAATGGAACTAGTATCCACATCATCATACACGACATAAATTGTATTATTTTCACCAACTACAAAAGTTTCTTTATCTGCAAAGTAATTTCCATTTGTTGCATTAACAGGAGTCCATGTTTCTCCATCATCATCGCTCTTGGCTACTGTAATCTGAGTTAGGTACCCTCCCTCAGGATCTATAAAATAATCATTTTCAAATTCTAGATATGCATAGTAAATCGTATTATTATACCAATAGAGCCAGGGATCTGATTGACGGGTAAATCGCCCTTCAAACATAGGCATATCGTATGGATTGGTCCATGTTTGTCCTCCATCAAGAGATCTCACAATACTTACTCTTGCTCCCCCACCATTATGCGTTTCTGAATTCTTCCATCCTACAAAAATTATTCCATTCTCATTTATTGCCATTGAGACCTCTACATGATGTGGATAATTACTATCATCTATTGATAAAAGTCGATCCTCTGAGAATGATAGTATTGTCGGATATATCTCTTGACTCTTAGTAAGTTTTAGGCTTGTTAAGAAAGGTAATAATAACATGAATACTATTAAAATAGCTATGAAAAGTCGGTTCTTAAATCGAATTGTTAATTTCATATTTGTTAGATATAAACTTGGTCAACTTATATTTTTATGTGTAAATTAACTGGAAAGTAGTTATTATTAATCCTCTTGTCTATTTGGAGATTTCAATTACTTTATACATTTTCTCAATAGAACCAAATTTTGCATATATAATTGTTGGATAGCATTGATTTTTTCCTTATTCTTCCTTTTTATTGGGATTCGCTATTCTTCTAAAAAATTTCTAAAAAATCAATTTCTACACTTTTGTAGAAATTCTGTATTAATACGAATCATTAAATAAACCATCTTTTATTTATTATTTAGACTTAAAACGGGCTAAAATTGGGCATTAAAATAGCTAGAATTATAAATTAACTTATAAAGATATCTTGAACGAAAAGTTAGGTAGGATGGACATAGGTGTTAGAATTTATAAATTAATCTTTAATTCTATTCCTATTCCTGCTTATATTTGGAAAATTGAGAATAATGAATTTATATTGATAGCTTGTAATAAAGCTGCTGAATTAATTACAGAAGCTAATGCATCAAATTATATTGGGTCAAAATTACTTGATTTATTTGATAAAAGCACAGATATAGTGACCAATATGAAGAAATGCTTCGACCAGAAGTTAGATTTTTCAAAACAAATGTTCTACACTTATAAAAGCACAGGGAATGAAAAAACTCTTAATGTATCTTATAAATTTTTACCCCCTAATTTTGTTATTGTGTACACAGAAGATATAACTTCGCAAAAATTAGCTCAACAAAAATTAAAGGATTCAGAACTACAATATCGTAATACTATTAATTCAATGGGAGATGCAATCCATGTTGTTGGTGAAAACTTGAAGATCATCCTTATTAATCCAGCTATTACAAAATGGCTTGAAATGATAGGCATTGAGACTAAGGTTTTAGGTAAAAAAATAAATGAGGCTTTCCCTTTTCTTCCCAGAAAAGTACTAAATGAATATAAACAAGTTTTTAAAACTGGAAAAAACCTTATTACAGATGAAGAAACTTTAGTTAATGGAAAAACATATTTTACAGAATCTAGAAAAATACCAATTATTATTGATGGAAAGGTTAAACAGGTTATTACTATCGTTCGTGATATAAGCGAGAGAAAGATTTCTGAGCAAAAATTTAAAAAAAGTGAAGAGAAGTTAAAGGCTTCACAGGAAAGATATCGTGAAGCTTATAACCGTTCGAATTTCTATAAAGATATTTTCGCTCATGATATAAATAACATTTTTCAAAATATTCAATCTTCAACTGAATTACTTTCTCTTATTTTAGAGGAGTTGAATAATCGTAAAGCAGATAACTTTATTGAAATAATTAAAGACCAAATTATTAGAGGGACAAATTTAATTTCAAACATCAGAAAACTCTCTGAAATTGAGGAAATTGAATCTCAATTAAAGAGAGTCGAAATACTTGAGATTCTTTATAATGCTAAGGATTACGTTAAAAAATCGTTCTATACCAAAAAGATTAACATTGACATCCAATCAGACTATCAGAAATTATATTTGAATGCTAATGAGTTATTAGTGGATATATTTGAAAATATTTTAATAAATGGTATCAGATACAATAATAGTTCCATAATTGAGCTAACTATCATCGTAACAAAAGAGAAATCTAATGGAAAAAATTATGTGAAAATGGAATTCTATGATAATGGTATTGGAATTCCAGATGAGATGAAAGAAAAAGTCTTTCAGAGAGGTTATGATCAAAAAGGGATTATAAAGGGTTTAGGATTAGGACTTACACTAGTTAAAAAAATTATAGCAGTGTATGGAGGACAGATATGGGTTGAGGATAAATTTAAGGGAGAGTATTCTCAAGGAAGTAAATTTGTAATTCTATTACCGGAGGCAGAGTGAATTGATATCGATTTTGATCGTGGAAGATGATGTCTATTTGCAAAAGCTATATGAATTGATGTTAGATATGCAAGGGTATGAAGTTATTGCAAAAGCTAGGAATGGAAACGAGGCTATTGAGATATTTAAATCTCTAAAAACTAAACCAGACATTATTTTAATGGATCATCGAATGCCTATTAAAAATGGAATCGAGACTACCATAGAGCTTACCAAAATCAATTCAAACTCAAATATTATATTTATAAGTGCAGATAATTCCGTCAAAAATCAAGCCCTTTCAATTGGTGCAAAAGTTTTTATTGAAAAACCATTTAGCATTGAACAATTACATCAAGAAATCAAAAATGTTATTACTAACACTGGACTATTACAGTCTACATCCTAAACAGTTTCAGAAAATGATTTTATTATGAATTTTTAAAATATTATTTCACTTTATAAAAATTCATCATTGCAATTATAAGAAAAAATCCTCATTATTTTGAAAAACCCTATAACAAATTTAAAATTCAGTACTTAATTTTTTCAAATAATCAATTTATATCGTAAATCAAAAAATAAGTAGATTGGAAAAAAGGTTAGGGATAATGAGCTATAAATTACCAGATGAGAAAGATTTGGAAGCTATGATTGGTATCGTCGGTAAAAATTATGCCACCAACAATAAAGCAATCACAGCTTCTTATCTTGCTAAATCTGTAATGGGATTAGAATCCCAAATTCCAGATATTGTAGTAAGACCTAAATATGTCGAAGAAATTCGTAAAATTTTAATTTATTGTTCAGCAGAAAAGATTCCAGTCAGCCCAGTTTCAGCAGGATTATCTGGTGGATTTGCATGTCCAACAATTAGACCAGGTGGAGTACTTCTAGATCTAGGAAGAATGGATAGAATTATTGAAGTCGATGAGGAAAATCGTTATTGTATTATAGAACCGGGTGTTACAAATGGCGCTTTATGGGCTTATATGCATAAAAATAATCCTGATTGGGCTCCACCAATTCCAGATGGTGCTCCTCCAGCAGCGACTGTTCTAGGGGATGCGATTGATAGAGGTTTCTCACTCTATACTTCTTCAGTAGGGCCACAAGGTGATAATTTTATGTGTGGAGAAGTAGTCTTTCCTAATGGAGATGTCGTTCGAACGGGTTCTTGGGCACTTCCTACAGCGAAGCCGTTCTATAAATATGGTATAGGACCAGATATGTGGAGTTTCCTAATGGGATCCCAGGGTACGTTAGGCGTAATAACAAAGGCTGCTGTGAAAATTTACCCTCATCCAAAATATAAAACAGTAATAGTATGGGGTATGTCAAATCCTCATGACATGCAAAATCTGACCTTGGAAGTTGCAAAGAAAGAATTTGGTGTTTCACATCATACAGTAATGGTACAAGGAGGAAATTACCCACTTGTGATGGCAAGATGGCCAAAAGATAAAATACCACATGATTATGAATTCTATAAAGAATTGGGAATACCACAATGGTGGATGAATTGGGAGATCTGGGCACAAGAAGAAAGCGAATTAAATCATGTCATCGAAGTAATTAATAGACAAGCTAAAGATTTCAAAGAAAATAGAGCAAAAGACGGAGCAGCAATGGCACCGCAAGAGCTCCATCCAAAACAAATTGCAAGCAGATTAAAAAAACCAAACAAAATTGCGATTCCCTATTCATTCTGGGAAGCTGGCTTCCTATTTATCACGTGGTATACTCCTTGGAATGAATGTGCTCACTTTGCGGAAATGTATTGCAACGCGATGGAAAAGTATGGATTTCCTCCAGTTATGTGGATAGCTTCGATTGAACGTGGAAGACAAGCAATTTGTATGCCCATCGTATGTTTTGATAGTACAAAAGAAGAAGATTTTGAACGAGTGCAGGATATGAACAGAGAGACTACAGAATACGGTTTAAAACAGGGATGGCTTAATTATAGACCAGATCCATATATTCATATTAAAGCATATTACATGTCGGGAATGTACTGGAAATATTTGCGAGCTTTTAAAAAGCTTGTCGATCCTAATATGATTCTTCATCCAGGAAGACTGGCTCTTCCATAAAAACAGGAGGTTATAAAAAATGGCAAAAACAGGAATGGAAAGATTAGAAGGGTTAAAAAAAGAAATATTTAAATGTATTCACTGTAAGGCATGTAGATTTGCTTATTCTGGAGAACCTGATAGAAAAGGAATTGGAGAATATACAGGTAAGCAAGGGACTGTTCTTTATGAAGGAATGGTTGATGCATGTCCTGCAGGGATTGAATATGGCTGGGAGGCTTTCTGGAATGCTGGAAAGATTTGGATAGCACGCTCGATATTAAGTGGAGACTTGGAATTTTCAGAGGAAGTAAGAGATGTGCTCATGCCTTGTATTACATGCGGTCAGTGTTCTGCTCAATGCGAAAATAAAGTACCAACTGTCGATATCATCGAATCTTTAAGAGCCGCGTGTATAGAAGCAGGAATTCCAATGATTGATAAACATCAGCTAGTTGATAAATTAGTTAAGGAACTAAATAACCCTTATGGTGGTAAGAAGGATGAGCGTTTGAAGTGGGCTAAAGACGCGGG
Source organism: Promethearchaeota archaeon (assembly GCA_048939995.1). Classification (GTDB taxonomy): domain Archaea; phylum Asgardarchaeota; class Lokiarchaeia; order Sigyniarchaeales; family SOKP01; genus SOKP01. The sequence goes on along the minus strand of JBHLOY010000021.1, from coordinate 12,807 downwards.
ATTGGAAAAATTTATTAATAATAAAGAAGCCAAAATTGCATACTATGTTGGATGTACAGCAAGTTATCGCCAAGTAGAGGTTGCAATAGCAACTGCGAAGCTTTTTGAAGCATTAGGAATGAATTTCACCTTAGTAGATGATGAAGTGTGTTGTGGTAGTCCTTTCTTCAGAGTTGGAGAAGTCAATACAGCACAAATGTTAATGAATAAGAATCTTGAAGCATTCAAGAACGTTGAGATGGTATATTTCTCATGTGCTGGTTGTTATAGAACTTTTACCATTGATTATCCGAAGTGGATGGCTGAGGATTCAAAACTCCCCTTCAAAACCGAACATGCTTTTGAATTAGTTGCCCGATTAATTCAACAAGAAAAGATTAAGTTCAAACCTAACAAGGAATTAAAAGGAAAAGTTGTAACATATCACGATCCTTGTCATACAGGGCGACACTTTGGAGTTGATTTTGAACAGGAGCTTATTAAACAGAGTAAAAACTTGATGATGGATATGCGTAAGATAAATCAGAAGATTGAAGAATGGTTTGAAATTCCCCGAATTATTCTTCGAAAATTAGAAGAGGATGTAGGTATTATTTTTAAAGAAATGTACCGTATAAAATTAAATAGCATGTGTTGTGGAGCTGGTGGAGGTGTGCGGGCAGGTTATCCTGATTTCTCCATACGAACTGCTAGTTTGAGATGCGATGAAGCAAATGCTGTAGGGGCGGATATCTTAACAACTGAATGTCCATTTTGTTGGAGAAACCTAACTGACGCCAATGATCTATATAATCATGGTATGAAAGTCATGGGTGTACTACAAATGATTACTGAATATAATCTCTTAGAAATAATAAATAAGCCTACTGAAAAAGATTTTCGAACGCCATCCATTAGAGAGACAGAACCATTACCGAAGCCAAAGAAATAATTTATCTATTAAGTTTTATTATTATCTTTGGATTTTTTTTCTTAAATAATTTTCAATTATTAGTTTTTATTTCAAAAGCTAAATATATATAAATTTAGTTATATGCCAAAATCTGTCGAAGTGATTTATTCTCGATGTAGTCATTTTTTGATGATTGAATATTGAATGAGGCAAGGGGAAAAGTCCGGAGTAAAGAAGCTATAGAGTGTCATTTTTTACCAATTGAAAAAAGACTTAATTCCTTTAAAGAAGTTAACTTGGGTTATAGTAATCTTGAAGAAGTAATAAAGGAGTGTGAACGTTGTTATCAATGTTTTAGAAAAAGTGATCCTGAAATAAAACCTCCACCTTGTATGAAATATTGTCCAACTCACTGTAATTCCAGAGATGTTATCAAAAACATAATGGATGGAAATATCGATGAGGCATTAAAAATTATTTATGAACATTATCCATTTCCGAGATCTGTTGAACGAGTTTGCCCAGGTTATTGTCAACTGCATTGTACTGCAGGAAAAAGAGGAGATCCGATTCAAATTCCTACAATAAAACGCTATTTAGTTGATCATTACAAGCTTCCTAAAGATTATTTTAAGTGTGATAGGGATACGGGAAAGAGAATAGCTATAATTGGTTCAGGACCTCTTGGTTTAACTGTTGCATATTTCTTACAGAAATTTGGATTCAGAACAACGATCTTCGAGAAATTAAATGTATTAGGGGGAATGATGGCGACAGAAATTCCTGAATTCCGTCTACCAAGGAAAATTTTAAAAGAAGAGATAGATCATATTAAGAAGTTAGGAATTAAATTCATCACTAATAAGGGAGTTGATGAGGAATTCAATGTTCAAGAATTACTCAAATCTGATTATAATGTGGTTGTTATTGGAATTGGGGCCCATAGGGGAAAATGGACAGAATTACCAGGAGAAGAACCACAAATAATTTTCCAAGCAATTGATTTTTTAAAAAGGTTTCATTTGAAAGAGGAGATTCCTAATCTTAAATCGAAAAAAATAATTGTTATTGGAGGAGGAAGCACAGCTACTGATGCTGCCCGTGTCTCAAAACGACTTGGAGCAGATGCTTCCATATTATATCGAAGAGAGAAGGAGCAAATGCCCGCAGGAAAAGCTGAAATAAGGGATACGGAAGAAGAGGGAATACCTATTAAATACTTAACCAATCCAGTTGAATTTGTATGCACTGAAAACGAATTTCAGATCGCAATTTGTCAGAAAGTGAAATTAGGGGACTTAGATGATAGTGGACGACCCAAACCTATATTAGTTGATAACTCTGAATTTAAAATAGAAGCGGATTACATAATTGAGGCAATTGGTCAAGAACCAAACTTAGAGGGGTTTGATAAAAACAAATTCAAGATTACAAGGGCAAATACTTTTGAAGTGAATGATAAATTCTTCACATCGGTTTCTAAAGTATTAGCAGGAGGTGATTGTGTTACTGGCTCTAAAAGTGTGGTTGATGCTGTAGCTCAGGGGAAAATAATCGCTAACCAAATTAGGGATTTATTATTATAGCAGCTTTATAAGATTATAGCTTTTAAATGCACTGACTTCTTTGACCCAATAGGAAAAACCGCCATCTTTCTTTTGAAATTTACATAAATTTTCAAGCATTTCCTTTTGAGGAGTTTTATTCCAAAGAATTGCTTCTAACCTGGCCCTTTCAATTAAATTTCCTTCAGATTGGACTAATTTAATAGCTTTATCTATATTCATAAATACACTATAAAATAAATAGACAATTTAGAGAAAAATAGTTAATATTTAAATTGATAGATTTTCTAATCTTTCTTCAAGGTATAATTTTAAAATAAAAAAGATAGTATTAGAATAGAAATTCAATTATCGTGAAAATTTATGAAGAAGAAAAAAGTAATTGCGCTTGCTGTTATAATAGTTATTATAGTTGGTTTAACTATGGGATTAATATTTATCTTTGTTCCTTTTGGTAGAGAATATATTGGTCAGAGAAAGGCTCTTATCTGTGCTAGTGCTAATGATTTCTTTGGAAGTGAACCAGAGGATGATTTCAATGGAGGCCATGATTCAAACCTTGATAACCCAATTAAAGGACCGGGAAATTGGACATATAATGATATCATGAATAGTATTGGGGAATATAGAAGCGGAATAAATGGAAATTTATCTATTACGAGCTCTGGTCCACCAAATGTTATAGGCCAATATACACTTAATTTTTCAATTTATTATCCATTATACAATTATGCTTTTTATAATATGACTGCTGATATTTTTATCCAGAATCCCGGAATAGATCCCATTGGAAAAGGTGTTGAAATTGGTTTAATTTGGCAAGACTCAACAAACACAATAGTAAGAGAAGATTGGTCTGTTAATGAAAATTCGAAATTTAACCAGTGGTTTACATTAAATGTTACTGGCGTGTGTAATAATGGTACTGAAAATGAAATCACAGATTTAACTTTAGCTTTGAGAATTAATGTAAGTAATTTTGTCCCAATGATTCACGTTGTTTACTTCGATAATATTGAAATATATAAGTGGGTTTTAGTGGATCTAAAAAACCCTACTAATCCTACTACACCTCCTCCACCTGCCGGTATTAACTCAGATGGATTCCCTGCTCAAGGTCTACAAGTTTATTGGATTTTGAAAAATCATGGTTATACAGATGAAAATATCTTTTTCATGCTCTATTATAAGGATGATGCAGATGGAATAATTGATATAAGCTTATTTGATAGTTATGCTAATGATTTAATTCATGATGGAATACCCGCTGTGATAGATGTTGCAAATGATAGCGTTACAGCAGCAAGATTTAAGCAAGAGTTAAATGTTTCGTACACAGGATCTTTTGCTGCTGGTATACATCCCGAAGATTATTTAATCATATTTATGTGTAACCATGGATCAAACAAAGTCTTACCAGATGGAAATGCTACTTTCCACTTCGAAGCAGATAATAGTTTTATTACTGAGTTCGAATTTTTTAATTTAGTTAAGGATATCGAGTGCCAGAGAATGATGATTAATGTTGATTGTTGTTTTAGTGGTAACTTTTTGAATGCAAATGCTAACATTGGAAATAGTTGGTATGAAATAGACAATTGTATTATGGTTAGCGCATCTTCGAACTTATTAGCATGGTATTATATAAATAATAAGAATCCAGATGGGTTTTCAGGTTCATGGTTCTTTCATTGGTTTTGGGATGTTTTAGATCATGATGGAAGTATTTTTGATGCCTTTATTTTTGCCTCTACTTGGCCACCATCTGTTCGTCCAATGCCATTATCTATAATTCAAAATCCAATATGGCATGATAACATGGGAGTAAATACTACTTTAAGTTTCGTTAGTGATCCTCCATTATAGTTTTTTCTAATTTCTTTATTTTTTTCCTTTTTATTTCGTATTTGTCGTCTTTATCTATTCTAAATTAATATCATTAGAATTTTTTAGACAATATAGATACTGATTCCACATAAAAATAAATGTGACAATTATCATTATAATCAAAAGGACTTAAGAGGTAAATTCTGTTGATAGATAGAGAAAAGAAGACTGCGTACCCTTATATCACAGAATTCAAGAAGGAACCTTTTGAGTCATTTGCATTAACAGATCGGAAAAAAATAGGGAGTTTTCACATAAGTTATTATAACAAAATCACAAAATTCTATCAAACCAGTATTAAAGTTATAACAAAAGATCCTAATTTAAATCTAGAATATCTTTATTGGTTTATCTTATTAGGAAAATACCTTAAAGAAGATTTAGTAAACCAAAGGCAATTTTTCTATGATTTTGTAAAATCATGTGAAATTGATGTAATTGAAAAAGATCAAATAGGTTTTAAACCAAATCCTTTGTTAGAAACGTTACCTGACGTTTGGTCCACGTATTATGCTTTAGCTTGCTTGAATATATTAGGAGTTTTGGATGAGTATTATTCTTCGAAAGGAAAGAGTGATATTATCAGAAAATTGAAAAATTTCATATATGATCATAAAAAGGGTGATATTTTCCTTCACTGTCTTGATAAAAAGTGCGAAATTCATAAACATCCATATACTGCTGAAACTTTATTTTATATATTTGAAATCTTGACGATTCTGGGAAGTGATGTGAGATTATTTGGAGAACAGTTTCGCTCTTATTTAACTAATAGAAAGAAACTTCCTTCTATGCTATATAAGTATTTAGCAATTAAATATTTAGATTTAGAATTGGATGTAAAGGATAAAGAACTTTACTATTTTAATCAATTTCAAATGCAAGATGGCGGATTCAGTTTCTCTAATGAGAAAGGTAATATAAATGATACTTTTTGGATAATATATATTTTTAATAATTTTTCATGGTTGGTTGATTACAATCCTGCTAGAATTTACTCGTTTCTTAACAAAAGTATTCAAGAAATTTGTGAATATAATAATTTGGAAACACTTGATTTGTCGACTAATCTATCGAAACTTATAATTCTTTTATCTTTTATCTGGAAGAAGTTTATTGGAGAAATTGAAAGGGTTATTTTTAAGGAAATAGAAAAGAAAGGATTTATAGATATTAAACAGATAAGAAGTTCTTTTGGTTTAACTCATGGGATTGAAGAAATAATCTTATATATCAATTTGAGTTATAATTTTAAACTGAAAATTATGGACAATACAATTGAGTTTAGCAATTATCTTAGATCTCTCGGGGAGGGTCTAAAAATGATAGCCACTGAGATAAATACCCAAATAAGACAAAATAGTATCATTTGTCTTTCGGATATTCTCAAGAAATATAAGGAGGACCATCGTTTAGAACCCTTAAAAATTAAAGAGAATGTTTTACCTCTAATGATGGATATGATTAAAAGGAATTTTTTTCAAGGAAATGTACGATCTAAAACAAGATTTCTTAGAAAACCAAAATACTATTTCTATTTAGAGTTTATATTGGATAATATTATAATTTCTGACATGGAAATAGATACAGAAAAACTTTTCGAAGAAAAAGAGAAATTGAGTGATATAAAAAATGACATCTATAATATGACATTAACCTTGAAAAGTACGTCGACGCAAATAAAAGAGGAAATAGAATCTTATTTACTTTTAGATGAAATTGAATATGCCAAGGAACGGATGAAATTTATCCTAAGAAATGCTCTATTAGAGGCTGACTTTTTAAATGAAAATATTGAAAATTCATTTAGTCAAGAAATGAGTTATATAAACATACAAGCTGTTTTAGTTACGGAAATTAATCAATGGAAAAAGGTATACTCTATTATCCAGAAAAAGTTAAATCAAGTTGAGAAATACCTTAATGAAAAAATTCGAGAAAAAGAAGTAGTTAAAAAATTTGATATAATTCTAGATGAGTTAGAAAATAGAATTTTTGAAATTGGAGAGTTTATTACAAAAGTATTAGATTCTTTCCGCAAGTTTTTCCGAGAAAAATTGGATTCGGGTTATAACACCAATGGTTATAACTTAATAAGAGAAGAATTCAATAAAATCCAGAATAGTATACTAAAATATGATAATACAATTTATAAAATATCTCAAAAAGTTACAATAAAAGAAGAGAACGTTCTTAAGAAACATAAGAAGATTATCGAGAATTGGGTTAACTTAAAGCAAAATTTTGAATCAACTTTTAATCAATATAAAGAGGGATTTTCCTTTTTTGATGTAACACTTGAAAAAATACAAAGTGTAAAAGAAGAGATCAGGGCTGGGTTTTCAGATATTACAAAAAAAGCTAAGAATGAAATTTCTTTGAATCATTTTCAAGAAGCTTTCGAAATAATAAGAAAAGACTCTGAACTCATGCTTATTCAAAAAACTGACGATATAAAAGACTTGAAATCATTAGTTAAAGATCAAATTAAGAAAAACCAAAAACTCTTTCTTCTTTACAAATATTTAGAAGAAAGATTAGATGAACTAGAACCATCAATAATAAATTTAACAGCTGAGCAAGTTGAATCTCTTAAGGGCAATGTAATTGAAGAGAGAAATAAAGCAAAAATAGATGATTTTGACAGCTTTATTTCTGAACAAATGCAAGAATCTAAGACAAGTCTCGAAACATACAAAAATAGATTAAACTCTACTAAAAATCTTAAGATTACTGAAGTAATTAGCGGTTTTGACAAAATACTAATAGAATTAGATAATAAAAATAAACAATACCTGAAGAAATTAAACAATTTAAGCATATTAATACCTAATTTCGAGCAAAATTCTATTTCAATTATTCAATGGGAGAAATTTCAAGATTATCTCAGTGTAGAAATTAAAAATCTTAAAGAAAATTATGTGAATCAAATCATTGTCAATGAAATAGAGATATGGACAATAGAAAGAAATACTAATACCATAGACCTTGCTAAATTAGCCGATAATTTAAATTTAAAGTGCAAATCAGTAATTTCATTGATAAAAGAAATGATAGATTTTTCTAAACTTGAAGGAGACTTAGATGAAGGGCGAAAAACCATGATTATTCATAACGATGCTTTTTATAAAAATAAAGAGTTAAATACTTTTATCGATACCAAATTGATTAAAAATCACCAGCAAAAGATTGGCAAAATTTTAGCGCTGTATGATTCAGGAGTAAGAAATAAAAAATTAGCAGTAAATATTCTGGAATTGGAAAGTAGAATTAATGAATATTCTAATATTGAAGCACACATTAGGAATGAATATGAAATAAAAATAAAGGAACTCAAGATCGATGAAAACAGAGAGGAAAATCTTACAACTCAGAAAGAGTTGGATAATATCTTAAAAAATGGAAAGAATGCGATTCAAAAGATAAAAGAGAATTTAAAATTCTTCAACAAATTACAAACTTTTATCTCTAAGGAATATGATTTATTGCTTTCAGAGTTTATTGGTACTTTTGTAAAATTTTTTGAGGACCTTACTAAATTTGAATCTCACAAAAAAGCAATAGAGCAATTTGAAGTCAAAAAAATTAAATTTGATACTAAATCTAAAGAGCTTGAGGATAAGATCAATGATAAGCTGAAAGATACTTTGGGTAAAAATTCGAGTTTTAAAAGACTTGAAACTGAACTTAGAGAATTTTACGTTTCAAGAAAGAATGAGTTTTTAAACTTCTATGATATTAAATTGAATAAAATTGTAGAAGATATTAATAGATTAAAAGATGAAACCTATCGAAATGAATTAATGGAAAGAATTAATAAGACAAAAATATATTTAAGCCAGTTGTTAGGCACCCTTCAAACTAAAGTGGAGGATTATATCGAGTATAAAGAATTCAAGCGTGCTAATATTAAGATACAAAAAAGAGAAAAAAAAATCGATTTAGAGATCAAAGAAATCACGAAGAATATGAAGCAATCAGTAAAAGAGTATGAAAGAAAATCGAAGAATTTTGAAAACAAGAATAAGTATTTACTCGAAGATTTTGAACAATTCCTTAAAGGTTATAGAGAATTGTTAAATGAAAAACTAAAATCACTTGAAGAATTGATTGTCAAATCGTATGTTTCGATGGCAATTAAAGCTGTTACAGATCAATATTTAACCATTAGTTTTCTCCAAAATGAATTAAATATGAAAAAACAGAAGATTCAAGAATATTTAATCTCTTTAATTAGTTCTGAAAAATTAAAAGGTAAATATAATCCTCAAATTGGATTATATTATGAAAATCCCCAAGTAATAGAAAAATTAGATGAAAGTGAACTGGAAGTTATGAAAAAAATGAATTTCAGGCTATATATGTTTTGGAGACGGCTTAAGAGTTTTACCAGTCAAAATTATAGCATATTTACATTCCTAGCTGCAATTTTATCTATTACTATCTCATTATCAAGTGTCACAGGGCCTACTATTTATATTTTACTAATCATCTTAATCATTGCTCTTGCCATATTTTTATTAATTAAGCGAAAAAGACAAGATAAGATTTAAATTAAGTTTTATTCGTAATCTGAAACTAATTTGACTAGATTAGATTCTTTACGTAGATAACCTAAATGACAAGCGTGATTAAAGTGAATATAAAACTTGTCATCTTTTAAATCTTCCTCACCTGCAAGGTTTTGAAGTTTTATAAAGTTTATTGTGCCCTCTATCCCATAGAGTTTAATTATATTGATAAGAGTCTTTACATTTTTATTTAAACTTACTTTTTTCTTTTTAAGTTGATTGGGTTTCTTCCCTTTTATTTTTAATAAAGAATTTTTTAATTTTTTTTTATCAAATTTGATTATCTCATTTAGAGAGGTTATCCCGTGTTCCTTTAACTTTTTATATTCTTCACTTTCGAGAAAATTATCTATTTCTATAATAATTTCATCAACTGAACGGTTTACAAGGAATTCTCTCTCTCTATCTCTGCGATCTTTAAAATTTTTGAGAATATCTAACTGATTAAAAGACAATTGTGTGTTAAATTTAATTTTTTCCCGTTCTATTGAATCACACAAAGCTAAATTTTTAGGTTTTAAGAGAATTGAATTCATTATATTTTCTTTCCGTAAAGCTACTTTATGAAAGGGAACGTCTACGGTTCCTCGAGTAAGAAGAATATAGCACCTACCGGGCGCGTGCCTTCCAGTTCTACCTCTTCTTTGAATTAAACGGATTTCAGACGGAACAGGCTCATAGAAAATTATTGCATCCACATTGGGAATATCAAGACCTTCTTCAGCAACACTAGTCGCAATTAAAACATTTATTTTTCCTTCCCTAAATTCATCAAGAATTTCTATTTGTCTATCTTGAGGGAATCCAATATCACCAGATTTAGATGCCTGACCAATAAATTTCTCTACATTTAATTTTTCATTAAACTTATTATTAATTTCATTTTTTAGATATTCTGCCATCTCGCGGAATTGGGTAAAAACTAGAATAGTTCGATTATTGTAATCTTCAGTTTCCTGTTTAATTATGGAAAATATCTTATCGATTTTCGGATGCGCTAGTTCCTCATTGATACTATTTTCTAATAGAGTCCTAATGAAATTGTAATGTTCTGAATTAGTGATCCTTTTTGCTGATAAAATGTTTCGGCTTGATTTGGAAGCAATTTTTTCTAAGAATGATTTAAAAAGAGAATAATTTTGGGTTTCTAATAGATCTTTACCATGCAGTATGCTAATACAACTTGAACAATAAGAATAGATTGTTTGAATATTAAGATCTTTTTCCTTAATGATATCGATAACTTTTGGATTTTGATAATATAATAAATCATTATATTCTTCTTCTGATAATTCAGATTCATATCCATTTTCATATCGTAATGAAAGAGTTAAATCTTGAGCAAGTGCTAGAAATTCTAATTTTGAATAATAAGGTTTATTGGGTTTCATTAAATCCCATTCAATAAAAAGTCTCAAATATTTTTCAAATAGATTGTACCATACAGCATTAATCTCTAAAACTTTAATTGGGACATTTACAAATTCTAAAAACGTATCGATATTATATATATATTTTTGGACATCATTGTCTTCATAGGATTTGAAAATAACATTTTCGATAAACAAATTATTACACAATTGTTGAATATGGAGATAATCTTTACCTGGTGATGCTGTTAAAGCTAAGATCAAAGGATCTGTACATGTAGAGATATATTCATTAGAAATAAAGTTATAAGCATAATTTCCTTTAGTTCGATGACCCTCATCAAAAATAACTAAAGAAACGTGTTTTAAATCATATCTACCTCTTTCAATATCATTTTTTATTATTTGAGGTGTAGAAATTATTATTTGAGAATTATTAAAAAGCAGCATTCTTTTATCTGGTTTTATTTTTCCCGTGAATGAAGTTATCGTCTCCTTATCAAAATTTAAAAATTTTTGGCATGATGATTTATGTTGGGAAACTAATGGTCTTGTTGGGGCTAAGATCAAGATCCTAGACTCTGGATATTTTTCCAAAGCTTTTACTGCAAGTAAAATGCCAATAATAGTTTTTCCTAAACCAGTGGGTAAAACTACCAAAGAATTTTTTTTAAGACAACTCTTAACAATGTTTTCTTGATAATGTCGATAGAGTATCTTATCCCTTTTTAAAAATTGCCCATTGAAATACTCCAATTTAGGAGATTGCATATTATGGATAACTTTCTTCATTTGAATTTAAAATATATATCTCTGAAAGATTTTTATAAAAAAGAGATGTATGCAATTTTAAGAATTATTATTGAACATTTAATATAATTATAAAATTTTAAAAAAATGTGATAAATTTATCAAGGTTTAGATATTTCAGATACTAGCAAATTTAGACCTATAATTTCAATAATTTAAATGTTTTAATATGATGAGGTGGATGGGATTTCTGCCAATTTTTGTGTTTTTCTAGTATAAATGATATTCTCGATTTTTTTATCAGATTTTTTAGTCATTAATTTTGTATCGGGTATTCCGTATTTCATAAATTCTTTTAATTCATCAGAAATTATCGATTTATTCATTCCCATTGAATGAAGCATATCATTTCCGCTTTTAATCACAGTTTTAGCAAAGCGTGGTACATTTCGGCCCATCCAATTAAATTTACCAAAAGGATTAGTATATCTTTTTATGAGCATTTGAAGCCAACCTTTACTAAGATAATATGCTGAATATGCTTCCCCTACTAATTTATATATTTCATTAGTTGTTAGTTGTTCTGTATGCATCATTGGATGGAATAAATCATAATGCCTATAATCTTTAGAAGTAACCATGTTCTTTTTTGACATTTCATTGTAGAACTCTGTTCCCGGAAATGCGGTAATGGGAGTAAATTGAATACAAGTGAGATTGAGGGATCGAGCAAATTGAATATTTTGTCTCACCATTGTTTTAGTTTCACCTGGAAATCCTATAATAACGCCTCCAAATATGGAAATTCCCCGGTCTTGAAGCATAGATACAACTTTTTTAACCATTTCAGGAGTAGTATTTTGTTTATTCATAGCATCAAGGCTTTGTTGGTGAACTGATTCAATCCCTAGAAAAACTTGTCTCATACCTGCCTTATGCATTAAATCAACCAAAAAAGGGTTTCGATATAATGTATCAACTCGAGACTGGCAGGAAAAGTAAATTTTATTTGGGACTCCCGACCGAATCATAGTCTCGAGTATTTTTTTTGTCCGTTTTATTTTAATAGTAAAATTATCTTCACAGAAAAAGATAAAATCATTTTTCCAATCGACTTCATAAATTTCTCGCATGATCCTTTTAATTGATTTTGTTCTATAAGTTACAGGTTTATTTGAATTCCTCCACATTTTAATAATGCAACAGAATTTACAATTATGGGGACAACCACGTGAAGTTTCAAGTTGAGCTACTCTTGCACCTAAATAAACATATTTTGCATCATCTAATAAATCTCTTCGAGGTATTGGAAAGTTATCTAAATTAAATTCTAATTGACGTTCTTCATTATGTTTTACTATTCCATCTTTATCCTTATATGATAAACCATCAATTTGATTTAATGAAGTATTATTTTTATTCCCGTCAAGATAATCAATTAATTCTTTAAAAGTATGTTCTCCTTCACCTCGAACAACGAAATCTACGTCTGGATGGCGTGCTACGAATTTGGGTGCTAAAGTAGGATGATATCCTCCTAATATTGTATGACAACCTTGTTCTTTAGCCATTTGTGCGACCTCGAATGCGTGATATATTTGAGGTGTCATACTTGTAATAGCTACTACATCATATCGGTTTAAATCACTGCGAAACCTCTTTTCTCGATATTTGTCCACTTTAAAATCAAATAATTTCGCATCATGATCTGGAACCATTGCGGCTATTGAAATAAGACTTAAAGGTGCCCCCTTAATTATAGCATCTAATCC
>JBHLOY010000020.1:0-26393 GCA_048939995.1 Promethearchaeota archaeon | reverse complement strand
TCGAATTCAGCTTCAGGACCTAATACACCTAATCGATTCAATTTTTTAATTAATTCTTTTTGTGCTTCAGCAGCTTGTTCTTTTGACAGAGTTCTAGTCTCTCGAGCAATTTTTCTCCAGTTTCCAAGCATAGTTCTCATTTTCCAGAATTCTCTTTTGTTTCTGAGTCCAAATTTTCCTAGAAATTCAAGTTCTTCAAGGATTCGTTCCTTATTGTAAGGATGTTTTGGTTTTCTAAACTTTTTCTTTAAGCGTCGTGGATCTCCCATCAAATCACCCTATTTTTTTAGTTTTTGTTTTTTACGTAGCACACCAACTACTAATCCATGTCTTCCAGTGCTTTTAGTTCTTTGGCCTCTTACTTTTAATCCTAAGTGATGTCGTACTCCCTTATAGCTTTTCATCTTTTTCATTCTATCAATGTCTCGTTTGATTTCTAATTCTAGTTTGTTGCTAATGAGATGGATATCTTTGCCTGTTCGTAAATCTTTCTTTCGATTTACCATCCAAGAAGGAATCCCATTCTCAATAGGATTTAATATAATTTCTTCAAGTCTAAGTATATCCTTTTCTGAAAGAGCTCCTATTCGTATTTCTGGGTTGATTTCAGTGACCATTATTATGGCTTGGGCTAATCTCTTTCCTACACCCTTTATTTGAGTCAAACCATGTTCAACTTTTGCATTTCCATCTACTTGGGCTCTTAAATTTCTGAAAAATACTTTTTCACGGAAATTTTTTGGTCGTACTGGAGATATAGAACTCATTTTATTTTATAATCTCAATTTATGATATAGTCTTTAATGTGAAATTTAATATTAATTTTTTGGTTTAGAATAGTAGAAAGGAGTTTTTAAGTGAATTTTAACTAGTATTTTTCTTTAATAATTAGGGATACGTATATTTTCCTTCGATTTTTCACTTATATGTTTGAAGCATTTATTTCTTTTTGAATTAGCAATTTTCTCAACCATGGGTAATCCAGGTTGAACCTCTTTAATATTTTTATATTCTATCAGATTTTGTTTTATTAAACCATCAAATAATTGTTTTCCTTTAAGTGTTCTAATTATTATAGTATTCCAGCCTGCAGGAGCCCCAGTAGAGCCAATTGAGATGTCTGCAGACTCTGAGGTCAAATCATAACATACCTCACAATCTTTCCTGGCTAAATGAGTTATATCTTTAACTGGGATTGATAATTGTTCCCCTTCTTGCGTATAGATAAAAAATTTGCCTTTATTAATATCAGTCTTTTTTATATCGTTAATCTTTACATCTAATAATTGAGAAATTTTTAATAATGACTCATATGAAAAGGATTCCATACAAAAAATTCCAATTCGATATATAATTTGACACAATGAGGGAATTGCGACATTATAAAATTCAGACTTCAATAATGCTTGCATCATACAAGGTACTCCAATGACTGCTACTTTGGACTGATGCTTATTCAATTCATTAAGTAATCTAAGAGTAGGGTTATTAACATATTTAGTCCCCGCAGTCTTCAATACATCCTCCTTTGTTTTAATTAGCATTGGTTCAGGACGCCAAAGAGTTTTGCTCATTTTTGCACCTAATGCCATGTCAATCTGTTTTGAATCCAATAAGAAATAAAGACATGTACTTGTAATTCCACCGTCTTGGCATATGGCAGATATTTCCTTTATTTTTGTTTTTGCTGAATAAATTTCAAGATAATAACCAATTTTTGGGGAAAAAGTGATTTTAGAATTTCCATTTTGGTTCACGTTTATTAATTTTACTGGTAGATAGGTCCTTGGACAGAAGTAATAGCAAAGTCCACACTTTATACATTTTTCTTCTTCAATTTTTCCGAAACCATTGTATACGTTTATACAGTTAACTGGACAGATTCCAGCGCATAAACCACATCCAGAACAATTATTAGAATTAAAAATGACGCTTACTGGCTCATAAATAGATTTAACTTCTGATGGCCTTTTGTTTAAAGTTTTAATTAGCAAATCTTCTATCTTTTGATTTCTACCTTCCTCATTTGTATCATTTTGAGGGTATTGTATTTCTATTAATCCCTCATTTTTTAATAAATCTATATTACTTAGAATTAGTTTATTAGAAATTGAATTTTTCTTAGAAAAGTTTTTTAGTGATTCAAAATCGTTAGATTTATTATTATTTAAATAATTCAAGAGAGAATATTTTATTCTCTCTTTATCAAACATTTCAAATAGTATTTGATAATATTGGGCCTCATTATAAACATTAGAGTTTATAATTTCATTTTTAGCATCAATTAACACCCGAATCCTATATGAATCTAAAGTTTCTGCAATATTTTTCAAAAATTCCCATGAATCCAATTCTTTAGATTCCATTCTCAGATGTTTTGTTAATTTTATATTTGATTCCGAAAGCTCATGCTTTGAGTCTGTCTCTCCCCAACGAAAATTTATTTAGGAAGATCATCCAATTTCGGATTTAAGTTTAGGTAGAGGAGGAAGTGCATTGATCTTAGTGGTTATATCTCTTACCGCTTGAAGAAAATACTCCACTTCTGCTGCGGAACAGAAATATTGTTCAATTCGATCTTCTGAGATTCCAATATGTTTAAATAATCGCTTTAAAAAATTCACATGTTCATAAGTATTAAGGTTTCCTCTTCCAAATTCACATTCTCCTTCTTTTCAGGATATAATGGCTACTCCGTCTGCCCCATTTAAAAAACATTCCATAATCAAATGAATTCCAATCCTCCCTGTGCATCTAACTCTGATCATATGAAAATCAGTAGAATAGGTTTTTCTTGTGGTTCCTGTTAGATCTGCTACAGAATAACCTCATTTTTCGCAACCAAAAGCTATAATTCTTCGTCCTTGTTTATTTTTCAAAAATTTTATCACCTTTAAATTTAATCTTCCATAGAAGTTGGAATTATTTTGGCAATTTTTGTCTCACCCATCACTATTCCTTTTATTTTCTCTTCAAATTGCTTATCTCTATAATATTTCAGATCTAAAGCTCTTGCTGGACAAGAAGAAATGCATACACCACATCCTTTACATTGCAATTCGTCAATAACAGCAATGCTAGCTTCATTTACTTTAATAGCATCAAATTCGCAAAGTTTTTCGCATCGATGACAACCAATACATAATGCTTCATTAACTTCTGCGATAATTAATTCTTGACTAATAGTATCATGAGAAAGTAAAGTTGCTGCTTTACTTGCAGCTGCTAATGCCGTAGAGACGGAATAGGGTATATTTTTAGGCCCAGAAGCACATCCACAAATATATATTCCCATATTCTTTGTTTCTTGAGGTTTTAAGCAACCATGTATTTCAGAAAGAAAGCCATTAGAATCCTTAGTTAAACCCATCACTTTTATGATTTCTTGCGTTCCCTTTGATGGAACCATACCAGTGGATAAAACTATTAAGTCAAAATCCATGAAATCTACATCATTTAGCAACGAGTTATCATAGTATAGTCTCATCGTACCATCTGGATTAAGTTTTATATCCCCTGGTTTCCCTTTGATAAAATTAATGTTCTGCTCTCTTATTTTTCTAAAGTATTCTTCATTACCTTTATCGGTTGTACGAATATCAATATAAAAAATAGTAGTTTGAGTTTCAGGGTATTCCTGCTTTAAAAGTTGAGCGTTTTTTAATGCCACACTACAACAAACAGCCGAACAATACTGATTACCTCTTAAACTTCTTGAACCGACGCATTGAATCATAGCGATATTTCTAGGTACTCTTCCGTCTGATATTCTATATACATGACCCTCAGTAGGACCAATAGGGCTTAGCATTCTTTCTAATTCTATTTGAGTGATGATATCAGAGAAAATTCCATATTTGTATTCGTTTGTTTCCATTATAGGGTACTCATCCCAACCTGTAGCTAGAATTACAGCCCCAATATCAAGTTCAATAACTTTTGGTTTTTGCTCAAAATTGATTGCTTCTGCCGGACATTCTCTTTCACAATTTTTGCAATTAATGCATATTTCTTCGTCAATAACCGCATATTTCGGTACTGCTTGAGGAAAGGGGATATAAATTGCTCCTCTTTCTCCAATATAACGATCAAATTCATTTGGTACTTTGATTGGGCATTTTAAAGTGCAAAGTCCGCATCCAGTACATTTACTCTCATTAATATATCTGGGATTTTTTTTTATTTTGACTTTATAATTCCCCTTAATACCTCCAAATTCTATGACCTCGCTATATGTTAGAAGATTTATGTTAGGATGTTTTGAAGTATTAACCATTATCGGAGCCAGTACTCAAATGCCACAATCGTCCGTAGGGAAGATTCGATCCAACTGAGCCATTTTTCCACCAATTGTGGGTTCCTTTTCAATTAAATATACTTGGATTCCTTGATTGGCTAAATCTAAGGCGGCATTCATTCCAGCTATTCCAGCACCTATTACTAAAGCGGTTTTTGTGACTTGAATTTCTTTTCTGGGTATAACTTCTAAATATCTTGCTCGATTTATACCAGCAAGCATTAGTCTCTTAGCTTTTTCAGTAGCATTATCTATATCATCTTGATGGACGAATGAACATTGTTCTCTTAAATTTACCATCTCAAAATAGTAGGGATTTAAGCCTGCTTCTGCTAAAACGGCTCTATAAGTAGGTTCATGAATTTTAGGAGTGCAAGCACCTACTACAATACGATTCAAGTTTAATTCTAGGATATCGTTCTTTATTATTTGTTGTCCTGGATCACTACAAGTAAAGTTATTGATTCTAGCTATAATTACATTTGGTACTTGCGCTACAAAATCTCTAATCTTATCACAGTCTATATATGCGCCAATATTGATTCCTCATCTACAAATATAAACTCCAATTCTTATTTCATCAATGGTCTGTTTTTCAGACAATAAATCCACCCTTTCTTAATACCACCTAAAAGAGTACTTATTATAATTCAATGAATTATTTACTGCCTTTAGGAATGTTAGAGATAATATAATTTTTCTGGAAAATACACAAAATTAATTCTTGAAAAATATCCTATAAAATCTTTTTATTGAATTTTAAATTTAATTTTAATATGAAAGAACCAAAGGAGAGTTTTAAAGAAGAGTTTGCTAAAAAATTCATGGTTGAAGAGGGTATAAAAGGAAAGGCAACAAGAATAAAAATCATGAGATTAATTGATATTGTTGGTTATAATAAAAAAAAGATTAAAACCGCGCTTTTAAAGTCAAATATTATGGATAGAATTACTGATTAGTGTTTTTTTTATATTAATATAGAGCAGCTAGAAATTCAAAAAATTTTAATCATTAATAATATAAAAATATTAAGAGTAAGATGATTGGGAATTTGGTGTTATAACCATTGCTAGATCTCGAATTATTTCGCACAAATTTACAAGAAGTTATTAAATCAGAGAAATTAAGGTTTAAAGATCCTACTAATGCTAAAAAAGTTTTTGAATTAGATCAAAAATGGCGGAATAGAAAAACCGAACTTCAAAGATTACAACAAGAAAGAAACAGGTTATCTCCGCGTATAGGAAAGCTGATGAATCAAGGAAAAACCGCAGAAGCTAACGATTTAAAGCTTGAAGTTAAACAGTTAAAAGATCAAATAGAAAATTTGGACAAGGAAGTTAAAGACTTTAAGGAGGAACGCGATAAGTATCGTTATTTGGTTGGAAATATATTGCATAGTTCTGTTCCAATTGGAGAAACTGATGAGGATAATGAAATTATACATACAGTGGGAAAACCGCCCGATTTTAATTTTAAACCTTTATCTCATGTTGATTTAATTGAAGGAATTGATGGTGTGAACACTATAAAGGCTGCTGAGATAGCAGGTTCGAGATTTTATTACTTAAAAGGTGATATTGTATCATTAAATCTTGCATTAATGACATACGCATTAGAAAAATTAATTTCAAAAGGGTATAGTCCTTTATGGACACCATTTTTTGTAAAGTATGAAGTAATTAAAGCAGCAGCAGAATTGGCAGATTTCGAAGAACAACTTTATAAAATACAAGATGAGGATCTATATATGATTGCTACATCTGAACAAACGTTAGCAGCTTTTCATTATAATGAAATTTTGGACCCCGAAAGATTACCCCTAAAATATGCTGGAGTATCTTCATGCTTTAGACGTGAGGCAGGATCACATGGTAAAGATACTTTAGGCATATTTCGTGTTCACCAATTTGAAAAAATAGAGCAATTTATTTTTTGTGACCCTGAAGAATCATGGGATTTTCATGAAGAATTACTTTTAAATTCAGAAGAACTTTATAAAGAATTAGGAATTCCTTATAGAGTGGTAAATATAGCTTCAGGTGTATTAAATGATAATGCTGCTAAAAAGTATGATCTTGAGGCGTGGTTTCCAGGCTCACAAACATATAGAGAATTAGTTTCTTGTAGTAATTGCTTAGATTACCAAGCACGTAAGCTAAAAATTAGGATGGGAAAAGTCGGTAGCCAAAAAGAGAAAAGAATAGTCCACACCTTAAATTCAACGGCAATTGCGACGACACGTACAATTTGTTGCCTATTAGAGAACTATCAGAATGAAGATTATTCGATCAGAATTCCTAAGGTTTTACAGAAATATATGAATGGTAAAAAAATAATTGAATCTATAAAAAATTAAGATTTAAAATGAGAGAAATAGTATTAGAAGAATTTGAAAGTTTTTATAAAGATAGATTGAACTCTCAATTTTCAAAAGTTAAAAAAGCTGTTCAAAAGCTTATATCTGAGATAAGGGAGAATTTAATAGAGATTAAGGTTTGTATGGATCATTTTATTGAGGCAGGACAAGGAAAGATAGAAGAGAAAGCACTAAAATCCTTACACTTTTTCTCAGATCGTATTAAGAAGGAAATTGATGAGATAGAAATTCCAGAACAGGAATTAAATTACGATAATATACTCAGTTTATTAAATTCAATTAAGAAATTGTTTACTAACATTAATGAGATTGCCCGAAAATCTTTACCAAAATTTCAGAAAGAAGTTCAACCTGAAATAAAAGAACTCAATTATATCACCCGAAAATTACAGAAGAAACAAGCAGTACTAGATCAATTCCTTAGAAAGAAATATGAGGATCTAAAGGAAGCGGAATACTTGTTAAAAAAACTACCTAAACTATTTAGCCTAAGGGAGAATATTGAACATGCAAAATTAGATTTAGATCAATTTGAAAAAGAATTACAGGTTCAGCAAAGCTATGCATCAGAGTTGAATGAAAAGTTAAAGCTACTAGAAAAAGATGATTTATTTAAAGATTTAGATGAAAAGCGAGATGAGCTATTTAAATTAAGGATTAAAATTAACGACCAGTTAGGTTTTAAAAAGGCTCTTAAAAAACTTAAACATGAAATAGAAAGTGAAGCATTTCACATATCAAATTTTGATACTGAATTTTTGAAAAACTTCCTTAAAGATCCGATAAAAATTTTAAGTAAAGAAAGAAAAGATTTACCAAATTTTACGAATTTATTAGTTCAATTGCGTCATATATTGGAAGAAAATAAATTAAATTTAAAAAGCGACACTAAAGAAAAGACTATCGAGCAGATCAACACAATATTCGATGATAAGAAAATTCATGAAGATATTGAGAAGTTTAGAAATTTTAGAATAGAGATTAAAACATTAGAAGATCAAATAAAAACAGCAGGATTATTTGAGGAAGTTGAAGATATTAAAAATAAAATTTCCACTAATACTGTTAAATTAGAGCATATTCAGAGTGATTTGGATAGGAAAAATAAGGATTACATGAAATATTTAGCTTCCTTAAAAGATGAAAGAGAAGAATTCCAGAATTTAGTAGAGGATACGATAAAAGAAGAGTTAAAGTTAAATATAACTTTTTCTTTTTAATAGTTCATTGTTTGAGTTATTTTAATTCAAAATCTCTATTGTTCTTTATATTCCTCTTTCTTAATGAAAGATTTAGATTCTTTTTTAGAAATTTATATGTTTCAGTATTAGTTAAGTTAAGAATTTTTAAATATTCGGAAGCAAGGGCTAAATCTTGCTTTATATCTATGTCAAAACCAGCTCTAAATGAATCATAAATTTCAACTTTTAATTTACTTTCATATGCTTTATTTAATAGAGCTACTAAAGAAGGGATATCTGGTTCTGAGAAATAAGTAGGGATTATATCTGGAGGATTTCTTCCTAATAAAGATATGCCAGCTGAATGGATAGCAGGACAGACAACCAATTGATTTCTTTTAACAAGTTCATCGATTTCATAAAAATTTTCAACAGAAATTAATATTATGTCCAAAAAAGTAAAAATTGTCCTTTTTGCATTATAGTCTTTAATAGCAATGTGATTTAAATCGCCAATAACCTTATCAAATGATTTTCTAGGCTTAGTGAGTTTCTCTTTAATAGAAATTAACCCATATTCTGAGGCTAAATTTAGAATTTCAGTGCTATTACAATAGATAATTTTATGATCAAAACAATCTACTTTTTCTAGTTTAACAGCTAAATCTTTGAACATGGCAATAGTTAATTCTTTAAGTTGTTGCTTTGAAAAACAATCTCGAAGTCGAGATTTTGTTCTTGATAAAGGTGCTATTGGAACTAATAAGAAACTCATTATGAACTGACTTATTCAAATTTCAATATTAGGTTAAATTAAAATTAGTTTATAAATTCGATTAAATGAATTTACCTTAAATTATTTAAAATTTGAATTGAGAGGCTTTCAAATGCCAAATCTACATTTTTATTTAATTTCGCTGAAGTCTCAAAGTATTCTATGTTTAACTTTTTAGCTTTATCCTCAACCATTTCTCTGTCAACTTCTTGCCTTAAATCTGATTTATTACCCACAAGGATATATGGAACCTCTCCACTTAATTCCCTCAATTTTGATATCCAAAAGTCAAGATCCTTGAACGATTCATAAGAATTTAAACTAAAAACTACCATAGCTCCGACTGCTTGTACAAAGTAATATTCATTGGCAAATAATTTATCTTGTTGACCACCAACGTCCCAAAAGTATAGCTTAAAACCTTTTTGGCTAATATCTCGCCGTAGTTCAGGGTTTTCAATCCTAACATTATCAATTATTTTGGTCAAATCAATTTCTTTAATCAGGAAATTCGCTCCTATTGTTTGGTGATATACATCACTAAATTTATTGTCTACATATCGAGCTAACAGACTTGTTTTTCCAACATTAGGAGATCCAACCATTAATGCTTTACCCCTATAAC
Source organism: Promethearchaeota archaeon (assembly GCA_048939995.1). Classification (GTDB taxonomy): domain Archaea; phylum Asgardarchaeota; class Lokiarchaeia; order Sigyniarchaeales; family SOKP01; genus SOKP01. Next base: position 17,135 of record JBHLOY010000020.1, on the reverse strand, counting down.
TCATACTAAGCACCCCAGATTCTTTATAAAACCGCCAAAATCTTGTAATTAATTAAAAATTGTGTTATATATATTTTTTTGGAATTTTATGGTGTTGGTGATACTTTTTTAGTTGTTAATTTAATTTCTTTACATTCTGAGCTAATAAAATGTTTGAAAAGGTGTTCATAACCTACTATTTGTTTTTGAAGGCCATTTTCTAACCACAAACCTGTAGTATATTCAGGTGCTTCAGTCACCTGATCTAAGGTTGTTAGCAGAAAATCATTATCTGTGATTAGTAACCCAAAAGGAATTACACTATCGCCTTCTATTGAATGAATGGTAACCGATATTTTCAGTAATTTTTTAATCTCCTCCTTAAGAGTTTCAAAATATTTTAATGCAATAACCATTTGAATATTTGAGGAAAACTTTTTGTTCCAAAGTAACTTTAAGATCCATTCATAACCTCCTAATTCTTCCATTAATAAGTCAGGAGTTATTATAAAGTAGATACGTGCCTCTGCGGCTTCAATGAGTTCCTTAATTTTCTTTCTGATTTTTTCTCTTGAGCTTATTGCCCATACCCGCGGTTCTGATTCATCTGTTTCGATTTCTAATTCGCTAATCGCTTTTTCAATAATCATAGTATCATTAATTTTTTCTTTATAGTCCTCTCGGATTGATCTAAATATAGTCTCAAGGGGAATAATTTGATAATTTGCACCACGTTTAACAGGTTCCTTTTGAATGTAACCTTTTTCTATTAGCCTATTAAGACTATCATACACTCTTGCCCTATCTACTCCAGAATACTTAGCAATATCTGCTGGGCTAAGAATTTTATATTTTGCAAGAGTAATGAGCACTTTAGAATCATTTTTAGTAAATCCGAGTGTTTGCAAAGCATCTTCAATATCAGATTCATTAGGATTCTCTAGGCTATCGGTCAAAATCCATCCTATTTTGCATATTTATTTCTCTTGTATAACATATCTAATATTTTATATTTTAATTTTATTTTCTAGAATAAAACTAAAAAGTTTCAAATAAACGTATGAATCATTACATTTCAAATTATATTCATCAATGTAGAAGAGATTACCTAAAATGGAAATTTAGGGATCATATTTTTCAATTGTTTATAATCTGAAGTTTGAAATAAAGATTTAGCAGAAAAGGTACCTTTAATATTAATTTACTTTCGAAATTCCATTTAAAATAGTAATTTATTCGATTAAGTTATTGGAAATAAAAATATCTCCAAAATCTTAGAATATTGCAATTTTCAAATTTTTGATTAACTTCAAAATTTTATCTTATATAATTTGTTATAATACAGATTTAGTAGATCTTGTCGAAATTAATATCTAGTAAATATAAGAAATCGGTAAAAATTTATTTGCTATTTAATAAAATTTAAAAATTTATTTTATTGATGCTATTTTGTCGGTCTAAATATATTTAGCACCTTTTAGATCTAAAAAATCCAATTAACAGAATTTGCTTAAAGTACTATTTCGAAACATAACATTTATATAAGAGAAATGAGTAGTTAATATTAATTATCAATCAAAAAAAAACAAGAATATAATAAAAAAGTAAGTGGAGGAATAAAATTATGGCTAAAAAGAAAGCTGCACCAAAAGCTAAGAAGGGCGAGACTTATATTGCAAAGGCGCCTATTAGAAGGTTGATGAAAAAAGAAGGAGCAGATCTAGTTGCCGCCGAAGCATTAGATAAACTTATAGGATTTCTCGAGAAAAAGGCTGCTGAAACAACTAAGATGGCTTTAGAAATTTGCAAAAAGGATAAACGAAAGCGAGTAACTGCAGCTGATGTAAGGAATGCTACTCGATAATTAAGTGCAATTAATTTTTACTGATCTATTTTTTTTATTTTTAATTTTTAAAAATTCTCAAAAAATTTTTGGTTCAAAAATTTGTTAATATTTTGCTCTAATTTTTCTTTTACTGAATTTAAACCTTCTGGAACAACCCTAGTTTCAGCCACAATATCTATATAACCTAATTCCGAACTATAACGAGGCACAACATGAACATGTAAATGTTCTATACTCCCTCCAGCTATATTTCCTTGGTTAATTCCGATATTATAGCCTTTTGGAATATAAATATGATCCAAAAGCATTTGAGTGCCTTGAACTGTTCTCATTAAATGGATTATTTCTTCTTTTGATAACTCTGTGAATTGAGTAATATGTTTATTTGGAACGATCATCAGATGACCTGGATTATATGGATAAAGATTTAAAGATATGAAAAGAATATTATCGTGATAAATTTTTAATGACCTCACACTCTCCTCATTATCTCTTACAGAGCAAAGGATACACTCCACATTTGGTCTATTTTTTCCTTGGATATATTCAAGTTTTCCTAGAGCACGTAGCCATTTTTTAAAAATTATGACTCACCCATTAGGAATATAATGAAAAATTTGAGTTAAAATCCTTAGATTTGGGGAAATCTTCTGGTTTCATTGTTGAGGAACAATATTCATTCAGGATCATATTAGAATATGCTGAGCAAGTGAATACTTTACGTATACTTTTAAAAAAATCATTTTTTGAAATTAAATTATCATCATTAAGAAATATTTGATCGCTAATCTCATAACGATAATTTTGGATATCAATTCTAAAGAAAACATCCTTTACGAGGAAAAATTTTCTCAAATCCATAAAGAAACGCATTTTTTTATTGGTTTTCAAAGCATTTAAAGCTGTGACATGTTCAGGAGATATTTGGATTGGATTGGATATTACAATTAGATTTTTATTTTTTGGTTTTAAAGCAATCATTTTCTGTCCAATGGGAGTAGGAGGAAATACAAATCGAAACCCAAATTCTAGTTTTTGTTCGCTATCGGGTAAATTTTGTCTTAATAAACCTTCTTCTAATAAATATTCCCGGATTAAATATTTAATTTTACTTTCTTCAACTGCCATCTTCTTTGATATTTTTAGAATGACATTAAAAATAAATTTTTTTCAAAATAAAAACCGCAATCATCTTAAATTAAATTTTTGCTTAGTACTTTCCTTTTGGTCGAGGTTGCGGTTGAGTTCCTGATTGCTTTAATTTTTGAATATTGCTCTCCAATTCTTCAGTTGGTGTACAATATATGACTTCTAATGTATCATAATCTATAATTAAGTTTCCAACGATACCTAGTCCCATTGGTCTATTATCTTTATCGATGAAAGTATGATCGATAGCCATTTTTATTGCTTTTTTAGCATTTTCTAACTCTACTAATTTAGGTTGACATGCTGTATAACCAGGACCATGATTTTGTAATAAATAAATCATTAGGGCGTAATCTAATTCATCAGGGATTTCCCCCTTTTCTTCTAACACTTTTAATACTTTTGGAGATGATTGTTGAGACATTATAATTTTCTTCCTAAAAATTAGGTTCTTTTATCAATTTGAACTCTATCTACACTGTGTAAAGCGCAGTTCATATCCTCTAAAGCCTCTTTGAGAGTATCCAACGAAAGTTCATCATCTCCTTTTACTGTAATGAAAACTGAGGTTGTCTTCTGATCAATCTCATCAACTTTAATCTGTACAAATTTTACACCCGGAATTTCTTCCAGAGCTTTCGCTAAGTCAAAATTATCTGGTTGATGTGGCTTTAGTACATCAAGGTCAAATTCTATTCTTCCCATTTTTTAAACTTAAACCCTTTTTATAATAAAATTGTATTTTAAAATAAATTTATGTCATTAATAGTTTGAATTCTATTTATAATTTTTTTTATTTCTACATTAAATTCTTAATTGCCTTAATTAATTTAACAGGAATTTCATTAGGTTTTATTATTATATCTGCTTTGTCATAAAGATTTGAAGCAAAGTAATTTGATAATTTTGTATAGATAAGTATGGAATGGGCTCCTATATTTAAAGCTGCTTCAATATCTCTTCCCATATCACCAATAACAACAATTTCTAAAGGTTTTACAGAAAGTTTGTTACAGATAAGATTTAAATGATCTGGATGTGGTTTTGGGTTATCTATATTATCGCGGCCTATAATTACCTCGAAATAGTGTAAGAGGTTAACTTTTTCAAGAGAGATCTCAGCATTTTCTTTTGTATTATACGTAAAAATTGCTTGTTTAAGATTGAATTTCTGAACGAATTCTAAAACCTTATCTATTCCTTTCACCATAATAGCATTTATAGCAGCATCGTATTCTACTTTAGCTATAACTATATTTGCCTCACTCATTATTTTCTTCACTTTAAACTCAGATAAGTTCTCTGATGTAAAATAATCTTTAGCAATTTGAACATTATCTAAGGCTTTAAACTCTGTACTAAGCAGTCTCTTAGGGACTCCATACTTAATGAAAACTTTAATAGCTTCTTTTCGTGCTTTTATAAAGTCAATTTTAAAGTGGATTAATGTTCCATCCAAATCCCACACTATTGCCTTAATAGGTATTTTTGACATCTAATAAACCAAATCCGAGTAAATTGGCCCTTGAGGAGTCAATTCTGACTTTTTTAGTTTTAATTCATTTATATTAAAAATACCAAATTCGAGATTTTTGTTTTCATGTATTATTCTCTTAAATGTATCAAAATTCTTATAATTAATATGATTGGACTTTAACCTCCCAATAGTCAAATGTGCAGTAAATTGTTTTCGTCTATCTCGTGCGATATTTAATTTCTGGTTTAGTAAATCCTCAATGTTATCTTTAATATCTTGTAAAAACTTAATATCACCTATGAGTTTGATCCATAATACTGAATAGCGATTAAATTGACCAATACCTTTCAGTTTATATTCAACGATTTTTCCTTTAAAGAAAGGTGCATTTATTTCCTCTTTTAAAATGGCATAAATTTTTGGAGCTAATGATTCAGGAATATTTCCTAAGAATTTTACTGTAATATGTAAATTTTTCGGTTCAACGAACTTAATTTTCGGTTGGTTTTGTTTTAACCTTTCATTAAATGATAGAATTTTTTGAATAGTTGTTTCATCTTTTAACTCTATTGCTATAAACGTTCGAATCATAATCTTTCAATCCTCTCTCATTCTATTCCAATATGAATATATTCTCCAATCTTTCTTTGATATTTTACTTTTTTGTTCTGGAATTAAATGAACCTTTTTAAAATCATTAATACTTTTTGATTCAAGAATAGAAATAATATCTTCTAAGAACATTATAAGCATTTTAGCTCGAGTTTTAGCATCCGCACTCGCATTGTGAGGCATAACTAAAATTCTTAATTCGGGATGCAATTCTTTAACATTTTTAATTCTGCTTAAAGTTTCTGGTTCAATTGGTTCAATTGGAAAGACATCAACAGAAAAATTAACTTTAATTTCTCCTTCTTCTAAAAGGTCTAATAATGCATTAAAATCTAGTACTTGGCCTCTAGACGTATTTACTAAAAGGGCATCTCTTTTCATCAATTTTAATAAATTTTTATTTATAATCTTTTCTGTGTATTTATTTAATGGAATATGAAGTGTTATTATATCTGCTTCTCTAAATAGATCTTCTAATTTATCTTTAAATTCAATGTTAGGATAACTTTTTTCAAATTCATCCATACGATTTATATCATAATAAAATATCCTTAAATTCCAATTGTATAGTCTTCTTGCTACTTCCTTGCCAATCTCTCCTAAACCTACAATACCAATGATTTTATTAGAAATAGTTGAGGTTAAATTTTGATCTAAGTCCCATCTATCCATTGATGACCATTTGCCATTCCATACATAGTTATGAAGGTCAATAATATTTCTTAAATTTGCCATAATTAATGCAATAGTGTAATCAGCAACTGTTTTGTGAAGTACTCCTGGAGTGTGGGTAATAATAATGTCATCCTTTTCTGTTTTTTGTATATGATTATATCCGACAGTGGCAGTGCAAACTGCAAAGATGTTTGAATTCATTAGAATATCTGAAGAAATGTTATGGCTTAAATGACATCCTATTATATCAGGATTAAATTCTTGAATATTCTTCTGAAGTTCAGTCTTCTTAGGAAATCTGCCTTCAAACATTTTTACTTCTGCTAAGTCATTTAATCTTCTCCAAAGCGATTTAATTTTTTCCCTACTGTCTTGATCAATTTTACTATTAGAACCCATCTCTGATGGAGAAAAGACATTTGAGGAAAAATATACTTTTGGTGTAATAGCCATAATCACAACCAGTTTTGGTGAGAATTTGAATTTTACTTAAGAAAAAATAGAAAAGAAATCAGCGTTTAATTTTTTCGGGAAGATAAAATTCATAGGTTTTTCTAAATAATTTTGTTTTAAGGAAACGATCGAATCTCCTCACACTTTGGAAAATTACCCACATATCTTTATCACTTTTATAGTACTTTTGAACCTCCTCAAGAGTTATAGGTTCAATGTCAAATAGGTTTGCCTCTTCTTTAAAAAAGTTGTTTATAAGTTTAATGAGGTCAGGAATTAATTCAGCTTTTTGCTCTTTGAAGAAATTGGCTATGAGATCTATAGAAACTTTTCTTAAATCATAATATCTACCGACCGTTTCTTCAAGAAAAAGGGCTTTTAATAACCATCTTAAAAAAGAGGGGGCACTTTTCAGAAAAAGTTCTGCTTGCATAGCCTCTTTCCCGTTAATTCTGAACATTGGTGTACTTGTATCTAAATAGTATAGTATTGTATCTTTATTCACTCTTGGATGGTTTATATCATAATTAATAATTGCGAAATTAGAAATTTGCCCATCAAGTCCTAAATCAAAAATTCTATGGTTTCTACTAAATTCCCATACTTTTTTTAATTCTTTCATAACTAGAAGGACGAGGGTTTTTATATCCTCGTTGTTAAGTAAATGAATCACTCTATTTCCTACTGAATTTGAATCAATTTTCTCCTGAACACAATAGAACTGAATAGTGTCTTTGTGGTCTTTAAACCAAGCGACATCGTAATCAGGAATATTCAATCCCACCCTATCTTTAAGTAATTGATTATATTTATTATAAGCCCATATATGGCGTTTAACTTGTTGTTCATTGTCAAAAATTGGAATTCTCTTATAAGCTAAGTGCCTCGGATCATCTAAAATTTCAAAAACTAAGCTAATTTCCCCAAAACCTAATATTTTTATCGGAATCTTCCCCTTTTCTGGATGTACAGTATCAATAGATTTCTCTAAATTCCTTAAAAGGTTAAGATCAATATTCATATTTAAATCACCTTAAATAAATAAAACTTACATCCCTAAACTATATAAAATTATCTTAAAGTTGATATAAATAACTGAAATTTAAAAAATAAAATTATATTAGAAGTAAAACCTTAAATTATAACTACACTAAGCATTTTTTCTTAATTTATTAGGTGTAACGTTCAATGGCACGCCCTCTATGGTTTGTTCAATTGTTAAAGAAAGCTATTCCTAATGTTAAATTCATCGCAAAATTAACTAGGGTTCCTATTCTAGGCAAGATTTTTGATTTTTTATTATTTAAAGGGGATAAAATCATATATTTACCCCTAGATAAAATTATTGAAATAAATGAAGAGATTGAAAAACAACCTGACATAGTATTACCCTCTAAGGTTCTAGAGCATTTTATCAACAAATCTAAATATCATTGGATTATGAATTTCTGCATTTGTAGAGAGTCTATGCAATGCAATGATTATCCTCGGTCTTTGGGCTGTCTTTTCTTAGGAAAGGCAGTTTTAGGGATTAATCCTCAACTTGGAAGAAGGGTTTCAAAAGAAGAAGCCTTAAGGCATATAAGAAAATGTAAAGAGGCAGGTTTAGTTCATATGATTGGCCGAAACTTATTAGATAAACAATGGTTAGGGGTAAAGCCAGGACATAAACTCCTATCAATTTGTAATTGTGACCCGTGTTGTTGTTTATGGAGAGTTTCACCAGTATTAGCTCCTAAAATTGGATCAAAAGTACAGAAAATGCCGGGAATTATAGTACAAGTAACTGAAGCATGTATTGGGTGTGGCACATGTTTAGGTAATGTATGTTTTGTTGATGCAATTTACTTGGATAATAATGGGCATGCAAAAATCAGCGAGGAATGCAGGGGTTGCGGACGCTGTGTGGAAATTTGCCCTCAAAAAGCTATCAAACTAACTATAACAAATAAGAATTTTGTTAGTAAATCGATAAAAAAGATTGAGAAAGTCATTGATGTTCTATAGGTAAATCAAGTTTCTATTCCATTCATTTTTGCGAACACTTTATATAACCCTTGGGTCCCAAGATTCTCTAAACCCATAGCTATTGCTGAGACATAAAATTGGTAAGCTAATGCTAATCCTGGAAGAGCTAAATTCATTTGCTTTGCTTCTTGAAGTGCGATACCCATATCTTTTACAAAATGCTTTATAAAGAATCCTGGATCAAAATTTTCTTTTACAATTCTGGGGCCTAAATTATTGATTGACCAACATCCAGCTGCTCCTTTACCTATGACGTTAATCACTTTAATCAAATCATTTCCAGCTTTATATGCATACAAGAGTGATTCCACAACTCCAATCATAGTGGAAGCAATGAGAATTTGATTACTCATCTTAGTGTGTTGTCCTGCTCCTGCTTTCCCCATATATGCAACATTCTTCCCCATTAAATTGAAAAACGGTAAAACTTTTTCATAGATTTCTTTATCTCCTCCTGCCATTATAGCAAGAGTGCCCTCACGGGCTCCAATATCTCCTCCCGAGACTGGTGCATCTATAAAAAAAGATTCTTTCATTTGGATTTGTTGATAAATTCTCTGAGCTAATGTAGGCTCAGAAGTGGTCATATCCACTATAATAGAATTTGGTTTAATTCCCTCCATAATTCCCTGTTCACCAAAAAATATTTCCTCTACATCCTTTGGGTATCCTACAATTGTGAAAATTATATCACTATTTTCAGCTACTTCTTTTGCATTTGGCCGCCAAATGGCCCCTATTTTAACTAAATCTTCTGATTTTTTTTTAGTACGATTATAAATGGAAACTTCATATCCAGCATTTAAAATATGGCGACACATAGACTTTCCCATAACACCAGTTCCAATCCATCCTACTTTTTGTTTCATTTTTTTATTCTCCATATTAAAAATAATTATTATATTTAATTTAAGAAATTGTAAAATTGAAATAATTTAAAAATCGAAAATGCCCTTCTTAAGATTATCAATTCGCGTTCGATGTTTTAAAGCAGAGACAGCTTGAACAGTTTCTTTTATAGAATGAAAAGTAGGAATATAAGCTAATTCTAAAGATTCAATGATTAACTCATACTTGGAAATAAAAGGCATAAAACAAACAACTGGTTTGTTTTTACTCATTACTACATTTGCAATTCTTCTTCCAATTTGATGTGATATGTTTGGAGGATAGGGAAGTATTAATAAAATAATACATTCGATTCGTGGGATATCCGATAAATATCCTATTACATTTTCAATATCTTGATCAAGTACAGAGCCTGTTAGATCAATAGGATTATTAAATGATGCAATTTCTCTTACCACTGGGCTGACTAATGCCTTCATTTCTCTTTTTTCTTCTTTAGTAAAAATAACGGGTTTAAGACCATACCGATTTAACATATCTGCTGCGATTACTCCATGTCCACCTGATACCGATACAATCACGACGTCCCCGTAAGTTATAACATTCTTTCCAAAAGGATTTTTACGATGAGCAAGTACATCATAAACTTTTAAACAGGTTAATAATTCGGTTTCTGAATGTGGATTTATAATTAGAAACTGATTTAATGCATCTTCTAAGATTTTATAATTAACTGCTAAGCTTGCAGTATGAGATAGAGTAGCCACCTTCCCTTCTTTCGTTTTACCTCCAAAAAATGTAATGACTGTATCTTCTGATTCTTTTGCCAACTCTAAAAAGGCTCTAGCCCTTCCTTGTTTAAATCCTTCCAAATAAAAAGCTATGTTGGTCGACTCTTTATCATATTTGCTAAAGTATTCCAATAACATAACTTCATCAACTACTGCTCTATTGCCTATCGATACTGCTGTAGATACCCCTACATGTCGTTCAAAAAATTTGTGAAAAAATTGATCTACCAAAACGCCCCCGCTTTGACTTATAAGAGCAACCGAGCCTTTTGAAGGACGGGAAATGCGTTCTGTTGGCATAAAAATTGTATCTAATAAAGGAGGAGCATAAACTCCAAGACAATTAGGGCCTAAAACTGCAATATCATTTTCAAAAGCAATTTTTTCTAATTTATCCTGTCTTTTTCTACCTTCAATGCCAACTTCCGCAAAACCACTCCCAATTATAACACTTGCGGGGATTTTCAAATCAGCACAGTCTTGAATATATCCTAGAGTATCATCTGGACCCAGTGCTATTACTAGAAGGTCAGGAATTTCTGGTAATTTATCTAAGCGCTCATACAAATGTATGCCTTCTATCTCACCTCCATTTGGATATATACCATAAACTTTCACATTCATTTCAAACTCATTTTTTACTAATACGATTCTTCCAGGACTTAAAGGGTTCTTTTTTGATATTCCTACAACTGCCATTGAATTTGGTTTGAAAAGTTTTTCTAAATCCATCATATTTAACCTTTGTAATTAGAAAGTAAAATCTTATTGTTTATTATTTTAGGTATTAGATAAAGATTTATTAAAATCAATTTATGCTAGTATTCCCTTCTTAACCTATTTTTCTTATATAATCTTTTTCTTACTCCCCCTAATAAAATTCTTTTTAAGGATTCTAATAAATCCATTTAGTCGAGATTTTTGTAGAAATTCTTTTAAATCTGGGTCTTTTTTTGAAAGTCCTTATTTTATTTTGTTATAATTGTTTATTCAGAACGACAATTTTGATTAGAAATGTTTTTGATAAAAATGTTTAACCTTTAGTGAAAAATATTTAAAATCTTTTAAAGAATTTAAAATCAGCTTTATGAATTTTAGCAAGAAATTAATTCTTAAAAATAGATATTTCAGATTTTTTATAGATGGATTTAAATATGCTCCTAGAAGTTTTATTTAAAATAACATAGTTAAGGTGTTCATATATTTCACTATATAATAAAAATAGTTTCGGATTTACGGAAGTATTAACAGATATTAATATTAAAATTATTCTCGCAGATTTAGGCAGAAATGAATTTCTTCAAAAAGACATTAAAAAGAAATTTGGTATCAACTACAAATTGTCAGTTGGGATAGATATTTTGAAAAAGGACATAAAGTTTGACAAGGAGCAAAATATCACTCTCTCAATATGGGATATAAGTGGAATAAATATATTTGAAGTAATTAAAGATTTATATCGTAAAGAAGAGGGGATAGCATTTATTGTTTTTGATCTTACAAAATTAAAAACTTATAACCAATTAAGCAAATATCTCTCAAAGATTCGAGAATTCAATTTGCAAGAATTTCCATATGTATTAATAGGAAAAAAGCCTTGCTTTCTGGAGAAAGATGATATTTTAACATACTCAATTGATGCCAAACAATTTGCGGAAAATGAAGGATGTGTTTATCTAGAGGTTTCCTCTGGACATAATTTTGAAATTGATGAAGCATTTAATCAGTTAGCAAAAATAATTTTGAGTTCCAAAGTGCCGGTATAATTATCATAAGTGTGCAGAGTTTTAACTTCCTGTATATACTCTAACAATCCATTTCTAAAACAAAAACTAACCACATAAAATGATTTGGTTACTAAATAATTTGATTATAAATAAAAATTAGAGAGTCTGTCTTGGTTGGAAAAAATATCATATTGGAATGAAATTCATGAATTAAGGATACAGCTTAAAAAAGTAGCAATACCCTATAAAAAGTTTTTTAGGTCAAATGAAAAAAACATTAATAATAATATTTTTACAAATGAAATCTCTGAGATTTTATTTTAAGATAATTTATATATAAAAAGAGTTAAGGATTTGGGGAAAAGAGATTGTAATTTAAGTAATCATATAAAAAATGAAAGATTTCTGAGATCTTTACTAGTTCTATTTATATTAATAGTATGGTTTACTCCATTTTGCTTAAATTTTATAAAATTTAATCAAGAATCAAATATGATAAGAAAAAAAGGTATTCCAAGAATCTCTTCATCTAATGGTGGAGGATATATTACAAATGAGGCCACAACTTATTCCTGGATTGAGATCTCAACATCAGGCATTCTTATGAATATTTCAGATAAAAATGATGATTTTGAAATCATTTCATTTAGCAGTCAAGGTTGGAATTTTACTTACTATGAAACGCAATATGAGACTGTTTATGTTAGCTCAAATGGCTGGATGAGTTTTACTAATTTAGGAGACACAAGTTCTACATGTGAATCAATTCCGAATTTAAGTGATGAGAATATAGACTGTGTAGCATTACTCTGTGTTGATTTAAATCCTATTAATGGAGGAGAGATATTTTATGAATTTCGTGGGATAGCACCCAACAATTATTTAGTAATAGAATATCACAACATTTATAGTAATGACAATAATTATATTGGAAATTTTGAAGTTATTTTTAATCAATCTGGAATGATTAAATTCCAATATCAAAATATCAATTATTTAGAGCAATATGATGCAATTGTAGGATTAGATCATGGAGATCTAACCAATTACAACTCTTTTTCTGATATTAATAAGAATAATTTACCTTATATAAATAAAGCGATCGAATTTAGTTTTAATAGCTTAGCTGAGATTAATTATTCTCTCGATGCCGCAATTAATAATGAATATACTTGGATTGTATCGGAAATAGATAATATAAATATGAATAAGATTTTTGGATTGAATTGGGAAACTATGTATGGTCTTTTTCCGGAACCCGAAAAGCTCGCTAAAATCAAAATAAATATAACTGATATTGCTGAAAACTCAACTCATTGGACTATGAATTATTCCATATGGAACTGGACTAGTAGAGAAGATAATTTTAGCAATACACCAGATGGAAACGATCTATTAATATTTCGAAAGGAACCATTAAATTATACTTTCCCTCATAATTTAACTAATATTTTTCCATTTATTATACCAAATCCTATTTTTCATTATCTTAACAGATCAAATCTTACTGAATCTTATTCCCGAATAAGCAGTTTTGGAAGTGCTGGAGATTATGTAGAATTAGGAGATACGGTAATGTTTTCAGCAATTATAGAAGGCCATAACATCCAATTTGGAAGAAACGCCCGTTATAATAAATATGGTTTATTAGATTGGATGGATTTTTATTACGTAAATCAGTCTTGGGAAAATTCAGATAAAAAATCAATATTTACCATCTATAATTTTTATGAAGCATCTAAACCATCATTTATAAGTGTAAATGAATCAGATATCTATACTTATGGTGTTTTTTATAGTGAAAGAAATGCTCCCCAAATACCTTTTAGGAATTATAGTAAAATGCCTGACATCTTTAGTTTAAAAATTGATTTTATTGGGGGTTTTGACTCACATTTAAATCGTTCTTTAATTATTACTAATAATTCTAAGGCTGCATTGGCGATAAGTCCTTTTTCTGCAGAAAAGCATCCTGAAATATATTATTTAGCTCCAAATTTGACTAGATTTACTCTGCTAAATAGATACTTTTTGCCAATAGAAGTAAATTGGGCTTCTCTTGATTTAACTCGATCAGATATCACCTCAATTTCAAACGGGTTTATAATGAGGCTATCTATAATGGGTGATATCATTGAATTCGAGTATACTTACACATCATTTGGTTTATTAAGTACTTATTCAGAATATAATAACGGAAAAGAATATTTTACAATAAGACTCAATAATTTTAATTATTTAATTGATGATTCTGAGCCAATAATCACTATTTTAACACCTCAAGCTAATCATACTTTTGGAAGTATTGCTCCTTCCTATAATCTTTCGATTATTGAACCTAACTTAGATAAAGTATGGTATACGCTCGATGGTGGATTAAATAATATAACGATAACAAATTTGAGTGGAAAAATTAACCAAACATTATGGAATAATATACCTCAAGGTTCTTTAACTATTAGATTCTATGCGAATGATACGATGGGATATACCAGTTATGAAGATGTTACAATAATTAAAAAACTTGAATTTGAAGAAGGCATTGTAACGATCTTCATCTTCTTTTTATCAATTGCTTCTGTAGTTGTAGTAACAAGAAGTTCACATTATTATTATCAGAAAAGAAATATGAGAAAAAGTAGAGAAATAACTCCATTATTTGAAGAAGATGAGAAAGTTTATCAATCCCGGTATGTATCTTCAGCTAAAGAAATTATGAATACTTTTTCTAATAAAAAATTACTTTTAAATAAATTTGATAAAGATAACCTTATTGTTGATAAAGACGAAACAGAAAAAATTATTCTTACAACCGTAAATAATGAATTTCTGAGGAAAATTGATGAGTTAGGATTTGATGAATATAATAAACAAGAATTCTTAAGGGAAATGCTTGCATTATCTCCGACCGAAAGGAATGAAATAATTGAAAATATTAAATTAAGACGATTTTTAGGCTCAGATCAAAGCTCAAAAGATATTCTTAAAAATTTAACTAATAAAGATTTACTACTACAAATTTTTGATGAGAATATAACATTGAAGAGGAGAAATCAATTAGAAAAAATAGAATTAACAATTCTTTCAGAAAAATTTTTAAATTTGGTTGATGCATTAGGATTTAAGGGAGATATGAAAATCGGATTCATAAAAGAAATGCTTTCATTAACTCCGAAAGAAAGAGATATAATTATAAATCGTATTTTAGATAAATTAGCTAAAGACTGAATAAATAATAAAATCTTGTGTAAGTTATCATAAAATGGGAGAATATATTACTAGTTTTGAAGATAATGTTTTAGAAATAATTAATGAATATTTAGAAGAGAATAAATTCTTCCGTATAAATGATATTATCCCGTTTATAAGTTCTAGATTTGCAAAATCTGGTATAAATGTTAACATAAATGGTATCAGAACTATTTTAAAATCTCTTATAGAAAAAAATTTTATAGTAGAAGGGTCAAAGCTTACCAGAAATGAAATTCTTTTAAATTCAAATAGAAAGAAAATTTATAATTATATTCAAAATAATCCCGGAGTTTTCTTTTATAATATTGTATCTAATTTAGATCTAAATATTCCTGTAGTGGAGTGGCATTTAAATATTTTAATCAAATTTATGTATATTTCTAAAGAGAAAATCGAGAATAAAGAAGTCTATTTCGATGTCAGTATAAAATCTGAAGATAGGATGATATTATATCTAATTTCAAAAGATAAATGCAAAGAAATAATAAATTTTCTAAAAGAACATCAAGAAGGTACAACAAGAACTCAAATTTCAGAACAATTAAAGATGCATTCAACTACAGTCGCTAAATATATCGATAAACTTCATGAAAATGGGATTCTCTCTAAAAAGTCTCTAACAAATAAAGCTTTATATTTTCTAAATAATGAATTTTATAATAAATTTTGTTGATATTTTGATCTTTTTTAATCTACCAAAAATAGCATGTGAAAAATATTAATATTTCTTTTTTTTCATGTGAATAAATTGAATTTATCTAAATTTAGCGCCGACAAAAAAGTCTATTACAAAAAACAATACACTAAAAAAGTATTAGCTGGTTAATAGTTAACAAAAAAAATCTCTCATCTTTTAAGAAATATCCATTTTTCTTCCAAATCTCTCAATTTTCTTTTCTATCATATGAAAAACTGGAATTTGGTTAATTTACTTAAGATTTAAATATGTAACAATAATCTTATCATTTGCCATAGATATAGTATGACAATATTTTCTCAATTAATATATACACTTTCGACTTATGAAAATTAAAATACTAATATTGTCAATGATAGCATTGTTTTTTTGCCTTTTTGCAGCTGTATTTATAAGTCAAGATAATTTTTTTAATTCTGATTTCAATCAATCAAACGAAAATGTTTCAACTATTTGTTTGAGTGGCGGAATTCAAGATTCTGGAAACCTTTCAACTTATCAAATGTTCCAAAAATTTTGGAGTGATGTATACGCCCAAGATGCTGTTAATTGGAGCTATTTAGATTGGCGAAGTTATATAATCTTACAGATATATAATAATACCGAAGATAATTTAAATAATACAATTAAAAATGATCCTCTTTTTGAGAATAATATTGATATCTTCACTACCTACGTAATGGGAAAATATAATAATTCCTTAAGTGAAGAACATATTACAGCCTTAAAAAGCCAATTAATTCACAATACTGTTCATATTGGAGATATTTTTTTCTCTAAACATGATGATAATCAATTAAAGTTATATGTTAATGTTGAGGTTGAATCATCACCATCTATGTGGTATGTCGCAGATCATTTAGAAATATATTTAAAATCTGAAAATTCTAATGGAAAATGGTATAATGAATCGGGAAATCATTATATTAAGGTATATGATCTTCTCAATTTAGAGTTATCTGATCCAATGAATATAGATGGTAATGCTGAAAACCATATTGTTGGCCCAATAATAATTAATACTAACACTATTGAAGAGAATGTATCTTTAATAGCTAAAGTAGAATATTTTCTTAATATTTTATTAGATGATTATGTTGAAACTTTAGAATTTTTTAATATTGTTGATGATGATGATGAATCACCAGACATTTATTATACATATTCCGGAGATTATACTGATGGAAATCCAGGAGAACTCATAGTTAGTGCTTCAGATTTTTCGGGTTTATCTTTAGATCCCAGTGGAATTTATCAGGTACCTAACACCATAGGGAATCATAAATTTGTGTTCACTGCAAGTGATCTTGACATCGACAGACCTGGGGATACATTAAATGCAACTATTGTAGTATGGATTAACATTACTGATGATGACACTTTACATCCAGAAATCTCTTATATTTATACCGGAGATTATACTGATGGAAATCCGGGAGAGCTTATAGTTAATGCTTCAGATTTTTCGGGTTTGTCTTTAGATCCTAGTGGAATTTATCAGGTACCTAACAATTTAGGGAGTTATAAATTTGTGTTCACTGCGAGTGATGGTGATATGGATAGACTTGGGGATACATTAAATACAACTATTATAGTATGG
>JBHLOY010000035.1:0-6643 GCA_048939995.1 Promethearchaeota archaeon | reverse complement strand
ATGGCAATTACAAGAATCATGCAAAACTATTGCGGTGAAATAAAGAGTGAAGAACTCTTAAATATTGGCTTAAAAATGTTGGAAAATCTAGAAACTAAAGAAGCTCCAAAATTATACGCTCGCAACCCACATGAATTAATTCGCACATTGGAGGTTTTAAATATAGTTACTAATGCTAAAATAATAATTTATTCTTGCTTAGCACGTAAAGCAAGCTCTAAACATTTACATTTTATCCGTTCCGATTACCCAGAATTGGATCCTCCTGAATGGCATAAATTTGTAACCGTAAAACTTGAAAATAATAAAGTGAAAGTTGGAGCACTTCCTATTGATTATTACGGGACCATTAATAAAAATTATGAAAACTACAATAGAGAATATTTAAAAATGAGGATTAGATCATGAGTAAAAAGTATTATGCAATATTTGAATCAGTGTCTTTAAATCCAATAACATTTAACCCAAATTTATGTACGGGGTGTAATAGATGTGTAGAAATATGTCAAGTAGATCTATTTATCCCTAATCCAGAAACTGGTAAGCCTCCATTTGTTCTCTATCCAGACGAATGTTGGTATTGTGGTTGTTGTGTGATGGAATGTCCAAAACCAGGTGCTATTAAGCTTAATCCACTGCTGATGAATGATGTCCATTGGAAAAGGAAAAGCAATAATGAAGTAGGATAAAGGAATAGATATTTAAGCTAATTTACATCATTGATTTAAAAAAAGGGAATATATTTGAAAATTGAATCGAATTAAAAAATAAGGGTTTAGATTCCTAACTTTTTTCTATTTTCCTCAATATGGTTTAACATGGCATCCACAGCTTCTTTAGTGTCGGTTTCAACATGTAATATACCCCCTGTTACGTCTTTACAATCCACAGTTAAAAGTTTGACTAGATCAGGTCCTCCGGTGACAGTGGGTACAGGATTAACGTACGTATATAATCCAAAGGCTAGTGCAAATATCGCATCTATTGTTGCCTTCTGCTCCATATATTCGGGAGCCACAGCCACCACTGGTAAATCAGGGATTGGAACTCCTCCTAGAGCATTTGAAACCGTTGCAATCAGATCTGCTACACGACCTGTATCTGTACAGGTTCCATAACTTAAAACTGGTGGAATGCCAAGTTTTTCACAAAGTCTCTTAAGCCCTGGTCCAGCTATCTCCTTTGCCTCTGGTAGACATAAACCTGCGATTTGGACTCCGCCATTACCACAACCCATTGATAACACTAAAACATCTCTTTTTATTAATTCTTTTGCGATATCTACTGTATGCACGTCTTGTCCATAATCACGAAGCGTTGTACAAGAAACAAGTCCAGCAACTCCTCTAATTGTTCCTTCTTTTATAGCGTTCAATAAAGGCTCAAGTGTACCTCCCAACGCTTCCACTATGCTTTCTGTTGAAAAACCAACTACCGCTTCATTTATATCGAGACCTTTAACTGGCGTAATACTCGCATGTCGTTCCTTAAAATTATCTATTGCCATTTGAAGTAATTTAGCTGCTTGTTCTTCTGCTTTTTCTGGTATATAATCAACACGTTCATCAATTCCTTCGAAAACTACTACATCAGATACGGGTATTAGTTTGAATTTATACTTTTGGGCATATTTTGGATCTATGGGCATCGAACAATTCATATCACACACAAATGCATCAATACATCCACTACCTAAGACAGCTTCCTGCATTATCCAATTTCCTGTAAAACCGAAAAAGACATCATCCATCTCCCACCTTTGGATCATTTCCTGACCCGTTTCAATGTTAGCTATAATTCTTAATCCTTTTGCCCCAACAGCTTTAGCTTTTTCCTGCCATTCAGAGTTTCGTGCAAGCTGTACCATAGCAAAACCCAAGAATGGTTCATGACCATTAGGTAAGATATTAACATAATCTGGATCTAAAACTCCTAAGTTCACACGCATTCTATGAGGTCTGGGTATATTGAATAAAATATCTTGGATAAATTCGTTAACAATTTGACTTTGATACGCCATTGCTATTCCTAAACGCATTGCTTTTAATGCGAGACTGGCATAATAGCCATCAACATTAGTTAAACAAGAACTCGTTGAGAACATCATTTCTCCATAGACACCACCAGGAAAAATACCTAATTTTTTCCATACTTCTTGTCTTTCTTTAGGAGCTAATGCTTCTATAATCTTACTAGGCTCAGTGTAAGAACGATTTAGATCTTCTCTTATAAAATCGTGTAATTTTAGTGCAATGTTATTAATCTCTCCAGACACATTTATTCCAAGACGTTCAGCAAAACTTTTTAGCTTTTCTGGTTCACTTATTTTAAAAGGAGTCTTCCCTTCTGCTGTTGCTTTTAGGGTTTTCAATGTTGTTTCAGTATGATAATGATAGGTTGAGGTTCCCATAACATTTCTTAAAAGCATCATTCTCATAGCCATTCCATCAGCAGTAATCCCACAAACACCTCGCTTATCTATTGATGCATCAGCACGACAAGGACCATTAGAACATAAATCACAGCGAGCACCTTTTAAACAAAATGGGCATCTTTTATCAGGAACCCCTCCAAAACCTTGTGCTTCAAAACGATCCCAAATATTAGTCATTCCATCATTTTTAACGCGTTCATATACTTTTTGAACCGATTTATGATAAGATAATCTTTCTCCTTCCATAATTCATTACCTTTGTTTGTATTCTTTTTTAATTAATTTCAATTAATAAAGTTGGTTCTTATAAAACAAATATTACAAATGGAACCTTTAATTTAAAATTAAATTCGAACATGTTCTAACTGGTATAATGCGAAATCTTTAATTAAATTCATAAGGAAATAATTTTCAACTTATAATAATAAGTTTAAAATAGGGTGAATCCCCTATTATTTCTATGAAAATTGTCATTGTTGGAAATGGGATATCTGGAATTTTCACAGCTCAAAACATAAGAAATTTAGATAAAGATGTTGAAATTGATATCTATTCCCAAGAAAAATATCCATATTATTGGCGAATAAAAATTCCCGAACTTATCTCTGAAAGAATCTCTATTGATAAACTAATCGTCTATAAAGAGGATTGGTATAAAAATAACAAAATAAATACCTATTTAGGAAAAAAGGTAATCCAAATTAAACCCTATGAGAAAAGTATGATTAATGAAGGTGAAGAAACGCCGATAACATATGATAAGCTAGTTCTTGCTCTGGGTAGTGTCCCCAATATACCTTCTTCTATAAAAAATGCTAACAAAATGGTTGAAAAAGGGGTTTTTACTTTGAGATCGATTAATGATGCTCTAAATATAAGAAGATTCATAAAAGAAAAAAATGTAGAAAAAACTATTATTATTGGAGGAGGTTTGCTTGGATTAGAATTAGCGCGTCAGATAAAGAATTGTAATCTTGACACCACAGTGGTGGAATTCTTTCCACGTCTTTTACCACGTCAGTTAGATACTGAATGCGGAGATATGCTAAAAGATGAAATTGAAAGGATGGGCATAAAAGTAGTACTAAATGCAGTAACAGAAGAGATATTGGTAAATGGTGGAGTGCAGGGAATAAAATTAAATGATGGAACTATTTTAAACGGTGAAATGGTTCTTATCCAGGCGGGCATTACTCCAACTATTGATGTTGCGAAGGATGCGGGAATAAAAACAAATAAAGGTATTCTAGTAAATCAGTTCTTAGAGACGAACTTTGACGATATTTTTGCTCTTGGGGATTGTATAGAATATAATAATCAAATATATGGCATTATCCCTGCTTGCGTTGAACAATCAAAGATACTTGCGTCTCGAATTCTAGGTGATAAAAAAGATGAATATAAAGGCACTATTCCAAAAAATACTTTAAAAGTTGTCGGAATAAATCTAACTTCAATAGGTCAATTTAGTCCACCTGAAGAACATAGTGGAGGATGGGAAATATTAAAAAAATCTGATAAAAAAGATTGCTGCTATCAGAAAATTGTGTTAAAAGATAATAAATTAAAAGGAGCTATCCTATTCGGTGAAACTAAAAATATCACTTATGTAAGCCAAAATATGGATAAAGTGATAGATAAGGAGGAAATGAAAAAATTACTTGAATTATACATATGGAAATGTCCTAGTTGTGGATGGGAATATGATGAAGCCGAAATGCAAGTGCTCTTTAAGGATTTATCAGATGACTTTAAATGTGTTGGATGTGGTGGTTCTAAGGACGAATTTATTAAAAAAGAGGTTTGATTTATAGTAATATATCGGTGTAAAAGATGTAATTATTTGTATATAGAAGGAGAAAAAAATCCAAAATTCAATGAATTGAATGATGATTTCAAGTGCCCAAAATGTCGTGCCTCAAAACACTTTTTTACTAAAAAAGATTAAAAAATAATGCTTAATTGGAATAGTTTCATATTTATAGAATATTAAATTAATATTTTTAATAATTAAATAACTTAAAAATATAAATTAGGTTAAAATAGGTGAAAAACGATTTCTAAGTATGAATGTTCTGCGTGCGGATATATTTATGACGAAGAAGCAGAAGGAACAAAATGGGAAGACCTTCCAGATGACTGGGTTTGCCCTGTTTGTGGCGTAGATAAAAGTTTCTTTGAAAAAATTTCAGATTGAATGTTTTTATAAATACTTCTCTCTTTTTTTTAAATTTTTGCATAAAATTTAGATTATAATTCTCTCTTAAATCTGTAATACACATGTTTTTATGTAATTTTATGAGATATAGAAATTAAGTTTATAATTCAATTGAGATTAAACACAAATAATAGAATAAATCCTAAAAATAAAGTGAATTGAATAATGACTCATTTAGAATTAATGAAGGACATACATTTTGTGGGTTATGCTGATTTTGAAGTCAGAAATTTCCACGGATATTCTACCCATAAAGGTTCTTCTTATAATGCCTATATTGTTAAATCTGGGGGAAAAACAGTACTAATTGATACTGTAAAGCGACAATATTTTGATTATTTCTTAGAAAATATAAAAAAAGTTTGCGATCCAATGGAGATTGATTATTTTATTGTAAATCATGTGGAACCAGATCATTCAGGTTCCTTTCCCCTAATTCTAAAATATCTTCCAAATGCAGAAATTATTACCTCTGAACGGGGAAAAGAAAATTTAGAAATGCACTTTCACGAAGAGGTTAAAAAAGATACATTTAATAAAATTAGAGCTGTTAAAGAAGGAGATACATTAGATATTGAAAACGGTAAGAAATTTACATTTGTTCCTATCCCTATGATTCATTGGCCAGATTCCATGGTATCATTCATGACAAATGATAATGGTAAAAACGTCCTTTTTTCAAATGATGCCTTTGGACAACATCTTGCAACTTCAAAAAGATGGGATGATGAAAATGATCTTGCTGAGATAATGTGGGAAGCTGAAAAATATTATGCGAATATTTTGCTTCATTTATCCGGATTGATAGCAAAAGCATTACCCAAAGTGGGCTCTCTACCTATTGATATTATTTGCCCTTCTCATGGAGTTTGCTGGAGAACTCATATTGGAAAAATAGTAGAGGGATATAAGAAATGGTCAGCAGGGTTAGTTGATGGTAAAAGTGTATTGATTGTATATGATACCATGTGGGGAAGTACCGAAAAGATAGCAAAAGCTTTATATAAAGAGATTAACCATAGAGGGATTCGTGTAAAAAGATTTAGATTAACTAATGCAGATTATTCTGATGTTATTACTGAAGCAATGAAAGCTAAGGCTATTTTAATAGGAAGTCCAACCTTAAATAATGGGCTGTATCCTTTAGTTGCAGAGTATTTAAGCTATCAGAGAGGTTTGAAACCAATGAATAAAATAGGGATGGCATTTGGATCATATGGATGGGGTGGTGGGGCAGTAAAAGAAATAATAAAAGAATTAGAAGCAACTGGAATAGATGTGATGGAACAAAAAATTGAGATTAAATTTGTACCTCGACCTGAGGATCTAGATTTTAAAGATATAGTAGATAAATTAATAGAAAAGATGGGATAAAGGAGGAAAAAAATGAATTTTCAATTATCAGATGAACAAAAAGCACTCCAAAAAAGGGCCCGAGAATTTGCAATTCAAGAAGTGTTGCCGGTTGCAAGAAAATATGATGATTCAGAAGAATTCCCTTTACCGGTTATAAAAAAAGCATGGGAAGAAGGTTTGCTGAATCTAGGGATTCCAAAAAAGTATGGTGGACCTGGTTTTGGATTATTAGATTCTTGCATTGTTGTGGAAGAAATTTCTTCTGCTTGTCCTGGTATTGCTACTTCTATTTACGATAATAATCTAGGAGCAGAACCAATTGTTATTGGAGGAAACGAAGAACAAAAGCAGAGAATTTTAAGTGAATTAACCAAAGAATTTAAGTTAATTGCATTTGCTACTTCTGAACCTTCAATGGGATCTGATGTTGCTGGAATGAAATGTCTTGCTGAAAAGGATGGAGATGAATACTTATTAAATGGTAATAAATTTTGGATAACAAATGGAGGATATGCAGACTATATTACTGTTTTTGCTACTATAGACCCTAACACGAAGCATAAAGGAATATGTGCTTTTATTGTAGATACAAAAAGTGAAGGTGTAAGATTAGGGAAGCATATTCCCAAATTAGG
>JBHLOY010000005.1:155852-218535 GCA_048939995.1 Promethearchaeota archaeon | reverse complement strand
TTTCAAATGTTTTTAATTTAACTGGCATATTATCTGAAATAAAGTAAAAAAAGATTTTTAATTTTCCTCTTTAATCATGCAAAAACATGGCTTTAAACCATACAGACAAATGGTAAGTTTATTTATTATTCTTAATTAGACATTATTAACGTTCTAATTATATGATTCATGTTTTGAATTAAAATGAGTGAGAAATTAAAAAAATTGTACAAAAAAATTCATGATCCAAAGAGCAATATCCCCGTTTATGCGAGTATTCTTGTTCGATCATCAAAAAAGCTACTTGACATAAAAATCCGAAAGGAACCAGAGAATATTTTAAGAGTAATTGCTCACGATCAAAAAACAACGGGGTGGTTCATACACTCATTCCATATTCCAATAAAAAATTTAGGGCTTACCCCAGATTCAAAAAATAAAGAAATTTTATCATATTTTAGTGATCCTAATAAAATACCTAATAAAGCTACAAGGGAATTTGTAGAAGATATTTTAAGGAAATATATTAATATACTACCTGAGAAGAAAAAGCACTTTTTTAAAACTGAAAGGTTTAAGAAAAAGAAAGAATTTCAAACGGGCGTCAAATTGAAAGGCTTCTAGTTATTTAATTTTACTCCCCGGAGGTATTCGTTTTTCTTTCCTCTCATCAATTTTTAGCAGAAATGGTTCATTATTGACGTCAGCAGCTAATAACATTCCTTTACTTTCAAAACCCATAATAATTTTGGGTTTTAAATTAACTAATACGACGATTTTCCTGTTTACTAACTGTTCAGTGGAATAATATTTTGCAATCCCGGTGATTATTTGTCTTATACCAGCATCTCCACAATCAACCACTAATTTGTATAAATTTTTCGATTTTTCAATTTTCCTACAATCTTTAACCAATCCAACTCTAATATCTAACTTAGAAAAATCTTTATAATCAATCTCCATATTTTACCCTCTTAAAGGCATTCCATTCAGGTTTACAAATTCTTGTTTAATAGGTTTCTTTTCACGATAAGGATTTTTAACATCTTGAACTTTTCGAGCAAAAGTCATATAACCGGTATGTCCAACCATTCTAGACATAGGTCTTGTGGCATTTTCTTTAACTTGTATTTCTCTTTTAATAAGTTCGAAGGTTTTTATATCAAAAAACTGGTTATTTTTAAGCGAAAATGTTGTCTTTTTTACTTGTTCTATTGTAGGAGAAAAGGAGACAAGTGTTCCACTCAATTTTAAATACTTCTTGACTTTTTCAACTGCCTTCCAAGGTTCTGGCATATCTAATACCGCAGAATCCATTTCTACATGCTCAAAATTATCGTTTAGAACATCCCCATATTGAATAGTAGCAAAATCCTGTAATTCTGCTTTTTCAACATTTTTAATAGCCCTCTTTATGTGATTCTGGTTAATATCATATGAATAAATATGCCCATCTGGCTGAACATAATTAGCTAAAATACATGTTAAAGCTCCTGAGCCACATCCCGCTTCAATTACTTTATTTCCCGGTCCAATTCCAGTATAAATTAAGATCAATCCCGCATCTTCTGGATAAATAATTTGTGTTTTACGCTTTATATATTGGACATAATCGGAGGGTAGGGGTCGTAAGATATAAAATTTATAGCCCTGAGATTCGTATGGTTTTGAAAATATAACTGAACCGTATGGCTTTCCTATTATATCATTAAAATTGATTATCCCCTTATGAGTATGGAATTCAGATCCCGATTTTACTTTGATCAACCATTTTCTTCGCTCATCTAGGACTAAAAATATTAAATCATTATCTTTTATTGTCTTGGGGTTCATAAACCATCCTATTTGATTTTCAATTATTCTAAGATAATTTAATGATTATACTCTTTAATAAAAATCGATTTCACTCCTTTTGATGAAAAAGGAAAAATCCATATATATTATTTTACAGATCTGTAATTATAGATGATTTTTTAAATAAATCAAGAGCCTTTTACCAAAACTATAAAATAAATGTAAGGTTGAATTACTTAATCAATCAAATCTTTTTATAGATACTCCTTAATGAATTATTTATGAGTAGCGAAAAATCTCAATTCTCTCAGCCTTCTAGACTCTCTTTTAAAGAACTTCAGGATCAAATTGAAGTTTTCAAGAAAAAGAGGGATGATTTAAATAAAAAAACCAAGGATTATATAATTAATTTGCAAGAAATTGACAATCAGATTAATAGATATTTAAAATTAGCACGAAACGATCTCAAAAAAAAAAGAGATTATTGGAATAGTAAGGTTAAAAAGTTAAAAGAAAAAAAGATTGAGTATAAAAAAATTTCAGATAAATTATTGGAAGAAAAGAAAGTACTGCAGAATTTAACCTTTCAAAAAAAAGGGAATTTAAAGATTGTCTCGATCAAGCAAATAGAAAATAAAATTAGCACCATGGAAAGGAAGATTGAAACCGAAAACTTAAATATTTCTGAAGAGAATGCGATTATTGACAAAATTAGGGAGTTGGCAAAAATAAAACAAGACTTTTTAGCAGAACAACAAAATTCGGATTTATTTAAAATAGAAAGGAAAATTCAGATTGTTAAAATTAATTTAGGTAAGATATATGAGCAATTAAATAAGTGGTCTAATAAATCTCAGAACTATCACACAAAGATGAATGAATTGTATCAATTAACAAAAGAATTGAAAAATAGAAAAAAAGTGATTGAAGAACAACTTATTGAAAACAAAAAAGAAGCTGATAACTATCATGAAAAATTCTTAAAATTAATGAATCATAGAAGGACTTTTTCGAGAGGTAAACAATTTTATAAAAAGGGAAAAAAGACTAAGAAACCTTATAAAGCTAACATAAAAAAAGATGAGGAGCTCGAAAAGATTAAACAGGAAAAGCTAGCAACAGCATTGGAGAAACAAAAAGCAGGCAAAAAGTTAGATCTATATGAAGCGAGATTGATTTTAGAGAAATCTAAAGGTTAAGTCAAAATCATTTTTTTGTATCAATTTTGAAGTTTCTGGTCAAATTAATTAATAATTTGGATATTCTTGAGTAAGTTAATTAAGTTTAAGTTAACAATGTTGCTCCAATAACATAAATGTATTAATTCTTTTATTTTGAGATAAGATTTAAAAAAATTGGTGTTTTAATATTAATTTAACAATTTTTAATTTTAGAAAAAGGTTAGATCAGAAGTGAAAAATAAGGTCAAAGAAATTAGGAATTTATTAATGGAACATCATGATTGGTTTGCGAATAGTATTCCTTTAATCGCTTCAGAAAATATCACTAGTCCTGCTGTTGATGAGGCTTGTAGTTGTGACTTTAGTCATCGATATGCAGAAGGATGGAGCGGCGAACGTGTATATGCGGGATGTAAATATATAGATAAAATAGAAGATATCTGTATGGATTTGGCTAATAAATACTTTAAATCTATTCACGCTGATGTTCGTCCTGTCTCAGGTGTTGTCGCAAATTTAACTATGTATAATGCTTTTACATCAGATAACAATGGAAAGATGTGTTGTATGTCTATTGTTAGAGGAGGGCATATATCTCATGGTCCTAGGTTTGCTAAAAGCGGTAGAGAAATTTTTGGTACAGCTGGAACGACTCGAGGGTTAAATGTGGAATATCTTGCTTTTGATAATGATGAAATGAATCTAGATATCGATGCTTCAGCTAAAATTATAAGAGAATTTAAGCCAGAACTGGTTTTGTTTGGAGGTTCGGTATTTTTATTTCCACATCCAGTTAAAGAACTAGGTGATGTCGCAAAAGAAATTGGGGCTTATGTAGGATATGATGCTGCTCATGTTGCTGGATTAATTGGATCTGGATATTTTCAGGATCCCTTGAGAGAGGGGGTAGATGCTATGACAATGAGTACGCATAAAACACTTCCGGGGCCCCAACATGGTGCTCTAGTATCAAATAGGGAAGATTTAATTCCTACTTTAAGATCGTGTGCATTTCCAGCTCTGCTTTCGAATCATCATCTTCATAATGTAGCGGGATTAGCCATAGCATTAGCTGAAATGCTTGAATTTGGAAGAGACTATCATAAAAATGTTATAGATAACGCTAAGGCTCTTGCTCAAGCTTTATACGAGCGAGGAGTCAATGTATTAATGGAACATAAGGGTTTTACAGAATCTCATCAAATTGTGGTAGATATAACAGAATTCCAGAAAAAACATGGATTAGGGGGAGATATAGAAAAACTTTTAGAAAATGCAAATATTATATTGAATCGAAATCTTCTACCATACGACATTGCTCAGGGTAGACATTATCAAAATCCAGGCGGATTGAGAATTGGAACTTCCGAAGTCACTAGATTAGGTATGGGAAAAAACGAGATGGAAGATATTGCTGAATTTGTCAAAAAAATTTTAATTGATGGTGAAAATCCTAAGAAGGTCGGGGAAGCAGTTGCTGAATTTAGGAGAGAATTTCATGAAATTAAGTATTGTTTCCAAAGTCCAAATAAAGCATACGAATACTTTAATTTTTATTAATTTATCCTATTCCTTTTTTTTAGAAAAGAAAAATTTATCTAAAATTAAGTATTTGAGATTATATTCTGATACTAATATTATCTTTTTGAGTTATTAAAACAATGAGCACATTAAATCTTGAGGTAATAGAGCAGACACCACATGAATTAGTATTTGTAATTGAAGGGATTTCCATTGAAATGGTTAATGCATTACGTCGAATCATTTTAACAGAAATTCCTGTCATGGCTGTTGATGAGGTTATTATCCTTAAAAATGATAGCCCCCTTTATGATGAAATTTTAGCACACAGGATAGGATTAATTCCTCTTAAAACTGATCTAGATACATATAACCTCCCAAACTCATGTGAATGCTCAGGTTATGGTTGTCCTCTTTGTCAAGTATCATTAACTCTAGAAGTTACAAATACTACAAATACTCCAATAGATATATATTCTGGCGATCTAAAATCAAATGACCCAAAGATAATTCCTGTTGATCCTAATATTCCAATTGTAAAGATTGATAAAAATAATCAAGTTATCCTGGAAGCGTATGCTATATTAGGTATGGCGCGAGATCATGCTAAATGGCAAGCAGTATCAAATATCGCCTTTAGGTATTATCCTATCGTCGAATTTAATGATAATGATCTAAAAAATCTAGAACAAAATAAATTAATCTTGAGAATGTGCCCCGAAGAACTATTTGAGTTGACATCTAAAAATCAATTGAAACTAAAGGATGATTATTGGAAAACATGTACTCTATGCCAGTCATGCGAGAAAAATTCTGATTCTAAAATCAGAGTATATCCAAAAGAAAATTCTTATATTTTCTCAATAGAAAGTGATGGTGTGCTCCCCTTCAATATTATTACTAAGAAAACTTTTGAAATATTTAATGAAAAAATTGATGAATTCATTACTAAATTAGAGGAACTTGAAATTCAAACTTAATCAATCAAAAATTTATTATAATATCGTAAATTTTACATCCCATATTTAACGAATAATAAGAAATGAAGATTTACAAAAATGAGTCATAGAGTTACCGGTCCTTCAGATTATACTACCAGAAAATTGATCCGGGATTTATGGAAGACTAAAAGAAGAATTTGGAAGCAAATCTCAAAAAAGTTATCTGGACCAAGAAAAAATCGTATAGAGGCAAATTTGCATAGGATTAACAAGAAGACAAAGGAAAGTGACGTGATAGTGATCCCGGGAAAAGTATTAGGAATTGGAGAGTTAGATCATAAAATAACAATTGCTTGCTTAGACTGTTCAAGACCAGCAAGGAAGAAAATTGAAAATTCAGGAAGTAAAGTTATCTCAATCGAGGAGTTGCTAGAACAAAATCCTGAAGGGAAAGATGTGAAAATCTTTTATTAAAATTCAATCAAAAAGGGAGTCATTATGCAAGAATATTTATTATTAGATGCTAGAGATAAAATATTAGGTCGTTTTTGCAGTCAAGTAGCAAAAAAAGTTTTACTTGGAGAAAAAGTAGTTATTTTTAATGCAAAATATGCAATAATTAGTGGAACTAAGAATAACATTCATGAAAAATATCTAAGTAAATTAAATATTAGTACTGCCACTAATCCAACTAGAGGGCCTTTTTGGCCAAGGAGACCTGACACTTTAATGAGAAAGGTTATTAAAAAGATGTTACCTAGGAAGAAACTTCGAGGAAAAGATGCTATTAAGAGAGTACATGTATACGTTGGTGACATTCCAGAACGTTTTCAAAAAAGGTACCAAAAATTAAAACCTCAAGATATACTTAATGCTGATAAAAGCAGACTTTCTTATTATAATAAATATATTACATTGGAAAATTTATGTTCAAGACTAGGATGGGATAATAAAAAAGTTAAGGCTTAATTAATATGTCTGAGAAAGTTAAAATAATACAATCTTCAGGAAAAAGGAAATCTGCTATAGCGAGAGCTGTTTTAAAGTTTCCTGCTAAAGGCCAGATAAAAATTAATAATGTACCCTTGGAATCCTACGAACCGGTAATCGCTAGATTAAGGATTCAAGAAGTATTAAAAGTCATTGAACATCCGAAAGTAGATAAATGTGATATTCATGTTGAAGTTAAGGGGGGTGGAAAAATGGGTCAAACTGATGCAACCAGAATAGCAATTGCCAAAGCAATTAATAAATTCATAAATACTAAAGCAATTGAAAAAGCATTCAGAGAATATGATGAGTCTTTACTTTCTGGAGATTCTAGAAGAATAGAACCCAAACATTTTGGTGGTACAAAAGCCAGAAAGAGAAGGCAGAAATCATTTAGATAACCAAAAATAGATTAAGTCTTAATATTTGCCCCTAATTTATTTAGATCAGTAATGAAATTTGGATAGGAATCCTCAATTATCTTGAAATTATTGATTTGAGAGCATGAATCTGCATATAATGATGCTACAATAAAGGCCATAGCAATTCTATGATCTTGCTCGTGATTTATTATTGTCCCTTTCAATTTTGTGCAATTATAAACAGTTAGTTTATCTTTTCCTTGTTTAACTTTAACTCCCATTTTAGCTAATTGAGAAGCGACCGCAGTAATTCTGTCGCTTTCTTTCAATCTTAGAGTAGAAGCGTTGTATAAAGTTGTTTTACCTTCTGCAAATGCACCAATAATGGCTAAAATAGGAAATAAATCGGGGTTATCCTTTATATCTATATCCAACCCTCTTAAAACAAATTTATTTCGATTACCATAAACAGTGATTTTATTTTTATCTTCTTCAATCTGAATATTTGCACCCATTTTAAGTAAAATTTCAATTATTTTTTTGTCTCCTTGAGGTTTTTTAAAGTCTAAATTGTGGAATACTACTTTGGAATCTTCTGGTGCAATTACTACTGCACCAATGATATTTGCAATAGAAGAAAAATCTCCAGGAATCTCAAATATTTGAGTTCTATAATTTTGGGGATTATTGACGTAATATCTACCAACTTTTTCGTGATTTAAATCCTCTATGATATTTATTCCAAAAGAATCTAAAACATGCTTAGTAATTTCTATATAAGGGTATGATCTTATTGGAGTTATTACTTCAATTATAATAGGGTTATCATTTTCACATATTACTAATGGGCATATCATTAAAAGAGACGTTATGAATTGTGAACTGATATCTCCAGGAATTTTAATAAAATTACATAACTTATTTACTCTTTTGACAGATAATACATTTTCGGAGAGCTCATGCTTTACACCTATTTCATTTAAGGATTCCAGAAGTGGGCGAATGGGTCTATTTTTTTTTAAGAACTCTCCTGTAAATGAAAGCCCCCCTTCAACTAAAAGTGATAAAACAGTAAAGATTCTTATAGAGGTACCAGAATTTTTACAATCTAAAACTTCATCACATCTTTTAAAGGTCTTTTTAGTTCTTTCAACAAGATAAGTAGTTTTACCCATGTTTAAGATTTTTACACCCAACTTTTTCAAAATTTCAATTGTAATTCCTACATCCCCAAATATTAAGGGATTTTTAATTATAGAAACGCCTTCAGCTAAACTAGCAGCAATAAATACACGATGCGAATAACTCTTCGATGGAGGAGCTAATATTTCTCCATTCAAGGCTCTAATTGGATTGATTTTTATGCTCATTTTTTTTATAAAATAACAATATTATTTGAATAAAAACTTAAGAAAATTAAGGATATAATATTAATTAAAAAATGATAAATCATCTTAATTGTGGTAGAAATGGGAAATAATACATTTGGTAATGCTTTAAAAATAACTTCTTTTGGAGAGAGTCACGGAGAAGTAATAGGAGCCATAATTGATGGGATACCAGCAGGTTTAGATGTTGATATAAATTTAATTCAAAATGAATTAAATTTAAGGAAACCTGGACTCTCATATTTAACATCATCTAGAAAAGAACCTGATAAAGCAATAATATTGTCAGGAGTTTTCAATAACAAAACTACTGGTGCCCCAATATGCCTTATTATTAAAAATAAAGATATTGATTCTTCAAAATATGAAAAGATCAAAAATTTATTGAGACCGTCTCAAATCGATTATTCTTCTTTGAAGAAATTTGGAGGATTTGCAGATTATAGAGGATCTGGACATTTATCTGGAAGAATGACAGCAAGTTTTGTTATGGCAGGTGCATTAGCTAAGCAAGTTTTACTTAGAAATGGTATTAATATTTTCGCATATACTAAAGGAATTGGATCAATAATAGATAATTTATATTATGATATTAAGGATTTTGAGCAGAAGATTAAAGTCAGAGAAGAATCCCCAGTAAAAACATTAAATGCAGAATTATCTAAGAAAATGGTAAAAGAAATTGAGACTGTGAAAGATGATGGAGATTCTATAGGTGGTTTAGTCAAATGTATTGTTAATAATTACCCAACTGGTGTTGGAGGGCCAATTTTTAATAGTCTTGAGTCAAATTTAAGCAGAGCCATTTTTGCGATCCCTGCAATAAAAGGGATCGAATTCGGGGCGGGCTTTAATGCTGCTCGAATGAGAGGATCTGAGCATAACGATCCTTGGATTTTTAAGAATGGTAAGATTTTAACCGAAAAAAACAATTCAGGAGGAATTATAGGGGGGATATCTACAGGAATGCCAATAGAATTTACAGTAGCTATTAAACCAACCCCATCTATTAAACGCTCCCAAAAAACAATAAATATTCAGACGTTGCAGGAAGAGGAAATTCGAATTGAAGGAAGTCATGACCCTTGTATAGTACCTAGGATCATTGTTGTCATTGAAGCCATGACTGCTATTGTTTTATTAGATTATTTATTAATTGAAGGAAAAATTGCTTCTGTTATAGATAGATAAATCATAAACATTCTGAAAAAAATGACAAAAACTATAACTGCGGTACTCATTGGAGCTGGTAGGCGTGGCCTAACAGTATATGGAGATTATGCTCTAAAATATAGAAAAAAACTAAAGTTCGTCGCTGTAGCTGAACCTATAGAAACAAGACGTAAGAAATTTGCTTCTCTACATGGAATTCTTCCTGAAAGGTGCTATGAAAGTTGGCAAGAGTTATTTAAAGAAGAGCAATTTGCAGATGTTGCATTTATATGTACCCAGGATCAAATGCATACAGAACCAACAATTCAAGCCCTAGATAAGGGCTATGATGTCTTATTAGAAAAGCCAATGGCACACACTCTACAAGATTGCATTAAAATAGTGAAAAAGGTGGAAGAAACAGGGAGAATATTAGGAGTAGGACACATACTTAGATACTCTAATTTCTTTTCAAAGGTACATGAAATAGTAAATAAAGGATTACTTGGAGATATTATCAATATTACACATAGAGAGAATGTAATGTGGTATCATTATGCACATAGCTATATAAGAGGACCTTGGGCAAATAAGGAAAAATCCTCACCTATGATCCTTGCCAAGTGTTGTCATGATTTAGATCTTCTTTATTGGATAGTGAATTCTTTGCCAAAAAAGATAAGTTCTTTTGGTAATCTATTGCACTTTAAGGCAGAGAATGCTCCGAAAGAGGGTCCTAACTACTGTTTGGATGGATGTCCTGCAAAAAAGTACTGTCTATACTATGCTCCAAGAATTTATATTGATATATTGCCAATAACTCAGATGATGGCAAAAAGTGAAAATTTAACTATAAAATTATTAGCTTGGCTAAGAAGGAGTCATTCGACTTTTTTAACGTATATTTCTAAAATTGTAAAACCATTTAAAAAATTAAGATATTACCAAGATTTCCCAATATATTATTTATATACAGGTCAGAAAGAAGACTATTCTGACAAAGCTAAGGCTTTAATTCTAAAAACTAGTCCTTTTGGTAGATGTGTTTATCGCTGTGATAATAATGTGGTTGATCATCAAATTGTAAATATTGAATTTGAAAATGGAGTTACAGCTAATCTAACGATGCATGGTTTCAGCGAACAAGAAGGACGTACATTAAGGATAGATGGAACAAAAGCAACATTAATAGGAGAATTTAATGTCAGTGGGGAAAAACTATATTTTTATGACCACTTTACGGGAAAAAAAAAATTAGCACATATAAGAAAGATGTCTTTGGAAGCGAGTAAAAAAGATGAAGGGGATTTTGAACTTTTGGATGAGTTTATTGAGACTCTAATTGGAAAGCACAAAATTCAACCTTTAACAAATGCTCGTGCATCATTAGAAAGTCACTTGATGGCTTTTGCTGCTGAAGAATCCCGATTAAATGATAAAATCATAGATTTAGAGGAGTTCCGTAGAAAAGCAGAAAAATTTTAAACAATACAGATTTAATTTTATATATTCTTAAAAGTGTAATAATGATAATAAAATGGACAAAAATATTGATACCTCTAAGGATTTTATGGCCTTTTATAAGAAGAAAGGCGATTACCTAATAGAACTTTCAGAAAACCATTTTAAGAATAAAGAATATAAAAAGGTCCTTGAATTATTGAATCAAGCTTATAATATGTATATCAAGGGTAAATGCATAGAAGAGGCCGAAAAGACTAAGCAAAGATTTCAAGAAATTAAGCAAACCTATTTTTAGAAAAAAATTCTATTTAAGGCTCTTCTTTAAATTATTCGTGATGTCTAATATATGAGGTCCACTCCAAAAAACCTTTCTGCATTTTGGGTTGATACATTGATAAAACTCATCGTAATTCTTATAAGTCTCTTTTAAAACTTTATCTCTAATTGAATTTTTGTCTTTTACCTTAACTAACTCTGAATTGCAAATAGAACATCTCGCCTTCTTTATATCAAATTCATAACTGATATTTAGAGTTCTTTTAAGTTGGTTTAAGTAATTATATATGCCCTCTCCTTCTAAATATATACTTCTGCTTCTATTTTTAGCGTAAAATAGGTTATCTTTCGTTACTATTATTCGTCCACTATCTTCAGCATAGTCTTTTAAACTATTGTCAGGAATGGGATCCATTTTAAAATATTCCCTTAGATCATTTGCATATACAGTATCATATCCAAAAATTCGTAAAAAGCGTGCTAATCTTCCTAACATCGCATCGACTAGGAATTTCAAATCAGTAGTATTTTCAATAGAAAATTTCATATCTATAAAAAATATATAAATATCATCTAATAAATTATATAAATGGATTTTTTATAAAATTGGTGAGTTATTTGGATATACAAGATTTAATGAAAAAGGCAACTTTATTTCATGGTCATATATGCCCTGGTGTAGCTATAGGTGTATTAGTGGCAAAATTTATTCTAGATCATGGTTTTAAACCTTCTCTAGACGAGGAATTAGTAGCAGTCGTTGAAAATGATAATTGTAGTATAGATGCAATTCAAGCCTTATTAGGAACAACATATGGTAAAGGAAATTTAGTACATTTAGATTATGGCAAAAATAACTTTACGATATACAATCGTAAATCTGAAAGAGGGATTAGATTGGCGTTGAAAACTTCTGTTTTTGAAGACAAAAAATTATCAAGGGATGAGAAAGTCAACAAATTATTGTCATCTAGCCCAGAAGAAATTTTTAACATTAGCGAAGTAGAATTTAAGCCACCTAGCCATGCTGAGATTGAAGAGTCTATACCTTGTGAGGTATGTAATGAATTAACTATGAATTCTCGTCTTGTTGATTATCAAGGATCAAAAATGTGTATATCTTGCTATAAAGCTATGAAAAAATGACTCAAACTCCTGATTAAATATGCTTAATCAAAATATCTTAGAAGGAGCTGGTCCTTTTTACTTTCAAGGCAATAGCATAGGGATTTTAATGATTCCAGGAGGAGGAGGGGGAACATGCGCTGATTTCAAATATATTGCTGAGGATATTCATAATCGTAGTGGTTGGACGATTTCAGTTCCTTTACTTCCCGGATTTGGTACATCTCCTAAAGATTTAAAGAATACCTCCCTAGATGCTTGGAAAAGTGCGTTGAATGAAGAATTGATATTACTTAAAAAAAATTATGACAAAATAATTGTGGGTGGTCATTCTATGGGTGGTGTTCTAGCATTAATTTTAGCAGGCAAGTATAATTTGGATGGAATTTTTACAATAGGGGCTCCAGTAGGTATTAAGCCTTTTTTAAGTAAGTTAGTGCCATTAATTGAGTTATTTCTAAAGTATTATCCTATTCCTGCTGAAAAATTTAGAATGCAGACAAATGGAAAA
The DNA here is from genome assembly GCA_048939995.1 of Promethearchaeota archaeon. Classification (GTDB taxonomy): domain Archaea; phylum Asgardarchaeota; class Lokiarchaeia; order Sigyniarchaeales; family SOKP01; genus SOKP01. The sequence continues at coordinate 205,851 of JBHLOY010000005.1, read as the reverse complement.
TGGGTTGGTTATGATAAAATTCCATTAAATCAAGCAACAAAGATGAAGAAACTCATTAAAGAGATGAAGAAAAACTTACCTAAAATTAAATGCCCAGCATTATTACTCCAAGGCCGTTTAGATTCCGTTATAAAACCTAAAAGTATGGATTATATATATGAAAATATTGATTCAAAAGTGAAACGAAAAATTTGGTTAGAAAATAATGAGCATCCAATTCTTGAAAGTCCCGATAATGAAATAATTATTTCTGAAATAATTAATTTTATTAAACAAATATGAAATTAGATTAAATTAAAAAAGTTTTAAAAATTAAAGGAAATATTTGATTATAAATAAAAAACTGAAAAAAGAAATATTCTTTATTGGTAAAAGATGTCGAGAGACACCCCTATTATTTAATTTAAACATAATGAAATGAGTGTTTTATGATTAAAAATGTAGATAAAAATCATACATTATTAATTAAAGGGCCATCTAGAGTTAATCTTCTTGAAGGAAAAGTTGATGTGTTTGGTAAAATTTTTACAGCTCAAAAAGCTGGTGAAGAACCTTCTTTTATAATACCAAGCGCAGCTAAATATCCGATTTATACATTGGAGTCTTCTAAATTTGAAATTTATATAGCAGATGAAGATCACGTTGAAGTTGTCGAAGAAAACACAATCAACAAGGAATGGGTTAGAGTTAAAGATATTGTTATTAATGAAATTAAAAAGAATCAATCACAGACGCCTCTTAAAATAATGGTCTTAGGAATAAGTAGTGGTAAGACAACCCTTATAAAGTATTTAGCTAATAATATTCTTAAAGAGGGATTAATAGGGGGTTATCTTGATTCGGATCTGGGGCAACAGATTATTTATTTACCTACAACTTTGAATATTGGTAAAATTGGGGATTTCATAATATCAAGCGCAGATATAAATTCTGATGAGACAGTTTTCATAGGTAGTACCTTTCCGAAATCAAGCTTTAAATTCATTGTAGCCCATTCATGTAAGGCTCTAATTGATAATTATGTTAAAAGGCATAAGGATTCAAAATATATTCTTATTGACACTGATGGGTGGATTAAAACAGAAGCAGGTATTATTTATAAAAATTTCTTTATTGATACCGTAGATCCAGATATCTTAATAATTTTTCATGACGATACTCTTGAAGAATTAAAAGAAATAGAACAAAATGCCTTGAAATCAAAAAATAGGAAAATAATTTTCTTAAAAGAAACGAATAAATTTTTTTATGAAAAGGATAAAGAAGAAAGACGATTTCTTAGGCAAAGCCAGTTTGCTAAGATTCTAGAAAATTTTAGAAAGATTTCTATCCCTTTAGACGGCATAAAATTCATTAAAAATGATTACGATAAAGAAAACGATAAAATCGTTGAAGTTGACATAAATGTGAATGATCTAATTAACTTACCGTATCACTATGTGATTATCTCCTTGATGACTGAAGATTCGAAACTTATCAAGGTTGGGCTATTATTCGTAATTAATTTAGAGAAAAAATATATTCTTTTGTTCTCAGATTTAAATTTTAAAGAACAAACACAAGTTAAAAAGATCCTACTTGGGAGTTTAAGATTAAGTACAAAAGGAAACCATCAAGGGTATTTGTATTTATAATAATCAATGATATCTTCTAATTAGTAATATCATTCTTGAGTGATAATATTGGGTGAGAATTTACTCACAAAATTTTTAAACTTAATGTCAAAAAATATATCTGAATCAGACTTGGAATTAATTAAATTAGGAAAAGCTTTAGGGTTAGATTTAATATCTTTTGCGGCTTTAAGAGCTTCTCAAGATGATAATTTTGTGGATCAGGTTAGAGAAGAGGCATTAGAAAGAATGTTGAAGGAGGGTGACAATTACTTGCAGAATAATGACTTCTTCTATGTAGGAAGTATTGATTTTATGGTCTCAAGTGAACCCGATGGAAATAAATTTTTCTTATTAGAAACAAATGGGGGTTCTCATCGAGGAATTTCAATTCTTTCGGAGAAACAACAAAATCTCCTTTATAATGGATATCTTGGAGCCATTTATAAGGCATTTAGTAATAACAAAAGAGAAGACGGAAAAATATTAATTTTAGTAGGAGTTCCTGAGAATGATAATTTAATACATGAAAAAGTCTTAATGATTGATTATTTTAGAAGAAAATTAAAAGCTGAAGGGCATACAGTCAAAATATTTAATATCGATAATTTTGATGCAGAATTTAAAGCAGAGTTTATCTTTTTAATTGCAGATTACAATCAAATTTCTGATTCAATATCCTATTCCCATAATTGGGTTGAGTTTAGTGGAGAGAAGATCAATCTATTGATTGGTGATGGAATTGCAAGGCGTCTAAGTTCTAAAAAATTTATTACTGTTTTAAAAGAAGACTTTAGAAAGTTAAACACTATAATAGTTAATCCTATTTTTATCATTACTGATGATAAATCACTTACATACCTCTCAAGTCACCTAAATAAAAAGGAGTTGGAAAAATATAAATTAAAATATTTATTGTTCACTAAAGCTTACTTTGAAAGAGATTTTATAAATAAAGTTGAAACTTTCAAGAATGGGTTTAATAAATCTCTTATACTTAAGCCAGTAGGTGGATCAGGAGGCGCTGGTGTTATGCAAATATCTAGAAATGACGATAATTCTAATATTAGAAGGATATTAGAAGAAAGCAAAAAAGAGTTCTATAATAAATTTAAGGATGCTCGGAATCCGTTTCCTTACACGCTACAAGAAAAAGCTGAATTTTCATTAATAGATTGGAATGGAGAAAAACATACATTTGATATACGTATATATTTAGCTCAAAAAGACAATAGGATTATTCCTATTGGTGGATTAGCAAGAATTTCAAGGACTAACTTCATAAATGGGTCGAATAAGGAAGAGTTTGTAGTTAATCTTTCTGGTTATAATGGTAAAATCGAGGTTGAAAGGGGAATTGGGTTTTCGAAGTCAAGTTGCAAGATTTTAAATTTAACATTTGAAGATTTTGTAAATATGTTCTGTTTAGGCTGTACTTTATTCAAGAGTATTGTTCAAAATTATAAAAGAATCGTTAACTACTCTAATTGGAATAAGGTTTTAGAATAGCAAGGATCATCTCGAGCTTAACCACTCATTAAACACTCTAAATGATAAAAAAAGATCTTTTCAGCGTCAAATTTTCCATTCACCATGTTTCCTAATGAAATTCGAATTGATTTCTTCAATTTTTTGATTTCCATACTACAAAAATTACAAATTGGCATATTAAATTTTTATTAAAAATAAAATATTTAAATAGAACTTATGATCTTTTCTAAGGGGTGTTAAAAAACCTTAATGAGGCGCTTACTAAAACTAATTCATTCTTTTTGTTTGTATGTCCGCCTCTTTTCATAATTAATTTATTTTCGTCTCTAAGATTGAGTATTTTACTAAGTTCCTCAAAATTTCTTAATTTTATTATTCTATCGTTTCTAGAATGAATCAATAATACCCTACTCGATAGTTTTTCCCAGTCTTCTTCTGGTAGAGTTTGTTTTAATTCATTAATAACAATATAGGGGGATAAGCGCTCATTTTCATTATCATTAATAAAGAGTTTTATACCTTTGAAAAAATACCTAAGTAAAAGTATTGGATTAAAAGTTGGTAATATTTTTTTATAATTAGATATTGATGAAATAGCCACTAATTTTTCTATATTTTTATCTGGAAATCCGCCACATAACACAGTTAGAGCTCCTACACTAAAACCGACAGAATAGATTTTTTTATTTTTATATTCTTCATTAGTTTTAATCCAATTAATTATCATTTTAAAATCTTCAATTCTTTTCAAAAATTGGCTTCTTTTTCCAACCTTTTTCGATTCACCAGTTCCTCGAGAATCATATGCTAGTATAGTAAAACCTTGGAGTGCTAATGGCAAGTAAAAAAATTGAAGTGTTTCTTTAGTATCAGAAAAACCATGACATAAAACTATGATAACATCTTTTAATTTTAAGATATTTTTACTTTTTGGGGTAATTAAGAGAGTTGCAATTCCTTTAGATTTCTCTTTATCTGTCTTAATTCTTACCTTCTTAAAGGATAGATCTTCTAAATGTATTTGAAACCACCTATCAAGCCAGATATCTTTAAAACTAAAATAAATTTCAAAAGGAGTATATATTATTAAAAAAGTAGTAGTTGATAGAATAAAGCATGGCCAAAATGGATTGCCAAAAATATTTTGATTTATATTCCAAATGAGAGTACTAATGAGGATCGTAAAATATAGAATCAAAAGGCGCTTTAAGTTTTTAGATATCAAATCCTCACAATCATCCATTTGGTAAAAAAATAAAAAATAAAAGAGAGCAAATATAAATCGATAACTTATTTCTTAGCTTTATCAGGAGGACATCCGAAATCATCGCGTACTTTACATTGGCGTTTGCTAGAGCTTCCTGAACAGGGTTCACAGTTAATTTTTCTTAACATAGCTTCTACTTGACTTACCTCGTATCCAAATTCCTCATCTTCAGTTTCATCTTCTAGCATCTCATCCTCTACTTGGCTTAAATCATAATCTAAATCTTCTTCTAAATTATCTTCTTCATCATATAAATCTATTACTTCATCTCCATCTTCATCCATTTTTCCACTAGGAACATCATCTTCTTCAGGCTCTTTAACAATTTTCTTTTTTTTAGCCATTGTTCTCACTTCTCATCTTTTTTTAAATTTTTGATTTTTAATAAATTTATAAATAAAAATTTGATATAATAGAATTTAGATTTTTTTATTTTTTCTGTATCGTTAAATCTAGATATAGAATCTATGTTTTTTTACTTGATCAGTTTTTGAAATCGTTCAATCTGCTTTAAAGTTTGCTTATTACCATTTAAATCTGCATATATGTTGAGAAGAGAATTAAAAATTGACTCTCTTTCATTTTTTCCATAAATAGAATAATTTGATATATTATAAATACGAGTAAAATACTTTATGTCAATATTTGGTAAATGATTTATAGAATCAAAAAGGTTTTTGTAATCTAAAGAATTTGTTTTTTGTAGGTATAATGCGTTAATAATTGCATCAGATAATTTCTTGTAAAAAATAATTAATTCTTCTAAAGATGAAATATCGATGCTTTTGAAGGATCTATCTTGATCTAACTTAATGAAATCAGACTTAAGTTGCGAAAGGAATTGAAGACTCTTTCCTAAGGAAGAAATTGAAGTCGGAAGCACATTTAATAATGGCAATCTTTTAATAAAACTTCCATTGATTCTTAAGTAATCACCTGCCATATGTAATGTCCCAAATAATGCTTTAAAAACTAGATTTATTAGTTCAGAATTTAAAAGCAATAACAAACTAAACATCTGATTTGTATTATATGAGGGAATAATAATAAAATATAATCCTGTTATATTCGTAAATATGCCTGGATCATAAGAAAATGTGAGATCTTTAGCAATTTCTCTGGAAATTAATTTTTCTCCACTTAATCGGTTCCATTTAGATTCAAATTTATTATGATAATTGAAATAACAGATATTTAATTTATGTTGAGCAATTCGTATCGGTTTTTCAAAGTCTATATGGTATTTTCCTACGTTTCCAGTTCCAATCAATAATAAATCACTATTAGAGGAGGAGGTTTGAGAAACATACTTAAAATTCTTTGACCAATTAATAAACCCATAGGGTCTATATACTATTTTAAGATCTGGGATTTCTTTTGACATTTGTTTATAATTTTTATATAAAAATTTAACTAGCTTTAGATTTTTAGAAATGGGAATTACATTACATGGAAGTAAATTCACTGAATTTTGTGGAATTTCATTCATTACACTTAGATTTTCTTGGTTTAATAATTCTAAATTTTTTATTCTTTTTATTTTTATTAAGCCATTTACCGGAGTTTGTTTCTTTAATGTTATGATGATTGGATAGGCAGCAATATTATGAAAGATAGATAAGGAAGAAAGATCTATTATTTGTTTAATTTCAGCTTTTTTTGTAAGAAATTCTCTAATTTTTAGTCCATAATCTGCTGCCAAAAATTTGTTTGTAGTTAAAAAGGAGAGAATTCCTTTATTCTCTTTTAATATTTCTAGTGCCTTTTCAATAAAAAGTATGGAAAGGTCATATAATTTATAGGCAGAATTAAACCTCTCTCTTAACTTCTTTTTATAAGTTTTGTCAGATATTTTTTTATTTTCAATATAAGGCGGATTTCCGAGAATTATGTCAAAATTTTTTAAATTGAAATCTAAAAGGAAATCATTCTTATAAAAATTGAAATTTAATCTATATTTTTTCAATATAAAATCTATATTTTCAACTTTTAGTTTTAACTTGTTAATATTTTGCACACCAGATAACAACCACTTAATTAATCTTAATTTAGATATTTTTATAGCAGAAATGTCGATATCAATGCCAAACAGATTCTTTTCTATTACTGTTTTCTTGATATCGTAATCTAATACATTTGGATAAAGTCTTTTATAAATTAGGAACAATTTTTTAGCTATTGAGATTAAAAATCTTCCAGTACCACATGCAGGATCTAAAAATTTTAAAGTGGGAATTAAATTCATGATTTTATTTTTAATCTTCTGGTTTTCTGAGATAGAAAGCAGAATATCACTAAAATCATTATATAAATTTGATCCAAAATATTCACTAAAAAGTAGCTTCAAAGCATCTTTAACAATAAAGTCTGCTATTTTCTGAGGAGTATAAATAGTTCCTTGACTTTTTTGAAGCTTTTGTTGCCTACTTTTCTCAAATTCAAATTTTTTTATCTCCTTATTTAGTAAAAGTGAAAACTCTTCTAAATCTTGTTTTACCATAAAATTATCTTTTATATATTTAAATAATAATTTATTTTCAATCAGTGGATATTTTTAATAAAAGATCGATAATCAGATTTATTTAGAAATTTTAAAGATTTATATAAGAAAAATACCCAAATATTATTTTTTCAAGAGAAATAAGGTGACCAAAATTAACTTCAAGAATTTGATTAAAGATCCACAAAGAATTTCGTTTTTAAATTTTGAAGAGATTTCAAATACTTTACAAGTAGTAAAAGAGCTGATTAAAGATGAAACAGTGATTCTTGAATTCAATTTAGATACCGAAGATGAGATCTATGTAATTGGAGATATTCATGGAAATTTACAAAGTTTGAGAAAAATGATAGAATTAATAAATAAAGCTTCTCCAAAAGGGGTAATTTTTTTGGGTGATATAGTTGATCGTGGACCTCATCAACTTGAATGTTTAATCCTAGTTTTAAGTTTAAAAATAATTGAACCTCATAAATTTTATCTATTAAAAGGAAATCACGAAACTCTAGAAATGAATCAATATTATGGTTTTTTCCAAGATTTTATTTCAAGATTTAATGACAAGTCTAAATTTAATGAAGTTATATCTCTCTACAAGGAATTATCCTTATGCGCTTTAATAAATAATAGTGTGCTTTGTCTGCATGGTGGGATTCCAGAAGATTTTAGCATTTTAGAAAAGCTAAAAAAGAAAAGATATGAAGATCTAGAAAAAAATGACTTAGATGAGATTGCTCCGGCAATTTTTCAGATATTGTGGAATGATCCAAAAGAAATAGAAAGTCTCGAGTTCTCTAGTAGCTATAGAGGGTCAGGCATTAAATTTTTTGGCCAGAAGGCTTTCGATAAATTCATGGAACAGAACAATTTACAATTCCTTATAAGAGCCCATGAATGTTTTCCTGAAGGTTATAGATGGTTTTTCAATAGAAGGCTTTTATCTATCTTCTCTTCAGCCGATTATAGAGGTTTATTTACACCTAATCCGGGATCTTATGCCATCATCAAAGGGGAGAATATAATCCCAATACTATTCAAATAATTAAATACCTAATTCTGGAAACTTATTTAAGACTTCAGGGAACTTTTTTATCTCTTCCTTCCAATTATCGTTTTTATCCAACTCAACAGATAATTTGAGCTCTTTTATCGTATCCTCAGTAGGTAGATATATATAGGCTTTAAATAGTTGATTATCTTTTTTATATCCCTCTACTTCTTCCAGTTTGAAGTAATTTTCATAAACACCTTCATATTTATCCAAATTTTTTAACTCTTGTTTTGTTACATCGAATTTCAAGGCATAAAATGAGCCTCCTCTGCACGGTAGAACATAAGGGAACCAACTTCCTCTGGGAAAAATGCGAATATAATCTTTAATAAAACAAACTTCTACATTTTTTTTATCTTTCCAAATCCCTCTAGTAATAAAAGTACCATAACCGATTACAGATACAAGATCATCGGAGATTTTTCTCAATTTCTGCGAGATTTATTATATAATTTGAGAAGCATCTGGTTTAATAAACAATAGGTTATTACCCCTAATGAAAATCTCGTTATATTTCGCGATTGGGCTCCCATCCATTATCTCAGTACAGTTCTCTAGAATGAGATTCATATAGGCATCGATCTCCTTAAGAGTACCTCTATATTCCGTGCCATCTTTTAATCTTAATAGTATTTGACTATTCTGTGATGCCATAAGTATGGATAGTGGATTTTTTGACTTAGGAACAGAATTATTATTCTTATTCGACATGATTTTACCTTTGTTAAAAAAAATGATTAATATATTTATAGAAAAGATAATTTAAAGAAAAACTTTTTTCAATTAAAACCTTTTTATAGACAATCATTATATAGGTAAACCTAATTGCCCAATTATAACGTGAATTCTAATAAAAAAAAGGAAATAATCGAAAAATATAACACTACTTCGCAGTTTTATGATCATAGATACAAGAAAATTCAAGAAGAGAAATATAAAACCGCAATTGGGAATTTGCAAACAAAGCATAATATTATTTTAGATGTTGGATGCGGTTCTGGCCTCCTCTTTGAATTTATGATAAAAGAGAGCAAGATTAATCAAATATGGTATTCGACTTATATTGGAATAGATATTTCCCTAAATATGTTGAAAAATTTTGTCAAAAAGTATAAATATTGGATAAAGCGTCTGAATGTAAATCTTATTTTAGCTGACATGGAAAATTTGCCTATTAGAAAGAATATAATTGATACAATATATTCGATTACATCATTACAAAATCTATATAATATTATAAATGGTATAAAAGAGATTATCAGGGTAAGTAAGCATATGGCTAACATTCATTTTTCAATTTTAAAGAAGACATTAGATTTAGAGCCATTAATTACATTTTTAAAGCCAAATATAATAAATCTTAGAATAACAAATAGTAAGAGTCTTGAAGATTTTATTATCCAAGGAAAGATAATTAAAAATTAAAATTTTTTATTTGGTTTTATAAAAATCTTCAATTATATTAGAAGGATTACTTATCACATTGAATCGTTTTTCGAAATAATTACATATATTATTAATATCTCTTTCTAATAGAGATTTTGCATTTGGATGCTCTTTTGGAACCCATTGTAACCAATCTATTATTAATATATTTCCTTTCTCATCCAAAATAATATTAAATTCCCCTAAATCTCCATGGATCATATTTGCCTTTTGAAAAATTACTTTTATTTGTTTTATGAGCTTATTGAAAACTTTTCGAGGATTTTTTATACTTTGAAAATATACTAGTTCCTTCCCTCTTAAATATGACATAACAATTGCATGACGATTAAATGCAATTGGTTTTGGTGTATTTAATTTGAGTTTATAGATTTTCTTTAATGCCCTAAATTCTTTCCTTGCTGCTAATCTATTAATATATAACCAAGAAAGATGTGATCGTTCTCCAATAAAACTTCGATACTTCTTTATATTTTTAAAACTAGTTCTACCCATTCTATACAGTTTTAAAGCATATATGTTTTCATTATCATCCATGCAACCATAAACATCTGATTCCTTTCCTTTTCCAATTAATGGTCCTAGATGACTAATGACCTCTCTTTCTACTAAAGTATGTAAGGCTAATATATCATACCCTATTGAATTTAATGTATATGAGATTTCATATTCTGATGATTTACGTATGATTAAATCAAATTTGTGTGCATTTTTCAATCTAAAAAGAGTTTCTTCAAGAGGATATCTGGCATAAAACCTAATATCAGTTATTTTGACATACTCTGATCTTTTCATTCCAATTTCGATTGCCATTAAGATTCGAATGTCTTCCTTTTCGAGTTTTGGTAAGATGTTAGCAGCTTCAGCCATATTATTCTTCTTGTGCTAATAAATTTAACATTTATGGAATTATTTTGTTACAATATATCTTGGATTACAAAATATACTTTCTATAGGTTCTAATAAACGAAAATAACTTGATCAGATTAATCAATACAAAAAAAGTAATTGCAGATAATATTATTATCCAAAAGAAGACAATATCGTCTATTTTAAGCACATATAAAGTTGATGAGGATCCTTCTTGAAATAAAAAGAGATAAATTCCTTGTTGAAAATAGATTAAAATTCCACTACAAAATATTAAACCTATTAAAGAAAAAACAATAACTTGTGTTTCCATTTCATATAAACCAACTAAAGTGTTTAGGATAAACATAATTAAAGAAATCAATATTAAGATCTGAGGGTATAATAACCAATTAAGATATGATAATGAAGAAACAAAGAAAAAATCACCTATTTTAAGCCAGAATAAGCAAGAGGTTAGTAAAACAGCTGAAATCGTAGAAAGCATGAGTGCAATAAGTGAAAAGGCTAGATAAGATCTTATAGTAGTGAATTTTGAAAATTTTAATCTTCTACTTTCTTCTTGTTTTTTGGCTGTAATTAACATTTTATTAAGTTTTTCTTCGATTTGAGACGGAAGATGTTTTGCTAACACGTTTATCTGAAATTTTGGCTGTAAATATTTAGAAATTAATTCATTTAAGGATGCATATGCCTTCTTATATCTTCTTTTAGAACATTTAGGTCCTTTCCAAAGGTAAATGACTGAATTATCATCCTCCAGAAAAGCACATAAATCCTGAAAAAAGAGATATTCTTCTTCTTCAATCCAAATATTCTTGATTTCGTTGAAAATAAATGTTCTTATCATAAAGTATCAATTAATCTTAAATTATAATCTCTTTAATTTTTATTGAATTATTTTTAATATTGTTATAATTCTCTAAATTGAAAATTAAAAAGAAAAAAAATGAATTAACTTGAAGTTTTTTCCAATCTCTCCTGGATTTCAATCCATAAATCTCGAATATATTTTTTATGCGTATCAATATCTTCTTTAGAAAGATTTTTAAACCTTTTTTGGGCATTTAAGTAGTCTTCTATAGGTTTTCTTTTAGATGGATCTAAATATCTTCTACTTTCTCTTGATAGTATGAATTTACCTTCGATTACTTCAAATAAAGGCCAAAAACCTGTTTGTACAGCTAATTTACCAATGTTAATTGAATCTTTTGGATCATAATTCCACCCTGGGGGACATGGGGCTAAAATGTGTATATATTTTGATCCTTGAATACTTTTAGCCTTTTGAAATTTCTCATACAAATCAAGTGGATAAGATGATATTGCTGTGGCAACGTATGGGATTCCGTGTGCTTCTAATATTTTTGGCATATTCTTCTTATGCCCTAATTTACCTTCGGGTGTAGTTGTTGTTCTAACTCCAAGTGGAGTAGAACCACTTCTTTGAACACCAGTATTCATGTAAGCTTCGTTATCATAGCAAGCGTAAATAAAATTTGTACCTCTTTCAACTGCTCCACTAAGAGCTTGTATTCCTATATCAACAGTACCCCCATCTCCGGCAAATGCTACTACATTAATGTCCTCAGCTAAGTTTTTATCTTCTAAAGACGCAACAATTCCTGAGGCAGCAGCTCCAGTAGTAGCAAAAGGAGTATGATAAACTGAAACTTTAGTCGTACAGAAACCTTGCATTCCATGCAGAACTGTTAAACAAGATGCAGGAACGGTTATTATTGTATTTGGTCCTAAAGCTTTAAGTGCGATTCTATATATCAATGCCATTGAACAACCTGCACAAGCTCTAGTGCCAGGATAAATAAATTCTTCTTCGGGAAGATCCATTACATTTACCATTACTTTTTCACCTCTTCAAAGAATGTTGATTCATCATAATTACTAATTTCATCCAACTTTAGACCCAAAAACTCAGTAATTTGAGATATTTCTCCTGTTTTAGCTTGGTTCAATGCTCTTTTGACTCCATCAATAATTTGTTCATTTGTTATATCTCTTCCACCCAGACCAACGATAAATCCTTTGATATAAGGAGGATTCTTCAAACCATATAAAGATGATTTTAACTCATAACATAAGACACCTTCATAGCCATATCCAATGTCTCTGTCAAATACAACTATAATTTTTTTATCTTTTAATAATTCTCTTAAAAATTTGGCCGGATAGGGTCTAAACAATTTCAAACTTACTAATCCTACCTTTAATCCTTGTTCTCTAAGTTTTTTTAGAACGATTTTCGATTGAGATGCGACAGATCCCATTGCGAAGATGATTGTATCTGCATCCTCAACTTGTTCAGTTTTAAACAAACCATTTCCATATGATCTGCCAAATTTTAGTGCAAATTCATCATGAACTTGTTGTATGACCTCAATTGAATTTTCGAGAGCTTTTTGTAAAGAATATCTATATTCATAATATGCAGGAGCAGTCCCCTCCTTTCCTCTATTTCTTATATCAGGTGTAGTAACAGGATCAACTCCTTTTACTTGAGAGATATCTGATAAATTGATATGATGTGCAAGGGGGGGGAGGAATTCGTCAATATCTTGTTGATTTTCTAAAATCACCGGCATCATGGTATGACTTAAGATGTAACCATCATAAGCTATAATTGTTGGCAGAAAAACACGAGGATCTTCAGCAATTTTGAAAGCTTGGATGTTTGTGTCATAGATTTCTTGATTATCTTCACACATGAACTGAATCCAGCCTACATCTCTTATTGTTATAAAATCTGAATGATCTGTCCAAACACTCCATGGGGCTCCAAGAGATCTAGTTGCAAGGTTAATTATTATAGGCAATCTATTTCCCGCAGCCCAAGGAAGCATTTCATACATTAGTTCTAAACCATGAGCAGAAGTTGCTGTAGCTACTCTTGAGCCTGTCGCAGAAGCAGCACAACATACTGCTAATGCTGAATGTTCTGATTCTACTTTGACAAACTTAGCATTTAATTTACCTTTAGCTATAAATTCAGCTATTTTTTCTACTACAGGACTTTGGGGAGTAATTGGATATGCTGAAACTACACCTACTTTTGCTTGTCTGATTGCATGAGCAGCAGCATGATTACCCGTCAAGATTTTACTTTTTTGTATAGATGTGTTAGATTTAGAATCTGTAAACGTCAATTGGTTTTCACCTCTTCCATAGTGATAGCCTTAACAGGACATTCTTCCATGCATATTCCGCACCCTTTACAATAATCTAATTCTATAATTGGAGGAATTGTTCTTGAAATAACTGCCTCTGGACAAAATAACCAACAATTAAAACAGCTAGGTTTACCTGATCTAGCAGGAATACATTTTTCTATATCAATTATAGGTTTTTTAGAGCTCCAAGTTCCGGTTTTCCCTGCCTCACCTTTCACGGGTTTTTGAACAGAGCCTAAAATTTTTTGATAATCCTTTTTGGAATTTGTCATCGCTAACACATAAATTATTGAATAGAATTTAATATGAGAATTAATAACTTTTGACATAAAATTCTTGCTATTAAATTTGATAACAATTACTCGAAAAGTATCTTATAATTTTTTTTTTTTTTACTTATCAAATTTTAAATAGTAAGTTAAGCTCCAATATTAGCTTTGCATCCTTATTTCCTTTCTTAAAAGAAAAAAATAAATAATAATAGTTTGATAAAGTCTTTAGAGAAGATTCTAAAAGAAATTTCTGTTTATTGTTAAGGGTTATTAAAATGGAATATAATAAGGATGAAGTAAGAAAAAAATTCAAAGATCTTTTTGAGCATTCATTGGACTTGATATATGTCAATGATTTAAATGGTAATTTTTTAGATGCCAATGAAATTACATTGATTACTTTAGGTTATGAAAGAAATGAAATACCTAACGTATCTTTCATAAATCTATTAGATAAAGAAAACTTGCAAAAAGCCTATAAAATAACTAAAGAGATAAGGAAAAATGGGAAACAATCAAAAAGAAGCGAATATAAGATTAAAACAAAGCATGGAAACTACATTTATGTTGAAACATATGGAATTCCTTTAAAGAAAAATGGAGAAATTTATGCTATTTTAGGTATTGGTAAAAATATAACAGATCGTAAAATAACTGAACAAAATTTAAAAAAATCAGAGGGAATCTTCAAGGCTTTATATAAAGAGGGGCCTATTCCAGCATATACTTGGCAAAAATATGATAATGATTTCGTGCTAATAGATTTCAATAATGCAGCTGAGAAAATTACAAATGGACGTGTGAATGATTTTTTAGGGTATAAAGCATCCAAATTATATAAAGATAGATTAGATATTATAGAAGATTTAAAGATTTGTATGGAGCAAAAGATCCAAATTACAAGAGAAATGAAATATAGGTTCCAACATTTGGATGAAGAAAAAGATTTATCAGTTAATTATGGTTACGTTAGTCCGGATCTAATTATTGTTCATACTGAAGACATTTCTGAAAGAAAAATAGCAGAACAGAATTTAAAAGAATCAGAACAAAAATACCGTAATCTAATAGAGAATTTAGATATTGGTTTTTACCAAGTAACTTTGGATGGCCAAATTTTGAACCATAATAGTGAACATAATATAATTTTAGAATATGATCCTTCAGAAGATTTAAAAGGTAAAAATGTTACGGATTTTTGGCAGGATCCTGAAGATCGGGGGGATTATCTAGAAAAAATTGTTAAGGAGGGGGTAGCAAGAAACTATATATGCCATGCAAAAACAAAAAAAGGTAAAAAGATTATCTTAGAGTTAAATTCACATTTAATAAGAGATAAAGATGGATGGCCAATTGAGATTGATGGAACAATTAATGATGTTACAGAGAAATTTAATTTAGAAAGAAAGGTGAGAGAATCAGAAGAGAAATTTAGAAGTCTTTATGAAAATACGCCTTTTTCGATCGTATTAATAGATTCTAGAGGCCTTATCGTTGATTTTAATCAGACATTTACAGATACTTTTGGATATACTAAAGATGACTTAAAAGGGAAGAATTTTAAGGATGCTTCTGTTATTCATCCAGAATATCTAAAAAATCTTGTTGAGTTGTTTAAGAAATTTGTTAAAGGAGAGAGAGTCCATCGAATAGATCTACAGGCTTATAGGAAAAATGGAAGTTTAATCTGGGTTAATTTGCAGGCAGGTCTAATTAAAATAGGAGAGAAAACCCACGTGCAGGCACTTTTTACGGATATTACTCCAAAGAAGGAGGCTGAAATCTTAATAAGAGAAGAGGTCAAAAAATTAAAGGAATTAGATATCATAAGAAAAAATTTAATTTCTAGAGTTTCACATGAATTGAAAACTCCCCTTGTATCTATAAGCGGGGGAAGTGAACTCTTATTAAGTTTATATAAGGACAAGCTTGAAAAAGAACAACTTGAAATAATTGAATTAATTGTGAAAGGAGGGAAAAGATTAAGGCATTTGGTTGATAATCTAATTGATATTTCTCGTATTGAATATAAAAAACTTCGACTTACAAAAACCTCCCATAATCTAAGTGAAATTATTATCGAATGTATTAAAGAATTGGATTATTGGATAAAAGAAAGAAAAATCAATTTAAAGCAATCCATTCCAGACATTTTTGAGTTGAGAATAGACAAAATAAGGATTGAGCAAGTGCTTATAAATTTAATATCAAATGCAATAAAAAATACCCCTCCAGACGGCGAGATAAGTCTCAGTTTAACTAAGAATGGCCATTGGGCGGAATTAAAGATAAGTGATACCGGTATTGGGCTCACTAAAGAGGAGATGCACATGTTATTTACAAGATTTGGAAAAATTGAACGATATGGTCCTGGTTATGAATATGTTGATATCCAAGGTACTGGTTTAGGATTATTTATATCAAAAGAAATAGTTGACTTGCATGAAGGAGAAATTAGAGCTGAATCAGCTGGAAGAAATAAAGGAAGTACCTTTATTATAAAATTACCACTTAATTAAATATCTTCGCTAAATTATATCCCTGTTCTATTAACTCAAAATTAAGAGTTCCTAATTTTTCACCCAGTTTATCAACCACAACTGTTTTTAAATTTTCTAAAGTCAAATCTGGCAAAGCTTTGGATAGTAAAC
Source organism: Promethearchaeota archaeon (assembly GCA_048939995.1). GTDB lineage: Archaea > Asgardarchaeota > Lokiarchaeia > Sigyniarchaeales > SOKP01 > SOKP01. Next base: position 189,505 of record JBHLOY010000005.1, on the reverse strand, counting down.
CTAAAATTGGAGTATTTATAACCGGGTTTCCCTCAATTGTTAGATTCTTCTTTAAGGCTAGATTGCTAATATCGGCTACTATCACTTTTATATCTTCACTAAAATTAAATTGATTTGCAAAAAATTCTGGTTCTTTATTCGAATTGATTATAAATATACCTGATTTTTTTAATGAAGCCACAACCTCATAATCCAAAACAGTTTCATCGAATACAATTAAGATATCAGGATGCTCAATTTGTGCTCGATCCCATATTTTCTCTGTCCTTGAGAGTTTGGCATAAGCTTGAACTGGCGCGCCTCTTCTTTCAGCGCCAAATGATGGATAGGCGTGAACATCTTTAAAATTTCCACTTAAATAGGCAGCTTCAGCAATAAGCTCACAGGCAGTGACTGCTCCTTGTCCCCCCCTGCCTAATATAATTATGCTAATGATTTCATCATTTTTTTCTAGTGCATTCATTGAAATTGACAATAATTTTAAAATATTGATAATAAAATAAAATTATTTTATAAGAAGTTTACTGATTAATGTAAAAATTTGTCATATTAGCACCTTTCTTTAATAACATTTCTAAAAACAATAATAATAAAAAAATACTGAAATTATTATTCTTATTAAATCTATTTTTATAGAAGTTTAATGTGGATCGATATGATAAATGTATCTGGCTACTTTGAGGGTAGGGAGAATAAAAAACTGTTTTATCAATTTTGGGTCCCTGATTCCAATGATGTAAAAGCATATTTGATAACAATTCATGGTTGGGGAACCCACTCTGATAGAATAAAAGTTCTTGCTGAATTCTTTACAGAGAAAGGTTATGCTGTCTTCACATTTGATCTAAGAGGACATTATCGAAATGCTGAGATTTTGGGTCACATTGATAGTATGGATCATATTCAAAAAGATCTTGTATTATTCATTGATATTGTAAGAGAAAAAGCTGGAAATAATAAAATATATTTAATGGGGCATGACTTTGGAGGTTTAATAAGTTTAATTTATGCTATTGAACATCCCGGTTTATCGGGAGTCATTGTATCATCCCCTCAATTAGGATTAACGTTGAAATCATCTAGCGGCAAAAAAGTAATGAAAATGGTTAGAGGAGCTATTTCAAAACCTACTAAAAATATCCAATTTGTCATTGATCAAAATCAATTAACAAGTGATTTAAAAATTTTAAGGGAACATATTGCTGATAAGAATAAATTAGAGGTAATTACGTTGAAATCTTTAGCGGAAATGGAGTCTTCAATGAAATGGGCTATGGACAACGCAGTAAATTTACTTTGTCCACTATTGATCTTACAAGCTGGAACTGAAAATATTGTCGATAAAACAAAAACAATAGAATTTTATAAAGAAGTAAAATCTCAAGATAAGACGTATAAAGAATATGATGGATTCCTCCATGAATTATGGAACGAAAAAAGTCGCGCATTAGTGTATCGTGATATGTATGTGTGGCTTGAGAAGCATCTTTAGAAAAAAATAAAAGTTAATAAATAGCAAAATTTCATTATTAAATACTAATTTTAACTAAAAAATTGATATTTATGGCTATTACAAAAAAAAAAGTATCAAAAATACTAACTATAGGTTTGATTACATTAGTTGCAACTAACATTGCTGTATTCTTATTAATAAGACCAGCATTTGCGCAGCCAAGTATTAGTAGAAATGTTTTAGTGATAAGTAAGGGAAATGATGAGTTATTTCTTCAAAGTCTGGGGATTGATCAAGCAGATTTTAATATTTCAATTATATCTGATCCTGAACCATTGATTGCAATTGGATCATGGATTGATGCTGTCGTAGTATTTGATGCTCTCTTAAATAGCTCAGAGCAGCAAGTTATTTCAGATTTTGTGGAGTTTGGGGGAGGTGGTGCTTTGATTTTTACAGGACAAAATTTATATGATAATGCTACTTTTTTAGCTGAATTAGATTTAATCAATAATTCGTTATTCGAAAGCTATAAAGAAACAAATCAAGAATCTATGTTATGTATCGTTAATAATGCATCGCATCCAATTAGCAACAACATTGATTGGAATTCTGCTCCTGATATGAAAGTTAAAAATATGACATTATTAATTAGAGAGAACGGACAGGAATTGTTTTTACCCTCAATAAAAAGAGTTATTGATGCTTATCCTATTTCAAAAAATTTACAAATTGATGCCAATCGCCAACCACTTATTATTGAAACCTTAAAAGGGAGTGGAACTGTTGTCTTGTTCACTGGTTGGTTAGAAAAAAACGCTAACTTAGATTTTAAAGTATGGCCTTACTTCAATTATCTTTTATACGCTTTAATATATAATAGTCTAAATCTATCGTTCCAAACATATGCAGCTTGGCCTTATTCACCGGTTCCTCACTTTTTAGAGCAAACCATAATTGGGATCATTATCTTGGTTCTTGCAATATTAGCTATTGCGTTATTTCTTGTAGTTAAACGAAAATCAAGAACAGCAATGAACCAAGAAACAATTGAACTTATAAAGCTTCAGGCTGAAGAAGAAGAGAAGAAAAAGTTGGAGGAAGCCAAAATTTTAGAAAAAAAGGTAGAGGAACATGTAGATTTAAAAGATGAATGGGAAGTTATAGGTGTTCATCGCCAGTTGGGAGGTTTTCTTTTTACTCTTTTTATAGGTTTAATTCTAGTATTACCCCAATTATTGATCTCTAACTTTATCATGCCTCAAATTATACAACCCTATCCACAAGCTGCTGGTTGGTATAATTATGCCTACAATTTCTTTCAAATAATCTGGATCTTATTCGACTTTGGAACTAGTTTTGCTTTGGCGAAATTCTTCGCCCAATACAGAGTAAAAAACCCTGAAAAATCAATACATTATATTCAAATTTATGTATGGTGGCAAATTTTTACGGGCATCATTCAAATATCAATCATAGCTTTTATTGGATCATTCATTTTTCCCTATACTAACCTTGCTCATATGAGCTGGATTTTCATAATATATTCATTTGTTCAATACCCTGGTGTTTTCTTAGTATTCATGTATACTTTTCAGGGAATGCAGCGTTCAGATTTCTATTTAATTCTCTATATATTCTGGGAAATTGTGTTTCTATTGATAGGTCAAGTGATTTTTTGTTATCTTGGGCGTATATGGGGTGCTGCTAACCCTGTTTTTGGTGAAGCATTAGGTGCAGGGATAGGTTATGCAATTGCGCGCTGCTTTGATTTTTGGATGACTTTTATTATTTCAATTTTAATGTTTAAAAAACAAGGTTTTTCAGCTAAGACATGTTTTAGAATCGATTTCTCTAGAAAAGAAGTGAAAGAATCATTAAGTTATGGATCAAAATTAGGGATTGGAGAAGGTTTCGTGCAAATAGGTTGGTTTATACAAGTAATCATTACATCTATATTTGTAGCAAATTATTCCAATAATTTAGGATGGTTTAATCTAACATGGACTCTAGGAATGATAGTTCAAATAGTTACTCTTTATTCGAATACACTTCTAGGAGCTTATAGTGAATCAAGCTCTCATAATAAACATACATTAACTAAACTATATATTTATCAAGCTTTTCGATGGGGGAATTACTTTGCATTTTTCTTAATATCGGTTCTATTTGCCACAGGGGAAAAATTTTTAATAGGTGCTGCTGGTGAAGAGTATGGTGCTCCTGCGGTCAAATTTTTAATTCCACTGTTACTTTTTCACGCTGGAGGTATTTATTCCTGGTTAGTTGATTCTGTATTCCAAGGTACTGGGCATACTGGGTATGCAATGGTAGTATGGATTATTGAACAAGCTAGTAGAGCATTGTTGATGTATGTATTAGTGGTATTTTTGAGAGATATGGTCTATGTGATTATAGCTTATATCCCTGCAGTTTTACTTAAAGACTTGATTGCCTGGATTATAGTTAGGAAGAAAATAATTAAATACAAGATTTATCCCTTTAAGACATTCCTTACCCCAGCCCTTTCGGCTTTTATCAATTTTGTAGTATTGTACTTTGTTGGAGAATTAATTTGGTCAATTCCATTGGGAGATAAGATCCTCAATACTGCAATTATATTCCTATTAGGGATTTTTGTATTCATATTCTTCTATTCTTTCTTAGATGGCTTTTTTGGTGGTTATGATGATAACACTTTGCAGGAGTTTGAAAGAGCAGCATTATTGGTCACCGCCCCAGTTATCAGATTCTTTCCAAAAACCTTAAGTAAAATTGCTAAATTAGGCAGCAAAATTAGTCCATTTCATAATAAGTTCAAGATTGATATCTATGAAGAGGCTATGAAAGAAGCTTATGATCTGACTTTAGAAAAGAAAATACTACATATCTAAAATCCCTCACTCAGAGGGTATCTAAGCTATTTTTTTTTGCTATTATTAAATTTATAATAAAAATTATAAATTTCAAGTGAAAATTAATAGAGTTATAATATTTATTTCTGAGAATTGAATTTTTTCTTATGATGAAGGATAAAACTTCAATAGAAGAACTTAATCTTAAAGATTTAACACCAATGATGAAACATTGGTTTAGTGTTAAGAATAAGTACAAAGAAAAATATCCAGATCATGTTTTAGCTTATAGAATGGGAGATTTTTACGAATTCTTTTATGATGATGCCGAGAAAGTATCTAGACTTTTAGGAATTACGTTAACTAAACGAAAAATAGGTGATGACTCCTATCCTCTTGCAGGAATTCCATATCATGCTGGGAGTTATATAAAAAATCTAGTAAATATGGGACAGACTGTTATAGTCGTTGATCAGCTAGAAGATCCTTCTACAGTGAAAGGAAGAATCGTTAAAAGGGGAGTCGTACGAATATTATCACCGGGAACAATAATAGAATCTGATATGTTAAAGTCAACTGAAAATAATTATATTTGCTCTATAATAAAACGTAAAGAAGGTTTTGGAATCGCTTTTGCAGATCTTTCTACAGGGGAGTTTGTAGCTTCCGAGTTTGTCACTAACCATAAAGACTCATTAGAAAAAATTCTTAGTATTTTTTCCCAATATGATCCTGTTGAAGTTATCTTTCCTACAGAACTTAAAAAAGAAGAACAATTATTTCTACTTTTAACTGATTTGAATGATGCACTAATTAAGCCCTATGATGATTATGTTTTTGAATATGAAGAAGCTTATTCCTTAATTACACGACATTTTAAAATATCAAATCTTCAAGGATTTGGTTTAGAAAATAAAAAACTAGTGATCCAAGCAGCTGGGGGCCTTCTAGCTTTTTTAAAAGATACTCAGAGAGATATTTTACCCAATATTTTCAAAATAAGTTTAATCCAAGAAAAAATGATTTTGCATTTGGATTATATTACTCAAAGAAATTTGGAACTAATTACTTCCCTATGGGAAAAAGGTAGAGACACTACATTATATTCGATTTTTAATCATACACATACACCAATGGGTGCTCGTTTATTAAAGAAGATAATTCTTCAACCTCTTACTAATATTGATGAAATAAATCATCGACTTAATATAGTCCAGAAGTTCAAAGATGATGTATTTTTAAGATCAGAATTAAGAGAAGAATTAAAAGTTATTGGTGATCTTGAAAGATATATTAACAAAGTTAATTATTCCAGGAGTTCAAACGCACGAGATTTAATCAATATTAAAAATTCATTAGAAAAAATTCCCAAAGTAAAAATTCTATTAGAAAAATCTAAAATTCCAGAGATTTCCAATTTTCTAACGAAAATTGATGATTTTAGGGAGCTCAGGAGTTTAATTGAGACTTCTATAAAAGAAGACCCTCCAATAACTATAAAAGAAGGAAATCTCATTAAAAATGGTTTTGATAGTAGAATAGATCAATTAAGAGATCTTCTACATAATGGGAAAAATTATCTTCTTGATTATGAAAATGAACAAAAATCAAAATGGAGAATAAATTCTGGATTTAAAGTTGGTCATAATAATATTCTTGGATATTATATTCAAATCACCTTAAACACTTTAAAGACAATTCCGAAGTTGCCAGAGGAGTATATTGAAAGACAGACTCTTAAGAATGCTAAACGGTTTACAACCGCAAAATTGAAGGAACTTGAAGAAAAAATATTAGAAGCAGAGGAACAAATAAATAATTTAGAATATGAGATTTATACTACAATTAGAGAGAAAGTATTACAACATACATTAGATATTTTAGAAACTGCAAAAAATATTGCATTTATAGATGTAATCGCGTGTTTTGCAGAGATCGCAGAGCAATATAATTATTGCCGTCCTATTATTAATCAAGAAGATAAAATAACAATTAAGGGTGGAAGACATCCAGTAGTTGAGCAAATTAATATTTCTGAGAAGTTTATACCAAATGATTGCTATTTGGACACAGAAAATGATCAAATTCTAGTAATAACCGGTCCAAATATGGCAGGTAAAAGTACTTTCCTTAGACAAGTTGCTTTAATTTGTATAATCGCCCAAATGGGATGTTTTGTTCCAGCAAAATCAGCCACGATTGGGATTATAGATCAAATCTTCACCCGTATTGGAGCTTCAGATGATTTAGCAAGAAAGTTAAGCACTTTCATGATTGAAATGACAGAAACTGCCAAAATATTGAATTATGCTACGCCTAAAAGTCTTGTCATAATAGATGAGCTTGGAAGAGGAACAAGTACTAGTGATGGACAGAGTATTGCAATGGCCACTATGCAAAGACTTCATGAAATAAAGGTGAAAACTCTTTTTAGCACCCATTATCATCAATTAACAGAAATTAGTTTGCCAAGAATCAAAAATTATCATCTTGATATCATTGAAAATGAAGATGGGAGTATTAATTTTGTAAGAAAGTTGAAACCAGGGAGTACAGATAAATCATATGGAATTCACGTTGCAAAATTAGCTGGAATCCCTGATGATGTTATTATTAGAGCGTTTGAAATTTTAGAGCAAATAGAACAAAAAGATCCCTTTAGAGCAACCATTAAAGAGAATAACAGTGAAAAAAGTTCTGGAAAATATCATAATAAGTTAATAGCGGAAAAACTGAAAGAATTAGAGAAGTTAAATTTAGAATTAGAATTAAAACATGAAGAGTTGAGTAAGTGTGAGGAAGAAATTTCAGAAAGAGAACAAGAATTAGGTAAAAAAAGCTATGAAATTGAGAAATTAAAATCTGAGATTACTAGCATCAAAAAAAAGGCGAAACCAATACATAAAAAGAAATACATTCAAACTTCCTTATTTAAACCTATAGCAGTAAAATCATCTGAGCTTAATGAGGAGTTTATAAATTTAATCGAATCTATAAAAGATGTTGATCTCAATACATTAACACCTCTAGAAGCGATGAAGATACTAATTGAAATTAAAGAAAAATTAGAGAAATTGAACCATAAATTTTAAGAATGATACGACAAAAGATTCAAAAAATAATAGACGCTGAAAAAATTGCCGCAGGGGAGGTTGTAGAAAGACCTGCAAATGTAGTAAAGGAGTTAATCGAAAACAGCATTGATGCTGGAGCTAATGAAATAAGGATTATTATAAAAAAAGCAGGTAAAACTTTAATACATGTTATTGATGATGGAATAGGAATACCTCCAGAGGAACTTGAAGTTGCATTTGATAGACATACGAGTAGCAAAATAAGAAGAATAGAAGATTTAGATACATTACATTCTTTAGGGTTTAGGGGAGAAGCTTTAGCAAGTATAGCTACTGTTAGTCAAGTCGAAATAGTATCTAGAATTAAAGAGAATGACTTAGGATATCGATTAACTATTAATGGTGGAAAAATCAATCAAATGAACCAAATATCTTGTCCTATTGGTACGGATATTAAGATAAAGAATCTATTCTATAACGTGCCTGTAAGAAAAAAGTTTTTAAAGAAAGATACAACTGAACTTGGTCATATAACAGATATAGTACAAAGATATTCATTAGCATTTCCTCAACTCCATTTCATATATATTCATAATGACTTAACCATCCTTAATTGTCCAGCAACAAATGATTTGAAAACTACTATATTTCATATTTATGGTAAAGGCGTTGCAGAACGTATGGAACAAATTAATTTCATCGAAAATGAATTTGAATTGCAAGGTCTACTTGGGCATAGCGATCTCGCTAATAAAAGCAGAACCCATTCAAGTTTGTATATAAATAATCGTTATATTATTAGTGACTTATTATTCAGGGCAATCCAAGAAGCTTATAAAGATATTTTGATGGTGGGAAAATATCCTTTCTTCATTCTAAATTTGAAATTAAATCCTGCTAATGTGGATTTTAATATTCATCCAAAAAAGCTGTATATTAGATTTGAAGATGAAGATTTTATTTATAACAAGGTCTATAATGTAATTCGAGATTTTGTAGAGGAAAAATTCATCAGAAAACAAGATAAGTACCTAAAAACTGAAATTAGTAAATTTATTATTGATGAAGGAAAAACAAACATAGATGTTGACTCAGATATTGATGATCAACAAGAAGAACAAGCACAGAAATCTATTCAATTGGATTTATTTGATCAAATTGAAGGTAATGCCGCTGAAACACTTACCAGAAAAAGATTTATTGCGGCTAAAAATTTTCCCAAGATTCGACTGATTTCTAAAACCGGACAATTAAGTAATAAAATTTATATTCTACTTGAAGGATTTAATGAACAGGGAGAACCGGGTATCTATATTTTAGATCAACATGCTGCATCCGAACGAATAAGTAAAGAATTTTTCCTCGAATTTTATGAACAAACAAAAACAAAAATTCAAAAACTTGTAGCTCCTTTGAAAATAGAGGTGGCTCCAAGCGAAAAATTCTTTCTATTATCAAATTTAGATGAAATAACAAAATTAGGGTTTAAATTTGAGCATTTTAGGGGTAATACTTTCATTCTAAGAGAAATTCCTTTTATTTTTTATAGATTACCAGCTTTAGGCGTAATAAAAGAAATAATTAGTGACATAACAGAAATCGGTAAAGATAAGACTTTTTCTGAGATCAAAGAACAAATTATTAATTACTTAGCTTGCCATAAAAGTATACGTGGGGGAGATGAGTTATCTATTCACAATATCAGAAAACTTATCAATGATTTAGCTCATTGCAAAGACCCTTTTCATTGTGCTCATGGAAGACCAACGTTGAAATTTATATCTTTTAAAGAGTTGGATAAGTTATTCAAAAGAGTAGTGTAATCACATTCTCCTTATATAATCTTCATTTAAAAATCAAATTATAAATATTCTAATTATTATTAGATAGATGTAGCTTCGATGTTTTCAGATTTATGGGAGACTAACATAATATGACTAATAAACCAAATGAAATCGAAGAATTTAAGCATATTAAAGGGAGTAAATATAAAACCATTTCAAAAATTCAAGATCTAGAGATCTTGGCAAAAAATGCAGCAATGGTAGGAGATTATGAAAAAGCGTTTAATTATGCAGAAGAGATTATAAAATTAGCAATAAGAGGAGGAGTAGATTCTTATATAAAGGAACAACAGCAATTCCTAAATGCTATAGCAGAAAAAGTTCATAAAGATTATGTGATATCTGAAATTGAAAAACATGCCATGTCAATTAAGAAGATATATGAAAAATTAATCAATACGGATCAAATCAAACAAGCACATGAAATTTTAGAAGCTTTTAGAAAAAATTACAGTGATAACTCCTACTTTAATTCAATCCCTTTAATCCAGGAATTAATTAATAAAGATGTAAAGCTGTGGGCTCATTATAATATTCTAAATTCGGAATGTAATGAATCTAGATTCCCTAAAAAGAATAATCTTAAAAATTTAAGACCAGAATTAGACGAGATAAAGAAATTTTTAAAGTTATTCTAATTTAAATAATAAAGCTTAACTATCTATGCTTTTGAAAAGGCAATACCTTCAATTCCTTGGATTCCATCTACTTTTCCTAATAATGCTTCAACTTTATCCGTACCACCCCATTCTTCAGGATATCTGAGACGAACTCTCACCTTTTTAAGACCAAAAGCTACAGGCATTATTTCATAGTGCTCAATAGAACAAGTCTGTGGAAGAACCCTCTTTAGTTCACTAACAAATTTCTCAAAATCAACGTCTGTATCTTCTGGTATCACATCGATTAAAGCTACAAATTCTCCCATTTTGATCATTTTTTAAAATTATCAATATATAAAGTCTACGGACCTTGGAATTCACATTTAAGGCATCTATATGTGTTTCCCATCGTTCTACAACGTTCACATCGCCATATAGTCACATCTCCACATTGAGGGCATGGAAAATGTACTGCTGCTTCATACGGAGCAATAGGACGACCGCATGAAAAGCACATATTCTTTTTAAAACTTGACATAGCTATTTATAAACCACGTAATCTATAATAGATTACAAAATAAGCAATAGCTTTAATTATTTTCGGTTATGAATGGTTAATTTTAAATTCAATCGAAATAAAGGAAAGATTAAATCTTAAAAGAATAGATTCGAAATAATATAACTTTATTAAATTTTAAATTGATAAACAACATAATTTGTATATATTATCTGATCTTATTATGGAATTACTTTAAATTATAAGAAAGGTGTGATTTCGATACCAGAGAATAAAGTTAGAAAGTATTTCAGCCTCATCGAGGCTTATGCTTGGTGCGATATCTGCGAAGATATGGTAGCTTTAAGAATTGATAAAAAAGAAATTACTGATGGCCTTAAAATGGGAATCTACACAAAAGAATACAAACATAGAAATCCTTATCCTGATCCAAACGATCCTGACGACATTTCTGTAAGAGAACACACTATATACGTTTATATAAATGATAACTTTGATTTAACTGGAGCTCACGCATTCTTCGGAGATTCCCCGAGCATGGCGGAAGTAGGAGCCGAAACTCTAGAAGCAGGCGGAGAGGTGAGAATTCCTGTAATTGTTAAGGAGGTATCACCCCTAAGTGTTCAATTGGGAATGCTTTCTATGGATCAGTATAAAGTATTAAAAGTTTGTGATGGCATGAACACATTAGAACAAGTTGCCCAAATATCTCAGAAATCTATAGAAATGATCGAAAAAATGATGGAAGAGCTACGGAAAAAAGGCTTAGTAAAAGTGATTAAAAGATCCGCCTCTTAGAAAGTTTTAAATGTTCTTAAATTCTTTCTGCACTAGTTAATAAAACCATGATATAATCTGCTACACCCTCAATTGAATCAGAAATTGCTTCTAGAATATCAAAAACGTTACCTGCTGTAAATGCAGTAAAAAAATTCACATCATAGTGAGTTTCTTGCAGGCTTTTTCTTAATTTAATATTCAATATATCCACAGTATGTTCATGGAAATTAATTTTTTTTGCATATTCTTTTACGTTTTTTCTCTCTTCCAACAAATCAATAACTATTTTATCTAAAAACTCACTACATTCAACAGTAGCTTTCATCATCTCTAAGACTAAACTTATAGTTTCAGGGTTTGATTGAGCCCAAAATATCATTGGAATCGTAGTTATTCTACGAGCGACTCCAGTACAACAATTTGCAACATCATCCATTCGTTTAATTAAGTGAGATAAATTTTGTCTTACGCTAGGATTTAATTCCCCTCTAGATATATCTCTTTGAATCTCCCTTCTCAAGTCATCAGCATCTCCTTCTAAAGATTCAACCTTATCGAAAGCTTCAACAGTTTTTGCATCGTTTTTTTCAGTAAGTAAACTATTTAATCCATTATCTAATTCCCTAATACATTTTTGAACGATTTGAGCATGTTTAATTGATTTTTCTAATACATTTAATGCAGTTTCTCGTTTCAAATATTCTATTAATGATCCCATTTTTTATCAACCACTTTTTTCTACTTAATTTACTATAAATTACTATAAATCTTAAATATTTTATCAGAATAAACCAAAAAGGATTAAACCATAATAAAGTAAACCAGACATGAGTGCTGCGATTGGAAAAGTTAGAAACCAGTATATACCCATTTTACCCAAAGCTTTATAATCGATTTCCTTTTTCTGTGCTAAACTCATTCCAATTATACAAAATACAATTACATGACTATGTGAAATAGGTAAACCAAAGAAAGTGGCTATCATGAGAATTATTGCAGAGCTTATTTGAGTAATCAATCCTTCGCTTGGACGAGCATCAGTCATTTGAGATGCTAAGTTTCTTATAACATAACGAGCAGCAAAATATATTCCTAATAAAGAAAATATTCCACATATTATCGCAAAGAGGTAGTACTCTCCTATGTTCAGTGAACCATTATTTAAAAGGCCATAAAGAATCCCTAAAGCTTCCCCTGAATTAGCTCCAACCCAAATCTCGGCAAATATTACACTTAATAACAAAAGCCATTTAAAGTATCTTTCTGATTTTTCAATCTGATTTAACCCTTTTAACCTGGACAAATAAGTCTTGGCTAAAATTTTAAATAATCCATAAGTAATTAGAAGTCCGAATAATGGTGAAAAAACCCAACTAAGCACGACGTTTCCTAATTTTTCCCAGTTCAAGGCTGTTTCTGGATTAACCCCGCCTTGAAAAATTGAGTATACAATTAAGACTCCTACTACACTCCCTATTAAGGAATGTGTACTACTTAAGGGAATCCCTGCAAAGCTTCCAACTACTAACCAGATGATACTGCTTATAATAACAGTTAACAACATGTATGTTGTATAAGTAATCCCTTCCCCTAAAATATCAGCACCAACAGTTTTTGCCACGAATCCAGAACTAAATGCAACCATTCCTCCACCAATAGCTGCTCCACCTATTATTAATGCTAATTTAAATTTAATAACCCCCGCACCGACTAAAGTTGAAAGTGTTTCATCATTTGCTCCGATTGAGAATGCTAAGCCGACTGCTAACATAATAAGAATAATAATTAGAACTAAAGAAAAATTGTCAGCCATACTAAACCATTTTAGTTTTTATTCAAAAATTAAGTATTTTGTTGCCAGAAATTGAATGTATTCTGAAAAGCTTTTGATGTGATCGGCCAACATCATAATATCTTCAATTAACTCTTTCAAATATAGAAAAGTTCTTGATAGATAATCCATATCATAGTTGTAGAGTTTATTTAGCAATCGCCATTCTGCTTTTCTCATTGTTCGTCTCTCTTCTTTGATATCTTCACATATAGTATGAGCTTTACTTAAATCAGTACCGATTAATTTAACTGCTTCTGATATGTGATTTGATATTATCCTTAACGATTTGAGAATATTTTGTATTTGAAGTTTAAATTCTTCATCAGGAAAAACAACCTTATAAAGAAGTAATTTGTTGGCTAAGAATTCACCAATATTTTTTATGTCGTTAATCTTATTGAATAATTTTAATCGATCTGCTTTTGAAAACATCAATTTTGATTTAAATATCTTAGATTCAAATTTTTTTTTAATTGAAACTTCAGTATTTGTTTTTATCACGTAAGTTAAATTGGTTTTGAATTGATCAAAATTTTCATCAACAAGATTTTCAATTCCTTGAATTAATTTCAAAGTCTGTTCGTGTATAGTATCCATAAAAAGATGAGTTAATTCATCAATACTCATTTTTCCAAGCTTTTTATTATCGATTTCTTCATTCATATTAATCATATTAGATTTTTTATAGAATACTCAAGGATTAAATCATAAAAATTTGCTTCTAATTTAAGAACAATATATTTACATATAAATTTGATTAATAAGTTAATATTTTGTATCCATTATTAATTGGACAATAGAACAAGGAACCTAAATTTTTCAAATTCTCTTTAGATAACCTAGCTTTAATGTTTTCCAGTTTTGATACCCTATATAGCACTATATAAAATATATAAAATATATAAGAATGTTTATTGAATCTACTCATTTTTATTTAAATATATAGAAAATATTAGAAGTAAATTATTAAGGAGAGCTTTTCTTTGAATAGAAAAATTTTATATCTCTTGATTCTTCTTATAGGCATTTTTGGAGGGGTATTATTTACTCTTATTGATTATTATATCAAGTCATTTATATAGAAATTCTAAGTTATGAAAAGTAAACGTAAATTAAGGAAAAATGATAAAGTTAAATTTAGCCTACTGTTTATTTTAGGGTTTATTATAGGGTTTATCTTTACGAATATTGTGACTATTGGTACTGGAAACGAAGTTCGTATCACTATAATTTATAGTTCTGAAAAAGCAAGTTGGATGACAATGGCTTATACCGATTTCATGAATGAGTGGAGAACTACTCATCCAGGGGAAGAGATAAGAATAGATATGCATCCTTATGGATCATCAGATTCTATTATTAGTATTCTTAATGGAGAGATATTTCCTACAATATGGAGCCCCGCAAGTTCAATATGGATGACATTTCTAAATACAAAATGGGCAGAATACACTGGAAGTGTAATTCCAATTGTGGAGATTAGTGAAGCGGTCAAATTGATTTATTCACCCGTAGTTATTGCCACTTGGGAAGCCTTTAATGCAACTTATAATATCAAGAGCTTTTCTGATGTGCGGAATCTTAATTTGGATCCTAATGTGAATGTTAAAATGGCACATACTGATCCTCGCTTATCAAATTCAGGTTTTATGAGTGTGATAATGGCTATTTCTGCGGCATCTGGCATAACCTCAGAAAATCTGACGATGAATGAACTCACAAATTATGGTAACCAACAATGGTTAAGAGAATTTGAATCAAGTGCGGTTATGTTTGGAAAGTCAACAGGTTTTTTATCACGATATATGAAGGAGGGAGGACCAAATGCATTAAACATTGTTTTTCTCTATGAAAATTTAATAAGAGATATTTCCAGTACTTCAGTTGGAGGTAAAGTTATTGCAATATACCCCGAGGAAGGGACCCTATATAGTGATCACCCTTTTTGCATATTAAATGCTGATTGGATTACCCCAGAACAAAGAGTTGTAGCAGATGCTTTTCTTGACTTTCTTAATCAAACTAAAACTGTTGAATCTGCAATGGCTTATGGCTTTCGTCCTATTGATCCTTCAATACCAATTGATCCCGAAGTATTTAATTATGAAACTAATGGTATTGCTTATGAAATTAATGTTCCTGAATTAAAGACTCCTTTAGATGGAAATGTATTGTTAGAAATTCCTGATTTGTGGTTACTTTGTAAAGCAACGGCATAGATTTACTTTATCGAGATGGTAGAATTTTGAGTAAAGAAAAGACTATTCTTATAGAAAACTGTGAAGAGCAAAAAATCAAACTTCCATTTAGTTTGAAGATTGAACGATTTCTTTCAAAACCAGTTTATAGAAAAAGTCTTGACTCGATAACAATAATTTTTTTCATTTTAGTTATTATAGGACCGATAATTAACATCTTTTCAACAATTTTCTTAAACATACCAGCAATTAATAATGATGTATTTAATGATGAATTAATTGGAAATTTGCAATGGCTTAATATATTAAATTCCCTTGGAATTTCATTTTCAATAGCAGCAATTGCTGTTGCTATTGATATAGTGATTGCATTTCCAATTTCGATCATATTAACTCGTTATAACTTCAGAGGGAAGAAATTCCTAGATGCTTTAGTTGATTTACCCATGGCAGTACCTACTAGCGCGTTAGGTTTCTCAGTTCTGCTTTTTTGGGGAATTTTTGGTGTTGCTCCAGGTTATGAATTAATCATATTAGGGCATATTGTTTTCACTTTCCCGTATATTGTTAGAAATATGAAAATAGTATTAGAAAAAGCAGACGTCTTGTATGAAGATGCGGCTCGGACGCTTGGAGCACCAGGAATTACTGTTTTTCGCACGATTACCTTGCCAATGATGAAGGAGGGTGTTATAGCGGGTGCAATACTAGCTTTTACAAGAAGTCTTGGAGAAACTGGAGCTACAATTATAATGTCTGGTTTGGTAGAGACTGCTCCAATTTTAATAGTTGGTTTTCGCAGACAGTTAGAATTACCCTCAGCATCACTCCTCGCAGGGATTTTAATTTTAATTTCATTAACTCTCCTCTTATCAGTCAAGTTTTTTACTAGAAAAGTCGATTTTCCAGTTAAAAGAGTCTGGCCCAAGATTGAACGATTTTTCAGTCACAGATACTTTCGATATATTAGAGACTTTATTATGATAAGTATCTTAATAACTATTTTCCTTATTCCTTCATTCTTTATTCTCAGTCAAGTTTTTGAGGGTGACTTAATTGGAGAATTATTTCTTGGGCAAGATTATAAGTGGGCTTATCTTTACTCAAGTTTTATGAATTCAATCCAAATTGGAGGGTTAGCTGTATTAATAAATCTCATCTTTGGATTACCATTTGCTTTTATAATTACAAAAAGAAAGTGGGGAAAGGTGATTACATTTTTAGATACAATTCTTGATATTCCTATTGCAATTCCTTCAGCAGCATTGGGTTTTGCTATTTTCTTATTCTGGGGTCCTGCTGGATTAGGACTTTTTCAACCTGGTTTTTTTATGATATTATTTGTCCATGTGTCGTTCTCGTTTCCATATATGGTCAGGCCAATAATCGGGGTTTTAGAAAGTGCTAATAAAGGTGTAGAAGAAGCTGCCCGTACGTTAGGAGCATCAAATCTAACTGTCTTTAGAAGAGTTACAATGCCAAATATAAAACAAGGAATCATTGCAGGTTGTATAATGGTTTTTACTAGATCACTTGGGGAAACTGGTGCGACGATTGTTGTTATGGGAAGTATTAGAACAATACCTGTATTAATTGTAGATTGGGTTGAGGCTAACGCTTTTCCAAGTGCAATTTTTGCTAGTATATTAGTAATATTATTTAGTGCCTTTTTGATCTTTGCGTTAAGACTAGTTAGAAAAAGAAGGGGTGAAAAATTTACCTGATATTGAATTAATTAATGTTACTAAAACATTTAATGAAGGAAAAGTACTTGCAGTAGATAATATATCATTCAAAATTGAAGATGGTGATTATGTCTTCTTAATTGGACCTACAGGTTGTGGAAAAACAACTACATTAAGAATGATAGCTGGTCTTGAAGAGCCCACAAAAGGAATTGTATTAATAGATGGAATAGATGTTCATGGAATCCCTCCTGAAGATAGGGATATGGGATTCATCTTTCAACACTTTGAAATTTTTGATCACTTAACTGTTTGGGAAAACGTAACTTTTGGTTTGGAGATGCGAGGTTATGATGATGATTATATTATTCAAAAAGCAGAAAAATCATTAGAAATCGTTGATTTGCTTGATTATGCAGATGAATTTCCTTCGGTATTTGGCAATCCAGGATTACAAAAATTAGGAATTGCTAGAGCTATCGCAACAGGAGCGAAAATAATGATTATGGATGAACCTTTAGGATCTCTTGATCCAAAGGTTTCAAAAGTTTTTCGCCATGAGTTAAGGAATTTGATCAAAGATTTAGGCCTAACTGCAATTCATGTTACCCATAATCAAGAGGAGGCAATGGCGATTGCTGATAAGATAATTATTATGAGAACAGGTAGAATTTTGCAAATGGGAACTCCTTATGAACTATATGAAAATCCTAACAATATATTTGTTGCAAATTTTCTTGGTGAGACCAACTTTCTTCAAGGATTTGTCTTAAAAACACTTGAGCAAGAAGAATTGTTGTTTTGGGTTCGCTTAGGAGGTCCACAATTAAGGTGTAATAATTTTGGCAATAAATTTAAATTAGATGATAATATAGTAATTTCTTTCAGATACGAGGATGTTTATTTATTCCCCCAAAATTATGATTTTCAAAGTAGTGCTTATGATTGGTCTAAAGTCCAGTTTTTTGAAGCAAAGTTAGAAAATTCAAGATTTATAGGGGCCACAAAAAGATTTTATTTAAGATTGGATAATGGGGATAGTTTTTTATCAATCAAGCCAGGTAACTTTGAGGAGAATTTCTCTCCAGGTGAAAATTTAATCATTGGAATTCATAAAGATGATATTCATGTATTTAAAGCACCAAAAAATCTTCTTTTTGAATTATCCTTAACATAAATAATAATAGGTGAACTAATGGTCCATATTAAATTAGATAATGTGTCAAAGTCTTATGGAAAGTTTAAAGCACTTAAAAACTTATCTCTTGAGATAAATGATAAAGAATATTTTATTATTTTGGGTCCAACAGGAGCAGGTAAAACAACATTATTGAAGGTTATTGCAGGTTTAGTAAAACCCGACTCTGGAAAAGTATTTTTTGATGGAGAGGACGTAACAAATAAAACATCTGGACAGAGAAATTTAGGTTTTATGTTTGAAAATTATGCTTTATTCCCTCATATGAATATTGTTGAAAATATATCATATAGTGGACGTGTAAACGCAAGAGATTCAACTAGTACAAAAACTCTTGTTGATCAAGTTTTAATGATGACTCTTCTTACAGGAAGAGATGATGCAGTACCTCAGGAATTGAGTGGAGGAATGAAACAACGAGTTGCTTTATGCAGAGCTCTTTTAAATTTGGAGCAAACTAAGTTACTTATTTTGGACGAGCCACTTAAGGCTCTTGACGCTGGTCTTAGGATGAATTTAAGACAGGAGTTATTGCTAATGGCAAAATCTGAATTATTACAATTAACAGTAATTCATGTAACTAATGAGGAAGAAGAGGCT
Source organism: Promethearchaeota archaeon (assembly GCA_048939995.1). Taxonomy (GTDB): domain Archaea; phylum Asgardarchaeota; class Lokiarchaeia; order Sigyniarchaeales; family SOKP01; genus SOKP01. Next base: position 170,865 of record JBHLOY010000005.1, on the reverse strand, counting down.
ATGATGATTGCTGATCGAATTGCAGTAATGAATGAGGGGGAAATAATTCAAGTTGGTAGTCCTCACGAAATATATTATCATCCAAAAAATTTATTTGTTGCTAATTTCTTAAGTGAATTAAATTATTTTGAAGGTATTTGTAAGAAAGAAGAAAGCTCATATGATAGCATTAAAGAATCAAGAAGTTTAGATAAATTTTTAATTCAAATTCATGATCATTCAATTGCTGTACCAGTGAATATAGGTTTAGAGAAAAATTTTATTGGTTATATTCCTAAAGATAGAATTAGTGAAATTCAACAGGGGGATAAAATATTACTATTAGTTAGAACAAATCACATGAAAATAAGATTAGGTAATCGTGTCGAGCAGAAAAGTAATGCTATTTTAGGAAAAATCTTAAGACGTAAATTTATGGGAGTTTTTTATAGATTTGAAGTTAAAACTCAATTGAATGGTAAAGAAAAAATAATAATTGTTACGATACCAGCAACCTCTGAAATCCACCAAAGGTTTTTAGAAAACTCAGAAGTTACTGTGTATTTTCCAAATGAATTGGGAATCATCTTTAAACATCCTGGGGAAGATATAATAAATGAAATATTTAAATTAGAATAAAAAAAAGGAGGAAATAGGAATGAGTGCATTATTTGAATGGTTTAAATCTCGTAATGAAGAGAATGCAATAAATAAAACACTAATCCATATGCAAAAAGTACTTGAATGCGTCGTTGAATATGATAAAGCATTATCGTATTTGATAGAAGAAAAAAATATTGACCTTGCTTTAAAAGTTTTCTTTCGTGTCAACGAACTAGAAAACCAAGCTGATGGAATTAGACGTAATATTCTTAATATGCTCTCAAAAGCAGAACTTGCTTCAAGCGTTTATGAAAATTTAATACATCTCACAAATAAAATTGATGATATAGCAAATACAACTAACGCTAGTGCTAGAATATTTATCTATATGAATCATAACGATTTTCTTAAATTAGGTGAACAAGTGCATTCGAAAGTAATGGAAATGGTAAAGACATCGGTAGAAACTGTTAAAAAATTAAATACTATGGTAAATAAGCTACTTACTGCTAAAGAAGCTGAAATTCAAATGCTTGGCGAAGAAATAAACACACTTGAACATGAATGTGATGAGTTACGTTTTGCGATAAATAGAATCTTAGTTTCGAATACACCTGATATAAATCCTTTCAGTGCTATAGAAATACACAGTTCCATTTCAGCACTTGAAGCGATTAGTGATAATGCTGAAGATGTAGCAGACTATATCATTATGTTGACTATTGCTAAAAAGACTTAACTTATAACGATTAAATAAATTTCTCATATAATGATACAATGAATTGCTCTATGTCCATAGACAGTAATTAATTGGGGATATATTTTCGTCTCAAGTTTGTAATCCATTTTTTCTATAAAAATATAAAAAATAAAAGGAAGAATGACGATAATAACATAACTTAAAATTATTTCTAGATGAATATGTCAGATCAAAAAATCTATTTTAAAGATTGGCCTAAGGATATTCCAAAAATAATTGATATCCCCAATAAAACATTAGTCGATTTTCTTGAAGATTCTACAAAAAAGTATCCCAATAACATTATTACTAACTTCATGGGATTTCAACTAACCTATACCCAGTTAAAAGATATTGTATACCGCACAGCAACTAAGTTAATAGAACTTGATGTAAAAGAAGGAGATACCGTAGCACTCCAGTTTACTAATAATCCTGCTTATATTTCCTATTATTATGGTGTCCTAAAAATGGGAGGTGTAGTCACAAATCTCTCACCGTTATTTAAAAGTTTAGAAGTTAAAAGACAACTAAATGATAGTGATGCGAAGATATATATTGGATGGGAAGGGTTTAATGGCATCGTTGATCCAATTATTGAAGATACAGGGGTTAATCATAAATTCTACAGTAATTTAGGACCTTATTTATCACCAGATCCAATGGCTCCACCCGAGTTTCCTATGGGTGGAGAACCTACATTTGAGGATCTGATTAGAGAATCAAAACCTAATCCTCCTAATATTAGTATTGATCCAGAAGATTTGGCAATGCTTCAATATACAGGTGGTACTACTGGTTTTCCAAAGGGGGCGATGTTAACTCATAAAAGTATTGTTTCAAACGTCTATCAAATTAAAACATGGTTACCCGGAATTAATGAAAGTGAAGACAACTTTTTAGCGGTATTACCATTTTATCATATATATATGTGTTTTGTAATGAATGCAGTTGTTCATTTGGCAGATACTCTTACATGTGTATTCAATCCTCGAGAAACTCATGAGATTATTGAGGCAATCGAAAGCACAAAAGTTACAGTTTTTCCAGGCATCGCTCCTTTATTTAATAATATAAATAATTATGAAGGGATAGAAAAACATGATTTATCAAGTATTAAATATTGCTTTAGTGGAGCCGCACCCTTACCAGACGATGTAAGAAAAAAGTTTGAGAAATTATCAGGAGCAAAAGTTCGCGAAGTATATGGTCTTACAGAAATGTCACCAGCAGTAACTGCTAACACTTTTGGTGATAACTTTAAAGCAGGAACCGCTGGGATGCCCCTCCCAAATACTGATGTAAAAATAGTTAGTGAAGATGGTAAAGTTCTTGGATTAAATGAAGTTGGAGAACTATGGGTACGTGGCCCCCAGATGATGAAAGGTTATTACAAAAGACCTGAAGAAACAAAACATACTATTATCGATGGATGGTTACGAACGGGAGATATGGCATTAATGGATGACGATGGAAGAATCTTAATAAAAGAACGTCTTAAAGATATGATAAAGTACAAGGGGCATTCAGTTTATCCAACAGAGGTAGAGGATCTACTTTTTTATAATGATCATATAAAGGATTGTGCAGTTGTAGGGATTATTGATGATGAAGGAAATGAGAATATAAAGGCGTTTATTGTATTGAAAGAGGAATCGAAAGGTAAAGTAAAAGAACAACAGATCATCGATTGGTCGAAAGAAAATATGGGATTTGAGAAATATCCTCGATTTGTAGAATTTATTGATGAAATTCCTAAAACAATAGTTGGAAAGATACTTCACCGGGAATTGAGAGAAAGATAAATAGAATAACTCTTATGTAGGTATTAAATTCACAAATTTTTTTTTGAAATCTATTATTAAAAATACAATTTTTCCCTTAGAATCTTTAAAATTATATGTGATTTTATAGCCTAATTTATATCGCATTATGCCTATTTTTTTAGGGTTAATTTTTTTTATGTATTACATGGAAATAGAAAAAGCTATGTTTGGTGCTGGTTGCTTCTGGGGTGTAGAAGCTAGGTTTAGGAAAGTTAAAGGAGTAGTAGATACTGTTGTTGGTTATGCAGGAGGAGACTTTGATAATCCTACATATAAAGACGTCTGCACAGATAAAACTGGTCATGCTGAGGTAGTTCTAGTAAGTTATAATCCTGAAGTAATATCTTATGAGGAATTGTTGGAAATTTTTTGGGATCTACATAATCCTACAACGCTAAACAGACAAGGTTGGGATGTAGGAACACAATATCGATCGGTAATCTTTTATGAGAATGAGGAGCAAAAAGAAAAGGCTCTAAAATTAAAAGAGAAACTTGATAAATCCGGCAAGTATAAAAAACCAATCGTGACTCAAATCATACCTTACTCTAAATTCTACAGGGCAGAAGAATATCATCAACGTTATTATGAGAAGAATAAGAAATCTACTAGTATTTTTTAAAAAGCGTTATATTTTTTTAATTCTAAATCTGACTTTTTAATCATAACCACTTAATAATTGAACTTATTTTCATATTCAAATTAATAATATCTATGCTTAACCATAGATTAATTGATCCTCCTCATGAGCCAGCAAACTTTGTTAAATCTGCTGTTAAATTCATTCAAAAATATACAGATGATAAGCGAGTTTTTTGTGCCCTTTCAGGAGGAATTGACAGTTCCTGCACATATCTTTTACTTAAAGAGGCTCAAGTTGATGTCTTGCCAGTATTCATTGATCACGGTCTTATGAGAATAATACGGGGCAAGGAAGAGAAAGATTATCTTACTCACTTATTTCCAGAGATCATGATTGTTGATATTCGTAAGGAATTTTTACCAAGAATTTATGGTGAAGGGGATGCTGAAAACAAGAGAAGATTATTTAAACAGGCTTACTCTGACACTATAAGTAGAGTTATTATAGATGAAAAATGTGATCTCCTTGCTGATGGAACTATATTACCCGATATTGAAGAGAGCTTTGGAGTTAAAATTTCAGATCTAAAAGAAACTATGTCACTTGAAGAAGAATTACAATTGAAAGAAAAACATAGTCAAGCTTTTGTAAAAAGCCAACATAACGTAGAAATTGAATATGAAGTCGAAGCAAGTATCCAACCTGTTGCTAGCCTTACAAAACATGAGGTTAGGAAAATTCTTGCCTATTTTAAGATGCCAGAAAATTTAGTTTATAGAAAAGCCTTTCCAGGTCCAGCATTAGCCGCTAGGATAATAGGTCCGGTTACAGCTGAAAATTTAGCTTTTGAGAAAAAGGTTCATGATATTGTTGAAAGCATGGTAGATGCATATTATATCGAAAAATATGGTAAATCCATGATTATAAACGAGAAAGGAGAACAAGAACCATTTCAAGCGTTTGTCGCCACAACAACTGATGTTCTTTTAAGAAAAGTAACGGGAATAATTGATGGCAAAAGAACTTATGAGGTTCCTTTATCTATAAAAGGGGAATGGGATTTTGAGAAACTCACTAACTTCGCATCTCAGATAAAAGGATACTCGAGAGTGCTTTATGAGCTTCATGAAAGTCATACGGGTATCTATGATGTAATCATTAGATCAATCAATAGTGTAGATGCCAGAAGAGCAAGTGTGACCAATTTACCGATTGAATTAATCGAAGAACTCAAATATAAACTGCTGGAAATTCCTGATACCAAAAATATTTACTGGGATATTACACCAAAACCTCCTGCTACTATAGAATATGTATAATTTTTAAGTTTTAAAAGATAATTTAGATAAAGCAAAAATTTTAATAAGATGATTTGATGAAAAAAGGTGATAGCATATATCGAGATTTACAACAGCATCTCGATAAGATGCCTATCGGCTTTCCTTCTTCAGAAGACAATTCTGATATTAGGGTGTTAAAAGCTTTTTTCACTCCTGAAGAAGCGGAACTTGCTACACATCTCAATTTTATTCCGGTACCTCTGAGCAAAATTTATTCTCACACAAAGAGCAAAGGCATGAGTCTCGAAGAGATTAAGGACAAATTAGATTTAATGGTGGAAAAAAGGATAATATTTAAGGAAGTAGATCTTAAGACCAACGAACCATTATATGGTAATTTACCTTATGCTATCGGCTTCTTTGAAACTCATGTTAACAGGCTATCTAAGGAAATGGCGCAAGCAAGTGAAGATTACGGAGAATTATTTATAAGGGAACTTTTAGGTGAAAAAACGGGGATTCCACAAATGCGCGTTGTTCCAATTAATACAGCTGTTACTTATGAAAATAAGATTATGAATTATGATGATGCTAAGAATATTCTTGAGTCTGTAGAAGGACCATATGCTGTAGCGCCTTGTGTATGTGTCCAATCTAAAGAATTAGTTGGAATATCCTGCAAACATGACATGTTAGAAAGATGTATGGTAAACAGTCAAAACTACATTGATCGCGGTGATGCTCGAGAAATTACTAAAGCTGAAGCATTTGAAATATTGGAAAAAGCAATAGAGATTGGTCTCGCAATTCAACCAGGAAATTCAAAAAACCCAGGAGGATTTTGCTTATGTTGTGGTTGTTGCTGCGGCATTCTTTCTGATGCTAGAAAACTTGATAATCCTGCTCGACTATTTGCCACTAATTATTATTCAGAAATAGATGAAGAACAATGCACTGGATGTGGTACTTGTTTAGAATATTGCCCTATGGATGCTATAAAAGTGAACGAAGTTTCACATATCAATAAAGAACGTTGCATCGGATGTGGGGTTTGTGTGTCAAAATGTCCATCGGGGGCAATTTTCCTCAGAAATAAAGAAAAGATGATAATCCCACCTGAAAATTTAGATGATTTAATGATAAAAATCGCGCGAAAGAAGAAAGAACTTAGCTAAGTGCTACCATCTGAAGATATTAATTATATATAAATCCAAACTATAATCATCTAAATTCATCTAAGAATTATGAGATTTTTCCTTATATGATATAAAAAGAACCTTTTTGATTTCTGTCTCTTATTCTAAATTAAACAGATTTAAAGTGATAGAATATGGGAACCTTAACCCAAGATGAAGTAAAAAATTTACAGACACGCTATGAAACTGTTCCTTATAGTACTTTCTTTAAGGTATGGTATGCCCTACAAAAAGCCATCCCTCATGAACAAAAGGGAGAGATCTTTACAAAAATTGGAAGGATTATTGGTAGTGAATTTGATGACGAAGGAATTGAAACTATTGATGAATTTCTTGACCGATTGCAACAGTTTTTAGAAAAGGAGTGGGCTATTACCGATAATGCTAAGGTAGCGCTTCATAAAGATGAAAATGGAAACGCTATAAAATTACTCGCAAAACAAGATAGTTGTAAAATGTGTTATGCAAATACCTATTATAAACTTCATGACAACGGAACTCCATCGTGTATGTTCCCCCAAGTTATTATGGGTGTCTTAAGTAAAGTTAGAAAAAAGTTTGGATTTAAAAATTTACGATTTGAAGGCGTCCAGAAAGGTGGAGTAGGGGAATGCGCCATGATCTGGAATCTCAAGTAAGGAAGAATTATTACTATTTTTATTATTCCTATTATATTCGATCTAGGATAACTCAGTTAATCCATATCCTTCTTCTATTAATTTGACCACATATGCTTGGAATCGAGTGGCTGGACCACCATCCACAATATCATGATCTAAATGTGCTGTGATTTGTAAGAATTCATGTTCTACAATGTCATTATCAATCTTTATTAATCGTTTTGTTATTCCTCCCAATGCTATATTAAGCGTTGTAATACCGCCGAATCCTCCAACCCAAAGTCGTGTATTGGTGAACATTCCTACCGCAGTAATGACAATCAGTCCTCCTTGTTTTTTTATATAAATTGGATCCCTTATCATCCTTCGCATTAGATTTCTTCGTATCCCTTTAGGTATAAGATTGAAAAGTTTAACTTTCAAGCCTTGCTCTAAGATTTGCTCCTCCTCGGATACAAGTTTCTTTTGCGCAAATCGAATTTCCCGGGAAATGGTCAATAAATCCTTTATTTCAGTCTTACGGATAGAATATGGCACCGGAATCATTTTACCTTGTACTTCTCGTTCTATCATAATAATTATATCTATATCCTCAAATTGAATAACTTTTTTCTTACCAGTACGATAAGAGTTGACCTCAGGAAATTTAGAAACTGCCTTACTAATACATTTTGCGATCCACCCCGAGAAAGATATCCGCTCCCCTGAGTTCTCCTCATATTGCTTTATAAGGTTCTTCCCAAGTGTTACATCTACTTCAAAAAATCCAGTCATATAATGCTTTTTCAAGAACTCATCATAAATTTCACTCAGTAATCGACGATTTTTCGAAAATTGTTTAATAGAATAATTTCCGATGGGATCTTTGGAGTCATTATTATCTTCCATGGTATAACAAAAAACATTCAAATTAAAAACTTTTATTAAAAGTGCCAATTATTTACTTTTTTGGAATACCATCTGAGCACGAGACTCCTACTTGGCATAAACCACAGGCAAAAATATTGATACCATAAGTTTGATTGATAAAAGGAATTGTTCCTGTCAGGTGGGTAGCACAAATCATTTTATTATGACGATTTTCGAAGGATATAGCATTTACAGGACATCTAGAAATACAGTCTCCACACTTAATACAAAATTCATAAGGATCTTGGGGGCGATCACTCCCATTATTTGGAAGTTTTAAATCAATTATAATACTGCCACACCTCATTGCTTTTCCTTGTGCATTGATAAAACCATCAGATAATCCAAAAGAACCCAAACCTGCCGCGAAACAATTATGTCGATGAGACCAGTTAGATGCCCAAATTTTTCGGTTAATCTTAAATAAGTTCTTATCAAGAGTAGGAGCAAATGCATTTATTCCAAGCTTTTTTAACTCCTCTACTAAGAATACTTGGATGTTCATATTTGCTTCTTCCCCAAAAAGCCTTGTATGAGCCCATCTTTCAGAGGGCATGGTTTTAGAATAATTTAGGTTCTCCATTTTAGTTTTATGATTGATAGGTAGAATATAAGCTACTACACTTAGATTTTTATCACTAAATTTAATATTATTCTTTTTACAATACCATTCATAAGCCTCAGAAGGACTTAGATAAAAATCACCAATAATACTTTTATATCTAGTATAAATATCATCATTTCCATCAGCAATTCCTACAAGTACGTCTGGTTCGAAAATAAGTGACCTATCAAGCTTATTCAGTCTATTACATTCATCATTTTCAAGGAATTGATTGATTTTATTAATAAACCATTGCTTATTTACATCCATTCTCCTAACTTCATAAATAATAGTATTTTGACTTTAATTCCCAAATTTATAATTGTTTATGAATTTTTTATATATCCTATATATCAACTACCAAGTATAAATCCATAAATTATAATATCAATTCCCATTGCTCTTCAGTTAAATCTTGCCCCCAAATAGGGTGAGTTTTTGACTCAACTAGTTTAAATCCATGCTTTTCATATAATCTACGAGCTATTATAAGATCACTGAAAGTCCCTAATATAACTTTCTGATAACCTTGATTTTTGCTGAAATTAAGTGCCTCATGAATTAATTTTGTTCCAATTCCATAATTTCGCATGTGAGGTTCAACAAGAAGCCATCGGAGTTGCGCATTTTTGTCGTCAATTTTACTAATAGCAATTGAACCTATAATCTCATTTCCCTGCTCAACAATCCATAATTTTTCTTTTTTTGAATCATAACTTTCAATAAATTCTGCCATGTATTTAGCCACATAAGCTTCAAAAGTCTCATCAAGTTGATATTCCTTTGTATAAAGCACTCCATGTCTGTGTGTTATATATCCGATATCACCAGGTCTATGAGAACGTAAGCTATAAAATTCTGGTTTTTTAGTTTCACTCTTAAAAATTCTTTCGATAATGCTCATTGAATTGATTAGTTGATCTTGCTGTTCATCCGATATGTCGGTAAGCAATACTTTAATTTGATTATTTGCTCTATCTTGAAGTTCCGAAATCACTTGTTTTCCGTCTGATGCTAGTGAAAGAATTTGTTTACGTAAATCCTTATTTGATTGTTTCTTTTGAATTAACCCTTTCGCTTCAAAACTATTCAATATTCGGCTGAGGTATGCTGGATCCAAATGAAGTATTTTAACAAGCTCACTCGCAGTTGTCGTCGTTAAACGGTTAATTTCAAACATGATTCTTACTTCAGTTAAAGAATATTTACTTTTTAGGAGCGTTTTATCTAACAATCCTAACAAATTAGTATAGAAACGATTAAAACTACGTATTTTTGCAATTCTTTCCAAGTTTGCTTTCATTAGTATTCATCATATATTATGATTCTATCAATATAAATCTTGACTTTGTCAACTAATTACTTAACATTATCAAGTGAATCATCATAGAATTACTAAAACTCTCATTATCTACCAAAATCCAGCAAAATTAAATCTGAAACTTACAAAATTGTAATATTTAAATAAAAAGCAATTAATTATTTCTTTACTTCAAAATCCAATTTAATTTCTAAAATAAAGAGAGAGGTAAGAAATTTGCCGTATGTCTTAATAAAAACTTGGTTTCCCCCCCATAAAGCAGAAGAAGTTGCTAATGTTTATATGGAAGAATTGAAAAAATATCGTCCCGACAGGTCTTTAGGAAAATCTTTAGCTACGGCTATCAGATCAAATGAGTGTGCTATAATGTCCATCGAAATATTTGAGGTAAAGGAAGGAAGACTTGAAGAAACCTTAAATCATTATCAAAATGTCCAAATCATGTACCATAAAATCGAAGGATTCAAATATGAAATAGAAGTGTGGCGTACAGCCGTCGAAGCAATGGCACTACTGGGAATGAAACCGCCCGAATAGATTGCTCTTAATATTCACCAATTTTTTTCTCTAATTCTTAAAGTTTTGAAAAGGCTTTTTTTTTTGAAATTCTTAATTCAATAACTGAAATAATTGAACTAAAAGCAGCAAGAGATATACAAGTGAAGATTCCTATAATAGGATAGTAAATCCATAAACCTGAAATAATAGCAATAATTATAAGAATTACTTCAATAACGCCGACAATTATTAAAAAGAGGATTAAAAAGATTTTTTGTGATCTTATATAAGTTTCTTTTTTAATAATTAAATATCCAAAAAAAATAAACAATCCTGATAGAAAAACCACAAATATGAGGGCGGAAATATATTCAGTTATCACAGATTCTTTAACAAATGCGTTGATGATAAAAATAGAACTGAGATAAAAGATTGCGATTACTATTAGAATAAATGTGATTTTTTCTGCCTTTCTCATAATAATTTAATGCTCAACTAACGATATAAATATAACCTAGCTTAAATCAAAAATTAGAAGAGATTATATAATTAAAATTGTACAACAATTGCAAAAAATTAGTAAAACTTCTGGTTTTTGAATTTGGGGATTAGGAGGCTGAAGCTAGTAATCTATGCATATGTCATGGTACGGGTGTACATACCGCCCCCAAACCCCTATATTGTATTAGCAAATTTATGAAAAAATGTTGCACAAATGTTGTCAAATCAAAAGATTCAAGGATTAATTCAGCATCCTAAAAATTTCATTTTTAAATAATGTGCAACAATTTTTTTTCAGCATTTTTTGGGTGGGAAATAAGTCTTATCTTTCATTTATTTATAATCCCTGATCGAAAATGATAATTCTTTATTTCATTTAGTTTAATATCATTCAAATATATGATTTAGGAAAAATTAACCCACTAAAATTTCGACTTTTCCTTTATTTTACTAAAATTTTTATTCATTTCGTTAAGTAATGATCTATTTCAGCAATTGTTTTTAGTGTTTTTCATAAAATGGATAATTAGGGTTCCGTTTATTTTTACGTTTTTCCTACTTTTGCGGCGGTTTGTTTGTGTTTTTGTTATTGTTTTTTGACTTTTGGATTTTTATTTTCGATCAATTAGTGATCAATTTATATAGTTTGGTTACTTATTATCACTTAGGTGATTAATAAAAATGGCATACACAAATTTTAGGGATGAAATGGTCGAGAAGGCCGAAGAGAACTTCAAAAATATTAAGGAATCAATCAAGGGCCTTTATGATATCCTCAATATTTGCCTCCCAGATGAGCAGATATATATGGAGGCGGGTAAAGAGAACATCGAAGGCCTATATAAGAATTTGATAGAGTTAATATTAAATGACTATGGATTGCGAAAAGTGGTTAAAAAAATCCAGAATGCTGAGTTAGATGTTAATATTACTCTAGACGAATTAGTGGTTGAGGAAGAACTATAAAATTTTTTTTCCTACCTTTTTTTATTAATAATTTTTTATAAGAATTTAATATAACCATTCAATTATATAATATATTACTTCAAAATGACTTAAAAAAGGCTTAGAGATTGATTGATAATAATCAATTTGTTCATGTACTAAATGAACTTAAAGCTCTGGTTAAAAGAAGAAAGATAAACGAAATCATTCGTCTTTTTACCAGATTCCAGTTGAAAGTAATTCCGGAATATAAATTTCTAACTGATACTCAGATCTACGATCTAATCGGAGAGGTAATGAACTATGATCCTATATTATTTTCAGAGAAACTCTATCAGGGGGTGCGAGGTACTATTCCAATAGAAAAATTCAGAGAAATGGAAAGATATATTATGGAAAAATATAGTTTTTATAGTGGTGAAAAGATTTTACATGAATACTATGGAAAAGTGGGTTATTATGTTCCAAGAGTAGTTATGGGAAATATCAAATTTCAAATCACTAGTGCCATTATATATATTACAAATTATAGAATTATAGCGCATGGATTTTTAAAGGCTGGATCTTCTTATGCTACAATATTTGGAGGATTAATGGGTACTGCCTATTCTGCGGGAAAGATGCGTGGTGCTATATTCGAAATAAGAGATTTACACAAACAATTGGATTCAGAACAAAAGAGTTGCTTTGGCTATCAATTTCCACATACAGGAATGATGGATTTAAGGTTACATCAAGGAGGAATTGAATACTGTTTGAAATCTGACCAGCATAAAAAAATTTTTGTTAACTTAATAGATGAGCAAAATTATGGTAAGCTCCAAGATGTTATTTCTTCTATTTACTATAAGACGGGAATATTGATCTGTAAAAAGTGTAAGACTGAAAATTCTCCTACTGATGAGTATTGTTCAAATTGCCATGCTATATTAAAAAAATAGATTTCTTCTTTAATGCAATCTTATTCTAAAATGAAATAAATTTCTAAGAAAAACCAATGTAATACTAATGTAAAGTTTTCGATGATGATTTCAATCTTAATAGTTTAATTTGATAATCGGGGCAGATTTTATAGTCAGGGAAATTGCAGATTATTTCACATTTGGGGAGGTTGCAAGAGTAAGAGAAAGGACAAAAGAGCAAACATTTTTCAATTTTAAAATTTGACTGGCTTAAAATTATGATCACTTCAAGAAGATATTTCTTGAGTATAAATTGCTTTATTATTCATAGTATACCTCAACGAAATTTAAAAAAAAATGGGGTATTAAGATTATTAATTTTTAGAAATTATGGCTCAAAATAAGTGAATATTTGAATTTAGTTAAATGAAGATAATGAGATTCTGGTGAAGAATATAAACAGACAGGAAACTGTTTTAGGAAGAATTAAAGATGTGATTCAACGGGAGGATGGTATATTGGGAATGTGGGTAGTAGGCTCACTCGCTCAAGGCAATTTCGACTCTTTTTCAGATATCGATCTATATCTTTTAGTGGATGATAAAGATATTGATGAGATCTACGCTAAAAGGCGATTACTTGCTGAAAAAATTGGGTCGATTCTTTCGACATTTGAAGTTGATTGGGGAAATTGTCAATTATATGGAGTAATTTATGAGGATTGTTTAGAAGTTGATTTTTGTTATACTACTCCATCTATACTTCAAATTTTTGGTCCTTTTAAAATTGAAATTGATAAGACAGGAACCTTAAAATCATTGTTAAAAGAGAAAACAATTCAATTTGATGTAAACTATACATCTATAATTTCTCATGAATTAGACTTTATTCCGTATAACATTATAAATCTAATTCATCAGCTAGCTAGAAATAATCTCTGGGTTGCTCATTATCATTTAGAAACTTTAAGAAATAGAATTATAAAACTCATTTATGGTGTGAAGAATCAAATCTTTGATGAAGAGTTTAAAAATGTGGAAGAAGTTGTGGATGAGGCCGTTTTAATAAATTTGCTGAAATCTTTTGTGAAGTTTGAATTAAAAGAGTTAATAAAAGCGAGTTTTAAATTATTTGATATATTATTTTTGTTAATTCCTGAATTACCAAAAGATTTTGCAGATAAATTTGAGAAAACTCTGATTTCCCTAAAAAATTATTTTTCCAAAATACTATCCACTTAAGTCTGAAATTATTAATTTTTTCGAATATTTGCTCATATAATTATTTATTTTGAGAAGGGATTTAAATAAAAAATAGGAGATGAATAATTTATTCGAGCTGCTGTTATTGAGGAAATTCAAAAAATAGTGTATAGGGAAGATTATCCTAAACCAAGTCCTGATTCCGATGAAGCATTAGTCAGAGTCCATTATTGTGGGATTTGTGGGAGTGATATAACAAATTTCAAATATAAATTGTATAATTATCCATTAGTGATGGGTCATGAAATCACAGGTGTAATAGAAGAGGTAGGAGAACGTATTACGGGTGTAAAGGTGGGAGATCCAGTAGCGTGTATAAATGTATCCTTTGATTTAAACCAAGTGGAGTTAAAGGGAATGGGGATATTTCAAGATGGAGGGTTTGCAGAGTATGTAAAAGCCCCTGAAATCTCGATATTTCCAATACCTGATAATGTAAGTATTAAAGATGCTGTAATGATAGAAACATTTGCTTTAATCATGAGAGCGTTTAAACTTTCTAAGATTGAGGAAGGTGAGAATGTATTGATTATTGGTGGCGGAAATGTTGGATTAACCGCCCTCAAAGCATTATTGATAGAAAAAAGTCCAAATTATGTTGTTATAGTTGAGCCGAATGAGTTTTTAAGGAACAAGGCTATAGCAATGGGAGCTACAGATGCAGTTGGCACGAGTAGAGTGAAAGTAAAAAAAGTTACGAAGCATTTAGGAGAGCCAACTTTTATTTTTGATTGCGTTGGAAATGAAGAAACAATATCCAATGGTATAAATTTCATTAAAAAAGGTGGTACTATTCTGTTAGAAGGGTTCCATAAAGGAAATATCACTTTCCCACTATTTATGTTAAATTCCAAAGAAGTTACTTTGAAAGGATGCATGGGGCATGATCATGAAGATATTCTAGCAGCAATAGAGTTGTTTAGAAAAGGGAAAGTTAATACTAATGAATTCATTTCTGAAGTGATCCCTCTAGAGGAGATGCAAAAAACCTTCGAACGATTTCTTCAGCCTAGCGGTCGGCATTTTGTTAAAATTCTCGTTAAGCCTTAAATTAAAATCTTTTTTCATAAATGGAAAAATAAGAGAGAATATGTGAAGAGTCGCATATCCTCTAAAGGCGAAATCCAATGAAGAAACCAAAAATGGATGTAGGTTAAGGTAGAAAATTTGTAGGTTAAGGTAGAAAATTTGTGATCATCATAATTCGCGTAAAAAGTATTTAAAGAGCAACAAATTCAAGTTAAA
>JBHLOY010000005.1:0-155752 GCA_048939995.1 Promethearchaeota archaeon | reverse complement strand
TGTAGGTTAAGGTAGAAAATTTGTGATCATCATAATTCGCGTAAAAAGTATTTAAAGAGCAACAAATTCAAGTTAAAAAAAAAAAAAAGAGTTAAAGTTAACATATTTGTCCAGAGATTATATTAATTGAATTAGAATCTAATTTTTCATAAGTAATTCAAGATCAAGCAATTTACGCCTAAATTTTTCTAAATTTAAACTAAGGAACAGAGTTAGTGTAAATATGAAACGGATTTAATTAAATTTATATTTCTTTATAATTGTACTTCAACTTCAGCATGTAATAAAGAATATAAGAAATAGTAGTAACTGCGTTTAGAAAATAATACTTTTAATATTGTGTTTTCATGTAAAAGTTTTATAAATTAACTTTTGATTAAAATAACTAATTATTTGATTTTATAATTGAATGGTTAATATATTAAATCAAATATGAAAAACGCGAAATTGTGATATCAAATGGTAATTGAAACAAATATTACAAAAATGTTGGGTATTAAACACCCTATTTTAAGTGCTCCAATGGGTCCTTTTTATACGACAAAATTAACTGTGGCAGTATCTGAAGCGGGAGGACTAGGTGTTTTAAGTCATGTCACGATACATGGAACAGTGACTTTAGAGGAAATGAAAAAAAGTATGGAATATGTTGTCGAGCATACTGATAAACCTTTTGGTTTTAACATAAGAACGGCTAGATTGCAACCAGATGCCATAAAACTATGTAGACAACTTCCGAGATTTATTATGGAAAATCAAAGGATAAAAGAACAATGTGTATTTCTGATTACAAGTGCAGGATCTCCGAGATTGATATATAATAAGCACTTTGAAAAATTAAGGGAGAGTGGATCCAATATCAAGCATTTCCATGTTGCTCCTACGCTATATCTTGCTCAAAAATTGGTTGATAGTGGTATTGATGGATTGGTTATTACTGGATCTGAAGGTGGTGGACATCAGTCTTATGAAAATATAAGTACATTAGTCTTGCTTCAGCAAATAAGAAAATATTTGCCGGAAGTTCCGATCATCGCTTCAGGAGGCTATGCTACCGGTGAAGGATTAGCCTCTGCATTATCAATGGGTGCTGGAGCTATCGCAATGGGTTCTAGATTTATATCAGCTAAAGAATGTGAATTTCATGATAATTATAAGAAAATCGTTGTTGAATCGACTGCTTCTGATACTGAATTAAAAACGGGGATTTTTGGTCCTGCTAGGGTATGGAAAAATAAAATGGCTGAAAACCATAACCTAGTTGAGAGTAAGGAAGAAAAAAAAGCAGCAGAGACTTCAATGTCAAAGGTGGAACAAGAGTTAGCTGAGTTAGAAAGAACTTACGAGGGAAACATTGAGGAGGGTATAGCTTATTTAGGCCAAAGTGTGGGACTTATTGATAGTGTCGAGTGTGTTTCAGATATAATAAATAACATTGTAGAAGATGCTGAGAGATGTTTAAAAAATGCTTATCATAATATTAAAAAGATACCTGTTAATCAGCTAATTTAGCACTAACTTTTTTCAAAATTTTTTATCTAAATCTTCTATTTTTCAATTAACTTTAATTTTTCCTCAGAAAGAAATGCGCTTTAAAAAATGAGGATAGTGAAAAGATAATTATTATAAACCTAACATTGAGCTCATACTTTTAACAATACTATCTATTTCAGTGTCAAAGGCTTTAACTTGGTCGAAGAATATATTATTTACTTGAAGTAACTGTTTCACCACAAATTCCGGTGATTGAATGACTTGGTCAGCCATATTAATGGCCTCCCTTATTAATTCCCCTTTTTCAACTAATTTATTAATAAGATTCAATCTATATGCTTCCTCAGCATTGAGAAATGTTTCCTTGGTTCCTGTATTTAAGGTAATTTCAAGCGCTTTACCACGTCCTACTAAAATCATGTAAGGAAAGAAGAGTGGACATGCTCCAAATCTTATCTCAGGATGACCAAAAAGTGCTCCTTTCGAAGCAACCCGAAGATGACAAATTACAGCAAGATCAAAAGCTCCACCTAGCGCATATCCATTTACAGCAGCAATTAATAATTTAGGAAATTCAAAAATAGTTTGATGAAAAAGATGATTTGCATCGATAAATTTTTTATAATCCTCTTTTCCTTGAACCAATGCCTGAACTTCATCCCTATCAAACCCAGTGGAAAAAACATCTTCCCCTCCATAAAAAATTACTGCCTTAACCCTTTTATCTTCCTTAAGAGAATTTAAAACATCTATGATTTCTGCTCTCATTGCCTTATTTAAAGCATTCTTTTTTTCTGGGCGATTAAAGTTAATTATAGCTTTTTTACCCTTTTTCTCTACAATTATAAATTGATAACCTTGTTCCATATTTTCCAACTCACAAAATATTGGTTGTTTAAAAGTTAGATATGTAAATTTAAATTCTTTTTTCTCTATAGGTAGGAATTTTAGCGCAATATTGCATCATTAAAAGAATCGAATAAAAAGAGGAAAAATGTAGCACATTCTTCTAACTCACTCAAGGTGAGAAAATTTAGGTATTTTGGGCAACATTTCATTCTATATATAAAAGATAATAATAGTTACTAAAATTATAGTAGAGATGCTTGATAATTTTTAGTTATATTTGATCGTAAAATTTATAAAAAATGTAAATTAGGATAGAAGAAACTTTTAATTTTATCCATTTTCATTAAGAAATTGACGATTTTGAAAAAGTGTATGATTATGATCACTACAGAGGATGTTTATATTAAAATATTCAAGTATCGTACTTTTATGTGATCATTTTTCGGATTTATATCGCTTTTCAAAAACATTTTCTATCAGAATCATAAAAAATGATCAACATTTAAATAGTAGTTTATTATATTAGATCATTAAGGAAAAAATTAAAAAATTTAAAAAAAAAAAAACTGAGTTAAAATGTGTAATTCATGCAAATGTGAAAATTCACATCAATGTTCGATAATAGGTTACATAAATTCTCCAGGATTCTGTTGTACTAAATGTGCTGGATACACTGTAGAGCTTACGTGTTTAAAAGAGAGATTCAATTTTGAAAAGATTGTTCCTAAAGTTGTTTTTAAACACGCTGATAAGACATTAGTAATTCCAAACGAATAAAATTAAGAATAAGCAAAGCACCAAGGGATTAAAAAGGCGGAGGAGATAGATTATCTGTAATAATTGTAATTGTGAGAATTATGATAAGTGCTCCATAGTAGGCTTTATGCCTATAGGCTTTTGTTGTTCGAAATGTAATCTCTATAACGAGGAACATACATGTTTGAAAACTAAAAACAAGAAATTGAAAGATGCTGAATCAATAGAGGCAATTGAGCCATTGAGTACTTCAATTGAGGGGGGTCTTCTAAAAGTAGTCATTAAGAAGAAAGACGATAAAATACCCATCTATATTGATCTCCAGAAGCATTTAGAATAAGAGTATAAATTATTCAAACTTCTCGATTTAAATCGAGAAAATATTTAATTTTTATAACTTTTTTTAAAATCGTGATATCCTTGAGCAAATATATTTGAAAATGGCAAAGAAAAGTTATAAAAGTTATTTATAAAATTTATATTGGTTATACAATTATCAAAATTAAACAGAATACTCTAGGATATTTACATGAGTGTCATAAATTTTGAGTTTAGAAACGAGGTACTTAAGCATAATGCCTCTTTAAGTTATTGTTATCAGTGTTCAACCTGTTCTGGTGGATGTCCTGTTGCGTTGATAACGAGTGGGACTTATAATCCTAGAAAAATAATAGAAGAAGCTATTTTAGGACTTCAAGATAAACTTATTGAGAGCCAAGATCCTAACCCATGGTTATGTTCTACTTGTCAGAAATGTGTGGAATTATGCCCTCAGAAGGTTGAATTGACGGAAATTTTTTCATTAGTAAAGCACAAGTGTTTTGAGAAAGGAAAGATACCAGATGCGTTTAGGGCTCAAGCAAAAGCTGTTTTAGGTAATGGAATTGCTATACCTTACTCGAATGCAATAATAGCTAGGCGGGAAAAACTTAAACTTCCTCAAATAAAAACGGCTTCAATGGAAGAAATAAAAACGTTGCTTAAAGAAACCCAATTTGAAAAATATGTAACTAAAGGGGAGTGATTAGAAATGACGTTTGATTTATTTTTAGGTTGTGTAATCCCAGCAAGGTTACCTTATTTAGAAGCATCTTCAAGAAAAATTTTTGAAAAGCTCGGCATAGAATTGCATGACGTTGATGGATTTAGCTGTTGCCCAGATCCAACTGGGATTGAACAAATAGATCATAAAACATGGTTAGCTTTAGGAGCAAGAAATTTAAGTTTATGCAATAAAAATGGTGGCGTGATTTCCTTCTGTTCAGGTTGCGTTGAGACCCTAAAAGGTGTAAATCATTACATTAATAAAGATGATCTAGTTAAAAAAGAAATAAATGCATATTTAAAAAAAATTGGTAAGAACTACGAAGGAAAAACAGAAGTTAAGCACTTTGCCCAGGTTCTATATGAGAACATCGAAAAAGTAGAGGAGAATATTGAAAAATCTTTGGAGGGATTTAAGGTTGCTGTGCATTATGGGTGCCACTATCTACGTCCTTCAGAAATCATTAACTGGGATGATCCATTTGAACCCCAGACTATTGATGAGATAGTCAAAGCACTAGGAGCAGAATCAATTGACTATGAGTTAAAAATGGAATGTTGCGGTAATCCCGTTGAGAAATCGGACAAGGATCTGTCTCTTACAATGATTGATAACAAATTGAAAGCAATCAGTGAAGCTGGAGCAAATTGTGTTGTTGTAGTTTGTCCAGCTTGTTATCAACAATATGAATTTAATCAAAGAGAGCTAAATAAACAGAAAGGTTCTGAATATAATATCCCGATCTTTTACTTATCTGAGTTAGTTGCTATAGCCTTTGGATTTAAACCAGAAGAATTAGGATTTAATTTTCACAGAATAAAGCCGAATACTTTATTCGAAAGTATTGGATTTGAAGTTTAAATTAAAAAAGAAAAATATTAATTTAGAGGAGGTTAAATTTGGGAGAATCCTCAAAGAGTGTGTTAGTTATAGGTGGAGGAATTGCAGGAATTCAAGCAGCCTTGGATTTGGCTGATATGGGAATTCATGTGGATATGGTTGAAAAGAAGCCTAGTATTGGAGGAAGAATGGCTCAATTGGATAAAACTTTTCCTACAAATGATTGCTCAATTTGTATTTTAGCTCCAAAGTTATCAGAATGTTATCGTCATCCTAATATTACCCTGTATTCCTATGCTGAAGTACAGAAGGTAGAAGGAGAGCTTGGGAATTTCTCAGTAGAAATCCTAAAACGAGCTCGTTATGTAAAAGAGGACGAATGTATTAATTGTGGAGTTTGTGCTGAAAAATGTCCAATGAGAGTGGAAGATGAGTTTGACCGGCAGTTAAGGAAGAGAAGAGCAATTTATATGTATTATCTCCAAGGGGTTCCCGCCATCATGACAATAGATAAGGATAAGTGTTTATGGTTCACAAAAAATGCATGTCGAATATGCGAAAAAGCATGCGAAAGAGAAGCAATTGATTTTGAACAAAATGACGAAGTAATTAACCTTGATAACATCGGTTCAATTATTGTGGCTACAGGTTATAATTTAATTGAAGATACAAACATAGAAGTATTAAGAAATTATGGTTATAAAAAATACAGGAATGTAGTTACAGCTTTAGAATTTGAGAGATTAGAATGTGCTTCAGGTCCTCAAGAAGGACATATTAAGAGATTCTCTGATGGAAAGACTCCAAAAAAAATTGCATTCCTTCAGTGCATTGGATCCCGAACTGATAAAGCAGAAAAATATTGCTCATCTATTTGCTGTATGTATACTACAAAAGAAGCTATTATTGCTCATGAGCATGACAATGAGTTAGAGTCTTATGTATTTTATATAGATATGAGAGCAGGTGGGAAAGGTTTCCAATCATTTCTCCATAGAGGTGAAGAAGAAGCCAATATTCATTATATTAAAAGCAAGATTGCTGAAGTTAAAATTGACAAAGAAGAGAATCCAATAGTGGTTTATGAAGATTTAGATACTGATGAAATCAAAGAAATGAAATTTGATATGGTTGTTCTAGCCACATGCATTATCCCACCCCAAGGGATTGATAAATTAGCTGAAATATTAGGCATTGAGTTGAATAATTATAACTTCATAAAAACAACTCCGTTTGTCCCTGTAGAAACAAGCAAAGAAGGAGTTTTTACATGTGGATGTGTACATGAACCAATGGATATTCCACGCTCAGTTGCAGAAGCAAGTGGAGCAGCTGCAAGAGCTGCTGAAGTAGTTAAAGGAGGTTAAAATAATATGTCAGAGAATAATGAAAAAGAAGTAAGGGTTGGCGTCTTCATCTGCCATTGCGGTTCAAACATTGGAGGGTTCATTGATTGTAAAAAGTTAGCAGAATATGCAGGTACTTTGGATAATGTTACCCATAGTGAAGATAATTTATATACATGTTCTGAAGCTGGCTTAACCAGTATTAAAAATGCAGTAAAAGAGCATAAGTTAAACAGAGTAGTAGTTGCATCGTGTACACCCAGAACACATGAACCTTTGTTCCGTGAATGTGTTTCAGAAGCTGGTCTAAACAAATACCTATTTAATTTTGTTAATATCAGAGATCAATGTACTTGGGTTCATATGAAGGATACAGAGAGAGCTTATGAGAAAGCGATGGATCTCGTTAGAATGGGAATAGCTAAAGCAATAAAACTTGAACCTCTCAACATGATAAAAATTGATGTTAATCCCACTGCATTGGTAATCGGAGGAGGTGTAGCTGGAATGAGTGCTGCTCTTAGCTTAAGCCGTCAAGGATTCAAAACATTTTTAGTTGAGAAGGAAGAGCATTTAGGGGGAAGATTAAATACACTTAATATATTGTTCCCGTATGATATTGAAGCATCCGAATTTGTAGGAAAACTTATTTCTAATATTCAGAGTGCTAAAAATCTAGAAGTATTGACATCAACTCAAGTAAAAAATATTGATGGATTTGTTGGTAATTTTGAAGTGGAAGTAGAAAAAGAAGGAAATCTTCGAAAATTAGAAGTTGGAGCGATTATTGTAGCGGTTGGTTCTTCTATTTTGGATCCAAAAGGTTTATTTAGCTATGATGGACAGAAACGAATAACCCAACTTGAATTGGAATCAAAATTAAAGAAGAATGAATTAGTTGCGAATGATGTTGTTATGATTCAATGTGCGGGCTCTCGAAATGATGATATACCATACTGTTCTTCTGTTTGTTGTATGACAGCACTAAAGAATGCCCTAATAATAAAAGAAAAAAATCCTGATACTCATGTGACTATATTATTTAGGGATTTATATACTCCTGGAACAATTTATGAAGATTATTATAGGAGAGCGAGAGAAAGTGGAATTATTTTTGTAAAGTATGATGTGGATAAGTTACCAAATGTCGATGAAAATCAAATCAAAGTTTTTAATGAATACATTGGTAGTGAGATGATTATCCCATATGATCTCTTAGTTTTAAGCACTCCATTAGTTGCTAATGATGATAATAAAGTTCTTGCTCAATTATTAAAGGTTCCTACAGAAGCAAATAATTTCTTTCTGGAGGCACACGTAAAACTCCGTCCTAGTGATTTTGCCACAGATGGAGTATATATTGGAGGTACTGCGAAATGGCCTGTCGATATCGCAGAAGCTATAACTCAGGGTTATTCCGCAGCATCAAGAGCTAGTACAATTTTATCTCATAAAGAGAAAGAAGTGGAAGGTGCAACCTCAAGTTTACCAGAATATAATAAGTCATTGTGTACGGGTTGTGAGGTATGTGTGAAAGTGTGCCCATTCCACGCCATTATTAAGAATGAAAATGATGAAATTGAAATTATAGAAGCATTATGCAAAGGTTGTGGAGTTTGTGGGGCCACATGCACTAATCAAGCCATTGTAATCAAACATTTTACAGATGATCAAATTATATCTGAAATATTAGCTTGTGGAGGCCAATAATCATGAGTTTTGAACCAAGATTTTTAGGATTTTTATGTAATTGGTGTTCCTATGCGGGAGCGGATCTAGCGGGAGTAAGTAGAATACAATACCCTCCAAACATGAGGGTTATTAGGGTTATGTGTAGCGGTCGAGTTGATCCTAAATTTGTTATTCAAGCTCTTGAATTAGGTCTAGATGGTGTTTATGTTATGGGATGCCATATCGGCGATTGTCATTATTTAGAAGGAAATTATGAAGCTGTAAAAAAGTTTGAAATGACTCAAAAATTTCTTAAAATTATTGGACTTGATGATAGAATTAGACTAGACTGGGTTTCGGCTTCAGAAGGCCAAAGATTTAGTGAAGTTGTTACTAAATTTGTAAATGATGTTAAAGAATTGGGACCTTCACCTCTGAGTGGAGATAATCCTGATCATGAACTTCTGGAAAAAGTTAGAGCAATAAAGATGGCGGTTTCTTGCAATAGAATGAGAGCATTGGTAGGCAGACAGAGAAAAATTACTGAAGAAGAGAACGTATATGGGGAAAAATACCCCGAAGAAGAGTTTAATAAGTTAATGGAAAAAGCTATTATAGAAGAATACGAACGTCACCTAATCTTATTAGCGTTAGAAAAATATTCTAAATCTGTTAAAGATTTAGCAAAAGAATTAGATATTGATCCAAGCAGAGTACTGAAGCATATATTGGCATTAAAATCGAGAAGTGAAGTAGAATTTGGTGAGATTATTGAAAATACACCCGTTTTTGTAAGGATATAAGAGGGATAAAAGGATGGAAAAAATTGGTGCTGTAATGGTTGTAGGTGCTGGGATTGGGGGTTCTCAATCAGCACTAGATTTGGCAGATTCAGGTTATAAAGTTTATTTAATTGAGTCATCTACTAGTATTGGTGGAGTTATGGCACAGCTTGATAAGACATTCCCCACAAATGACTGTGCTATGTGTATTGTAAGCCCAAAATTAGTAGAAACTGGGCGTCATCAGAATATAGACCTCAGTATTAATTGTAAAATTGAAGACATTAGCGGAGAAGCGGGTAATTTTACAGTAAAAGTATTAAAAAAGTCATTATTTATTAATCCCGACAAATGTACTGGCTGTGGAGTTTGTGGGCGTGAATGCCCTGTCGAAGCTATTGATACTTTTAATGAAGGCTTAGCTACTTATGCTGCTACATCAGTAAAATATCCACAAGCAGTTCCACTAGTTTATGCTATTAATAAGGACTACTGCATTGGATGTGGGATTTGTCAAGGAGTATGTAAGGCTAAAGCAGTGGAATATGATAGAAAGGATGAGAACGTTGAATTAAATGTAGGAGCTATAATTCTAGCTCCAGGTTTTGATGAATTTATTCCACCAGAAGCAAATCTTTATGGATATGGAAAGTATAAAAATGTTGTTACTAGTATAGAGTTTGAAAGAATTCTAAGTGCAAGTGGTCCTTATGCAGGTAGGGTTTTGAGACCCTCTGATGGAGATGTTCCTGAAAAAGTCGCATTTCTACAATGTATAGGATCGCGTGATTATACCGGAAATGGTCAGCCCTACTGTTCTTCTGTTTGTTGCATGTATACTGCTAAAGAGGCGGTTATTGCTCATGAACATATGCATCAAATAAAACCAACGATCTTTAGCATGGATGTAAGAGCATATGGAAAAGATTTTGATAAATATATTGAACGGGCACAGGAGGAATATAGTGTTCAATATATAAGAAGTAGAATATCATCAATAAAAGAAGTATCAGAGACAAAAGATCTGAGAATACGATATGAAACCGAAGATGGAAAAGTATTAGAAGAAGACTTTCAAATGGTTGTACTTGCTGTTGGATTAAATCCACCTAATGATGCAAAATATCTTGCTGAAAAATTCGGTATAGAATTAAATGATTTTGGTTTTGCTAAAGCTGATAAATTTAATTCTGTTCAATCATCAAAACCAGGGATATTTATTTGTGGAGCATTCTCTTCTCCAAAAGACATCCCTGATACAGTAACTCAAGCTAGCGCTGCTGCTGGATGTGTGAACCAACTTTTATATGAACAACGAGGAACTTTAATAACTGAAAAAACACTTCCTCCTGAAATTTATGTAAACGGCCAACCACCTAGAATTGGAGTATTTATCTGCCATTGTGGAATCAATATTGGAGGGTTTGTTGACGTTCCAGAGGTTACAAAATATGCAAGTACTCTTCCCAATGTAGTTCTAGCAGATCGTAATCTTTATACTTGTTCAGCAGATACTCAAACAATAATAAAAGATACGATAGAAGAATATCATCTTAATCGGGTTATAGTTGCATCCTGTACTCCTAGAACACATGAACCATTATTTCAAGAAACTATTAGGGAAGCCGGTTTAAATAGGTATTTATTTCAAATGGCAAATATAAGAGATCAATGTTCCTGGGTTCACATGAATGAACCTGAAAAAGCTACGCAGAAAGCGAAAGATTTAGTTAGAATGGCAGTGAATAAAGCCAGAAGAATAGAGCCTATTGATAGAATTAAGTTACCTGTTACTTCTAAAGCATTGGTTATTGGAGGGGGTATTAGTGGCATGGTTGCTGCCCTTAATTTTGCTAGTCAAGAATTTGAAACATTTTTAGTTGAAAAACAAGAAGAGTTGGGAGGTTTTGCAAAGCATATCTATAATACTCTTGAAAAAGCGGATGTTCAAGAATTTTTATCTAATTTAATTTCTAAAGTAAAATCGAATAAATTTATTCATACTTATACTGATGCTGAAATTGAAAATATAGATGGTTATATCGGTAACTTCAAAACTTCAATTATTTATGGTAAAAATAAAGAATCTGTAGATTTTGAGCATGGAGTCGTTATTGTAGCAACAGGAGCAAAGGAATATCAACCCAATGAGTATTTATTTGGACAAAATGACAATGTTTTACTTCAATCTGAATTTGAAAAAATGTTAAATACTACAGATAAAATAAAGAACAAAAAATCCGTTGTAATGATTCAATGTGTAGGTTCAAGAAATAAAGAACATCCATATTGTAGTAAAATGTGCTGCGCTGAAGCTGTTAAGAATGCCTTATTGGCAAAAGAAAAAAATCCAGATGTTGAGGTAACAGTTTTATTTCGGGATATCCGAACTTACGGATTTAAAGAGAAGTATTATCGAGAAGCACGAGAAAAAGGAGTTATTTTTCTTCAATATGATGAGAACAATCCACCTAACGTGATTTCAGAGGATTCTGCTTTAAAAGTTGAAGTTACAACTCCACGTAAAGAAAAAGTAAATATAGCGTCTGATTTATTAGTTTTAAGTGCTGGAATATATGCAAATCGAGAAGAAAATGAGGAACTGGCTAAAATGTTGAAAGTACCCCTCAATGATGATAATTTCTTTTTGGAAGCTCATGTCAAGTTACGTCCCGTTGATTTTGCCACAGAGGGTGTTTTTGTTGCAGGTTTAGCGCATTGTCCAAAAACAATTGAGGATTCCATTGCTCAAGCAAATGCAGCAGTTTCTAGAGCCTGTACTATATTATCTAAAGATGAGATAGAAGCAGAAGGTAAAACTGCCACAGTTATAGCAGAACGTTGCATAGGATGTGGAATGTGTGTAGAAAATTGTGCTTATAATGCAATTGAGTTAGTTGAAGACCGAAGATTTGGAACAATCGCAAAAATAAACCAAGCATTATGCAAAGGATGTGGAGCTTGCTCAGGCAATTGTAGGTGCGCTGCCATAGATGTGTTAGGATTTTCAGGAGAACAGATATATGCAATGATAACGGGAAGGTGTTAAAAAGTGACAACACAAACTGATCAAGAGGAGAGAAGAATTGAAGAGTGGGAACCAAAAATAATTGCATTCCTATGTAATTGGTGTTCTTATGCTGGAGCAGATTTAGCAGGAGTTAGTAGGATTCAATATCCTCCTTCAATTAGAGTAGTAAGAGTTCCATGTTCTGGTAGGGTAAATCCCTATTTCATTATTAAAAGTTTAGTGGATGGTTGGGACGGAGTGGTTGTTTCAGGATGCCATCCCGGCGATTGCCATTATCTTACTGGAAATTTAGTTGCTAGGAGAAGATTCGCAATTTTAGAAGAGTTATTAGAATTTTTTGGTATAGAACCTGGAAGAGTAAACTTTATGTGGGCTTCTGCAGCTGAAGGTGAAAGATTCGCCAATTTAATTAAAAAGGCTACAAAAATAGTAAAAAAGTTAGGACCAAATAAGAAATTCAGTAAAGGTTGGTGTTAAGTATGGGGATTGAGAAAGAGAATAATGAAATTGAAAATTTGATAAGAGAAACAGCTAGATCGCTCCTAAAGGAGAAAAAAGTAGATGTGATCATTGGATATACTAATGGAACTGTTCCACTAAGTTCTAGCCCTATCATGATAACTAAAGAGGAAGATGTAGACAAATTAATTTGGAATAATCTTTGCTATGTAAATCTAGCTAGATATCTAGTACCAAAAATACCTCAACTCACTGATCCTGAAAAAGGAGACTTAAAAGTGGGAATTGTTTCAAAAGGCTGTGTTGGAAGAGCATTAATTCACTTATCAGTTGAAAATCAAATTAAAATGGAAAATATAACGACGATCGGAATTCGATGTAATGGAATCATAAATCGAAAGAAAATCGAAAAGGAAATTGGAGAAAAAGAAATTTTAGAAGTAATAACTTCTAACAATGATATAATCGTGAAAGGAAAGGGTTTTGAACAAAAATTTCCATTTGAGGAATATATTAATGAACTATGTAAAGTTTGCAAAGTTAAATCTCCTCCAACTTCTACTGAATTTGCAAACATGTGTCTTGGTAATTGTCAAGAAATAAGTTCTATAGATGACAATTTTGAGGATTTAAAGGAATATGAATTAAAAACACCTGATGAAAAATGGGATTATATTAAAGAATCCTTAGAAACATGCACCAGATGTTATGCTTGTCGAGAAGCTTGCCCAATGTGTTATTGCAATTTATGTTTTGTAGATCAAAATAAGCCAATTTGGTTCGGGAAAACTACAGAATTATCAGATATAGTTGTTTTTCATTTGGTTCGCGCTATGCATTTAGCTGGGAGATGCGTAGCTTGTGGAGCTTGTAATAGTGTCTGTCCAGTAGGTATTGATTTAAATTTAATTACAAGGAAGTTAGAAAAAATAGTAAAAGAAAGATTTAATTTCACATCTGGGATAGATTCGAAAAGAATGCCCCCTATGATGGATTTTAATATGAAAGATGCTGAAGAATTTATGCTAGAAGAAGATTAAAAAGGTGGTAAAAGATAGAACAAAAAATTTTATTAAAAAATCAAATAGGAAAGTTATATATCGAACTTGCCGAAGAATTCAATTTTTTTGCCCCAATTAAAGAAAAAGGAAATATAGTCTTTAAAAAAATAATGAATCCTGATGACATTGTTCTAGATTACCTTAATTCTAAGGTACCTCCAAAGGAGATTTTATTCCCAAAAATGGAAGTACTGTTTGAATATAAAACTGATGGTAAGGATGTTACTGAAATTATCGAAAGAACTGATTTAGATGAAAAAAATATAATATTTGGTATAAGACCATGTGACGCGCATAGTTTTGTCCTTTTAGAAGACTTTTTTGCTTTTGGAGAATTTCAGGATGAGATTTTCTTGAAAAAAAGAGAAAATTCGACGATTATTGGGATTGGATGTAATAATCCCAGAACAACATGTTTTTGTACATCATTGGAAGGTCATCCCTTTATGAAAGAGGATATGGATGTTTTTTTAATAGATCTGGGTGAGAAATATTTAGTTGAAGCAATCAGTGAGAAGGGGAAAGAATTAGTAAATAGATTGGAATGGCTTTCAGATGCGAATAAGCAAGATATAAAAGAGGCAGAAGAGTTATCCAAGCAGGCAGAAGAATCATTCGTTACTCAATTAGATTTAAAAGATATTGATAAAATATTAGATCCTAATTTTGAGCATCCAATTTGGCAGGAAATCAGTGAAGCATGTATAGGATGCGGAACTTGCTCTTTCCTATGTCCAACATGTACATGTTTTGATGTTATTGATGAAAATGATCAATATAATAACAAGGGAAGAAGAATCAGGATTTGGGATACGTGTCAATCTTGTTTATATACTCTGCATACAAGTGGTCATAATCCACGAGATAGTTGTATTGAACGTTGCAGAAATAGAATTTTACATAAATTTTGTTATTATCCTGAAAATTATGATATTTTAGGATGTGTTGGATGCGGTAGATGCATTCAATTATGTCCAGTAAATAATGATTTAAGAACTATTATTAAAAAAGTTAAAAAGATTGAAGTGAAGGAGGAGAAAGTGAGTGCCTAATCCATATATTCCAATATTAACCACGGTTAAAGATATAATTGCAGAAAACAAAATTAATGATATTAAAACACTGGAATTAGAATTTAAAAAACAAGAAGATTATAAAAATTTTAACTATATTCCAGGACAATTTGCTGAAATAAGTTTAATCGGAAAAGGAGAGTGTCCAATTGGTATTGCATCATCACCTACAGAAGAAGGTTCGATTAAATTTACCATTAAGAAAATGGGTACCGTAACCACAGCGTTACATAACTGTGATATTGGTGATACAGTAGGTATTAGAGGTCCTTGTGGTAACGGTTGGCCAATTGAAGAAATGAAAGGAAAAAATATTGTAATTATTGGAGGGGGATTTGCATTTTCAACTTTACGTTCACTTGTAATATATATGCTGGATGAGAAATATAGAAAAGACTATAAAAATATTACCGTAATTTATGGAAATCGTGACTCTGGAGAAGTTCTTTATCAGGAAGATCTGGAAGCGTGGAAAAAAAGAGATGATATAAAGGTCATATTAACAATTGACCGGGAGGAAGAAGGTTGGAAAGATAAAGTTGGATTTGTTGCACCCGTAGTTAAAGAAGTCGGACCTTCTTCTGATAATGCAGTAGCGGTTGTATGTGGCCCTCCTATTATGATTAAAACGACTATCGCAGTACTAGAAGAATTAAACTTTAAAGATAAGCAAATTTTAAATTCATTAGAAATGAGAATGAAATGTGGAATCGGCAAATGTGGAAGATGTAATATCGGAAATAAATTTGTATGTGTAGATGGTCCAGTATTTTCATTGGCAGAGTTAAAGAAAATGCCAAATGAATATTAATTTAATTTAATAAAACAAAAATAAAGGGTATTAAAAAATGGTTGAAGAAGTTATTCCTAAATCTTTTGAAGATTTAATAAAGGATGTTCATGAACCTGGAATTTGTGGAGAATGTGGTGGATGTGTTAGCTTTTGTTCTGCCCATGATATAAAGGCAATCGAAATGCCGGATGAGGGACCACCAAGATATTATAATAAAGAGAATTGCTTAAAATGTGGAATTTGTTATTTAGTATGCCCTCAAACTCATGTATTGGATGAAGAACTAAATAAGAAATTTAACTATAAAACATCAATTGGGAATTGGGTTAAAATTACTTCAGCTCAAGCTAATTCAAAAGAAATAAGAGAAAAAGCTACGGATGGAGGAGTCGTAACAGCAGTATTAATATACTTACTAGAAAAAAATCTAATTAATGGAGCAATTGTATCAAAAAAGGAAGGCCCATTTAATCGATTTCCCTTCTTTGCTACTACAAAGGAAGATTTAATAGAAGCTGCAGGCTCTCATTATGATATTTCTCATGGAGTTGTAAGTTTAGAGAAATATAATTCATTTGTACCTACAATTACAGAATTAAAATCTGTTGTATCTTCAGATGCAATGAATATTGCGGTTGTTGGTACTCCATGTCAGATAATGTCAATAAGAAAAATGCAAGAATTAAGCATTCTCCCAGCTCATATTATAAAATATACTTTAGGGTTATTTTGTAATTTGAACTTCTCATTTGATTTAAAAGCTCGCAAAAAATTAGAAGAAAAATTCAATTTTTCATTTAATGATGTTGAAAATTTAAACATTAAAGAAAATTTAATAATTGAGCTCAAAAATAATCAAATTAAATACATTGATTTCAAGGATATTCATGAGTTTGCAAGAGCAGCATGCTTTGCATGCCGTGATTTTTCCAATGTGTATGCCGACATATCCTTTGGGGGTTTAGGTTCTAAAGATGGATATACAACCGCAGTAATTAGGACAAAAATTGGTGAAAAGTTATATAATAACGCATTGAAGGAAGGATATATAAAAGAAACACCTGAATTTAACACATCAGTTAAAAAATCTGAGATGTTAGCCAAAGTTATCAGTTTTGGTAAAAGAAAATACGATAGATACCTAAAAGCTTTTAAAAATCGTTCCCAATAAAATTGTTCTTAAGAAATTTTTCTTAATAGTTTTTTTTAAATTGAATTACAATCCAAAAAATTTATATCAAATTTCTATTATTTAATTCACAAAAGTCGATATTTTAAAACTTTGAAAAATATTTGGGCAATATAAGATGAATAGTATAGATGAAATCGACAAGGTGATCTTGGAAATACTCAAAACTAATAGCAGAATATCTTTTAATGAGATCTCTCAAAAAGTAGGGAAAACAGAGGCCACGGTAAGACGAAGAGTGCAAAAGTTAACTGATGATGGTATAATTACAAAGTTTACTATTGATTACGATATTAAAAATAAGCCAAAAACATTCGCTACAGTTAAAGTTCTTCCGGATTTGAAAATTATAAAAGACATAATAAAGGATTTAGATAAAGTTGAGGAAGTTACTAACATTTGGAGATTAAGCGGAGATTGCGGTCTTTTATTAAAAGTTGAGTTGTCCTCAATTGAGGAAATAAATCCTCTGATAGAAGAAAAAATCTCACAGATTAATGGGATAAAAATTGTAGAGACTTGTTTTATCACAGATGTTATAAAATAATTTCAAAATTGGAAAATATTTCCGGTATTATAGATCGTAGCATCTAAATCAAGATTTATTTGACCTCCAGAAGCAATTTCGATAGCGTTATTTATCCCTTCTAATACCCTATTCATCATAAATTCGAAAGCTCTAAAGCAATCCTCAAGTTGAGTGATATTTTTCTCAACTATACAGTTTGATATAGCAGGTATTAAAGCAGGGATAAAATCTTGACTAATCATTATTTCTTCGGCATCAATCATGGTTTCTTTTGCTAAGGTGAATGGGGTGAAAACATCCATTTTAGCGAACATCATTTTACACACGAATAACGATGCTTTAATTTCCTTCATAATAAATTTAATTCGATTTTTATCATCTAGGAATTTTTTAAATGTTATAGCATTTATAATATCTTCATTAGTAATTGTCTTCGAGGTATCCATTAATTCACTTACTCTTTCAGACACACGTTTAGTCGAAAGCATTAACTTAAGATTCATTTTATTTCTTTTATAATATTGTTCATAAAATGTAGAAAGGAAATTGTGGGCGCCCAGTCCTTTTCGGTCTTCAGGAAGATTCAATTTATAATTATTTGCTTTAAAATTATCCATAAAATGCTTTATAAATAGAAATTTTAACTTTAATCTATGTAACGCCAAATATAAACACACACGTGTCTGTGTATAGGCGACTACATTTCCCATTCGAAATCTATCATGATGATCTCTTTCATACATTACAATTGGTTTTAATTTACTCACAACAACGTCAATAAAGTATTCAATTATCCTTTCTAAAGGTCTACAATCAAGGATTCTATAAAGTTCAATAATTCTCTGACTGGAGGGTTGGCTCTTAGGTAATTCTTTTATTTCATCATAATTGTAATATTCAAGGAATAAAGCTGTAAGTGCCTCCATTTCTAAAACTGTGCGACAAGGAATAAACACTTTATTTAAGTCGTATAGAATGTTTCCACTTTCGGGCATATAATATAAGCTCTTTATTTAAATTCAAAATGCTTTTAATAAAAAATAAGATCCAATCATCAAAATTAAAACTTTGCATGAACATTAAGGTTTGTTATTCTTCTTAAAGATTTAGTTAAAACGTTTATAATTGTCGTTTCAATCTTTCTCAACAATAAAAAAAAGGAAAATAAAAAATTTTTCAAAAAGAATGTGGGAGATTACCCCGTTAGAAGCAACGGTGAATTACCTGAGGCCCCATTTCTTTATATTCTCGTCTAGTAACCCACATGCGATGAAATGTCTTTAAAGAGCTTAAAATTGAACCACCTATCCAAACCGAATACATACGTTCTGGTGGAGCAATAATCTTTACATCAACACTCTCAGGAATTTGTTCTTTAATTTCTTTTGTTAATCTTTCTTTAATTCCTGGAAACATAGTTGAACCGCCAGAAAGTACAATATTGCTATAGAGATCTCGTCTAAGATCAACATCACATTCAGAAATAGAACCTACGATTACATCGTCTAAGGGTTCCAATTCTTTTCCAATTACGGATGGGTTAAAGAAACACTCAGGGGCTAAGAATCGTTCCACACCTACGTTGATAGTTTCTCCATCAGGAAGCATATAGCTTTTTTCCATCCCAGCCACTTTTTTAGATAGCATCATTTCTTTTTCAGGATCGATTGCTACATAGCAGAGTTTTTCTTTTATATCACGAACAATTTCTTTCTCTGCAGAAGTGGTAAATGAGTATCCCTTTTGCCGGAGTAATCTTTGCAAGTATGTAGTAATGTCTCTACCTGCTAAGTCAATTCTTTGGATGGCATGACTTAAAGCAAATCCTTCGAAAATTGGGACAACGTGGGAAACTCCATCTCCTATATCTATAACACATCCCGTAGTACGACCAGAAGCATAAAGCGAAAGTACTGCTTGCATTGCTACATACAAAGCTGGCACGTTGAAGGTTTCAAACATGATCTCAGCCATTTTTTCTCTGTTTGGTCTCGGGTTTAATGGAGCTTCTGTAAGAAGAACTGGATGTTCGCTAGGATCTATTCTTAAATCTGTATAAAAGGTATAGTGCCAGATCTTTTCCATTGCGGTCCAATCTTCTATAATACCATGCTCAACAGGGAACATTAATTTCAATACACCCTTTAGCTGCATAGCTTCTTCCCCAATATAGTATTCACGAGTGTAATGTTCAACATCAGTCATTATGGACTCATATTTTGGATATCCGATTAAGGTTGGAAAGACTGATCGTGGTTGATCTTCACCAGCAAAACCATTTTTGGAAATACCAGTACCATTGTCAACAACTAAGGCTTTTGCATTTAAAAAACTCTCTTCTTCTGCCATATTTTTCAGCCTTATTATTTTTATTTTTTTAGAATTTATTTTTGATGTTTGATTATATTCCAAATAGAAATTTTTGTTTTTATATTTTTATCTATATTATATTTTTTTTTATGTATAATAATATCGATAAATTATAACAAATTAAAATTACAAATATAATAAATTTCGTCTTTATAAATTTTTTTAAACCAAAAATTAAACGTGCGATATGCAAAAGAAATTCTTTCAAACTATTTAAAAAGAATGACAATTTGATTTATATTGTCGTTGCGTTTTGTTGAAAATTAAATCTTTTTCTCTTTTTTCAAGTTTAATCACGCGATCACAAATGACTAATTTTTGAATTCAAAATGATGATCGTTTTTACTCACAATAAAATTCTAAAATCGAGATGTTAAATCGCATAAGGCTACAGCTAATAGTTAATAAAATTTAAGTTTTAGTAATATAAGATTATAGGATATATTCAAATTCTTTAAAATATTCCATACTTTAAGCATATAAGATTTTTTGAATATGGATTTAAATCCTTATTATATTAAGGAAAATATTAATGATATTGGGTTAAAAGAGGGATTTTCTCTACTTAAAGATTGGATAAGTAACTCTAGTGACTTTCATTTAAGGAAGGAAGCATTAGAAGTCTATGGTCAGCTTGATAATGGCACTAATTTCAGATTTTTCGAACAACTATTTTTATCTGATGAGGATGTAAAAATACGTTTACTAGCTGGAGAATTTTTAAAAAAAAGATATTATCATCATCCAAAGCTGATTTCACTTTTAGGATTTTCTTTATTCAATGAAAAGAATATCGAACAAAAATTTATGGCAATAGAGATATTAAATAGATTAAATTCTAAGAAATCTAATAGAGTAATTAAGGAATTTTTGAAAAAAACGATAAAGGACAACTTTTCAAAAAATATTAAGGACTTTCCTCAAGAGCTCTTTAACTTTGATGATGATTCTTCAATTTCTGAAGATTACTTAGAAATTTGCTTTAATTTGATTCTTTATATTTTTTATTGTAATGAAAAAGGCTATAATGTAGTATTGAAGAATGGATTGATTATTCTTTTAGATTGTGAAAGTTTTAATATTAAAGATATCTCAAATATTCCTGGCTTTGATAGATTGACAAGATTACAACATCTTCTGCTTCGGAGGAATCAAATAAGTAGAATTAAAAACTTGGATCATTTAAAAAATCTAAAAGTTCTTGATTTATCAGAAAATTACATTCAAGAAATAGAAAATTTGGACAATCTGGAGAATTTAGAAGAATTGAAATTGTCTATGAATAAAATTAAGAAAATTAAGAACCTAAGTATAACACGAGTGAAAAAATTATCTTTAGATCATAATTTACTCACAGAAATAGAAAATTTAGATGAATTAATCAATCTGGAGTTTTTGAATCTTAGTTATAACAATATTAGAAAAATTAAAAATCTCAAAGGATTGCAGAATTTAAAGAGTTTAAATTTATCTGATAATAAAATAGAGGATATGTCTCAGTTAGAATATCTTCCAAATCTAGTTTCTCTTAGATTAAATGATAATTCTATTAAACGCATTTGTTGTTTGAATAATTTATCAGAATTGAAAACACTAAATATATCGAACAATTTAATTGAACGTATTGAAAGTTTACAGAATTTAACTAATTTGACAAAATTAGAGCTCTCTAATAATAAGATAAAAAAAATTGAGGGTTTAAACCAACTAATTAAACTCCAAGAATTATTTTTAGATAAAAATTTAATTACTAAATTAGAAGGATTGGAAAACCTTAAAAGTCTAATTATTCTATTTTTAGAGCATAATTACATTTCTGAGTTCAGAATTAACGATATTGACGATTTAAAGAATTTGAACTTTATCTTTTTGAACGAAAATCCATTAACTTCAGAAAGTAGAATGCATTATGAAAAAAAGACTAGGTTTCCATGAATTAACTATTGCTGTCCCATTAAATAATCATCAATCCATAAATCCATAAGCACTTCATCATAATATTTTGAATCCATGAAAAATTGATTCTTTCTAATTCCAATAATCAGAAAACCTAATTTCTTATAGAGATATAAAGCTCTCTCATTATTAGAAAAGCAACTTAAAATTATTTTTTCTTTATGATTTAACCTTTTAGATTCTCGAATCGCTAAATCTATTAAATTAAAGCCAATTCCCATATCTCTATAATCTTTTTGAATAATGATCCCTAAGCTACCTACATGAGAAGCAGCATCCCATTCTATACTGGAAACTTCGCACATTCCAATAACATTATAAGGAGACTTTA
The DNA here is from genome assembly GCA_048939995.1 of Promethearchaeota archaeon. Taxonomy (GTDB): domain Archaea; phylum Asgardarchaeota; class Lokiarchaeia; order Sigyniarchaeales; family SOKP01; genus SOKP01. The sequence goes on along the minus strand of JBHLOY010000005.1, from coordinate 134,177 downwards.
AACTTTTATTGATAGCTACAATACAAATGTCATCTTGTTTTTTGATATTGCTATACCAAGAATTTTTTTCGAATTCGGACTTAACGGGAAATAATACAGGGATATAAATTCCCTCATCAACGACCTCGTTAAAGTTATTCCAAATGCCATTAACATCTAATTCTTTGACATGTCTTAAAATAATCTTATCTCCATTCTTTAGGATGATAACCTTCTGCATTAATTAATATAAGTTTTTATTTTTAAATTGCTTTGGTATATTTATGGAAAACAAAAAAGAAGATATGGACAAATCAAAAGAAAAAATCTTAAATTATATTGAACAAATGTCTAAAACAACAAAGAAACCTGTGGCTAAAGACTTAGTGCAACTAAAGCATGTAGAAGTTAAAAAACAAGAAGCGACCCAGGAAACTTTAGATTTAGCAAAAGCTTTGAGAGATAAGTATATTGAACATGATCAATTTGAACGTCTAAATAATCAAGAACTTACAATTCTAGAGACATTTCAAGGAAAGCGATTATTTCTATCTCGAATTGCGATCATCGCTAATCAAAGTAGAGTTCTACTAGGTTTGGAACCTTTTAAAAAGGTGGAATTAGAAAAAATCCTTGATAATTTACTAGTGAAAGGATATATCGAGGCTGAACAGGTAGGGGATAATATTGTTTATTTCCTTACTGAAAGAGGAAAATATAAGACTCAGTAACCTGAGAAGGTCTTTAATCTTTTTTTAAAATTAGTTTACTAATTGGGATATCTTGATGTTCTCCCGAGGGAAATTCCCTTCGGATTGTTAAGGGTAAAATCTGAGACTTTAATTCTAATAGCGCGATCTTAATAGGATCTATTAAATTTTTTGGTTTTACCACCAAGATGGGAGCCCCAAAACTAATTTGTAGTGCACGTGCACCTACTATTCTAGCTTTTTCATATCGTGTTAGAAATATAGGCCCTATTTTAACGTACTTTCTGACTTCTTTATATTTTTTTCTTAATTCTCGAGATTCTAAAAAAGAAGACATGGTCTTTTATACCATAAAAAAAGTGTTTAAAATGTAAAATACATAATAAAATAAAACTTTTTTGGTTTAGAGCGGAGTATCGTAATTAAATAGTAAAAAGAATGCGCAAGGGGGGAATTTTTCAGTCTGAAATAAGTTTTCAGATTATTGAACCCCCGACCGTCGAGATCGACACTATTATTTAGTGATGATTTACACGGTGTGAGCGTGTCGTTATAGCCTCTAAACCACTCGCGCTTCCATCAAATATTTCTACTTTACCTATTAACTTATTATTAAAAAGGCATCAATATAATTTAAGAGATTCTATTGACTCTATAAATTTATAACATATTAAATAAAGATCTATGTGAATCATATTAAAATTCATCAAATTCGGTGATTTTTGTATCTACTAAGCAAGATTTTATTTCTCACCCTTTAATTAAAGAAAATACCATAATTAGAAGGGCTTACCAAGAAAATATTTTTATTAATTGTCTAAATAAAAACTGTTTAGTAGTCATTCCGACTGGGTTAGGTAAGACGATATTAGGGTTGATGTTAGCAGCACAAAGATTATCAGATTTACCAGATAGTAAAGTCATTTTTCTAGCTCCAACCAAACCCTTAGTAAATCAACATTATAAATCGTTTTTAAATCTAACTAATATTCCAGAAAACAATTTAGTATCATTAACTGGTGATATTAGTCCGGATAAGCGTTTAATTATCTGGCATGAAAGTAAAGTTGCGTTTATGACTCCTCAAGTCTTACAAAATGACATAATTTCCAACCTTTACACTATCAAAAATGTTTCCTTAATAATTTTTGATGAATGTCATAGAGCAGTAGGAGATTATGCATACTGTTTTATTGCTCAGAAATACATGGAGCTTGCTCAAAATCCTCAAATTTTAGGCCTTACAGCTAGCCCAGGCTCTACAGAAGGAAAAATTAATGAAATTAAGAATAATCTATTTATAAATCATATTGAAATTAGAACTGATGCAGATTCTGATGTAAAACCGTACATCCATAAAGTGGATAATGAGTGGATTAAAATTATTCTTCCAAGTGAATTTCTAGAAATTAGCAAAATCTTTGTAGAGAAATTAAGAAGTATCTATAAATGGCTAAAACAATTAGGACTTTTAAATTCATCAGATATTAATAAAATCACTAGAAAGGATTTATTGAAGTTAAATACCATTATAAATAAAAAGATTTCCAGTTCTCGAGACGATAAAGAGAAAATCCAATTATTTGTCGCTAAAAAGTATGCCTCAAATGCCATTAGACTTTCCCATATGCAAGAATTGATTGAAACTCAAGGTATTAACGCATTAAAGGATTATTTGGATAAAATTGAAGAAAAAATAAAGAAAAATACCGCCAATAAATCACTTAAAGAACTTTATAGCGATCATGATTTTAAAAGAATGAATAATTTAGTAAATTCAGTAATCTCAAAGGGAATTATTCACCCTAAGTTAGAAAAGTTAGTTGAAATACTACAGAATCAGCTAGTGGAAAATTCAAGTTCTAGAATTTTAGTTTTTTGTCATTTTAGGGATTCTGTTAACAATATTGTGAAATTTTTAGATGAACATCCAATCATCAAAGCTCATAAATTTGTAGGTCAACAGAAAAGAACACATGATAAAGGTTTATCTCAAAAGGAGCAAATTAGTATTTTAGAGAATTTTAAGGACGGACTTTTTAATACTTTAGTAGGAACAAGTGTGGCAGAAGAAGGATTAGACATAATGGATTGTGATTTAGTGATATTTTATGATGTTGTACCTAGTGCAATAAGATCAATTCAAAGAAGAGGTCGAACTGGAAGAGGAAAGGAGGGTAAAGTATATATATTAATGGCAGAAAATACTAGAGATGAGGGGTATTACTGGGCAGAACGATCAAAAGAGAAGAATATGAGGCAAAGCTTGAAAAAAATAAAAGAATCAGAATCCTCATCAAAGAAAGAACAACCAAGTCTCTTAAATTTCATAAATAAAAAAAATTCACAATTGGATGAAACCCAAAAGGATGAAGAGGTAAAACCAGAAAAAATACTATTGGAGGAATTTAATGATTTTTTTATAATCTGTGATAATAGAGAAACTTCCTCCTCTGTAGTTAGAAATCTCTCGCTTATGGGTGTCAAGTTAAAGCTAGAACAGTTAAAAGTGGCTGATTATGTAGTTTCCGAGAGAGTTGGCATTGAGAGGAAATCTAGCCAAGATTTTAATGACTCACTTAAAGATGGAAGGTTATTCAATGAATTATTTGACTTAAAAAACAATTTTGAAAGGCCTATATTAATTTTAGAGGGTGACCCATTTGTAGATTCTGCTATAAATGAAAATGCTCTCTATGGCGCAATTACTTCGATAATATTAAATCTGGGGATATTGATTTATAAGACTAAAGATTCCTCAGAAACAGCTAAATTTCTATTTCAATTAGCTAAGAAAGAATTTTCTGAGTCCAAGGGAGAACCAAAATTAAGATTTGAAAAAAAACCTATCGAAATTAACCACCTACTAGAATACATAGTAGCAGGAATACCAGGTATAAACTCGCTTCGCGCAAAAAATCTATTAAAAGAGTTAAAATCACTCCAAAACATTTTTAATGCAGAGTATGGAGAACTGATGCGAGTTGAGAGTATTGGGAAAAAAATTGCTGACGAAATTCTTAAAATCAGTCGGTATAAATACACAAATGAAGATAGAGACTAGTTTATAAAGTTTTTATGACTTTAACCAATAAAATGAGAGCAAATATCCATATAAAATATCCAAAGTAAGGAATAAGGTATGGTAATATAAACAGATTTTCCAAGGTTCTTGAGTTATGATTCCAACATATTCCTTGAATTAGTGGATTCTTTATAATACTTCTTGTTGCCAATAACTAGTAAGATTAACCCAAATAAAAAGGATATATATCCAAAAAAGGGGATAATTATCCGAGAGAAAAGAAAATTGGAAATTAAATTTATCAAAAGAGTGGCAATTTGAAGATAAATAACCAATGTAAATGTCCCTTTATTGATCTTTTTTCCTTGCTTAACCATTCTTGCAGAAATTATGATAATAATCGCACCAACGATAATTATTAGGGCTTGTATTAATGCTGGAAACCAAAAAAACCAACGAATCCTTATGGCACCATCTAGCCAAACCCAACAAAACATCCATATAAAAATCGATTGTCTATATGGAAATGGATATATAAAAACCGATTGGTTATAGCCAATCGGTAATAATAAAGAAGCTAACATTACATAGCTACCATTTATAAGATATTTCCATGACTCTTGAGTCATATTAACTTATTTTTCTTTAGATTTCTTAATATTGAAAATAATATTCTAGCTTAAATTTATTTTTAAAATGTACAATTTATTTAATTAGTGCTGTCAAAATCAATAAAAAAGAAAATATAAAATTATTTATTCATATTAATAATATTATATTGAAATAATCTCAGATTCAATTTATTTAAAGGGTTTATTGAGAAATGATAAAGTTTAAAGTTGTTGTGGCTGGAGCTAAAAATGTTGGTAAAACTTCCCTCATTAGACGTTATGCTACTGGAAAATTTGATAAATCTACATTATCTACTATTGGAGTGGATTTTGAAACAAAAAAGGTAATAGTAGATGGTACTGAAATTCTTTTAAATATATGGGATTTCGCTGGAGAGAAAAAATTCAGACTTTTATTACCCTCTTATGTCTCTGGTGCGTCAGGTGCCTTAATCCTATATGATATTACAAACAGAGAATCCTTGGGAGACCTCCATGATTGGATAAAAGTAATTAATTCTGTTCCCAATTCTCCTAAAACTAAAATATTAGTAGAAGCTAAACTTGATTTAGAAGACCAGAGGGAAGTAAATATAGAAGATGCGGAAAAAATACATTTCAAATATAATTTTAAAGGTGATATCATTGGTACCTCTTCGAAAACCGGAGAGAATGTTGAAACTGTATTTGAAATGCTTGGAAGAGAAATTCTAAAAAGTTCATTAAAAAAGTGTTCTAATTGTGGCAGATTTTATCCACTGGAATTAAAGTTTTGTCAATACTGTGGAAATAGAACCTTGTAAAAGACTGTTTCTGAAAGATAAATATCTGATTTTTTATTTTTTTAATAACTCTACAGATTTATCAAGAAAACAAAAATCTTAAAGAAAATAATAATTTTAAATACAAAAATAAGAAAGGATGAGCATTCTTCTAAAGGTTATTAGAGATGAATTATGATATCAATCAAGATATAGATGAAATTATAAATCGACTTGAAAAGGATAGAATAAATTTCAAGGGTAGAAGGATTTTAGTTACGGGCGGCACAGGTTTTTTAGGCTCTTGGGTTTGCGATGTGTTAACTAAACAAGGGGCATTATGTATTTGCTTGGATAATTTATCTTCTGGCAGGTTTGCTAATATTGCCCACTTAATGAAGGAGGAAAATTTTCGATTTATAAATCATGATATATCTGAGCCAATATATTTTGGTCTAACTCATCATCCTAAAGGCGTTTGTATTGGAGATATTAAAAAAATCGATATTGTGATGCATATGGCTAGTAGAGCATCTCCATTTGAGTTCAAGAAATATCCGATACCCATACTAAAGAGCAATACCCTTGGAACTATGAATGCATTAGGTATAGCTAAAGCTCATAATGCGTTGTTTTTTTATACTAGCACATCTGAAGTGTATGGAAATCCTCCTAGTGAGGCAGTTCCGACCTCAGAAGATTATTTTGGGCATGTGAATCCAGTTGGACCTAGATCCTGCTATGATGAATCTAAAAGAGCTGGTGAAGCATTTGTTAAAGCCTATGAACTGCAGCATAAAATAAAAACGAAAATAGTGAGAATTTTCAATACATCTGGTCCTAGAATACGACACGGTCCTGAATTTGGACGGGTTATTCCAAATTTTATTTTCCAAGCTATAAATAGTCAAGATATTACTATTTTTGGAGACGGTTCCCAAACTAGATCCTTTACGTATGTTGTTGATGAAATCGAAGGAATTTTAAAAATAGTTCATACTGAGAAAGCTATAGGGGAGGTAATCAATCTAGGCAACAACAGAGAATATACGATTCTAGAATTAGCTAATATTATAAAGGAAATAGTTAATTCTAAATCTAAAATTATCTTTAAACCTCTTCCTATTGATGATCCAGTAAGAAGGTGTCCTGATATATCTAAAGCAAAGAAATTATTAGATTGGGAACCTACGACTCCGTTAAGAGAGGGTTTAGAAAAAACTATCGCATGGTTTAGAGAAAATGTATGAAGTGAAAAGCAGTCAGGATAAGCGTGAAAAAACAATAGATCATATACAATTTGAGAATATAGTGAAAATAAGTATAATTATAGGGATTTTAATTATTTCAGGGTTTATAATGTATTACATTTTAACTCCAGAACCCGGTTTTGTAGTCTTTGGATTGTTAAATGAGGAAAAGAAAGCGGAAAATTATCCGACAGAGGCAAACGTGGGTGAAAATGTATCAATTTACGTATCAGTTGAGAATTTTCTAAATAGAGATTTCACTTTTAAGGTAGAAATCTTAAAGGGAGATAATAATACAGCATTAAGTTCATCTAGTTATGAAAATGCTACCTCTTACTTTAATACCTCTCAAACGATCTTAATGATTGGTGAAAGATGGATCTCAGAAATGTTAAATATTTCGTTTATGATACCTGGTTCTAATCAAATAATAATTGCTGTTTTATGGGAAATAATTGATGAACCCAGCTTTTTTGATATTTTATGGCTTAGATTAAATATCTTACCTTAAGGAGAGCTACCAATAATTTTAACATCTGCAATTTTTACATATGGGGCTTGATATGGCCCATAAACTTTTATTTCTTTAGAAATCTCTTCAATATGACTGAATAAATCTAATAAATTAATGCCAAACATTGTCTCATTAAGTGGGTCCAAAATCTCACCGTTTTTTATCAAATTTCCTTGAAGTATTAGTCCAGAGAAATCCCCAGTAGAGACATTAGGTCTATCTCCAGTATAATCTAATAAAATCCCTTCTTTGATTTCTCTAATCAATTCCTTTTTTGAAGAATTTCCTGGTTGAAGAATAAAATTGGAAATCCCTATATTTGGAAGAGAACTATAAGAATTACGTGCAGCATTTCCCGAACTCTCAACACCCTCTTTTAGGGCAGTATAATTATTATGTAGCAAACCAGACCTTAAAAATACTCCCCTATCGATTATCTTCTTGTTTTTGCAAGGGATACCTTCCCCATCAAAGGTCGCAGAACCCACAGCCCCATCAATTAAAGCGTTATCTTCAATATTTAAAAACTTTGGACCAAGAATTTCTCCTCGCTTATCAACAAGGAAACTACGTTTATATTGGAAAGTCTCAGCGTTAATTGCTGAGGCTAATGGTCTTAAAATAAAGCTAATAACGCCTCTAGGGGTAAGGATAATTGGAATTCTAGCACTTTTTATTTTTTTTCTATTTAAATTTCTTTTCGCATTATCTATAGCTGTGATAACAACTTCCTCACTATCAATTCCCTTTAGTGTTCTTTCAATCTGATTTTCAAATCCAAAAGAAGTGTCCTTTGTTATTTTATCCTTTACAATAACATGTGAGGATAAAGAGCTAATAGTGGTTTTTGAGTTAACTTCAATTCCATTCGTATTGAATATGAATATTTTAGTATAACTAGATGAAAAATTGCCAGACTGGGAAATAGCTAGTTCGTCCTCATCACATTTTTTAATTAATGCTTCTACAAACTTAATTGATTCTTCAATGGTAAGGTTTTCTATATTTTTGTCATATAATCCTTTAACTTTCTCATAATTTTCATATTTAGAGGGAAGATTCTTAAAATCAGGATCTTTAGTTCCGGTCCTCATCATGCTAACTGCATTTTTTGTCATTCTTTCAATATATTGATTCTCTAGTCTATTAGTAAAAGCAAATCCTAGCGATCCATTGTGATTAATTATCCGAATCCCACATCCATAATCACTCCCTAATTCATTGTTTTTTATTGAATTTTCCTCGATATCTATATTAATATAATCGCTCAGAGAGAAGTATATTTCAGCAAGCTTTCCCCCATTTTTTTCAGCAATATCTAATGCTTTTAAGGCAAGGTTGAATAGAGCAGAAATATCCATTTAATTTAGCCCTCCTACAATTACAGCTTCAATCCTAATGTATGGACCTCCATCACAAACTCTAATACCTTGACCACCTTTTCCACACATTCCATCAGAATAATTAAAAGTATTTTTATTACCTATACTATTTATTTTTTTTAATACATCCAACGTCATTCCAGAAAGAGATACATCTCTCATTAATTCCTTTTTCTCACCATTTTCGATTTTATAAGAGAACTTACATTTAAATTGAAAGTTACCTGTGGTTGCATCAGTATATCCATATTGGAAATCCTCGCATAATATCCCAGATTTTGTATCTTCTATCATCTCATCTAACTCCCAATCTTTAGGTTCCAGGTATGTAAAGCCCATCCTCACTTGGGGAGTTGCAGTACATGAATTTGCTCTTCCATGACCATTAGGTAGCACAGACATCCTAGAGGCCGTTTCTATATTATGAAGGAAGTTTCGAAGGATTCCATTCTCAATTATTACCGTTTTTTGTGAAGGAATACCCTCATCATCGACAAAATAGCTTCCATATAGTTCATATGGTAAATTAAACATTTTTGCTTTACCTATAGTAGGGTCATCAATTACATTCACATCATCAATCGCTACTATTTTCCCGATTTTGTCTTCTAATATACTCTCCTTATTTAACACTAAATCTGCTTCGCAAGCATGACCAAAAGCTTCATGGATAAATGTTCCTGTTAATTTAGAATCCATAATCACATTAAATTTACCACCTACCGGTGATTTTGCATCTAAAAGTTTTACTGCCTGCTTTGCTGACTTTAAACTTATTTTTTGAGCTTCCTCTGTTTCTAGTATTTCAAAGCCTCCCACTCCCCCAACTGAATTCATAGCAGTTTGAATTATGCTTTCTTTTTGAGCATAAACGGCGGAAAAAATCCGCACCATTTCAAAATCTTGGTATATCTTGCTACCGAAGGAATTTAGAAAAAGATGTTTAGAGTTTCCGTCAAGATATATTGTGTGACTATTTTTTATTTTTTTAGAGTAAGTAGAAGCAATATCTTCATGATATTTTACAATTTCAATTTTATCTTTTATATCAATACTTTCTAAATTCCTTTTGCTATTGATGATAAAATGTTTTTGGATAGGTTTGCTTTCAGTCATTTTAAAGTTCGTTTTGCAAAATAAATGTGATTGTTTTGCCAATTTTATCGCTTTCGAGAAGCTATTTATTATATTCTCCCTATTTAATTCCTTTAAAACGCAAAATCCCCATCCTCCATCTAAAAATGTCCTTATTCCACATTCTAAGGTTTCATATGAACTAATTTCTTTACTTTTTTGGTTTGTAAAATCTAATGTTATACCATTTTGAAGACTAGCCCTAAGGTCCCAATAATTAATTTTATTTGTGGCTAAGTTTGATAATCTTTTTATTAGACTATCATCAAATACTTTTAATTCATCAACAATCTTCATGTTATTTTTTTTTAGAAAAAGAATTAGACTAATAAGATGATTGAATAATTGCAAATTAAAGTATTTTTTTTTATTGATTAAAATCTATAAAATTAAGCTTAAATTGGTATGAATTACTTAATTTGATTTTTCTTTTAAATATTTAATAATTTTAATCGCTTGAGAAGGGGTTACTTCTTTTGAAAATTTGGTTGATGGTTTAAACGTAAAAGAACGATTACATTTCCAACATTTTTTTGTTTTAATAATTCTATTAAAATAATACCATTCGCCACAATGATAACATCGAAAGAAATAATATCTCTTCTGCATTCCATTATAAAAAATTGTAGCTGCTTAAAATTGTTATAAGGTTAAAAATTTATTAATTTGCTATATATAATACATAGAAATTTCTTATTAATATTGGTATATTCTATTATAATTGTTAAGGATATCAGATTTTTAATAGAAAAGATAATAAAAAATTATTATTTTTATTAGATTAGAAAAGTAGTATTTAAAGTGAACTTTATGAACCATAAATATATACATCCTATTGAAACCCGCTATCGCACTGAATTGGCTAAGCTATTCACAGAAGAAAAAAAACTGGAAACCTGGCTAAAAGTAGAAGCTGTTCTAGCTAAAGTTCATTCTGACTTTGGAAATATTCCTAGAATAGCAGCAGAAGAAATTGTCAAGAAAGCAAATTTAGATTACGTCAAATTAGAACGTGTGAAAGAAATTGATAGTAAAATTCATCACGATTTAATGGCTATGGTAAAGGCTCTAACGGAACAATGTGAGGGCGATGCAGGCAAATATATTCATCTAGGAGCGACTAGCTATGATATAGAAGATACTGCTACAGCGTTACAATTAAAAGAGGCATTAAATTATACTCGAGTATCACTCTTAAAGCTATTGCAAGTATTAATAATACAGATAGATAAAAATAAGGATAATATCTGCATTGGAAGAACACACGGGCAGCATGCTTTACCAACAACATATGGCATGAGATTTGGTGTATGGGCTTATGAAGTAAATCGACATCTTGATAGAATAAATGAAATATTAGAACGCATTTCCTATGGAAAAATGTCGGGAGCCGTTGGAACTATGGCGAGTTTTGGTGATCAGGGTATCGAGCTACAAAGAGCTATCATGAAAGAGCTTGATTTGAATCCAGTTCTTATTGCTAATCAAATTATACAAAGAGATAGGCATGCTGAAGTAATACTATTGACTGCTTTAATTGGTCAAACTTTAGCAAAAATAGCTACCCAATTTCGTATATTACAACGAACTGAAATATCAGAGATGTTTGAACCTTTTAAAGGAGCTCAAGTGGGAAGTTCAACAATGCCACATAAAAGAAATCCTTATAAATCCGAGAGAATTTGTAGTTTAGCAAGGCTTATAAAATCTAACGTAATCCCTGCTTTAGATAATATTATTCTTGAGGATGAAAGAGATATAACAAATTCTGCAAATGAAAGAATTATTTTTGCTGAAAATTTTGTATTATTAGATTTTATGATAAAACAATTAATAGAGAATCTGTCTAATATTGAATTTGATGAAAATAAAATTGAAGAAAACTTAAATCTAACTAAAGGCGCTTGTTTAGCAGAAAAAGTGATGGTAAGATTGGTTGATAAGGGTCTTGGAAGGCAAGAGGGGCATGAGATATTAAGAAAATCTGCTCTAATATCTAGGAAAGAAAATCGTATGATCAAGGATATTTTACTTGAAAATAGTATCATTAAAAATGAATTCTCTGAAGAAGAAATAAATGAATTGTTAGACCCTCATGAATATATCGGGAAGGCAATTGAACAAGCTGAGGAGTTGAAAAAATATCTCAAGAAAAAATTCAATTTAAAAGATGCATAATAATAAAAATATATATTCTAATTTGGGAGTTTCATCCAAAAAGGAGGATGTGCATAAAGCGGTTAAATCAATTGATAAGGGATTATTTCCAGGAGCTTTCTGCAAAATTGTAAGAGATATTAATAATCGTAAAGATTATTGTTCAATTTTCCATTCTGATGGAGCAGGTACAAAATCTGTTCTTGCTTATATGTATTATAAAGAAACAAATGATCTTTCTGTATTTAGGGGCATAGTCAATGATGCTATAGTAATGAATGTAGACGATATTATATGCGTTGGAGCAACAAGTAATATATTTTTATCCAATAATATCAGTAGGAATCGGAATTTCATTTCCGGAGAAATAATTAATACAATTATAGATGAATATGAATCTTATTCTAATGAACTCTCTGGTTTGGGACTAAAAATTATTACTTCAGGAGGAGAAACTGCTGATGTGGGGGATATTGTTAGAACTTTGCTTGTTGATGCATCTATATTCACAACTATGAAAAAATCTGAAGTAATTGATGCAAGTACCATACAAAGTGACGATGTCATAATAGGTTTAGCTAGCTATGGAAAGGCAACTTATGAGAGTGATTATAACAGTGGGATCGGTAGTAATGGTTTGACTTTAGCTAGGCATGGACTGCTTTCACATGATTATTATAAAAAATATCCCGAATGTATCGATCCTTATATTGATAAAAAGTTTATATTTTTTGGAAATAGCCTTTTAACTGACAAAGTTGAAGAATTAGATATGACAATTGGTAAGGCTCTTCTTTCTCCATCAAGAACCTATGCCCCTGTTATTATAGAAGTGTTAAAAAAGTTTAGGAGCAAAATAAATGGCATAATTCATAATACTGGGGGTGGTCAAACAAAAATATTAAATTTTGGAAAAGGTATCAAGTTTTGTAAAAATAGTTTGTTTGAGATTCCAAAAATCTTTAGACTTATTCAACAATCTTCTAAAGCAGAATGGAGGGAAATGTTTCAGACATTTAATATGGGCCATAGAATGGAAATTTATTGTAATGAGTCTTATTCAAAGGACATTATTAATATTATTAAAAGTTATAATATAGACTGTAAAATCATTGGTTATTGTCAGAAAAATCCCGTTCAAAATAAAAATGCCGTTGAAATCGAATCGGAATTTGGAATTTTTAGTTATGATTAACTGTAGAATTATTTCAAAGGGTATTTTGATAAGGGAAAAAGTAAAGTTTAAAATTTTTTAAATCAATACTATGATATTCAAATTATCAAATGTAAGGATAATTTATGGTAAAACTAAGGAGTTCAACAAACCTAATTTTTAGACAAAGGCTTTATTTCCTTGTTGAAATCTTAATAATTTTTCTAGGGATTTTTTTATTTTTGTTAATACCCACATTTGTCCCTAATTTAGTTGTAGATGTAAACTCAAGAGCTTATGAACCTTTATATTTTCTATTCAGGGCTTTTATTATTTTAGCAGCTATTCCAATTTTTCTAATTGTGTCTAATTTTGCTCTACAATCACAAAAGAGAAAATTAATATTAAAAGAAGATGTTAGTCCTTCAAAAAACTTTATTAATTTACTAAGAATTCCAGAAAGGAATTATAAATATCAATTACTTTATGGTCTTCTTTTACTGTTTTTAGTCTTTATTCCTCTGGATTTTTTTACTTATTTGATTTTTCCAAACATGTTGGAATACCTAACCATAGCACTCGACGTTTATTCTCCAGCCTCTTTTAACTCATATCTTCTAGAAAGTTATTCTTATTTCATTATATCAGTCTTAATAATTCAAAGCAGTGTTGCGATATATGAAGAATCATTAAGTCGTGGATTTCTAGCCAATAGAGGGAGCGATTATCTTAATAATATGTCTGCTGTAATAATGTCCTCCTTCTTTTTTGGTTTAGGGCACTTTTCTTATATATTTACCTCATATACGATAGATCTTCCAATAATTTTTCCAATTATTTGGTTTCTACAAACCTTCTTTGTTGGAATTATTTTGGCAATGGTAGTTATAAGAAAAAGATGGCTATTCCCTGCGTTTTTCGCTCATGCAATTAATAACATTATTAGCGCTAATACAATTTGGAACTATTTACAAGGAAATAGTTTCTTTCCATTTTCACTTTATCTATACTGCCCGCTATTAGTAATAAGTCTATTATTGCTAATTTGGCAATTTCGTCGAATAAAAGAAGGATTATCTATCGGTGTTAGAGAATTTGGAGCATACTTTAAAAATGACACTACAATTAAAGAAAATACTTCCCATAAAATTGTAAGAATTATTGCTGATTTTCTTTTTGGTTTGATAATTTATATCATTGGAATTATATTAATATAGAACCAAAAGATTAAAATGGTCAAATTTGGGATTATTGCTGACACTCATTTTGTTTCAGATACAGATCCAATTCCGATCAAAAGCTTAATCGTTCAATTGAAAAAAGCATTCAAAGGTGTAGATGAAATAATCCATGCTGGAGATGTTTGTAATAACTTATTTCTATTAGAGTTAGAAAAGATAGCGCCGACTAAATGTGTTAGAGGAAATGAAGATAAAATAGAAAATTTACCTGATTTTATTAAATTTTCAGTAGGTCGATATAATATTGGAGTAATTCATCAAGAACCAGATAATTTAGAAGCTTTTTTTGGAGAAACTAATTTAAATATCTTAATTACTGGACATACCCATCAGCCTTTAATTAAAGGTACACCATACAATACATTATTAATTAATCCCGGAAGTCCAACCAAACCAGTAGCCCCTCCTCAGAAGAGAGGGTTTGATAAGCCAGTAGCTAGATCTAGTGTTATTACTTTAAATATAGATAAGGATGAGATATTAACTACTTTTTTAATAAATCTAAATATATAAAGAAAAATAAGTATATATTAAATAAATGAATCTTCATATTTAATATACAAATTAATAAACGCGAGAACAATTTTAAAATAAAATTTCGTGATTTCATGGTCAGTAGATTAGAAATGGTCTTGAAAGAATTGAATGATAACGGCAATTTTCGAGCATCTTTATTTTCTACTTCAACTGGGTTAGTTTTGGCTTCACAAAAGGCTGATGATGTTGATGAACGAGTGATTGCTGCGATGGGTTCATTGTTGAGTGATTCAGCTTATAAAGCATCAGAAGAATTAGATCTATCACGACTTGCCAGTATGAAGATAAAATATCTCGAGGATTTTATTGTTTGTAGGAATATAATTATGAAAGATCAAAAGACTCAATTTCTTTTAGCTGTTCTTTCAAAAGTACCAGAATCTGAAGATATTGAAAAATATTACGACCAGCTTTTAGACTGGGCAGAAGATAACAGCCGCGATGACCTTGAAAAGCTCTCATCAATTTAAAATTTTAAACTCAATTAATTTTGAGGTTTAATTAAATTCATTTAAATTAATGAGAATAAAAAATCTAAAACTATTTTAGCAACTTGAGTTTCATAACCCCAGTAGAAATGATCAGCTCCACTAATTATTTTGTATTCTTTAGGATTTTGATAATCATTGAAATGTAATTCAAATCTAGCAAAAGAGGCGATATTATCATTATCTCCTTGGATAAATAGTTTTGGTTTGGGTGATTGAGACAAGCTTTTATATTTTTCCCCCATGAAATCCCAAGGGAATGAAACTGCCGCATATGCAATTATTTTATCAGAATGATTAATTAAAGAACACCCAATTGCTGCTCCGTAAGAATATCCACATAAAAATAAATTTTCATTTCCCCTCTCATTAAGAAGATAATCGATACTTGCTTTTACATCATTTAATTCGCCTTTACCGTCTGTGTGACTTCCTTTTGATTGCCCAACTCCCCGAAAGTTAAATCTTAAGCAAGAGATATCTTTGTGAATAAATCCTTTAAAAATTGCACTTACTACATTATTATACATATCTCCCCCAAATTGAGGATGTGGATGAGTAATTAATACACTAATGTTTTTTAAGTTCTTATTCGATTGAAAATATTCAGCTTCAAGTTTAACTTGATTACTTTGAATAAATATTGTTTCTATTTCTACCATAATTTTATTTAAGGTTTAATCTATAATAATTATACTACAAATAATTTCCTATGAAAAAAATGAGTTTCAATAAAATAATTATTGAACGGAAAATACGAGAATTTCTCGAAGAAGATTGTAATTTTATCGATATATCATCTCATTTTATACCATCCGATTCAAAATCATCTGCTAAAATAATTGCCAAAAGCGGCGGTTACATTTCTGGGTTAGAAGAGTTAGCTATTCTCTTTACAATCTTAAAAGTAGAAAGCGATTTTAAGAAAAAGGATGGAGAAAAATTTAAAAAAGATGAGATTATAGTAGAATTAAGAGGAAATACTAGGGATATCTTAATTGCAGAACGTGTTGGATTAAACTTAATTTCACATATGTCTGCTATTACCACCACCACTAGAGAATATGTAAATATTGTAAACTCAACTGGTAAAAATGTAAAAATAGCCGCCACAAGAAAAACTATTCCTGGACTTCGGATATTTGAAAAAAAAGCGGTTATTTTAGGAGGAGGTGAATCCCATCGTTTCTCTTTAGATGATATGATATTACTAAAAGATACGCATTTAAAGCACTACAATAAAGATATTAAGAAATTATTAAGCGCTGTAATGAATAATATGAGTTTTACCAAAAAAGTTGAAATAGAAATAGAAAACGTCGAAGACGTATTAATCGCAGCTCGCAACGGAGCAGATATCATAATGCTTGATAATATGTCTCCCGATCAAGTTGAAGATGCTATAAATGCACTAAGGAATAATAATTTACGTGATAAAGTGATTGTTGAAGTATCAGGAGGTATTAACAAGGAAAATATTGTTGATTATATTTTAGCAGAACCAGATATAATTAGTATAGGGAATTTAACATACGCACCATTTAAGCAAGTAGATTTATC
This sequence comes from Promethearchaeota archaeon, assembly GCA_048939995.1. Lineage (GTDB taxonomy): Archaea > Asgardarchaeota > Lokiarchaeia > Sigyniarchaeales > SOKP01 > SOKP01. The sequence goes on along the minus strand of JBHLOY010000005.1, from coordinate 117,675 downwards.
ATTACGCTTAGATTAAGCTAATCTATGATAACTTCATGAATGGAACAGATCACATCTTTAATTTTAGCTACATTATTGTATAAATCTTTTATATTAAGGATGTCCCCAACTGTTAGAATAACTTCAATTTTTTTATCAGCTATTCTCCAGTCTGTGATTGCTTTAATAATTGAATGAAAACGATTATAAATCTCTGAAATTTCATCAGCAATAATATCTTTGAAGGGATAAACTAAATTAATGGTCATAATTTTATAACCCTTCATATTTTCAAAAATTTCATTGACTTCAATAAATTTTACAATAGCATCTCTAAGTGCTTCACTTTTTGAATTAAACCCACTTTGGATTCTTACTTCTTCAAAACGTTGTAATAAATCATCATTTATTTGTAGAGAGATAATTTTCATTTAAAAATCAACTCGTATAAGGATTTAAAGAAACTTATTGATAAAATTTAAACTCCTATCTAAATCTTTTGCAGAAGATAATTCTATAATTAAAGGACCATCATAATAATAACTTTTCATAACATCGAATATTTCTTTAAAGTTGATTTTTCCTATTCCTAATTGAGGATGTGTGTCAGATTCCTTAGTAAAATTATCAACTAAATGAACATTTTTAATTTTAGCATTAAAAATCTTCCATAATAACTCAATATTTCCATTATTTGTATAAAAATGACTTGTGTCATATGTTAAATAGAGATCATTGTGATTAATATATGAGAAAATTTCTTTTATATTAATTTCATCTAACATGATTCCTGCTTGCTTGGTCATATTTTCTATGCAAATTATGAGGTTGTATTTTGATGTGAAATCTAATAATTCTTCGATAGAATACTTTAATTGATTCTTGTTGTAGTCTTGTATCGTTTTAAGCATAGAATTAGCTAATCCAGGATGAATGGTCATAATTTTGGCATTAATTTCCTTACAAAATTTAGCAGTTTGCATATAGATTTCGAGTGAAGCTTTTGAGATTAAATTATTATGAGAACAGAGATTTACATCAATAAAAGGACCATGAATTTGTTTTTTAATAGAATAATTATTAATCAAATTCACATACTGACCTCTCTTTTCTACTTTTTGTATTTCAGGAGGGTCTATTACTAATTCTACTATACTTATACTCCTCTCCTCAGCAAAATCTAAACATGCTTTCGTAGACTTATATAATAAATCATGAATATCTTGAAAAGGGTTTGATAACCCTAATTCGATAATAAACCCTAAACTACTTATTCCTAATTCCATCTTGATGCCTTAATACTCGTTATTTACTTTTTATTCTAGAATAACTAGCAAATAAGCTTTCAAATAGCTTGGTAAATTTAGTGCTTTGGCTTTCAGAAATAAATTTAGGCTTACCAACCTGTAAAGCGCCCCAGTATACTTTTGCTAACTTTTCAACCAATTCAGCAAACTTTACAGCATGTTCAATAGATTTTCCACAAACTATTACTCCATGATTAGCTAATAGGGCAGCATTTTTAATTCCTAAAGCTCTAAGAGCGCTCTGACCTATTTCTTCTGTATGAGCTTCTCCAAAAGGAGAAATGTCAATTGAACCACCTAAGAATACAATTTGCTCCTCCATTATAATTGGAACATCCATTTGATTTACTGAGAGTATAGTTGCATAAGGTGAATGCGTATGTATTATTGCATGAACCTTAGGTCGAGATTGATAGATTAGAATATGCATTTTTACCTCTGTGGAGGGTAATTTTCCTTTACTTATCGCAGTTCCTTCAAAGTTCATATGTACAATTTGTCCTTCCACTAATGTCTCATAATTATTAAAAGAAGGTGTAATGAATAACTCCTTCTCTTTTCCATTTCTTACACTAACATTGCCTTCTCCGAAATCTACTAAATTTTTTTTATATATTGCTTTAGCCCCCCAGAGAACTTCATTTCGATAGAAAGACTCTTTACCCTTTGACATATAGTATTAAATTAAAAATTAATTAAAAAGAGTTGTTAAAATCATAAGTTTAAAAAATTCAATAGGTCTTTTTTTTTATAACTATTAGTTATTCTTTGAAAATTATGGGATTTTGATTTAATTATCATATAACACTTCTTATGAAGATGACTCGAATTATACTCCACTGTGATTTAGATTGCTTCTTTGCGGCAGTTGAAGAACGAGAGAATCCAAATTTAAAAGGAAAACCAGTAATTATAGGAGCAGATCCTAAGAGGGGAGAAGGTCGAGGTGTAGTGAGCACATGCAATTATGAAGCAAGAAAATATGGTTTACACTCAGCAATGCCGATTTCAAGAGCATACAAATTGTGTCCTCATGGAAATTTTATGTATCCAAATTTCAAAAAATATAATGAAGTTTCAGAAATAGTAATGATGATAATTAAACAATACTCTCCCATTTTTCAACAAGTAGGAATTGACGAGGCATATCTAGATATTAGTAATGTCTGCAATGATTTTATTGAAGCCAAAACATATGCAGAAGAATTAAAGAGAGAGATCTTTGAAAAGGTTGGAATTACTTTATCTATTGGGATAGCACCTACCAAATCTGCTGCAAAAATTGCTTCAGATTTTAAAAAACCAAATGGGATTACTGTTGTTGAACCATCTAATATCATTCATTTTTTAGAGAATTTGGAGATTACTCGTATTCCAGGAATAGGTAAAAAATCAAAGATTTATTACAATAAGAATGGAATCTATTCTATTGGGGATCTTATCAAAGTACCCTTATCAACAATGAAAAAAAGATTTGGAAAGCATGGAGTTTGGATTTGGAAAATTGTGCACGGTCTTGATGATAGAGAAGTCAAAGAGTTCCATGAAGATCGTAAATCTATTAGTAAAGAGAGAACTTTTTTAGAAGATACAAACAATTTTAAATTAATCCTTTCCAAATTAGAGGAAATTAATAGTAAAATTCATAAAAAGTTAGAAGAAGAGAATGTATTTTACAGAACAATAACCTTAAAAATACGATTAGAGGGATTTTTGACTTTTTCTCGCTCAAAATCTTTCTCTTATCCCATCAAAAATGAAAAAAAGGTTTTAAATATTATTTTAGAGTTGCTTAATGAATTTATGGCCAAAAATAAAAAGATCAGATTAGTTGGAATAAAATTGTCTAATTTAGTTAGAAATATTGACTGTAAACAAGTAGATTTATATAGTTATACTTAATTCTGGTAATTTTTAATAAAATGAAATTTCTTTAATGAACTTTAATATATCCTCATGTAATATTCCATTTGAAACTATAAGTCCAGGGGCGGTAGTAAGACATTTTTCATCTTTAAATATTAAACTTTCACCATTTAAATCAGAGACTGCACCTCCTGCCTCCTTCACGATTAAAGTTCCAGGTAAAAAATCCCATGAATAAGCCCTTTCTTTATCTATAGGTTTAATGTATAAATCAGCAGAACCATCAGCAATCATGCAAAATTTTGCCATACTATCTATTTGAAAGAAACTTTTTATTTTTGCCAAACTTGCGAACTCCATAACCCATGGTTTATCATAATGCAATGAGCGACACATTTGAGCAGATTCAATGTGATCTTGTTTACTTACATGTACAGTTTGAAAATTTTTATTTCCGTATGAGACTTTAGTTCCTTGATCCTTTTTCGCTACAAAAATCGCTCTACCTTTTTGATTATAACTTGGAACTCCGATTACTGCAACATTTAATTCCGATTCTACTTTAAAGCCAATCCCTACAGCATAAGTTAGTCTCTCCTGAAAACCTTTGGTTCCATCAATAGGATCAATTGTCCATTGTCGTGGGGATGAAGGTCCTCTATAATTTAAGATACTTTCAACATCTCTGATAATATCTAATCCTAATGATTCATAACATCTTTTAATTACATCTTGAGTGCTTTTATTTAGATAGATATTAAATTTCTCTTCAGCTATAATTTGATCTTTAGGAAAGTTTTCTTTTAACTTATTAATAATATAAAGTTGAGACGCATAATCAGCTAAAGTAACTGGAGAATCATCATCCTTTTGAAAGGATTCAAAACCTTCCTTTCTGAACCATTCAGTAATAAAAGTGGCAACATTTACGAGGTCAGAAGCTAGATCCAATTCATCGTTAAAGTTATCCATAATTTTGTCAAAAGTAGTTTATATTTATGAATTTATCAATGTATGAACTTTTATCAATCTTTCAAATAACTTTTCAAAACTGAAAATATAAATATCCTTATTTTAATCATATTTTTATGATTTTTGTCGATAAACAATTCGTAGGAATGGTTTTTGAATCATTTATAATTGTTGTGGCTGCCTTCTTATTGATACTAATACTAATTAAATATTACCAAAAAAAACACCGATTAACTCTTTACCTTTTTTTGATCTTCTTAAATTATGTTATTGCAATAATATTCTCATGGCTTTCAAAAATCTTAGTGTTATATTCTGGTGAAGAATATATTTATAATGAGTTAGCTCCAGATCCTGGAACCCCAATATCTTGGATTGTATTAAGGATTATTGATTTCAGAATTAGCTTCTTATTTCTAACTATTGCCATCTTTATATCATATATACTTAAGGTAAATGTATTTGGAAAGGGCTATAATAAAGTCCAAAAGTATCTTGTAGTGATCTTAGGGATTATTACTGGGGGATACTCCTTTATAGTGCATTAGAGAGGTAATACTTTACTAGACGTGATTGCATTCTTTTTTGTATTTCTTTTTATGACATATATATATTTTCCATTTCTTTGGAGATCTTATCAATCCTATAGATTAACAGAGGAAAGGATTTTTAAAAATGCATTCTTAGCGTTAGCTCTAATGTCTATATTCTTTATATTAGTGCCTTTAAATTTCTTATTCGACCGATTAATGATTTTAATTGGTGGAGAAGAATTCTCTTTCTCTGTTTTTTATTATTTAGGATGGATATTTGTAATCTGTGGAATTATTGGTGCATATTTTGGATATATACGCCCTAAAAGTAAATAAATATTTATTAATATTTTTTTTATTAATTTAATATAGAAATTCTTGAAGAGATTTATGACCAAAGTTTTACAAGATATCTGGATATTATCTGAAGGAGGAATTGTGTTATATCATCGGATTTATGATGAAACTATTGATGAACAACTCTTAGGAGCTTTAATGAGTGCATTAACTTCGTTTGCTGAAGAAATAGTTGATGATGGACTGTCAAATTTTGAGATAGAGAACGTAAAGTTTACACTTTTCAAGAAAAGAGGCTTATTGTTCATTGCTAAATCATCAAAAAAAGCAAATGAGAAGAAAGTATCAGAAGAATTAAATAAAATTGCTGATAAGTTTCTTGAAATTTGTTCTGATGAGGATATTAATAATTGGGATGGAGAAAGTACAAAATTTTCTAATTTTGAAGAAGAGATTGAAGAGAGTTTAGAAGATACAATAAAAAAATTTCAGAATGCATTTTGGTAGAATTTCTAATTTTTATCTAAAATTTGCTGAATTTTCTCTAAATATAAATTTGTATTTAATTGTTGTTGTTTCGCGATATTATATTCTTTTAAGTAGTACAAAATGGAAAATAATTCAATTTTTTTGTAAAAATCATTATTAATTTTATGATATTTCTGATAACCTTCATAAAATTTGTTTTTTATCTCAATATTATTAATAACTTTAAGGGTTATATTTTCCATTAGCATAAAATCTTGTGCTCTTACCCCAACGGCCCAGTCATCAAAATCAATTATTCCACTTAATTGGAATTTCCCGGGATCATCTTTAATAATAATATTAGTCCATTGAAAGTCATTATGAATTAAAATGGGGCTATCTTCTTCTAGTAATGATACATTATCCTTTACAAAATTCATTATTTCCTTTTCTTGAGCAGAATTGTATTGAATTTGATTTTCTAAATCTGAAGAAAAATACTCTATGTAATTCTCTTTTCCTTCTTTTCCCAGTTCATAAATATCATTATAAAATGAATTGAAAGTTATACTATGTAATCTTCCTAAGAGCTCTCCAATCTCAGTAAATAAATTAAGGAATTTCGATTTATTAAAACTGAAATTCTCATCTCGATATTTTTCATACAAACGTTTTAAAGACTTTCCATGAAGATAATTATAAATTGAAAATAAGTATGGAATTGCCTCTTTGGTTTCGTCATAGTAGACTAAATCAGCCACAGGTATTATAGGAGGATTATCATTATCGAAAATATATTCTCCTTTTTTAATTGCGATTATTTCTTTCACTTTCTCCCTAAAGTTTGCTAAGTTTGGATTTAATGAATTATCTAAAAAAGGAAATAACAGTTTTTCTTTTATCAATTTTTCACTTTTAGAAGATTTTAAAGTTCGAAATCTGAAAATCAATTGATTATTTTCAAAATTCACTCGGTAAATAGTATTTATTTTTGCTTGAAATGGACCTTTAATTTTTTTAATTTTACCTTGTTTACTTAAAACATCTATATTGGAAAATCTTTTGATAATATCATCTAATTGATAAATTTCTTCTTTACCAAGAGAATATAATTGGTAAATAAATTTCTGGTTTAATAAGGAACTAATGGTTGCCTGTATCCTTACTTTAGTGATTTCATCTAATTCTCTTTGGATTTCAGGAGTTATATTATTGTAGATTTCAATATAGTTTTGAATAATATCTCTGTAGAGATATAAAAAAGAATATTTCAAACCTCTTTGAACTTTTCCCTTCTCGATTTTAAAATCGTAAATATTTTTCCCAACATCATTTATTTGGTCTTGTAACTGATAGAGATCTAAAATTTTGTCTTCAACTGCACAATAATATAATTTTGAGCATATATTTACTAAATTGCTAATGTTGGGGACTAAACCACAAAACTTCCGTAAATTTAGAGGTATTAGCTGGAGAAATTTCTGAAAATTTTCCTCTTTTCCACAACAAAAAGAAAATTCTTCATTTAACATTTGAATATATGATCTACAATAATTTATATTATCAAATGAATCAATTATACCCGATATTTGCCTAAGATCCATTAGTTCGCCTACAATTTTTGGAGTAATTTCATTTCCTGCAAATTCCAAGGGATTATTGCATAAAAAAATACTATTTCTAATACTTAATGAATCAAATATTTGTGTGAAATGTGATTGTAATTCATTTATCTTTTCTTTATAAGGTGGTGCTAATACAAAGTTAATTTCATTAAATTTTTTGCCTAAATCGTTGAGTTCCTTAACTATTTCTTCCACTTCATTTCCCAGTACTCCTACCATTATTGGAACGTTTTTCCCAATACTCTCTATTGTGAAATTAATAAGTTTAGCTTTTTCAACTTGATTATGTGAGAATAGTGTTCCCTCACCAGTGACTCCAAATAAGTATAGTGAATCTGCCCCATTGACAAGAAGATGGCGATTTAACAGTGCATGTAATTCTTTATCTACTTCATATTCTTTATTATAGAACGTGATGGATGGAACAATGACGCCCCTTAATTGAGACAATATTATCACCAAATATCTTGCTTGTTTTGTCTAGATTCCCTCTAAATGGAATAAGAAGTGGAAATATAGTAGTTATAAATCTCTTATAGAATTAATAGTATAATATTTAGATTAAATTATACGACAAAACTTAATAAATTTAATAACTTTTTTAAGAATTTCATATATTAATTTTAAGATTATATTGTAGCTTTTGAACGTGTTACTAACTTAAATTTTCTTAGATTCTTTAAATATTTCAAATATATCTTTCTCATAATCAACAGTATCTTCAGGTAATAGATTAGGATCCTTAATTAATTTTGCATGATAATAGATTTTTGATCCTCTTTCTAAATATTGCAATACGGTATAAGCACCTTCCAAATGGCTTCCGCAACAAATATTTCCATGATTTGAAAGTAATACCGCATTTTTTTCTCCTAAGGCTTCAATAACTTCTTCTGCTAGTTCAACAGTACCTGCTTCTTCATATTTAGCACATAAGACTTCTCCACCTATGTATGGCACTAACTCCTCTATAACTGGTGGTAATGAGAGATTTAAAGTACTTAAAACAGTAGAATATATACTATGAGCATGAATTATAGCATTAATTTCATCTCTTTCTTTATAAATATCTAAATGCATTCTCTTTTCTACCGAGGGGTTTCGCTTTCCTTCTCTAACCTTACCTTCCATATCTATAATTAATATATCATCAGGTTTCATTTCTTCATATGCTACATTACTTGGAGTTATTAAAACTAGATCTTCATCATTTAATTTCACTCTTACACTCACATTACCAGCAGAACCTATTACATGTCCATCATTTAACAATTTTTTACAAATAGCTACAATTTCTTCTTTAATTATTTTGATATCAATTTTATCTAATTTATATTCAGTTTCAGAAAAAACTTCAGGATTTAGGATATTTACAGGTTTCTTATTATTTAACCAAGCTTTAAGATCTTCAAAAAGCATTAATGACTGGCGAGTTATGACTTCCTTAGTATTTCCTCCTATATGGGGAGTTACAATCACGTTATCTAATACCAAAAATTCATTATCTTCATCAATAGGCTCCAATGGGAACACGTCCAGAGCAGCTCCTGCAATCTGTTTGTTTTTCAAAGCAAAAAGTAAAGCCTCATAATCTACAAGACTACCTTTGGCTAGATTAAGAATATAAGCAGTACTTTTCATTAAATGAATACGTTCTTCATTTATTAGATTATCATTTTCCTTTGTTGCAGCAGCGTGAATAGTAATAAAATCAGCTTCTTTCATCAGGTTATCAATACTAGCTTTCTTCCCATACTCTTCTAACATTTCATCTGGCAAATATGGATCATAAATTTGAAATTTAACCCCAAACGCTTTTAATCTTTGGGCTACCCTTCGACCAATTTGACCGAACCCAATAATACCCACTGTTTTATCTAATAATTCGATTCCAAGATAATTATTGTAGAGCTGAATCCAATCATCAAAATCAATTACCTCAAAATCCTTGGAATGTAGGAATTTATCTATTGGTATTAATTTTCGAGCCAAAGAGATCATTAACCCTACTGTAAGTTCAGCTACAGCATCAACATTTCTAAGGGGAGTGAAAATGATAGGGATTTTATTTCGCGTGGCTGCCTCTAAATTAATATTAAAGGGGTCTCCTCGACAGGAGATGATTAATTTGAGATTTGATTGATCGAATATTTCTGCATTTTTTAAATCATCCGCGGATGTTATAAATATATCATATCCCTTTAACTTTTTTACTAATTCCTTAACGTCAAAATAAATAATTCCTGTATTTCTCCAACTTTCATAGGTGATCTCGATAACATTTTTGAGCTTTTCTAGTACATCATTAGAAATCTCTGCTGTAATTAATGCCTTCATTTTATAGCCTCCTTTATATAAAAATTAGAACATTAAACTCTTGAGTTTCATTAAATTTCGTATATTTCCTTCCATAATTTTTATTTTTCCACTAGAATAAGCCTTAACAGCACCTAGCTCTTTATTAAATAAATCTAACATATCCTGTTCAGCAGAAAATTCAATCTTTACTGTTGCACTATCATCTTTAGAGTGATCCTTAATTTCAATCCCTAGATCTTTGTTTATAAGAATTAACACAAATCTGCTAGTATCTAAAAACTTTATTTGAATAGGTTCACTGAAATTAACCAACTTTTTCCTTACTTTTTCTGTATTAACATAACGATTTTCAATTTCTCTTAAACAAGACTCTATATTTGTAAATTCTGACACTTAAATCACTTAAATTTTTATTTGATAAAAATTAAACTCATAAATCGTCAATTTTTTGTTTAAAAGCCTTCCATTTATTATAAATCTTCTTATATTTATCTACGATTGGAGAAACTGGATAATAACTTTTAAATTTTACAAGGTTATTGATAATTGTTTTAAAATTAGGTGTATATTTCAGAGTTTTTAGGACATTTAATGCTATACCTATAGCTGAAGATTCCTCAAAATTAGGTGTTTTTATTTCTGTGTTTAATACATTTGCTAAAATTTTACAGAATTCATTTGATTTAGCCATTCCTCCAGCACAATATGTATTCGTCTTAAAATCTATGAATTTTTGTAAAACTTGATGATTTTCATAGATACCAAAAGCAATATTTTCGATTATACTTCTTGCAAAATGCTCAATATGAGGATGTTTCTCAGAAATCATCATTGGAGGTGGAAAAATAAAAATACCTCTCTTTATTGAAGTTTGATTTTTAATATTCATTTTTTCTGGCCCTAAATATGAAAATATTGAGAAGTCCCCCGGTTCTGTATCTTTCAAATAGGATTCGAATAAATTATCTACATTGTCTACTTTTTCTTTTAGAAAGGAATCTTTAAACCAATCGTAGGCAGTTCCTGTATTCCCTGCATTAGCCTCAATTAACCATTTATTTTTTAATACATGACAGGAAGTCCATAAATTATGATCCTGGTCTATTATTGGTTGATTTATAACTAAATCTAGGGGCGATGTTGTACCTAAGCTAATTCCAATATCTCCCTCCTTAATAGCTCCCATACCTAATAATGATGCTTGTGTATCTCCCCCAGTTTTAATAATTGGGATTTCTGTCTCTAAATTAAATCTTTTTTTTAATTCTGGTTTTAATTCACCTATTATTGAGCCAGAATCCACAATTTTAGGAAAAAAGTCGGGGTTAAAATCAAAAGTCTGGATAATTTCCGTACTCCATTCACTTTTCCTGATATCTATTAGTTGAGATTCTGAAGACGATGATAAATCAGTGCAAAAAACTCCTGAAAGCCGGTATATTAACCAATCATCTAACATTAAAACCTTATTAATTCTGTTGTAATTATTTTCATCTTCTTCTCGAAACCACAATAAACGTGCTAGGCAAAATAGCAATGATGGGCTGTGTCCTGTTATTTCAAAGATTTCTTCATCTGAAAATTTATCTTCAATGATGTATTCTGTATCTATTCCTCGAACGTCTGTATTTGGGCCTCCATAGATTTCATCTCCTTTTCTATCAATGAAAACTGTGGCAATCCTTTGAGCACAAGAGGAGACTCCAATAATGTTAAATTCCTTTGATTTATGTTTATATAATGTTGATTCAATTCCAGTTAAAACTTCATTCCATAACTCATCCATATTAAATCTTCTAGCAAGTCCGTCGATATCCTCGTCAACTACTTTAAATTTCTGATTAGTAAGTGATTTAAGAGTTAAAAATTCAGACACAAGACCAACTTTAACTGAATTTGAAGAAATATCGATAGTTAAAATTACATTTTCCATAACTTCTACTTAAACCCCCTTTAGTAGACTCATGTTGCTTTCAAATATTTTCTTTCCACATCTCCATTTGGCGTTTTTTCCTCAAAGATTATTGCTTGAAAGGAGTAAACTTTTGTATTTTCTTCTTTCCAAGCATCATCTGAAAGCCATGCTTTATTACAAGTGTGCTTTAAAAAAGTTTCAACATCCCAATTTCGTCCATGCTCAATAGGAACTTGAGGTAAAAGTAGCCCTCGTCTCATTCCTTTTTCGATAATTAAACCATCTCTTCCAATTTCGATCTTATCTAAATATTCCTTTGAATCCTTTACTTTAATCAATTTTGGAGGTGTTAAAATAGAAATTTCTATAACTATTTCATCCATTTCTTCAATTTCTACAGACGGAAAACGTGGATCTTCCACAGCAGCGCTAATTGAAACCTTATGAATTACATCATATAGTGGATAAGTTGGTTCGATATAACCGATACACCCTCTTAAAGGATTACCTGATACGTTATATCTATTTAATGTCACAAAAGCACCATAATTTTCTGAGAACTTATTTCTGAATTCTTCTGGAATAAGTATCTTTTTATCATTTTTTAAATAATTGTTTATATTTTCTCTTGCAAATTGTATCAATCTTTTTCCGTCCTCTAAAGTAAAAATCTCGTTGTTTGACATATCTTATTTTAAATAAAAATTCTTAATAATAATAAATAGAATCAACATTCATTTATAGTTTACATTCTAATTATTTTACCAGTTGGTTCACCATTTTCAATATTAACTTCCTTACCTCTTAAAAGAACCTTCCAAATTTTTACCGAGGTTAATTGATCAGAAAAGTTTGAGTTTTCAAATGGTGTATATTTAGCTTTCGTTTTGAATTTTTGAGGGTCAATTGGGTGATCTTCTACTTTTTCTACAACAAGTAGATCAGCATAATAATTCTCTTTAATAAAACCCTTCTTTTTCAAATTGAACTTTTTAGCAGGATTTTCCGAAGCTATTTGGACGAAAGTCTTCAATTCCAATTGATCTTGAAAGACTTTATCCAACAGTAGTAGTGTATAAGTCTCAAAACCAGGAAATCCAGAAGGGGCTTCAAAAAATGGTAGAGACTTTTCATCAATAGTATGAGGTGCATGATCTGTTGCAATGTATTTTATTCTCCCCTTTTTTAATTTATTGAATAAATATTTTGAATTAGATTTATTTCTTAAAGGAGGTAAAACTTTAGCGTGGCTTGGAAGGTCCAAATCAATATCATAATTTAATAATAAATGGTGAGGGGTGACCTCAAAGGATATATTCGATTTGAAGTTGATTAGAAACATTTCTTTAATACTTTCTTTACAACTAAGGTGACAGAAGTGAACAATCGGAAACATTTCAGATGTTAAGTTATGCTGTTTTACAATTCCTAAGTAATGCTCTAAAACATGTTTAATAAACATCCGCTCTCTTCTGCATGGATGCATATAATTATGAATTTGCAAAAGAGGAGTTCCTCTTTGTATATTCATCTCCATTAATCTTTCTTTTCGCCTTTTTGAAGAGGGCCAATCTGGGTGAATAAAGATAGGAATTTGAAACCTCGAAGAAATGAGCAAAATTTTCTGAATATTAGCTGAATCCGTCCAATTAATACCGCTTAAAGATTTCAATGGATAAATTTTAAAACCGATAACTCCTAATTGTACAATTTTTTTTATTTCTTCTTCATCAATTCCAATAGGAACGCCTGCTATAAAGGCAGTATCAACAAAGATATTTTTCTCAGCTTTTCTCATCCATTTATCTACACGGTTTGATGTATTAGCTGGTGGAATAGTGTTAGGCATGTTAAAAATAGTTGTGATTCCTGAAAAAGCTGCTGCTTTTGTCCCTGTTAGATAAGTTTCCTTTTCGATTTGCCCCATATCTCTTAAATGAGCGTGAATATCAATGATTCCTGGTAAAACTAATCTTTTTTCACAATCTATTTCTATACCATCGTTATTTTTTTGCCTAATTATATTTAAATTGTTCTTATTTATTCCTACAGAAATTACTTCTATGATTTCATTTTGGATTAGAAGATTTCCTTCTTTTAGGTCCCCCTCTATGTAGATTTTGGCGTTTTTTAATATCATATCTAACCTATATCTAAAACTTAGTCTGTTGATCGATTATAAAATTAATATATAATATTTTATTTGCATCGCTTTTGATTTTAGGAAGGATTACAAATTTTACATTATTGATTTTTTTAACTAAGTCCAAAAAGTTGGCTACTTTTGATCCTTTGTGAAAATTCGGTAAAATAAAAAGATAATCATTTAGATTTCTTAAATTTTTTAAATCTTCAATTGTCAAAATATCATTATTAATATAATCATTAAGTATAATGATTTTATTATAACTTAATGACTCAAACAAAAATAGAAATTTAAGTGGACTTTCAATTTTTCTAATATATATTCCTGAAGTTGATTTATTCCACCTATTAACATTATTAACTTCATTGGTTTTATATATCGCTTTATTTAATAAGATTGCCTGTGATCGTTCATCTGGTCCTAGAAATCTTAGTTCATTTCCTTGAAGTTTAATTAAAATTTGATTGTTATAAAAAAGTAAATATAGATTATTGTTCTTTCTAATAGAATAGGAAAGGCAAAAGGTTTCCTTAATACTGGAACATAATTTATAAATTTCTACAGGTATTGATCCTTTATCAACATCATTTTTGGAATAATATTGAAGCTCTTCAAATATTATTAAAAAGTCAACCAAATTAATCTAAAATCATATTAATTATTAAAATTTAAAATCTTTTCCTAATTTACTAAAGAAGGAGGGATCTATCTTACCAATGCCGGGAAAAGGAGCTCCCTTTCCTTTTTTCTGTAGTTGTAAAAATCTCTTCATAAACTTTTTCATTTGATTGTATTGATCTAACATTCGGTTTATCACTGAATAGTCAGTACCGCTTCCAATTGCGATCCTTCTCTTCCTAGTTTTTTTAATAAGCTTTGGATTTTCTTTTTCTTCTTTAGTCATGGAATTTAGTACAATTTCCCATCTTTCCAAATTTCTCTCAGCATCATCCTTTAAAGCATCTGGAAGGTTACCTCCTCCCACCATTGCAAGTATCTGTTTCATTTTCCCCACTTTTTTTATGGATTTTAATTGATAATACAGATCATCTAATGTGAATTTTCCTCTCATCATCCTTTTTGCCATTTCTGGATCGATATCTACCTCTGCTTCTTGAACCTTTTTTACCAAACTCTCTAAATCAGGGACACCAAGTAGAGTTCCTACGAATGAAGTTGGCTCGAACTCTTCTAGTTCATCAATTTTCTCTCCTAACCCTATAAATCTTATTGGTTGATTAGTTGCAGCACAAGCAGATAAAGCACCACCTCCTTTAGCTGTACCATCTAATTTTGTTACAATAATACTTCCAATATTTGTTGCTTTTGCGAATTCTTCGGCCTGCGAGAAGGCTTGTTGACCTAAAGTTCCGTCAATCACAAGGATGACTTCATTTGGTTTTAAATTTTGTTCAATTAGGGTCATTTCCTTCATCAATTCCTTTTCTTCCTTATGACGCCCAGCAGTGTCTACTATTATAATGTCAAATCCTTCATTTATTGCTTTTTTAGTTTCTTTTACAGCAATTTTGATTGCATTTTTCTCGTTTGGATTGCCAAAACACTTAACTCCAATCTGTTCTGTCAATTGAGCAAGTTGTTCATATGCTCCTGGTCTATAACTATCAGTTGTAATTGCTGCTACTTTATAGCCCTTATTTTTATAAAAACGAGAAAGTTTGGCCACAGTTGTTGTTTTTCCAGAGCCTTGTATTCCAACTAATAAAATAACATTACTTTTTCCTGGTTTAATCCTAATTGGGGCTGGCTTTCCTCCTAGAGTATCAATAAGTTCATTGTGTACTAGCGTTATGACAAAATCCTTCCGTTTTGCTTTAGTAAGATGGGTATTCATCGCCTCTTTTCTAATATTTTCAGTCATTTGAAATACTAATTCAACTTTCACATCAGCGCTTAATAAACTTCTTTGCAAATCTTGAATTAAGGCGTTAATCGCATCTTTATCGACTAAAGGTAATCTTCTTATCTTTCTAATAGCTTGATCTAATGATCTTCCTAATTTTTCAAGTACCATTGCATTATCATCTGCAATTTTTATATTCTATTAATTAATAATTTATCCAAAAATTAATATTTTCTTTACAATAAATATAAATTAAAAGAAAAGTGAGGATTAAAATAATTTAAATTGGTGAAATTTTGATTGTCTATTAGAAGAACTGAAATTCAGAAGTTAAAAACCGGTCAATATATAATGGTCGAAGGGGAGCCATGCATAATCAAGTCAACTGAGCGCTCGAAAAGTGGAAAACATGGTCATGCTAAAGTAAGAGTAGTCTGTGTAGGTATGTTTGACAATAATAAAAGATCTCTAACTTATCCTTCAGGTTCAATGGTAGAAGTTCCAGAAATAATTAAAGGTAATGCTCAAATTAACTTTATCGAAGAAAGTCTGATAAACATTATGGATCTTGAATCATATAACTCTCTTGATGTCCAATGGCCTACTGATGAGGATTCTGTTTCAAAATTGAAAGATTTGAGGTCAAATCCAGCTAAATTGTCTTCAGCTCAAGTTGAGTATTGGCAGATCGCTGGAAAAACTTTGATTAATAGAGTTATCATTAATTAAAAGTCTTAGTTTAAGTGGATTTGGAAAATCCAAAATTTTATTTTCATTTAATTTATTATTTTTTTTTGAGTAATACAAATTCAAATAAAATTATTATTAAAAGCTGATTTAATGGAGAAGAAGGCGATCTCTTTAGCTTGTAGGATGGATTCTGAAAGAGCTATTAAATTGACTAAGAGAATATTTGAATATCTCGTTAAAAAAGGAGAAGTTGTTCAATTAGAAACTAGAATTGCCCCCAAGATATTTCCACATAGCGGTAAAGATTTGAGCGAAATGAATGAAGAAAATACTAAATTAATCATATCTACTGGTGGAGATGGGACAATTCTAAGAATTGCAAGTAGTTTACCTCAACGTAATGCACCACCAATCCTAGGTGTTAATATAGGATCAATTGGTTTTTTAGATGAGTCAAATGAATTAACAATTTTCAATGATCTTAATAAAGTTTTGAATGGAGAGTATGTAACAGAAGTTTGTTCAAAAATTGTTCCATTCATTGTTAAAAATACTGAAGAAATCAGGCTTAATAATGCTTTAAATGAAATTTTAGTAGTATCGGCTAAAAGTTCAAAGGTATTATTAGTTTCTGTTAAGATTGATGGAGTATTTTTAAATAGAAGCTATCTAGATGGACTTATTATTTCTACATCAGTAGGATCCACTGCTTATAATTTAAGCGCAGGAGGAGCTATTGTTAAATCTCCTTTAGAAATAATGCAAATAACACCTTTAAATAGCTTTGCTAGATCCGGTTTAAAACCAATTGTATTACCAATTGATAGTGAGATTGAGATTCAATTATTAAGGCCCCGTTTAAATGCAAAAATTGTGATTGATGGGCAACGTACCTTCAAAAAAATTCAACCTCATACAGTTATTAGAATTCGAAAAGCAGGTGCTCACATAAAATTTGTGCGACTTTCAAAAAATTTAAGTGAAAATTATTTTAAAAGATTGAGAAAAAAAATTATCGGTTCTCTAAAGGTCCCCATAGATGACAGTCCAGAAGAAGAATTCAATTCTAGTTTTTGACTCTAATATCTTTTTTACTGGAATTGATTTCAATATTTTTCAAGAAAAGGTTTACACTACTTCTAAAATCTTGGATGAAATTAGAGTAAAAAAATATTTAGATAAAAATAGAAACATTTTAAATAAAATTCAATCTGCTATAGAAAATAAAAAACTAAATATAAGAGATCCTAAGACTAAGTTCATTAAGGTTGTGGAGGAAAAAGCAAAGATTACTGGAGATTTAAATATTTTATCAGATGCAGATAAATCGTTGATTGCATTAACTCTTGAACTTTCAATATCTCAAGATGATAATGTTATTTTATTTACTAATGATTATTCAATGGAAAACTTATGTTCTAATCTTAATTTAAAGTTCTCTCCTTTGTATAAAAGAGGGATTCAAAAACAAATAATTTTTGAAGTTTTCTGTCCTCATTGTCTTAAGATTTATCAAGCTGAAAATTTGTTTCAACCGTGTGAAGTATGTGGCACAAAGTTAAAGCGGAGACCCAGAAATCGCCTTAATATTTAGTGTGAATTATATATAAAAAATAATATTTATTATTTGAGAAATGCAAAAGAGATGAAAAATGGGAATAAAAATTAATGAGCTCCTCACAGATGTAAAAAGAACAATAACTTTTGAAAATCTGTTTAATCGTGCTATAGCAATTGATGCATTTAATACAATTTACCAATTTTTAGCTATTATTCGCCAAAATGATGGCACTTTATTGATGGATGATGAAGGTAATGTGACCTCGCATCTTTCTGGACTGTTTTATAGAACAATTAATTTTTTAGAACATAGTATAAAACCCATCTTCGTTTTTGATGGAACTCCATCTCAATTAAAGATGGGTACGATCGAAGAGAGAAGAAAGATCAAAGAAGAATATAAGGAGAAAATGATAAAAGCCAAAGAGAAGGAGGATTTAAGAGAAGCAAAAAAGTATGCGCAACTTACTTCAAAATTAGATGAAAGTATGATTGAAGAAAGTAAGAAATTAATTCATTATTTTGGAATTCCTATTGTGGATGCTAGTTCTGAAGGTGAAGCTCAATCTGCTTATCTTGTAGAAAAGGGAGATGCTTGGGCATGTGCCTCGCAAGATTATGATACTTTGTTATTTGGTGGAGAAAGATTAATAAGAAATTTCGCTGTAAGCAGAACAGTAAAAGTAAGAGATACTACCAAAACTTTAGATATTGAATATATTTCATTAGATAAATTCATGGAAAGTTTAAAAATTACTAGAGAACAATTAGTAGAAATGGGAATTCTAATTGGAACTGACTTCTTTCCAGGAATAAAAGGAATAGGTCAGCATACAGCTCTAAATCTGATCAAAGAATATGGCTCTTTAGAGAATATTTTAAAAAGCAATATAGAAGTTAGAGGAAAGGAAATCGACATAGATTTAGAAGTGATCGAACAGATAAAAGAGATATTTCTTAATCCCGATGTGAAGAAGGAGTATCCCAAAATTGTTTGGAAAAAAATAAATTATGAAGGAATTCAGGAACTTTTAATAGAGCAACATAATTTCTCAGCTCAACGAGTAAATAATGCTTTAGAACGATTAAAGAAACAAGAGCTTTCTAGAAAACAATTAACCTTGGATAGTTTCTTTAAAAAATCATAAATAAAAAGATGTGAAGATAAACAAAAAAATTTTTACAAAAGAATTATTTTACATAATTAATGAATTGATAAAATCGAATAAATATGAATTCGAATAATCGAAAAGAAATAGATGAACAGAAAAGTCTTACCCTAAGAGTTCAAAAGGCTAAAAAGAGAGATATTGGTCGTAATATTATAAGGATAGACTCAAAAACAAGGGAAGAATTAAATATTCAAACGGGTGATCATGTTGCTTTGATAGGAAAGAAAGAGAGTGTCGGTATTGCATGGCCAAGTTATCCTCAAGATGATGGATTAGGGATCATCAGAATAGACTCTAGGTTAAGAAAAAATACGGGAACCGCGATAGACGACACTATAGAGATTCGAAAAGTGGAAGTATTACCAGCTCAAAGCATTGTTTTAGCTCCAGCAAATGTCAAAATGACAGGGAATAAAAATCCCCGGTTTGAAACATTTGTTAAAAGAAAGTTAAACAATTATCCAGTTTCATTGGATGATTATATCTATATTTCGATAGGAATTAGTAGAGAAATTGCCTTCAAGGTTATAAGCATAAAACCTAATGGATTTTGTGTAATAAAGCCAGAGACACAGCTTCATATTAGTGAGCATATTACTGAAGAGGAGGAACGGGGAGGAGAATATGTTACTTATGAAGATGTTGGGGGGTTAGATAAAGAAATACAAAGAGTTAGGGAAATGGTTGAATTGCCATTAAGACATCCTATGTTGTTTAAAAGATTAGGTATAGATCCCCCTAAAGGTGTATTGTTAAGAGGACCCCCCGGTTGTGGAAAAACTTTGCTAGCAAGAGCTGTTGCTAATGAAAGTGAAGCTCATTTCATATCTATAAATGGACCAGAGATAATGAGTAAATTTTATGGGGAATCTGAAAAAAAGTTAAGAAAACTTTTTGAAGAAGCCGAAGAAAAGAATCCATCTATAATCTTTATTGATGAGATTGATGCCATTGCACCAAAGAGAGAAACTGTGACAGGGGAAGTAGAAAGAAGAGTCGTTGCTCAACTACTAGCCTTAATGGACGGATTACATAGCAGAGGGAGAGTCATTGTGATTGGAGCTACTAATAGACCGAATAGTTTAGATTCAGCTTTAAGGCGACCTGGAAGATTTGATCGTGAGATTGAAATAAAAGTACCAAATGAGAAAGGACGGCGAGAAGTCTTTCAGATTCATACTCGAAATATGCCATTAGATAAAAAAGTTTCTCTTAAAGATTATGCTAATATTACACATGGGTTTGTCGGTGCAGATATTTCGGCTGTTTGTCGTGAAGCTGCTATGTCAGCTTTAAGGAGATATTTACCAGAGATAGATTTAGAATCAGATTCTTTAGATCCTGAACTTTTGGAAAAAATAATAGTTAATAAAGAAGATTTTGATGAAGCTCTAAAAGAAGTAACTCCCTCTGGGATAAGAGAAGTTTTTGTGGAAATCCCTAATGTTTCTTGGGAACAAATTGGTGGACTTACCGAGCTAAAACAGAAACTAATAGAAGCAGTAGATTGGCCCTTATCTCATCCCAAAATATTTTCAAGAATGGGAATTACTCCTCCAAAAGGTATACTATTATATGGTCCTCCTGGATGTGGCAAGACTTTATTAGCGAGAGCCGTTGCTACTGAGAGTAAAGCAAATTTTATATCGATAAAAGGACCAGAATTATTGTCTAAGTATGTAGGAGAAAGTGAAAAAGCAATTCGGGAAGTTTTTAGAAAGGCCAGAATGTCAGCTCCTTGTATCATATTTTTCGATGAATTTGATTCTATTGCACCTTCAAGAGGCAGATATACTTCAGATTCAGGAGTATCTGAAAAAGTTCTATCTCAATTTTTGACAGAATTAGATGGACTAGAAATTAATAAAGATATTGTCGTGATCGCTGCTACTAATCGACCTGATATTTTAGATCCCGCTTTAATAAGACCTGGAAGAATTGATCGTATTCTTATGGTACCTGCTCCAGATGAAAATGAAAGATTAGAAATTTTAAAGATATTTGTTAAAAATATGCCAATAGCCGATTTTAATTTGAATGATCTAAATAAAAACCTTAAAGGTTTTTCTGGAGCTGATATTGAAACTCTTTGTCGTGAAGCCGCTATGATTGCATTAAGAGAAAACATTAAAGCTAAAAAAGTATCACTTCAGCATTTTGAAAAAGCAAAAGAATTTCTTTTTCCGAGTATATCAGCAGATATTATTTCATGGTATGAAAAATTTGGTGAGCGATTAAAAAGTAGAATTATTGAACAATCAAAAGAAGATCGATTGTTTGTTTAACTTTTATTATTATAAATATATTTCTATTAAATTTTAAATTCAAAAATAAGGTGATATGATATCGAAACACATCGTTGGAACCAAAAGCCAATAGTAAATTCAATTTTAGACATTTTAAAAAAAAATAAAGGAGAAATTTTAGATAAGAGGATGGAAGAGTTATTAAAGAAAGAATTTCCATTTATGAATCCGTTATTATTAGAAGAATTATTGATGAGGTTAGAGAGTATGGGAATTATAAATGTTTTTCGGGTGTCAAAGAGCAAAAAGATGGTCGTCTTTAACAAATATAATCAAGAAGTGAAAGATGAATTTATGGAAGATTTAACCTAATCTAAAATCTTCCAATTCAGACATGTTTGTGATAATGAGCTCTCTTCTGTATTTGACATGAATCTTCTCTTTCTAACATCAATAAATATAGGATAATTAACCGCATTTCCCATTAAAAGCATCTCTCCTACCCCTAAGCTTGAAATCATGTTTGCATATTCTTTAGTAATGACTTCTGAACTATCCATTAAATGTTTTAAATCGTAAGGATTAGTGATGTTTAAAATCATTTTTGAGTTGGATTGGGAAAGTGCAGTTGTGCTTAATCTTTTTGGTCTTTGGCTAATTAAACACAAACATGCCATGAATTTTCTTCCTTCTCTAGCAATTGTTTCGATTATGTATTTTGTCAAGGCTTTCGAATATGCAGCTTCAGGGCAAAATTGATGTGCCTCTTCAATTATTATTAGAAAAGGCGGAATTTGCTCCATCCTTCTTAAATAGAACAGACGATTACATATATAATCAACTATTATTTGCTTTTTTCTAATTGAAATTTCTTTTTGAAGATTAAATATAGTTAATTCTCCCGGAGTTGCTATTGAATTAATATTAGGGTTTTCTTGAGGTCCAAATAGTGTTAATCGTTCTAATTCGCTTAACCACCCTATCAGTGCTTGTTTTGTACTCTTATTGACTTCTTCCTCTTTCTCTATCAATTCAATGATATCACTTAAGGAATAATTTTTCTTTTCTTTCTTAAGTTTTCTGATGTAGTTGGAAAGCTCTCTTACTTGAACATTTGAGATCTTTTCTTGATACTTTCTAAAAATAGAGGCATTTAAGTTTGGAACTGAAATTTGAAAAAATGAACAATCGAATAATTTGATTTTTTCTTTAAGCTGGGGTATGTTTTTTAAATAAGTATATTCCCCATGTACATCAATTAAGATAATAGATGGAGTTCCTAATTTTTTTTCTCTGGTTAATAATTCTTCAATTATGATTGATGTAAGATAACTTTTACCTCCCCCAGATATAGAAAGAATCGCAAAATGCTTGTTAAACAGGCGATCCATATTAATTCTTGCTTCAATTTTAGTACCCTTTAATATACCGAGTCTTAGGCCATGTTCTGTATCTATGCCTACAAAATTTTTCAGCGTATCCTCCTCTAATAAGTTAACTTCCTTACCTGGGCTTGCTGGATACATCATACGTTTTATTTTACTTATTTTATTTTTCTTATCATCCTTAAATTCAACAAGACCTAAATTTCTTACAATAGCTATTGCATATTCAAAATCTTCACTTGGAAATAACCCTTTCAATATATTGGGATTATTTTCACTATTATAAGCCTTAATAGTAAGAGCATCTGAGAAATACTCATTTAATAATACTATTCGCTCTACTATACCAATTAAAAATCCTTCAATTGACTCTGTATATACAAATATCCCCTTCTTTACTAGAACATCATCTTTTCTCTTATTAATAACAAAAGGATATTTTAAAACATCTGGCAATTGAAGAAAATTAAAAACCACACCCACTCTAACTGGCATTGATTATGATTAAGAAGCAAAATTAATTAAAATAGCATAGGAGCGTTAATTTTCTGATTTAAATTAAAGTAAAATATTAAAAAATAAGAATTTGTAGCTTTATCTTTCTTTCTCTAAAGTACCCATTATTTTTAGAATTAATCGATAACCGTTTTTCCAGAAATATATCATAAAAAGTATAATTAAGGCTGCCACCAATACAGAAATTCCAATGAATAAAGCCCAGTTTCCAGATGAAAAAAGACTAAAAAGTCCAGAAAATGGTGAGCCACTCTCAGGGATTAGAATTTCTTGAACTAAAGCCCAAACAACTCCAATTAATACTAGTATTATGCTAGTAAGCAATCCACCAGCAGCGATTTTTACAGTTATACGATTCTTAAATCTCTCTTCAAGTTCTCTGACTTTAAAAAATACTCTTAGAATCCATTTGCTTCCTTTTTTAAATAAGCCATAGAAGAAAACTAACAAGAAAAAGAGTCCTGCTAAAAATCCTGCAATAATTGCGATTTTATAACCCCAATTTAATTCAAGAAATGCGTCTAACTTTCCCGTGGGAGAGATAAAGTCTGCAATCGACCAAACTGTTCCACCTATTATTATTAAACATGCAATTACAATGATTATGTAAAATATTCTCGCAACTTTCATTTGCCCTTCAGTATAATCTGTAGCTTCCATCATTCTCACATTTTTATTAATTAAAAAAAGAATAAGAATTAAAATATATAAAATTGATTATTATGATAATTTTTGGAAAAGAAAGAGATTATAAATTACCTTTATTTTGGAAGATTTTATTTAATTTTTGATACATATTTTCATTATTTAATAGATTGTAAAGATCTACCGAAAAATTGTAAATCTCTTCATATTTTTCGTAATGTTGGGCATCAGGGATGTATCTTTTATCTACTTTACAAATGCTTTCAGCTGCTTTTGCAATATCGGGAAAGATACCTGATCCAGAAGCAGCTAATATGGCTGCTCCTAATGAAGTTGCTTCTTCTACTATATTTCTCAGACAATTGACTCCCAACACATCAGCATATATTTGATTCCAAAGATCAGAGCGAGATCCTCCTCCAGTTAGTCTTAGCTCCTTAATTTCTATTCCTAATTCTTTAAATACCTCAATGTTCCTTTTTACCTCAAATGCCACCCCTTCTAGAATAGATCTTGCAATATCTCTTCTTCTATGTCCTAAAGCAAGTCCAAAAATTAAGCCTCTAGCTAAAGGATTCCAATGAGGTGCTCCTGCACCAACTAGATGAGGAATTGTTATTAACCCATTTGATCCAATAGGAGATTGTTCCGCTCTATCAGTTATTATGTTATAAGGATCTTGGTTTTGTTCTTCGGCGATCATACACTCTTTTTGAGCGATTTGATCTCTAAACCATCTAAGAAATGCACCTGTAGTGAAAATACTAGCTTCTTGAACCCAAGTATTTGGAATAGCATGACAACTACATAAAACTCTCTTTTGAGAATCAAAATTTGGTTTTTCTAGGAATGCTAACAAAAAACTTCCAGTGCCAGTTGTTAATTTTATTCGACCCGGTGATACAACTCCAACTCCTAATGCTGCCGATTGCTGATCTCCAGCCCCAGTTATAACTAAAGTTTTTTTATCAAATAATGTCTCTTCAGAGACTATTTCACCAACTTCAACTCCACTTTCAACTGCCTCTGGCATTTTATCCAAGTCAATTTCCAATTCAGAAGCAATATCCTCTGAATATCTTAACTTGTTGATGTCAAAGAGCATTGTTCGTGAAGCATTTGAATAATCTGTGATATATTTCCCTGTTAATTTATAGATTATAAAGTCCGAAACTAATAAGAATTTAAAAGTCTTTTGATAAATTTCAGGTTTCACATCTTTAAACCACAATATTTTTGTTGCAGAAAAATAAGGATCAACAGTTAAACCTGTAGTTCTATAGATTTTTTCAATTCCAACTCGCTTTTTAATAAATTCAACTTGATCAATAGTTCTCCGGTCTTGCCATACTAAAGCATTATGAAGTGGTATACCATCTCTGTCTACAGGTACTATTGTTTCTCTCTGATTTGTTACAGAAAGACTCACAATCTCAGAACTATCAATACCACTTTTCTTAATAGCTCCTTCAATTGTTTTTTTTAAAGATTCCCACCAAGTATTAGCATCTTGCTCAACAAATGATGGTGATGGATAAAAACTTTCCCATTCTTGGTAATCGCTAGCTAAAATTGTACCAGCTATATCAAAAATAAATGTCCTACAACCTGTTGTTCCTAGATCTAAAGCTGCGATAAACATTTACAATTTTTTCCTTTAAATTTATTTGGTTATAAAAAGTTAATAATAAATCTATTATAAGTATCATAATTAGTGTTTTCTTATAATAAGTTTATGATTAAATTTCATTCAAGAATAAGTAAAAGTTTAAATATAAATGAAATTATTCAAGATTTTATTCTCTTTTATAGCCACAACGAGGACAGATTAATTTACCAAATCCCACTTTATAGCCATTTAAACCCATCATTAGTTCATTACAGATGGGACATCTTGGAGTAAAATTGGGAAACCACTGACCTTCAACATTAGGCAATTTCTTTAGTATTTTAACTAATTGAGATTCATTTAGATCTTGTTTATTAAATCTAACTAGTTGTTGTTCTTCGGCTATAGACTTTCCTTTAGGGGTAAGAACTATTAAAAATTTGACCTCTTGAGGCTTGTTGAGTAATGAGAGAGTGCGTAAAATTGCATCGCCTTTATAATGCACAAATAGTTTTCCTAATTCAGGAGGAGCTAAAGCTACGAGTATTCGCTTTGAATCTTTACCAGATTCGATTCTTTGAAATAAAAATTGAAATATTCTTCTTTCTCTATCCATTGCCCAAATAAAATTCCAAGATTTTATCTCATAATCTTCTTTATCTGGGCCAAATATTCTTCTAATACTTTTATACCAAGAATAATGCTGATGTTTTGATATATTCAACGTGAGATCATCAAAAAAGCTTGGCTCAATTACAGGATATTTTTCAAAAATACTTTTTAGGGATAATAACTTAACTGAAGTTAAATCTTCACTATGGAGGCTGTCCCATGGTGTATAAATGTATATTGTGAAAAAATCATTCATTGTGATGATAGAAAAATTAAGGTTTATAATTTCATAAGAGAACTTTTAAAAATAATTTTATCTAATTTCTTAACATGACACAATTTAAAATTATTACTAAGAAGAATTGCTTTTTCTGTGAAAAGTTAGAAGAGTGGCTTAATGATAAAAATATTAATTATAAAGTATTAGATTACCAAGATCCAAAGGATTTTGATGATCCTTTAATGAAAAATGCTACATTCAACAGCCTATTTTGTGATATGAGCGCATGTGTTGAAGGAATACCTATAATAGTGAAGGATGATAAAGAATTTTTCTATGCTGAAATTTGGGACCTTGTAAATAATGAGATTATCGAAGAAAAAGCTAAAGAGATTTTTGAGTTATAAGTCTTTTATTTTATTTTTTATTACTATAAATCAATTATTCGTGAAACTGCTCTTTTACGATAATTTATGTATACAAGGATATGATCCAAATAGTTTTCTATGAAAATTACGCAATTAATTCATGAATTTCTTTTTCTTCTTTTTTTTGAATTTCTTCTAGTTGCATTTTACTTGAAAAACGATCTTTAGCAATACCATGAAGAACCCAGAAACCCAACACAGCAATTAGACATAGAATACCCGCTAAATACCACACCCAGTTAGCTCCAAAAATTTCTGATACTAAACCAGCAAGTATAACCCCAAAAAGGTTTGGAATAGCCCAATGTAAGCCAAACACCGCCATATAACGTCCACGCTTATCTTCAGGAGCAAAAGATGCAACTGCACTTTGACTAACGGGTATCACAATCATTTCACCTATAGTTAGAATTCCCATTGCGATAAAAAACATGTAAGGTTCTGAGATAAAACCATACATCCCAAAACCAACCATGTAAAAAAGCGTTCCAAGAGCCATCATTTTCATAGGAGCATATTTTGAAAGTTTTTTCGTTATCCAAAATTGAAATATAACTACCATAACAGCATTCATACTGAGTAACCAACCAAAGGTCTCCACTGGAAATGAGTGAACTTCCCATAGAAATACTGATAAAGTACTATTTAATTGCATATATACTAGTACCGTTATAGCGGATACCGAGAGAAATAATAGAAATAGGCCATCTTTTAAAACTTCCTTATATCCGATAATAGTTTTAAATACTGATTCTTCTGGTTTATTATCTAGACTTTGAGGTTTAGTCTCTGGAATGACTATAAATACAATAATCCCTGTAATTATACTACTCACAGCATCAGCAATAAATAGCAGCATATAAGAGCGAGTAGCCAACATTCCACCAAAAATAGGTCCTATTACTGCTGAAACATTTAGAGCCACTCGAAGAATTCCAAACCCTTCCGCTCGTTTTTCTTTGGGAAGCAAATCTGAAACCATAGCTTGACGAGCCGGTCCTCCAAAATTGCCTATTAGCCCTAAAACCGATGCAAGAATATAAAAAACATAGAGATCATTAACTAAGCCCATTGATATGCTCGAGATTCCACTAACAACCAAACCAAATAAAATTATCTTACGACGACCATATTTATCAGCTAGAGCACCACCAATCACTCCACCAATTATATTTCCGGCTGAAAATATTGAAAATAGTAATCCAACTTCAATGAGTCCAACATTAAAGTGTTCAGTTATGTAAATTGCAAAAAAAGGGAATAGTAGGAATCTACCTAATGTATCAATGAAAGTGGCAAGAGTGAGCACTTTAAATGAGTTAGGATATTCATTATATGCACGTTTGAGTTTTCCAGACATAAGTGTTTTCTTAAATCAATTTATATGACTTTTAAGAATTATTTATCTGATATATAGTTTAAAGTCTGGAACTTCGAGTGAACTTAGAATTTGATTTGAAGTTATACTACTTAATTTTTATTAAGTCTATCATTATTTAATCGCAGTATAAATTAAATAGGTAAAATCAATAATGTATGATTATTTGATAAGTGAAAATGCTAAGAAAATTAAGGAAGAAGTCCGCAATTTTGTAAGGGATGAAATCCCGCATTCTTTAATTAAACAAATGGATAAAGAAGAAATAAATTATCCCATTGAATTTTTAAAAAACCTTGGAAAGCATAATTTAATAGGATTACGGTTTCCAAAGCAATATGGTGGGCGTGGATTGAATTGGGAATGTGAGGTTGTAGCCCTTGAAGAGGTTGGCGTTTTAGGTAGCTCTCTTCCATGTTTATATTCACTGCCTATTATAACAGGAGAAGCGATGCATTTTTTCGGTTCTGAAGAGCAAAAGATAAATTATTTAAAACCTATGTGTGAAGGTAAAAAGTTCACTGCAGAAGCATTAACAGAGCCCAGAGGAGGATCTGACTTTTTTGGAGCAACATGTACAGCAATAAAGGAAGGGGAATATTATATCCTTAATGGAGAAAAAAGGTTTGTTGTTGGAGCAGAAGGTGCAGATTTTTTTCTAGTATATGCAAGAACAAAGCTAGATCCAAAAGTTGATCCTCACTATGCTTTAAGTCTTTTTATAGTAGATCGTAATAAGGGTGTTGAGACAGAGTATGTCTATGGATTACTAGGCACAAGAGGAGGTGGAGCAGGAAGACTCAAATTCACAGATGTAGAGGTACCTAGAGAGAACTTAATTCTTGAAGAAGGTGCTGGAGGGAAGATTTTTTATCAGATGATGGTTCCTGAACGCCTTACAACTGCTGCAGGCTCATTAGGATCAGCAAGAACTTGTCTTCACATTGCTACTAAATATTCAACTAAAAGAAAAGCTTTTGGACAAACAATCAATAATTTTCAAGCAATTAATTTTAAAATTGCAGATAGCATTACACTCCTTGACGCTGCTAGATCACTTGTCTTAAATACTGCTAAAACGATTGATAATGGCGCACCTGCAGCACTTCAAAGGAGGTTAGTTTCTGAAGCAAAAAAGTTTTCAACGAAAAACTGTTGGAAGATTATTAATAATGCGATGCAGATTATGGGAGGCATTGGATATACTACGGTATATCCAATTGAACGGATACTCCGAGATTCACGTCTTGGAGAGATTTGGACAGGAACAACAGAAATTATGAATCTAATTATACAACACGAATATTATAAAGAGCTTCTAAGCGAGAAGTGGCTTGATCGGGATGTTGAGAAAGATGCTTTAGAAAGCGGTGCAGAAGAAGAAAAACATTTTGGTTAAATAAAGCTTCAATCTATTTGATTTATCTTGAAGTAGTCAACTGTAATTGTGCTTTTTGTCTCAATTATCTCTCTGATAATCAACACTCTTTTATCTAGATATTCATGGAGCTGAGGATCATTCTCCCACATTTGAGTTTTTTTCCTTACAAGGACTTCTAACCACTTAATTTAATAATCATCTATCGGTCTAATATAGTATTCTGGTCCTTTAGGTTCAGTTTCATTTCCCTTAATTATAGAAAAAATGATACCTCTTAGTTCATCAATAACTTTTTAGTTATTTTTGTTTTGAGAGGTATCTTATTTTTACAAGTAAATCCCGTAGTTCCATTTTATCATTTTCTGCAGTGATATACTTCTTTTTCACTCCTTCAGATAAAGGTACTGTTGTAATTCTATTACCTTGCAAAGAGACCATGTTTCCAAATTTACCTTCAAGCGCCAATTTCATTGCAGCTAGTCCAAATCTTAATCCAAGGATTCTATCGAACGAATTGGGTGTACCTGCTCGCATAGTATGCCCCAGAACAACACTTCTACATTCAAATTCAACATCATTATTTTCAAATTCTCTTTTTAAATCATCTCTCAAATTTAATTCATCTACAATTATTTGAGAAACACCCAATTTAGCGAGTAAAGGATTACCAAATGAATCTTTAGGTAATTTATCAATTGTTTCTTTTGAAACCGTTTTGAAGTCTCTTTCTAATGACTCTAAATTTGGATAAGCTCCTTCAGATACTGCAATAATATGATATTTATAACCAGCGTTGGCTCTTTTTTTAAGTACATCAATAATATCACTTTCAAGATCAAATGGAGTTTCTGGAATTAATATAATATCGGCACCAGCAGATATACCACTATACATGGTGAGAAATCCAGCATCCCTGCCCATAATTTCAACTACAAATACTCTTTGATGTGAATGTGCGGTGGTTGTGAGATTATCAAGGGTGTTAGATGCTAATTGGACAGCGCTCCAAAATCCAAAGGTGTAATGGGTTCCCAAAAGGTCGTTATCTATAGTTTTTGGTACGCCAACCACTTTTGCTCCAGCAAATTTGTGCATTGAATTTGCAACTCCTAGTGTATCATCGCCTCCTATTGCTATCAAGGCATCGATGCCTAATTCAGTAAATTTAACTGTTAATTCTTTAGCTCTCTCTTCTTTTGAGGTGATCCCCTTAAAAGGATTTGTCCTACTTGTATAGAGAATCGTTCCTCCAACAGTATGCAGGTCATCATGTTCAGCAATATTAAGAGGAATTGTATCATTATTTAAAAAACCTTTCCAGCCCTTAAGGATACCAATACAATCCACTCTCGCTTCGTAAGCTTTTAACATTATACCATAGATTACTGAATTTAAACCGGGGCAATCCCCACCACCAGTTAAAATTCCAATTTTTTTGATACTCATTTTGATTCATCAAAATGGTTAGTTGATTTTATTATATTGAGGTCTTCTATTAAAAAGTTATGACAAATTTGAATCTAATTTTATTTTCTCAAAACTATAATTTGATTTATTAACTGGAATAATATAACTCCCTCCTCCGTTATCAGTGATTTTTAAGGTAAATTTGAATTTTCCAACAAGTGCTTTTTTTAAATCCTCCAAAGTTTGGGTTATTTCCTTAAATTCAGAATCATCTTTACTAAGATTATTTTTGTAGATTGCAACAGCATTTTCGAATCTAAAGAGTATACCTTCTACGTTGGTATAATAAAATTCTGCTCTCGGTCCAGGTTCTACTATTAAATCAAGTTCAGGGATTTCTAACTTACCAGTTGGGGAACGATAAATTTTAGATTTGAGGTCTTCTTCCCCCTCGATTCGTAAAGTAATAATTCCTGGTTCCATGTTTGTTGTTAGTGGAATTATATCATTTTTATGAAAGGTGCAAGCATTACATTCAAAATTTAAGATAAGCATTTTATCTCCATCAGGGAGATCATAAATACTTCTATTAATATCTATTGTTCCTTCTTGACATGAAGGACATTTAAAAGAATGAATAATTTTACTATTCCTTTTCTTTCTAGTCATAATAGTTCCTAAATAGATTTTGATTAAATTTAATGGTTGATTTAATGATTATCCTTGAAGTCAATATAAAATAATAGTTTTCAGTGAATAAATTAATTGTTATAACAATTATTATTATAAATTCTATACTATTGTTTCATCTTGAAGTTATTTATGTAAAATCAATAGAACTTTTATTCATTGTGCCTTTATTTGACTTATTGCATTCAATACAAATATAGAAAATTAAGTTGAATAAATTGTCAAACGATGAAAAGATTGTAGAAATATCTATGCATTGTAGAGGAGGTCAAACCTGTATCACAGCAAGCCAATTATTAGCAGAAATGGCATTTGAAGAGGGTTTCCAAGATACCATAGCTATACCAATAATAGGTGCTGAGCGTAGGGGGGCACCAATCCAAGCTTTTACAAAAGTTTCTAAGTCTAGGGTGATTAAAACATATGATAGCGTGGTGGATCCAGATTATATTCTTATGTTTGATATTTCATTATTGGAAATACCAACGATTAAAGCGACAATAAAGGAAGGAGTCAATTTAATAATCAACAGTCCGGAATCTATAGTTATGAATGCCTTACCAAGCAATGTAAAGGTTTTTATCGTGGATGCTACAGGCATTTGTATTAAACATAATTTTATGCATGCAAGCGGTCCGATTCTAAATATTCCTATGTTAGGGGCATTTGGAAAGGTTACTGGTTTTTACAATCTTAAAACAATGGAAAAAGTGATAAAAAAGGAATTTGGAGAAACAAGATTGGAAAAAAATATGAGCGTTGCAAGAGACGCTTATGAATCAGTAAGAGAGATGTAATTATGTCAGAATCAAAAAAGTGGAAGAAAATTAATAAATCCATAAAAGAACGCCCGAAAGTCCAAGAATATAAAAATTGGAAGGAATTATCACCAATTCCCATTTCTTTGCCAATTGATGGAAATCTAGGTACAACTGGTGATTGGAGAACCTTCAGACCAGTTATTAAAGAAGGGTGTAATAAATGTGGAATTTGTTGGATGTATTGTCCTGAGGGTGTAATTAAAAGGAAGGAAGATGGTTCTTTTGAAATTGATTTACGTTATTGTAAAGGGTGTGGCATATGTGCTAAGGAGTGTCCTACTAATAATATAGAAATGATTAGAGAGAGTGATATAAAAGATGACTGAAAGCCAGCAAGATTTTGTCCAAAAAAGAGAATCCATCATAATTAAAGGAAACGAAGCTGCAGCTTATGCTGCAAAATCAGCTCGAGTGCAAGTTATTAGTGCATATCCTATAACGCCCCAAACCACTGTAGTTGAAAAGCTATCTGAATTTGTAGATAATGGTTTAATGCCAGGAACTGAGTACATAAAAATGGAGTCGGAACATAGTGTTTTTGCTGCTGTAATTGGTGCAAGTAAAGCAGGAACGCGTACATTTACCGCTACATCTGGCCAAGGAATTTTTTATGCTCATGAAATGATTCACTGGGCTGCTGGAGCTAGACTTCCCATTGTTGTTGCAATAGCCTCTCGGGGTCCAGCTCCACCATGGAATATATGGGCAGATTTTACTGATGTAATAAGTCAGAGGGACACAGGATGGATGAGTTGCTTTTGTGCTGAACATCAAGAGATATATGATGAAATTTTAATGTCGTATAAGGTTTGTGAAGATCATGATGTTCTTTTACCGAAATTTGTATCTTATGGAGGATTTATTCTTTCACACACATCAAAACCTGTCATTTTAGAAGATCAAGATCTTGTAGATAAATTTTTACCACCATTACCAAGTGAGGAAGGTTGGCCACATATTTGGATGGATCCAAAAAGACCAATGATGTTTGGAAATCTTATTATGCCTTCTAATTTTTATTATGAATTTAGATTAAAAATTCATGATGCGCTTATTAGAACAAAAGAAAAAATTAAATCAGTTGCTAAAGAATTTGAAAGCATTTTCGGAAGGAATTATGGTAATGGTTTAATTCAAGAATATAAAATGGAGGACGCAAAAGTAGGAGTAATTACATATGGAGACTTAGCTCTTCAAATGGAACAAGCAATAGATGATTTAAGAGATGAGGGATATAAAGTCGGAATGGTAAAATTAAGGCATTTTAGACCGTTTCCGACAGAAGATATTATTGAAGTGGCTAAGAAAGTAGAAGCTTTGGGAGTGATAGACAGAGCTACTGCTTTTGGGTGTCAAACAGGAGGGCCTGTTAGTTGTGAAGTCAAAGCTGCTCTGCATGAAACAAAAGGGACTGCAAAATTACTACCAATTATTAATGGTTTAGGGGGAAGAGAAGTAACGCTTAAACAGCAAAAAAATCAATTATTAATGTTAGTTAAATATAATGAAACTGGAGAACTTCCAAAAAATATGATTCATGGAACTCTCTGGGACGGGTTATTGGAGGTTGAATAAAGGAATGGTTAAATTAAAAGAAGCTTTAGAATTTTGCCAAGAAGAGTATTTTCTTCCTGGAAATTCTTGTTGCGCGGGATGTGGTTTAGAACTCGCCCTTAGATGGGCTATAAAAGCATTGGGACCTAATACTGCTCTTGTAACACCAGCTTCCTGCCTTAATGTAGTCGTAGGATTATGGCCAAAAACAGCACCAAATTTCCCATTTACAAATATGGCTTTTGCAGCAGGAGCAGCAGCAGCAACAGGTATGTCTGCTGCTTTTAAAGCAAAAGCATATAGATTTCCCGGTAAAGGCTGGGATGAAATGACAACAATTACATTTGCTGGAGATGGTGGTACGGCAGATATCGGGATTCAAGGTCTAAGTGGAGCAGCAGAAAGAAATTCAAATCAAATTTATGTGTGTTATGATAATGAAGCCTATATGAATACAGGTATTCAAAGATCTTCGAGCACGCCTCATGGGGCATGGACAAGTACGACTACAAAGGGAAAGGATCGCTTTAAAAAGAATTTACCCGCTATAATGGCTGCTCATGACATTCCTTACGTAGCTACTTGTTCTATAAGTGAACCACTTGATTTATATGATAAATTTAAAAAAGCTAAATCTATTGAAGGGTGTAAGTATATTCATATTCTCGCTCCTTGCGCCCCAGGGTGGGGTTTCGAATCCAATGAGGCAATTGAAATTGCTAGATTAGCTGTTAAAACAGGATCTTGGATTTTATATGAAGTAGAATATGGAATCATGAATTTATCAAAACCAAGTAAATCATTATTGGATCCGTCTAAGAGGGTTCAACTTATTGAATATCTTTCTAAGCAAAAAAGATTTGCTAATATATCAGAGAAAGATTTAATAGAACTTCAGGAATATCTTGATCATACATGGAGTCGCCTTGAAATTAGTTTAAGTTGTCAAGAGAAATACCCTAAATAATTTTTTAAATAATAAATGAAGTATTTTGAATCTAAATGGGATTCTTAATTAAGGTTAGAGGGAAGAGTTTAGCAGAAATCAAGCCTTATCTTGAAATTGCCGTTGATAATGTCATTGAGGGTAAAATAATTGCCTTTCCAACTGATTCTGTTTATGGTATCGGGGCTGACCCTCAAAACCTTGACGCAATTAAGAGAATTTTCGACATAAAGTTTCGAGATCGCTCAAAAGGCTTACTTCTACTAGTATCAGATCTAGAAGAAGCTAAAAAAATTGCAGAATTTAATAAATTGGCAACATCTTTAGCAAAAAAGTATTGGCCAGGTCTTTTAACACTAATATTAAGAAAAAAAGAACCTAACATAATTCCCCCAGAAGTATCTGGATTTAAAGATACTATTGGGTTAAGAGTTCCCAGGAATGAAGTAATATTAAATATCCTGCAAATTTTAAAATCAAGAGGTTATTTTGGAGGAATTATTGGAACTTCTGCCAATTATTCTGGGGAACCTCCTTGTATGAGTGGTGATGAAATAGCAAAAAAATTTTTAAGTCCGATAGATTTAATAATTGATGGTGGTAAATTAAAATCTAAATTACCAACAACCATAATCAATTGTATATCTAACAAACCAGAATTTGTGCGTATTGGAACTCTCACTGAAGAGCAAGTTCAAGATTTTATAAAAAACCAGTTTTAGAATTAGAGGTTTTATAATTGAATAATTTTAATCTATTAATTTCAACATCTCGTTACAATGAAGATAATGCAAAAGCAGAAATTTGGTTCACGCTTTTAATGTGTGGAGATCAATACTCAATCATTTCAAGTTTAGATTTTCAAGGATTGATAACAGCCACAACCACATTGAATCATAGAAAGATTATTAAAAAAATAAAGGAATTATTGATCCAGAATCCTTACTTTTTCCAATATATACTTAAGATTACCCCTATTGACTATGTATGTCAGACTGATATAAAGACAATTAAGATGATCATTCAAAAGAATTATCAAGATTATATTAAAAACCAAGACTCATTTATGATCGATTTAAATCGCAGAAAGAATGAATTGATTGATCGTGATGGGTTAATTGAAAGTATTGCAAAAATTTTTAAAAATAAGGTCAATCTAGAACATCCAGATAAGATTATAAAGGTCGAGGTGTTGGGAAATTTCACAGGAATTTCATTTTTAACTCCAGATGATATCATAAAAGTAAGTAATAAAAATATTAATCAAAACTAAACTTTTCTAAGTAAATTAAGGCCATTTTCTCACAAATCAGATCGTTTAGTGCCAAATAGAGATTTGGAAGGTCTGAATCATTTATATTATTTAGGTTTATTTTTATATTATAGGAAGCTAAGACAGTTTCAATTTGATTATCAGAAAAATTATGATATAATTTAATCTCCTTATATTTTTGCTGAGAATAATTATCTAAATAATATTCTGAATTATTAATCTTAAAAGTTGTTTCAAATTCATAAATTGATTGAAAACTACTTTCTGAAGAGATTGAACATAAATTAATTAATCCCTTATTAAACGCTTCTTTATTAAGCCCAAAATCCTCTAATGCGATTTTAATTTGCCTATTTGCGGCTAGATATAAAAAAAGTTCAATATTTTTTTTATTCGAGATATTATAGTTATTTAAAAAAGCCTTCTCTACATAATAACAAGCATTAAGAATATGGTCTGAATTCAAAACATATTCATCATTAAAAACTTGTATAACTATAGACTTGTATTTCTTCTGGATGTTTTCAAAAGTGTTGAAAAATTGTTCATAAAACAAATTTTTTGATTTTATTTTAAACTGTTCTATTCCTATGAAAAAAGCTTTTTCTTCAATACTAAACTTTTTAATTATCACACTGGAAAACTCCAATTAAACCATAACGGCATTATAACGAATTGAATTCTGATAAATAAAAATAGAATTAAGAAAATAATCAAATAAATGGTAAAAATCCAATCTATAGCGGAATATTTGATTTTAAAGTAATAACTTCGCTTTCTTTTACTTCCGAAAGCTCTAGATTCAAGTGCTTCTGCAACATTAAATGCCCTTCTTATTGAACTTACTATTAATGGAATTAAGAGAGGGAAAAGATTTTTAATTTGAGAAATTATTCCCTTTTTTTGCATTTCATATCCTCTACTTTGCTGAGCATCAATAATATTTTGTGCTTCCATTGCTATTGTAGGTACAAATCTAAAAGCAAGAGAGAAAGAAAAAGCAAATTCATATGGAACTTTCATTGAAATAAATGAAAGTGCGAGATCGTTGGGATCCACACTTAAGAAGAATATTGAGAAAGCGGATATCATTATTGAGATTCTTAATGACATTGAGATTGCAAATGATAATCCTTTTACTGATATGAATAAGGTGTTTAAAATTATTATAATTAAATAGAGATAGGACAAACCTCTTATGCTCTTTATCCATTGGTTAAATAAATTCCCTATTAGAATAAAAGGAAATAAGCTCAAGAAAATAAAAAGTAAGGGAACAATTTCAGTAAATAATAAAGCAACCGCAGTATAAATTATAGCAAATAGAAGCTTAGAACGAGGATCCAATTTGTGGATAAATGTATGTTTTTTAGTAAATTTAAATGCATTAAGAAATTCTAATGACATTTATTTAACACCTCCTTTGAGGTCTCTTAAATACTTATCGAGAAATTCGATCATCTCCAATTCTCTGAATAAATCATCTGGAACGTTCAAATTTATTTCATTTAATGCGTTTTTTAGTTGGTAAAGTTGAGGCATTATCAATGAAGATTCATTGAGTAATAATTCATTTGATAAGATATATTTTGTTGGACCATCTGCAATGATATTCCCATGAGCCATTAAAATGGTTCTTGGTATATATTCCATAGTAAATTCAACATTGTGAGTCACAATTAAGATAGTTTTATCTTTTTCAATTTCCTGGTTAATTAGATCAATAAAAAACTTAATCTCTTTGGCATCTTGTCCAAGCGTTGGTTCATCGAATACCAATATTCTTGGATTTCTACATATTATTGAAGCAATTGCTAATTTCTTTGATTCTCCACCTGATAAATTTAATGGAGAGCGAGTTCGATATTTTAAAAGTTCAAAATTCTCCAAAATTGCATCTTTCCTAATTTTGATTTCTTCTTTGGTTAATTCAAGATTTTTTAATGAAAAATTGATTTCATCCTCAATAGTATTCGAGAATAATTGGTTTAAAGGATTTTGAAATACAATTCCGACAATCTTCGACATGGTAGCAATAGTTTTTGGGGCAATATCCTCATTTTCGATATAAACACTTCCTTTAGTGGGTCGTAGCAACCCATTTAACATTCTAATCAAAGTAGTCTTTCCTGCTCCGTTTTGACCCATTATTGCTACAAGTTCTCCTTTATTAATATTCAAAGATACATCTTTTAAAGCATGGGTGCCACTAGGATAAGTATAGTTAACATTTTTCATTGTTATTATTGGAAAAGATCCCTTAATTATCCTCACCTATAAATATTAGTTTTAATTAATGAAACTGCTTCAGAAATCGAAGTTGGCAAATCTTTGTGAATCAAATTTTCTTTTCTTAGATAGTTGAATATGGAGTAAATAAGTGGTTTATTTATAGCTAAATTTTCAAATTCTTGACTATTAATGATATCTTCTTTTCTATTATGTGCTACAATTTTCCCTTGTTTCATTAAAATAATCTCATCTACGATTGGAATAACTAAATCCATTCTATGTTCACTTATTATGATAGTAAGATCCTTGTCACGTTGGATCTTTTTTAAGAGGGTAATTATTTTGTGAGCAAAAAGAGGATCTAAATTCGCAGTAGGCTCGTCTAAAACTATAATTTTTGGGTCCAAGGCTAAAATTGAGGCAATCGCTACTCTTTGTTGTTCTCCTCCACTTATCTCAAAAGGGGCTTTATCGGCAATTTCACTAATTTCTGTCAATTGCATGACAGATTTTAGCTTTTCTTTTATAATTTCTTCTTTTATGCCTAAATTTTCCATACCAAAAGCTATCTCATGCTCAATGTTCATTGCGATCAATTGATTTTCAGGATTTTGAAATACAATACCAACTTCAGTAGATAAATCTGCTATTGGTGTTATGCTTGTATCCTTTTCTGCTACTTGAACTGATCCCTTGTAATATCCCGCATAAAACTGAGGGATTAATCCATTCATACATCTTATTAAAGAGGTTTTCCCCGAACCTGTTTCGCCTGCAAGTAATATGAACTTATTTTTTTTTATTTCTAAGTTGATATTATTTAATGCATATTCTTCATTTCCTTTGTAACGAAAGAAAAAGTCCTTAAATCGGATTATGCACATAATAGAAATGTAAGATTTTTTATTTTGATTTATTAAGAACTTTTGGTCATTAATACTTTTTTAATTTTGTCAATTACTTTCTTTAGAATGCCTTCTGCATTATTTATACAATTTAAAGATGCAGCACCATCATGTCCACCGCCACTACATCCTTCAATGTTGCTTAAAATTCTTCCTAAATGTAGTCCAGTTTTCTGGCATACTTCTTTTCTAGCTCGAGTAGTAATGATCGTTCCATCTTTTTTTTTTGAAAAAATTATTCCGACATCAAATCCCACGTTTATTAACGTTGTAGCTACAGAAGCACTGAAATTGCTTACTCGAGAAACTCCAATAAGCCAATTTTCTGCTTTTAACAATCCTACTCTCTTCAAACCTTTTACTCTTGCTATTCTCTCAGAAAGCTCTGAATCTGATTCCAATAAGTTTAAGATTTCTTGAATAGGTATCCCATTTTCTAACAAGAAAGATATGTTATGGATTGTTTGATTATTCCCATATTTAAAAAGTCCTGAATCTGCTATGATAGCACTAGCTAGAAGCACTTTATAAGGAATAGGAATTGAAACCTGTTTTATGCGAAATAATTCTAAGATAATTTCTGCTGTTGAGGAATAGTTTTCAAATATTAGATTTAGCGAATCTAAATTGGCCCTATAATTTTTGTTTAAATTTAGATGATGATCAATAAATATGAAAGGAGTTGAGAAGTCTAATTCCTTATAATATAATTGATCTAAATTATTAGTATCAATAATAAGTATAGTATCAAAGAGAGGAATATAAATCTGTTCACTATAATTTAAACTAAAATCAGGAAATAATGTCCTAAAATTTTTTAGAAAATCTTTAGTAAATTTAGAAAGTTCTGAAAAATATATTGAGACTTCTTGGGATTTAAAGAAAGTTTCGAGGAAAAACTTTAAAGAAATTGAACTAATGAATCCATCTAAATCTGTTGGATGATGAGTAATAATCAATAAATTCTTACCTTTTATAAAGGTTAAGAAAGATTCAATCCTAGATTTAAGCATAACTTTTCTTATTTATTTTGTAAATCGGCTTGGAGAGACTTTTGTAAACTTTCTAAACTGGTTTTAGTTCTATCTAATTTTTGCTGTAGAGTTTTTAGCCTCATTTCAAGTGTAACTTTCAAATTTTTTTTATCATCAAGCAATTTATCCCTTGTACTTCTCACCATTACGCCTCCTATATTTTTATAAACAACTGTTTCAGGTGTAGCTTCAGTTAAACTTTCGATTGCTAATTCTGTTTCTCTTAGTGATGATTCGATCTGAATCTTTTGCTGAGTGAGAAATTCTAAACTCTGACTTAGAGCAGATAGATTTTGAATTTTTTTCTTTGTTTCTTCATCTAATTGATCATAATTTATTGTCATTTAATTTAACCAATTCAATTTTTTAGTTTTTAGAATATATAAAATAATATGAAATTTACGAATATAAATTATGAAATTTACGAATATAAATTACATTTTAAGAACCATTGACAATTCTTAATGTATTATTAATGATCTTACCAAATCCTATGATTTCATTAATTGCTGCTCTGAAAGCAGTAATATCTTTGCTCTCTATCTTAAAAGTAATGGATCTTTCTTCTTTTTCCATTGTTATTAATGATCTCTTCAATTTTCTTACATTTAATTCAGGTAAGTAAGAGTTATAAGAGATTTCACATAAATTAGGATCTTTAAAATTAAATTCCACTATTGATTTAATAGTAAAATAATTATTTTTGCTCATTACTCTTCGGTTACTTCTAATTCTCTCTGTTTTCTTTTTGCGATCCTAAAAGATTCTGATCCTCTGGGTGTTTCAATTGTGTATGCCCCACCTGTAAATCGAGCTTCACACTTTTTACAATACCATATCCCAGTAGATATTCTTCGTATAGATCCTTTAGTCTCGCATCTTGGGCATTTAAGTTTCTTACTGTTTTGTTGTTCCATAATCAATTTCCATTTTTTTCGTACATTAGAACCGTAGCGAGCACCGAAAGTGGCAGAAATGCCAGTTTTTTTTGTTCTTCCCATCTTTAACACAGTGAATTTTTAAGTTTAGTGTTTAAATAAAAAATTCTATTAACTATA
This sequence comes from Promethearchaeota archaeon, assembly GCA_048939995.1. Lineage (GTDB taxonomy): Archaea > Asgardarchaeota > Lokiarchaeia > Sigyniarchaeales > SOKP01 > SOKP01. The sequence continues at coordinate 76,622 of JBHLOY010000005.1, read as the reverse complement.
AATTTTTCTAGTTTTGAGTTTTCTTTTCTAATTTTAGAAATTAAAGGATTATATAGTGTTTTAATACAGCCAGATGGATATGTTATAACCACAAAAGCTTATGAATCATATATTTCAATTTACTCCTTAGTTCAGAATTGGAATTAATTGATCATTATGGAAAAAACATAATCTTAAAGCCAGAGTTGGAACGATTATACCCATACCATTCAAGGATGAAAGAGGTAACAAAGCGGCTTTAGTCCAATCATTTGGAAGTTTTATGTTAGAACGAGTTCCTGGTTAGCAGAATCAAAAATAATGAATTATAATATATAAAACTTAAAATAGAAAAAATAGAAAAAATTAATCAATATTGACTTTATATTGCCAGAGATTTAAACTTTCACGCATCTTCTTACCTAAATCTAAAGCTTTTTTACTCAGCATTCTTATTTCATCAATTGAAAACGTTGATGACCCACTTTTTTGAATTGAGGTGATTTTATCTTTAGTAACCGCAATAGATATTCTTCCATCGCAAATTAATTCTTCTGGTAAATTTGGATCTAAAAATATTATATCATCAATTTTTCCAAATGTTAAAACAATTGGAAGTTCTTTAACAATTGTTTCTCCAGTAATATATTTCCCAGTCCACTCTACATGATCATCAACCCATTTTCCTTCTGGAATATGGCTTGATATTAAAGCTGTTAAGGCACTTATTCCTCCTGCATCAATTAAATTCCCTGAATAGTTGATTACGTAAAGATCAACAAATAATATATACACAGCTTCGTTCTCTTTTAAACAGAGTTTTTTAGTTTGGATACAATCCGCGTGTCTTATCCCTCTATCAACTACACGAGCAAGTTCTATGGATTGCTCATCAGGGGGACCTCTTTCAAACAAAGGTGATGCCAATGGTAATAACTCTGCCATTATGGTACATACACCTTCATTTGGAATATCTGGAAATGGTTCCCCGATTTCATACTTTAATCCGGTTATTATTCTTGTATCCCCAAGAGATACATCAGCCGAACCCTCCGCTGAATCAATAAAATCATGCTTTATTTTCCATTCTCGATAATCCCATAAACCTCTTCCGTCAATTCTCTGCTCATTCTTCAAATTATTTATAATATAATTTCTTTCAATCGTAGAAATTACTCTCCTTACATTCATCATTGCTTTTCTTCGCCTCCACTGTATTCCTCTTGAATATTAACGTATTTGCTTTTTAATGCAGTTAATTGTATCTCATAGATCTTTTTCATTGCTTGCATAGCTAGATCCAAAAAACTATCTAATTCAGCTAAATCCATATCACCATCAAATTGTAATAAAGAGATTTCTTCATTAAACCACGTTATAGCACACGGTAGATCTGCTTCACCAGCTTTATCTTCAACACCCGATAAGTCGACAACTAGTTTTCCGTCTATTTTCCCTACTGCGACAGAAGAAACTAAACTTTTCATCGGGATTCCTGCATCTGCTAAAGCTAGCGCGGCAAGTGTGGTACTAGCGCATCTTGTTCCTCCATCAGCATCCATAACATCAATAAATACTTCAAAAGCTGTTCCTGGATAAAGTTCAAGAAATAAAACAGGTTCTAGGCATTCTGTAATAATCATAGAGATTTCTTTTTCTCGACGACCTGGAGCAGGTCGTTTTCTCTCAAACACAGAAAAAGTAGCCATTCGATAAAATACTCTTAAGATACCTCTATCTGGTTTAGCTAAATGATGTGGGTGAACTTCTCTAGGGCCATATACTGCAGCAAAAATCTTGTTATTTCCCCACTCTAAATAAGCTGATCCATCAGCATTACTAATTACTCCAATTTCCATTTTTATTGGCCTTAATTCATCAAGATCTCGGCCATCTAATCTTTTACCATCTTCTCGAAATAATTTTTCTGGGTATTCATCTTTTATTAACAATGTCATTTATTTTATACCTCTTTTTTTTTTTTCATTTTCAACAAATTCTGACATTCTATCTGTTAACCCCACAGTGTGAGCTTCCTTTTCAATCTTCCTTATTGAATCAATCAATAATTTTTCATGAGATATATCTTCTCCTTTCAACCAAATACGACCATTTTGAGTTACAAAAATATTACATTTAGTTAAATTTTTCAATAATTTAATCATTGAACCATCCCGCCCTATCACACGTGGAATTTTTGGAGGATCTATTGAAATTACAATTCCGTTAGATTTTTTCCCCAAATATTTGCCTACTGTTGTTAATTCTGGTTTATTTAAACGATCAGCAGAAATGACTTTTGCAACTAAAATATCACCTATTGAATACATCTCTGTTGATGAGTCACTGGGTGGTTCCCCTCCTCCACCACCTCTAAATTTAATTTTACTTCTCTTAAAGGTATTTTTTGGTTTTAGAAGAGCAAAATCCCTAGCATTAATGTCACATTTATACTTCACTGGATTCTTATCTACAACTAGTGCAATTACCTTATCTCCAGGCCGAGGAGTATAGAAGCCTCTCAGAGGAATTACATTTATATAATTCTTCTGAATATTTTTTAAACCGATATTTAAAGAGATGATCTTATCTTTTTGTTCATTTAAAATTGTGCCTCTTCCGGGGAGGAAATGATCAACATCTTTTGTTAAAACTTCTCCTGGTACAACCAAATCCCTAGTGGGTTCTGAATCTTCAAAATCATCGAATTCTTCAGAATCAAATTCCTCATTTTCCATATTTAGTATCACTTATGTTTTTTTTAAGTATTGAACCTAATCAATGAAAAAATAATATAAACAAAAATTAATTAAAAAATTTTGACTAGGATTTTAATAATTTCGTTTGAACTCTTCCATGTGTTAACTTATTCAACTTATCAATTAATTCCATTTGTAATCCCGCTGGTAAATTAACAACAGAAACCCAAGAACCATCTGATTGCCATTCTTCTTTTTTAATATGAGCTATTTGGGCAACGATATTATAACCTTTAGCTGTAAATGCTGAAGGAATCTTTATTGCTATTTCTACCTGTTCCATTCTTATAGGGATTATCGCTCTGATACTCTTAACAACATCATCAACTTGTTCTTCAGCATTTCTCATTAAATCGATCTTAACCTTTGCTTCCTCAATTGCTTTTTCAATTCTTTGATACGGATGTGGTTTGTTATTTTGTGGATTAATAGCATTTTTGGTTATTATAGTTATAATCTGTTTCAATTTCTTATCCCTTTCTTCTTCTCGTTGAGTTTTTGTCCATTGAATATCACCATCTAATAACATATGGCATGCAATTAATCTACCATCTGTAGTATTAAATATTGCTTCCATATCCCCGTCAGTTGCTTTTTTACCCCGCCTTAAATCCTCAAAAACTATAAAACTTTCAAAAATTAAATCTATTGAAATTTTAGGATGATTCAAGATTTCTTGAACAGTAAGACGAGATTTTTCACTTCCTTCCTTAAGACGTTTATTAATTTCATCCCGAACAATTTTTTTTGCTTCCCAAGCTCTTTCGGGATCTAATAGCATCTCAAATACTCTCCCTTCTTTCTCAACACGTCCAACAATGAAATCTCCTAAATCAATTCGAGCTCTATCGATCATAATACAATGGACCTCTTCCCTATACTGAGAGCTTACGTATTGTCTTTTTAACTTTAAAGGCTAACCTTGAATTTTTAGGAAGTTACAAGTTTAGCTAGTAATTCTTCCTTTTCTTTCAAATTTAACAATCTAAATGACACATCATCTTTTAATATGAAAGCAATATCACAACTATTTTTATTCAAATTATCTCCCATTATTTCCTTTAACGTCCTCAGTGGAAGTAGTTTAAGTTCTTCCTCATTGATATCCTCCTTATAATGCTCTTCAAGATAAGCCCTTGCTTCAGATGCTCCTGAACCTATTGCGAATGCTTTGTATCCCCATGAAGCTCCTGAAGGATCCGTCAAATATAAAACAGCATTACCATCAGGATCTATTCCACCAATGAGTAAACTTACACCAAATGGTCTAACTCCTGCATTTTGGGTAAATAATTGTAAATATTCACAAATGTTTAAAGTTGAATCCTTCACAGAAATTTTCTCATCATAATTCAAAAGGTTAACCTGAGCTTGGACACGCGCTCTATCAACTAGAACGCGCGCGTCTGCCGTAAGTCCAGCAATCGCCACTCCAATATGGTCATCAATCTTAAAAATTTTCTCTGAACCAATAACCTCTTGCAGCTCAGAGCTCTTCTTTTCGACGGCAAATACAACAGAATGCTTATTTCTACAACAAATAGCCGTCGTCCCTCTCCGTACAGCCTCAATGGCATATTCCACCTGAAATAGACGACCTTCTGGGGAAAATTGAGTTATAGCCATATCATAACCTCTTCCTGCTTGCTGGAACATTATAAACTCCTTTAACTTTTTTAATTTTATTTATTTACATTATTTTTTACTGATTAAATTGAAGTAATAAATAATTCAATTTATATTTTTTTTTAATGTTTTAAAGATTTATTCAAATCTCCATGATTTGAATAAGACTAAAAAAAATTAGTCCTAACTCCATGCAACTTTGTTAATGAATATTGACCATTCTAGTAAGATCATCCCCTCGTCTCTTGTATGAGCAACAAGGTAATCTCCTTCTTTTGTTATAGACCCAACAATATTTCCTTTTCCTTGAGTGATGTTTTTCGCTGCTAGCTGAATATCATCGTTCTTTAATATTGCGAATCTGAAATTTTGGAATGTAAGAGCAGGTTTACTCTCTTTCCAAGCGTCTAGTATTTCTTTCGCCTCTTCTTTGGTCAATGAAAAATTTTCAGACATAAAAAGAATTTCACCATTAGCATTTAATAAAAAAATCTCTTCAGTTCCCTCATATTCTCTTAATGCTGCGACTAAATCAAAAAATCTTTGCTCATCCATAACTCTTATCAAATTTAGATTTATTTTTATCGTGTAATCTAACATAAATTATTTAAATTTAAATCTTCTTAGGACTAAATATTGGAAAAAACAAAATATTTTTTTGGATTTTATTATTTTATTAAACCTATTACAATCAAAGGTCTTATTTTAATAAATGGTTAAAAAATTAGTTCTTATAGATAAGATTTATAATCTCTCATCAGAAGAAAAAAAAAAAAGTTACTTCTCTAAATATTTAAGATATTTAAATAAAAAGATAAAGGCTTTTCCAAATACAAAAATTAGAATAAAAAAGTTAAGGCCTTACGATAGTAGATTTGAAATTGAAATCAATGGTCCTGAGGAAGTTTTCGTCTGCAACTTTTTAAAAAAAGAAATTGGTGCTATTAAGATTTTTGATAACGTATCTATTGGAGACGTATATAAAGCTTTAATGGTAGATGTAGGAAAGGTTGGATTTGGCATCTTTGTTGATTGTGGTATATTAAATCCCAAAACTGATGTATTAATAACACTTTACGCCATCAGGAATCAATTATGCAGTGGGAAAAAGATTTCTATTTCAGAAGTTATTAAAAAATATGATTTCATAAACAATTTTCCAGTTTTTGTTAAAATTGAAAAAGTGGATAAAGAGAAAGCTCACATTGAGGGAATATTCGCAGACGATACTTTACGCTTTTATAGAGAATTAATAAGCGATGATATAGATAGTGTTTTCATTAGTGGAGAAACAATAGGAAAAGTAAAAAATGCTCTTACTAGAACTAATCATATAAGAGATATTATCTCTTTAGGAAGTTATGGTTTCTTAGAGAGTATTGTGAGATTAAAAGAAGGAACCGAGGCTCCTGGAATAATCTCTGAAATTGGTAAATATTTAATCAATTGTAAAATAAGTGCTATTAGAGCCGAAAGAATAAAGAATCTATTTGGAGATTAGTGGGCTCGGGGAGGATCGAACTCCCGACCTTCGCGGTGTAAGCGCGACGTCATAACCACTAGACCACGAGCCCTTATATATACTTTATAGAGACGCTCAGGGTGGGATTCGAACCCACGGGTCCATCGGACACCGGTTTAGCAGACCGGCGCTTTAGGCACGTTATATACGCTCTACCAGGCTAAGCGACCTGAGCATAATTCTCCTAATAGCAACTTTATCTATATTTTGCATATAAAAATCCAAAATTTTAATATTTTTTCATTAAAAAGGAATAAACTCCATTTTATGAAAATTATAGTCATTTTAATTTAATCCAATTTATCCCTTTCGATAAGTACGTATTTTGTTTTCTGTATACCACCAGAGGACACCAAAGGGAATACAATATAACCAATTAATTAGTAAATATAAGAAACATATCCCAATATTGGTATAATTTATTCCAAGAAGACTAGCGCAATAATGATCCCCATATATAGAATATACTATGGCAAAGTAAAGAATTTGGGTTAAGAGGATGTGATAACTTGCTTTCCCTATAACAGCAATGGATTTTAAAAATTTATTATTACTTTTTTTAGGAAATCCCTTCATCGCTCGTAGAAATAGAAAAGCAGAATAGGGAAATACTAAAAAGTTATAATCCCCTTGTATTAGCGGAAGCCCGAAAGCTGTGAATCTAAATCCAAAAAATTGATATTCTATAAGATAAAGTAAGCTTAAAAAAAATAAAACCCATATAAACTTGTTTTGTCTTGCTAAGACATTTGGATTTTTAGAAATCCACATACCTAATCCAATAGCAGAGAGCATAAAAAGTGGGCTCGTAGCCACCCAAAGGTATGTATGCAAGTAATTATAGAAAGCCTGCCAACTTGGAAATGATACCAAGTGTGTTGGCATATAAACGTAGAAGAAAAATATTAAACGAACTGCTATTTCAACCGCGAAGCAGGCAATAAGAGTGATTATTCTCCATATTAATTTGCCTGAAAACCCTTTATATATGAGTGGTAAGAGAATAATAGATGTAAAAAGCACCGGTAAAAACCAGTTCCCCGGTCCCCAAAAAGGTAAGATTCCAATAATAAGATGACTATAATCCCATTGAGGTTGAAACTGAGTCAAAGCCTCAAAACCATTAATAATTAAACCAAGTAGAGTTGACACAAAATAGAGAATCAAAAATGGAAAAATATAACGCCAGAATTTGCGCTTGAAATAGCTCCAAGAATAGAGTTCTTTTAACTTTACTTGTCCTTTTTGCCTAAATGAGTGTGCTACATTAAATCCCAATATTACTAAAAATATTGGTATCGAAATTCTTTCCCATAATGCAACTCCCATATAATCTTTGTAGTCCCAAGGAATTGTATGATCAAATATTACCAAAAATATCATTAGTGCTTTAAGGATATCAATTTGAAGAAAGTATTCTCTTTTTGATTCGATTGGTTCGATTTCATGATTTATTATGGATATTTCGTTCACTGCTAATTCTTCAGCTAATAAGTAAAAATTACAGAATCAAAAATTTGGAAACTTTTTAATTTTACTTAATTTTTTTATATAAGCATAGAAGTCTAAAAAAGAAGAGAATGACAATAGCAGCATAGTTTACTATTGTCTATTCAGAGATTATCTCAAAAATCATTTTTTCTATTATAGGTTTTTTAGTATATCTCTTATCATAGTACCATCCTACCAAATGAGGTTCTTGTTGCTTATCTGGAACGGGAGGAATTATTACTATCATGACGCCATTGGATAAATATTTGAGGATCCTCTTGTCAATCCCATGAAGCTTCTCGTTGCCTCCGGGATGGGAGTGTCCTTGCCATACGATGTCACAACCGAGCTCCTGCTTGAACTTACGCATATTGTAGATTTTTGATTTTTTATAGCGCATCCAACTCCTAGGTTTTACATGAGCTTTAGTCTTGCGTAAATCTGTATTAATTATGAATTTATTTACAATCCCGAAATTTTCTTTTCTATCCGCAAATATCCAAAAATGTATAATATAGGGATATTCTTCAGCTGCTTTTTGAGTAATCTCATCAAAAATTCGTTGAGGTATGAGATATCGAAAATCTTTAGCTGCACTCATTTTTACACCATCTCAATAAGAGTTAAATATGGGGTAAAATTTATATTTTTCCGTAAATAACGTAAAAGCCTTACCATTGTAAAGAAAAGAATAAAAAAAGATTTATTATATTAAATATAATCTATTTTAATACTAAATATGTTAATACTAAATAAGGTAAAAGATTATCTTTAATACGCAGACGTAGCCTAGCTGGTAAGACGCCGGCCTTGAGTAAAGCTTTATTCAAGCAAGCCGGTGCGCGAAAGCGCTCGAGGGTTCGAGTCCCTCCGTCTGCGCTCATATAAGGGTAAAAAGAGAGTAAAACATTTTGATTTAACTTCTAACTGACTATTACATAATACAAAAGTAAATCTCATTTTCTTTAGGATGAGTGTGACCTTACATAATTAAAAGCGGGCTATAGGGGATTTTCAATCATTAGGGAAAGCCTAATGAAATTTTGAACCCCCGACCTGCCGGTTAAGAGCCGGTTCTACTAACTCATAAAAAATTTATGAGATATTTGCGCTACCTGACTGCGCCAATAGCCCATCCATATTAGAAGTATAATTACTTAGTAAAATAAGGTAGATATAATATAAGAAATCTTCTATTTTAGGATAACACTAAAGCTAAAAAGATCATTAATTTTTGATTTTTTTAATAGAGGAATTTTATAATAATTTGAAAATAATTTCAAAATCAGAAAAATCGAAAGGTTTTAGGATAATGCCATCAGCTTTAATTTCTTTCATATGTTTTTCGACTTCAGATCCAGGGATAGCAGTTAAAACAAATACAGGTATATTTTTTAATTTAGGGTCTGATTTAATCATTTTGCAGATCTCATAACCACTATAATCTGGGAGGATAATATCTAGTAATATTAATTTAGGAAGATTACTTCTTAATTCTTCGATTCCTTTTGTGCCACTTACAACTCCTTGACAAGTATATCCTTTACTTTCAAAATAACTTGTGAGTAGCCTAATTGTGGCTAAATCATCTTCAATTAATAGAATATCATACTGGGTTGACTCTATTTTTATATTATCAAGAATATTAATAATCCTGTTTTCAAGAAGAAGAGATTGATCAAAGATATTCTGAATAGTTGTTAATATTTTATCATCCAATTGGTTTTGATAATTTTCAAGTAATAACTGGGAAAAACCCTTTATTGTAGTTAAAGGTTCTTTTAGTGCATGAGAAAGATTTGTTAAAGCTTCAGTGTCCAATTTATTAAAGCGATCACCGAGAATGCTAGACTTTTCATGAATAAAATAATCAACCGCATCCCGAATGAGTTTCGAAATCGTATTATAAGTTTCTTTATTCTGGTTTATAAAATCTTGCCAATCATCTTTAGTATCTTCAGATACATAGAGTGAAATTCTTTCTTTATCGCGATCATAAATCTTCTCTCCTTTTAACCATCTCTTAAAAGCTTCAGTAACATTTCCACGCCAGACAGCATATTTATCAGTTTCTTTTTCATACTTTTTCATCAGTCCTTTTACTTTTTGGCTATTTAAATCAAGGTTTTCAATTTCTTCATCAGCCATTAATGGAGCATTATGCTCATCCTTATCGTCATGGTTACTGTCTTGAATTTCTTGCTCAGCCATAGATCTCAGTATGTATAAATTTATATCTGTATGTAAAAAATATTTGAAAACTAATATTGATTACCAGATAAAAATTAATTTTTGTAAAAATAAAAAATTTTTTATATAAAAATAAAAGAGTTACTCTTTATGTAAGGATGACTAGGCATCATTCAAAATGTCAAAAATTACTCTAAAATCAGAAAAGTTAAATGGCTTTAATATATATCCATCAGCTTTAGTTTCTTTTAAATGTTTTTCGACTTCAGAACCAGAAATTGCAGTTAAAAAGAAAGTTGGTATTTTTTTAAACTCCTTATCTGATTTTATGGTTTTACAAATATCATACCCACTTAAGTCGGGTAGAATTATGTCTAGTAAAATTACTTTTGGTTGAGCTCTCCCTAATTCCTCTAATCCTTTTGAACCACTAACGACGCCTTTGCACATATATCCTTTGCTATCAAAATAACTTGTAATTAATCGAATTGTTGCTAAATCATCTTCGATTAAAAGGATATCATACTCATGGTTCTGGATTTTAATATTGTCCAAGAAGCTTATTATTCTATTTTCAAGAATATTGCTTTGTTCTAATATATTCTTAAGTTTTTCTTGAACATCTTCACTTAATTTTTCTTTATAAGTTTCATTTTCAAATAAAAATTGTGAATAACCTTTGATTGAGGTAAGGGGTTCCTTTAATGCGTGAGAAATATTAGAAATAGTTTTTTGATACAATTTTGACAATGGATTCCCTCCTAGTTTAGAATCTTCTATAAATGTATTTACTCCTTGTCTAATTAGCTCGGAAAAGGTTGGAAAGTCCTTTTTATTCTTGTTGATAAATTCTTGCCATTCATCTTTAGTTTTTTCTTCTACATATAACGAGATGCGTTCTTTTTCACGACTATATATTTTTTCTCCCTTTAACCACTTTTTAAAAGCCTCAGTAACGTTACCACGCCAAACAGCATGTCTTTCTGTTTGATCTTCATATAATTCTATCAACTTTTTCCCTAATTCACTCTCTAAATCAAGATTTTCAATTTCTTCTTCATTAAATGTTCTTCTAATATCATCTAATTCATTATCTTTTTGTTTTTGTTCATCCTTGTTCATATCTCTATCTGACTTGTCTAATTCCCGTTCTTTTTCCTTGTCATCAGATTTATAAGGCGCTTTAGTGATTTAAGGATCACCTTTATATTTGGATAGATTTGTTATCAAATCAAGATGATAATGTATTTCATATATTTAATTTTATGTAAATAAGAATTTTTGATTTAAGGGCGTAATAAGCCAAATAAAAGTGATAATTATTTCTTTTTTTTCCCTTCAATTCGTGTGAAAAAATTGAAATATGGTGAAATTTAAGATCCACATTTATTTGTAAAATCATGTCTGGATATTATGTGTCTTTATTAACTCCCTTTACACCAAACTCCTTATTAAAAAAAATTTTAATAAATTTATACTCCTGAGCAAAATTTTAATTTGTTGTAAAAAAAAAAAAGGGAAAATTTGTTTATAAATCATTTATAAATAGTGAGTTTCTGACCATAATATTTAAATACTAAAATGAGCTAATTTGATCATAACAAAAAAATATGTGTGTGTAAAAAATCATACTAATTGTGTTCAAAATTTTCGCATGAAAAAAGCGACAAAAAAATTTTTTATCAAAAATAAGGTTGAGGTATTAAAGTATGGTTGTTGAAATAGATGCGCTGTCTAATATTTGCCCAGAATGTGGTGGTGCAACAATAATTAGCCAAGAAAGAGGAGAAACTGTATGTAAGCAATGTGGTTTAGTTGTTGGAGAGAGAGGACTTGACATAAATCATAGTGGAATTCGGGCATATTCAAAACATGAAAAAGATAAGAAGGAAAGAACAGGGTCACCCATGTCAATTTTAATGCCAGATATTGGTTTAAGTACGGTTATTGACAGGACAAAAATTAAGAATCCTGACTTAAGAAGGGCAGCAAAATGGAATACACATTTATCATGGGAAAAAAGAAATATGCTCATGGCTATTACAGAACTAAAAAGAATTGGAGGAAATCTAAATTTTCCAGAAAGAGTAAAGAAGTCAGCTGTTCGGTTATATAAGGAGGTTTTTAAAAGACAGTTGCTTAGGGGGCGTTCTATTAACGGAATGGTTGCTGCTTGCGCTTATTATGCTTGCAAAGATGAGAGAGTGCCAATTACGCTTCAAGAGATATTAGATGAGGCTTCAATAAATGATAATATTGTTAAAAAATGTTACAAAATTCTTATAAGGGAATTAAATTTAAAGATTTCCCATATAGATCCAGTCTCCTTAATACCCCGCTATTGCGCAGACCTGAATTTGGGAATCGAAGTGGAAAAAGAGGCAGTTCAAGTGCTTCAAAACTATATAAAAAGAAGATCTATATCAGGGAAAGATCCTAAAGGTCTATGTGCGGGATCTTTATACTTAATAGCAAAATTAAGAAACGTTAAGGTGAGTCAAAAAGACATTTCTCGAATAATAGGGGTCACAGAAGTGACTCTCCGCTCCAGATATAAAGAATTATTGAAAAATATTACTTTGAATTTTAAAGGTCATTAATCTCTTTCTTCATTATTTTTTTAAAAGCAAAGTAAAAATAGGTTTAATTTATTTATTTAAAAATGCGACTTTGGATTTTATTATTAATTTTTCCTATATTCATAATTATTAACAGCATTTTGATTTTGGTTATTTTTATTGATTACGAAAATTTATTTCTGGGAATTATATATATTATTATTTCTATTTTCGTTGGGTTTGCGCTTTTCAAAGCAGGAATCCACAGACCAGAAAGTCATTTTGAAAATATCTCTAAAAGTACTGTAGATATTCAAAAAGTAGAAATTAAATTCGAAGATGGTGTTAAATCGGCTGGGATTTTTTATCGTTCAGTTTCAGAGACAACATTGACCTCTAAGGGATGTCGATATCCTGAACCAAGACCAACCATTATATTTTTTCACGGATTTTGGAGGAATAAAGAAGTTAATGAAATTAATCTCATTGCTTTAGCCCATATGGGTTATGTTACTATTGCTTTTGATCAAAGAGGGCATGGAGAAGCTGGTGGAAATAAATCAGAGTGGTATAAATTGTATACTGATGTTGATATTATTATAAATTTAGTCTGCTCTTTTGAAGATGTTAGGAAAGGATCTTTATGTTGTATAGGAAAGTCAATGGGAGGGACTTCTGTATTAACAAAATGCTATCAAGATGAACGTGTTGCGATGGTTATTGGGATTAGTGCTTTACATGACGTTGAAATTCTAGTTGGGGGAAAATTTCCGTTTCTCTCCTCCGGATGGTTCGTGAGGCGTGTAATGTCGAAGGTGAAAGATGAAAAAGCATTAAAATTGTGTGCACACTATTACTTGAAAAATGATCCCGAATTTAATAAGGATCGTGTTTATCTTATTCATGGTGAAGACGATAACATTTTTCCACCTTCACTAACATTTCAATTAAATAAGATCCAATCGGGAATCCCAGATGAACATGCTATCTTATTACGAAATTGCGGTCATAGTATGGAAGGTCAAGAATCATTAATTTTTGGGATAATTCTTAAATGGATACTAGAAAATAAGTCTATGAAGTTAAATTTACAAAAATAAATAATTATTATTTTCTATATCCGGTACGTCGAGCTGCAATTAATCCAACTTTCCTTCCGGGTGGAGCATTTCGAGAAGTGGTCGTAGAAATGTGAGGATGTTTATGACGTCCGCCGCCAAAAGGATGATCGCTAGCGTTCATGGCAGAACCGCGAACTACAGGCCATTTAGCTGCTTTAGACTTTAAGGAGTGAAATTTATTTCCTGCTTTCAGGAATGGTTTATCAGTTCTTCCACCGCCAGCAACAACTCCGACTGTACAATAACAATTTTCATTAAACCATTTGCTTTTCTTGGAACGGAATAGTAGCTGAACTTTACTTTTTGATTTGTTCTGTACAATAGCCGCAACGCCCGATGCGCGAGCAAACTTACCGCCATCCATTGGAGTCCCCTCAACATTAAAAACAAGAGTTCCGAGTGGAATCTTTTTAAGAGGGAGGATATTTCCTATATTTACATCTTGACCATATCCCGTTTTTGATTGAAAAAATTCCTCTCCTTCATAAATTCCTTCAGGAGGTAACCAAAATCCTTTTTGGCCATCGTCGTATTGAATTTTCGCTACTGGAGCACCTCTTCCAGGTGAATGAATAAATTCTAACACTTTAAATTTACGAAGTTTTTCTTTCTCTTTGAATGGGCGGTATTTCACATTACCAATATGTCGGTGACTTGGAGATCGTGCCCATAGATTTCCGTGTCCTTTTCTTTGCACTAATATACGTTTCCCCATAAGGATCACTGATATGATTGAATTAATCTTTTGTAATTAAAGAAAGTTTAAATTTTTTTTCATTTTTAGAGATTTTTAAGGGATTAAATCTTTAGATACGATTAGGAAAAAAAAAAATTAGATTGAATTACAAATTTTCTAATTTTGAACCACAGGCGCCACAAAAATTCTCTTCTCCAGTTATTGGCGCTCCACAATTGGGACAGAATTTTTTTTCCTCACTTGGAGTTGTTTCTTCTTCTAATGGAATTTCTTTTTGTTCCATATCTGGAGGCATTTTTTGATCAGCTACAGCTGAAAGTTCATTATAGACAGAAGTCCATATTTTCTGGATAGGTAATTTTTTTCCGTGTGTCGGACAATTTGATCTAATTAGAGTCCAAGGGCCTTTTATTTTTAAGTAATCTACTTTAGCCTCTTGACCACACTTAAAACAGCGAAAGACCGCGTCTTTAATATAAGGAAGAAAAAGATCTTTCTGCATTAAAGGAACGTTATAGCTTCGACCTCCATGAATTGGACATCTTTGTTTAATAACCATTCTGCCTCCCGCAATTTTTAAAACATAAATAGCTCCCATGGTTCCACAGCGAGGACAACTGAACATTTTACTTAAATCTTGCTCTGTCATTGAATTTTCTACTCAAATATTTATTAAGAAAAAAAAGATACTTCTAACTTAAATTTTTTATTGTGCAATACTTTTAAAATTAAGGTTTATTGAAGCAAGAGTTTTTTATCTTTTAATAGTTGGTCGATATTATAATTAAAGGCGATTGGAATTTCTCTATCTATGAATTCTCCCGCAATATTTTTTAATAATAATTCTTTAATCTCGTTTGGTTCGCTTGTTTGCCCTAAAACCCATCCAAGTTTTACATACCCAGTTTCTGGTAAAAGATTCCGTCCTGGAATTACACCTATGTGAAGCAATTCTCGACCTGTTGAATAAACATTCATTCCAGTGAACCCATGTAAGGTTTGTGTTGTCATTAAGATCGTAATTCCCTCTTGAGTGGCTCTTTCAATAGCCTTATAGAGAGTATTACTTACATGACCTAATCCTGTGCCTGCTAATACAATTCCTTTATATTTTTTATCAATATAGAAATCAATTACTTCACGTTCTAAGCTTGGATATGAATAAATTAGGGCTACCTTCTTTTCAAATTTAGTAAGGGCAATGACTTCTTGCTTTTTTCTCTTATTATAGTTTTGTTTAAACATATTCACAATTCGATTCCTTACCATCCCTAGAGGAATATCATCTATAGTTCTAAAAGTGTCTCTAACTGAAGAATGCATTTTTCTAACAAGGGTTCCTCTATGAATTAACCCGTAATTGTGAGATGGTGAACCCAACATTACAACAACCACTTCTGCAATATCAGATGTGGCAACGGTAGCAGCATTAATTAAGTTTAAAGCAGCATCAGATGATGGACGATCTGAGCTTCTTTGACTGCCTGTTAAGACTACTGGAATAGATAAGTTTTTTAGCATAAAAGATAATGCTGCACTTGTGAAACTCATGGTATCAGTCCCATGACCGATGATAATTCCTTCAATGCCTGAATTTGCTGCTTCTTTAATTTTTTCTGCTAATTTTTGCCAATCCTCAGGTTTCATATTTTCAGATAATATTTCAAACACGGATTCACATTCAAGATTACAAATTTCTGCTAATTCTGGGACAGAACTGAACAATTCACCTGGTGTGAAAGAAGGAATTACGGCACCTGTGGTATAATCTAATCGAGATGCCACAGTTCCACCGGTTCCTAACATTTTAATATTAGGTAGTTTATTATTATGAGGAAATTTTTTTTCTGGGATTTTATAATGGGCTTCTTTTTTCCCAATTTTCCTTATTTCTGTGATCTCGTTAATATTTATCCCAATATTATAGTTATTTTCAAGCTTAAGTTCAATTAGATTTGGAGCAGAATGCTCATATCGAGGTAACAATATTCCTTCTAATTGAGTTTTTTCGGTTTTTAAGCTTACTATATCCCAAATATTTAATTTATTTCTTTTTAGAAATTCTTTAGCTTTTCCTTTATAACCCTTTAAGTTATCTTCCATTTATTTCAACTCCTTTAACTTTTTTTGTAGTTGATTTTTTAATTCTTTTGAAACTATAGCTCCATCGATTTTGCCTCTAACTTCCTTCATAATTTCTCCCATTAAGGGTCCTATTGCTCTCATTTCCTTTTCTTTTATAACTTGAATGTTCTTTTTAATTATTTTAAGTATTATCTTGTTTAATTCTTCAATTGAAATACTCTCAATTTTTAACTTTTCTTTAATTTGATTTATGGTTAAGTTAGGATTTTCTGTTTTAGTGATCATAATTTCTTCAATGGCTTCTTTCCCTATACTCTTACTTTTTAATTCTTGAAATATTTTGATATAATCTTCGTCTAAAATTAAATCTATATTCTTTCCATCTCTTCTTAAAGCTGTAGTAGTTTCTAAGAGAGTTGTAAATAAAATTGTAGGATTTTCAGGATAGATTTTTATTAATTTTTCAAACAGCTTTAGTTTATCATTAAAAATTAATTCTTTTATCATACGTTCTTCTGTATTATAGTTTGTTGAATATTCTTTAATTGTTTCCCAAGGGTATTCTGGTAAATTTTTCTTTATTGTTTTGACTTCTTGAGATGTATTAATTATTGCCTTGGAATCTGTATCAGGGTATAACCTTGCTCCACCATGTAGCTCTCTTAGAAATTCGGTTTTACCATCTTCTAAGGCTCTTCTTGTTTCAGGAGGGACTCCCATAAAAGCGAATTTTATGCGATTAATTATTACTTCCAGCGCTTTAATCACTTCTTTCTCAATCCCAAGTAACAAAATAAAGCTGTCGTTTTCTTTTGAATTTAGTAAAGTTCTAATTAATTCAACATTATCATCTGTAATGCCATAATTTTGGAGATTTTCATCAGAATGAATGATCCCTTTAAGTCCAGCAATAGCTTTTACCTTACTACTAACTTCTGTTCCAAATCGATAATCTTTCATTAATTCTTTTCCAAAAATTCCCTTAAAATTCTTGAAATTAATCCCGTATAACCTTTCTGCTGATTTAAAACCCCTCTGAATAAACTTAGATTTTATACTTATCATTTTTTCTGATATATCAACGAAGTCTTTAGAAATATCACTAGGATTTACTTTTCTATTAGTTAATTCATTTTTAATTTCAATTAAATTAATCTGACGAGAAACTTCATTATTAATTAAAGGGATAATCCAGCTTAATTTTTGAACTCCTTTAATTTCTATCCTTGTGCCTGATTTAATACTAACATTAACATCTTGACGTATAGAACCGATAACCTTTTTAACATTAGTTGACCAGAATAATAATCCTATACGTTCCGCACATTCCTTGCATTCATCAGGAGTGCTAATATCTGGTTTAGTAGTTACTTCAACCAATGGAATTCCTAACCGATCTAAACGAAAGTAGTTGGTTTTATTTTCAGTTTTTATTTTTCTCGCAGCTTCTTCTTCCAGACTTAATATATCTATTCTAATATTTTTTCCATTTTCTAATGTTATATATCCATCAGTTCCAAGAATCATGGTCCGCTGAAAGCCACTCGGAACGCTTCCATCTAAATAATTTTTCCTACATACATGCATTTCTTCAATAATGTTAGCATTCAATAGTAGGGCGATTTGCAGAGCAATCCTTCGAGCTTCATTATTACATGAAAAAGGAGGGGTATCATCTAATTCATAGGTGCAAATAACATCATTATAACCCTCGTAAATAATGTCCATACCTTTTTCATATTCTGTGAGCATAGCTTTGTCAAATGTTCCCATCTCTCCCAGTACGGGTCTCATATACCTTTTGACTGTAAAATCTGGCTCTCTTGTTCCTTGGAGTATAGTAGGACATCGACAAAATAACTTTGTCTCAGTATCTAATTGTTGATGAATTTCTAAGCCACACTTCAGTCCGAGCTCTTTATAATCGAATTCCATTTAGAATCACTATTTTTTTAGATCGTAATCAATTTTGAAAATAGAGTTATTTAATTTAACTATAATGCAATGTGGATAAAATATCTAATTAAATCGATTATATTTTTTTAATCCTTGTTTATTTTTATAGAGTATTTTATCTTAATTTAAAACAGTGATTCAATGAATCTGGAAGTTTGGAAATTATTATTCTAGATAATATTTACCATTTGATTGATTCACTTTTGAATATTTCGAGGCTAGATCTAATAACCAATTTATTTCATTTTTATATTGTTCTTCTGATAATCGTATTTTGAATCTTAATTGATCTTCACTTTCTATTTCAATCCAATGCAATTTCTCGAAAAATTTGAGGAAATCCAATTTAAATTGATCTTTATCACCAAATTTCTTAATTTCGTTAACTATTAGTTCTATCCATCGATTTTTGACTTTCTCATTATTAAAATTTATTATTAGGCCCCTGTCCTTAGCCAATTTCATCCATAAGTAGAAATCCTCATCATTTATTACATACTTTAGATTAATTAAAGTATTTACATTATCCTGCACTAGTTTAATTCGATCTTTCTTAGGTATATCATTTCTAAATATTAAATCAGTGGCGCTTATATTAAACCTGCAATATAAATCTTTAACAGAATATATAACATCCGTTATTCGAGTTCCTACTATTCCAAGAACAGCAGCATTTAGTTTGCAATTCTCCCAGAATAAATTTTGATAATTCCCAACAAACTCAAAAATTGCTTTAGGATATCTAACATTCCCATTAGTAAACAGTTCTAGCCTCATTTCCTTTGCAATTTTATTTTCCAAATAGAATTTTCTAAAAACTTCAAATCTATCTAAAAGCGTATTGTAATCATAAGGTTCTATTCCATCCAGATATAACTTTCTTATAGCAAAAAGGAATCTTGTTAACTGTTTAAAAGTAATGTCAGTATACCTATGTGTCCTAGCCACTTCTTCATGAAAAGGAATTAATGCTTTAAATGTCATAGAATCGAAAAAATTTTCAGTATTGCCATCTACAAATCTCTCAAAATCTTCAAGAGATTTCCCTCTTTCGAGGATTTCCATACTTTTCTCCATGATGTATGTGTAAAAGGAAGATATACTTTTAAATCTGGTATCATTAGGATGTTTCTTTCTCTCAACATTTACAAAGCGTTCAATCCAATCTTTTAAAGCTGGAGAAATCGATATTGTCTGGTTTGCAGTTTTTTTATTAGATAAAAATTTTTTTGAAGTCATAAAAATCGCTCAGTTCTTAATCTAGATAATAAATATCATTTATAGTCCTTATTTCTCCATAATTTGATAGGTAATTTAGAAGAAAATCGATTTCTTCTTTATATTTTTCTTTAGATAGTCTGAATCGGAAATTCCTCAGTTCAAGGTCTTCAATATCAATCCAATGTAATGCTTCAAACAATTTTAATATATTTATTAGTAATCTTTCCTTCTCACTAAATTTATTGATTTCATCTACGACTGAATTAATCCAATTTTCTCTACTTTTTTCATTGGTAAATAAAAGGGTTATATCCTTGTCATTTGCCATTTTTATCCATAAATAATAGGGTTTATCATTTACTATTTTGCTATAATTAAGGAGATAGGTTAAATTCTGCTTAATTAACTCTAAAGTTTTTTTTTTATCAATAGCTTGCTGAAAATATAAAGATGTTGGTTCTAATTCTAATCTACAATAATTTTCATCTGGGGAATGAAATAGGTTAATGATTTTTGTTCCAAAAATAGCACATTCAGCAGTCAGAAGCTTAAAATTTTCGAATGTTATATTTCTATAAATCCCCGCTAGTTCAATTATTAGTTTCTTAAGTTTTTTTGTCTTTTCATCTATGATTATATCAAATTTAAAATCTTTAGTCAATCTATTAGAAAAGATATAATTACCCATTCTTTCAATAAATACTGCTAGTGTGTTAGTGTCATTTGGATTATATCCACTCTGATATGCCAATCGTTTTAATGAGAATAAGAACCGAATGGTCATATTTATATCTAACTCTGTGTATCGATTCATTTCTAATGAAGGTTCAAAAATAGGTATAAATTGTCTAAAAGAAAATTTATCGAATAAGTCTACAAGTTCGCTATCGGCAAATTTTTCAAAATCATCTAAGGATTTTCCCTTTTCAAAACATTTAAGTGTTTTTCTCATAACAAAATCATAAAAAGCGGAAGTACTCTTAAATCTTTCATCTTTAGGGAATTTTTTGTGATTTTCACCTACGTATTCGTCAATTTTTTTCTTAAGATTATCTGAAATAGAAATGGTTTGTTTTATTCTTGACATTACTAACAAATTATATCTAATATATTTAAATTTATAAAAAAGTAGATTAGTATTAAATCTATGTCTAAGATAAATGATAATTATAATATTTGAAAATACAATTCATTCAAAAGTAAATAATCAGTTTGATTACAGTATTATTACTTTAAAAATGCTTTAGATATCTGAGTTCCTCACCAATATGAACTTTTTCAAAATCATTTTAAATTGGTTTTCATTTTAAGCAGAAATGTATCCTTAAAAATATTAGTTTCTCTTAATTTTTGACTTATTTAATAATCTGACCTTCATTTTTTGATTTATCATCTAACATATCAATTTAAATATTGAATTAAAATAATAATCTATTGTCAAGGAATTTTCTTAATAGGAGACTCCTGCTATAAGTCTAAAAGCAATGTTTAAGGGCGAAAACCAAAAATCCTATAATTCAATCTTTTTCATACTAAAAGTTTCGAAACATAGGGACCATCTTTCTTATATCCTAAATCATAGAACCAATCTCTTGCTCCAATACCACTAATAACTGTTAATTTTTTGGCATCATATTTCTCAAGAGATTCTTTTTCAGCCTGCAACATTAATGATTTTCCAAAGCCACGATGTTGAATTTGAGTACCTCTAGTAGGTTTTATATCTTTTGGAACTAATTCTCCAACGACTCTAATTTCCCTAACGAGCATAGTTTTTTCATCATTTATTTCCGCTCGGTGAGCAAAATTTGAAGGTTTTCTCAATCTTAGATATCCCATCAAATAATTTTCGTCCTTATTCTCATATGATAAAAACATCTCTTCTCCTTGCGAAGCCTCATAATGATATTTATAAAATTTTACCTTATCATAAGATTCTTCATCGATGAATTCTTTTCTTTTTTTAATTCCAAATTCCCGACATCTTATGCATGAACACTTAATATTCAACTCATTCATTCTTTTTTGTACCAATTGTCTTAGATTACTCTTTTTACAGCCTGCTTCTATTAGTTGGGCAGGTATATCTCTCATAATTCTTTGGATACGAACATAAGGAGGAATATCTTTTTTAATATTAGCAATTAAATCAACTAACTCTTTATCGGAATATGGTTGATATAAACCTTTTTTCCATAAATTATATAATTCGGTTCCTTTAATAACTA
The DNA here is from genome assembly GCA_048939995.1 of Promethearchaeota archaeon. Taxonomy (GTDB): domain Archaea; phylum Asgardarchaeota; class Lokiarchaeia; order Sigyniarchaeales; family SOKP01; genus SOKP01. The sequence continues at coordinate 55,189 of JBHLOY010000005.1, read as the reverse complement.
AACACGGATAAATTTTCAACATGTCAGGTCGAAAATCAGGCTCGGAGAATAAAACTTCAAATGCTTGAATATCCTTTGATCTATTTGATCCAATCAAGTTTGGCATCATATGAGCATTTACTTTTAAACCAGCATCTTTCGCAATCCTAATACTATCAATGGTATCTCTAATTGTATGACCTCTATTGATGAGCGTATAAATTTCATTATAAACGGTCTGCACTCCAATTTCTACTCTTGTTGTACCATAATTCAACATTCGATCAACATCAATTTCTTTACAAAAATCAGGTCTAGTCTCGATGGTTAATCCTATTAATCTTCTCTTAGATCTTTCTGCAAATTTTTTCGCTTGGTTTAAGGAATTAGTTTTTTTGTTAATTACACCCTCATAAGCGCCCTTGATAAATTCTTCTTGATAATTAACATTTGTAGATAAAAATGTTCCTCCCATGATAACTAATTCAATTTTATCGACCTCATGACCAATTGCTTCTAAATCTGTAATTCTGCTTTGAACTTGCTTAAATGGATCATAATTATTATTAATTGATCTCATAGCAGCAGGCTCTTGTCCTGTATATGATTGTGCAACTTTTTGCCCAGGCTGTGAATCTTGACCTGGACAATATATACATGCACCGGGACAAGGAAGCGGTTTTGTCATTATAGCAATAACAGATACACCAGATAAAGTTCGTGTCGTTCTTCTTCTTAAGAGCTTAGTTATAATTTTCTTTTCTTCTTCCGTTGAATAGTCAAGAATTGTGGCATTTTTAACAACTCCATTATATTGAAATTCTTTTGCAAATCTTCCCTTTATATTTGTTATTTTTTCTTTAGGAGTATTTGGATGCTGAAGAATATAATCTATAGTTGCTCGTGCTATCTTTTTTACTTTTTCTATTTCAGATACTTCCATTAAAATCAGATGCGTTTATAAGAAAATTTACACCCTATTAGATATTAATTTTTTTTCCGGTGAAATCTCTTTTATATTTACCAAAATCATCCATTTCTCTTAAAATTTTCGAATTGAAGATTGGTCCATCTTTACAAACTAATAATCCTAGTGGATCAATGGCACACAATCCACATAAACCGCAACCACATCTCATAATTCGTTCTAAACTAGCCTCTAATTCAATATTATATTTCTCACAGATTTGAAAGATCTCAAATAACATTAATTCGGGACCGCAAGTATATACTTTTAGATTTGCTAGATCAGATTTTAAACGTTTCTTAATTAAATTTTTAAATGTCTCAGAGGCCATTCCTTCTAATCCATAACTTCCATCATCAGTGCAATAAAAGATTTCAGAATAATCATTATCTAAGGTATTAAAATCGTCGATGAATATTATTTCTTCACCAATCTTAGCACCTTCAATAATTATAGTTTTAAATTTCTTTTTTGATAATTCAGAAGCAAGATACTTTAGGGGGGCAATACCAAAACCTCCTCCTATTAGAAAAGAGATAGTAGATCTTTCTTTTGGTAATTGGAAAGAGTTACCTAAGGGTCCTCTCACTCCAATAAAATCACCTTTCTTTAAATTATGAATAGCACTAGTGCATTCTCCAACATTTTTTACAGTTATGGCCCAATTTCCATTCTCATCAGATCCAGATAGAGACATTGGAACCTCATCAACTCCAGGAACCCATATCATTACAAATTGACCAGGTTGAGGGGCGACATAATTCGAGGGATTGAGTTCTTTTAAATTGAATTCTAAGGTCTTAATACCTATACAATGAGTAGTGATTCTTTTAATTTTAACTGTCTCTATTATGTTTTCATTCAAAATCAGGTACCTCCTGAACTTTCCATTGATGAGCTAAACCAATTAAATCGCTTATAGCATTCAATTTTTCATGCTCTAGGTATTTAATAAGATCTTTATTTATCTGTGAAATAAGGTTAAAGCCTTGATAAAACGCTGTTCCAATTTGAAGCGCAGACGCTCCAGCTAAGAAAAATTCAATAGCATCCTTCCAATCAAAGATTCCACCACATCCAATAATTGGAATCTTCAATACTTTATAAAGATCATAAACTACTCTTATGGCAATTGGGTGGATGGCTCTTCCTGACATCCCTCCACTTCCATGTGAGAGAACAGGTCTTTTTACATTAATATCAATTGCCATAGCGTTTATTGTATTAATTGCTACTACTGCATCAGCTCCAGCTTTTTCAGCAGCTAGTGCGATTTCACAAATATCGGTAACGTTTGGAGTCAATTTTACAAATAAGGGTATATCGATCTTCTCCTTTAACTCAGTAATTAATGAGTAGGTTAAGTTTTTATCAATTCCAATAGCCGAAACCTCAGCATGTGGACAAGAGATATTCAGTTCTATAGCATCTGCTCCAGCTTTTTCAGCTTTTAAAGCAACTTCTAAATAAGATTCAAGGTTTTCTCCAAATATGCTAACAATTAAAGGAATACCAAGTAACTTAAGTTCTTTGATCTCATTAATGAAGTTATCTATTCCGGGATTCGCTAAACCAACACTATTTAAAAATGTTCCAGAGAATATCTCAATAATTGAAGGATTTTTATAGCCCTTTCTAGCTCTTGGGCCAATGGATTTAGTTGTTACTGCTCCTGCTCCAGCATTAATTACTCTTTTCATAGTAGAGTATGAAACTCCTAAAATACCAGAAGCCAAGATAATAGGAGTTTTTAATTTTATTCCAGAAATATTAACTTCAAGCATCACTATTATAACCTAAGGAAATATTATTATTATTATTTAAGAAAATTTGTAGCAGACAATCTTAAAAATGAAATGTTTTATAATAGATACGTTTATTGGAATATTTGCTGTCGATGAAGCCGGTACTATCTTAAATTACATTAATGTTAATAATGAGGACCAAATTATTGAATTTTATCAATTACTTGAAGAAAAGACTATTTCTAATGCTTTTAAAAAGTTTATAACGGAATTAAAAACCTCTGGATTTAATTACTTTGTATTTGATAATGCAAAATTGGAATATTTAGTAGCTCAATATCCTGATAATCAAACCCTACTGGATACTGAGGCTCTTGAGTTTAGAAATTTTCGCTTTAACTTAAGTAAAAATTTAAATGAAATTGGAATTCATATTTCTGAAATGGAAGTCCTCAAAAGCATAAAGAACATTGAAGAACAGTTAATTAAAAGTAAAGTGAGCATTTTAGGAGCTCAAAATGATATCATTATAATACGAACTATTGATACAATAGATACTATTAAAAAATCTATTAGTTTGTATTCCAGCCGACTTAGAGAATGGTATGGATTACATTTTCCAGAATTAACTGATAAATTAATCGAAGATAATATAATTATCGCTAAATTAGTTTGTATTTTGGGAGATAGAAGGAACTTTTCATTTGAAAAAATAAGGAGTAGTTTTGAATTCAAGGATGAGCATATAAAGATGTTAGAAGATTTGGCTTCAAAATCAATGGGTTCTACTATTGAATTGGATATGGTGCAAAATTTTGCTGACCAGATTATACAGCTCGATCATTTTAGAGAACAACTAGAAGTATATTTAGAGAATATAATGCAATCTACAGTTCCTAATCTTAATGCTTTAGTAGGAAGTTTAGTTGGAGCTAAATTAATAGCGAAAGCTGGAAGCTTAAAGAAATTAGCATTTATGCCAGCATCTAGAATACAAATTTTAGGAGCAGAAAAAGCACTATATCGATTTTTAAAGTCTGGTGAAAAAAGACCAAAACACGGGTTAATATATCAGTGGAATGTAATTAGAGGTAGTAAACAACATCATCGAGGAAAAATATCAAGATTAATTGCTGGAAAAATTGGCATTGCTAGTAAAGTAGACTTTTTTGGTGGAAAGTTTATAGGAGAAGAATTAGCACAAGAAGTCGATGAAAAAGTAAAGGAAATCGAAAAAAAATATCCTAAAAAACCTGAAACTAAGAGAAAAGCAATAAAAGTTAAAAAAAGAAAGAAAGTTTGAGGATTTTATCAATTGAGCAATATCGAAATCAGAACTCATCCAAAGTTCTCTAATATATATATTTCTGGTCAACCTAACAACTTGAAATTATATACTAAAAATTTAGTTCCCGGTAATAGAGTTTACGGAGAGAAACTAATAAAATATAAAGGTATTGAATATAGAGAATGGGATCCTTTTAGAAGCAAGTTGGCAGCTTTATTACTGGAAAATCCTAGTATTGATCTATTTAAACATAATTTAAAATGCTTGTATTTAGGAGCTTCATCGGGAACCACAATATCTCACCTATCGGATATTTTATATGAAGGTATTATCTTTGGCGTAGAAGTAGCACCTAGAAGTATGAGACAACTTATCCAAAATATTTCGGATAGAAAAAATATAGTTCCAATTATGGGAGACGCAAACTTTCCAGAAAAGTATGCAAAATCTATTTTTACTGAAATTGATATAATATATCAAGATGTGGCTCAACCCAATCAGGCTGAAATAGCGATTTTGAACAGTAGATATTATTTAAGAAAGGGAGGATTTTTAATAATAGCAATAAAATCCCAATCAATAAATAGCATTCAAAAATCAGAAAAAATATATGAAAGAGAAAAAGAGATATTTAAGAAGGCAGGTTATGAGATAATTAGGAATATTAATATTCACAAGTATGCTGCCAATCATATCATCTTGATTGTAAAGCAGATTATATTAGATATTCCCTAATATTTTTACTATAAAGTGTATCATTTAATATTTTTTTAGTAGTGTCCCATGTTTTACGAGCAATAGAAGGGGGTTTTTTATTTTTAATTATCCAATCTCTTAAAAAGTTAATAGTTTTAACGTCAGAGGGATATCCTGAGCCAAAATCTCCATACTTTTTTCTTAAAGTCTCAATAAAGTTATCTCTTATCTCTTTAGCAATTATAGAACTAGCTGATACAATAGGATAAATATCGTCTGCTTTGTGTTTTGAGATAATTTCTTTAGGTTTAAAATCTAATAATCTTTTTATTGAATCTCCAAATCTTTCTTCATTTACATCAACAGCATCTACTATTATTATATTCGGTTTTAATTCATTAATTATCTCAATATATTTAAGTAATTCAAGGCGATTCATTGTTAAATTCCTTTTTACCCTATTATCTATCTCTTTAGCACTAATAATCTTAACTTTTAGAGAATGACATTCTCTTTTGATAATTTGTGCTAATTCAATTCTCCTTGAGCTTGTAAGCTTCTTAGAATCTTTTACTCCAATCTCATTAAGAAACCGTAAATTATTTGATGGAAAACATACACCACATATCACCATAGGCCCCAGAACTGGCCCTCTACCAGCCTCATCAATTCCACAAATTAGTTCATAATTCTTGGATAAGTTCAATGAATTCCTCTTCATCGTCAATCTCTTCTAAATCTTTCACCTTGACAAATGGTATTTTTTCTTTCATTAAAGTATCAGTTATTTTTATATTGTCATTAATGATGAAAAGAGCGTTTTTATGAAATAATTTTGTAAATGATCTTAGGCATTTAACAATAGATTCATTTATCTTTTTTTGATCTTCAGTAATACCTGAAAATATGGGATAAAAATTGGATTCTTGAATACTCTTAGAAATTTGTGAATATATGGATAATTGAAAAGGAATAGGTCCTTTTTTATACCAATATGTACAAATACCAATATCATTAATAATTTCTTGTATATGAGACTCGAAGGGCGAAAGATCACTTTCTTCAGAATTTTCTCTTTTATCTAAATCATATTTAATAGGCCAATCAAAAACGTTTATTCTTTTAAAGATATCATTGCTTTCTAAAATATCAGATATTTTTTCAGCAATTTTTTCTGAAGGACGTAAACTTTCATTCTCATAGGAATAAACAGTCCTCTTAGCTATTCCAAGCTTCTCAGATAATTCCTTTCTACTTATGAGATGTTGTTCTCTAAATTCTTTCATCAGGATACCATTTAGAAAAACAACTCCTCCACCACGTTTAGCTAAAATATAGGGATATACATTTCTGTTTAAAATATTTTCTAATGTATTCAAGGTTATAAAAGGCAACCCTTCTCTAATATAAATAGTATTATCTTCTAATTTTTGGTATCTATTTCTAATACCTATTAATAAAGGTTTAGATTTCAATAATAAAGAAAGAGATTTTATATCATTAATAATTTCTGGGCTAATATTATCAATATTTGAAATTAATTTTACGCTAAAAATTGAATCTTCTTTTTTTACTAATAAATCAAAACAGAACTTGCTTTTTTTATTAGAATACTCATCTAAAAATAATGTTTCAAAATCAGATTTTTTCAAAATTTCATTTATCTTATTTAGTATCGTTTCAGTCATTAAATCCCATTAATAAAAAATTTAGCGGCTATAAAAATCTTTATTATTATTATGTATTTGATATTAATTAATTTAATTCTAAAACACAACAATGTTGTCTACGACTTTTATTTAGTTATAAGCTTAAGAAAATCTGAATCTGTTATTATTCCCACATAATTATCACTTTTTTTTACAAGAATAGCAGGATAATTACCTAGTAAATTTGAAATATCCTTTGCATTCCAATTGAGTTCAACTTCCGGAAAGGGTAGTTCTTTTAGAAGTGATATATCCATATTTAATATTTCCGGTTTATCAGTGATCTCTTTTTGTATCTTTTTAGAGGTTATGCTACCAAGATTCTGTCCATTATCTATTATTGGTAGTTGGGATATACTATTTTCGTACATTAATTCTATAGCTTCTTTAATTGAGGATTTTGGCTTTATTGATATTATATTCCTTGTCATAATATCTTTTGCAACCATTTCTGCTTTTGATTTTTTCATGGTTTCGTTTTCTAAAAATTCAAAGATCACTTTGAATTTCGAATAGGGAGGATCTATTGTCCCATTTTCTATTCTCGAAATTGTTGATTGTGGAATGCCTAATCTTTCTCCTAATTCTTTTTGACTGAAATTTAGGCTTTTTCGCAAATGTTTAATATTATTATAATCTGGTAAAATTGTTCTCTACCTTATGCATAAAGTTTTTTTACTATAATTTTAAAGCATAATAAATGCTTTAGATGCATTTTTTTTTTAATAATTATTATATTTGATTATGAATTTAAATTTATACTATAATAATTGTTTTAACAAATTTGACTTGGTTATGTAATATGTTGAAAGTTAATCAGCTTGACCTTAAATTTGCTGTTGAACATTCTGATTTTCCAGAAATTTGCGAAAGGAAGGGAGTTGGGCATCCAGATAGCGTATGTGATGCAATTGCCGACGCTTGTTCAAGAGCGTTATGCTTGTATTACTTAAATAAATTTGGACGTGTTTACCATCACAATGTTGATAAAGCTGCGTTGGTTGGCGGTGTGGCTAAACCAGAGTTTAATGGAGGACAAATAATTCAACCACAATATTTTTTAATTGTCGGTAGAGCTATTAATCAAATTCTTACAGAATGTGCTCCAAATCAGAATAGATTAGATTATATTCCAGTTGCTCCCATTTGTCTTGATACTTCACGTCAGGTTATGGGAAATATTTTTAGAAATCTTAATTTGGATAAAGATATTCAGTTTGATTATGCTGTAAGACCTGGTTCAACAGACTTAACAGGCGTTTTTGATGAATCTCACCATTCAGAAGATGTACCGCTTGCCAATGACACAAGTTTTGGAGTTGGTTATGCTCCTTATTCAGATGCTGAGAGAATAACTCTTGAAGTCGAAAAGTTGATCAATTCAAACAAATTTAAAGATAAATGTAAAGCATCTGGAGAAGATGTCAAAGTAATGACAGAGAGAGTTGGAAATAAGGTTGGTATTACTGTAGCTGCTGCGATGATAAGTAAATATGTCAGTGATATTGACGAATATATTAATAATGTTAATCAAATTAAAGATGCTGTATTAGATTTAGCTGCTAAAACTATTCCAGAGAGAGAAGTATCGTGTCAAATAAATGTTGCTGATATATTAGAAAAAAATTTAATATATCTTACAATAACAGGGACATCAGCAGAATCCGGAGATGATGGAGAAGTAGGAAGAGGCAATCGTTCAAATGGATTGATCACTCCATGTAGACCAATGAGTTTAGAAGCTGTTTGTGGTAAAAATCCAATAAACCATGTGGGAAAAATATACAATATCGCAGCTACCAATATCGCTCGAGAAATTTACAAAAGAGGCGAGGGAGATATAATTGAATGCCATGTTAAACTTTTATCACAAATAGGAAGACCTATAACTGATCCTTGGGTGAATTCCATAACATTAATTCCAGCAAATAATGTAAGCTTTTCAAGTATTGAGAAAGTAGCAAAAGAAGTATCAGAAGAACTATTATCGAAGGATTCACTAATTTTATTAAGAAAACGGTTGATTGCTGGGGAAGAACAAGTTTTTTAAAACTCTATCGTGATTAAATATATTATTATTTATTCTTTTTATTTATTATAAAACTCAAAATGTGAGAGTTCCTTGAGCTTAGAAAAATGGTTAAAACCAGAAAAAAAAGATGAGAGAAGTGAAGCTAAACAATTTAAGACTGAACAGAAAAAAGGAAAAAATAATTTTAATAGCGGTGCAGAGCCAAAAGGAAACTTAGAGCTAGTTGACTCTCCAATTATAAGTTTAAGTAAATTTAAGTTGGAATGTCCTAAAAGTACATGCAAATATAAAAAAACAATTATTAAGAAAAATTTGATAGATAAAGATAAAATTTGTCCTAGATGTAAGAGTATAATGAAAATTAAATGAAGATCTACTTTTTTTCTACATCGATAGGTTTAAGAGTTTCAATATCGAATCGTGTTTCACAGTTAGGGCATCTATCTTTTTTCTTCAAATATTTTAATAAAAGGTAGACGAAGAAACCTAGTCCAAAGGTAAGAATAACCATAAAGAATAAAACTTCATGATATAAATGATTAAAATTTTTCCTTCTTAATTGTACTTCCCGTTCACATATAGGGCAATATACGTTTTTACCCGTTTGGCCTCACTTCTTTATACTCTTCTAAGTCTATAAATAAATGTAATGATTAATTATTAATTTAATTTATGAAAATAAGGCCCCCGTATTATTAAAAAATAAGTTATAATTTAATATATAATATAACAATCCAGCTCTAATTTTCTTTTTTCTTTTTTGTTAAATCAGTTAGTATATTCCATGTACTTTTTACTCCCAAGGTCTTCAATTTTTCCCTTTCATCTTCTATGTCTTCTTGATCATTAAGTTCTTCTTCGTTCATGGTTTCAATTTTTTAAAGAAATTACTATCTGTTATAGATTTAATATCTTATTTAAATAATTAGATATCAAAACCTTGATTTAAATTTAGGCTTAAAATTATTAATATTAAATTTTATATCAATAGTAAATTCTTATAGTAATTATATAAAAAATAAGGGTAAGCGATAAATGCCGTTATGTTATCATTGTGGAAGAGAAACAAACAATCTATATCATTGCAGTAAATGTCAGCAAAACTACTGTAGCTTTCATAAAGATCCACTTGATCATGAATGTGATATTGTAATAGCAAATTTAAAATCATATCAAGCACCTTCTACTCATTTTGTAACAACCCCACCCACTCAACAGTTCATATCCTCAGATGTTCCCATTCGAGGCACAACAGATGGAACATATACTTGGTATCGCCAAGAAAAATCCATACCTGATGATGCATTTGATCCAGAATCTGGAATTGAATTTAAGGGAATTTTATTAGCACATAAGTCAGAGCTTCTACATTTCTTAATTGGTACTGCCCTAATATTCATTATAGGATTTATTTCGTTCTTCGAACTCATTTATCTTAATTATACATGGGCTTTATTTATGTTAGCTACTTTTTATATGACTACTTTCCTTTTTCATGAATTAGGGCATCGTCAAGTTGCAATTCATTTTGGACTTCAAACCAAATTTAGACTACTCACATTTGGAATGTTATTAACTGGTTTTAGCATTATAATTGGATTGTATGGATTATTCACATCATCACCAGGATTACCCATGCTCGCACTACCTGGAGCGGTTGTAGTTTTGGGTTTAGATAAAGTCAGTAGAAAAACTGGCTTATGCAAAGCAGCAGGACCTTTTATCAATTTAATTTATGGCTCAATACTTCTCCTTATATCTTTTCTAATTCCAAAAGGTTCATATCCTCTAAATAGCTTTATTGGTTACGCTGCTTATTTTAATTTTATGTTAGGTGCGTTTAACATGCTACCATTTGGAATTTTAGACGGTCAGAACATTTGGAAATGGAATAAGAAGATTTATATTTTTTTAATGGTACCACTGCTTATTCTCTTGATTATTACTCTTTGGAGTATTTTTGCTCCATTTGATATCAATCCATATATCCCACACTAATCAAAAAGTAATATTAAAAAACAATCAAAAGAATTATGAAGTAAAAAGTTTTTTAATAAACTATATTAATTTTTATTAATCTTTAAAAGTGAGTAGGATTGGCTTTTTGTGAACATTGTGGAGAAAAAATTGGTTATTTACCCTTCAAATGTAAATATTGTGGGGGAACGTTCTGTAAAAAACATAGATTACCTGAAAATCATCAATGTACGTTTGAATTGAAACATGTACCATTAGTCCCAGTTGATGTCAAGGAGATTCCTACGTATACTAATAAAGAATCTAAAGTAACTGTACAAGAAGGCTCATTTAAAGCACCAAAAGCATTGAAAAAATATTTAAAACGTCAAGAAAGAGAAGTAAAATTATTAAAAAAACGATCCCAGCCTTCTATTTGGGGAAGGTCACGAATTAAAGGCACAAAAATTCTAATGGGTTTAATCCTGGGATTTTCGATCTTAGGTTTCATTCTTTTATCTTATGGTTTTGGAAAATATATTTTTTTTGACTTAAATTTCTTGATCTTTGATTATTTATTCCATACTATTCTTACCAGTCTTTTTATATACAACGTTTTTGATCTTTTTGGATTTTTTTTCTTTATTATAATGATATTTTTTTTATTTTTTATCTCTCGAAGTATTGAGTTAAATTATGGGACATCCTTTTTAATTAAGCTTTTCTTACTTAGTTCTATAACTTCTATGTTAATATTTATATTACTAAGATTAGCTTTAATTAATTTATATCCATTAGAATGGTCAATCTTCTATGCAGGTTTTGCTTGGGGAGGAATTTATGGATTATTATCCTACATGATACTTCCGAATGCTAATAGAGAAATAACTGCTTTTTTCTATTTTTTCCCCATCAGATTAAAGGGTAGAACGTTTCTCATAATAATAGTCGTAATCCGTTTATTGCCAGTACTATTTTATGGATTTATAGCTCCATATTATATATTATATTATATTCCAGAACTTGGAGGGATATTATTTTCTTATTTAGTTTATAAATTTGATTGGAATCTATCTTAAGATAGAGAAATAAAAAAAAATATCAATGATTTTTAATTTATTCTTTTAACTTTAATTATAATTAGTTATATCTCATGCCAAAAGAAGAATTTTCGAAAATCATTGAATTAAATGAAGATTTAATAAAAAATAATGAAGAGTTAGCCCAGCAGAACTCAAGAAAATTTAAAAGGAATAAAGTTCGTTGTTTTGAAATTGTTGGAGCGATTGGTGCTGGCAAAACTGCCCTAATTGAAGTAATAGTCAAAAAAATTTCCAACGAAAAGCAAATTCTAGTAATTAATGGTGATGTTACAACTCGTGTGGATGCAAATCGCATTGAAAAACATGGTGTTAAAACAATTCAAATTAACACTGGTAAAGAATGCGCTTTAAACTCATATCATATCTCCCAAGTAGTTAAAAATCATGACATCAGTAGATATAATGTAATTTTCATTGAAAATGTCGGAAATCTCATTTGTCCATCAGATTTTATTTTAGGCGCTGAAAAAAGAGTATGTGTCGTATCTATTACTGAAGGTGAGTGGGTTATAGAAAAACATCCTATGCTTTTTAAGATGTCTGATTTGGCTGTAATAAATAAAATCGATTTATTAGATGTAGTTGAAGTTAATATAGATAAAATGATAAATGATGCTATGGGAATAAATCCTCACATTAAACTCATAAAATCTAGCGCAATAACAGGGGAGGGTATACCAGAATTGATAGAGACTTTATTTAAAAAGTAGTTTAATTTTAAATTAAGAATAAATGTAAAACAATATTAATAATAATAATAATAAAAATACTGAACTACAATGTCCTTAAGACAATATAATACAGAACTGCAAACATTAATAGACAAAATTGTAAAGGTCTATCTTGACAAGGATAAATTTTTTGTGGGATTATTGAAGGGAGTGAGTGAAGATTCTAATTTAATCCTTGAAAATGCAAAAAATGAAAAGAATAAAGAGTTTCCAAAGGTTTTGATAAGAAGTACTTTTTACTTTTATGTTACTGTGGAAGAAGAACCCTTTCCTATGCAGGCTCTGGCAGATCGAATCGCTACTATCTTCTCAAAAGGTCATGTAAATTATATTACAGATCAGAATATAATTTCAATATTAAATGGTAAAATTATAGTCGATGAAAATGGTGTACGCGGTACAGGTCCATCTGCGGAACGAGTAAAAAAAATATATGATCAATTTAAATTAGATATCGAAAATCCTTCAAAAGAATGAGTTTGTTTAACTTTTTAAAAAAGATCTAATAAATTCTTTAAATTTAAGTTTTGAATAATATTTTTCATTAATGCTTTTCCTTGAGGAGTTACTGACAAAATATTTGAATCTTCTATTTTTCTTAAATAATCCTTTCTAATTAAAAATTCTATGTCAGATTCCCACACTTCAGAAAAAATCTCTTTTAGATCTTCAAATTTCAATTTATCATCAATCTCTTTGCTGATAGCAAGAATTAACGCCAATGTACCATATTGTGATGCTGAAATTGTATCATCTTTTCCTTCAGAAGTTAGAATATAGAATGTTTCATTGAGAAATTTCGATTTAATAAATTCAAAGCCTACATTCTTTAGATTGAGATAGACTTCACTTATAATTTTATCAAAATCATAATTTTTGCATAAATTCTTGAGATCTTCCTCTCTAATCATTTTCTGAGGTTGCGTCAAGATCGTGTTCGTTATTAATTTAACTAGCTCTTCCATGATAATAAATCAATTTTCCTTAATTTCTATAATTTTTATATCTTCAATTTGTTTTTTAATTTCTATATTTGAAAGTATTAGAATTAAATTAAAATTACTTAACATGTCAATTTTTTTAAATATTGGTAGAATTTTTCTAAATGCTCTTAAAATAGAACCGCTCTTATTATAGTCATTTGGAATGAATAAATTTGAAAATATTATGTATTTCTGGTTCAAAACAATACATAGTGATAAGTATAAAGCTACAGTGAAGAACACTTTTTCTGGAGTTGTCAACTCCATCAATGTTATTTCTTTATTATTATTTTTTTTAAGTAAAGTCTTGATAAGAAAGCTAGTATTAGTTTCATTAGTTACAATTTTAAATTGACTCAAAATTTTGATCTCCAACAAAAAATAATTAATTGTTTTTTCAATTTCATTTAGGATTAGTTCAAATTTTCTATAACTATGGAGTGCTTCCAAAAATATAGACTTATTATCGTTTATAGTTAATTCATTAGCTTTTTTTGAGATTTGATTGGAAAAATTACCTAGTTTTTCTTTTATAGATAATAGATCCTGCCAATCTTTAATTCCTACTAATTTATTTGATTGTATTATTTCATTTAATTTTTTATCCACTTCCTTAATATCCTCGTCGATTTGATTTAATGGTCTTAAAGTATTCAGATCACTGATTTCTTCAGTCAAATTTCCACTCTTTTCTCTTAATTTCTTTTTCAATTCATTTTCTAACTCATTGATCTTTCCATTATCTCTTTCAATTATAGATATAAGCTTATCGTAATCCTTCTTATAGATTTCATATTTTGGATATAATCTATTAAGCTTCAATACTAGATCTTCTTTTATAGACTTCGCTTGCTTAATATTGTAGGAGATTTCTTTTGCTTTTAACTGTAGCATACGAATCTTCTCTGAATTAGAGAGATCAATTTTAATTCCTAAACTTTTTAGAGCTTCATTTTTATTGTCTTCTGATGATATTTCAGTTAAACGGGAGATTTGATTAATTTGAGTAAAGCACATTTTCATCTGAGAATTTAATTTATCGATTTCTAAATCGTAATTACTAATATTTTTCTCAATTTGTTCAATTTGATTTCTCTGCAAAGAATAGTCTTCCTCTAAATATGAAGCTCTTTTTTTATTATCTTCTATTGATTTCTTTATCTTCGTTAATAAATCTGAAATTGCGTTCAAATCTCTTGAATCTTTATAAGTTTTGGCAATTTCAGACTCTTTTTCTAAAGTTTCTTTCTTTTTTTTTAATGAATTTATCTCTGTAGTCAAAAGTATTAATTTTAAAATGTTAATATATTCAGAAACAAAATTCAAATTTTCTCTAATAGTTTTACTTTGATTATTTATAAATTCCAAAAGCCCCGAAATTTTGTTTAATTCTTTTTTCTTTTTAGCACCATATAAAGTATTTAGGAATTTTTCTAGCGGAATTAAATCCAAATTAGCTCCTAATTCTATGAAATTTTTGAGTTTATGTTGACATATCATGTTGATTTTGAATTTACCCTTAATTAAACTGAACTTATCTGTTAAAATTATTTCTTTGGAACCTATACTAATCACAAAATCATTTTTCTGAATTTCAGAATCACGTATTTTCAATATGCTTTTTGAATTTCTTATATTCTTTTTCTTTCTTATTCTTTCTTTCACGAATTAACTCTAAAGGATCTTTATTTTCATTTTCTTCAACAAATTTTTTATGTTTGAAAGAGCTTTCGAATTGGGACTTAAATTCCTCTATTTTTTTCGAAACATCTTCAGGAATTTCAATTTTATCTTCACTTATTTGTTTAATAGAGACATCTTTTAATTTTTGCCTTTTTTTTTTACGTCTTAATCTTTCGAATTCACCGTTGGATAGGATTAAATAATTTTCATATGCCTCTTGTTGTTCTTGTTGCTTTTTCTTTAATTTTTCAATTTCTTCCTTTTCCTTATTTTTCTTAATAAACTCCCTTGTTATTGTCAAATCTTGAGTAGAAAGTCTGCGTTCTATATTCTGAATAAATTGAAAAAAAGTTATGTTCGGATCTTCTAGAAATTTTTGTTTATAATCTTGTATCAAATTTTCATCCGTACCTTGAGGAATTTCAGTTAAATTCTTATCGAGTTTCTCTTGAATCAAGAGATTGTAAAATTTGGAAACTTTATTAATAGTTTTCAAGAATATTGAATACTGTTTAAGTGAATCAATAATATCTACCCATTGGTTTAAAGTAATGGAAGAAATATATGTTACTTTATTAATAATCTTGGAGACTTTCTTATTTTCTATTAAATTTATTCCGATTTTTTTTGTTAGGTTCTCATCAATTTTTACCAGTTTTAATTTTTGTTTGATATTTTCTTTATATTTCTCTATTAGATTATCATTGTAAAAGTGAGATAGATTCACGTTTATTTTCAAAATCTCAAGCAATTTATTGTCTATATGGTTAATAATGCCTATTAAATCTTCATATTGATCAATTATAGCATCCTTAGAAAAGATCTCATTAAGAAATTTCTTCTTTTCAATCACTTTCTTCTTAATTTCATTCAATTTATTAAGTTGAATTTGAAGATCATTAATAGGAGATTTTAACTCTTTAATTTTTTCTAGGTTAAATAATGAAAAACTCATAATTTTAATTAAAAGGTAATTTTAATTTACTATAATTGATTAAATTTCAGGAGGGCCTACTATTTTACCCGACTTATTTGTATTTGCATTTTCTGAAATTTGTTTAATGTCACTTAATATATCTTGGCGTTCTACATGAATAGCTGTTCCACCAACTAACTTTAAAGCTTGATAGAACATATCATAAGTCAAAATCTCTCTATTCATAGCTTTTAACAATGCCACTTTAGTACCACGTTCGATATCGGAACCTGAATATCCATGAGTTAACTTTAAAATTCCATCTATTTTACTTTTTTTTTCGATATCTTTCCATAGTGTACTATTTTTGAACTCCGAAGCTTGTTGACCAACTTTACGTTTCAAATCTTTTTCTAAACTCTGAAATTCATTATATTCTTTTTCTAAATTCACAAAAATAGATTCATCAACTCCTATTTTTGCATTTTTTATCTTTTGTAAAAATGAATCAATTATTTGCCTTCTTAAATGAAAGTCAGGAAAATCAAATTGAAGATGAAAGGTGAATCTCCTCCAAATAGCGGAATCTAATTGATTTTGATGATTTGTTGCTCCAAATATGGCTAATGGAACACCTTCATAGTTAATTCTATCTATAACTTGTAAAAAGGATATTACAGCTCTTTTTATTTCTCCTACTTCATGGATATTTGACCTTTCAGATCCAATAGCATCTATTTCATCAAAAAATAAAATAAAAGCAGATCTTTCCCGAGCAATTTCAGCAGCTAAATCTACTACACGTCTTATATGTTTAATAGTATCTCCTAATAGAGGTGAAACTAATCTATCAGTTTCTACCACGCATATTGGGATTTCATATTTCTTCGCAAATCCCCTCGTTAATGAAGTTTTACCCGTGCCTGGTGGGCCATATAGTAGAACAGTTAAACTCGGGTTTAATTTAGTTTCTTTCAGCTGTTCAGTAAATTCGTCATATTTTTTTAAGGCATTAAAAAAGTCGTTTAAAATTTCTTTTTTAACTTCATTCCCTAAAATATCCTCAACGGTTTCTTTTATATCATAAGGAAAGTATACTGCTCCATATTTCCCCATTCTATCTTTGATGACATCATCAGTGTATATCATCTTTTTTTCACTATCTTTATTACTAATAAATCTCATCTCTTTTTTATGTAATTTAATTATTTTTTCTTTCTTTTTCAAATTTTTCACAAAATTCTGCAATCTCAGAAATAAGGATTTTCAGGTTATCTATTTCAGCTCCCATAAAGTTAAAAATTTCTTTTCTATATTGGGGTGAGTCTCTTATTTTCATTTTATCCAATCCTAAATAATTTGGGAAGCAAATTAATTTCATCAAATAGGGAAGTACCTTCTCATTTGTTTGTAAATCTTTGAAAATAGGATAAAAAATATTTTCATCAGACAACTTCCATTTCAAAATACCCATATAAATTAGAAAAGCAAAATTCATTGATATCCAATTAATAAGCTCTTTTGATAAAAACCCACGTCTCTGAGAAGCAAAAGCTAAGTAGTAGAGGAGTAAAGTTTCGTTATTAAACTGAGGATACAATCTTATAATACCATCTGATTGTTTGTTTTCACGCAGAAAATTATTATCTATTAATATGTTGACAAAATCTTCGCGAGGTGCCAAAAATATATTATCTATTAGACGAAGACCTACTCTCTCAGCAATACTTTGTATAGCTTCTTCCTCAGTGTTAGCTATTGAGTCGATATATGGTAGAAAAACATCATTTTTTAATATCATTGGAATTTCGTATCTCTCATCTTCAGGATACTTTCCAAAATTCGGATCAAGATTATAAAGTGATGTTATATTGTTGATAAGCTGAAATACTTTAGGGGATAAAACGGGGATTTCAAAAACATCACTAGTTTCTATTTTCTCACGATAAAAAGTATGGGATTGCAACATATGGCGTTGACATTCATAAAAATTTTGAGTATGTTTTAATAGTTTTTCATAGATGAATTTCAAATTTGCTCCTCTGGGAAATAATATTTCCTCGATAAATTTTACTAAATTATAGAGATACGTATCTTCTAGATTAGATTCATCTGGATTAGTGATATGCCTTAATATGTTTAAAGCATCTACGGATTCATGAAGAAACTCTACAATATAATCTTTAATATCAATCATAGGAATTTTTTCTCTATATTTAATAATAAAATCCTTAATAATTTCATAGATATTTGATCGATACATTGCTGAGAACTCCGATAATGCTCTTACCTTTCGAATATTTCTTTTTTCTTCCTCTTCTCGGATTTTATCTAAAATTTCTGTATCTAATAAAAGATCGGCGTCTAAATCGATAACAATTCTTCGTGTTTCTCTAAGAATTGGTCTCATATGGCTAATAAATGTTAAATATCTAGGAAATATATCTGTCCATTTTTCTCTTTTTCTTCCCGGTTTAACCATTCTTGTTGATTTTTTTTTATAGCTTATCTAAATCACCTGTTAACCTACTCTTCTCTATATCCTACTAGAACTTCAGTTAAAATATTTCCTATACTAATGAAGATTGGGATTTCTACTCTAACTAACTGACCTAAGATCCATTTATTAACATCCTTGATTAAAAATCGTATTTGGTTTACAATTCTTTTATTAACTTCAGAATCTATTACCTTAGATATCCACAAGCCACCTCCTAACCTATATGCTACGATTTTTATAAGAGGTTCGAATAAGTTTTCCAGTACCTGTCTCATCATCCAAGATTTTGGAACAATGCTCATATTTGCATCATCATAATTAGGATCATTTAAGATGGGATTTGTTTCATCAACAGAAATTTTTGGTAAAAAACTCAACAGTAATATTACTGCAAATATTGCTGAAATTCCATTAACAGTATAAGTTCCTCCTATTTTTTCTAAATTATCCCTACTAATGGCAATATTTGCTAAGAACATACAAATAAATACGTTTCGATCAAATTCTTCAGAGACATAAGCATATCCTAATTTATCATCTATTATCAAATATTTTTTTTCAAGGATTTTAATGATATCTTCTGGAAAAGTATAAAAGGTATATTTTTTTTGGCGACCAGTTCTAACATCTTTCTCTACGATAAGTTCTTTTGATATTAATCCAAACATATTTATAAGTTGTTCAAGTTGCTTTTTCACATAATTTTTAGGTTTATTTGGATCCCCAAACATCGCAAAAAATTGATGATCCACAATGTGAAAGTCATTTCTCTTACTAAACGCTTCAACCATTCTATCAATAACTGGCCCTTGAGTTCCAGTCGCGAGTGCTCTTGCTTTAGAAGTAACAAAACCGTTTAATAGTTCATTAATTATAAAGTCTTGTTCGTGAGTTCGTGATTTTAAAATCTTCTCAAAAGCTTCTGAAAAATTGGTAGTGTTTGGAAAAAAGCTATTTTGTATTTTGTCATTAATAGATTTTATAAAAATATCACCATTATTTTTTGGAAAAATAAGTTTCATATCATTTAGTCGCTGTATTAAAGCTTGTTTAGCACCGGGAATGTTCTCAATGTCTCTGTTTTCAAGGCGTTCTATAGCATTCTCTAAACCCTTTTCGAAGTCTTGGAGTAGCTCATTCCAATTTGAATCTGAAATTTCAGTCATTTTTATTGTTGTATTTTTTATTTTTAATCAATATCCCATTCCATTTCTATAGATATATTTTTTAGCGCAATTATTAGAGGTTTTATTAACTTCTTATCAAAAATATTAGGAGATGCTATACCTTTCTGCGCTTTCCATCCCATTTGAACACCATTTCCTATTTCTCTTTTACCGAATTTAATAAAATTAGTTAAATCTCGAACCCACCAATAGAACCTTACCCATTTTTTATTTGGATTATCTTTAGAATAGATTATTACGATTGCTTTCCATTCACCCACTAACCATTTTACTGTTATACCGCTTACAGGCATGTAATAATTAATTGGGAAATTACTATGGAAAGTTAAGTCAAGATCCGAGGGGGATATGCTAAAAACCGGTTGATTATATCCTTCTAATATTACAATTTCAGAACAATGTTGACATATATAATGAGACTTGTTCTTCTCCATTTTATTTTGACAATTTGGACAAGTTCGGTTCTCAATAATTCGAGCTTTAATTATTTCCATTTTTTTTTCTTTACTTAATTCCTCTTCTGTCTTTTGTTCAGATCTGCCATATTTTCCTTTCCAATTCCAAAATTCATCGAATGATTCATCAATTTTTTCTAAAACTTTAATAGTGTTTTTAAGAACTTCCTTATCATAGATTTTAAATAATCCTGCATGTTGAGAGTTTTTCCACCATGATAGTCTTATATATCTTTCTTTATAGGAGCTTTTACAGATTAAAACTGCCATAAGGTAATTAGAAGATTTATATACCACAATTCCTTTTTCACAAACTTCGTAGCTCTTATTCAAGCTAAGATTTTTATGAAAATATTCTCCATCTTGAAATTCACCCTCCTCAATAATTTTTTTTAGTTCCTTTTCAACTTTTTCTTCAGTTTGTTTTAGAATTTTTCTGCATTGTGGACATTGAAATATACCAGCAACTAAAGGCTCCATTTCAATATTACAAGATGGACATTTCAAACTTATTCATCACTACTCATTATTATAGCTCTCTCATAATCCAAATTTAATAGCTTTACTTCTTTTTTAGATAATTTGGAAATTCTTTTATTAATTCTGACCAATTCTTCTCTTAGATTTAATAAAGAATCTTGAATCTCATTAACAATGTTTCCCTCATTATATGAAACTTTTTCAATAAATGTGAGATAACTATACTTTTTGCCCTTACCAGAATATAATTTTTTATTAACTAATAGATTCTTCTCAATACTATTTAAATTAAAGCTTATTTCAAGCAAATCGAGTAAAGTTGACTTCCACTGTTGAAAAGTTTCATTTTTCGTATCTATCTTTTCAAAATTAAATTTTTCAGGTAGCTCAATATTGTTTTCTTTGAGATAGTCAAAGATATCCTTACTATCTTCTATTGCTTTATGGATTTTTGATATAACAGGTTTTTTATTTAATTTTGGTTCAAATATGTTTATTAGTTTAGTGATATTATCTTGAATTTCTTTAAATCTTTGGAAAAAACCCTCTATCGTAATTTCTATTTTGATAGCTTGATAAATATTACCGTATTGATCTAAGATGTAGTATAGATCATCAGATAAAGCATAATCATGATCACTAATTTCATATATTAAAGAATGAATGGCATTAGTGGATTCACACCTCACAGCTTTTAATTTTATGAGCGCTGAATTGAAATTTCTCCTAGATACAGATTTAAATTTTTTATTTAATATTAAAAAGAGAGTATCATCTGGTACTGATATCACATTATTTTCTAAGGTTATAGTTTGTTCTCCTAATTTTATAATAAAATCTTCTTCATTTTGGTCAAATTCTCTTAAAGTTCGGATATTTTTGAATAATCCCAAGTCGATAGCAATTTCAGTAAAATCTTTCGGCCAAAATTTCAGAATATTGCTCTTATAAATATCATCTAAAATTAAGACTCTCTCATAATATTCTACAAGGCTTTTATCACCTAAATCTTTAAATAAATCATTCCTAATAATGTAAAGAAATAGTATGATATATCTCATATCGATATCATCAAGGATTTTATCAATTAAATTCTTATCATAATCCAATGACAAATTTCTATGTTCCATACCTAAAATCCACTAGTTTTATAAAGTTATCAAATTTCATTCGGTTAAAAGGAGTAAGTAATATAATAAAACATTCCTAAAAAGTCTTACGATTTCCTCTAACTTGTAATTTAAAATACGAAAATTTTTTAGATTTGAATTCTAACTAAATAGTGAATTAGATTAAGAAAAATAAAATTAACTTGATTTCATATGGGAAGAAGAAAAAGAAAGCAACAGACATATAAAAGAGTTAAGAAAGTACCAAAAATATTCACCTGTCCTTCATGTGGAGAGAAGTCTGTGAAAGTTGAAGGGCTTAGAAAAGGAATAATCGCAACTGTTAAATGTGGTTATTGTGGTCTAACAAAAGAGGTATTAGTAAATTCCATCTCAGAGCCTGTTGATGCTTTTGGCGATTTTATTGATATCTATTATGCTGATCAAGAAATGCAACGATTAGAAAGAAGAGTTGAAAAACTGAAAGAAGAAAATGAGTGGGGGGAATTAGCTCTTTGTTATTCGATTTTATCTGATCTTTGCAAAGTAAAAGCCGCAGAATTATTAGATGAGGAGGAGAACGCGAATTTAGAAGAAGTTAACAGTTGGAAATTGAAATCAGAGGAATTTAAGAAAAAAGAAAAAGATGCGCTCCATCAACTGGACCTCCATGAAATGGAGAAAGGGATAAAAACTGATGAAGAATCCTTATTTTCTGAGCATGATGAGAGTAGTATAAAAAAGGAAAAAAAAATTGAAGATATATTTGACGATCCCGGATTTTTGGAATTTTAAATCGATTGCTTTAAGATTTTTAATTTTATATTCTGAGGAATATATTTCCAGATAGGGAGTTTTAAAATGAATTCATAGAAATTTTTTCTATTTAGTTTATTGTGTAAAATAAAATATCCCCAATTGTAAAATGCTAATTTATTGAAGAGGTGCATTAGATTTACGCCAAATGGGTTATATTTTGAAGTTAAAAAGCTAGCAATGTATGCGCCAGGTCTTTTCGTACGCGGAATTGACTCGGGATAAACTGTTTCAGACAGAGGTCTATTGAATATTTCATAGATTGAAAAGATTGGTATAAGCTCATCTATAACTTTACTGACTTTCATATTATAATTTTGATCATCAATAGAACAACTAAAGAGTTGATTTAGTTCTTTCAATGCTAAATCGAAATGGTTATCTTTGAAATCAAACCACATTTTCCCCATAAAATTCTCTAATTCATTTATTTTATTAATAATTTCTTCTTCTTCAAAATCAAATCTGTACTTCTTTTCATAATATCTTAGACATAGCAAGAAAATAGAATTTGTTGATTTCTTTTTAAAATCCTTTTCAAGATTATTCTCTTGAATAAAAAACTTCATCTCTTCCGTTGTTAAAATATGTTGTGTGTGAGTGTATAGAGGAGTTGTCCATAATAATTCTAAAATTTTTTCAATAACATGAATATAAAGATTAAATTTCTCGATTTCAAAAATATTTTTAGAAGATTCAAGTATGGAGCTTTTAAACTTTTTTGATCGATTAAAATACAACTTTAACTTCTTTATTCGACTTAATCTACTCTTTAGGATTTTTTTTTCAGTTTTACAAGTTAAAATTTTATGGATCAATGTTTTTCTAAATGAGATGAGTTTTTTTATATAAATGTAAAAATTAATGTTATAATTCTCTTTCACTTTATGGTAAGGAATTAAGGAAACATGTAAAGAAGATTTAGGGGGGCTTAATTCAATACTCATAGAATGATCTCCTATGGAATAGGAAAAGTATATATCTCGAAGGGCTTCATTTAAAGACTTAAAACTTCCGAGATCTTTAGGATCTTTAGTAAAGTATCCGTGTAAAAGAGTATCAACACCTTTATAGGTATTATTTTTATATTCAGAAATAATTATTGACTCAAACTCCCCAGGATGATGCTGTTTAAGATTATAACGTTTTGCGATTAGAAAGATTGCTTGATTTGCCCTGTGGCATACAGTATGGCTCCATTTTAAGATTGGTTCCAATATTTTACCATAAGTTAATATATATCCATAAAATTCTGGACCAAAATATATTGGAAATCCAAATCCACGAGAGGTTGCAAATGTAAATTGAAAAAGATGTCTAACTTTCTCTCCTTTTAAAATTCCTGGAAATTTATAATGCAAGGCAAATTTAGGATATAGCGCATCAAAACCCAGATTCATCCATGCTTCGAATAAAATGATACTGTTTGGAAATTTAGACGAATCTTTTCTGTAAGTTAAATCGCTAGTTAGAGGTAACCAATCAGGGCTATTTTTTAGAAGATATGGTTTAATTTGATTTTTTGGCCATAGTTTTTCTCTATAATAACGATTCATCACCCTTATTAATGAAGGAATCTCTAAAATCTGTCTTTTAAGATCATGGATAACTTTAACATTAGATTCTCCGGTAATTTCATTATTAGATTGCTCCAATTAACTTGACCATTGAAAACTATTATTTTTTCTTAATATACTATATAATTATTTAATTAAAATTGGAATCAGGAAATAAAATTAAACTAAATACAAATATATAGTTTTAATGTAAATAAAATTAACTTTGTGTTTTTCGTTTATCAAACAGTTGTTTAAGTTCACTCATGATAGCACCTCTTAAGCTTATTGGACTAGCAGGTCGAGCGGGTCCTGGACCTCCTGGTGGACCTCCGGGTGGTGGTGGTGGACCTCCAAGGGGAGGGCGCGCTCCCGCTCCAGACATCGTACTAGGTGGAACTCCAGGAGGAGGAGGAGCACTGTTAGGAGCTTTTGGCGCAGATACAATTGGTGATATACCACTTCCTGTAGATTTATATGCAGCTATATCACTATTTAACGTATTAACTCGCGTTTCTAGGGTTGATAATTTCTGATTAATAGTTGATAATGATTGATCTAACAAGTCAGGAATTCTAAGAATCATTGACATCATCCTTTCAACGATATCTCCAAAAGCGTTCAACTTTTCTTCGAGAGGAGCCTTTCTAGTTTCTTGCATGAAATTTGCGAATTCTTCTGCCATTTTTTATCTCAATTTTTATTATTAAAGAATTATCCAATATTTTTTCTAATAATTATATATCTGAATTATTTAATAAATTTAAGTCCGTAAGATTTAAAACTATTTTAAGTAAAGGTATAAAAAAAATTTTAAAAATAATTAACTAGATTTAGAAATTGAATTTTTTAATACTATCCATAATTCGTCAAGTTCTTTTCTCACTTCTAAAAATTGATGGATTTTTTTTATTAATACATCTCTGGCTATATCGAAATCTCTTTGATAATCTTCGAATTCTGCATCTAAGATTTTAAGTTTTTCGCCTTCGATTAATTTATTTTTCATTTTTTCAACATTTAGAGCCTTTTTAATCACCGCACTTCTTCTACTAGCAACCTCATTTAAAGAATCTGCAAATTCATTTTTTTTTTCAATAAAATATTCTTTCTTTAGAGTCAGATTTTTAATTGCATCTATATATTTATTGTTAGATTCAATGTATTCATTATTATTATGAATAATATCTTGATATAATCTTATCTCTTCTTCTTGAATATTTGATTTTTTCTCTCTAACTAAAGTCTGCATTTGTTTAATTACATCTCTAAAAGTTCGATTAAGTATTTCTCGGGCTAGGTTTGCTTTAGTAAGATTTTCTGCATATTTTTTTTGAGAGTTAATAAGATCACTTTGAATTTTTGCTAGTTTTTTTATTTGATTAACCAACTCTTTTTCTGTTCTTGCTAATTCAAGTTCATCCTCATGTGTAATAATAGGGCTCATTTTAATCAGTTTTTATTAAAAATTAATTATATTTATTTGTAGTATGTTTTTTATGCTAATACATAGTTATATATTTTAGTTTTTTAAGTTTATTTAAAATCATGCTGGAAATAAAGCTGTTAATATATTATCTTTATAGTTTATCTTTATAATTTCTGCTCTAATTTTTTTATTTAAAATTTCTTTGGAGAATACTAAAGGCTTTTTCAGTAAAACTTTTATTCCATAATCTTCATTAATTTTTCCAATACACTCATGATTCCAGCGTCCTCTTGATACTATTTCTAGTTCAATTATATCATTTTTTTTTAAATTAAAATTATACGAAATGGGTGAACGCTTATGAATTCCAAAATCAATTGGGCCAAGCTTTAATTTGATATTATATTTCTTCTCTAAATCAGTAAGTTGTTTATAAAAAAAGTCCCATGATTTTGGATGAATTTTTTTTAATTTTCTCCCTGTTTTATATATAAGGTATTTCTGAATACCGATTTGGATTTTTTGCTTAGAATACCCTTTACTTCTTAATTCAATAATAAATTTTATAATATCTTCAATATCTTCATCATTTTGATTTGGAAACCATACTGGAGCTATTAACACATCTATACTAGAATCAAGTAATAGATGAATGTTTTCGATAAGATTTTCAAGATTATATTGTTTACAATCACATAAATAGCTGGCCTTTTTTTCATTTAGCGTGTTTAAACTAATGTTAATACGTGTAAGATTAAATTTACTTAACTTTTTAATAATTTCTTTTGATAATAATAAACCATTACTCTGCATTGATATAATTTTTACACCTTCAAGCTCCCAAAGTTGGCTTAATAATTTATATAGTTCTGGGTATAATAGAATTTCACCATAGGGGGCTAAATGAATTTCAATATTGTAACTTCCTTTAATATTAATAGCTTTTTTCACTTCTTCAATTAAGTAAGCAGAATTCACTATAAAATTTGTACTATAATCTCCTGCATTTACGAAGCAATATTTGCATTTCAAATTACATAAAGTCACGGGCTTTAGTTCAATCACATTTGTACTGCGATCTACTATACCAATAAAGTCAACCCCCATTAAGGGAATTTTTGACTTTTTATCAACATATATAATATCATTAGTCATTAATCAAATCTCTTAAATTCATTATATATTTAAGGTTTATATCTCAAAATAGCTACTATATCTCCTAAATCAATAATTTGCTGACCAGTAGGTTGTTCACTACTTAGAATGTAATACTTTCCCCCGGAATTTTCCACATCTGTTAAAACCCCTTCAAGTTCATTTTTTTTTTCTTTTGAGGTACCTCTCAATAAAATATCTGCAACAAATAATTCATCTATTATTCCACTTTTAGATAATGTAGCGATTTCTTTAATTCCAATAGCAATTAAATCTGGATTAGTTGCTAAAATGTTAAAAATGTTCTCAATCTTCTCTGTTTCTTGAAGTATCTTTACTTTTTCTTTTAATTCTTTTAATTGGGGTGATTTTAATATCTCAAATATCGCACTTTCGGTTCCTGAACTAGCATGAATAATACTGATTTTAGAGAGAAAATTTGGCTGTTTCTTTTCTTTGAGGTAATTTAAAAACCTGTCTTTACTATTTCCGGGACCGCAGAAGATAATTAGATTTATATTCATATTTTTAATATTCTCTTCTAATACATTATAAATATCATTAAAAAAATCTTCGTAAGCTTTATTTCGATGGATTTGTTCATATCTTTTTCCCGGTATTGTTCTTTTAATTGTTGCTATCTTTGTATGACTAAAATTAGTAATAAGTGCTAAATTTGCTAATCCGGTTTCGATAGCAGTTATAATAATGAGAAAATTTGCTTCAAATTTAGAAGACTCTTTCAGCCTTTTTATCTCACTTCTAAGCCACTTATCCTTTATAATATTTAATGTATTACCTACTTCGACATTGAAAGTATGGTATGTTCCAAAACTTACAAAATCTTCAGGACCTTCACTAATTGTACCTTTAATTCTTAATCTATTTGAAAATTCATGAAAGGAAATAGATTCCACCTTTAATTTTATCCACATATTTTTTCTCTCTCCTTTAGTGCCTTCTCTTAATACAACTCTTCTGGATGTTCGCGTAGAAACATAATCATCTCTAGAAATGATATTATAAAGGGTCCATAAATCATTTAATGTTTCAATTTTAACAATGACTTCTTGATTTTTATTATCTATTTCAAGAATCTTCAAAAATCAATTCGACTTCCTTAAATTGAATATTGCTAATTTAATTAAAGAATAAATATTAGAAAAGCTTACGTTTTTAAAGCTCATTTATAAAACATAAATAAAAAAAGGAAAATGAATCAAAAATACACAGATTTATTGTTTTTCTCCTAAGGCTTCTTTAATTTTTTCAAGTTCTTCCATTCTCTTCTTCTTTTCTTCTTCCCTTTTTCTCAGTTCATCCTCACTAACCTTTTGGAGAGTGATTCCCTTCTTAATCTCATTTTGTAACTCTTTATCAATTGGCATTTATCCACAACTCCTTTTGAATTAATAATTTCTGAGAGGAAATTATAATCTTGATTTTACAGATATTATAAAAATTTTTATTTATAAGTTTTAGTTTATAGAAAAACATTAAAAATGAACGAAAATCAAAGAATTTTTTCCATCAAATAAGCAGTTTCATGATTACTATAATAATTTTCAATTTCTTTAACTATCTGGAATTCAAATTTTTTATACACCTTTATTGCGATTTCATTCTTTATATTAACATTTAGTATAATTTTCTTTATATCTTGAAACTTTTTTATTAGTTCTAGTGTATTTTGTAGTAAATAAGAACCATGACCTTTATTTTGACATTCTTTTTTTATTGAAAAATTTATTATACAAATGGTATTTCTATTACTTCGGATAAGAGTTATATAGCCTATTATTTTTGGATCTTTTTGTCTTTTTATTAGTTTTAAAAATAAAGAATTTCGCAAAATCAATTTCTTCATCATTTGTCTCGAAAAGGAATCCTGTTTAAATATTTGGTTCTCTATCCTCATAATTTCTTCTAAATCTTCCAAATTGACTTTATTTATTTCCATCACATTCGATCTCTTCTTTAAACACCTTTATTGGAGTTTTTTCTGTTATTTGAGTGTATTGTTCCTCTCTAAAGGGAGTTGTTTCAACTATAAATCCTTGTAATTTATAATTATCTAGTAAATCTATGAACTTTTCTTCTAGAGCGAAAGTTATTGGTATTCTTATCTTTTGTTCATCATAAAAAATATATTTCTGTGGCATTTTTATCTTATTCAACAATAATTCATTAAGTTTGTTTAAATTATCCTTACTTCCTTCAACTTGAGCATAAACTAGTAATCCATCCTCAGTAATTTCTTCAAAAGGTTTTCTTATCGATTTTGCACGTCTTAAATATCGTTCCTTTAATTGCCAATAATCTTTAGCCCTTGTAGTGCAAAAATGAATTTTTAAAGATACTTTAGGGTAAATTTCTTTCAGCAAAGTAAGAGCTATTTCTTTACTATTTTCTACAGCAGCAATTGAACCTCTTTTTAATTTAAAGCCTCTTTCAATTAAATATTTGCTATTAGGAAAAGAAAATTCAAATTCATTTATATTTATAAAATGAGCACCAATTTTATCTAGATATAAAATAAATTTTTTGAGTTGCATTACATATTCCTCGTTTGGAATCATTGGTACCTCAGCTCCGACTTTAATTCCTATATTTAACGCAAATGATATTAAATTCCATTTTTCTTCAGGAGGATTAAATCTTAATTCATCTAAGCCTACTTGAGCTAGTTTATTAGCTTTTTCTTCACTAAAGCTTATTCCATTAGTGTATAGATGAATGTGAAATTTGTTCCCCTTTTTTTCCTTGACATACTTTATTAAATCAATCGTTTTTTGAAAATTTATTTCACTAAGAGGTTCTCCACCTGTTATACTCATTCCCTTTGCCTTAGTTTTATTAATCTCATCAAGTAATTCTTTATTAGTTTTTATCTTAATTTCATTTGCAAAACTAAATTCCTTTCCTTTTCTTTCAGTTGAAATTGGGCAATACCAATAGCAATGTGCTGGATTTTGGCAAATACCATTCAGAAATAAAACTGTTTTTTCCCCTTTTAAACACAATTGACATCCTTTTGGAATGCCTCTACCTCTGATAAAGTAAGTTTGTGCATTCGACTTTAATATCTTTTTTTTCATTTTTTATAGAGCTTTTTTCTTACAATAGATTTTCGATTTGAGAGCTTTCTTAATGCGTCTTCTGTGCTTTCTTGAAGAGCTATTGCTTTTTTTAAAAATACTCCCGTTTTTCCATATTTTTCTCTTTTTACTAGAACTCCTATTCTTTCATTTATAGTATTCAAACGTATATTTAACTGTTTTGCTACTTTGAGCTCATTTCCTATAATAGAGTATTCCTCATGCCCTTCATGATTAGGTTTAATCATTACTAATCGTTTATCAATTCCAGGTACTCTATGGTGACGCTTTAGGTCATTAAGGTTTACTTTACCTCCAAAATCATAAAATTCTAGAGAACTGGTATCCATTTTTGACAGGGGAATAGTTATACTTTCTAGTTCACTTAAATATATATATAATTTTAGCGAATCATTTGGAGTTGCCATTATTATTTCTCGAAAATAGTTGCTAAACCCATTTTCATTTAAAATATATTCAATGTGAAATGGGGAAATTAGTTCCAGAAAAATAATGTCTAAATCGCTATCTTCATGAACATCCCCCCGAGCTAGACTTCCATAAATGTAAGGATTAAATCCCGCTTTAACAAATACTTCTAATAGGTTAACTGCTCTATTCCTTTTTAATTTAAGAAGATCCCATTCTTTTTCGGTATACACACGTAAGTGATAATGTTCTCTTAAAATTCTTTCGTTTGTCATAAATTTAATTATTTTCTATGATTTTTATTATAGAAACGAGTAGAAAAGTCTCATAATATTTGAAAGAATTGGAAGCTTTTTCAAAAGCATAAATTTCATCTTTAAAACTACCATTAAGACCTTCAATAAATCTTTTTAAAGAGATTTTTTTTAGAATTCGATTTATCTTACCACTAAAGATTATAGATAACCTCGCTTTTAAATCATTTGATTTAAAAATGGGGGTTAAGAGGTTTTTATTAAATTTATTTAATTTTGGATTGATTAAAATCAATTTTTCATTATTAATATCATTGATAAATGCTTTAAACATAAGATTGTTAGGGATAAAATTTACCACATAATAATTTTTATTTATATGAATTCTATTTTGATCAAAAAACTTATAAATTGAATAGATTAATTTCATGATTTCTTTTTGACTTTCTATCTTAATATTTTCTTTAGCTGGTTTTCTAAGGATTTTGCAATCTAATATAATAACATCAGCACCATAACTGCTTATAGCTTCAGCTAAAGCATTAATAAATTTTCTTTTTTTCGACGTCTTAAAAATCAAAATTAGAGTTTTTAAAGGGTTATCTTCATCTAAATCTTTTATTAATTCAAATTTCTTAATAGAATAATTTTTATTTTCAGTTTTCAGAGCAGATCCTTCAAAGATAATCCTTAATAATTTTTCATTAGACAGTAATGTTCTCCATCTGTTAAGATATTTAAAAATTTTAACAAAGATCAGTAGTAGAATTAAGAAAGTAATTATAATAATATCTACTAAGATCCAATTTACACGAAATATATCAAAAGCCATTAAGGGTCATTAAACATTTACTTATTTTATACTTTCATTTATCCAATTTAAATATTTTTCAGTTCCTTCATCTATTTTGATTCCTATGCATTCTGGTGTGTCATAACTATGGATATCATTTACTTTCTCAATTAATTGTTTAGAATTTATTTCATTTGTTTTAATCAAAAGTAAATGCTCATTGTTTTCTTCTATTTTTCCTTTCCATCTATAAATAGAGAAAATGTTTTGAATTATGTTCACGCAAGCCGCAATTCTACTTTCTACCAATATCTTTGCTAATTCTTTGCCTTCTTCAAGATTAGGAACAGTAACAAAAAAGATATAAGTTCTCATTTTAATTAATTGCTTTAATTCCGTTTTAGTATAATACTAATCTACAAATGATTTAAGATTTATTATATCTTGAACATCCAAAAAATTAGTGTAAAATAATAAATTAAATTTAAAAAATAGTTGATGAATAGTAATTATGAAGACTGGTGGTACAATAAGATCATTAGAGAGCATGCTAAGGCACGAAATAATAGTTATGAAATGTTATGGATATCTAAGATACTCAAAAAGCTCATGTTCCTTTTAAATACAACTCAAGATACTATATTAGTAAGGAATAGTTTAATTCTATTACTCAACCTTATAGAAGATCTTCCTTTAGACAGGTTTGAAAAAAGAGGAAAAGATTTAAAATATCTATCTCTAAAAGAGAAAAATGAATTGAAAAGGCTTTTAAAAGATACTTTTGTATAAGACGTATCATTTGTATACTATTCTAGATTAAATAAACAAATTCTGATAAATAAAAGGATAATGGAACTTAAAGATCAATATATTAAAAATATAAGTAAGCAGACGGGTTTGTCACGTAAAGAAATTGAGATCCTAGTAGTTAAAAAGAAAGAAGAACTCAATGAAATCTCTAAACGTAATGCATTATATATGATTTGTAAAGAGCTTGCTGTTGATGTTAAAAGTATATATGATTCTTTCCAAATTTAGAACTAAAATCTTATTTAATTTCTTACTTAAAAATGATTAAAAGCGATTTAAGAATAAAGATTAAAGTTATAAAGAAATTTATATTAGAATTATTTTATTTAATATACAACTAATAATGTTTTTAACTGGAGTTGAGTAAACGCTATTTTACACAATTTTTACCTTATTGACCAATTTACGGGAATTTGTTTAATTCATAGGAAATATGGAAGTATTGAATTTAATCAAGATTTAGTTTCGGGATTTTTAACTGCCCTTAAAGACTTTAGTGTTGAGTTCTCAAAAGGTAGTGGGGAACTCAAAATTATAGATTATGGATAGAATCTATTCATAAATAAAGATATGCAGATTTTTTATCTGTTGTTAGTCTTTAAGGAGGGTGTACTATGTACAGCTGCAGCTGATAAAAATGACGACGCTAAAATTACTCATAAGGCCTTAAGCGATATTATTGATAAATTTATTAATGTACATGGCGAAACTATTAAAAATTGGGGAGGTGATGTTCGCCTTTTTAGAGATTTTGAGCCTATTATAGATGAAGTTTTGCAGAATGGAAAGATAGCAGAAATTCAAATGAAGTTACCTATTTTAAAGATTTATGAAAAGGATTTCCTTAAATCCCGTAAGCAAATTACGAAAAAAGGATTGATAATTTCTGAAGAAGATTTACGTCAATCTCAAAATCAGAAACCCGAGTGGACTTCAAAAAGATTGCCAACGCAGGTAATAACTCAAGGTTTTTTGGATGAAGAAATGTATAAAATAGCACATTTAGCGGATGGTTTTCATACAATTTCCGATATTGCTGAGGAAAGTGGCAAACCTGAAAGCGAGATTCAAGTTATGATAGATGATTTAGATGATTTAGGTCTTTTAAAATTTATCGAGCTAAAATAATTTATTATTCCTATTTAATTAAAATTTTAAAATACTGATTAATAATAGTTCTATATTAATAAATTTAGCTCCTTTTGCTAGTTTTCTTCCTAATTAAAATGAAAAAATTTATGAAAATCCATCTACTTATTAATATATTATGAATGTGAATAAAATTGATGACAATATATACGAAATACCACCTACAACGTTAATGGCTCGAGTGGAAGGAAGAATTGAGAAATTTCAAATGAAAGTACCAGTGCATGTTTATGCTAATGAATACATTCTTGAGAAAATCAAATTGGATAGAACTCTTGATCAAATTGCTAATGTAGCTTGTTTAACCGGGGTTGAAAAACATGTTATTGCACTCTCAGATGCTCATCAAGGATATGGATTTTGTATTGGAGGGGTAGCTGGGACAGATGCAGAAACAGGGATGATATCACCGGGGGGTGTTGGTTATGATATTAATTGTGGAGTAAGGTTATTAAGGACAAATTTGATGCTTCAAGATATAAATACCACTTTACCCCATTTATTAAATACTATTTTCAAAAATATACCGTCGGGTTTGGGTTCTAAGGGGAAGCTAAATATTAAATTTTCAGATTTGGATAATGTGTTAAATACTGGAATGAATTGGACATTAGAGAATAACTATGCAATCGAAGAAGATCTTAAGCATTGTGAAGAGAAGGGGTGTTTGAAAGATGCTAATGCAAACTTGGTCTCTCAAAAAGCTAAGGAAAGAGGGTTCAAACAACTTGGATCATTGGGGAGTGGTAATCATTTTCTTGAGATACAGAAAGTTGATGAAATTTTTGATGAATCTAAAGCAAAAAAGTTAGGTATACACCAAAAGGATCAAATTACGATCATGGTCCATACTGGATCTCGAGCTCTTGGGCATCAAGTATGCACAGATTCATTACGTAATGTAGAACGGGCAATGAAGAAATACAATATAAAGGTTCCAGATCGTGAATTAGCTTCCGTTCCTGCAAACACTCCTGAAGCCCAAAATTACCTTAGCCAAATGGCTTGTGCCGCAAATTTTGGATTTGCTAATCGTCAGTTGATAACTCATTGGTTACGAGAAGCGTTCCAACTACATTTCAATAAGAGTTTTAATGATTTAGATTTACATTTAATATATGGAGTTTGTCACAATATTCTAAAGATTGAAGAGCATGAAATAAATGGGAAAAAGGTGAAATTGAATGTACATCGTAAGGGTGCAACTCGAGCTTTTCCACCAGGACATCCAGTACTTCCTCAAGACTATAGAGAGTTAGGACAACCAGTATTGATTCCTGGCACAATGGGAAGCGCATCATATCTATGTGTAGGAAAGCCTAAATCAATGGAACTCTCTTTTGGGTCCACAGCTCATGGATCAGGAAGAGTTATGTCTAGATCTAAAGCAATATCAAAATACCGAGGTTCCATTGTACGAGAAGATCTTTATAATCGAGGAATTTTAGTTAAGGCCGCATCAATGAAAGTTATTGCCGAAGAAGCTCCAGGTGCCTATAAAGACATTGACCAAGTTGTTCAAGTAAGTCATGATTTAGATATTGTTGAAAAAGTAGTAAGATTAGTTCCAATAGGAGTTGTAAAGGGCTAATTCACATTTAGATATCAAAAATGATATCAATTTCAACTTCATTTTTTTTTTCTTTTATATTCATAAATGAATAAGTTACTGCTTTAACCTCAGTCCCAATTTTATGTTTGTGGCGATCAAATTTCTCTCCTTTAATAATTGCTTGTAAATAATATTCATTATGCTCTTTTTTCATTATATTAACGATAATATCACCAAAAATTAATCCGTCTACATCAAATAAATATAAAAACTCAGAGAGAAAGTCAAATAATAAAGCATAGATGTCTTCTGAAGTTATTTCAATACTCTTTTGAATGGTAGATGAGATCCTTTTTAAATCTGGACTCATTATGGCCATTAAACCCAAGGCAGTTTGTGCAAATGCTTCTTCTAAAGTTCTACCCCAACTTCTCACTTTTATATCCGCGGTATGTCCTTTAAATTCAAATCCTGCTTCTTTCATTATTATAAACAATTCTAAAAGATAATTGGAATTTTTTAAATTTTTGTTACATGTTAATTTTTTTTAGGACTTTAAATCTCTTATTAAAAAGATTCTTTTGTATGCTTTATACGATCCTTGATGATTTAATCTTTTATCAGTCTTTAAAATTTATTAGAAAATATACTAATTTCGAACTTAAGTTATTCGATTATTTTTATAATAAAACAAAAATTTATCCTAAGAATATTATAGTCATCAAGCAGATTGTATTCTTTTTTGTTAATAATGAAGATTATTTTGAAGCAAAATCATATTTGAGTTCTCTAAGGTTAAAATTATGCCGAAAAGTAGCATTAATTCGTTCAGAAAATACACTAATCAATTTAGTACATAGTTTTTTTCCTGATATCTATATTCATGATATAAGAATTGAGTATAATATATATTCACGTAAACGAGAAATAACTGTTAATTTTCTTACTTTTGAGGAGAGAGGTATAGCAGTAGGAAAAAATGGAGATTATATAAAAGCTATTAATGAATTACTTGATAGATATATTGAATTTCAAAAATTTGGAAATCCAGTAAAAATATCTTGTAAAGTCACAAAGCTAAGTTATTGATTTACCAAGGTACATTTTTTAAGCCAGTTAAATAGGCTACCGTATTTGCTATTATACTTACTGAGGGTGTTAGGATCAATAAAAAAGTGATAATTAATATATCTGGAGCAAGATAAAGTCCGGGGAATATTATAGCGGGAAAACTTGCAAAAAGAATTGCGAAAAATACAAAATCTAATTGATCTATTATCCAAAAGGGAGCACCACTCTGGATATTTAGTCTTCTTTTAAAAAATGAGCCGATTAAATCCCCAAAAGCAGCCCCATAGGAACATAGAATTATTCTTAATATTATTATTAGTAATCCTACTGGGAGTGGCCCTCCAATGAAATAATATTGATAATAAATCAAGTCTGAATAGAGCTTGTATATTCCTTGTGTTATTCCAGAAAGAGGGATGACTTCAATAGCTGGCCATAATGCTAAAAACAAAAGATAAATTCCAAAAGAAATAGGGATACCTATGTAAAGTGGACCAAAGATAAATCCCCTCCAAGTTTTATGCTCCCCAAATATTCTCCTCCCATCTTTCATGATCTTTCCTCGATCTATCGGTTTACCTCTACCAACAATCACCATTCCCGCATTTGAGATATAACCAGGCGTTATAAATAAAAGACTGAAAATGAGAAGTGCAACCCAATCCGTCCATACATATATAAATGAGACAATTAAAAAGTTCATTATGAGTAAGCAAGTAAAGCTAAGAGCTAAAATCTTAGCAATTTTAGTATTTCTCTTTTTAAAAGATTCAGCAATATCATTTTGAGACATTTTTTCGTAGTAATCTGTGAGAAAACTTAGATAAAATAATTATTTATTAAAGTTAAATGTTAGTAAAAATGAAGTAAAGTAATAAATCATTAATAATATTGTCGTATAAATAATGATCTTTTAAAAGAGAAACTTTGATTGTAAAAAATATAGAAAATGTATGTCAGATTATATTAATGATTTAACAGCTCTCGATTAATTTGTCGGTTAACAAATAGTTTTTAAATATTAGCTAATAATAAAGATAGCGTAGGTGTTATTGTTTGTTGACGAATTCAAAAGATGATAATAATTACTCCTTTAATATTGACAGATTTTATAAGAATTATTTAAAGGGACCAAAAATTTTTAAGATGCGTGAAGCTTTAGAGCCCTCATACATTCCTGATGAATTACCACATCGAGATAATGAGATAAAGAAAATTGCAAGAATTACTGCATGTGCATTAAATGGAGATGTGCCACCTAATTTTTTATGTTATGGAATGACAGGTACTGGAAAAACCGCAACAATAAGATATATTAGTCAAAAATTAGCTCAACACTGTGAGAAAAACCCTCCATGGTGGATTTACATAAATTGTAATATAATCTCCACACCCTATCGTATTCTAGCTCATATTTATAATACGATAGTAGGAAAAGAAAGAATTCCTCCCACGGGATTACCAAAAGATATTATCTTTAAAAAATTATTGGGTATTTTAGACTTAAAAATCAAAGATGGTGTATGTTTTATTGTTTTAGATGAAATCGATGTTCTTATTGAACGGAGAGGGGGAAATGAAATTTTATATGATTTAACTCGGTTGAATGAAAATCTTGATTCATGTAGAACTTGTTCAATAGGTATTTCTAATAAATTAAGATTTATGGAGTATTTAGATTCAAGAGTCACTTCCTCATTATCGGGACAAGAACCAATAGTTTTCCATCCGTATAATGCTAATGAATTAGCAGATATACTTAAACAACGCTCAAGAATCGCTTTTAATGAAAATGTTTTAGATCAAGGAGTTATAAAGTTATGTGCTGGTTTAGCCGCAAAAGAGCATGGAGATGCTAGAAAAGCTCTTCAATTATTAAGAAAAGCTGGTGAGATAGCTGAGAGAAAGCAGCATAAAATAATCTCAGAATCAGATGTTACAAATGCCCAAAAAAATCTTGAAAAAGATCATATCGTAGAATATATATTATCAATGCCACTCCAAGCACAATTAACCCTAGCAGCAATCTATATTTTAAAAAAATTTGGAAAAGAACATATCACAACCTCAGGTGAAGTATATGAAACGCACTCAGAATTAACCAAAATGTTACCTGGTGTGAAACAACTAACTCAGAGGAGGATAAGCGACTACATTAACGAATTATCTTTAGCAGGAATAATAAGTGCTATCACTAAGTCCATGGGACATTATGGTAGGACAAAATTGATTGAAATTGATATTGAGAAAGAAATAATTGAACGAGCTTTGTCACAAGTAAAAAAATTAAGAATAAGTGGCATTTTAAACTATAAACCAATTGCTTTACAAAGCGACAAGGTAAAGATCAAGAATAACGTATTTCGAAAACTAATTTAGCTTGAAAAGTCCCAATGTTCAATCTCGTCAGAGATGCTTTTTAGAAATGAAACTGACAATTTTTCATCTTTTTCCTTCAATAATAAAAATATTCTGATTAGGTGTTTGCAGAATCTTTTTTCGTTTGATTTCCTTGTTTGGAAATCATGACAGTTATGTATTAAACTCTTATTAATTAAGTCTACTTTAATTATGTAGGACTGCTCTTTAGATCCTTTCACAGTTGCATCTAATAATACCTTATTAAAATTTATTAGATTAAATGCTGATTCAGAAATACTCACAGCTCGATTTAGAGTTGATTTATCTGATAATCCTTTTAAAAGAATATTAAATTCATTTTTGTTATTTTGTTGGAATTGATCCTTAAGCTCAATTTCTCTTTTAAGATTTTTTATTTTTTGTAAAATCTCATATTTTCGGTTCTTTTGCCAATTTTTAAGCTCTGAATTTAGACTCTCAGACAATATAAGATCCATATTATCTTTTTGAATAATGAATTTGGATTTTATAGCATTTGCGATAAATTCCTCTGCCTCTTTGGGATTATAAAGAAATAATTCAAAAGATATCTTATAGATTAGATCATCAAGTGAAATATGCGGTAGATTTAAGATTTTCCATATATAAAGTACTAGTTCTGAGATTTTTTGCCTAGGAATTCGAAAAGACATAATTAAAATAATTAATAATTACTTTTTAAGTCTAATTCAAATGCTTTTAAATCATCTAATTGAATAATTGGTACTATTCCTGGTGTTGGATTTATTCCAAAACTTTTCATGAAATCTGTTTGAGCTTGAAAACATCCAGAATTAAGCAATGTAACGTTATTGTATCTTCCAATTCCGTTAATATGAATATGTCCAGTATGAAAAATATCTGGAATGCTATCGACTACAAGCCAATCCATTTCAACAGGAGCTATCTGTGTCTTTTCGCCATAAACTGGTGCTAGATGTCTACAGATGAGAAGTTCCTTCATAGCATCAACGGGTTTATTGATATCTAATTCATGAATTAATAAATTTAAATCATGAATACTTTCACCATGATAGATAAGTGTATTGACATCATGGGTTTTGATAAAAGACGGGTTTCCTAAGCAAGAAACATTTAGATCTATTAAGTCCTGACTATATTTTTTAGGTACTGCAGGTCTAGGAATTGCATTTCTAACAGGTTCATGATTACCAGAAATATAGAAAATTTTTATATAATTAGGAATTTCGGTTAGAAACTCTAAAGCTTTTTTGAATTGATCATAAATATCAGAAATTATTAAATCTTTTTGTTGATTAGGGTAAACGCCTATTCCATCAACTAAATCTCCATTTATGACAAGGTATTTAACTCTTCCAGCAACTTCTCTTAATTTTTTATTACCAATTCTTCCATTCAAAAATTTAATGAATCTTTTAAATAATGGTTCTTCAAACTCCTTGCTACCTATATGAGTGTCAGAAATAAGAGCAATAGAAATAGGATCTAAAGATTTATTGGGCTGAAAATCTGTGGGTGTATCTATTTTTGAGATATAATCCGCAAAAATAATCCCATTATTAAATTTATCACTTCTATTATATAATCCCTTAACATATATCATTTGATCATAAATAATCTTTTTAGTGGTCTTGAGAGAATCTTGATCTTCCAAATCTTTTCTAACAAGTACATTAATTGTACCCGTTAAATCTTCCAATGATATTAAATAATTTCCATTCTTAGTTTGGCGTATGTCTTTAACTAAACCCACAAGAGACAGCTCTTTTTCTTTTGAAAACTTAGATAGATTTATTGCTTTAATTGTTGAACGAAGATTAAATCTCTTTTTCATAAGAGTTTCTAATTTTTCAAACTTATTCAATGTTAATTTATAAAAATCAGAATATTCTCCGTTTGTATATATCTTTCCTGTCGGATCTTTTAGTATTTCGAATTTTGTTTCATAATCCCTAGCGATAGGATTAAATCGAATAGTAGATTTCGTTACTCCGTACTGAGCCATTTTTAACTCACCAATATTTTCTGAATGAGATGCAGATATTTTCTCTAATTGAGGATTCAAATCAATGGGTTGGGTTTTGATCATATCAGCAGAGTCTTGCATCTCTTCAGTCTTGAATTTTATTGGTTTAGATTCTTTGTCAATAACTCTTTTTAGCACTCTTTGTAATTCTTCGTTTGAAATCTGATATATAATATTTTTTGTTATATGGCTGTTAAAATCTGGAATAAAACTTAGCTCTTTTATTATTGAGCTTAAAATTTTTAATGGATTTTTCATATTTAGAATGTATTCCAAGCTTTCAGGGGATATATTAATCCCTGAATTGACTAATTTGTTGACTATGATCCTTTTTTGCTCTATTAAATCCCTTTGCAATTATATCTCTTCCTATTTACAATGTAATATTAATATTGAGACAAAATTTAATGGTTTATTATTAAAGAAAAAACAAAACCTTCCTTTTTATAAATAGGGAGTGTTTAAAATATCATAATCACAAAGTTTTAGATTTTCTTAAAAACTCTGTCTGTCTATTCATTAAAATACAAGGCATCAACTAGCCTATTAATAATAGAATTTATTTGGCTAATTATAATTTAGAAGATCAATTTTCTAATATTTTGCTTTTTAAAGTTGATTCAAAATGGTTGAGATGAGTGATAAAATGGAGAACTATTTTTCAGTGATTCAGAATCAAGTAGATGAGTGTTACAAAATAGCAGAGAAAGCACGGAAGAAGGGTTTAGATCCAGAAATGTTCGTCGAGTGTCCACAAGCAAGAGATTTAGCTGGAAGAGTTGAAAAACTTGTAGGACCTGAAGGTGTTGCAGAAATCATTAGGGAGCTTAAAGCTAAAGGAAAGAGCGACGATGAGATAGTATTTCAAGTAGTTACAGATATATTGGATCAAAAAGTGGGTAAAATTCAATTATTGGAGGAGAGAGTGGAAAGAGCAATCAGAGTAGGGCTAGCCATAAAGACCATGGGTGTTGTTAGTGCTCCCTTAGAAGGAATTTCAAAGATACTGATTCGAAAGGATAAACAAGGTAATAGATACTTATCTCTTTTCTTTGCTGGACCAATAAGGGCTGCTGGGGGAACCACTGCAGCATTATCTGTTTTAATTGCTGATTATGTTAGGGAAAAAACAAATATACCTAAATATGAGGCTACAGAAGCTGAAGTTGGGAGATATGTAGAAGAAATTAAATTATATGACCGGAGAGTTCACCTACAATATCCCTCCTCTAATGATGAAATAAGATTTGCCGTGAAACATTTACCAGTTGAAATTAATGGTGATTCCACAGAAGAGGAAGAGATATCAGCATTTCGAAATTTACCAAGGATTAGCACAAATAAAATTCGTGGAGGTGCATGTTTAGTGTTAAATGATGGTATTCTCTTAAAGGCACTAAAGTTATTAAAAATAGCAAATGCAATGAACTTAAAGGGTTGGGATTGGCTAGGTGATCTTAAAAAAATTGGTAGCAAGAGAGAAATTAAAAATAAAGCTAAGAAAAAGGAAATAGATAAATTTGATGTTAAAGTGCCTCCAAACTCAAAGTTTGTTGCTGATATTATTGCTGGAAGGCCAGTTTTTAGCCACCCATCAAAAGTAGGTGGTCACAGAATAAGGTATGGTAGATGTAGAAATACAGGTTTGGCTGCAGCAGGCATTCATCCTGCTACAATGGGGATTTTAGATAATTTTATCTCAATAGGAACACAACTTAGAACTGAAAGACCTGGTAAGAGTGCAAGTATCTGCCCTGTAAGTTCCATTGAACCGCCGATTGTAAAATTAAAGAATGGAAATGTAGTTAAAGTAAGAAGCTATAATTCCGCAATTCATATTTTTCCAGAAGTTGAGAAAGTATTATTTCTTGGAGATATTCTCTTTAGTTTTGGAGAATTTGCAGAAAACAATCATATTTTAGTACCTTCTGGTTATGTTGAGGAATGGTGGGCTTTAGATTTAGAAAAAGCAATTAAAAGCTCTGTGAAAATCGATCAAAAGATTAAAGATTATGCGAATAATCCATTTAATTCAAAACCTTCTGCTGAAGAGGCTATAAAGTTATCATTAACTTATCATGTTCCTCTACATCCTTCCTATACTGACTTTTGGGGAAATATTACAATAGAGGAATTATATACCTTAAGAAAAGCCATGTTATCGGGATTTTCAGAAAAAGAAGAAAAAATTATCTTGGAAAATAGAGGACAAGTCAAAAATGTTTTAGAAAAAGCGTTTATCCTTCATAAAGTAAAAGATAATCAAATTTTTTTCAATAATGCAATGAATTATGTGTACAAAGTATTATTCAATCTTAGAGAAAAGGAAGTAATAGAACCAAGTAAAGAAGAGAATGTGTTTAATTACTTTTATAGATTATGTTCTATAGAATTAAAGAATAAGGCTCCTTATTATATGGGTACTCGTATGGGGCGGCCTGAAAAATCTGAGCGAAAAACTATGAAG
The DNA here is from genome assembly GCA_048939995.1 of Promethearchaeota archaeon. Lineage (GTDB taxonomy): Archaea > Asgardarchaeota > Lokiarchaeia > Sigyniarchaeales > SOKP01 > SOKP01. The sequence goes on along the minus strand of JBHLOY010000005.1, from coordinate 12,683 downwards.
GGCATACATACTTTATTCCCATTGAGTGATAAAGTTGGAAACTCAAGATTAGTAGAAAAAGCGATGGCTTTAAAAAAGATAAAGATAGATGTATGTAGGAGATTATGCCCAAATTGTAATAGTATTAGTATTTTTAATGTATGTCCCAATTGTCATTCTCATACTGACTTAAAGTCAATTTGTTTAAAATGTAAGAGTTTATATTCTGCTTCAGATCCTCAAGAAAAACGTTTATGCCCAAAATGTAATGATGAATTGAGATCTTCAAGCGAGGCTTTATTTGATATTAAATCTTATTTAGATTCAGTATTAAACTCCCTTCAGATACCCTTTCCAAGAAAGATAAAAGGTATTTTTGGTTTAACTAACACTTTTAAGGTACCAGAACCTATAGAGAAGGGAATTTTAAGAGCTAAAAATGATGTGTTAGTCTATAAAACTGCTGAAATAAGATATGATGCTACTGATATTCCTTTAACCCACTTTAAAGCTAAAGAAGTAGGTGTTTCTATCGAGAAGTTAAAAAGTTTAGGATATAATCTTGATTTTAAGGGAGATTCTTTAATAAATGAAGAACAGATTATTGAATTAAAAGTGCAAGATGTAATAATATCAGATGATTGTGCTAAATATTTAATTAAAGTTTCAACATTTTTGGATGATGAACTAGAATTTTTTTACAAAATGGACAGATTTTACAATATTTCTGAAAAAAAAGAGTTAATTGGTCATCTAATCGTAGGACTAGCGCCTCATACTAGTGCTGGAGTTATTGGCCGTATTGTTGGATTTACTCCAGCAAGGGCTATTTATGCTCATCCTTATTGGCATGCCGCGAAGAGAAGGAATTGCGATGGAGACGAAGATGGTATCATGTTACTTGTAGATCCTTTATTAAATTTTTCTAGATATTATTTACCAAGTAAGATTGGAGGAAGAATGGATGCTACACTTGTTATTGGAACATTGCTTGATCCAAATGAAGTAGATGTCGAAGCACATAATATAGATACCTTATACAAATATCCTTTAGAGTTTTATGAAGCAACTGAGAAATATAATTCCCCCTCAGACATAGAAAATTCAATGGAGCTTGTAAAAAGTCGATTAGGTAGTCCAGAACAATATGAAAATATTGGATTCAATATTCCAACTGAAAATATTAATGAAGGCCCCACAATGACAGCTTATAAAACTTATGAATCTATGGATAGTAAAATAGATGCTCAATTATATCTTGCAAAGATTATTAAGGCGGTAAATGCTAAAAAAGTTGCTAAGAAAATATTAATGTCTCACTTCAATCCAGATATTTTAGGAAATTTGAGGAAGTTTTCTGTACAAGAATTTAGATGTGTGAAATGTAATGAAAAATTCAGAAGACCACCTCTTTCAAATTCAGGAAACTGTACTAAATGTGGGAATAGGGTTATATTAACTGTTAACCGCGGTGGAATTGAAAAATATATCCCTCGTGCAAATAAGTTATGTAAAAATTTCAAATTAGATAAGTACACTGTTCAACGAATGGAGCTAATTGAAGACTATGTCGAAAGTCTAACTAACAATCCAAGAATTAAACAACAGAAGCTTTCTGATTTTTTTTAAATTGAATCTATAGCTTTTAAAGTATCATAGCATATCTCTAAACAACCACTTAGATTTTTTAAATAAATTCTTTTAGGAGTATCCTTTGAAGAATGAATAAATTTAGAATCTTTTGATGAATGAAAGCAAGCTACTTGTAATTTTGATTTTGTTTTCTTAGCAAATTTCTTAAAAGAGATGTGGTCAGTTCCTGGCCTAATTAATCTATTATAACTAACAATAGGAATTTTATTTTTAAGTGCGGAAGCAATAATTATATCATTTAAATTTCTATTAAGTTTTTTATTGAAAATCCCTGTTTTGTTAAGAAGTCCAATGTAGGAGCCAACCATATCAACATTTATGGCATAAGATTTGTCAAGATCGTAGATCTCTTCAAATCTCTCTCTATGTTTTTTTAGAAATCTATTTGCTCCGACTAACCCCCATTCTTCAGCTCCACTCCATAGAAATATTACATCATAATTTTTAGGCGGATTTCTTTTCAAGATTTTCATTAATTCAAGTAATATTGAAACTCCAGACGCATTATCTATTGAGCCTTTGGATTTCTTATTATCATAAATTAAAAGAAAAATTAAAATGATTATTCCAAATTCTATAAAGGTTGTAAGCAGGATGAAAGTTTGAAGTGATTCTTCAACATACACGTATAAAGAAAATACATTAGCAATTACTAATATAGATGTAAATATTAAAATTGTAAAGTAGGGGATGATTATCATTCTGAATATAAAGAATAAGATATTCTGTAATCTGTAAGGTGCTGCTGCTGAAAATGAGTCATAATGAGCACATAAAAAGATCACCGGTCTTTTTTCTTTATCTTTTTTATTTTGAGCAGAAATTTGAGTATAAATATTTCTAGATTCCTCTTTTTGTATTAGTGAATATTTCCGAAGTTTTGGAAAGAGATATTTTATCGCAAAAAAAATTACTAAAATTAAAATAGTTTGAATGTGTAAGACAAAATATATTATAAAAATCACATAAAAAAGTCTCATTAACGCTCTTTTTGGACCTGTCCAATCAAAAAATTCAATTGTAGGTTTAAGATTTTCATTACGTATAGCATTTTCAATATAAACGAGAGCTTTGGTTTCCCCATTCGTGGTTGCTGTTCGGCTAAAAGAGAGTTCATATATATGATCAAGTAAAGCTATTTCCTCATATAATTTACTTTCCATAATAGTCATATCATAATCTGATCATTTTGGGAAACTTATGTAAGTTATGGTTTTTATTAATAAGCAAAATATAATTTTTGGAAAAAAAAGTCTATATGAAAATGCAGGGGGAGGGATTTGAACCCTCGAACTCCTATGAGACTAGAGCCTCGGTCTAGCACCGTTGACCAGGCTTGGCTACCCCTGCTAAGATTGAATTTTCAAATCAAATTAATGGGATAAATTAATAGTATTTCTCATTAAAACTTAATGAAATAAAATTATTGGACATTTTAAAAATTTATTTTCTCTTTTACTTTCAAAAAAATTTTTATTAGAATATATTTAACTAGTTATATAATTTATAAGAATCTTTTTTCAACATTCTCTAATTGCATAAAGTGTTATAGATATTGTCAATTGATACGAAAAAATTGAAAGCGTTATTGCAATGGTATTCCCAAAGTATTGATGATTTAATTGCGGTTCTTGTGGTAAATAGACAAGGACTGGTTATTGATGCTTTAACAAAATCTTCAGAAAAAAGTTTAGATGAAGAGATATTAGGAGGAGTTAGTGCATTAGTTGAGCCTGTATTGACGAGAATCACTGAAGAGTTTAGTTCTGGCTCTTTTGGAACAGGAACTTTCGATACTGAGGATTACAGATTGATTTTTTGTGAAGCTGGACCTGAGGCTGTATTGGTAACAATTTTAGATGCAATTGCAGGAGTTGATCCAATATTTCCTTATGCTTATCTAGCATCAGAAAAAATTGCTCGAATTTTTGATGGTAGATCGGTAAGTCCTGTTATTCCAAAATTAATAACAAAAGAAAGTACAAGAAATATTCAAAGAAAATTAGATAAATTCCAAAAAGTTAAAATTAAGTCTGGCGAGTATGCATTCAAGTTGATATTAGGAGGAGATGGGAATGTAGGGAAAACTAGTATGGTGCACAGATTTGTAGAGAATACTTTTGCCTCAGATTATAAATCTACTATTGGAACTTCAATTATGAAAAAAGAATGCAAATTTGAGGGTTTGCAGAGCACTGTACGCTTTGTAATATGGGACTTAGCAGGCCAAGCTCAATTTAAAAGAGTCAGAATATCTTATTTAGCGAATGCTGAAGCAGGAATTTTAGTTTTTGATGTGACAAATAAAACATCCTTTGAAAATCTCGAAAGTTGGTTTGATGAAATAATAAAAGCCTCGCCAAGTATTTCATTGATATTAGTTGGAAATAAAATTGACTTAACAGATGAAAGAGTAGTATCAATTAAAGATGGCGAAAAAATCGCTAAAGAACTTAATTTATCTTATATTGAAACTTCCGCTAAAACAGGGGAAAATATAAATGATGCTTTTCGAACACTAGCATTACAAATAATAAACAAATATTTAACGGTTGAGGATGTGTAGTTAAAGCCTCTGGGGGGAATTTCAGAGCCATCCGAAAGGGATTTACTCTCTTGAACCCCCGACCTATTCTCCCGAAAGGATTATTTCCAATTCGACTGATTACGAATCAGTTGCTCTACCACTAAGCCACAGAGGCTGAATATTTTACTAATTAAATATAAATTTTAGAATAAATAAAATTTTTCTAATGAATAATAAAATTATTGGATCTCTCGGAGAATTAAAAATAATTGAAAAAATTGAAAAACTAATTTTAAAAAAAACAAATAAACAGCTGATTTTCGATGATATTTTCTTTTCTAAACTTCAAAGGGAGTATTTCCTTAATGATTTAGTGATTAATTCTGATATGTTTGTATCCACAACTGACGCACCAGAACAAATGAATTATTATCAAATGGGCCGCAAATCTGTTCTAATGAACATTAGTGATTTAATGGCAAAGGGGGTAAAACCTAAGGTGATCATCATTTCTTTAGGCATCCCAAAAGATTTGAGTGTACATTTTTTCGATCAATTGATGGAGGGCATTATTGACTATTGTAAAAAGTGGAATCTTGACTACATTGGAGGGGATATCAATAAAACAAAAGAATTAATCATTAGTCCTACTGTGTTCGGCTTTAAAAAGGCTTCTGAAATAATTTTTAGGAAGGGTATACAAAGGGGAGATATTTTAGCAATTAATAGTAAATTTGGTCTAACATCAGTAGGTTTTGATATTCTTTTAAAGTTAGGAGGGCCTTTGGAGCAATATTCAAGCTATAAGAAAGCAATTCTAAGTGTTTTAGAACCAATAGATCCTGGCATCGAAGGATGTATTTTGGCTGATAACGGGTTAGCAACTTCAAGTATAGATTCATCTGATGGATTAGTTAAGTCTTTAAGAGATTTGATGCAATCTAACCCTCAAATCGGATTTGAAATTATATGTGATGATAATTTGTACGATAGGGAGGTAATTAATTACTCAAAAGAGTATAGTGTTCCTTTAGAAAGATTAATTTTTGAGGGAGGAGAGGAATTCATTCAAATCTTTACCATTAGTATTAATAACTTTGAAAAGGCTCAAAAAAAGGTTAGAGAAGGAGGAGGACAATTATTAAAAATAGGAAATGTAATTTCTGACGAAAAAATATTTCTTAAAAAGAATAATAATTATATTGAAATAAAAAGTCACGGTTTTGAGCATTTTGTATAAGTTGGAGAAGTAGATATCCCTTGGAAAAACTTCACGGAAAAAATTTTATATTATTATAGATTTGTAAAATTGTAATTATAGTTAAAATTTTATAATTTATCTTTAAAAAAGATTTTGTTAGGGCTATTAGCGCAGACAGGTAGCGCAGCAGGCTTTTAACCTGAAGGTCGGGGGTTCGAACAAGCTTTTCCATCTCGGATGGCTCTGAAATTCCCCCATAGCCCGCTTACTTTAATATTTGAATAAATCCAAAATTATGCTTTTTTCTTAATAATTCTTAATTAAATTGATAAAAATAAAATTTTACAATATTCTAATTTAATTATCCAAGTTTAATTTTTGATGATTTTAATATGAAAAATTTCGAGGGTTTATTACCGTCAGATGAACCTGAACAATTATTAGTAAAATCCCAAGATACAACAAATTATCAATATGGTTGTGATCCAGAAAAACGGAAAATTAAGGATCTATTCAAATACGGAGTAATTAACCTCGATAAACCTAGGGGGCCAACAAGTCATGAAGTAGTCTCTTGGGTTCGTAAAATTTTAGGTATTTCTAACGTAGGTCATGGTGGAACTTTAGATCCTAAAGTTACAGGAATACTTCCGTGTGCTCTTGGAAAAGCAACTCGTGCTCTAGCTGCTTTATTAGATTCAGGCAAAGAATATGTTGGGATTATGAATTTACACAAACCTGAACCAAAGCAAAAGATTGAAAAGATTTTTAGAATTTTTACTGGAAAGATTTATCAAACTCCCCCTTTAAAATCTTCAGTTGTGAGAAGATTAAGAGTTAGGGAAATTTATTATTATAATAATATTGATGTAAATGAAAATCTTGTTCTCTTTAAAGTGGGATGCGAGGCAGGGACATATATACGTAAATTATGTTTTGATGTGGGTGAGGCTTTATGTTCCGGAGCTCATATGCTTGAGTTAAGAAGAACCAGAGTGGGCAACTTTAAGGAGGATCTTAGCCTGGTAACTTTACAAAATGTTAAAGATGCAATAACTATATATGAAAATGAGGGTGATGAATTTTATCTTAGAAAGATTATCTTTCCAATGGAGAAAATGGTTTCTCATCTCCCAAAGATATTTATTAGAGACACTGCAGTTGATGCTATATGCCATGGGGCTGATCTTGCTGCCGCAGGAGTATGTTATGTCGACGCTAGATTAAGTACTGGTGATCTGGTAGCCTTAATGACTCTTAAGAAGGAATTAATCGGGTTTGGAAATGCTAAAATGAATGCAATGAAGATATATAAAGCAAAATCAGGGATTGTGATAAAAACTAATAAAGTATTTATGGAACGTGGAACTTATCCTCACTGGAGTGAATCAAAGGAGAAGATAAGAGATCAATTATGAATAGTGAGAATCATTACTACAGTTCTTTTCCAGATTCAAAAGTGAGATTTCATACAATTTCGGTGACCTTAAGACGACACTTATATCTTTTTAAAACTATTTCTGGAGTATTCTCTTATAAAAAATTAGATTTAGGCACGAAGATTTTAGTTGAAAATATGATCATTCCTCAAAAACCCAGTAATTTGATGGATTTAGGATGTGGCTACGGTGTTATTGGGATTGTTTTAGCACATGAATCCCCCTTAAGTAAAATTTATTTAATTGATGTTAATAAACGAGCTATTTGGTGTACTAAGGAAAATGTAAAGATTAATATGCCTACCAGCAAGTCTCGCTTTTTTATTATGCAAGGAAGTTATTTTGAGCCATTAAAAGATAAAAAGATAATGTTTGATGGAATTTATATGAATCCTGCTTTAAGGCAAGGAAGAAGGTCATTATTAAATCTATTGAGTGATTTATCTTTTTATTTGAAATCAACAGGTACTTTTCAATTCGTAGTAAGAAAAAAAATGGGAGCAGATTATATTTTAAAATATATAAAAGATCAATTTTCTGAGGAAAATGTTGAAGTTATCTGCAAAAAAAGTGGATATTGGGTCTTTAGGTTTGGACAACAAAAACTAAAATTACCAACTAATAAATGATCCCATATAAATTAGTAAAATTTTTTAGAAATCTCGCACTTTTATTATTAATTTGTTAGATAAGAGGATTTTTTCTTGACAAAAAAACGTAAAATTGATGTTTTACTTCATGAGCTAGTTCCTAAGCACCAACTTCTAACTAAAGAAGAATCGCAGAAACTCTTAGAAAAATACCAAATTGGGGTAATAGATTTACCCCAAATGTCTGAAAAGGATCCAGTTGCTATTGCTATTGGAGCAAAGGAGGGGGATATAGTTAGAATTATACGAGATTCTCATACAACTGTGAAAGTCATTAATTATTATAGATATGTCACCAAAGAAAAAGTCTAGAAACTAATATTCTACTTGAAAAATTAATAAGGAGTTAAATAAAATTGACTTCAGAGTATTTATCTAATTCTGATAAATGGATTGTATTAAAAAGCTTATTCGATGAAAAAGGATTAGTTCGTCAACATTTAGATTCATATAACAATTTTGTAGAGTATGAAATGCAAGAGATAGTTGATGAATCCGGTGAAGTTATTCCAGATATCCCAGGTTTCAAAATAAAATTTGGCAAGATAAAAGTGGGGGTCCCTAAAGTTAGAGAAGCTGATGGGGCCACGATGGAAATAACTCCAATTGAAGCTAGAATCAGAGAATTAAGTTACGCTGCTGATATAACCCTGGAAATGACACCGATAACTATTGATGAACGTACTCAAAGAGAAGAAGCTGAAGAGACATTAGAAATTTATATTGGAAAAATTCCTATAATGCTTAAAAGCTGTCGATGTCCTTTAGAAAGTCTCTCAGAGCAAGAACTCATAAATCGGGGAGAAGATCCCTTAGATCCGGGAGGATACTTTATAATAAATGGAACTGAACGCGTTCTTGTGACTCAGGAAGATTTAGCTCCTAATAGGATACTTGCTGAAGAAGCCAGTAGGAGTTCTAGCGCTACTCACCAAGCTAAGGTATTTTCAACAAGAAGCGGCTTCCGAGCACCAGTTACTATTGAAAGGAAGAAGGATGGTAATTTAAGAGTATCATTCCCTTCTGTTCCAGGTAAGATCCCGCTAGCAATTCTTATGCGGGCTTTAGGATTACACTCAGATAGAGAGATATTTGAAGCTATATCCGAAAATGAGGAAATTCAAAAAGAATTAATTCCTGTTATAGACGTTGCTTCTGAAATTCAAGTATTAAAAGATGCTGAAAAATCTCAACAAAACGCTTTAGATTATATTGGAAAGAGAGTTGCGATAGGACAAACTAAAGATTATCGTATTCGTCGAGCACTTCAAGTATTAGATAGGTATCTTTTGCCTCATATTGGTAATTCGGAAGAGGATCGAATAAAAAAGGCCTATTATTTGGGACAGATGGCTCAAAAAGTTATGGAACTCGCTTTGGGTCTTAGAGAGCCAGATGATAAAGATCATTATGCAAATAAAAGATTAAAATTAGCTGGAGAATTATTTACCTCATTATTTAGAGTTGCATTCTTAAACCTTGTAAAAGACATTAAGTATCAATTGGAAAGGACTGCCGTGAGAGGGAGAGCCCCTAATATAAAAACAGCAGTAAGAGCTGACGTTATTACTGAAAGAATAAGACATGCTTTAGCCACTGGAAATTGGGTAGGGGGAAAAGCGGGCGTTAGCCAACTATTAAATAGAACTAACCATGTTGGTACTTTAAGTCATTTAAGGAGAGTAATTTCTCCATTAAGTAGAAGTCAACCTCACTTTGAAGCTAGGGATTTACACCCTACCCAATGGGGAAAAATTTGCCCTGCTGAAACACCTGAAGGTCCGAATTGTGGATTGGTGAAAAATTTAGGTCTAGCTTCTATAATTTCGGTTGGAGCTGATGAGAGAATCATTGAAAACATACTTATTGATTTGGGAGTAATTCCTATAAATGAGGTTAAAAATGTTAAGGGTTCAAAAGTTAAAGTATTTTTAAATGGAAAATTAGTAGGCATCCACCAAAAACATAATCCATTTATTAATCAACTTAGAGAAAAACGAAGAAAGGGAGAAATAGGTCAACATGTTAATATTGGATATTATCATGATTCAAGGGAGATACAAATTAATTGTGATGCTGGAAGAGCAACTAGACCTTTGTTTGTTATAAAAAACAAACAACTGTTAATTTCAAAAGAGGATATTGAGAAGTTAATACAAGGTAAATTTCTTTGGTCGGATTTAATCCAGAAAGGTGTAATTGAATATTTAGATGCTGAAGAAGAGGAAAATGCATATATTGCCATGTTTGAAGAAGATATAACTACAGAACACACCCATATGGAAATTTCCCCAGCAGCAATTTTAGGAATCTGCGCTTCTATAATTCCTTTCCCTGAACATAATCAATCTCCTAGGAATACTTATGAGGCTGGAATGGTTAAACAGGCATTAGGTTTATTTGCAGCTAATATGCATTTGAGACTTGATACAAGAGGACATACACTTCACTATCCTCAACAACCCTTAGTTAAAACAAGCCCAATGGAAATTATTGGAATAAATAAAAGACCTGCTGGACAAAATTTTATTATTGCAATGATGAGTTACGAGGGTTTTAATATTGAAGATGCTATAATTATCAACAAGGCTTCTATAAATCGTGGATTAGCCAGAAGTCATTTTTTTAGAACCTATGATGCTGAGGAAAGAAAATATCCCGGAGGAGAGGTTGATAAATTTGAGATTCCAGAAAGAGGGGTTAGAGGCTTTAAGTCAGCAGAATCGTATAGATTGTTATCAGAAGATGATGGAATAATAGAGCCCGAGACTACCGTCAATGGAGGAGATGTACTAATTGGTCGTACTTCTCCACCAAGATTCATTAAATCATACGAAGAATTTGAATTAATGCAACCTAACAGAAGAGAAACTTCTAAAAATATGAGACATAATGAAAAAGGAATAGTAGATACTGTAATTATCTCAGAGACTGTTGATGGTAATAAGCTAGTAAAAATTAAAGTAAGAGATTTAAGAATTCCTGAATTAGGTGATAAATTCTCTTCCCGTCATGGTCAAAAAGGTGTTCTTGGACTAATCCAACCTCAAGAAGATATGCCTTTCACTTCCTCTGGAGTTATTCCAGATATTATTGTAAATCCTCATGCTATGCCCTCCAGAATGACATTAGGACAATTATTTGAAGGAATTAGCGGAAAGATAGCAAGTACCACGGGAAAACTTGGAGATGCAACTGCGTTTGAATGGAAAGATATTACTAAACTACAAGAACAATTAGTTGAAGCTGGTTTTGAATTCAACGGAAGAGAAGTAATGTATAATGGAATTACCGGTGAAAAATATGAAGCAGGGATTTATTGCGCACCTATCTACTACCAAAAATTATATCATCTTGTCGCAGATAAGCTTCATGCTAGAGCTAGAGGTCCTGTTCAAATATTAACAAGACAACCAACAGAGGGTCGTGCACGTGAGGGTGGACTACGTTTCGGAGAGATGGAAAGAGATTGTTTAGTTGGTCACGGATCCGCATTGTTATTGAAAGAGAGATTGCTTGATGAATCCGATAAAACAGTAATTTTAGTTTGTGAAAAATGTGGATTGTTGGCAACATATGATCGAAATAGAGACAAACGATATTGTCCTGTTTGTGGTGAAGGGACCATTATTTCAAAAGTTGTTTGTTCCTATGCATTTAAATTGCTATTACAAGAAATGATGAGTTTAGGTCTAGCTCCTAGGCTTAAATTAAAAGAAAAAATATAATTACTTTTTTTCATTCAAAAAAAAGGATTAAAAAGAGTTAATTTTCTATTTACCCAAATTGAACAAGTTGATATAATTCAGGGACTAACGAATAAATGATATATAGTATAAACAAAGTAAGCAATGAAATCCATAGCGCATGTTCCCATGTAACATCAAGTAGAAATTTAGTTATTACTAATAGTAGTAAAAAGAAAATTATTGGTCCAAAGTTTTGAAGATAGTTTACACCAAAAGGCGCTATTGCAGTTCTAATTGCCGCAATACCATTTCCGATAATATTTAATACATACATTATGGCATTAACAACAATTGGAATAACTAAAACACCAATAAATGCTAAAAGTAGTATCAAGAATTTTTTATCAGAGGCTTTAGTTTTGGAAACAACGACAAGTACCGCTATATACATTATTAAAGCAACTACGATTGTTCCTAAAATTAATCCTAGCCAAAAAAGTGGATTATCAAATTGAAATAACATTTATTTTATCACATTTATGATATTTATTTAGATTAAAAGAAGAATAGATTTCTTCTTTTTTAAATATTAACAATATAAATTCAAAGTAGGGAAAATAAAGTAAAGATTTTATACTCCAAAATTTAGAAGAAAGAAATGAATTGCGAAACCTAAAAATACTGACGCCATGATAATCGTGAGGAGGGAAAGTCTAATAGATATTTCTCTGCCATATCTGGTATATATGATTAAAATTATAATAGAAATTAATCCAAAGATTAAAAAAAGCCATGCTAAAATCCATAATGTTAAGGAAGGAGCCTCAAATGGAGAAACTTGGAAGATATTAAGCAGCATCGATATCATTTAACTTTTTTAAAGGTTATATAAATCAAATTTTTTATTTTTTTTTAATTTTTTCAAGATTTTTTTTAAATCAATAAATTTTCAAATTAAAGCTTTAAAGTTTTAAATTTGAATGTTAAAATTTAAAGAGATGGATTTTTTATATAAAATTATTAGATCGTCATTACTGTTGTGAAATTTAAAATGCATTTCATTAAAAAAATTATAGAAACTCCAATTTTAGAAAATCCTGCAAAGAATCAAATGTTTATTCACCGTCACTTTTATAGATATTCTAGAGGTGATTTTACAGGTCCAGCGTTAAAGATCTCAAAAACAAGCGCAAAAATTACTTTAAAAGGATCTCATGAATATGAAGACTTAATTTTAGAGCTAGTAACAAGATCTATCCCAAATTCGGATGAAGTTTTTGAAATAAAGGGCAATTTAATAACTGGAAGCGATATTCAAGAACAATTATCTCAATTAGGATTAAGTTGGAATCTAAAAATGTCAACAGGTAAAACTAAAAATTTTAAGTCAGATATTAAAGAGAGAATAAAAAAAGAAAAATTATTAGAAATTATTGATCCTTTGAGAACAAATAGTTATCTTTTGTTATCTTTTAATATCAACCCTAATTGTAAAATTACCACCAAGAAAAATATTCCTCAACCTTCCAAAAAGAAAATAGAGGA
>JBHLOY010000019.1:0-30513 GCA_048939995.1 Promethearchaeota archaeon | reverse complement strand
GGTCTTATTTCTGATAAAATTATTGAACTAGGTGGGACATCAATATTACCAGAATTTACAGAATGGATTGGTACTGAGAAGATACTAGTCCAACGAGCTAAGAATGAGAAAGTGGCTGAAAAAATTAAATCTATTTTGAACAATTTTATAGCAAGTTTAAAAGAATATAAAATAGATTTCCGAAAAATTCAGCCTACACCAGGCAACATTGAGGGTGGATTGACAACAATTGAAGAAAAGTCATTAGGTACAATAGCTAAGGCAGGAAACGCACCAATTGAAGGAATTCTTGAATATTCAGAACGTCCTAAGGGTAAAGGTTTATGGCTAATGATAGAACCAGGAATCGACGTTGAATCTATGACAGGTTTAGCTGCTGCTGGGGTCAATGTAATAATTATGTCAACTGGTAGGGGAAGTCCATGCGGTAATCCTGTAACACCCGTTATAAAAATATGTGGAAACCCTAAAACTTGTAATTGGATGAGAAACAATATCGATATTGATGCAAGTGAAATAATAACTAAAGGTAAGCCAATTCAAGTCATTGCAACTATTCTTTGGGAAAAATTAAAATCCATCTGTAGTGGAGAAAAGACTAATGCTGAAGAACTAGGATTTGAAGATTTAGCGATTTGGAGATGTACAGCAGCACCTTTTCAAATTCTTCACTCAGAACAATAACTTTAAAAATATATTTTACTTAGTACTATATAGTACATTCTTATATAATACAATATAAACAAGTGTAGTTTATGAGTAAAATTATAGCATATTGTGGTATAACATGTTCAAACTGTCCAGCATATATAGCTACTCAAAAAAATGATAAAAACGCATTACAAGAAGTTTCGAAAACCTGGTCTAGTGGAGAAATGAAATTTAGTCCAGAAGAGCTTTTATGTGATGGTTGTATTTCTAACCAAAGGCTTTTTAGCTGGTGCGAAAAATGTGATATTAGAAATTGCGCTAGGGAGAAAGACTTGAAAAACTGTGCTTATTGTAAGAACTACCCATGTGAAACCTTAGAAAATGTTTTTGGAAAAGACGTTTCAGCAAAAGAAACACTAGATGAGATTAAAAGTTCTTCAAAATAATTTATTTAAAGACCAAGAAAAGTAATTTCTATATTTTTTCTTTCTTTTTGTTTAATGTGGAAAATTATAACTTGAAAAAAGGTCTAATTTGTGGGATATTAGGCACCTTCTTAATAGGATTACAACCTATAATAGCAATCGCAAGACCTAGTATTATCGATCCCTATATTTTCGCAGCAATCACAGCTTTAATTGAAGCGATTGTTTTCCTTCCAATTTACTTTTTTGAAAGAAACAGATTGAATAAACAAAAAAGGGATCAAACGGATTGTGCGAAAATTGAATCTCTTCTAAATGGGTGGAAGAAAAGAGTAAATTTAAAGCTATTACTTATAATTGCAATTAGTTTTAGTATTATCCCTGTTCTTTTATATATTGGTTTTGAGCTTGCGGAGGCAATTAATAGTTCTTTAGCCCTTAAAAGTGAAATAATTTTTGCGCTTTTATTTGGATATTTAATTCTGAAGGAAGAAAGAATATCAAAGATTCAAATTTTATTTTGTTTTTTATTATTTTTCGGCTTGATTATAGCAATAACCCAAGGTTCATTTAACTTACTTGAATTTAACTTTGGAGTTCTTATTATTATTTTTACTAGTGCATTATTTTCGCTTATTCATACGATAACTAAATCTGCATTTGATCGAAACGAATTATTTCCTTCACAAGTAGTATTCATCCGTAATTTATCTAGTGGCACAATTTTACTAGTAGTCTATTTAAGTATTTTCCCTTTACAGAATTTATTAATGCTTTTGGACTTTAATAATTTTATATTCTTTTTAGTAATGGGTTTAGATTATGGCTTTTCTTTATTCTTATGGTATAAGACATTGTCTTATATTCAAATTGGAAAGGCTGGTATCATTAATTCACTAACTCCAATAATCTCTTCCTTTTTTGCAGTCTTACTTTTAGGAGATAGCTTTACAATTTTCCATTTAATTGGCACAACAATAATTATCATATCAATTATTATGATTTTTCGAAAAAAGAAAAAGAAAGTCGTTTCTAAAAATTTTTAATTTTAAAAGCTTTCTAATAAATATCGTGAACAAGAGTATTAAGAAAGGCTTAACGTTTGGGATCTTGGGAGATTTTTTCGTTGGTTTTCAACCAATCGTTGCAAATTCTCGTCCTGAAAGTCTAGATGCATATATTTTTGCGGCTATGACATGCCTTATAGAAGCCTTAATATTTTTTCCAATAATGCTAATTGAAATCAAATTGAATCGAAGAAAATCTAAAGGAGAAATCAAGATCGTAGAAAAAAAAGTTTCATTGTTAAAAAACTGGAGGAAAAATTTAAAACTCTTGATATTTATTGGGTTTATCTTTGGACTTAACCAATTGTTATTTTTTGTTGGATACCAATTAGCTAAGGAAATAAATGGATCACTGACTCAGAAAACAACCGTCTTTTTTGGGTTAATTTTTGGATATTTATTGTTAAAAGAAAGAATTTCAAAGCTCCAAATTTTATTCTCGATAACTTTATTCTTAGGTTTAATAATTGCAATTACTCAATTATCCTTTGATTTTGAAAATATAGATATTAATATGGTATTTGGTGTTTTAATATTGTTATTTATAACTTGTCTTTGGATGCTAGGGCATACTTTGACTAAACCAATCTTTACGAGAAATGAAGCAACTCCTGCTCAAATGGTTTTTGTAAGGAATATACTCAGTGGAATTATGCTATTTTCAACCTACTTTATTTTTTTCTCTTTAGGAAATATAAATCTATTGTTTGTTCCGATTAATGTTTTCTATTTCTTTTTTATGGGAGCTGTTTATAGTGCGGGTTTATTTTGTTGGTATAAAACTCTTTCATATTTAGACGTTTCGAAAGCAACAATCTTATTTTCTCCTACACCAATAGTCACCGCCTTATTTGCAACTCTACTTCGTAATACAACCTTTACAATTTTTCATATAATTGGAACAATTATGATAATCGTATCAACAATTATTATAATGAAAACCAAGTCCCCTTAATAGAAAAAAATTAAAACGATACTAGAGTTGAATAGATTATGAAATATACATCGATATTTGATGTGATTGGCCATATAATGGTAGGACCCAGCTCGAGTCATACTGCTGGAGCATGTCAAATTGCATATGTAGCTCAATTATTATTCGGTAAAAAACCTAAAACAGTAAAAATCGGACTTCATGGCTCATTTGCAGAAACATTTCGGGGACATGGTACAGATATTGCGATATTAGGAGGATTATTAGGTTTTACTCCAGAAGATGAAAAAATTAAGAATGCATTTGAGATTGCTAAGAAGGAGGGACTTAATTATTCATTCGAACTTGTGGATTTAGGAATAGATTATCATCCTAACTCGGTTAGTATTGAAATGATTGATGGATCAGAAAGAATGAATGTTATAGGCTCATCAATTGGGGGTGGTAATATCATAATCAAAGAAGTAGATGGATTAGAAGCAGGTTTTGGAGGAGAACCAAACACATTAGTAATTTTAAATTTTGATAAGATTGGAGCACTTGTCAATATTGCCAATACACTTCAGAAATTTAAATTAAATATAGGATCGATGAAAATATCTAGAAATCTAAAAAAGAAGATTGCTTTAACGTGGCTTGAAGCAGATTCTGTTATATCAGAAGATTTAATCGATGCTTTAAAAAAGCATCCAGAAATAATATGGGTGAGAATTATAAATGTTTGAATCAATTTTGAACCTTGTTAATGAATCTGAAGCTAAAGGTATTCCCCTACATGAGTTAATAATAAAGGATGAAATAGAATATCAAAATACTCCTAAAGATGAGATTATTGAAAAGTTAAATAAATCTTTAAGAGTAATGAAACAATCTCTTGAGAAGGCACTTGCAATTGATATTGAATTACCTATTAAAGAAGCTAGCCATCAAGCTAAGAAAATGCTTTCACCAGGGATATTTTACGGTAATAATTTAAAAGAAGCTGTGGGCTGGGCAATGGCTATTGGAGAATATAATAGTGGTATGGGTCTAATAGTTGCTTGTCCAACAGCAGGCTCCTCTGGAGTTCTACCTGCCGTACTTTTTAAAGCAAAGGAGATCCTTAATAAATCAGATGATGATATTCTAAATGCTTTGATCGTTGCAGCAGCAATTGGATCAATCATAGGTAATAAAGCGATGTTATCAGGCAGTGAGGGGGGATGTCAAGCTGAAGTCGGAGTTGCATCTGCAATGGCTGCTGCAGCTATCACTTATATGGCAGGGGGAACATCTGAACAAATGAGCAATGCTATCGCTTTAACCCTAAAAAATCTATTAGGACTTGTATGTGACCCTGTTGCAGGACTTGTAATTTCGCCATGTATTAAAAGAAATGCAATAGGTGTTGTTAACGCTTTTTTAGCTGCTGAAATGGCATTATCAGGTGTGATTTCTATCATCCCTGCTGATGAAGTTATAGATGCCTTGATGAAAGTCGGTCGTAAAATGCCATACGAATTAAAGGAAACTGGCAAGGGTGGAATCGCTGCTACTAAAACAGGAAAAAAAATAAGGAAAAGTATCTTTTCTGAAACTGAATAATATCTCTTAATTAAATATATATATTTAGATATTTCTGAATATCTCAAATAAGTAGGGAAAAATCTCAAAAGTAGTAGTTTAAAAAATACATGGTTCATGTCGAAACATTTAAATAACTTTTGATATATTGAAAAATATATTTACATATTTTAATAAATAATCATTGAATGTGAAATCATATAAAGTAAGTAAAATGAATGATAAATATGATAAATAATGTTGTAGTTAAGGTTGAAAATTTAAAAAAGTATTTTGGAGAAGTTAAAGCTGTAAATGGAATTTCTTTTAATGTTGAAGCGGGAGAAGTTTTTGGATTATTAGGACCGAACGGTGCAGGAAAAACTACTACAATTAAATTATTATTGGGATTATTAGAGCCTTTAGAAGGTGAAATGAGTATTTTTGGATTAAATCCAGAACGTGATGAGGTTCAAATTAAACGTCAGGTAGGATATGTTTCAGAAGAACCGTTAATCTTTAAGTCCCTCACACCAAAAGATTTATTTAACTTTATTGCTTCAATTAGAGGGTTAGATGAGGAAGAAACTGCTGAAAAAGCGCGAGAATATTTAGAAAGTTTAGAAGCTATGGAGTATTATGAGCAATTAATTGCTACTTTAAGCCATGGTAATAAACAAAAAATTCAGGTCATAGCTGCAATACTCCATGAACCTGATCTATTAATTCTAGATGAACCACTCTCAGGATTAGATGCTAAATCTGTAAAAGTTGTAAAAGAAATTCTTGAATTACATACACAACATGGTGGAGCTGTTCTATTTTCTACACATATTATGGAAATTGCTCAAGAACTCTGTGATAGAATAGGTATTATAAACAAGGGCAAGATGGTAGGGATAGGGACCGTTGATGAATTACGCCAACAAGCTGATAGATTAGGAGCTAGTTTAGAGGATGTTTTCCTTAGACTTACAGAGCAAGATACCTCTGTAGATGAGATTGTAAAGAGATTAAGAACCTCATATAAGAAGAAATATAAGGAGAATTGAGATAGGATGGAAGAAGAGATAAACCGTAAGTATTATTCTTTAGCTAAGTATCCAAATTTAGAGATTTTAATGGAGTCTCAGCTGAATTCAGCTGGAGCAAATCAAGCAAAGCTCCTTGAAAAATATAAAAAAAATAAAAAGTCTGTAAAGCAACAGCTATTCGTATTAAAGATTGTTTATGGCTTTCTTTTTGTATTTCTTCCAGCTATTACTATTATTGGTTTTCTTAGTATTTCGGAAGATCATCCATCAGCTCCAACGGAAACTACATTATTTATTTATAGTTTTGTGTTTAGTATCTTTTTTATAATGTCAATCCTTTATGTTTTGCTCATGGGTTTATTTTCTACAAGTGCATTCATGTCAGGTAATGCTTTTAAATGGTTACAAACACTTCCTTTTTCAAAAAAAGAATTGAGAAAGTTAGGATATGTTACTGTTTTTCGAAATATGGATGTAGCGATTATAACCATGATTATTGGGTTTCCAATAATCTTACTTATAATGACTCAAGATTTTGTTCTATTCCTCATATGTCTTGTGTCTTCTGTAATTAATGCCGTTTCTGCTTTTAGTATTCTTATCATACTTTCTCAGAAAATGGCAAATATATTTTCAGAATCAAAAGTAAATTCAAAAAGAACATATCTCTTAAGAATTGTTACTATGGGTGGTTTTTTTATATTGGCTTTTGGAACCAGTTTCATATTAACGTTGTTATTGAATTCGATAGACACATTCTTTTTGATGTTCCCTACCAATGACTCCGCTTTACTATTAAATAGGATTTTAAGTTTTATTCCTTACCCATTTGGGATTAGTTACGTTATGGCCTTTTTCACAACTCCTGGTACAATACCATTAGATATTATTTTTACTTCTATGATTGGTTTTGCATTATCCATCGCATTAGCTTTCTTATTATATAGAGTAGCTATAAAACAAATAAAAAGTGCAACTAAAACTGAAATCGAAATGGAAAAACCTAAGAAGAGAAAAATATCTATAGAAGAAATTTCAATAGAAATAAAAACAATATCAACAACAAAATCGTTTATTCGTAAGGATTTGATTTCAACGACAAGGGATTATCAGAGTTTTATATTCATGATAATGCCCATTGTTTATCCAGTTATTTTAATATTAAGTATGGGTTACGTGATTACTCAAGAAGTAAGTTCGATTGATAGTATAATTATTTTATGGTCTATTATTGTTGCTGTAAATCAATTCATACCCTTTATGCTTGTTGCAGGTTTTTTAAATATGGAAGAGTCAGGATCCACTATTTTATCTTCTTTACCATTGCTTTCACGTGAACAGGCAAGGGCAAAAATTTATCTGACACTAACAATACAAGCTATTGGTCTCGGTTTAATGGGTATTGTGCTAATGATCATGACCCAATCATTATTATTACTAGTACTTTTTCTCTTAACAATTCCTATAGCATGGATTTTATTGCTATATACATTTGAAGTAAAAATTAGCCTTTTTGGAAAAATGAAGTATAAATATGTTATTGAGGAGGTACATAAAGGAAGAAAAGTCTTAAAGTGGGTAGTAATAGTTGGTTCTGAATTATTAATCTATTTTGCGATAATAATTATTGAATTCAATTTACTTGCAATTTATGGTATAATGGGTATGATTATAGGTTTAATAGTCATTGCTATAGTTGGTTTGGGCTCATTATATTATGTTTTCACTAAGATGTTTCCTAAGGAAAATGAATTAGCCACTTACTATACAGGAGGATTATTGAGAAGAAATGTTCTTGCTGGAGCTGTTGTTATAATGGTTCTATATTTCCTTTTCCAAAATTTAGTCGGTTTTATTGAATTGCCAATATTGCCATTCTTATTTGGATTACCTCCTGAAGATTCCTATTTTTACTTACGTACTATAGATGTTATTTTGATTTTTCCTGTATTTATACTACTATTTTTTGTAGTAGTTCCTAAAGGAATGAAACTACCAAATGGAAAGGAAAGCTTAAAACAGTATTCAAATACAATTGGATTTTTTAAAGTTAGACCTTTAGGAATGAATATCTTGATTCTTTTATCCTCTGCTCTGCTTTTTCTCATACCTACCATAGTTTTTTCGCTTTTTGGGGTGTTAACTATAAATCTCGGAGTTCTTTTAAGATATCCAATATGGGTACACTTTTATTGGATGTTAATACCAGGTATCTGGGAAGAAGTTGCATTTCGGGGGGTGATCTTAAGACTTCAGCTTAGAAAATTCTCAAAATTAACATCAATCATTTTGAGTGGCGTATTTTTTGGACTAATGCATTTTGTAAATTTACTAACGATAGGTGATTTATTTTCAGTTTTAAATCAAGTATTTTATGCAACTTGCCTTGGTATATCTTTTGCATATATTTATGTCAAAACAGAAAGCTTGATACCCACTATTACACTCCATTACTTTGTAAATATTATTGTCCAAAGTTTTATCTTAAATACAACCAATTTCACAGTTGTGAGTTTTTATTTAACTTTTGGGTTAGGATTAATTCCAATGGTTTTGATTCTAGCAGTAGTTGCAATTATTGGTTTAATTAAAAGAAAATTAATGAATCATAAATTATAAATTATAAATTTATTTTTCACTTTATTTTAAGATATTCAATACATAGTTTCAATACATTTTCTAGAGATCCCTTCTCGATTTTATCCGGAGTATCTGATGGTTGATGGTAAAATTTGAGCATTTGTTTTAGATCTATAGCGGTAATACTTGCAGCTTTAATTCCAGCTTTAGAAAAAGCAGTTGCGTCTGTGCCGCCTGTTAGTTGTCCAATAACTTTTTCCATTTTACTTGAGCCTCCTAACCCTGACTTTACTATATTTAATTTAGCGTGTTCAGCTCCCCTAACTAGATTTTTAACTACTATATCTGAATGCCTTGTCCTAGTAGTGGGCTCATAATCGATAATTGAGATTTTACTATTATTTTGAATCGCATCCATATTAATGCACTCCGCATCAACTATTCTTAATTCATTTAGATGCTCTTCTACATATCTATAAGCCCCTCTTAACCCTGCTTCTTCACATCCAAATGAAATTAACCGCACTTCAGTATTGGGAGGTATCAATTTTCTATTTTTTTTGAGAATTTTACCAAAAGCTAATATGACGGCAACAGCACTTAAATTGTCTACAGCACCAGGTACTTTATTTGCTTTATTACCGAAGGGCACGAAAAGGAATAATCCTATCATTATTGGGGTACTTAAGATTAATAACCAAAAAATAATTGCATAAAAAATTGAATTAGTATATGATAATAATCCTACTAATGAGATTAAAAGCAAAATTATAGATAAAATTGACCAAAAAACCATAATAAACAATCCTAGAACAATAATAACAATATAGCCAATTTTTAAATATGTTAATAAGTTAAATTGAAGTGCACTATCATGATGGGCAGAAAATATAAGGATTTTTTTTACCTCTTCATCTGGAGTTATCTTTCCGATTACATTTTGAGAATGCTTTTTTTTAAAAATTGGATCAATAAATTCATTGTAGCTAAAAAATTCATTCCATAATATCAAAATACTGAAGATATTAAGACTTACTATTATTAATAGAAGGATTTGCTCCCAATAGAATATTAGGTTTAAAGATGTTAACAGAAACAAAATTAAAGATACTATAGTTAAGATAATGATAATCTTTATAAATCCTAGGAATGCTCTTGGCTGACAGATAAAAGATTCTATGGTGACCTCATCACAAGTTTGTTTAAGTTCACTTTCAATAATTTCAGCACACTTTGCTTCTGGAGGACTACAAGGCATTCTAGGTCCGCATTCATCAATGACTTTTTTCACAAAATGATACATATAATCAGAATCTTCCTTAGAAATCTCGATTTTCATAACTTCACCAAGATGCATTAAAAAATTAAATATGTTAAAAGAATATTAATTCTCAATACATTTAAAATTAAATAAGAAGCGATTCAATCGAAAATTTATATCTTTAAAGTTCATGAATATTTTTAGAATTGAGCAATATGTATGTAGAGTATGCGGTTATAATATAATTGGTTACTTCCCCCAGAATTGTCCTTTCTGCGGTGCAAAAAATGAAAATTTTATAACCGCAGAATTTTGTTCAGAGAATTATAGGATTGTAGAGGAAAGGATCACGAATCGGGTTTCTAGCCTACGTTCCTCGCCCGCATTAGGATTAGAGCATAGAGCATATTGTATAAATAGTAATCAAAGAATTTGGATTGATTGTCCTTCTACTTTTCAAGTGGATATAGAAAGAATGGATAAGATAATTTTTACCCATAATCATTTTTTAGGAGCTTCAAATTTATATAGAAATTATTATACCGCTTTTATTTGGATTCATCAGTCAGATACAGCTAATTTTCTGGTGAAAAATTATTCATTTGACAAAAAATTTTCAGATGATTTTGAATTTGAGGGGATTAAGGCTTTCCAAATTAATGGTCACACACCTGGATTTACATGTTATGTATTTGAAAATATACTCTTCATTTGTGACTATGTATTTCTTTCTGAAGAGAGAATGAGATTTAATCCTTATGGGCCCTATAAAAAGACTATAGAAGGTGCTTTCAAATTAAGGGAAATAATTAGAAATAAAAAGCTAGAGAAAGTTTGTGGTTATAATTATATAATTGGATATTCAAATTGGAAAGAAAAATTTGAAGAATTGTTAACCAGAATTAGCGTTTAAATATAAAGGATGCTAAATATTAATTTAAGAAGAATGATTTAATTGAGTACTATAATGGAAGAAACCTATAGAGAAATACAAGTAACTTGTCCAGTGTGTTCTGCAGTGAAAAGTATCGGGATTCCTGAAAAACTCTTTATTCAAAAAAAATTTAGTATTATTAAAGTTCAGATTCCTCAAGGTGGAGTCTGTAGAGAACATCATTTCATTGTTTTTGTTGATGATCAAGGCATTATTAAGAAAATGGCAAGAGAGTTGATGATTCCAAAACCAAATCGTTATCGAATAAATTTAATTAAAGAATTTATTAAACAAAGATACTCTGCTAAATTAGCTTTTAAGATAAAAAACAAAGTAGAGGACTTTTTAAGTCTTTTATAGAAAAGATAAAATTCAATTATTAATTTATATATAAAAATAATTTAAAAATGCTATTAAATATATTAAGAGGGAATAATTATGACGTTAATAGGTGATTGGGGGTTTCAAAACCGCTTCACAAGAATTATAAAACCTAAAACTGGACGATGTGTTATGCTAGCTATTGATCATGGATATTTTGGGAATATTCCAGGTCAGTTAAAATGTTTCAGTGATATGAAACCCTTATTTGAATATGCTGATGCCTTAATGTTAACTAGAGGAATGCTAAGAAATTGCGTTCCAGCAGATGTAAATGTTCCCATAGTTTTAAGAGTTTCTGCGGGTGCAAGTATGTTAAAAGAACTTTCAAATGAAGAAATTAATGTTGCAGTTGATGATGCTATAAGATTAAATGTTTCTGCTTTAACATGTTCAATTTTTGTAGGAGGAGAGTATGAAAAGCAAACTCTTATGAATTTATCAAAATTAGTCAATTGGGGACAACAATATGGAATTCCTACTTTAGCAGTAACCGCAGTTGGGCGCGAAATGGTGAGAGATGCACGTTATCTTGGGATGGCAAGTAGAATGGCTGCAGAGATGGGCGCAACATTTGTAAAGACGTATTATTGTGATAATTTTGAAGAGGTAACTTCAATTTGTCCGGCACCAATTGTTATAGCAGGTGGGAAAAAGATTGAAGAAAGAGACGCTTTACAAATGGCTAAAAATGCTGTTGATAAAGGTGCTGTTGGAGTAGATATGGGGCGAAATATCTTTGAATCGGACAGTCCGATAGGGATGATTAAAGCAGTCAGAGCAATAGTACATGAAAACATCTCAGTGGAAGATGCTTTTGATATTTATACGAATGGACCAAAAGGATTATAACTTTTTAATTTTTTTTCTTGTTTTTGTATTTTTAAATAGGAAGCAATTTAATTTAATTAATAAGTAAGAAAATAACGAAAATTATAATTGTATGGTGAAATAATTTAAAATCGCTTTAATTAACCCCGGACCTGGCGAGATTATAGATAAGGGGAGACTTCACGTAAACGCGGATCATCTTTATCCTCCTTTAGGTATGTGTTATGTGAGTGCTGTACTAAAGAAAGAGAACTATGATGTCGATTTAATTGACCAAGCAGCATTGGGTCTAAACCTAAAAGAAATTGTCAACTGGGTAAAGAAAATAGATCCAAGTATTATAGGATTCTCTACTTTAACCACTTCCGGATCAGGGATAAGTGCCGCAGAGACTGCAAAAGAAGTGAAAAGTTGGAATCCTAATGTTAAAATTGCGTTTGGAAATCGTCATGCAACAGTTAATGATTACAGAATTTTAAAGAAATATCCAGAAGTTGATATCTGTATTAGAGATGAAGGAGAATATACTTTTTTAGAATTAGTTAAAGCTTTTGAGAAAAATACCTCCTTAAAAGACATTAGGGGAATAACATATAGAAATAATGGAAGAATTATCAGAAATGAAAAGCGTGAATTGATAAAACACCTTGATATATTGCCTTTTCCAGATAGAGATTCATTAAATTTTAGATATAGGGTTAGCTATGGAAATATGGAATTGGTTTCAGAAAAAAGTGCATCATTTGTTTCTTCTCGAGGATGTCCCTATCAATGTACATTTTGCTATGGAAAAAGAAATGTTGGATATAGAACCCGCTCAATAGAGAATATATTAGAAGAAATTCAGTATTTAGAGAATGAAGGATATAAATCAATTATTTTTGTAGATGATAATTTTACAGTTTCAAAGAAAAAAGTAATAAAGCTTTGTAAGTTAATGCGAAAGAATCAGATTGATATAAATTGGTATTGTGAAGGAAGAGTAAATCAAGTATCTGATGAAATGCTAAGAGAAATGCGTTTAGCCAACTGTAGAACGCTATATTATGGTGTAGAGAGTGCTAACCAAAGGATTCTTGATTACTACCGGAAAGAAATTACACCTGCTCAGTCGATTTTAGCCGTAAAGAAGGCTAGAAAGGCAAAAATACCTTTTGTTGTTAGTTCCTTTGTTGTTGGAGCACCAGGAGAGACTTTTGATGAGATTTATAATACGTTAAAATTTGCTCAAAAATTAGATATCGATTTTCCACTTTACAATATTCTAGGTGCGACACCTGGAAACGATATTTGGGATGAAATGGTGGAAAAAAATCTCATAAATGAAGAAAATTTTTGGGAGGAAGGAGTTCGCGTTTCAGATATAGATCCTAATGGAGTTCCAACAAAAATAATTTCAAATTTAATTCTCAAAATGTTTAGAGAATTTTTTCTGAACCCTAAATATTTATCAAAGGCACTCTTTAGAGCTACAATTAATAAATATCGTGCTATAAAATATATTAGTATGCTCATGCATAACATCAAGAATTTTAAGGATTTCCGAGGAGTTAGATCTTTTTGGAATCCTGATAATGTCTAAGAAGAACACAAAGTTTTACAGAAAGAAAACAAGTGGTTAATAATTAAGATTGCTTTAATTAATCCAGGACCAGGAGAGAATTTACAGAAGGGTAGAATTCTAGCAAATGCAGATCGTGGTTATCCACCTTTGGGTATCTGTTATATAAGTGCAATTTTAAAGAAATTTAATTTTAACGTTGAGTTGATTGATCAAGCAGCAATGGGCTTAAGCCTACAAGATATTATTAGGTGGGTAAAAAAAGTAGATCCAGATATTATAGGTTTTTCTACTCTGACAGTATCTGGTTCGGGAATTAATGCTGCATTAACTTCAAAAGAAATTAAAAATTGGAATCCGGATGTATATATTGTTTTTGGAAACCGTCACGCAACGGTAAATGATTATAACATTTTAAATAAATATCCTTGCATTGATATATGTGTTAGAGATGAGGGAGAAAACACTTTTTTGGAACTTATAAGAACAATAGAGAAGAAAGACTCCTTAAAAAATATTAAAGGCATAACATATAGAAGTAATGGAAAAATAGTTCGAAATGAAAAACGAGAATTAATTAATAATCTCGATCTTTTACCATTTCCCGATAGAAAATCACTGAATTTTAATTATAAAGGAAGCTATGGGAATTTAGATTTAGGTCCTGAAAAATTTGCAATGATCATCTCTTCTCGTGGATGTCCTTATCAATGCACATTTTGCTATGGAAGAAGGCGAGTTGGGTTCAGATTTCGATCGATTAAGAATGTTATGGAAGAAATTCTCTATTTAGACAGTGAGGGATATAAATCTTTAATATTTACAGATGATAACTTCACATTTTCAAAAAAGAGAATCATTAAATTATGTCAGTTAATGCGCAAAAATAAGATTGATATGAACTGGTTTTGTGAGGGAAGGGTTAATCAAGTATCTAATGAAATGCTAAGGGAAATGAGACGTAGTAATTGTAGGCTTCTTATGTTTGGAATAGAAAGTGCAAATCAGAGATTTCTTGATTATTATAAGAAAAATATAACCCCCGACCAATCATTATTAGCTGTAAGAAAAGCCAGGAACGCAAAAATTCCTTTTATTGTGGGTTCCTTTATAGTAGGGGGACCAAGTGAAAATCTTAATGAGATATATAACACTTTAAAGTTTGCTCAAAAATTGGATTTAGACTTCCCACTCTTCAATATTCTTGGTATTACTCCTGGGACTGATGTGTGGGATGACATGGTACAAAGAAAGTTTTTGGATGAAAAAATATACTGGGAGGAGGGTGTCCGAGTTTCAGATATAGATCCTAATGGCGTTCCAACAAAAGTCATATCCAATTTAATACTTAAAATGCTAAAGCAGTTTTTTGCAAATCCTAAGTATTTATTTAAAGCGCTCCTAAGAACAACCAGGAGCTCATATCGTGCCTTAAAATTCATGAACATTTTAACAACTAATATTAGTAATTTTGAGAATTTCCATGGTGTCAGATCCTTTTGGAATCCTGAACAAGTTTAACAGGTAGTTGAAAATTACAATTTAAATGGTGTGGATGTTTAAAGTCGCTTTAATTAACCCGGGACCGGGATTGGTAATTAAAAAGGGAAGACAACTCGCAAATGCAGATCATATCTATCCTCCATTAGGGATGTGTTATGTAAGTGCAGTTTTGAAGAATGAAAATTATGAAGTGGAGATAATTGACCAAGCAGCTAGGGGGTTAAATCTACAAGAGATTATTAAATGGATTGAAAAGAAGGACCCAGATGTCCTAGGATTTTCAACTTTAACTGCTTCTGGTTCAGGAATTAGTGCTGCTAAAACTTCCAGAGAAGTAAAAGAATGGAATCCTAATATAAAAATTGTCTTTGGGAATCGTCATGCAACAGTAAATGACTACAAGATTTTAAATAAATATCCTTTTGTTGATATTTGCGTTAGGGACGAGGGTGAGTATACTTTTTTAGAACTTGTAAAGACACTTGAGAAAGATAACTCGTTAAAAAATGTAAAAGGTATAACATATAGAAGCAACGGAAAAATAGTTCGAAATGAAAAACGAGAACTAATTAAAGATCTCGATGTTTTACCATTTCCCGATAGAAAATCACTTAATTTTAATTATAAAGGTACTTATGCTAATCTTGAATTCGCTCCAGAAGGATTTACATCCATGGTCTCCTCTAGGGGATGTCCTTATCAATGTAGCTTCTGTTATGGAAGTAGAACTTCCGGGTTCAGAACTCGCTCAGTAAAGAATATACTAGAAGAAATCCTTTATTTAGAGAGTGAAGGTTTTTCCTATGTTAATTTTGTTGATGATAATTTCACTCTTTCGAAGAAAAGAGTAATTAAACTTTGTCAGTTAATACGGAAAAATAAGATCGATATGAATTGGATTTGCGAAGGGAGAGTGAATCAAGTATCTGATCAGATGTTAAAAGAGATGCAACGTGCTAATTTTAGAATATTATGTTATGGGGTGGAGAGTGCAAACCAAAGAATCCTTGATTATTATAATAAAGGAATTACACCTGAGCAGTCAATTTTAGCAATAAAGAAAGCAAGAAAGGCTAAAATTCCATTTCTTTTGAGTTCATTTATAGTTGGGGCTCCGAGTGAGACATTTAGAGAGATATACAACACATTAAAGTTTGCTCAAAAATTGGATATAGATTTTCCACTTTTTAACCTATTAGGAACTATGCCTGGAACAGATATATGGGATGATTTGGTAAGTAAAAATATTCTTGATGAGGAAAAATATTGGGAAGAGGGTGTTCATATTTCAGATATAGATTCTAACGGAGTTCCAACTGAAATAATTTCGAATTTAATTTTAAAAATGCTCAAAAAATTTTTTGGAAATCCTAAGTATATCTTTAAAACCTTTTTAAGAACTGTTTCAAGTTCTTATAGGGTAACATCCGCACTAAAAATCATATTGCATAATGTGAATAATTTCGAAAATTTTCATGGCGTCAAATCCTTTTGGAATCCTGAAAATGTTTGAAATGAAGAGGATTTTGAGTAAAAAAAGATTAGGGTTTTTTCACTTTTCTTCTGGTTCTAATATAACTTTTAAGGAATTTTGTGCTTCACAGACTACTTTAAAAGCTTCATTAGCTTTATTTAAAGGAAATCTGTGAGTAATTAAATCTTCTACGTTTATTCTCTTTGCTAAAATCCAAGTATAGGCTTCTTGCAGATCATCAGGCGCGGCTCCATAAGAGGTCATAATAGTAATCTCATTTCTCCAATATTCATTGATAGGAATTTCTAATTTCACATCTGGTTCTGGTACAGCAAAAAATATTATAATCCCCCCTGGAGCTATACATTCTAATGCTTGTTTTGCTGCGGAAACTGCTCCAGTACATACAATCACTATATCAGCTAAACGATGATTATTATATTCTTTAATTTTAGATGGAATGTCATTATATGTAGCATGAAGTACAATATCAGCCCCAAACTTTTTAGCCATACTTAATCTAAATTCATTCAGATCTGTCGCAAAAATTTTTTCAGC
Organism: Promethearchaeota archaeon; assembly: GCA_048939995.1. Classification (GTDB taxonomy): domain Archaea; phylum Asgardarchaeota; class Lokiarchaeia; order Sigyniarchaeales; family SOKP01; genus SOKP01. Next base: position 13,777 of record JBHLOY010000019.1, on the reverse strand, counting down.
CCCCCTCAACTTAGCTAACTGAATATGTAAAATTCCCGATACTCCCGCTCCTAATACTAAAACTGTTAAACCTTTTTTTATATTAGCTAGCCTTTGTGCACGACAAACGCATCCTAATGGTTCGATAAATACTGCTTCTTCATATGATACAGAAGTATCCAAAACATATACTCCTCTGTTTTCAATATTGATTTTAGGTATTCTTACATATTCCGCAAAACCACCAGGATCAAAATTGGTATTATGTAATAAATTGCATGCTGTATGATGTCCTTGAATGCAATAATGACACTCAAAACAAGGTACATGATGAGAAACAAAGACCCGATCTCCTAATTTAAATCTTTTAACCCCTTCTCCAATTTCAACAATATCCCCTGCAATTTCATGACCAAGAATTAAGTTATCAACTCCCAGCTTTTTCATTTTAGCAAATCTATAATATTCTAAGATATCAGATCCACAAATTCCTGATTTTTTTACTTTTACTAATAATTCTCCAGGACCGATAGTTGGTTTTGGGATATTATCTTGCCTTATATCATCATTGCTATAATATCTTGCTATTTTCATTATCCCACCAAAAAGTAATCACAATTCATATAATGATGTGAAGTTATTTATATATTAAGAAGAAATTCTATTTAAGAAAAAGAAAAATCTAGAACCAAAAAGTAAAATGGTGGAAGTAAAAGAAGAACTTTTAGCTCCATGCGGATTATATTGTGGTGTATGTTCAATTTATATTGCCTATAGAGATAATAATGAGAAATTTAAGCATGTTTTGTTACCTGTATATAGAGCTTTTGCTAAGAGCATTGATGATATAGCTTGTACGGGTTGTTTATCCTCTGGAGTTGTTTTTCCTGTATGCAGGGCATGTTCCATTAAAAAATGTAATGAAGAAAAGGGGACTAAAGGCTGCTATCAATGCAATGATTTTCCATGCAAATTCATTAATAATTTCCCAGTTCCAGTTGCTAAAGAAGTTATGATGCGAACTATTCCATTTTGGAGAGAAAATGGAACTGAAAAATTCGTAGAGGAAGAAGAGAAGAGATATATTTGCCCAGAATGCGGCAATTCTCTCTTTCGCGGTGTAAAGAAATGTAATAAATGTGGACTTTTAGTAGATATGGATTAAAAAATAGAAAATAAAAAAGTTTTTTTTACCGCTTATTTAAACTGCTTCTAAGGAGTATTTTAAAGGATGTATCTTCTAAATTGTTATACATTTCTAGCTCATCTTTTAAAAAGTCTCTTAAAGCAATTCTAATAGCTTCACTCCTTGATGGGTATACCCCCAAGTCGTTTAAAGTTTGTATTGCTGCTAAATATTTTTCTGGTAGATTTATTGTTATGATCTTCATTATAATCAACCCTTAATTTATTAAAAGTGGAATTTTTGCGTGGTATAAGATTAATTAATAATTATATTTTGTCGGATTATATATAAATCATTTCTATTAATCCTTTAATGGTGTTAATGGTTTAATTTATAACGAATATAGTAGAAAAAGGGAATTTAAAAAATTTTTTTAATTCAATAGAGTCTTTCGAATGATTTCACACGTAAAACTAAAGAATATGATGATTTGTATAATTCTGAATGACTCACTTCTTTAATATCTGTGAGAAATTTAATTGTATGATCTTCCTCTCGCTTTATATATGTTATACCCTTTGTTTTGTATTTGTAATCTAAATAAACATCAATTTTAAGAACATTTTCGTCTAGTTTCCCTGGTAATTGAGGCATCATGTTAAAAGTAAAAACTAAGTCTGGCTCTGATTCGCTTTTGGCATTAATTACAAAGACTATATTGGGTTGTAAGTATGAAATAAATGATTCCATTGAATGAAAGAGATCATCAACTTTTATATTTAACTTAGAATTATCTAAAGCACTACAATCGCTAATTAAAGGAAGAGAAAATCTTTCTTTACCACGAAACGCTAAAGAAATTTCATTAGAATTTAGATATTTTTTGAATATTTCATTATCTTTATCTAGAAGAAATTTATCGGAAAGAGGATCATTTTTACAATATATTATCATAGTACCAGCAGAAAATAAATTGATCTTCTGAAAATATATTTTATGAATGGGACTATAAGGTAAGTTAATGATCTCTTTACTCCCTCCGAAGCCAAGTTGTGCCATTAAATCCATGGAAACTTGACTAGTGAGTGTAAATAGAAGGAAAGATCTAAAATCCTCAACCTCAATAAAATTAGTGAAATTTTGGAAATATTTCGAAACAATTTCAATATTCTCTTTAAGTTTCTCAGTCATTTTAATTCAAATAAGAATTTTAATATTATACAACTTTGAAGGAATAATATTAATTAAGTTTATTGGCTATAATTAGAAAGAAATTTGCTTAAAGACTCTTTTATATCTTGTGTTATATGATGTTCAATCTCATGGGTTATAGATTCAATTACCCTATCATCCTCAATTTTTAAAACGTTCCTAAAAAAAATTCTAAGTAATTCATGGATTTCATCCAATTGAATCGCAATTTTTTTTCCTTCTTCAGTAAGTCTTATAGCTTTTCGAGGTTCCCATTTAATATAACCTTTGCTTTTTAATTTTTCAAGCATGCCAGATACTGAAGCTGGTTCAACTTTAAGTGTTTTAGCAATTTCTTTATTTGATACCCACCCCCCTTTCTTTTTCTTCGAGATTTGAAAAATAACATCTAAATATCTCTGGAAACTTTCTCTAACGTCTAATATATCTGAGTCCTCAATTTGATTGCTATCTTTCATAATAAAGGAGGATCTTAAATTTTTTACTAGGTATAATATCAATAATTATTAATAAAACTCTTTTTATTTTTTCTAATTAAGATAGAATAAATTCAAATAAAAGATAGATTATGATAAAAAAGTATAAAGGTACTCTATTCTTAGTAGTCGGTAATTCTGGTTCTGGCAAAGATTCCATTATACAAGGAGCTCTTGAAAGTTACCCCTCTCAAATTAAAAGATTATATGCTCCCAAGAGATATATAACACGCCCACCCTCAGAAACAGAAAATAATATTTCAGTTTCACCTGAGGAATTTAAATTTTTATCCCAAGAAGGAAAATTTGCTATTGAGTGGCATATATATGGATTAGATTATGGAGTTCCTATTGAAATTGATGATTTACTAAGAAAGGGTCATCCTGTAGCGATTAATGTTAGTAGGAAAATAGTTCCTAAAACAAGAGAAATATATGAAAACATTAAAGTTATATTTATAGAAGTTCCATTTGAAATCACATTAAAACGCCTAAGAGAACGAGCTAGAGAGAGTGGAAAAAGACTGAATGAAAGGATTGAAAGAGCAAAAAATAATCAACATTATCCTGAAGCAGATTATTCTATAAATAACACAGGACAGCTTAATGATGCCATTGAAAAATTTATAAATTACATAATGAGTGTAATAAAAAATCATAAACATATTAAAATCTAAAGAATGGCAAGGATAGGTAAAAACTAAATTTTTTTTAGAAAGAAAAATTAATACTATTGAAATATTATTTAAATTCCATGGCTCGGTTTGTATAGTAAATTTTCTAGTTCAGAAAATTTATAAAATGGTTAGTATTGGGGACAAATCTTGAAAAAGATCTCTAGACTCCCTAGTGTGAATCCTTAGAGATTGAGAGACTTTCTCTCCTTTCGAGGAAACGGGGGTTCGATTCCCCCACCGAGCCCTTCTTAGTTTTATGAAGATTTTCTTTATTAAATTTTTGTAAATAATTATAAAATGGAAGATTAAAAACTCTTTAATTATTTTCTATTATAATCGATCATTTTTTATCTAAATTATGGGGAAATTAGATTCCGAAAAACTTAGAGACATTCCAGGCTGGGAAAAGAATGCTCCTATTCATATATGTATGGGAGCAGATTACCGAGGATTAACTTTTTGTTGCAAACCAGGACATTCATTAACATTTGAATTCAAGTGTAAAAGAGATAAAATCCTTCAAGAAATAGGGATGTCCTCACAAGAATTTATCAATATAAAAGAAAATTTTTCAAAAGAAAACAATTGGGATTCTAATTTGGTATGTTTTGGATCGCTATCTTATTGTTGCATGCGGAGAGGAGGCTGTGAAAGGAGAGATCCTGCTTTAAAAGTAAGATATCCTGATAAATCCAAGGAAGAGAGAATGCAAATCTATTATAAGAAGAAGAAGGAGTTAGCCAAAAGAATTTTGGAAGCAGTTTTAGATCCAAAAGGGAAAAAAAAAGTGAAACCTTATTTAAGTTATTGTTAATAATGCAATTTTTTTGAAACTAGTATGATAATCTCAATTACTCATGAGCATGATTTGGATGGCATTGGTTCTCAGGCAATTCTAAAAAGATATTTTGACTTACATTTTGAAGAAGAAAGCCCTAAATTTATACAACACTTTGCCCATTATTTAGATTTTGTTGAAAAAATGAAAAATATTTCAAAATTAGATCCTATCCCCACTAAATTAATCATAACAGATATTGGCTTTAATGAGGATTTTCAAGATTTATTCCTATTATTTGAAGAATTAAAAAAAAAAGGGGCTAATATTTTTTGGTTTGACCACCACATAGTTAACAGTGAAATTAAAGATAAGATTATGAGTTCAATTTTTCTTTATTTAAATGATCCTTTGAAGTGTGCTGCTGAAATAGTTAAAGATTATTATTTACCTAATGATACAGTTGCGTTAAAGATAGCTGAATTGGCAAGAGACTCTGACTTTAAAACAAATAAATTTCTTTTTGCAGGTGAATTACAATTAATTATTGGGTATAATCGTGGAGAAGATAAGTATAAAGAGAAGATTAAGTTAGTTTCATTATTATCTAAAGGTGCTTTTCAGGATCCATGGTTTAGGGCTCAACTAGATGATTTACAAACATGGTTTAAAGAAGAGTCGGCTTTTGCTCTAAATCATATTGAATTTGTAAATATTGAGTATTTTGGAAATCTAGCCATTTCATTTGCGAGAATAAGCGGAGGAAAAATCACTGATATAATAAAAGCGAACTATCCTAATATGAAAGTTTACATAGGAATTGATACAAGATTTAATGAGATTATTATATCGAGTGATTATATTAATTGTAGAGATTTTGCACTTGAATTTGGTGGGGGAGGTCACAAACCAAGAGCAGGATTTAAATACAGTAAAATTTTTTCCGGAAAACAAGCTATAAATCCGCAGTTTATTCAAGATATCAAAAGAAAGCTCAGAAAAATTCAAAATAATTAAAGATGCAAATTTAGGTTTTTTCGTCTGAATTAAGACCTATGACTTTACCTGATAAATCAGTTTTATAAGCACCCTTAGATGAATCAAGAAGAATAAATTTATTATCCCAAGGATCTTTAACGACTACACATTTTCCTATGGGGATATCAAAAGGACCTGAGATTATTTTTCCACCAGCATCCTTAAACTGTTCAGTAGCACTTATTACTGAATTCACTTTAAAATCAACTTCGAATTCATCGGGTTCAGTATGGATAACCAATTCTGCTTCACTCTCAGGAATCTTTAAACCAATGCTTGTGTCTGTACGCCAAATCAATTCATGACCCAATGAATCTCTATAAAACTTTAAACCTAAATCTAAATCTGATACAGGAATTCTTACACAATCTATTTTTCTAATTAAGCTATTTTCAGGTGTCATTGTTTAACTTTTCTTAATTTTAAGATTGAAAATTATATTTATATAGATTAAATGTATATTTACGTATATTAGTTTAAGCGTGAAATTGGCGTTTCACGAAGATTTTATACTTTACAATTAAAACATACTTATATTCCATAAGTAATGATGAATTTAATAATTTCATGAAAGGTCAACATCTTGCTAAAAAACTTTAAATCTTAATTCTCTTCGTATACAAATCTCAATTCTATTCAAAGATATCTCGGTTACAGTGTTATATGTGCATTTTTTTGATGATTTTTCCTCTTAAATGTTAGTTCTTTTTTGTCGCCTGAAAAAACGCAAATTTTTTTAATATCAAAAGTTACAATAAAAATTAATATGGATTGGGAGAAAGTCATCCGCCATGGAAATAGGGAAGATATGTATATCTATAAAGTCTTAACTCCTCATGATAAGATAGAACCAAGCGACAAAAATATTCTTAAAAATATACTCTTGGAAGAAGTAGCAAAAGAGGAACAAGATTAAATTTTACATTGATAAACATTAGCTATCAATTTTGATATCCGTTTCTTTCTCATCAATTTTTCTCAACTTTATTTCAAGTATGCCATTAACATAGCGAGCTTTAGCATAATCAGAATTGATTGCGGTAGGCAACTTTACCTCTTTAAAATATTTCCTATTCGATTCCGGTTTAGTTGAAATAGTTAAGGAGCGGGTAGTTGCTTTTAATTCTATATCATCTCTAGTTACTCCAGGCATCTCTGCTACAACAATGATTTGATTTGCATCCTCGCTAACTTCTACTAGCGGTTCCCGTTCTTTTTTTACCTTTGTTTTTCCAGTGAAGGTTTCAGGTTTTATTGTGCCAAAAGAATCGACAGTAGGCTTTCCATCAGGTCCAGAAGTAATATTAAAACCATACATAATAGGTCCTTTAATATATTTATGACGATTCTTCCAAATCTCTTTTGTAATTTCCTCTGGAGTCATGTCTTGTAAATTCTTTGGTAAATCTTTCATTATCTGTCTAAAAACTTCCTTGAAAATTTGTTGAAACTGTTCTGCATTGAATAATTTTCCCATATCAAAATTCTTAAATAACTTTTCTGGATCTCCAAACTTTTTGAATAAATCAAAGGGATCCTCAGATTCATCCTCATCGTCTTCATCTTCATTTCTTTCTTTTGGTGGCATAAATTCATACCTCACCTAAAAATTAATTGATATTATCGCTAAATAAATTTTTAAATTTGAATTATAATATAAAATACATAAAAGCTAAAAATATTACAGCTTATATTCTAGAAAAAATTGTTTAGATTAATAAAATTATTCCAATTAAAAATTTTGTAATTTATTATTAAAAATAGTTAAGAGTGGATTAGTATTTATTCTGAACTTAGTGATGATGACAAGCAAATGTATCTGGATGTACTAAGAGAGGCTCCTATCTTACCATTCAGCAATTTTGTCTCACGAGGAGATATAGCAGACAAGGTTGATATCAGCAGACCGAGGAGTCATATAGATCGAGAGGTATATAGATTAGTCCGACAAACATACAGAGATCGGAGCTCAAGACTTATCCCAATATTAGGTTCTGCTGGTACTGGTAAAACTCACGCGTACCATTCATTCAAGGATAAAGAACGCGAAAATAGGAAGAAATTAGAACAAACAACTGAGGAAGAAGAAGTTGAAGTTAGCCAATTAGAACCAGTAGATTGGAGTATAGCTTATGTACCAAGTCCTCCGGCAAGTATCAGGGTTTTACTTCATGTTTATACATGCATTATTGAGGAATTGGGTGCTGGAATCCTTGATATTGTTTCAGAAAAGTTAGTTAGAGAGAAATGGGGAGGAAAAAAGGGAGGAATTTTCCAGAAACCTAAAGTTGATGAAGTTATCCAAAAGGGAATAAGAGAATTTCCTGGAGTTTTTGCGGACTGTGTTAAGGCTTTAGTATTATACCAACTGGATAAAAGTAAGAAAGCATTAGCAGAAAGATGGTTACTTGGTGAGGATTTAGAAGATGAAGAATTATCTGAACTTGGAATCAATAGTGTTGTTGAAGATGACGATGTTTGTTTAGCTATGATTAAAATTATTACTGAGAATTTAGATACGGTCTTAATTCTTTATTTTGATGAATTAGAATCTCCATATAGAATGCTTGGAGAAGCTGCTGAACAAAAATTCCTTGAGATTTTGAAAAGATTATATAATGAGGTGAAAGGTCTAGTAATTATAGTAGCCGTTTTAAAGGAAATCTGGCCTCGTATTTTAGAAATAGCTGATCAACCTCTGCGTTCAAGAATGGAGCCTGAGCAAGATCTAAAACCCTTTAGCTTAAATGATTTAAAAATATATTATTCAAGAACCATGGAAGTTTTTTGGGATGATAATAATTTGAACCCTCCACTTTATCCGTTATTTCCTTTAAACGAGAAAATAATTGAAATGATCTATGAGAAGACTCAAGGAAATCCGAGAAATTCTATAAAGTTATGCAGGAGATTCATTGATAAATTAGTGATGGAAGAGATGAGTGTTGAAGAGTTAATGGTAGTTGGAGCAGAACTAGTTGCTTCTCCAAGACCGCCTTCAATGGAAGAGGAAGAAGAAGTTATAGATTTTTCAAAACCTCGAGAGGTTATAAAGAAGACAATTGAAGATATATTAGCAGAAGAAGAATACGCCATAGACGTAAATCCATCATCTGTAGCTGGAGCTACACTAAAGAGTATTATAAAGATAGGAGAAGAAAAAAGCAAACAATTTAAAACCCAGATGGAGTATAAGTTTATGCTAGGCAAAAGAAGTCAAACCCTAGCAGCTTTAATTGAAGTTGGAGATAAAAAATGGGGTCTTGAGATACCCTCAATAAAGACCTTCGATAGAAGTGCTGGAGTAGCCGGTTATTATGCCGCAAAGCGTTTAAAAGACGCAATTGAAGTAGACGCGATCGATGCAGCCATATTAATAGTCCCCGTTGGTTCAGCAGGTGCAAAATTTGAATTAATTTTAGAAAACAATCCAAACATCCATAAATTCGAGCTTGATAATAATACGGGTGAAGAATTAATTGCTAATGCGCTAACTTATCCTAGTAAAGAAGGATGGAATATCGCTAAAATTCTGTTTCCGGATATTGGAGAGTATCAACCACCTGAAGAAGAAGAAAAACCCGCAGATGAAATTTAAGCCTTTTTATATTTAATTTTCAGAGTTTCTGTGAAGGTTCTCAAAAAAATCTTTAAATTTTTTATCTAAATTAAATAGTTCCTTAGCTAATTGATCAGCTCTTTTGAGATCAGTTGAGATATTAGATAAAGTTTCAGATAAGCTTTGTTCTTCAAAAGTATTTGAAATATTAATCAATCTATTCACTGGTTTGAGTAGTTCATGGTATAGATGAAGCTTATTTTGGTGTAATAGTGCTATGAACTTTTCAACTTCTTTGAGCATTTGATCCCGTTCCTTTATTAATTCAGGAAATTTATCGATTTGTTCAGCTTTACTCTCTAAAAAAGCTTGAATTTCTCTTTCTTGAATAGTTCCTGCTAATTCTGCTGCATTTAAAAAACTCTTCTTTGCTTTTTTATACATTTTTTCTTTAAGTAGTTGTTCTGCATTCACAACTTCATCTGATAGCTTTTCAGGTATTTCTTCACCAAGGGCAATTAATTCTCTCGCCTCTTGCAGCTTACCATCATCTATCATTTTCTTAGTTTTTTCGTTTATAGTATCTTTAATCAATGTTGGCTCTTTTAGCTTTTCCATCAAGGAAAATATCGAATTTAATTCTTTCTTCAAAATTTCTTCCATCTGAGCCCTATCTTTAGAAAAATCTTGGATAATTTCATCAGCAATTTGTTTAATGATGCTTTTCATGGAAACAAGATCTTCTTCCTCTTTTAGAATAAAGCCAATATACAAATTTTCTTTTTGAATAGATTTTGCATCAATTTTACTTGAGAAGTATCTTAAATCATTTTTACGGACAGAAGCATTTAAAAATTCTTTATCAATATGGCTTTCTATAAAATCTTTTAATATTTCTGGGGTTATCTTGCTTGTTTGGGATAAATAATATTCAGCAAGAATATTAGGTCCAAATGATTCATCTATCTCATAAAGGACAATTCCAACGGGTGACATTTTTAGCTACTTTTCTTATTGTATTTAATAGTTAAATAGCATTTAATTTTAAAATTTTTTTCCTTCTTAATTAATAGATTAATTACAAAAATTTTTCAAATTTTAAAAAAAGATGAAGTAATTTTTCACTCTAATTATTTCCTATATTTGAAAACTTCTTCTCCCTTCATAGAGTTTATTGAAAGTCCTTTTTTATATCTTGCATATTTCTCATATTTCTCTTCAAAAACGCGATCTATTTCTTCTAATGGTAAATCAGCGTGGATTCCTCTATCTTTAATATATTCACCAAAAAGGTTACCTTCGTTATCATAAGGAGGAAAAACAGCATCAGATTCTCCATCAAATTCTACCATTGGAAGGAATCCTCCTTTTATAGCTGTTGCTTTATCGAAAGAAGGTGTTAGCTTTAACCATTTCCGATCCAAGTAAAATTCACTATATCCATGGTAATACATAACATTATGACCCATGAATTCAATAACCTTATGAGACACTTTATGATTGATTAAATCAACTAAATGAATACGAGCAGGAATTCCAATAGCTCTAGCAAAGGATGATAATAAAATAGATTTTGAAACACAAAAACCATTTCTTCTCCTTAGAGTAACACTTGCTTTAAAATGAGATTTTGAATTAGGCAGATAAGTTGCCATATTATATTTAATTTCATTTCTTACCCAATAAAATAATGCAATAGCTTTTTCTTTGACAGTATCTAACCCAATAACGATTTTTTTTACTTGATTTTTTACGATTTTTTTGTCAAAGTCAAAGAATTCTGAAGGCTGAAGATAAATTGAAAAATCCTCCATGATAGAGAAAAATTGATATCCTTTTATAATATTTTTATTATCTTTTAAGAGTTAAAGAAAAAAAAGGTTTAAAGAGTTTTTAAAGCTTCTTTTACAGTTTTTTCAAATAGTTCGCATATCTTTTCTGCTTCCTCATCAGTTATTATAAGAGGAGGTTTAATTTTTAAGGTATTTTGGATATAATATCCAGCTGTAGACATAATCTGCATTTGCTCACCGAAAAATATACCATTTTTCCACCCAACGTGAATTAACTTGTTTAATAATTCGTTGTGAGGTTCCCGAGATTTAACATCTTTTATGAACTCAACTCCGATAAATAAGCCAGGACCTCGAACATCACCTATCTCTGGAATTTCTTCTGAGAGGTCCTTTATATAAGAGGAAATCTTTTTTCCTTGTTTTGCTGCATTTTCTGGTATCTTATGCTTTTGTAAAATCTCAATATTTATTAGACATGAAGCCATTGCTAATGGAGGTGAAGAAAAAGTAGTGTGTTCTTCAAATTCTGTCAATGTGCGCAGTTTAGGTGATGCTACAGTAATTCCTATGGGAACACCGGCAGCAGCAGCTTTCGTTAAAGTCATGATGTCTGGAGAAACATCCATTCCATAACTTGATTCATACCATTCAGAGGCAAATATTTTACCTGTACGTCCAAATCCCGTCTGGGCTTCGTCATATATTAATAAAATGTTGTTATTTTTACAGATTTTTTTCAAACCCATCAAGAAATCAACAGGAGCAGGAATTTGGCCTCCAGGACCCTGCATTGGCTCTATAATACATCCAATTGGTGTCCCTGATGCATACATCTCTATATTTTGCCGAATCATTTCTAGACATTCAAGATGACAGGATTTATCACGTAATCCTCCAAAACCTTCTTTATAATTCCATGGGCACCTATAACAATAAGGATAAAAAGCTCGAAGCCAGTGTTCACGTCCAAAACCAGAAAACCTCATTGGTAAGCGTTGAGAAGCTCCCATCATAACTAAACTAGAGCCGTGATAAGCCCTTCTGAATACTATAAATTGATCTCCCCTCTTATTATTAATCATCGCTAATCTCATAGCACATTCAAGCGCCCATCCCCCTCCCGAGTTGTTAACACTAACTTTACCACCCTTCAATTGACCAGGAGCAATATCTGCGATTTTATTTGTGAATCTTATTCTAATTGGTGTTAGAAAATAGGACCATGTATGAGTATTTATTTGAGACTGGAGTCCTAAAGTATAACTAATATCTGGATTATTATGTCCCAAACTAAATACCCAAGCTTGAGAAGTACAATCCAAAATCTCACGACCTTCTTGAGTCTTAAAATAGATCGAACTGGGTTCTTTACTTCCCACAATTATATGCTCTCGAACATTTACTAAGAGATGTTTACGACACTTATTGATTTCACTTTCGGTTAAGGGAGAGCTTAATAAACTCTTGACTTCTTCTTCAGTCAAATATTTTAGTTTATGCATTTAAGATCAATTCAAATTTAGATTGTAATATATAAAGTCTTTTAATATTTAATAATTCTCTAAAAGCTTTACAGAAAGTTAATAGAAACAAAATTTTCATCTTTAATTTATAAAACTAAAGAATTATTACAAAATTAGTGAATTTCAATAAAGAAAATTAAAAAAATTGCTAAAATATTAAATACGTATTTTTAAAAGACCCTTTTCGAAATTAGATTATTGAGAATCAATTGAATTTAAAATGGAGGTCATTGGTATGAAAAAAAGACTTAAAAGTATTAAATCCAGAATTAATGATGATTCGGTTATAATAAAAGCTAATGAATTAAATGGATTAGATCATGATGAAAAGGAATTGATAGAAGAAGAAAAAGACTGGGATGAAGAATTAACAGAAGAAGAAGAAAGAGGATACAATGATTATAATTGGCATGAGGGAGATTATGATTTTTAAATTATTGAGGCAATTAAATCAATAATATCCATAACTTTTATTTTCATTTTTATTTGCTGATCCATGAGTTTTAAGGCATCATTTAAATTGTCTACGCAAAAAGGGCAACTGGTTAATAATATTTCTGCACCCGTCTCGATTGCTTCTTGGATTCTTTCTAATGAAATTGTAACAGCTAGGTCAGAAAATTGACTTTTAACTCCTCCACCTGCTCCACAACACCAAGCATCTTTTCTATTTCTCTTCATTTCAATTAGCTCAATACCTGGAATTTTTTGGATAATATCTCTAGGGATATCATATAAATTCATATGACGACCCAAATGACATGGATCGTGGTAAGTGACTTTTATTTTTTCTATTTGCTCAGGTTTAAATTCGATTTCATTATTCGTTAACAATTCTATTAAAATCTCTGTTATATGCTTTACTTCAAATGGTAGTTCTTCCCTTATTAGTTCTGGATAATCTTTTTTCCATGTTCGGTAACATCCAGCACACGCAGTAAATAGAACTTTAGCCCCTTTATTTCTAAAGACATCAATATTATGTCTCACTATTTCTGATAAAGATTTCTCATCACCAATCCGCAAAGCTATAGATCCACAACACCATTCGTCTCTAGAGATAGCTACATCTTTCCCTGCTGCTTTTAAGACAGTCATCATATTCTTTAGGGTACTCAATTGTCTTAGTGGTATAGTGCATCCTCCAAAAAACATGAGTTCTCCAGCTTCTTTGATCTGAGGAAATTGGCTTACCCATTCAAATTTTTTCTCTCTATCCTCGCCGTATGGATTCTTCATCTGATCATTATTCATATATTCAAGTAACTCACTATGTCGTTCAAGAGGGGCAAATCCAGCTTCGACTAAATCTTTACGTAACGCTTCCCAAACTCTTACATGATCAATCCAATTACATGTAGGAAGAATTACATATTCATTTTGAGACATGTGGCAAACCTCTGAGCAGTTTTTACACTCACTACATTGGTATACCCATTCAGCAAGTTCCTTACTCAAAGGAATTTGTCCTTGCAAAATACTTTTAAGTACATTCATTCTGCCTCGCGAAAAATAGAGTTCAAATCCCTCTTCTTCTTTTGCTTCTTTTACAGGGCAAGTTAAATATCTTCCTACTGCGGGTCTAATGGCAAATCCGCAATCTCCGCATCCCA
>JBHLOY010000002.1:0-528484 GCA_048939995.1 Promethearchaeota archaeon | reverse complement strand
AATTGAACCTACTGAAATCGCTATAATTATGATTATAATGATGAAACTATTGTTAAGATCTCCAGTATTACCTGAAATTACAGTAAAGGTACCCATAGTAGAGCTACTTTGATGTCCAACTCCATCAATTTGATATAAGAAGTAATAATATCTCCCAGAAGAGAGAATATAAGGTAATTCATAGTAACTACTTTCAGTACCTTCATTTGTAATATTAACGAAATGAATATATCCAGGAGTAATAAGTGGATCAGTCTCGTTATCAATGATTAAGATATAAAACGAGATGCCTGATGGATCAGACCCATCTAACCAATCAAAAGTTAATATTCCGTTTACGTCTCCGCTTGGAGCATTTGTTATAACAGGAGCTAATGGAGGAGTAATGTCTTGAACAGTTATATTCCCAATCACATTATTCCAATTACCGCTATTGTCTTCCATAAAAATTCTGTATTGATATACAATACGATTATTTGGAATCCAAGAACTATATTCCCATAAATTTCCGCCGATGTATAACATTGAGTGATTGCTTCCTTCAAATTCTATTAATGTTTGATTAATTCCAGCAAAATCATTAACATTAATTCTAATAGTAATTGAAGAACCTAATTCTAAAGGATCCGCGCTTTCGATCAAATTTGAATATATTGGAGCAATAGTATCCTTAAATATTATTGAACTACTAGTATAATTCCAATTATTATTACCATCTCTCATATAAATCATGTATGAATAATTACCTATAGAATTAGGCATCCAAGAGTTATATTGCCATATATCTCCCCCAATATTTACCATTGAGTGATTAGTGTTTTCAAATTCTATGAAAGCTTGGTTAATTCCTCCCAAATCTGTAATGGTTATTGTTATCATCAGAGGAGAACCCAGTTCAACGGGATTAGTACTTTCAATTAAATTTGAGTATGTTGGAGCTATCGTATCTTGAACTAAAACGTAATCTTGAACATAATTCCAATTCTGATTATTATCTTCAATCCATATGATATAGGAGGAATTCCCTGTACTCAATGGAGTCCAGATATTATATTGCCAAATATCACCCCCAATACTTGACATTGAATGATTTATTCCTCCAAATTCAATATTAACCTGTTTAATTCCTGCTAGATCAGTACAATTGATAGAAATTCTTATAGTATTTCCCAATTCGATTGGATCTGCGCTCTCAATTAAATCTGAATATTCTGGTAATATTGTATCTTGCACTAAAATGGAATTTATGCAATAATTCCAGTGATTATTGTTATCTTCAATCCATATCGTATAGGGAAAAATTCCAGTGGTAGAAGGAGTCCAAAGATCATACTGCCAAGTATTTCCATAAACATTTGTCATAGAATGATTTATGTTTCCAAATTCAATTTTTACTTGGTTAATTCCCGCTAGATCAGTACAATTTATAGAGATTACTTCATTATTACCAAATTCCAGTGGATCCTCACTTTCGATAAGACCAAGATAATTAGGTAAAACTGTATCTACAATGTCAAAACTACTACTAAGGGAATTCCAATTATTATCTGAGTCATTTGCGTAAATCTTGTAGCCAATCGTCCCAACTGAAGGGTTTGACCAATTAAAATTATATATAAGAGTTATAAAATATGAATTATCAATGCTATTTTTCATTGTATAGTTAACAGAGCCTAATTCAAATAATACCACTGATACATAAGTTTCATTATCGGCAACATCGGCAGTAATGGTAATATTATGTCCTAATTCTAAAGGAGACTCACTTTCAGTTAGATTTTCTATAGAAGGTGCAGTTGTAGAAATAACATTTATTGTTCCACTAGTCCAATTCCAATTATTTTCAATATCCTGCATATAAATTTTGTAGGAATAATTTCCTGGCAAGTTAGGTTTCCAGTTAGTCCATCTCCATGTGTTTCCCACTATAAAATTCATGGAATGATTTAAAGAATCATATTCTAAAAGGACCTGATTCACTCCAGAACCAGGAGAATCATAAACTTTAATGTTGATGGTTTCATTTTGTCCTATTTGTAAGGGATCTGCACTTTCTATTAAATCTGAGTAAGTTGGGGCAGTAGTATCAATTACTTCAATCGAACCACTAGTAAAGTTCCAATTCTTATAATTATCTTCTATCCATATGGTATAAGTATAGTTATTTACACTGGTTGGAGTCCAACTGGTGTATTGCCATGTTTCTCCAACAATATTGACCATTGAATGATTAGATCCTTCAAATTCGATTTTGACTTGATTAATACCCGAAGAATCTGAAACATTTATACTTATAATTTCGGTATCTCCTAATTCTAAAGGATCTTCGCTTTCTATAAGATTGGAATAAGTAGGAGGTGCATTATCAAGAACTTTTTGTGAACTTATAGTATAAAAAGTACTTGGATTATTTTGATTGTTATATTCTGTTGAGATCCAATCTACTGAAAGATCAGTGTTTAAAATCCGGACATCATCTATTGTGCCATTAAACTCATGTTCACAACTTGACATTTGTTCTTCAGAACCAATCTCAATCATATTAAGATATTGTTTAATTCCTCCCGTAATTGGAGTAGTAGCATTATAAGGATACTCGGGAGTAATATAGTGTCCATCAATATATAATGCGAGTGTGGTTGAATTTACTGTAAAATGGACAAGATGCCATTCATTTAATGTAATTGGTTGACTTATTAAATCACTTGTAGTAATTCCATCATCCCAAAAAACAGTTACATAAATACGATTATTAGGATGCATATATAGGTAATATAATTTCATAAAATTATCTGTCCAATCATAATCACTTACAATCATCCCAGTTTCAGATCCACTAGATTGTCCCCTCGGATTGATCCAAGCAGATACAGTTATAGATGTTGGATTAAGCGTTTTATTTGGCCCAATTGTGATCTCTTGATCAGTACTATATCCGGCAAAATCTTGCGCATCAGCAATTTGGCCTACTGCATCAGTACTCCCATGATTTGTACCATCATTCTGATTTACTGTACTATCTTTTAAATCGTCGTGAAGATGCCAAACACCACTATAATAAGAGTTCCAAACACCCTCCGGAAACTCTTGAGATGATATAGAAGAATTTCCATAATACATTTTAATTATAGTATCAGTAAAAGGTGATAAAGAGGGTACTCGAACCCATGCGACCAATTTAGCATGTGTATCATTATAAGAATTATCGAATAATTCTATTTCGTGATCCAACCGTGTATCATTCATGAAAAAAGCAATATCATCGCCATCTGCTTGAGCATAGTCGTGTAAATCTGAATCAATAAGAGAAATGAGAACAGGAAAATTAAAAAGATCGTCTGTTCCAGAAACTTTGTTGTGATCAATTTTAATTTCTTTATGAAAAGGAAAATCTTCAATTTTAATTTCACGATATTCTTTTCCAATTGAATAGAATGAATTAGGATCATTTTCATTATTATAGATCGTTTCAATCCAATCTGGTGAACGGGCTACATTAGAGATTCGTATTTCATCAATAATTCCATTAAAACTCACTCCATCATGAGTATTTCTGCCAATATTTATATATCTGCGATTATTCCTTACATTTCCACTGTGAGTAGTAGAACAATCAAAAGATCCATCCACATAAATACTTAAATTCCCATCATATACAAATACAAAGTAGGTAAATTTTGTAGTAGGTAAAACTGTAGATGAATCTACAAATTTAAATCCTGTTGTAGTCCAAATATTAACTCGAGGAACTCTTGTTGATCGTAGTTCCATACCCGCATCAAAGCTACTACCATCAGTAGTATTATCATATTCAATAATTCCACAAAAATCAGATTGACTACTAAGCGGTTTTATCCAAGCTGACATTGTAAAACTAGAAACACCCGCCAAAAAGTCATTTTCTTCTGTAGCTATATTATCATCATTTCCATCAAAATCTATTCCACCATCTAATTGTGCGTTTACCTGATCACTTGAATTCATATTCCCCTGAGGAGATCCATCGAGATTATTTAGAGTACTATCGTTTATATTTGCTCCAGATGGATTTTCTTTTAAATGCCAAACGCCTTTATAGTTCGAATTCCAAACTCCTTCCGGATTTTCTTGTGAAGCTAAGCTTGAATTACCATAATACATCCTAATTACCGTATCAGCTGATGTGGAAAGCTTTGGAATTCGGACCCATGCAACCAGTTGGGCATGTGTTTCATTAAAATTTTGATTAAACGTTTCTATTTCGTGATCTAACCATTCACTTCCATTATAAAAAGAAATATCATCACCATCTGGCTGAGTATGATCGTGTAAGTCAGAATCTTTAATAGAAACCAGTAAAGGAAAGTTAAGAAGATCAGTTGATCCAGAGATTTTCGTATGGTTAATTGTTATATCCTTATAATACTTAAAATCATTTGGAGAAAGGTTTTTTTTAGCAGGATAAACAGAATAAAAACTTTTAGTATCATTCTGATTATTATATTCTGTTTTAATCCAGTCGGCTGAACGAGCACAATTGGAGACCCGAACTTCATCAAGCTTAACAGAAGACCAACTACTTATTTGTCCATTAATATCACATTTCGCGTTCATGTATAATGGATGTTTACTATCAATATTACCGTAACCGGTAACTGACTTTGTCCCATCTTCATTACCATCAAGATATAATCGCAGATAAGTCTCATCTCTTACCATAGCGAGATGATGCCACTTATTATCACCATAAGCTGCTCCTGAAATGATGCTTGGGTTAAGTGGGGCGCTATCATCATCAATTTCGGCCATTATCTGCCCCGCGGGTGTGTTAAACGAAAGATAGTACCTTTTACCACCGGAAAGGTAGGCTCCCTTTCCAACAATACCTCCCCACTGTACACCATCATAATTAAACCACGTAGATAATGTAAATTCACCTGTTCCCATATTTAGGGAAGTATCGTTTCCGTAATCAATATGATCTTGATTAGCATCAAAATCAATACTCCCATCTATTTGTCCATCAATCTGATCGTCAGAATCTAGATTACTTTCTGTTCCATGATTACTATTTGAAGTACTATCCTTGAATTGGGGGGATGAACCGGCAGGATCTTCTTTTAAATGCCACACACCTTTATAATTAGAATCCCAGACACCAATTGCATTTTGTTGAGAACTCATGGTAGAATTTCCAAAATACATTATTATATTTGTATCTGTGGTGGGTGATAGAGAAGGAATCATAACCCATACCAATAATTTAGCATGTGTCGTAGTAAAAGTTGGGTCAAAAAGTTCTATTTCATGATCAAGCCATATTGTGCCGTTAGAAAAAGCAATATCATCACCATCAGGTTGAACCTCATCATGCAAATCTGAATCAATAAGGGATATTAATACCGGAAAATTAATTAGATTACTTGATCCAGAGACTTTCGTATGGTTGATTATTATATCTTTATAATACTTGAAATGATTATTATTAGGGGGACCACTTGAAGAAGTGGGTATAAAAGGAAGTTCATCCTCGATAAAGTTATTAGTTTTATTAGTTTTAATGAATGTGGATGGAAATTGAATTATTGATAATATATTTAATGCAAGGATAACAATTATTAAAAGAATTTGAAAGCTTTTTTTAAAATTGATAAATTTCTTCATTACAAATCCCAATAACACAATTTTTTCAGATATACTCTTATAATGAAAGTAATACCCTATACAATCCTGTAAAAGTTATGAAAAAAGCTTCTTATAAATCTATTTATATTAAAAAGACGTTTCATTTCAAAAAAAATTACAATTATAATTTTACTTTATTTTTTGTCAATTTTTGTTGACATTCAGCTTTTTTATTTTTAAATTTGTCAATATTAATTCTCTCATTTTTATTAAAATTCATTAATAACTCTGAGATTTGCTCACATCTTTCAAATTCTTGAATTGCTTTCTCATATTGACCAGCACTTGATAATGATTCTGCTTGTTCTTCTAAATTAACCCTGCTTTTTTGTATTTCAATCAGTTTATATTTATTAGCATTAAAAAAATTCATCATTTCTGATTTGAACATACTTACTGCATCAATGTCTCTTAGCTTTTTCGATATATTGATCACATCTAGATAAAATTCAAAAATTTTTAAGGAGGTTCCATCAATTTTCTCTTTATTCAAAGCCTCAATTCTTACTTCACGCTCTTTAATTAATGAATTAATTCCATCAATTAATCCTGAAAATAATGTTACATCTTCTTCCCTTCCTATTTTGCTAGATATTTCTTTTGCAAGTTCAAACTGTTTAATTGCTTCTAAATATGCGCCATCATCAAACAATTGTTCTCCTATATTTTTAATTTCTTCTATATTAGGTTGTTGATCCATTTTATCTAATAACTCTTCCCTAATAGTATCTTGAGCAGTTTGCTTCTTAATAATTAAATCTTCAATTTCTCTCCCCTCAGAGTATTTGGAGGAAATTTCTTTAATATGTGAAAGAGTAAATTTGAGAGGAATCTTTTTCCGGGGAACCCTCAATTTTCTCTGAGACCTTTTTCTTATTATAACAATTCCAGTGACAGACCCCAATACACTTGTTAAAGTTATGATAATTACAAGATAAATCATAAAATTATCATTTTGATTTATATTAATTGTAAAACTACCCATTGTATAACTACTCTGGTGTCCTGCTCCGTCTATTTGAGCTAAAAAATAATAATACTTACCTGATGGAAGAGTATCAGTTAGCTCATAATAACTAACTGTAATATTAAAAAAGTAAACATATCCGGAAGTAATCAAGGGGTTGTCTTCATTACTAATTATCAATATATAATAAGAAATACCTGAAGGATCAGAACCATCCCACCAATCAAATACTATGTTGCCAGTGTAATCACCACTTGGAGGGTTATTCAAGATTGGGGATGGAGGAGTAAGAGTGTCGCAAACTGTAACATTTCCTGTTGTTGAATTCCAATTACCATTATTATCTTCCATATAAATTTTATACTGGTAAATAGTCCAATTTTCTGGAGTCCATGAGCTGTATTGCCATGTATTTTCACCGATATTCATCATTGAATGATTTAAGCCTTCAAATTCGATCATAACTTGGGCAACACCTGCTAAATCATTCACATCTATTTGAATAATTTCCATTTGACCCAATTCTAGTGGATTCGAACTTTCTTCCAGATTTGAAAAGTTTGGTGGAGTTGTATCAATCACTTCAATAGCATTAGTGGTTGAGTTCCAATTCTTAAGATTATCTTGAATGTGAATCGTATATGTATAATTTCCTATAATACTGGGTATCCATGAATCATATTGCCATAATTCTCCTCCTATATTAGTCATAGAATAATTTGATCCCTCAAGCTCTATTAATACTTGAAAAATACCTGAACTATCTGATGCTGTAATTTGTATAATCTCTTTATCTCCCAATTCTAATGGATCTGAAGATTCATTTAGGTCTGAATATGTGGGAGGGATAACGTCAATAATAGATTCCGGATCTAAAGTAAAAAAAGAATCAGGGTCATATTGGTTATAATATTCAGTTTTTATCCAATCCACAGACAATGGTGTTTTTGATATTCTTATTTCATCTAATAGACCATTTATTGAGTAAATATTATAGGATGCTAAAAAATTGTGATTATTATTCAAAGTCCCAATACCTGCTATACTGTTTGGGGTACCAACTTCTAAACCATCTTTAAATATACTGATAGTATCTGCTGTTCTATTAACAACTCCAGTTACATGCATCCAATTATTATGAACAAAAAACAATCCATCAGATTCTCCAAGATTTCCATTTCCATCAGATATACGAAAAGTAAGTGCTCCTCCAGATTCATCTGGCATACTTTCAAAATCATAACCGATGTCAAATTCAGTCGTAGCACCTTTATAAACAGGTAATTGAAATCCTCCAGTGCTCCCTTCAAACTTTATCCAAAAACTAATCGAAAAGCTACTTGTACCCATATCCAGATTCGAAGGATCACCAAAATTAATCATACCATTAAATCCAAAATCAAATGCTCCGTTTATTTGGCCTATGGCAGTTCTATTAACGGTGCCCGAGACCGTACCAGATGTACTATATGAGGTTGAATCAATGACAGACCCAGTTAACTGTTTAAGATGCCAAACTCCATGATAAAAAGAATTCCAGACCCCTGCCGGATTTTGTCGAGAAGTCATTGTAGAATTACCATAATACATATAAATAGTTGTATTAACCGACGTTGAAAGGCTTGGAATGCGAACCCAAGCAACTAAACGAGCATGAGTGTGATTATACAATCGATTAAAATGTTCTATTTCATGATCTAACCAATCTGTATTGTTAGAAAATGCAATATCATTACCATTTGATTGATTAACATGATCATGTAGGTCTGAATCAAATATAGAAATTAACACGGGAAAATTTTTATGGCTCCCTTTGCCGACAACCTTTCCGTTATTTATAGTTATATTTTTATAATAACTAAAATGTCGAGCATTAGGTGGATGGCTTGAAGAAGTTTGAATATTAGATGGTATATCATTATTTCGATCAATGTATTTACCTCCTTCAATGATGTCATTTGGAATAAAAATCATTGAAATTAAAATAAACAAAAAAGTAAAAAAGAATAACGATACTAATATGCTTTTTCTTACAAAATGAAAGTTATTTATCATATTAAAATCCCTACATTCATCCAAATTACAAAATATTATTATCTCCTAATAACTTTAATTGATTAGTAAAATTTGAATGACGAAAATATATTCTTATTCTAAAAGCTAAAGAAAAAACTGTTATATAAATTTATTCAGACTAATAGATGCTTTTACTTGTAAATATTCGAGAAAGGTTATTGAACAAAAAAAAAATTGACTTAAAAATAAGATTAATTATTCAAAAGAATCTACTAATTCATAGTCTAATTTATCAAAAATTTCAATTAGATCCAAGATTTCAAAATTCATCTCAAATTTTTGATTTGCATCTGAAAAATTTGTTCTGCAAAATGGGCATATAGAACTTACAATTCTAGCGCCAGTCTTCATTGCTTCTTCTAAACGTTCCTTTGAAACCTCTAATGCCCAATCAGGATACCCGATTTTAACCCCTCCTCCAGCACCACAACACCACGCATTTTCTCTATTACGATTCATTTCCACAAAATTAATACCAGGGATTTGATTAATAACTTCTCTTGGAACTTCATACATCCCTATATGTCGTCCTAAATGGCATGGGTCGTGATAGGTTAACGTTTTATTATATTCTGACTTAAATTTCAGCCTTTTCTCATCTAAATATTTCTTTATTAATTCTATTGTATGGAAAACCTCAAAATTTAATTCTGGACCGTACTTTAACCAATCTTTCTTTATAGTTCTATAACAACCAGCACAACTTGTGATGATCTTAGATGCCCCAGCGGTTCTCATTTGAGATAAGTTATAGTTTATAAAATCTTTTACTGGTTCAGTTTGACCAGTCCTAATTATAGGACTGCAACAACAGTGCTCATCTATTAGGGTAAAATCAACCTTGGTTTTCTTTAAAAATCTTATTGTAGCATCCCTTAATTTTTGCTGACGATAGTTACTAGTGCAACCGATAAAGTAAACCCATTCTGCATTATCAGGTAAATTGTAACTCTTTTTCAAATCTTCATTGTTAGAATTGGATTCTCCATAAGGATTAAACATTTTAGTATTTTTGGTGCGTTCCAAGAAAATCTTCTGCTTTTCTGGGCAGAAACCATTCTTTACGGCTTCTAATCGAGCAGTTTCTATAAAGTCAACAAGAAAATCATTAAATTTTTCGAAGCGACAATTTTCTGTACAGTTCCCACATGTTGTACAAGCATATATTACATTCGCTAAATTTGCATTCCATTTAAGTTCTCCACTTATGATGCCATAAATAAGCCATAATCTTCCACCAGTACTATAAGTTTCAAATCGATACTTTTTATAACTGGGGCAATTAAAATCGCTATAGTCATAGGTAAACTTACAATAACCACATCGGAAGCATCTATGTATAATATCTTTCCAATCTAATTCTTTATTTAAAGTAATATTATTACACCTCCCAATTTCCAGGATTCATAATTCTATTTGGATCTAGGATACTTCGGATAGTATCAAATAATTTCTTATAATTAGGATCCATCTTTTCGAGAATCATTCTCTGTCCCGTTAATTCAGATTTCCATGGAATACCACCTAATTCTAAAGCTAACTTATTAGTTTCATGTAAAGCATTTCTAGCATTTTCAATGTCCTTCGGATCAGCACGATTAAATGAGTACGTAAAAAAGGTCATAATGTTATGAGTCCCTCCTATAAGTCTTGATCCTATTGTAGGGATTATTCCATATTTTCTTGAAATTTCTGCTCCCCTTTTATAGGCTTCAGGTACGGTTTCAAGAGGAATATTAGCACCAACATACTCAAAACCACCACCTTTTCTAAAATCAGCGGCTACCGCGGAAAAAATAGGCTTTTCTAAATAAGTTACTTTAGTTTTTTCAGGAGGCTTCATGTATCTAGCATTGGATTTTCGATATACTCTTTTAAAAACTTTAACGTGCGATTCTATTTCTTCATCTGATTCTCCAGTAACATAAGTTATGATAAAAATATAACCTTTCATCCAATCGGGTTTATCTTGCATTCCAAGTAAAACATCCTCAGCTAATCCTGTTTCTGTAATTTTTATTAAAATTTCAGGAATATCTTTTGGATCCGTAAATAACCCGAAAACGACTTCTCGAAATTTAGGTTTATGAAATAATTGAATTGAAAGTTTAGTAACAATCCCCATTGTACCAAAGGAACTAGTAAATAAACCAATAAGATCTGGTATAGGTCCACGAGTAAACCAATACTTAGAAACTGCACAAGATCCCAATTTACATAAGTCTCCATTTGGAAGAATTACTTCCAAGCCATTAATCATACCAGCATGATCACCAAATTTCTGAGATAAGTAACCCGAACCATGAATTAAAACATTACCTGTAACTGTTGCTGATGGAGGAGCATCAGGAATTGGCGGCTGTAGATTAGGATAATTTTCATTGAGATATGACAAAAGTTGCCCAGTGGTTACACCTGCTTCAATCAAAGCATACTTACTTAATTCATTAATCTCAATTATATTATTCATTCGTTTCATATCCATGACAATTCCTCCTTTCAAAGGAATAATTAATCCACTCAATGTTAAACCTCCCCCCATAGGCACAATTGGAATTTTTTCTTGATTAGCTAATTTTACTATTCTCTGCACTTCTTCTTTATTTTTCGGCATTACAACGAAATCAACTTTTCTTGGTAGTGAAGCTCCAGGATCTTGTGAATAAATGTATAAATCTTCTTCTTTATTTGATGCAAATTCTTTCCCTACAATACTTTCTAATTCTTTTAGGATTCTAATTTTATCCAAACTAAATCAACTCTCTTGGTAATTAAAAGAATGTCTTCTGAGGATTTAATAATAAATTAATTATATTTTTGAAGAATATCTAAATTAATCTTTATTTTTTTTTGAGCAAGTATATCCTAAAATAAATTTAATAGTATTAATTATGGAATTATTTAAAGGTAAAAAGCTTAGTTTAATACGGTTATTTGGTGCTTTTTTAATTTTAATTAGTTTGCTCTCCTCTTTATTTTTAGATTCCTTCATTTTAATTAATTGGTTTCTTTTCTTAATCTTGCTTTCTTTTAACTTGCCATGGTTGATTTTAAGTATTTCCCTTAAATTTGAGATAAGTTTCTTAAGGAATAATCTTCTTAGGATCTCAATCATATTAGCCATTTTTTCCACAGTAATGGCAATTTATGGCATTTTAATTAGTCATTCAATTACTTTTTTATTTCTAATTATAATGATTTCTAACTTCTTATTACTAGTATGTTGGCACTATTCACCTTCAATTTATAAAAGAGAAAAACTTCTTTCTATTATTGGGGGTATAAGTTATGTTCTTGTCTACTCCTTTTTAAAAATCTCAACTTTGATATCCCTTTTTGGATTATTAACAGGTCTATTACCACTCTTATTACTATTCTTAGGTTTTGTATTAATATTTTCAACAGAATTAATAATGAAAAATAAAGGGTTATTAAATTATGTGTGACTCATTATTCTAGCTCATTTACACTCTGTTTACTAGATATGACTCAGTAGATATATGGATTTTCTTGAATAAATCTCTTCTTAATAAATATGGTAAATTCATTTAATAAAGAATATTGTATTTGTTCATAAAATTTTAATGAATCTGCATTCAAATATTCAAATAAAAATCGAGAAGAGCTTGCTTGTCATAAATTTGTTATTCTTTTGTTTTCTTATCCTCTTTTGGATTATCTAAAAAAAGATTGATTATGCAATCTACTGATTGGTTAATTCAATGTATCAAATTCATGGATTGCTATATTAAATTGATGAATCGGTGTAGCTAGGATTTAATTTTATTTTAATTCAATCTATTCTATCAGACTTAGGAGATAGTTTCTTCACGGAGGAAAATGCATCAGATATTCCGACTAAAAACAAAGGAAGCCCTATTAACAACCTTACAAATACAGTTATTCCTCTTATAAGTAAATCTGTATAACCACTATATGTAATTATGAAATGGAGGATAAATGTAATCCAGCCATCAACTATAAGCAAAATTAGCCCAGTAGTAACGAGTATAATAGATCTTTTAATTAAACGAATAGGTTTAGATTTTTTAAATTCTTTATATATTTGAAAGTAGGCGATGGCTTGCGAGTGTAATAAGAGAGAAAAATGAAAGGATTAAAATAGTTATATATTTTTGTCTATATTGTAAAAAAAATAATGTAAAACTCTTAGATAATGTTAAGAAGTAATGGAATTCTAATTGATTATGAATAATCGGATTAAAACCATAGTAAAAATCGCGATTTTTATCATTTTTGCAATTGTTGTTATAGTTGGCGTAACAATAGGATTGCACAATGCGGGTTATAGCAAATACTTGAGAGTTAGAAAAGATACATATGTGTCTGAGCAATTTCCGGACACAAATTACGGAGCGGAAGAATATGTTCGTGTTGGTAATTATAGCAATTATGGTGAAGTTCAAGCTTTTTATTATTTTGATGTATCATCTCTCCCCACAGATTGGACAGAAGTTAGAATAGAAGTAAAGTTCGAATATGGATCGGGGGAGGTACATATTGGAGCGAACCTTACTTACGAAAGTTGGGATGAAATGACAATTACTTGGAATAACAAGCCTACTGAGAGTGTATATAGAGGGCATATTTATTGTGATGGTTTTGATTTTGGAATCCCGTTACCACCGGAGCAAATAATAGATGGTGGAATAGGAGTTATTTTATATGTGATAGGGGGAGAAACAAATGATTATATACAAGGAAGTACAAAGGAAGGTAGTCCAAATGCCATAATTGAATTACATTATATAGGCATATCTCCCACAGTCATATTTGTATTTAGTATAATAACCCCTATTGTTGGTCTTTTTTTCGGATCGACAATGAGACTTGTGCTAAAAGCTCCTAAGAAATATAAGAGAACAAATAACGATTTTCGCGCAGATTGGAGGAATGTTAATATAAATCCAATAAATAGACAGCGGAGAGTAAGAGAATTAGGGGAAATTGAAGAGAGATTAAGGAATTTCAATCAAAGAATAAATCAAGAAAGAGAGAGGAGATTGGAGGAAATTGAAGAAATGAGAAGGAATCTCGATCGGTGGCGTAATCCTAATATTCCTAATATGCCCTCCTATATGCGAAGCACACCTGCGCAGTTTGAGAAAAAGATAAACGATTATATAACACTTAGGTTTGAAAATTATAGGATCATTATCTATGTTGCTGAAAGGAGAATTATTCAATGTGTACATTTGATTCTCAACATACCCAAAAATGAAGTGTCCATGTATGACGAAATTGATTCTATTGATGAGGCCGCTGACAAGTACCGAAAGGAGGGACTAGATTTCAGGCATGTGGGATTAGGCTCCGGTAAAATTACACCTGAACAAGAGTTCTGGGGACATTGCTCAAATATTCAAGCATGGGTCGAACATGACTATGACACCAGAATTCTTATGAGTAATCTAGCATTTCCTCTACTAAGAGAATTAACGAGAGCGGGCGATCCTGTAGCAAAAAGAGTTTATAAAGAAGAAGTTGCTCGTAGGCTCGAGAGTGGATACCCTTCTGTAGTTCAATACCTTCTTGATCAAGGATATATCGGAGTGTTTACTCCTTCAGAATTCGAATCGATATTAGAAGCTACAGATATTATCGTGAACCTGTCTTTCTATCCCAGTATGCTGAATCAGTTTGTAAGATCATGTTTTAGGAAGTTTCCAACTTTAATTGAAAACATTTTATTACAAATTCTAAACCTAAATGATGGTAAGAAAATCATCTTTTCTATTATTCAAAAAAGCTTTATTGTGACTCCATTTAGAGCTAAGACGAGAGATTTGGATTTTCAGTTCTTACAGATTCTCGATACTAAATTTAAGGTTTTGCTTAAAAAAGTTGAAGAAGATGATATAAAGAAAGATATTTCAGATTGCATCAAATTAATCAATGCTACTTGTCAGGAGAATGATAGAGATCCACCTAGTTATAGAGAGAGTATATTCTTCAGAGAACCTCAGGGTGGAATCTTAAATTTTGCTGGTGTGGAACGAGGAAATCGGGACCAACTGAGAGCAAGAGCTATAGATAATCTAAGAGCGCTAGAAGAGCTAAGGGATGGAAGAGAAATAAGGCTGCAGGTTCATAGACATCAGGCGAGATGTTCATACTGTGGAAGAATAATTCCTCGCAATCAAGACATTTGTGAATGGTGTGGTCATAGAAGAGACGACGATAACGAATTTTTTCCGTATCCATTTATTTTCAGAGATCCTGATGGTGGAGGTGGAGGTTCAATGAAAGGCGAGATAGCTATCCCTATTAAGGTTAAGACATAATCCAATTAATTTCACAAAGGATAAAAATAAGTGACGGTATGGATCTGGAAATGATTTCCCTTTCCTACTATATGGATCTGGCAATTCATAGATAAATTATTTCAAGTTTTAAATCCCGAATTTGATATTTCTCAAAAAGCGATAGATGAGTTGTCTGCTATTGAACATGGAGAGGGAAAATATATTAAAAATAATACTGATGCCTCTAAAGTATTCAATACCGTCACCAGCTTAATAGGATGGTTATATGGAGATAAAGCTGTTGGAATTATCGTTGGCATTGATAATATCGAATCATTCTTAGGTTCCGATAAAGGGGAAAAGTTTGTCAATTTTATTAATGTGCTCCTTGATTTCAGGAATAAGGTTTTCCGAACTTTATTGATTGTTATTGGGACATCGTCGACATGGATGGAATTTATATCTTTCTTGAAAAATACAGATTACTACAACCAATTCCAAGGATTATTTTCATCAAGTAATATTTCACTAAAATTTTTGGATTTACCTCAAGTTAAACGATTAATTAAAAAACATCTGGACCGTCTATATAACGAAAATTCTCTTTCTTTACCGGTAGAGCATTCAATCTATCCATTTAGTCCCGAAGCGATTGAATATCTCTATAGGATCTCTGCGAAAAATATCCGGAATCTTAAAAAATACTTAAATGAGTATTGGGAGGAATTCCAGAAAAATAAGGAAGTTGAATATATCTCTGACGCTTTCAAAATAATGAAACGATTTAAAACAGACATTGCATTGGACGACTATGAAATCGAAGTTTTATATGAAAAATTATGGAGCAATAAAATTAAAACTACCGGGAGTCGCTCATCTATAATTGAAAGCGCTCTACAGAAAGCTTTTCAAATTTTAAAATCAGATTCTTCAAACAATGTCTATAGTGTAGAAAATAACCCTCAGATTAGAATAAATGATAAAGGAAAATTAAAAACGGTTAGACCTGACATTGTTGTTACTTTACCATCAAAATCAACGATTGGGGAAATGAAAAAAATTGACTTTCAAGTGAAATTATACGAAGAAAAAAGCAGTGTCTTAAGTACTCATGCAAACACTTCAAAGAAATTACTTGAGCAGAAAAAAATCGATTATGTTCATTTCGTAACCACATTAGAATTTTCAAAAACTTTAGTTTCTGAATTGAAGGAGACTTATCCCGAGCGCGTTGGAGGAGTTTATCCGCTAACGAGAACCCAACAGGCTTACCTTTCACTGGAAAACGGAGAATATAAAAAGTGTGTGGAACTTGAAGCTAAAATTACTCTTGCAACTATTAAAAGATTAGCTAATGAGAATCATAAAAATTAATAAATCATAACATATATTTACAAATAAGTAAAAATAATTCTTTAAAGAAACTGTGAGTTTAAATTGAATTTAAACCAATTAGATCAGCCCAAACGCATATTAGAAGATCAAATTGAAGGTGCGAGTGAGGTACTTGCTCGTGCTTTTCAAAATGATCCTTTATTTTTGCATTGTTTTCCAGATTCTGATACTAGAAAGATTAAGAATGCTCTTCACTGTGAGTTTATGATTTTAATTGGAATTGTATCTGGTGAAGTACATATTACTTCAGATAATATTGAAGGTGTTGGGGTGTGGCATCCTCATGGAATAAAAGATCATATAATAAGTAAACCCTCTAAGGATATTATCAGAAGAATGCGAAGAGTGAGAAAAGAGGATATTTCAGATCCTTTACTTCTAAAAATGATGAGTATTGTTGAAGAAATTGCTAATTCAGTTCAAAATGAATATGTAAATTTTCCCCATTGGTATTTAAGCATTATTGGAGTTGATCCTATACATCAAGGAATGGGCTATGCTAGCAAATTATTAAAAACAAAACTTGCAGAAATTGATAATCAAAACTTACCTTGTTTTTTACATACTGAAAATGAAAGAAATATTCAAATTTATGAGCATTTTGGATTTAAACTTATAAAAAAAAAAAAGGTTCCTAATTCTAATCTTTACTTCTATGGAATGCTTCGAAAAGAGATGAAATAATTTTAGAAATTATAATTATCTAACCTTTTCCAAAAATTACTTAAATTATGTTTATTAAAAGTAAATTTTAATCCTTTTGGCTCCGATGCCTCTTCTTTGAAAAAATTAGGAACATCATTCATTTCCTGGGTAATTCCTACTTTCTCATTAAATTCAAGTTCAGTTCTTAAAATATTTATTCCAATCTTAATCACATCATTTCGGGTAAAACTTAATCCATACATTGCGTTAATTGCATTAGCAATAATTTCCATATTCTCATAGCTAGGTCCGATAAAATAGCAACACCCAACTGAATCTAATATAGCGGTATATACCTGTAATTCAAAAGATAGATCAAGCTTTTTACCATTTTCGATTAATTCTCCATAATTTTTATGTTGACTTGCAACTCTTCCTGCTATTGCTGCTCCAGCCGTATGATCTGCACCTTGTGGTGAGGTTGCATAAGTTACCCCCATTGCCTTAAATACACGACAATCATAGGCAGAGATGCCCTGCCCCTTCACTTCGGGAACTCTTTTAGCGTTTAAACTTTCCCCGATAGCTTTAACACCACTTCCAAAAATTTTTCCTTTTTCAGTATTATTACGAATTTCTTTATCTAAAATTTCAAAAACTTTTTTACTATCCCCCCAACCAATTTCTCCGCAATCCATAGCTACTCCTATGGTTCCACCAAGTTCAATTGTATCAACTCCTACATCATCGCATAAATTATCAATTTTTGCCAAGCTATCTATATCATCAATGAGGAGATTTGGGCCGTTTAAAGCCATTGTTTCGTACTCAAGGCTAGAAGTGATATGGTTTCCATCTTTATCGACTACTAAATTTGAACATTTGATTACACAAGTAGGAATACAAGAGAGCCTCTTCTTTCCACCTCTCTCGGTAACAATTTCATGGAGTTTTTCTCCAGTGATGTTTGAAATTTTATCAAAAGAACCTAAATGAAAATTTTTAGTGGGTATGCCACCATATTCACTCATAGGTCTCATCATCAAAGGAGTTCCGAAAGTGGAAAATACTTGTTTAGTATTTGCTAACATTTGAGCAAAGGGTTTTGAAACTGCCCTAAAAGCTTTTATATCATTGATTCTAATTTTTGAATCTTTTGGGGGAACTATCACGATTGCTTTGATTCTTTTAGAACCCATCACAGCACCTAATCCTCCACGAGCAGCATGCCTACTTGGATATCCTTCTAAATCATTTGCAGCAATACTGGCTGCTCTCATTAAGAATTCGCCTGCTGGTCCTATGGAATAAATTCCAATATTATGACCATATTTCTCCTTTAGCTTTTCATGGAGTTTATAGTTTCCTAATCCTTTATAACTGTCTGCATTGATTAATTCAATCTTTTCATTATGGATTAAAATAATTTTTAGATTTAATGATTGAGCTTCCAAAACAATTGCTCTAATTCCATATCTAGCTAACATCATTGCGGGTCTTCCTCCCACATTAGCCTCCTTTATGCCATTAGTGAGAGGACTTTTGGCCCCTATAGATGTACGAGCAGAGTTTGGAAATGGACTCCCTGCAAGAAGACCATTAGCGATAATAAGCTTATTTTTTGAACCTAAAGGGTCACTTCTGGCAGGAACCTCCTCATTTACTATTTGGGAAGTTAGTCCCCTCCCTCCTAGTAAGAAATATTTTGAATCTTTCGAAATTTCTTCATAATTTACTTGATCGGACTCTAAATTAATCCTAACTAATTTCATAAATAGGATAGAATTCAAAATTATTTTACTTTTACCTCTTGAAAACTAGAAAAAAAGAAAAAATTTTAGTATTTATCATAATGAACAATTTCTTCTAAAGGTTTTCTGTCTCTAACTTCACCTTTTTCTTTAATTGGATAACCAAGAGGAGTTATAGCTAAAACACGATATCTTTTAGGAATCTCCAATACTTCTTTAACCTCTTTTTCATCAAACCAACCAATCCAACATGTCCCCAACCCTTCAGCTGTCGCTGCTAGAATTAAATGCTCAAAACATATTCCAAAGTCAACAGGGTAATAGTTCTCGTTTTTATTCGCTCCAGATCCCGCTTCTGAAATCGCTCCAACTATAAATATGGGCGCATTTACGAATTTTTTTTCTTGTCCAATAGCATTCCAGACTGCTTTTAATTTTTCAGGTTGTTGAACAACAATATAATGCATTCCTTGTTTATTAGCCCATGTGGGAGCTAATCGAGCTGCATTTAATATTCTCTCAATCTTTTCTTTAGAAGGGATCATCCCGGATTTGAAAATTCGATGACTTCTTCTTGTTTTTACCACGTCATAAAAATCCATTGCACGAACCTCTCAAATTTCATTTTTAGATTTATTAGATTTTTAATTAAATAAATTTTTATTCCTTTTAAAAAAGAAAATGAAAAATTTCAATGAAATGGGAATATTATGGGATAAAATTTTCAATATTTTCACTTTTCAGAGCAAAGGTTTATAAATGCAACTAGGATAATATGTTAATATCAAAGCAATAATAAAGACTAGTTTTCTGAACTTTATTTTTTTATATAGAGAAATATTCTCAACATATCGTTTACAGTGAGTTATTATGAATAATATTTACCGTGATCTTCTGAAGAATAAGAATTTAGATGATGATTTACAAATTCGTGATTGCTGTGAAGACCCAAATATAGAAGAGCGAGACGGAAATAAGGTTTGTTTGAATTGTGGGATTATTATTGAAAGGACATATGTAGGAAACGAACGAAGGGCGTATACAGCCGAAGAAGTTCAAACAAGACGTAGAACTGAACCAAGGTGGAGGGATTTTGGCCCGAGGACAATGTTACCCTCAACCAAAACAGATTCAAAAGGAAAATCAATAGGACCAAAAGAACAAGCTTTATTCTCAAGATTATCAAAAATTCAAAATTCTTTAATTTCAAGTATTGAGAGAAACTTTTGGGAAGCAAAGCCCAAATTAAAAATGCTCACTTCAAAATTAAATATTCCAGAATATATAAGTGAAACTGCTTGGAAAGTTTATAGTATAGTAGCAAAGAAAAAGTTAACGATGGGCCGTTCAATCAATGGTTTTATAGCAGGATCCCTATATGCGGCTATAAGAGTTCATGATTTTCCTCGTTTATTAGATGAGGTTTGTGAGGCATCGCTAACTCCAAGACGAACAGTTCACAGAAGCTTGGCTATGATCATACGAGAAGTATTACCTGAATTAGGGTTACGTTATCAGCCTATTACAGCTGAAAGTTTGGTTTTCCGTTTTGGAAACGAGCTTGATTTGCCCATGGCAGTTCAGAAATGTGCAATTGATATGCTTAGAAAAGCTTCTGAAAATGGATTGAAACGTACTGGAAAAGATCCAAAAGGATTAGCAGCTGCTTGCATATATATTTCCGCTAAGGATCGTGGACTCCGCAAAACTCAGTCTATTGTAGCAGATGTTGCTAAAATCACCGAAGTGACCCTAAGAAGTAGAGCAAAGCAAATTAAAAGGAAATTGTTATAAATTAAGACTTTCTTTTTTACTTATTTTTAATAACGGCTTTTATTTTTTTCCTTCATTATCCAATAAGGATTTAAGTCCAACGCCTCCAAGAATAAGTCCTGATGTTAAAATGACCATGCTAACAGCCCAAAAGTAAATCCACATTATAACCCCTATGAAGGGAGTTATTGATTCAGTATAGATCGCATTTTGAACTGTGATAGAGGTACTGTCGTATTGAATAGTAGACATACCTAAAAGATAGATTATAAATGTTTTAATTAAACCAGAAATAAGAAAAAATAAACCAATTAATAGAATAAATTTAATTAGTAACTTTTCTTCGAGGTTCTTTTTAAATGATAATATAAGCATTATAGTTCCGAGTATTAGAAATGCACAGATGATTGTAAATAATATTAACCATTCTAGCATGACTTCTAATGAAGTAAAACCTGATGTAAAAATGATTGTAATTATATTTAAATTGTAAATCCCTAAATTAAGGTCAATTATAGAACTGAATAAAGCAATATCTATAACCTCAACTGCTAATACAATGATAAAACCAACACTAAAGTATTTCAAATATTTAAGAATCGAGTTTTTTTTCATCCTTGCTTATACTGTTTTATAGTTATTATTTAATAAGAGAATTATTTATAATAATTATTTTGATGACATTTTATAAAAATTTAAATAAAAATTTTGCATATTTTTCTTTTTGAAAATTAGAATAGATATTTGAATAATAAGTTGAGCCGCTTTTGAAAAAAAAAAGAACTATAAACTCTGAAGACTCTAAATGTGACCATAAGAATATTGAGCAAAATGGTGGTTATTTAGTTTGTAAAGATTGCGGTTTAATTTTTGAGGATCGCATTGCTTTTGAGGAATCTACCACCCCTATTTTATATTCAGATTCTCAGATAAATTATGAGCGAAAAATTAGGTCAGGTGATTCAAAAGCAATTCAAGACCCCAAAATAAAACAAAAATATGACCAAATAAAGACATTAGACATTTGGTATAGAGATTATCAATCAAGCTTTTCTGAACAAAAAAAAACTATTGAACTATTTAAGAGTTATGGGATAGGATTAAATATTGATAAAGTAAAGTATCAAGAAATCAAGGATAGATATCTTAAATATAACAAGTATCATAGACATACATATCAAAATATGGTTATAATCTTTTTAGCAATTCTCTGGTTGGAAATAAAAGATACAACAAACGTAAGGTTAGAAGAATACATTAGAATTGCTCGAGAATTAGGACATAAAATTAATAAAAAAATGCTTAATAATGCTATGCTTAAGGTAAAGCGAACAGAGAATACGTTCAATAAAGATCTCAAGGATACTTCAACTCTAGAACGTGAAATCAAAGAAAAAATTAAAATATTATTCCAAAAAGATCTTAATAATATTACCTATGATAAAATAAAAAATCATTTTTCAAGCAAATCTGAATATGATAAATTAAAAGTTGAGATGCAATTACTAGTCGCCAAATTACTACAGCAGATAAAATACTCTGATGTTCAAAATCTGAATTATAAAGCCTTTACTGCTGGCTTGATTTATTATATAGGGCAAACACTTGATAATAAGAAAATTTTTACCCAGAGTATTATAGAAGAAACCACAAAATTCTCAAGTACTACAATTAGAAAAAAATTTAACGTTTTAAAAGGCATTCTTGGAGATCCTCAAACTATCAAGGCATAATTAATCATTGGTTTAAAGGATGATTAATTAATAAGTTTTAATTTTATAATTATAATTATTCAATATTATCTTCTAGATTTTTTATGTCAGAATTTCCAATATCTAATAATAAATATTACTCTCAAACAATACCAGAATTAATTCAAACTTTTACTAGTGATAAAGAAAAAGGTTTAAATTCATCTGATTTGGAATCTCGTTATTCTAGTTTTGGATACAACGAGTTACCCAAAATTAAAAAATCAATCTGGAAAATTTATTTAGCTCCTATATTCAATTTTTTGATTATAATTTTACTTATTTCTGGGATTCTTGTGCTTTTTTTAGGTTCACCGGGATCCACAATAATTACGTTCATAGTAGTAATTCTAAATTCTATAACTGTAATAATTCAGCAATTCAGAGCACAAAAAGCTCTTGAATCCCTTAGAAAAATTGGTGCTTTAAAAGCAGTGGTTCTAAGAGATGGTATACAATTTGAAATACCCACTCGAGAATTATTACCAGGAGATATAATTTTATTGGAAGAAGGAGATAAAACTCCTGCAGATGCTAGAATAATAGAATTTACTAATTTAACAATTGATGAAGCTTCCTTAACTGGTGAGAGCGAACCTGTTGAAAAACATAATTATACTCTGAGAAATGGGGAATTACCAATACAAAAACAACTTAACATGGTGTTTATGGGGACCTATATAAATACTGGAAGAGCAAGGGCTTTAGTGACAGGAACGGGCATCAATACCGAAATAGGTAAAATCTCGAATCAATTAAATGAAATGGGTAGTATTGAAGAAATCCCATTAACTAAAAAATTGAACAGAATAGGATATATTTTAGGTAGTATTGTAATTGTAATCCTAATTATCCTAATAATATATAAATTCAGCTTCTTAGGAATTCAAGGACTTTTCTACGGAGATAATATTAGTGAAGCTTTAACTAGTTCAATCCTTAGGTCAATGAATATTATGCCTATAAATTTGCCTATATTAACTACGTTAGTTTTAATTACAGGAGTACTAAAAATGGCTGAAAGTGGAGTCATAATTAAGAATCTTTCAGCTATTGAATCTTTAGGTAGGGTTTCTGTAATTTGCTCAGATAAAACTGGAACGATAACTAGAAATGAAATGACAGTTGAAAAATTTTGGATAAATGATAAGGAATATTGTGTAACAGGTTCTGGTTATGAAGCAGAGGGTATTATTCTAGATAATGGTAAAGCTGTAAATTTAAAAGAAGATAAAACATTTCAAAAATTCATTGAATCAAGTGTGTTAAATAATAATGCAAGACTCATTTATGAAGATGTTAAAGTTAAACTAAAAGATGTCAAACAAATGGCAGTTAGAAGGGCATTAGGCTCCTCTACTGAAGCATCATTGCTAACCTTAGCTGAAAAAGCAGGTTATATTCCATATGATATTATAAAATCTTATACTAAGCTAAAAGAATTTTCATTCAGTTCTGAAATCAAACGAATGTCAACTATTTGTAGATTAAATAGTGATAAAAATACTAATTATGTATTTTCCAAAGGAGCTCCCGAAAAAATATTAGAAATTACTAATCAGATTGAAATTGATGGAATAATTAGCTTATTGTCAAAAGAGAAGAAACAAGAGCTATTAGATAAAATACAATCAAGAGCAAAACAAGGATACAGAATCTTAGCTATAGCGTATAAAGAGTTAGAAAATGAAGCTGAGAAGGCAAGAGAAAATATCGAGAAAGATTTAACTTTTCTAAGTTTTTTATCAATTCTAGATCCACCTCGTAATTATGTTAGAGAATCAGTAGAAGAATGTGAATCTGGAGGTATTAAAGTTACTATGATCACAGGAGATCATCCAAACACTGCTCAAACAATTGCCTCCCAAATGAGAATATTTAAACCAAATGATATAGTTGCTGAAGGATCCAAGATATCTGATCTTGATGACAGTGAATTTAACCGTGTATCTGTTTTTGCTAGAGTATCTCCTTCAGATAAAGAGGTTATAGTAAGAAAGTACCAGAATGCTAATAAGATTGTAGCTATGACGGGTGATGGTATAAATGATGCTTTAGCATTAAAGTTAGCTAATACCGGAATAGCTATGGGAATTACTGGCACAGATGTAGCTAAAGAAACAGCAGATTTGGTCATATCAGATGATAATTTTACATCTATAGTAAAAGGTGTAAAAATCGGGAGGGGATTGTTTGCTAAGATAAGAGTAATTGTATACTTCTTTATTTGTTTAAATATAATGGAAGCTCTAATATTTTTTACTTATGAATTCATCCCGCCCGGAGTTTTTCAACTATTTAGTTCCGAATGGCAACATCTTTACATTTTTGGTATAGTCCATTCACTTCCCTCTTTAGCATTAGTTATAGATAAAGCACCTAAGGATGTAATGCAGGAACCTCCACGAAATGGAGAAGAAATACTAAACAGAAATATCTGGGGATTGCTACTTATACATGCGTTCCTAATGGGTTTAGGCTTAGTCTTAGCATTACAAATGACCCTAGCAAACCTAATCCCATTAAATTCCTATAATATTGACTTAAGCTATTCTGGATCAGTAGGGTTAGCCCAAAAAGCGAGAACTATGTTTATTACTACCCTTTATATCGTTGAGACAAACTTCATTTGGAGTATCAGGCGACCAAATAAATCGCTTTTTAAGAGTATTAAAGAGGAATTTAATTGGAAATTGTTAATTATTAGCCTTTTTACATTATCCTTACACATTTTGCATATTTGTTTCTCAGCACCAATAAATTATTTTTTAAATGAGGCATCGGGATTAAATTTCCAAATTAATTTTATGTTCCTAAGTCTTACAGACTGGTTCTATTGCATCCTATTTTCTCTGCCGGGTATAATTGGAATTGAAGTAGTGAAGTATTTCGCAAGAAGAAGAAACATCAGATTTTAATTATAATATATTTATTTAGGAGATCACAGATGAATAGTGGAAATAGAGTAAAAAATTCTAAAGGATTTAGTTTTCTGAAAAAGTATGGAGGAATAATATTTATTGGTGCGATTTTAATTTTATTTATTATATTTGCATTATTAAACATCAATTTTGGTCAATGGCTTGCTAACGCAGTTATATGGTTCTATAATGAATTTGGGGATTTTGGAATATATCTAGGGATATTTTTAATTAGTATTTTCGGTAATTTTACAATAATTTTTCCCGTTCCTTATGTTGTTGCTTTAATCGTGATATCTGCCGTAATACCTGGTGTAAATCCCATATTAATTGGAATTGTAGCTGGATTAGGAGCTAGTATTGGAGAAGTAAGTGCATGGTTAATTGGACGCAGTTCAAAAGAAATTATCGGAGATTCTAAAAGTATGGAAAGGATGAAAAGATATGTAGATAAAGGTTGGGCTCCAATCCTGATTTTCATTTTTGCAGCTACACCTCTTCCAGACGATGCATTTCTAATCGTTTTAGGACTTGCTCAATATAGCCTCGTTAAGACATTGATATATTGTTTCGCTGGAAAATTCACCCTATGCTTTTTATGTAGCGCACTCCCAATTTGGCTTGCTGATACTTCATTAGGAATTTTTCTGTTTGGTTTATTTGGCATAGATATTGACGCTGCGCGATTGGGAATTATTCCTCCCAGCACACCTTTAGAGATTTTCCAAAGTTCATTAGTTTGGGCGGCATCAATTATTCTTCTATTCTTGCTGGTATATATTGATTGGAATAAAGTTTTTCAAAAAATTAGAGTTAAATTAAAATCTAATAAAGAAATTTAAAAGTAATAATATTTATTTTGAAAAAAAAGTAATAAATAGAATAACAATTTAATAATTATTTAATCACTCTAAATAAAAATAACTAAGAGGGCAAATTACAAATGGAAGAAAACCTACGTTTTATCTACGGAAAAGAATACTGGTATATCAGTGCTTTTATTAATACGGTTGAATTCGTTGGGGAAATAAAGGCAGAACAAATAGAAGAATTATTAATAAGAAGATTACGTAATTTAAGTGAGGAAGACTTTAGTAAAGCTTTTTTATATTTAGATAAATATCCGCAGGCTGAAATAAAGAAAGAAACATTAAGAGATATGGCAAGTTCAATATCAATAGAATGCGATTGGGAACCATATTTCCAAAGTTTTCCTTACACTGACGAAAATAAGCCATATTCGGAAGTTGATGAACAAAAAAAATTAGAATATAACACTCTCGGATATTTCAAATTAGAAGTTGAATATTATAAGAATGAGGAATATAAGAAAGAAAAAATAACTCCTGATTTGATCCAACAAGTTCCCTTTATCGCTGTAGATATTCTTAAAGAATTTAATAAAAGAAGGGAAAATGAGTTTTTAATCCTTGATTTAGAAAGTCCTATTTATGTTTTCGTTATCTCTAATAAAACAATGCCCCATACTGTTCAATGGGATAGTAATAATCGAGAACAATATAAAAAAAGCATTGGATATTGGACACGAATCTATTCTGGGCAGTGGCCTGATTATTCTGAGGAACTATTTGATAGAAGGACAGAGAAGAATTTTTCTAATCGGCTTTCTGAATTACATTATATTCAGAGAAATTCAGGTTTCATATATATGGTACAAGACAATTATCAAAAAGAGTTCAAATATATTGAAGAACATATACTAGATCCTACTCCAAAAGTGAGATCTGTTTTATTTGCATTAATGACAATAGAAAATTCATTGGATATACTATTTATGAAACGATATTCATACGTTTTTATGAGTTTGGAAACTATTGAAAGTAAAATAGATAACTTAAGATTTTTAAGGGGAATGATCCAAACGAAAATGACCATGCTATATAGTAAATTAGACTGGAACCCTCGAGAACATTATACACGGATTTTAACTCATCTTTTAGATATATTTCGAATCGAAAAAATAATGAAAAGAGTCGCCAAGAAATTTGAACTACTCTATGACTCATTGCAAGAATATTATACTCAAAGAAATGAAAAGAATCAAAGAACTACAAGGAGAATTTTATATCTCGTTAATATCATATTGAGTGCGGGAATTTTAAAAGACTTCTTTGATGTTTTAATACAAGGAACAAATCCATTACAATACGGAAATATAGCATACCTCATTGCTTCAACTGTTATTGGATTAATGTTTATAGTAACTTTTACCTACATTTTCTTATATCGATTGCAGTCTAAAGTAGAAGAAAAAGGATATACTGCTGATGCTGTCATTTTAGATGATAGTCAAAATCTTATACTTATTAAAAGAAAGTATTATCCCGAAAGGGGAAAATATGCACTTCCAGGTGGTTTTATTCAATATAATGAAGATGCTGAAAAAGCTGTAATAAGAGAAGTTAGGGAGGAAACTAATCTTGTGGTTGAAATTATTAAAAAGATTGGTACATATGATAAAAAGGGGCGTGATCCACGCGGTAGGATTGTATCAACGGCGTTCAAATGTCGCTTAGTCAAAGATCTGTCAGAAATGGCAGGAGGAGATGATGCAGTTATAGCTGAAGCGATACCAATAGAAAAAGTAAAAAGCATAGATTTGGCTTTTGATCATAAGCAGATTCTAAAAGATGCGGGAGTTTTATAAGACTAATTAAAATCTAATCTCATTTTTTCTTTTAATTAATTTCTTAAACTACTAATTAGTTTCAAAAAGAAATAAAATAAAAATAATTGTTATTATAGTCTATCTATTAAAATGATTTAATCTTATCATCATATATTGTAAAATTTTTAAAAGTCGCGGGAGAGACTATTCTTATGACTGTATCAATAGAACCATTTTATTCGATGGAATTAAATCAAATTTACTCAAAATTTCAAACTCATCCAACTAATGGATTATCTAAAGAAGAAGCTCAAAAACGATTAGAACTATATGGATTAAATGAAATTCCTAAAGCTTCGAAAGGTTTCATTAAAATATATTTAGCACCCTTATTCAATTGGTTAATTGTTATTTATTTAATTGGGGCTTTAATATTATTTTTAGCAGCAGTTTTGGGTGGAGAAGGTAATCTAACTTTTATAGGATTAACCTTGGGAATTGTTGCTCTAAATTGTTTGGTTGCCATTATCCAACAATATCGAGCAACTAAAAAATTGAATGCCCTAAGAGAAATGACAGCTCCGACTACGACAGTAATAAGAAATGGAGAAAAAATTGATATTGCAACAAAGGAAGTAGTTTTAGGAGATTTACTTGTATTAACGCAAGGAGATCGAATCCCAGCAGATGGAAGAATAATAAGATCGTCCAATCTTGAAGTCAATGAAGCCTCACTTAGTGGAGAGAGTGAGCCTGTAAAGAAGCTTCAAGAAGGAAAAGCGTTAGAAAGTAAAGAACTTTCAATTGGAGAACGAGTCAATATGATATTTTACGGGACATATATCACAACTGGTAACGGTATTGCGATTGCAGTTAAAACAGGAAGAGATACAGAGATTGGCAAAATATCAAAAGGATTGGAGGAAGCAGGAACAAGTGAGATTCCAATTAGACAGAAAATGAATAACTTCGGAAAATGGTTAGGTCTAATTGTGATTGGATTTTGGTTAATAATTGTGCTTATTAATTTAGGGATTTGGGGCGATTTGGAAATTGTAGTTAGCTTGAATTCTGCCATGGATCTTTTACCAATTAATATTCCCTTACTTGTAACAATCATCTTGATAACTGGAGTTCTAGTTATGGCTCGCCAGGGTGTTATTATCAGAAATCTTGCCTCTGTTGACAGTCTAGGGCGTGTAAGTGTTGTCTGTTCTGATAAAACTGGTACATTAACGAAAAACCAAATGTCAATCCAAAATGTATGGACAAATGGCTCTACTTTCAAAGTTACTGGAAGTGGATATACGCCCGATGGAGATATTATTTTATTAGACGATCCAAAAAATCCTGTTTACGTAAAACACATTGATAATTATCCTCAACTTAAACTGTTATTAATTGCTGGATTTTTAAATAATAATTCTGCGTTAGTGAAAAATGAAATTGAAATCTCTGGGAAGATTATACCCAACTGGAATGTAATTGGCTCACCGACTGAAGGTGCTTTGATGGTCCTCTTCCAGAAAGGAATGGGTGATTATATGCTTGACGATTTTGAGTATATCAAGGAATACCCATTTGATTCTAAATTAAAAAGAATGACAAAGATATACAAGAGAGATGGAAAATATTATTCTTTCACGAAAGGTGCTAGTGAAATTCTCATGCCTCAATGTAAAAAAGTACTATATAAAGACACTGAGGTAGATTTTACAGATATTATAAAAGAAAAAATAAATAAAATAGCAGATCTATATGCACAGCAAGGCTATCGGATATTAAGTATCTGTTATAAGAAATTAGATGAAATTCCTCCAGAAGGAGACAAAAGTAGAGAATTATGCGAATCAGAAATGATTTATATCGGTTTTGTAACTATTTTAGATCCTCCTAGAGAAGGTGTTAAAGCAAGTGTCCTTCAATGTTATGAAGCTGGGGTTGATGTAGTAATGATAACAGGAGATTCTCCCGCTACAGCAGAAGCTATAGCAAAACAAATATCTATAATAAAGCATGAAGATGAAATAGTCATAGAGGGGAAAAATGTCAATAGTATCAAGTCATTCTACGATTTCAGCAAAATTAAAGCTTTTGCTAGGGTTTCTCCTGAAGATAAAGAGGATATTGTGGAAAGATATCAAAATGCAAATAAGGTAGTTGCTATGACGGGAGATGGAGTGAATGATGCTTTAGCTCTCAATATGGCTGATGCAGGGATAGCTATGGGAATACAAGGAACGGATGTAGCTAAAGAAGCAAGTGATATGGTTATCAGTGATGATTCATTTAATTCTATTGTTACGGGAATTGAACAAGGTAGAGGAATTTTTTCTCGAATTCGTGCAGTTGTATTTTTTTATATTGTGATTAATGTATTTGAAGGGATTGTACAATTCATTCTGACGGTAATTTTGAGGCAACCCTATTTTCTATCTGATGCTTTCTATTATCAATGGATATTTCTCTCAATAACTTTACATATATTCCCTGGTTTAATATTAACATTCGATCGTACTCCTAAAGATGTTATGAAACAAAAACCACGCGATGAGGAGCAAATTCTTTCAAAAAACACGTTTATTCTACTGCTTATATTTGGTATCTTATTAGCCAGCTGTATGATTATAACCTATTTTACAGTTATTACAGGTTGTTATCC
Organism: Promethearchaeota archaeon; assembly: GCA_048939995.1. Classification (GTDB taxonomy): domain Archaea; phylum Asgardarchaeota; class Lokiarchaeia; order Sigyniarchaeales; family SOKP01; genus SOKP01. Next base: position 497,984 of record JBHLOY010000002.1, on the reverse strand, counting down.
CGTTTTTATAGAAAACTATGAATTTGGTGCTTTCAACGGTGCTTACCTCTTTTCAGGTGGATCATTTCCCCCAGGTGTTTCCCCTTCTCAAGCAAAAACTCTTACAATGCTTATGGTAACCCTATTTTTTTGTGAATCTTTTCTAGTGTACCAGATCAGACGACCAAATAAATCCTTAATTAGAAGCCTTAAAGAAGATAGTACCAAGTTTATGTATCTTTTAATTGGCTTATTATTCGGAGTTTTTATTGCTTTAATGTATATTCCTGGGTTTCAAGTAACTCTACAATCTTGGGGTATAAATTTTATGTTTATGTATTTAACCGGTCTCGATTGGTTAGTATGCTTTTTAATCTCATTGATTTGTATTGGAGGACTTGAACTTTTCAAATTGCTTTTCAGAAAGAAAGGTATCTTTTTTTAACCAATAATGAAGAAGATTTATTTTTTTTATTAGATACTATTATCTATGCTTGAAGGTGAAAGAATAAAATTAGCCCCTCTTAGGAGAGAATATATTGAAAACTTTCTTGAATGGTTAAACGATCCTGAACTCACTCAATATTTAATAGGATATCGCCCTCTTACACGAGATATGGAGGAAGAATGGTTTAATAATCTCAAAAAGCGAGATAACGCAATAATTTTCTCCATTCTATTAAAAGATGGAGAAAAGTTGATAGGTAATTGTGGCATCGATGATATACACTGGATAAACAGAGTTGGCACTTGTGGTATATTTATTGGTGATAAAGAAAACCAAGGAAAAGGTTATGGACCTGAAGCATTACGATTGTTAGTAGATTATGGCTTTAATACATTGAATCTTAACCGGATAGATCTAAAAGTATATGATTTTAATACACGTGCTATTAAATGCTATAAGAAAGTTGGATTTATCGAAGAAGGAAGAAAACGGCAAGCAACTTTTAAGAATGGTAAATTTCATGATGATATCCTTATGAGTATGTTGAAAGAAGAATGGAAAGATTCAATTTAGATAAATTAAATTTTATTTAGAACAATTTAATTTTTAATGTGTTTAATATTCAAATCACTATGTATAAATAATTAGTAATTTGAGGTATTCATTTTGAGTAGAACAACTGTTTCAATTGTAAAATATGAAAAACCTTTAGATTCAGTACGTAAGGTTATAGAACTTGTGGATGGGTTCAAAAACTTACCGATCGATGGAAAGATATTTATCAAGCCTAATTTAGTATATTGGAATAGACATTGTGATTTTCCGAAATGGGGGATGCTGACTACTTCAAGAGTAGTGGAAGATGTTGTAAAATTATTAAACCAACGAGGTGTAAAGGATATTGCAATTGGGGATGGTATAATCACAGACGATCCTGATGATAGAGAAACACCAAAAGATGCTTTTGAAAAGTTGGGATATAATCTTCTTAAGGAGAGATATGGAGTCAAACTATATGATACTTTTGAGCGTCCATTTGAGAGAATTGAATTACGAGAAGGCGTTTCTGTTAAGATGAATTCTGATATGCTTCATTCAGATTTCTTAATTGACATTCCTGTTCTAAAAACTCATGCTCAGTGTGTTGTAAGCTTAGGAATAAAGAATTTAAAAGGTCTTATTAATATAGCATCACGTAAGAAATTTCACGGTGCGGATCCTAAGTTTAACTTGCATTATAACGTAGCTCAATTGGCTAATAAGATTCCTCCAAGTCTTACTATTATTGATGGAATTTATACCCTTGAAAGAGGACCAACTTTTGATGGCAAAGCTCATCGAAGTGATATCTTATTGGCCTCAACTGATATCCTTTCTGCTGATATGGTTGGAGCAAAATTATTAGGTATTAATCCCCAAGATGTTCCCCATTTAGTACAAGCAGCTAAAGATAGAAACCGATCAGTGGATCTATCTAACATTGAAATAAAAGGTGAATCTATAGAAGAGTTAGCAAAACATCATGAGTGGGAATTTATTTATGAAAAAAATGATACTTTGCCACTTTCCTATGCAAGAGCAGGAATAGGAGGAATAAGTTACCCCAAATATGACGAAACGATGTGCACTTTTTGTAGCTTTTATAATGGAGTTATTTTAATTGCGATTAAAGAAGCATGGAAAGGCGAAGACTTCGATAATATTGAAATTTTAACAGGAAAAATAGTAGAACCCACACCTGGAATGAATAAGACAATTTTACTTGGACAATGCCAGTATAATAAGAATAAAGACCACCCAGACATCAAAGAATGCATTCCGATTAAAGGATGCCCTCCGGAAGTTGATGATATAAAAGAAGCTCTAAAGAAAGCAGGAATAAGAGCCCCATCTTATATTTTCAAAAACATCGAAAAAGCTCCATTGATATTCTTAAATAAATATAAAGGGAAACCAGAATTTGAAGATAATTTTTATCAAATAAATTAAATTTTTATTCTTTAAAACCTTGGCAAAAAGAATCCACATTTTTTGGTAAAACATCATGGTTATAGCCTCCTTCCAGAAGAGCAAATCTTTTTCCTTTGCATAGCTTTTTTGAATATTCCTTCATCAATCTACCTAATTCAACGTAATCTTCTGGATATAAAAGATGCCCCCAATCTTCAATTCCTTGGTCAAAACCTGCACTCGCTACAAAGATATCTATATCTCTCAGTTGTTGCATATATTTCTCAACCTCTTTAATATAACTTGTAGGGCTATTAGAATATGGATTGAGTATTTTAACTCGGAAATCATCATCTCTGTTTTTCAAAATATTAATATTTCCATCACCCGTATGAAGATCAAAATCAAGTACGAACGCAGATTTTATTTTTCCTTCTGAATATAGTCTTAAAAGGCTTATACTAATGTTATTGAAATAACAAAACCCCCAACAAGAATCAGCTGATGCATGATGCCCTGGGGGGCGTATAACAGCAAAAGTTGGGTTCCCTTTATATCCTTCTTCGGCAGCTAAAATAGCTCCTCCTGCAGCTAATGATGATAATTCGAATAATAATGGTTCTCGTTTAATATACCTTAGATGTCTTTCAGTATGAGCTCTAAGAATATCTTCTTCTGTTGCAGGCTCTGGTTTTATAAATACATATTCAGGGTTATTTTTCATTAAACTTATGATGCCTTCAAGCCTTCCTGGTGATGCAGCTGGATCCATTGCATAACTAGAATTATAATATCTTTCATGAAATACGACTTTCATTTAAATCACATTTAAGTTAAGAAATTATTATTAAAAAGAAATAAAAAATTGATAAAAAAGTTAATTAAATTTTAAATTTTCCCATATTTTTTGAATAAAAGGATTCCAAGGATAATAATGCCAATAGCCATTAATGATAATATTCCTAGTTCTATCCAAATAGTTAAGTTCAATATTGATCCTCCGCGAAACAATATCGTTAATGCATCAGTTGCATAATAACTCGGCAAAAATAAAGCAATAATTCTTGTTGCGTCATTTAATGGGACAAACGTACCAAAAAACATTTGCGGCAGTATAAAGATGAATGACAAGCCAGTAGCAGTTCCAGAGCTTTTGGAAACTGTTGCAGTAATGAGACCAAATCCAACAGAACATATTGAAAGTAACATTATGTAAATGAATGCAAATGAGAAACCTCCAACCCCCCCTATAGGTCGAAAACCTATAATAAGTGCACAACCTGTTACAATAAGTACTTGTATAATGGAAAGTAGAGTATTTGAGATAATATAGCTTCCCATAAATTCTGTAGGGCTAGTAGGGGTGACATTTATCCTTTTAAGTAATCCTTGCTCACGATCATCAGCGAAAGATTGGGCAACAATCATAATTATAAATATACACGCATAGGCAAATAATCCGGGAGCCATGACGTCAAATTGAGTTTCTCCAGGAATTCCAGACTCAATGAAACCAAAAGCTAATCCGAAAACAAATGTTAAGGCAGCAGGAAATAGGATCATTAAAAATAAGTAAGCTGGTTCCCTGATGATTTTCTTTAGTTGCATTTTTACTAAGGCTAAAACTCTATCCATATTCATTTTTAGATTCCCTCCAAGATTCTTCTTCCAGTTATTTCTAGAAAAACTTCTTCTAGATTCTTAGATTCATATTTTTTTAGTAATTCTTTGGGTGTCCCGAGCGCTATTAGTTCACCATAGTCGATAATCCCTACTCTATCACTTAGTGCTTCAGCTTCTTCCATATAATGGGTTGTTAAAATAATCGTTTTATTCTGATTTTTAAGATTAGCAATAAATTCCCAAACCTTTCTTCGAGCTCTTGGATCCATTCCTACAGTTGGTTCATCAAGAAAGGCTACTTCAGGATCATGAAGCAAGGCAATTAACATATTCAACTGACGGAGCATACCACCACTATATCCTTTTACTTTTCTTTTACTTGCATCAACAAAATCCAAAAGTTTTAGCAAATGATCAGATCTCTCTTTTATCAAACTTTTAGGCATTCCTTGGAGGTAACCGAATAACTCAAGATTCTCCTTACCTGTAAGGAACTTATAAATAGCAGCTTCTTGAGGACAAACACCAATCATCTCTTTAATATTATTCGAATCTTTCCCAATATCATACCCTCCTACGAGTGCCGAACCTTCTGTTGGTTTTATTAGAGTATTCAAAATATTTATAGTAGTAGTTTTTCCTGCTCCATTTGGACCTAGAAGACTAAATAATTCTCCTCTTTTAATCTTAAGGTTCAAACCATTAACAGCAACAACATCCTCGTACTTTTTTACTAGGTCTTTAATAATAATCACATAGTCATTATTAGGATCTAATTTATCTTCAAGTTTTGATTGACTTTTTTCTTTAACTTCCATTTTTAATTTCAAATCCTTTAATTTAATTCTTTTATTATTTAATATGAAATTTTAACACATTTATGAATGGAATTGATACTCATATTAAAAGTATCTGCTAATTCTTTATAAGAAACTCGAGAATTTGCCATTAGTATTAAAGATAAATCTACTTCAATTTCATTCTAAATAAATTTTACCCAGTTAAGATAATTTATTAAATTATAATCTTTTAGACTTATTTTTTAAGTTAGCTTTATTTCGCTCCATATGCAAAAATCACAGATTTTTGAAAGGCGTATCCTTCATCTTTTTTAAAAGCTCTAATTCCCTGAGGTAGACAAGTTTCTTTAAGATCATTGAGCTTATCAGGATCGTGATTTAAGGTATATCTCATTATCCAAGCGGCAAATTTCATTACATCCCACCATTCATCAACAGATTTATAAACTATATTATAATTTTTAGAGAAAATCTTGATATTGTTGAACCCAGCATCTTTCATAATTAATTTAAAGCCATCAACTGATTCTTTGCTATAACTGATAGATAAATTTTCAATATCATTATTTTTTTTCATATTTTTATGTCTGAGATATTTTTGTAACAACCCTCTTGCAACTTCAATATCTTGTTGGTATTCCCATGTACTAAAAGCAGCTTCTCCTCCTGATTTTAAGACTCTAAAAATCTCTTTCATTTTTGCATTCTTACCAATAAATTGGTTATTTTTAAAATCATAAGAATCACTAAAACCTATAAAACCACATAAAATATTGTCAAAACTATTATCGTTGAATTTTAAATTGGATGCCTCCATAGTTCTGAATTGAGCACTTCCTACAAAAATATTTTTAAAAGTGTTTCTTGCTTGGGATATCTTAGCTTCGTTTTTATCAATACCAACTAAATGACAATTTTCACCTAATTTATCTACAACTGCAATTAAACAAGCACCACTTCCTGTGCCTACATCAAGTATCTTACCTTTAAATTTTAAAGTCGCTAATTTTACTAATTCATTAGCAAAATATGTCCAATAATCTACACTTACAATTGGTAAGTCCTTAGTTTCTTGATTCATTTATATCAATGTATTATACATCTAACATTTTATATATTTTATAAAATAAAATAGAAGCAAAAAAAATTATTAAAGCCGTTTACTTAAGATATCAATCATATCCTTTGTCATAGAAGCTAGATCATAGGATGGATTCCAATTCCATTCTTCTCGAGCTAAAGAGTCATCAATCGATTTTGGCCATGAATCTGCAATTTCTTGTCTGAAATCTGGATTATAATCGATTTGAAAGTCAGGAATATGTTTTTTAATCTCGGCAGCAATCTCTCCCGCAGAAAAACTCATGCCTGTAATATTATAAACTCTACGCTTCAATTTTGAATTATTTGCTTCTAATATATCGATCATACATTTAAGACAGTCGGGCATATACATCATAGGTAAAACAGTTTCTTCTTTAAGAAAACAAGTATATTGCTTATTCTTGATTGCTTCATAAAAGATCTCAACAGCATAATCCGTAGTACCTCCTCCAGGGAGTGTTTCGCTACTTATTATTCCAGGGAGCCTCATTGAGCGAACATCAAGTTTATATTTTTTATAATAGTATTCTGCTAAGAGTTCTCCGGCGACTTTAGTAATACCATACATCGTTGTAGGTTGTAATATTGTAATGTTAGGAGTATTATCTCTTGGAGTAGTAGGTCCAAAAGCAGCAATTGAACTTGGCCAAATTACATTCTTAACTTTATATCTTCTGCCAGCTTCGAGTACATTAATTAATCCGTTCATGTTTATATCCCAAGCAGTTTGAGGCATTTTCTCTCCAGTAGCAGATAGAATTGAGGCCAAATGATAGATCGTGTCTATTTCATACTCATAGAAGACTCGTGAAAGATTATTACGTTCTAAGGCATCTAGGTAAATAACAGGACCAGATTCTCTAATTTCATCTGGAAGTGGAGTTTTTCTTCCGGTAGCAACTACATTATCATTACCATATTTTTCTCTTAGAAATGGTACTAATTCACTTCCGATTTGACCAGCAGCTCCTATCACTAGAATTCTTCTCATTTTTATCAGATTTTAAAATGAAAAATTATTAGTATAATTCATAATTTACTCCATAAAAAAAGGTTTATTCATAAAATTCTAACATTAATCCATAATTATAGGATAAGTAAAACTAAAATACTTTTCATAATACACATAAATTATAATTTAACTCACTATTTTCAAAAAAATTTAAGGTGTTATGATGAAGAGAGATCCTGTTGCTTTTCTTAAGGAGGATATGACTGAATTAAGAAATAACAATCTTGAATGGATCATTCGATATCTAGAAGAAGGTTCGAAACCACACTCTACTGTTGATGGTAAAAAAGTACTAATGCTTAATACTAACAATTACCTTGGTTTAGCGACACATCCAAAAGTCATCCAAGCTTCTATTGAAGCTACAAAAAAGTACGGCGCTGGAGCGGGAGCTGTCCCTGTTATTGCAGGTTCATTTGATTTGACAAAACAATTTGAAAAAAAATTTGCTGAATTTAAAGAAGTAGAAGCTTCATTACTTTGTCAAACTGGATTTGCTGTAAACTCGGGTTTAATTCCCATGTTAGTTGGAAAACCTGATATTGTCGTTTCAGATGAATTAAATCATGGTTCCATTATAGATGGAGTAAGACTATCAGGGGCTAAAAGAATTATTTACAAACATCGTGATATAGCAGATTTAGAAAGACAATTAAAGGAAGCAGAAAAAGAAGGAGCCAGGAGAATTTGTATCATAACTGACGGTGTTTTTAGTATGGACGGTGACATGGCACCATTAGATAGAATTGTTAAAGTTGCGGAGGATTTCGGAGCCATGATTTTTGTTGATGATTGCCATGGAGAAGGAGTGCTTGGGGAAGGTAGAGGCATTGTGGCACATTTCAAGCTTCAAGGGAAGGTTCATGTTGAAGGAGGCTCAATGAGCAAAGGTTTTGGTGTCTTTGGTGGAACTGTGGCAGGCTCAAAGGATTTAATTGAATTTTGTGCAAATAAAAGTAGAACATATCTTTTAAGTACAGCGCATCCTCCTGGAGTAGTAGCTGCGAATAAAGCATCTATTGAAGTTGTTGAAAGCGAACCAGAACATGTAAAAAGGGTATGGCAACACACAGATTACTTCAAAAAAGAAGTTGAAAGTATGGGATATGATACTGGTAACTCCCAAACTCCTATTATTCCGCTAATTATTGGTGATCCTGGAAAAGCCCAAGAATTAGCAAGAATCCTATTTGATGAAGAAAATATATATGGTACACCTATTGTTTTCCCAATGGTTGCAAGAGAATTATCTCGAATTAGAGTACAAATGAATGCTTTACTTACTAAGGACGATTTAACAATGGCTTTAAGTGCTATTGAAAAAGTAGGAAAAAAATTAGATATTATATAGGTTCTTTCTTTTTTTCTTTTTTATTTGATTTAATAAATTTTTACAAAAGAGTAAAACTTTTATAATCGTTCAATTTATTGAACTTTAATTTCTTATTAAGGTAAGAAATTCCAATAAAAATTAATTGTAGGTTGATAAGAAAAATGACCGAAGTTAAAAAATTAACAAAAATCGCACTTATAGTGGTTGCGATTATTCCTTTTCTCTATGGGCTTATGCTTGTATTTTTATGGGATTTAACATTAAATACAGAGGGATGGACAAATCCTTTACATCCAAGACTCTTTGGGGGAATTTGCTTTATTGGATCTCTTTTTGCAATCATAATGTTGCGCAAAAAGGAATGGGAACAGATTTCATTAACCTTTATGTTTTTTATTGCTATGTTTTTAGCGACATTAATCATCGAAGCAACGATAATAGGTCTATATATCTCAACATTTAACGCTCGAACTATATTTCAGAGTATACTCGATCTAATCTTATTAAGCATCATGGTAGCTTTTTTTATTATCTCTTATATCAAACAGAGAAGCTAAACGCGAAAGAACAATAAATTTTAATTAAATTTTTTTTCTCTTTGTTTTTTCTCTAAGTATTTGGAAATACGATTATAGAAACGTTCTTTTTTGTATTATATTTAAAATTTAGTTTTTCCAATGGAAAAAAAATTGAATAATTTTTATCTTTTTACTTATTGAACACTTACACCGGTTTAGCTAAAATTGCCTTGACTCGTAGTTGATGAAGCAGGCTTGTGGGCATTGGTTTAATAAGGCATACTGTATCTGCTCCACGACCTGTACCTCCTACGCAAATAATGTCTTTTTCAATATCTGAAAGTAAGCCTGCATCAACAACCATAGTTGCCATTTCCATACAGACCTTTACTCCTTGGCTAAATGCTGTACGTAAATATTTTGCCATAATTTCAACAGGTCCCCATTGTTTTAGTGAGATTCGAATACTCCTTTCTGGACCGGCAAATCCATGGGTTCCAATAAAAAATTTTAATCCTTTACCATTTAGTGAAATTAGTTTCTCTTCTGGGAATTCCTGTCTTTTATCCGCTCCTGCAAAATAATATGAATGTGTAACAACAATAATATTGTAATTATTTGGATTAAAATAATCTAATGATTTCTCAGCAGTTGTACCAGTTGTGCTAGCTATAACAATATCCTTTATATTAAACTGATCAGCATATTTTTTTGCAATTTCCAATGCCTTATCAGTATTCTGTGGTCCACCTTTTTCAAAATAAGTAACTTCAATACTCAAATCTGTCATATTAACTCAAACTTATTCATTATAAATAGGGTAATTTTCAATTAAATTAGAATATGATACTAATTAAATGAATTTTATGTAATTTAACTTACATTTGATTTACTATAGTTTTAAAAAGATCAAAATTTAAATACATTTAATTATCTTTTATTGCAAAAATAAATATCAGTAAGGGATATTAAATGAGTGAAAGAAAAATAACTTTAAAAGAAAGAATACTATTTGGCACGAATGCATTTCCAGATCAAATAACTTATCAAGCATTTACCATTTACGTGTTTACCTATTACTTTGCTGTCGTAGGGCTTAGTATGCTTGAAATGTGGATAGGTTTCGTTCTCTGGGGTATCTGGAATATGTTTAACGACCCTCTCCTTGGAGCTTTAAGCGAAAAAACTAAACAGAAAGGTAAATTAGGAAAAAGGAAGTTTTATTTAATAATTTCATTTATCCCCCTCTCATTGATAATGATTTTTCTTTTTACTGTCACTGCAAGAAATCCGTTCATTTCCTCAGAGTTTGGTTTTGAGTTCTGGTATTTCTTAATAATTATCTTTACATTTGAGTTATTTTATACGATGTTTTCAGTAAATACAAACGCAGTATTCCCTGAAATGTTTCCAACTGAAAAGCAAAGAGGGGATGTTAATGTATTTATTAAAAGTTTTACAATGCTTGCTGTTATATTAGCTTCACTTATTCCTACCTTTATTATTACTCCTTTAGCTCCAACAATCGATCCCGAAACTTCTCCAATTGGCTATGTAGAACAAGTCGCTAAAATTCAATTTGAGTATATTTTTGCGGGCATTTTTCTAAGTGTAATAATAGGAGTTATGGCAACAATATTCATCTTTTTAGGTGTGAAAGAAAAAGAAGAACAGAGAACTGATTTCGAAAAGAGACCCGGATTCTTTAAATCATTAAGAATAACTTTTTCCAATAAAACATTTCTAAAATTCACGTTTGGAAATATGCTAATATGGTATTGTTTTAACGTATTATTAACAGTATTTCCTCTCTACGCTGTTCATGTACTGAAAAGGGGTGAGGGAGATCTATTAATTGGAGTTACCTTGATGCTAGCGCTTCTTTTTGCTGCCTTTTTTATGCCGCTTCAATCTTGGATTAGAAAGAAATTAGGTACACGTAAAGGACTAATGATAGGGATGGGAATATGGATTATCACTTTGTTCCCCTTAATCCTTTTGTCTGATAATGAATTAAGCAGGACATTATCATTTGTAGTTTTTGCAACAATAGGATTTGGATTATCTGCTGTATTATATTTTATTGATTTAATTCATGGGGATATAATTGATCAAGATGCCCTTAAATTTGGAGTTAGAAGAGCTGGCAGTTATTATGGTGTAAATGCATTTATTCACCGCTTCTCGATGATACTAGGAATTACAACCATCTATATCATATTTTCCGGTACTGGATGGAGCAAGTATGAACCTATCGTTGCTGATCCTGTTTTAAGAGAGATTGGAATCAAACTTTTAATGTTTGTATTTCCTTCTATTGCGCTCATTGGATCCATCCTATTTTTCAAATCCTATGGATTACATGGAGAAATTTTAGAAAAGATGAGAGCAGAATTAAAGGAGCATCCCGAATTAAAACCACAATAAATTAAAAATTTATTTTATTTTTATTAAATTTAGAAATTTGATGAAATGTTAGTTCTTTTTTAGCATCCTTCAGTATTTCAATAGGTAATTGATGATTTCTCAATGACCTCTTGCATAATTAGAATATTATTTCGGGTTTTTAAAGTAAATTATAGGTTATACCCACTTATATCCGCAATTATTACAAAAATTGGCATTTTTCAATCGATTCTGACCACAATTTGGGCAAAAATTTTGATCCACTTTCTTCACTTCATTATAGTTTTCATAATCTATGCTCCTTGAATGAAATTTAGCGATTCGTCTGCATTTTACGGCAGTATAGATAGCAAAGATCATTAGAATCCCAAAAAATAATATGTAAGGCAACAAAACTAAGAATTGTCTAAAAAAGTAACTCGGGGAGTAGAAATAAGGATCAAAGTATATCAGAACCGTAAATAAAGAGTAACACATAGTAAATAGAGCAAAACTAATAACACAAATTCCTATAATTGCTAAAACAAAAACCCAAACGGCCTGCTTTTGAGTCATCCCAAATCCAAACCAAGTATTTCGATTTGTCATAACATTATACCCTTTTAAAGGATTTCAATTTAGAAGTATCATATGCGTCTATTTAAATTTTTCTGCAATGAATTCTAAATATTTTAATAGCTCAATCAAGTTCGAAAATCAAACTTCAACCAGGAGTCATTTTAATCCCAAAATACTTTTTGCTTCGTCCACTGTAGCAGGTTCCTTTCCGATTTCTTTGGCCAATCTAACCATTCTTTTCACCAATTGGGCATTACTTTGAACAAGTTCACCTTTCTGATAGTAAATAGTGTCTTCTAAACCAGTTCGTACATTTGCTCCCATGCACATCGCAATTAAAGTAGTTCGTAAGTTAAATTTACCTACTGTTACAACTTGCCATGTTGAACCTTCAGGAATTTGATGAACTAAATTTATTAAATTTTCTATTGTTGCAGGTGCTCCTCCTTTAATGCCCAACACAATACTAAAGTGTAGAGGAGGTAAAAGATACCCTTCATCAACCAATTCCAGAATATTAGCTATATGACTCGAATCATAAACTTCAATTTCAATCCCAAATCCTTTTTTTTTACATCGATTAATGTATTTTCTATTGAATTCCATCGGATTTTCAAAGGTTATACTTCCATATGGAGTTCGAAATTGGAATGTTCCTGCATTAATCGTATGCATTTCAGGGGGTGGATCTATATTTAATAAATTCAGTCGATCTTCAAGAGTAGGTTGAACAATTTCAGAATGAACTAATTTTCTGCCAGATTTCATGGTTCTCGTGGTCGTTTCCAACCAAGCACCTATTCCATTTCCTATCTGTTTAATGATAGGACATTTTTCTTCAATTAATTTAATTGTTTTATTATAATATTTAAGATCAGGTGTATTCTGTCCATCTTCTCCTCTCACATGAACATGTACTATGGATGCTCCTGCTTCATAACATTCTAGTACATCTTGAGCTTGTTCCTCTGCAGTGATAGGTAAATTTGGATTTGCCCATTTTCCATGGATACCACCTGTAATAGCAACGGTGATGATAACCTTATCCTCAGAAAGTAAGTCGATTCTCATGCTTAAAACCTTTATGTTAAACAATTATTAATTAATAATAATATAAAATTATAAATTAAACTTATACTATTGTTGACATCTTTGAGTTTTAAGACAAAATTGTATGATAATTTAAGAATTTTTTAATGGAGAAAGTAATTTTTATTGTAGAAAATTTTCAAATAATGAGACTATAAGAGTATGCATGAAATTCAAATTTATTAATAATTTTTAGATAAAAAAGTTAAATAACATACTAAGCTGTATTATTTTAAATCTTAAAAAATATAAATTGGTGTGAAATATGAATAAAAAAATGATCTTACAAATTCTCAATATAGTCAGTTTTATCGCAGCTGTTATTATAAATTATTTAGCTATAAGTTTACCTCTGGGTTATGGAACTACTCAAGAATTATCTGATGCAATACCCAATTTATTCGTTCCCGCAGGGCTTACATTTTCCATTTGGGGCGTAATTTACATTTTACTTGGACTCTTTTCAATTTACCAAATTAGAGATATCTTTAAGTCAGATAAAATAGAAATGCCTTATGTAGAAAAAGTCAGCGTTTTCTTTATTATTAGTAACCTAGCTAATCTTACATGGATTTTACTCTGGCATTATCAACTTGTTCCATTATCATTAGTAGCTATGTTGATAATATTAGTTATGCTACTCTTGATTTATCTTAGATTAAAAATCGGTAAAGCTGAAGTTTCAAAAATTGAAAAGTGGGCTGTACATGTTCCCTTTAGTGTGTATCTCGGTTGGATCACAGTTGCTACAATTGCTAATGTTACTGCTGTATTAGTAATCCTTGGAATTCCAAATGGTGTTACTTTCCCTAGCGTATTAGCAGAAATTTTAACGATAGTTGTAATAGTTGTTGCAGTACTTATAACGTTTTTAATGTTGTTTCTAAGAAAAGATGTTGCTTATAGTCTAGTCGTATTGTGGGCTTTATTAGGTATATTTCTAAAGCAATTCCCCCTGAATCTAACTACCGGAATCACAGCATTAGTCGCTCTTATCGTCATTTTTATTGGAATTATATATATTGCAATTGAGTATTTTAGAAAGTAAATCAACTCTTAATTTAATTTTTTATTTTTTTCTTTAAAATTTTTAAAATAAATTAAATATCTTATTGCTTTACTACTTCATATCTCTATTTTGATATTTTTTTACCCAAAGGTCACCTAAAAATGAATAATATAATTGAAAGCATAGAATTAACTCCAATACATGTTCCATTTAAAGATTCAATTAAAAAAGCTATGAGTGAAACCCAAGGGGGATTGGGAATGGCTATTGAAGCCGTAGAGGCATGGTTAGGAGGAGATTTTGTCGTGTGCAGATTGGTAACCAATGATGGTAGTGTGGGTCTTGGAGAGGTATTCTTGTGGCCTCCAGAAACGGGGATCGCTCCTAATCAGGTTATTATCTCAATTCAAAATTTTTTAGCAAGATACTTAATCGGAGAAAATCCATTTAATATTGAAAAAATTAATTATCAAATGGATATAAATCTCGCAAGACAAGAGATTGCTAAAGGCCTTTTAGATATGGCTTGTTATGATTTAATGGGAAAAATAACTGAGCGATCTGCTTGTGACTTCATGGGAGGAAAAAATGTTCAAGAGATACCACTCGTAGCACTTATTCCACTTGGTGAACCTATTTTAATGAAAGGAATCACTAAATCTTTTTATAAAAAAGGATATCGAACATTTAGATTAAAGTTAGGGAAAGGTATTCAACAAGATATTCAAATTGTAGAAAATATAAGGGAAACTTTTGGAGATAGCATAAATTTAAGAGTAGATTATAATCAAGCTTATGATCCTCATATAGCGATAAAGGCTATTAATGCCCTTGAAGCATATAATATTGAATATGTAGAACAACCTGTCAAAGCAGATGATTATTTGGGAATGAAATACGTTCAAAAAAATGTAAAAATACCTCTTATGGCTCATGAAGGATTTTTCTCATTGAGAGATTTCATTAATTTAGTAGAACTAAAAGCTGTGAGAGTATTAGGCATTAACTCTGAGCGTCCAGGGGGAGTTACTAAAGCATTACATGCGATTAATTACGCTAGATTGCGAGGTTTAGGAATTGTACTACATAATCAGCCTTTAGGAATAGCGTCCGCTATGCAAATCCATTTAAATGTGGCGAAATACCATATAATAAATTATGCTTCTGAACTTTTTGGTCAAGAAATGTTAGTAGATGACTTAATTATTAAGCCTATTGACTATACTAACGGAAAAGCCAAACTACCTGTTGGTTCAGGATGGGGGGTTGATCTGGATGAACAGGCATTAGAAAGATTTGCTACAGGCTCTACTGTCATAATAGAGAAATAGATGTTAAACAGTCTTTCCCTTTAATTTTTCTAAGATGTCCTCATTAATATCTGCGCCATGTCCAGGGATCTCCGGTATAATTATGTTTCCATTTTCATATTTTATTCCACCAACAACATAATCTTCTTTATGCATTAAAGCAGAATCTAAATCAATAAATGCGATATTGGATAGAGCGGATGCTAAATGCGCACCAAATGATAATCCTAAGCGGGATTCATTAAAGCATCCGATCATACATTTCAAACCACAGCTTTCAGCGATAGAATTTATTTTAAGTGCATTAGTAATACCCTTAGATTTACCAAGTTTGATGTTTAGGATATCACATGCTCCAAGTGAAGTAAGTTTGAAAGCATCATGATGATCAAATATTGATTCATCAGCACAAATAGGTATTTTCATTTTTTCTCTTAATCTTTTCATATTAGATATATCCCAATAAGGTAATGGTTGTTCAGCATATTGAAGATTATAGGGTTCAACTTTAACAAGGACCTCAATTGCAGTAGGTAAGTCCCACCCTTGATTAGCATCGATTCTAATTGATACAGTATCACTTAAATTCCTAATTCTTTCAATTAGTTCAATGTCAAAATCCTTATTCAAACCAACTTTTACTTTAATTGCCTGAAATCCCCAATCAATAATCTCTTTTACTTTTTCAATAGCAATATCAATATTATCTTGAATGCCTAAAGTGTAATCAGTAAAAATGCGACGATTTTCTCCTCCTAATAGTGAGTATAAAGGAAGATTTGCGAATTTTCCCAAAATATCAAATAAAGCTTGATTAAAAGCTGATTTTATTTGGGAATGCCCAACAATAGTTTGATCCATATCATACATTCTTGAATTTAAAGCAAGAGGATCCTTTCCTTTCAGGTTTTTTGCGATAAGAATTCCTGCATCAAAAGAATTAGATTGAGTTGTTCCTGTTACAGTTAGAGAAGAACATCCTTCGCCCCATCCATAAATATTTTCGTTTGTATGAATTCGGACCCATACATTATTAGCCTCATAACTAGTTCCTAAGGCAATTTTAAATGGAAATTTCATTGGGATATTGATCTTAAAAATCTCTATGGTGTCTATTTTAATTGTCATATCTGAAATCTCCTCACATTGGATTCTTTTTTGAAAATTTTAATTTTCATAGAAATTTTATATATTTATTTCTAATTTAAATTTTTTGATACAAAAATTCCTGCAAAATATGCCAGAACTTCCCGAAGTTGAAACATTCAAGAATTACTTGGAGAGCACTTCATTATGCAAAGAAATTAAAAGTGTAAAAGTAAGAGATGATAGAGTACTTAATGTTTCAGAAAAAGAACTCCAAAGGGAGTTAAAAAATAAAAAGTTTTCAACAACCATCAGACATGGCAAGTATCTGTTTGTTAAAATCAATTCTAAATTTCTTGTTCTCCATTTTGGAATGTCTGGTTATTTAAAGGCTTTTAACAATATTAATGATGAACCAACACATAGCAGAGTATTATTTGAATTTAAAGATGGGTCATTTCTTTCTTATATCTCCCAAAGGATGTTTGGACGAGTTGATTTATGCAATAACATGAAAAAATATCTAAAACAAAAGAAATTGGGACCTGATGCGCTAAACATGAATTATCAAGAATTTATTGGTACCTTGAAGCGGAGAACTACGATAAGCAAAACTTTTCTGATGAACCAGAATATAATTGCTGGTATTGGAAATATCTATTCTGATGAGATATTATTCCAAGCAAAGATAAATCCAAAAACTAAAATAAATGAAGTTGATGAGAAGAAACTAAAAGATCTTTTTAACAACATTAAAGAAGTTCTGAAATATGGTATTGAAAATGAAGGTGAGTTAGGATCATACTCCCCAAAATTTTTGATTCCTCACCGCCAGAAAGATGAAGAATGTCCCGTTTGTGGAGCTACAATAGAGCGATTTGAGCTTTCCGGTAGACATGGTTTCTATTGTCCAAAATGTCAAAAATAACTATATAGGTTTGTCTCACTTTTTATTGCTTGCCTTACGACGTGAATTCTTCATAAAATAAATGGATAATATTACAATTGTTACTCCAACCATGCTTCCAAGGGTCCAAATAATGATTATGTCAGTTTTTGTGTTATCTGTAATCGAGCTATCTATTAGCCACGTAGAGATCTTTAAAAGTAATCCCCATTCTGAATCTTGATCATTAAGAGAATCAAAACTATTTACTCCGTCTCTTGTATTACCTTCTTCAAACTCGGGATGTGGACTGCACAAAAATACACTTCCTAATCCATAGTGGAAAACTATCATACCTGATTTATTAATTTCGGGGTAATATGCAATTGGAATAACTTCAGATGGATCTTCGGGTTCAAAATAACATGATCCCCAATATAGTAATGAATACATTTCAGGTTCACTTGAAAGATCTGGATTTGTACATTCACGGTTAATTGTCATATTTATTAATCGACTTCCAGTTCCAGATATAGAATTACTAATAGTACCCTTAAAGAGATTTAAATAAGGATAACATCCAAAAATAGAACCACCACATATCCCAAAATAAGAACCTCCTGATTCTACAAACTGACGTATTTCTTCCCTTCCACTTTGTTCAAGATAATATGAATATTGGACAAAATATCCCCCCGGCATAACTAAGATATCATAATTAGATAAATATCCACTTTTTATTTGTTGGGAATTAATGTAATTGACTGTTGCATTCATCCAAGTAAACAAATTATAACATGCAATATAACTACCGCGTGAGGTTTCTGTCCCCACTCCATCATAAACTGCTACTCTCATTTGACGCATTTGAGCTGATGCTGAATAAGAATAATTTAAAACAGAAACAATAAATAAAAGGGTGAGCAAAAATGTTATGATTTTCTTCCTTTTAATACAAAATGTATTTATTAATCTCATGATCTATAATTTGATAAAAAATTTTTTTAGATGGTTAGAAATTATTTCAAGAAAACTTATAAGTTTTTTATACAGGAAACTAAGGTTGAACAAGAATAATTTATGATTAAAGCAAGATTGAAATAAAGCTGAAAATTTTTAACCTTATGAGATTTGAAAAAGGTTATAGCTCTATAATTGATGATCAATTTAGTATCCATATTGCTGGAGATACAGAAGAAGAGCTAAAAACCTTAGTCGATTTGAATATATCTATCCATAAAGATGAGCTATTAGAAACTTTTATCCATCGTATCTTTTTAAAACATCCCCGTAAAAATGATATTCTATGGCTATATATCAAAGATTACAAAAATGATAAATTGGTTTCCACTATTTGTTTATTTCCCTCAGAATGGCAAATTCAGGACATTACGCTTCCAGTATGTGAAATGGAATTTGTAGGCACTCTTGAGGAATATCGAGGCAATAACTTTATAAAAATCTTAAATGACTTGTATGAAAACATAATGGAACAAAATAGCTATATTATTTCCGTGATTAGAGGCATACCATACTTTTATCGTAATCTTGGGTATGAATATATTTCTTCCCTTGATGAAAGAATAAAGATTCCAGTATCTAATATTCCTCATATTTCCAATAAAAAAATTAAAATTAGAAAAGCGGATTCAAATGATTTACATTTCATTGAACCTAAATATAATAAATTTCATCAGAATTTCTATATTTTTAATAAATTTGACCCAGAATGTTTTAAGTTTAAGTATCTTAATGAGGAATTTAACACTGAAATCAGATTAACCTATATAATTGAAGAAGATGGTGAAACAAAAAATTATTTTTCACTTGGAATGAGTTATGACAATGAGAATTATGAAATAATCTGTCCAGATTTAAATGAAAAATATATGAATGCTCTACTTCAATTTGTTATTAATCTTGGAAACTTTTCGAAAGATGATACATTGATTCTCAGTATAAGTGAAAGTTCCTTGCTTTTTAACCACATTAAATCTTTAGGTGGTATTCCGTTCTATTCTTATGGGTGGCAAGTAAAAATACCAAATCTAACTCGATTTTTTCAATTAATCAAGAAGATATTAGAAGAAAGATTAGAAAGATCTAAATTTAGAAAATTAACTAAACCTGTGGTTATAAGTAATTATCAAGAAACGGTTAAATTAAACTTCAATAATGGAAAAATTGAGACTATCGAAGTTGAAAAAAGCTATCCTAAACCTCAAACAACGGACCTCAGAATACCAGGAGCTCTATTATTTAAATTATTACTGGGTGATAGAACTATTAGTGAAATAAATTATATTATTAAAGATGCTTTAGTTAACACTTCATCAAGATCTCTGATTGAGACCATGTTTCCAAAGAAAACGAGTTTTTTTGAGTCATATATTTAAGTAAAATCTCTTCCAATAACTAAATTCTTTTAGGAAATTAGAAAACTTTTTAAAATTTATTTTAAATTCTTAAAAGCATTATAAACACATTGTATACCCTTGGAATTCTTATTTTATACAATCGAAACATTTAAATAATTTTTTGAACATATATATATTGACAATTAATGGTTGACAAAGACCAATTTAAAACAAAAATTAATTAAAGGAGGTTAAAAGTATGTCCGATATAGAAGAAGAAAAAAAGGTAGATGTCAAAACAACTGAAGAAAAAGAAGATTCTACTGCCAAGAAAGAAGAGAAGAACGAAATTCAACTGAGACGAAATTATAGGCCATTATCCTTATTTGGGAATATTGATCGCTTTTTTGACGATATTGACAGATTTTTCTTAGATTTTTGGAGACCCTCTCGTTTCTGGGATTTTGAACCCTTTAAATGGAACATTGATGATGAGAAGTTCTTTAGAAGTCCACTAACTAACATAGTTGATGAGAAAGACCATTTTGCGATTACTGCTGAATTACCCGGATTAGAGAAAGGGGATATTGAAATTACAGTTCGGAATGGAAACTTAGAAATTAAAGGAGAACAAAAGAATGAACTTGAGGAAAAGAAAGAAGGCTATGTACGAAAGGAATACAGCAGTTCCAGTTATTATAGAACCTTTAAATTGCCAGAAAATATCGATGAAGATAAGATCGAAGCTAAATTAGAAAAAGGCATTTTGAAACTGAATCTACCTAAAATTGAAGAGGAAAAGAAAGAAAAGAAAAAGATTGAAGTAAAATAATTTTTTTTAATTTTTAACTTATTTTCATTTATTGCTACACTTTTTTAATATTAAATAGCGTAGCATATCAACATTTTTTTGAAAATCATAAAAATCATATTCAAATCCTAATCTAGATTTTAAAAGGGGTGGGATATGATCTGGATTAATAAATACAGGTATAATCGGTATTCCCAAAGCATCCGCAGCAGTCCATTCTTTTTTAACTGGTACTGAACTTAATGCAGCTTTAGAACAAAATAAAACCATAATATTGCATTTACCCAGATTATCATTCATATACTCGAAAATATTGTCGTCTAGATCTTCTTGCCAGTACAACACATCTTTTATTTCTTGGTATGTAGTTAATTTTTCTGCAATTTGCTTAATTTTAAAGGTCTTGGCATCCTTAGTTGCATAACTAACAAACACTAACACTTCATCCGTAAAATTTTTGCAAATTGAGGTAATTTCTTTGGATAAGTCTATATCTTCTGATTTTCCTAGCATATATGAAACTAATTCGATTTCTTTTTCAGTAGGCATTTTTTTCTTTATTTCTTTTGGTTTTCTCGTTTTTAATCCAAAATAAGCAAACCAATTGCTGCTAATAAATCCGATTCTTACTAGAACGAGAGTAAAACTTTCAGTGAAACTATCTAAAAGACCAAATGTGTAGCCTAAAATCATTGCTATCGCTAAATACAAGAATTTTCTTCTTATATCACCTTTAGATTTGATTGATTTAATTAAAAAGCCTAATCCTGCAAAGATTAAACCGAAAAAGATAAAGATTGTTCCAATTAAACCTGTTAAGGTAGAAGGATTCAATCCCGCTTTATGGTAAAATGCTTTAATAGGTGGACCGATAATGATTACAGATCCAAAAGGATCAAGAAAGAGCACCATATAAAAACAAAAACCTAATAATACTAATCCGATAATTATATACCATTTCTTTTTGGGAATTAAAAGCTCTGCTGTAATATATTGCTGGAGAATAACGGTTAAAGGTAGTTGAATCCACATTATTGAAATATATAATAGGAGGTTTATATGACTTTCTGATATGAGTACAATCAAGAAATCTATGATAATTGGCAACCATCCAAATGTAACAAATATAGTAGCTAAACTATAAAACGTTAGAAGATTTACTTTTAATTTCCTAGACTTGTAAAAAAAAAAAGAGCCAATAGTATATCCAAATAAGAGAATACCAAACGTAGAAATACCTATTAGCCAATCATCGAAAGAAAATTCAACCATATAATATCACCTATGGAATTCGTTTATAACTAATAGTAAAAATATCGATTTATTTACTTATAAAGGTTTAGAGAGAAATAAGAGCCAAGATCTTTCTCTCAAAAAATTTTGAATATTATTTTGTCTAAATCCCTTTTAGGGATATGCATTGTATTCTGTTCTTTCCAATATTTAAAGCTACCAGTAAAAGGTTCAGTAACAGATTCTTCATCGGAAAATCCTAGGCTAATTACATATTTGATTAGATATTGATCCGGAACATTAAATAGTTCACGAATTTTATCCCTGTCTATTGAACCCATCCAGCAGCTTCCTATACCATAATTTAGGGCTCCCAATAAAATGTTCTCAATAGCAGCACCAACATCGATATCTACATTTCTTTTAATTTTAGTATTTCCAAGAACTATAATATAAGCAGTGGGTCGTCTTCCAACTTCTGGGGTTCGATCATCTTCAGGTAATAAAGCTGCCCATCTTAATAAAGGAAATAACTTATTTCTCATCTCTGTGTCAGATATAATTATGTATTCCAAACCTTGAATATTCATACCTGCTGGAGCTAGTCTCGCATAATCAATTAATTTCTTTAAAAGTTCTATTGGAATTGGATCTTGTTTAAATCGACGGATAGTTCGTCTTGAATATATCGCTTTTTCAATTTCCATCTTATTAATATAAGCAATTGTATATTTTAAATAATTTCACTATTTACAAATAATTCTCTCCAAAGATATATAAATTTCATAATAATAGTTGATCTTTAGATAAATAGTCATAAAAGATAAAAATATGAAATTTCGGAAAACTGCATCTTCAATAATAATCCTCCAATTGTTTCTAACTAATTTTATATCATTATTTAACCCAGTTTTCTCTTCTGATGATTATATTAGTGAAGAACCTCCATGGACAAAATTCTGGGAAGGAAACATAGGTTCAGTTAATAATATGGCATCAGTTAATAGTATTGCTACTGACCAATTCAATAAAATTTACATATTAAGAGATATATTTGATTCAAAAAATCTTAGCTATGATTATTTTCTTACGAAACTTAATAACTCAGGAAGCCTAGAATGGGAAGTCCCTTTGAATTATAATGGTATAGCTTGGGATGGTTATCAGAAAATAAAAATTGATGCTTATAATGATATCTATCTATTAGGAACCTTTACTATTCTGGGAATTCCATATTTAAATATTACTCTTTTAAAGTACGATCCTATTGGAAATCAAATTTGGAATAAAACTTTAAAAGACTCTGAAGGGCAAAAAAGTTATGATATGGATAGTGATTCATTAGGTAACCTTTACCTAGTAGGTTTCAAAGAGAATTCTCGCCTTGTAAAACTTAATAATTCTGGATCAATATTATGGAACCATACATGGGGAGAGAATAAGTCATATGAATATACCGCTATTACTATTGACTCTAACGATTATATATATGTCACAGGGTTTAATAATTATAATTCTATATTGATTAAATTTAACTCTACTGGATATTGTGAATGGAATTATACCTGGAAAGCCTATTATAAGCATGATTTAACATTAGATTTTAATGGAAATATTCTTGTTGCGAGTGGAAATAAGTTATTAAAATTGAATCCTAATGGTTTTTCTTTATGGAATTTTACATTACCTTCAAATTCAGTAAATACACCTGGACTTAGTATAGATTCTCTAAACAATATATATATAGCTGAAAATAGAGAAATTCCGTGTTATGATAATACTTTGTTTGGTGGTTGTGGTTGGGCTAGTGCAATTTATTTAGAGAAAGTAAATTCATCTGGAGATTTTATGTGGGAAAAACGGTGTACCGGATGTGTTTTTGCCTCTTGTTCTGACATAGCAATAGATTCTGTAGGAAACATATATCTTTCAGGATATGTGCTTTTTGAGCTTGGTAGCATGAAGCCCCTGTCTGATGCTATTTTAATGAAAAACCCTAAAACATTTGAAGGCTTATGTATTCCGATTTACTATAATTTAATCATTCTAATTACTGTTCTTTTAGCTTTAAACGTGTTAATAGTCGTATCTGTATTTCTTATAAGGTATAAAAGAAAAAAAAAGAAAGTATAAGTTAAAATTAAGAGTCATAAAATTATTTCATCTAAAAATCAATAAATCCTCTTATTCGAATTTGATTCAGTTTAAATGCTATTGCGATTTGAAATATTTATAAATTTTCAGAAATTCATAGCTACAAAATAATTAAGTTATTCTAATGAAATCTAAAAATATAGAAATAAAGAAAGTAAAATTAGGAAAATATCCGTTAATATATCCCATCCCTATTGTATTGGTAGGATCTATTGTTAAAGGAAAACCTAATTTTGAAACTCTTGGAGATGTTGGAATTATGGGAATAAATCCACCTTTAGTTTATGTATCTTCTGGTCAAGATCATTTTACAAATCAAGGCATTATCGAACATGGGGCATTTAGTATTAATTTTCCATCAACAAGTCTGCTTGCTAAAGTAGACTATTGTGGAATTGTATCTGGTTCAGAAGTAGATAAATCATTGCTTTTTGAAGTGTTTTTTGGAGAACTGGATACAGTTCCCTTGATTAAAGAATGTCCAGTCAATTTAGAATGCAAAGTAGTAAAAGAATTTTCGATACAGCATCGCCAAATTTTTATTGGAGATGTTATACAAACTTATGTAAATCAAGAATTTGTTATTGAAAATGAGGGACGTAAAAGTATAGCTGACATGATCAAATTAGATCCAATAATCTATGCCTTAGATAACAAATATTATACGATTGGCAAATCAATAGGAATTGGATATCAAGAAGGAAAGAGTATCTCGTTAGAATGATTTTTCTTTAGTTGTATTAATCTTTTAGCCATGTTGTAAAATGAATTCTCAACATTTTGCCCCGTTAGAGCAGAAATTTCAATATAATTAAGATTTAAAGCGTTTGCTAGTTTTTGAGCGGTTTTAGTTTTTACTTTTCTCTCTTCTATTAGATCAAGCTTATTTCCAAATATATATCCTACTAAAGATGCTTTTTTACCTACATGATTTCTTATATCCTTATACCATGCGGAGATACTTTCGAAACTTTTAGGATTAGTTAGATCATAAATTAAGATAACACCATTAGCGCCTTGATAAAAGTGTTTCCTCATTGTACCGAATTTAGCTTGACCTGCTATATCCCATATAATCAATTCTACGAAATTCCTATCAACTTGAAAACTTTTATCAGATATATTGGTACCTGCCGTTGCAAGATACACTCTACTGAACGCATTATCAGTAAATCTTAAGATGGTTGATGTTTTACCTACACCTGGGTCTCCTACCACAACTAATTTAAATTTATAATCCGCTTTAATTTCCTTCTCTTTGGCTGCGTCGGGAAACTCTTCTAATCTTAATTCCTTTTTTCGTAATTCTTCAAGTAATTCAAGTATATTTCCTCTTAGATGATCGATTTCTTGAAAAATCTCTCGATCAATTTGAAAAACATCTGCATTGGATTTCTCTAGATCAATAATTTTTCTCGATGCATTTGTAAACAAAGTCTCAAGATAACTTATATACTTATAGAAAAGTAAATCATCTACTTCTTTAAATAAGAAGGTGATTGCTGATCGAGCTGACTTTCCTCTTCTCCTATCATTTGCTCTCTCAATATATTTTACAATCCCTTTTAGTTTAATAGAAGGGAATGGGAAGATGATTAAAGAGTCAGGTACATACCCATAGCTTCCAGAAAGTAATGTAACAGCCTTAATGCTAACCAACATGCGTATATTTTCAGAGAGATCAGCAGGATACCAATGAACAGGGTTCGGTCCCAGTTCATCGTGTATATCTGTATAAATAATTGCATTTATAAACTCTTTATTTGACATTACTTTCCAAAGTGAAATGTTTGGGTTAATTTAACTAATAAATACATAAAATGTTTTGATTATTTATATTTGGGTAAAAAGAAATCAAGAATTAAACTATGAAGTATATTAACTGGTTGAATCATTCTCTACTATATATAATAATTCGTGAAACTCAGCTTTCACGAAGATTTCTTCAAATAAATTTGAAGAATGATTCAATAGGAAAGACTTTCTTGAAATAAGTTCTCCGCTTCTTCAAAAAAAAGGGCATTAATTTGTGGTATAAAGCTGTTTATTAATTCATTGTCAGATACAAAAGCAGAGCCTCGATTAAACATCAAAATTACCCCAAATGAACCTTCATCAGTTTCTTTAAAATACATATTAGCACTAAAGCCAGGAATAGCTCCATTATGACCTTTAATATTATCAGAGAAAAGAGACCATCCAAATCCATAGCCATTAATAGCAAATCCTTCTGTTGAAGTTCCACTGAGTGGAATGTGATTATAATGCATCAAATTAACTGATTGAGCACTTAGTATCTGGTTCCCATTAAATCTTCCATCATTCATAAATGTAATTAAATAATTTGTCATATCTTTAATTGTACTCCTTAAATTACCAGCTCCAGTAACGTTAATATTGTAAATAAGATACTCCATGTTTGTACCATTATGTCGTTCATAAGGTATCGCATTGTTTTCACCAAAATCTGTGTAATATTCTCCAGTATTGGTCATGTTTAACGGCTCGCAGATATTTTCTTGAATATAATCTATATAGGATTGATTTGAAATCTCTTCAATCAAATACCCAAGTAATTGAAAACCTGCATTTGAATACCAAAATTCTGATCCAGGTCTACTTTGCCAGTTAAGTGAATCATAATAATCTCCATTGAGATTTAAACTTTCATTTAAGAACTCCCCTAATGAAGGGCGATCATCAAATTTAATTATGTCCCCCCCTCCTAAATCTAAATTCTCGTTAATCCAATCAATTGTTTGATTATCAAAGTAAAATTCAAGAGACCAATATAAATTTCTTGGTAACCCTGCTGTATGTGTTAAAAGCATATATGGAGTTATAACTCTACTTGGGTAATCTGGATTTCTTACATTAAAAGGTAAATAATTGTTAATATCATTATTTAAATTAAGAAAACCGCTTTCATTAAGTTGTAGTATGGCTGTAGCGGTAAATGTTTTAGTTATTGATCCAATCATATATACCGTGTCTATGGATGGTTGCTCTCCATATCCAGAGACCCATATAAGACTATCATTCACAACTATACCTCCCATTAATGAGGGAATATTATATTCTGACATAAGATTTTGGATTCTTGAATCGAATGAAGATTTATGATATAGATAATTAATGATTAAAAAAGAGGTTACCCCTGCTGAAATTACGATAATTGTAATAATTAGTGCAATAATAATGAGTTTTTTTTTCATTTTAAAAGTTGTTTCATCATTTCTAAAATTATTTTGATAAAGATTGAGAAATTTTTAAAATTTCCGAGAATCTGAACATTTTCTTAATTATTTTAAGATTTTAAATTTTTCATAAAGCCTTTCGGCAAGTTTATTAAATGCAAGATCAACATTCTCACCACTCAGAGCACTAGTTTCAATATAATCTAAATTGCGAAAAGCAGCTAATTCCTTAGCTTTACTTGAATCAATTTTTATATCATTTACTAAATCATTTTTATTTCCAACAATAAAACCAATCAAATCTCTAGATGTTTTTAATTGTTTCTTAATATCCAAATACCAGTCAGATATATTCTCAAAAGATTTTCTATTAGTTAAGTCAAAAACTAACAAGATAGCATCAGATCCAAGATAAAATTGTTGTCGCATTGTTTCAAATTTCACCTGACCAGCAATATCCCATAAAACTAATTGGATTGTTGAATCCTCTACATTAAAAACTTTATCTGAGACTACCACACCTAATGTTGGGAGATATTGTCTCCTGAATGCATTATTTGTATACCTTAGAATAAGAGATGTTTTACCAACTCCAGGATCTCCAACAATCGCAATTTTAAACTTATAATCAATAAGTCCTGCTTCTTTCAATTTTTGTTCTGGGAATTCTTTTTCTTTAACTTGTGAAAGTTCTTTACTTTTAAGCTCTTCTAATAAATTTGTCAAATCTGTATTAAAAGTTTTTAACAACTCTGTATAATTCTCTTTAGAGGCTTTATTTGTTTCAAAATCAACTAATTTGAGAGCGATATCATTGAAAGGAGAATTAAGTTGATCCATATATTTATAAAAAATAACATCATCCATTTCTTTAAATAGTAATGCTATTGCCGATTGCCCTATCCCACCTCGCCTACTTTCATCATTCCATTTAAGGTATTTGATTAATCCTTTTAACCTTAAAGATGGAAAGGGAAGAATAACTAGTGATTCGGGAATTAAACCTTGTTCACCAGAAAGTACAGTAATTACCTTAATTACGATATGCATTATCTCATTTGGTGCATACGCTTCCGGCAACCAAACTAAAGGGTTTGGTCCCAATTCGTCATCAAGTTGGGCATATAATATTATTGAAATAATTTGTTCTGTCATACTTAATTCTGAAATTTTTACAGCTTTATTATATCAAAATCGTATTAATAATATTTATTAATCATTTAAATTTTAACCTATAAAATAATAAACTCTCTTAATCTTAAAAAAGGTTTAGAATCGGAAAAATTAAATTTTATTATAATTTTAACAAAACATAGTCTAATTTTATTTTTTTATAACTAGAATCATTGGAATGGTGAAATTCCCCTTGTCCAAAAAGAAAGTGAATGAGGAAGTTCAGAAGGCTTTTAATAATGTCATAAAATTGCTTGAAGGTATGTTGGGTGATAGAGCTGTCCCTAGAAATATTAAAAGGATTGCTCAGAGAGGTATTGGGGAGTTGACACGAGAAGACGAATCACCTGCAGTAATTGCGAGTAATCTTATGTATTGGTTTGACGATCTGACTCTCGATCCGAATCTTCCCTTTCACAGTCGGACCACAATCTATAGAATTCTTTCGATCTTAGAAAAGATAAAGGATGTATAATAAAAATACAACTAATTAAACTTTATTTAAAAGATACCAAAAATTCTTATCTTCTTGTTAAGATTAGGTATTAAAACTTCAAGTTCTTTAATCTTGAGATAATAATGTTCATAAATATTACCAAAATTATCGATTTGCTCTTTATTGATCTCATTAATGAAATCATTTGAAATGTCGGATAAATCTTTAAAAATTTGATCAAATTTAGTGGTAGTTTCTTGAAGTTCAACATTTACATCTTTAAGTTGCTTCCGAACCATATTCCTTAATTTTCCTCGAGGTATTCTAAGGTTTTCGATTAATTTATCAGATGCATCTAGTAAATCATAAGCTTTTGCTTTATCTTCTGATTTTAATTTTGATTCTATTATCTCTGTTCTATAAGTATTTATTCTCCCCCGCGCATATGTATCAAAATTTAAAGAAATAGAATCAATGTTCTCTCGTACTAAAAATCTTAGAAAGTCAGGATCATCACTGGGAGCTTGACCACAAATTCCAACCTTTTTACCATTTTGATGAGCAACTTTAATTAGATGACTTATGGCTCTTCTTATTGCTTCACTATTTGTCTCATAATTATATTCTTTAGATAATGGAATTAATTTTTCATTATCTCTTCCAACACCATAAATTAATTGGGTTAAGTCATTGGAGCCTATAGAAAATCCATCATAATATTTACAAAAAATATCAGCACAAAAAATATTCGAAGGTATTTCAGCCATGCAGTAAATCTGGAGTCCGTCTTTTTTTCTTTCAAATCCTTCTTTAATCATTATTTCTTGAATCTTTTTGGCTTCTTCAGGACTTCTACAAAAAGGTATCATTGGAATAATATTTATTAACCCCCATTCACGTGCTTTTAAGATTGCTTTTAATTCTAAGATAAAAGCATTTTGAAAGTCATTTGAAACGTAACGTGATGCTCCGCGGAATCCAAGCATAGGATTGTTTTCTTCACTCTCATAAATCCACCCGCCGAGCAAATTTTGGTATTCATTAGTTTTGAAATCAGAGAGCCTTACAATGCAGGGTGCTATAGTGCCATCTGGAAGAGTTTTCCATACTCCCGCTGCAATCGTGGCAATTCCTTCTGCTAATTTTTCAATATAAAATTCTTCTTTATCATCATAACCAATTGTTAAAACTCTAATTTTTTCAAGAGTTTCTTTTAAACGTTTGATTTGTTGATTAAATGCATCCTTATGATGGAGATCACTCTTTTTAATACTTTCAATCCTTTTTCGTTGCTCTAAAAGGATATCATATCTCATTATTAGACTATCAAAGTCTATAAGAGCATTTGGATGAATTTGAATTTCATCATTAATAATAAACTCTAATCTAGCTAATCCTGTTCCATCTGGATATTTCCCAGAGGACAATGCTCCTTTAGGAATCCCTAAATTTACTAATACTTGGGTTTTCGTGTGAGGAAGTTTTGCAAATTCGATGATATCAAAATCGTATTCAACTTCTTTAGTCCAAATTCTTGGAGTGCCTTCACTACAGTCTATCGTAACAGTATCTAGTGATTTTTCACGTTTTATTTCTTTAATTACTTCTATAATATTATCTGCTCCCACAATTGATGCAATATTTAATTCCCTCGAAACTATTGCCGCATGGCAGGTTGGGCCACCCCTCTCAGTAAGAACCCCTCCTAAATTAGCCATATAACTTGTCCAGTCAGGATTAGTTTCAGTGGTAATCAAGATATCTCCTTCTTCCAATTTATGTGCCTGATCTATTGATTCAATAACTTTTATCTGACCATAACCAATTCTACGCCCAATAGCAGTCCCAGAATTTTCTATTAAATATCCATCATTAATCAATTTTTGGGGGTCTTCTAATAAGTAGAAAATTTCCTCTATATCTCCCTTCTGAGAATGAACGGTTTCTGGTCTTGCTTGGACAATGTATACTTTTCCATTATTTCCAAGAGCCCACTCAATATCCATTGGTGTTTCATAATGGTTACGGATTTTAATTGCAAACTCTGCCAGAATTCTGATTTGTTCATCATTTAAACAAAATTTCTCTTGCTGTTCTTTCTCAATTGGAACAGTTAGAGTGCCACCCTTATCTTTATCAAAAACCATCATTTTTTCTTTTTTAACTAAACTACGACTAATGATTCTTAATCTTGGACCATGCTTAAATACAATAAATTCATCCCCTTTCTCAACACCCTGTACAATAAGTTCTCCAAGACCAAAAGTACCTCTTATTACTACTACATTCGGATTTCCGGAATCTGGATCTTCTGTAAACATAACTCCTGATGCTTTAACGCCATCTAGCCCTCCAGCCATCTCCTGAACTCCTACACTCAATTTAACTGAAAAATGATCGAAATTGGCTCTTTCTCGATACATGGTGGCTCGAGTTGTAAAAACAGAAGCCATGTCTTTTAGTATATATTCCAATATTTGATTTTCGCCTGAGATGTTCAAATGAGTGTCTTGTTGACCAGCAAAAGAAGCATCAGGCAAGTCTTCAGCAGTTGCGGAACTTCTCACTGCGAACGTAGTTTCCTCTCCTATACGTTCAATAAGTTTATGGTATGCATCTAAAATCTCATCTGCAAGGCTATCTGGAATTTTTGCTTGTTCTATGGAATATCTAATATCCGCACAAAATTTATCTACTGTTTTAATTGATTTAATATCTTCTTTCTTTAACTCGTCAGAAATTTTTTCTATATTTCTTTTAATGTATTCTTTAAGTGAAATTTCCTCATCCTTTATTCTATAGTAATTAGTTTCTAATATATAATCATACCCTTTCGCAGTTACGGCAAAACCAAGAGGACAAGGAATACCAAAGGAAAGCAGTTCACCTAATGAGCTATTTTTCCCACCTACAAGTCCTACATCATACGATCTAACATCGTCGAAAAATTTTATATAGTTATACTCGTACTCAGTCATAATAAGATTAGTTTTTGACTAGTTAAAATTAATTTTTATTTCTTTTTGATTTTAATTTATTTTATAAGGAAGGAGTAAATATAATTTACCCTAATTTTCTGTAAACTTTATCCTAAATTAAAGATAAGTTGATAACTTTAGATTCAAGTTATTAGTTGACAAGTATCCCAAATAGTCTTTTATAAATATAAATACCGATTGCTGAAAAAATTAGAGCATAAAATGCATAAGCTTTCATAAATTCAGCTGCAAAAGGAATTAATTCACTTAAACCTGTTATATAACTAAATCGACCGTAATCATCATAAGCGACCATAAAAATAGAGAAAAATAGCACACCCCATAGTAGATATTTTTTACTTATAGGGACTTTTGGGTGAAATATAAGGAAGAGTTGAAACCCTGCGATTATTCCATGTAAGAGAGGCGCCACCATCAAGGTAAAAAAGTCATCAACCTGTGGAATGAAGGCTATTGTAATGTTTAAAAAACCATAAAAGGTTAAACAGGTGATAGTATTCAGAAAAACAGATTCAAGCTTGAAAATACAAGTCAAACTAATTAAAACTACTGTAAAATAAGTAGTAGCTAAAACTGCTGTAAAATCTTGGGCAATGAACATATAAAAAATCCAATAAATGACACATCCAATAAAAATACCCCAACCTGCTATTTGAAACAATCTTTTTATTCTTTCGTCAAAGAGTTTAATATGTGGTTTTTCTTTTTTTAAAAATACCTTTATCTTTTCGATTAGATCTTTTGCTTTAGAAGATTCTCCCATTGAATATTATAGCCTCAAATTTTTAATTTTTTGGTATCATTTTTCTTTTGGAAGTCAAGTTTAAAAAATCTTACTGATAAGTCTCTTATACTCAATTGTCAAATCTTTTGTAATTTACCTTAATTCTTTTTCAAAAACTGCAAAATCAGATTGTGTATACAGACAAAATATCACAGTTTTAATCTGGCTTTTTATTGAATTTAAGTATTCTTTAGTGGTCGATATCATTATTTTTGCACATCTATCTATAGGGTAGCCAAATATTCCTGTGGAAATTGCTGGAAATGCGATAGTATGCAATTGTTTTTCATCCATTAATTTGAGACTATTCAAAGTGGCATTCTTTAGTTTCTCATCCTCTGAGCCTTCGCCCATACGTGGACCAACTGCATGAATTACGTATTTCACTTTCAAATTGCCACCTGTGGTTATGACTGCTCCACCAACATAAGTGCTACCGATCTTGCTGCATTCTTCTTGAATTTTTGGTCCTCCCTTTTTTCGTATTGCACCAGCAACACCCCCTCCTAAAATTAGCTGGGAATTTGCTGCATTTACGATTACATCAGTGTTCATTTCGGTAATATCTCCCTGAATCAACTTAATTTCCGAATTTCCAACTTTTAGTTCTTTCATATTTAATAAAAAAGGTAATTAAAATGTATAGAAATTATTCAGTTGGTTCTGGTTTTGTTTTTTTAAAGATTTCATCTAATTTTTCTCTATCTTCATCACTTATTTTACTCATAACCTCTAGATTTTGACGCATTAAATCCATCATTATTTTTTGGGAGAGTACTTGATTTAATACAGGTAATGCAATCCGCATCCTTGTTAGTTCATAGTACATCATTTTAGCCGAATCACGCATTTCTTTAAGTTCTTCCTTTGTCATCCCTTCCTCTCCAATTCCTGGGCAATCAACGTCAACAATACTAAAGTTTTTCCCATCAAACTCAAGTGGATAAACCCTACAGCTTAAAGGGCGGTGTTCATAAACTAAACATTTCTTGTCATCTTTATTATATAAAGGACATTTCACTTCTAATAATTCATCAATCGATGGAGTTTCGAAAGGACTTTTTTGAGCATCCTCTTCTCCTTCTTCGGGTTTTGGAGGTATTGGTTTTAATATTAGATCTACAGTACCATTTGGTTTATTATAGACATCTAAGTAAGGCAGAAAGTTGGCAATTACTCCGTTTCGCGCCCATAATTCTAAATCCCAAAATGTGATAGGGATTGGGCCACGTTCAAGGCAGCATTTATCATCTCGTGTGCATTTGAAAGTAAATTTAGTTTTAGGGGTTTCTTCTTCTTTTTCTTCTGATATAACTTCATCAGAATTGGCAGTGCTTACTTCCTCCTCTTTTTCTATATCTTGAGAATTTTTATCATTTTCTGGCATTACTATTCTTCCCTTATTTAGTAATTTTTAATCTAACCATCTAAATTTATAATAGAAAAAAAAATTTATTCTTAATTTTAACAAGTAAAGAACTTTTTTAAAATTGAAGTTATATTTTAAAACTAGAAATTACACTTTAATAGTGATTTCATGTCATAAAGCTTTTTACAATTCTTATATTAACTTCGTTATTATTAGATTTTTTTAAACTCACCATGAAATTTTCAGAGTTAAATAAATATTTTATATGGTCGATGCAATCAATTATTTTGATTGCTGAATTCTTTATAGGATTAATTATATCACTAAATTTTTCTATAATAATCAACTTACTCTTAATTGGAGCAGCAATTATTCTACTATTATTTCATTCTTTAATTATTATCAGATCTCTTATAGCTGGTTTACCCATTCGTAAAAAAATTTGGGCTATAGTAATGATTATTTTAAATTCAATATTTTCTTTTGTTATCGGATTTACAACTCCCCAGCTACAAACTGAGAGTAAGTACAATTTTGCGTTCCTGATGCTTCCGTTATTAATAATTTTAGAATTAGTAATTATTGACAAATATTTTAAAGATTTAAAATATATTAGAAACCCAAAATTAAAGGAGATAGATACTCAGGTA
This sequence comes from Promethearchaeota archaeon, assembly GCA_048939995.1. Classification (GTDB taxonomy): domain Archaea; phylum Asgardarchaeota; class Lokiarchaeia; order Sigyniarchaeales; family SOKP01; genus SOKP01. Next base: position 463,710 of record JBHLOY010000002.1, on the reverse strand, counting down.
TTTAGTCAACCAGTTATCGAGTTTGAAGGAAAAAAGTATATATTTTCTATTCGATCTTTAATTTTTCTTGGTATTGGAGCACCTCTATTGGCTTTAGGGATATACTTCTTTTTTGACCAGCCAGCAATGTATTGGCTTCATGAGATAACAGTCAAACAAACTGCATTTTTCTTAAATCTATTCTTCAATATGGATGTAAGCGCAGTTTATACACCTGGCGGCATTCATGAATGGGCATTTTCAAATGGTATATCCTTTGAGACATTTTGTACGGGGATTCAGGCAATCTGTGTATTTGCAGGTATTATTTTATTCATTCCTCATTCTAAAGATAAAAGAACTAACAGAGACATAATCTGGAGAAAAGCAAAGTCACTTGTAATTTCCTCACTTATCTTTTATATTGTCAACATTATTCGTATGCTGATTCAAATAGAATTATATAATATCGGGTATCCATGGGAGTCAATCCATGTATCGATAAGTGCAGCTTCTTCATTTATCGCTGCGATAATAATCTTATTACTTCATAAATGGATACCAGAATTTATCATAAGTATAATTTATACTGGAACATTATTTAAGAAAAGATTTGGAAAGAAAAGTAAAGTAAAAGAAAAAATTCCAGATTAGATAATTAAGCGAAAAAAGTGAATCGATATGTTAACATATGAGAAAGATCAAAAGGTTATTGAAATAGGTAATGTGAAACTTGGAGGAGAGCCAGGGGAGAATCCTACTGTAATGATCGGTACAGTTTTTTATGCAAAACATGCGGCTTTATTAGATGAAAAAATTGGAAAAATTGATAAAGTACTTTTAGAGAAAGAGTTAAATGAGTTTTCTGAAATAATTGAAGATACAAATATGCAAGGGATTATAGATATCGTGGGTGCATATTCAGAGGCACTTGTAAAAGAATGTGAGGTTGTGTCTGAGATTGTTGATTATCCCTTTTTAGTTGATGGTTTAAACGATGAGTCTCGTATCCCCGCTATGGAAACTTTAAAAGAAATTGGTTTGTTAGATAAAGCAATATTGAATAGTATTGATGAAAATACTTCTGAAGAAAATCTATCTAAATTAAGAGATATTGGAGTTAAATGTGCTGTTTTATTAACTTTTGGGACAAAATATATTTTTCCACATCAAAAAATTGAATTTTTAAAAAATAACCTTATTCCTAAAGCTAAAAAAGCGAATATTGAAAACTATATTGTTGATACAGCTGTATTAGATTTACCCTCTATAGGAATTAATGTTGAGACCACAAGATTAGTAAAAAATGAGCTTGGTGTTCCAACTGGATTTGCACCAGCAAATGCTATATATGGGTGGAATTTTATAAAGAAATTTGGAGAAAGTGCTAGGTGTGGTGCAATCGCATCAATAATGGCTTACTGTCTAAATAGTGGAAGTGATTTTGTCTTATTTGGTCCTATAAAATTTACAAAATGCATTGTTCCTGCATTATCCTTAATTTCAGGCATAAACTCATATTATAGAAAAAGGGTATTAAGAAAAAATATCTCAGATTTAACACCCTTAAAGAAAATCTTCTAAGAAATATACCTAATTAATAAATCCTGTGTACGTTTAAGAAACGCTGGTAATAATTGATTTATTTTCTCTTTTTTAGATTCATCATCTAAGAGAAAGAGAATATACATCTCATACCTATAGACATTTATTCTTTTAAAAAGTATTGTGGAATCTGCTACTTTAAATATAGCTTCATTTTCTCTAAGTGCTTTATACTTGGAGAATATTTTGAACAATATTGCAAATTGAGGTGCTGTAACTTCAAATATGTTTAATAATTCTGCAGAATGAGGGATCTTTGTCAAAGAGACTGCCTCAGGCAAATAATCTTCAGCCAAAACTAATCCATCACTACTTAGAATCAAGGTTAAATAAGCAGCTGTTTCCATCGAAAAAGTTTTCAGATTATGATCAATCAAATCTTTATTAGGACTTAATTTTGATAATCCAGAAGAAAAAGCCCTTAAAATAGAATAGATTTGGAATATTGTAGTTACATGAATCTCTTGTAACTGTTCAATATTATTCAATTTTTCTTTAATTATTTGCAGATTTTCTTGAATCTCTTTCGATTCAATAATGTCAGGATCACCTTTTGATAAAATATATATGATAGGAGTTACTTGATTAAAGTTATTTATGATTTTATTTACTTCTTGGAGGTAATCAATACTTTCATCAAATCTACTTTTATTCTTAATATCAATGAAATAAAACATTAAATCTGCTTCATATAAATAAATTTGTGCTCTGTCAAGGTAACTTTTTCTCAAATTTACTTGACCCCCAAGATCCCATAAGAATATATTCGCTCCAAATGCGTTAATAGAGCTAACTTGAGCTCCAATAGTTGGTTTTAATCCCATCAATTTAGAAAATTTCCGGTCTATTGATAACAAGAATGAAGTTTTACCTGAATCATCTAAACCCGCAAATATAATTTTCATTTTTCTCTGAGTAGTAAACGGAGTTGTAGGGGTTTCCTCAATTTTAACCACATTTTCCAAAAGGCTTTTGAATAGATGTTCTACCTCTTTGTATGGCTTATATCCATCAATCAATTCCTTATCAAATAATTGGAAGAAATCCAAAACTATATTTTTCAATCTATTAATATTATTATACAAAAAACTTCTTTTGTTTTCATCTACAAGTAATGAGAATGCTGTCGCTAGCGGTTTCTCAGAAAATCTCACGTTTACAAAATGAAAAAAAGTTAAAGAGGTTAAATTAAAATCCGGAAAGGGAATTATTCCAAAATACTGGTATTTCTCAACATCAACATTATCTAGGATTGTGCCATCTCCTATCAAAAGACTTAAATTTTTTATAGAGATTTGTGTGTAATCTCGTAGAGTTAAATTGAAAGTCTCTTCTATTGAGCTCTTTTCATCTTTTATGTCATTCTGGTCGATTGGTTCTGGAAACATGAAAATAGGCTGAGGTCCTAATTTTTCATAGGCACTAAAAACAAATCCCTTTATTATTGAAGTGTTAAGTAATTTTTCCATTCCCTAAAACTTATGATTAATTTAAAATTATAGTTATATTATTTTTTAGGATAAGTATTAAAAAAGTTTACTTCATTTTTCTATTCTAATTAAGTATTAAAGAAATGTCAATATTAAAAGATTTATTTTAAATCTGGCAAATAATTGAGATAATCTTCTTTAGAAGCATGTTTAAGAGTATTTTTAGCACCACAACTCTCACAATACTCTCTCAAAGTATGGGAAAATTTATGACAATTACTACAAATATATACAAAGGTTTTCATGTAATTTTTTGCCTTGCTATCTAATCCCTTATATGAGATTTTATGATTTGTCTCAATTAATCTATGTTTATGTTTGATATAAAAAATTATGACCATAGAAATAATACCAGCGATAAGTATAACTATTATAACAGTTATTATTTCATTCGGATATGGATAAGGGGTCTCATAAGTGAGTCCATGGGAATAGTAAATATCCATATCATAATTTCTTCCTTCAGACCAAGCTATGTGCGGAATATTATTACTATCAAGTTGAATGGCAAAATATTCACCAGGCCTAGTAAATATACTGGAGGTAAAACCCCGTGCAATCGCAATTTCTTCAGAAAATACTGTTATATTGCGATTGGGTCCCGTAAAATTTAGAGTCCGATAATAAGGCTTGTATCTATCTTCATCTTCACTGTAATAAACAATATGAAGCCTGCCTGATTTATCAATTGCCACATCAGGGTTCCATTGATGCCCTATAATTGAAGGATTAATTCTTATTCGGTTACTCCAAGTTGAACCAAAATCATCTGAATATCTTAAAAAAACATCCCAAGTATCTCCTTGCTGATCGAATTTATCAGCCCATACTATATAAAGCCGATCATTTTGATCAAATTCAAGAACAGGTAAAGAGATTTTGCTAGGTTCATAATTAATTTCCTCAAACATGCAGTAATTACCATCTTGATTTATTAGCTTTGGAGGATCAAAATTTTGGCCACCATCTGAACTTTTGGTAAAATAAAGATTTCCTCCTGACTCAGGAACCCAAGTCCACGCAATAAAGATATCCCCCGTCCTATTTAAAGTCACGTATGGACCAATGAAGTCAACATCTCCCCCCAAATTTTTGATTTCTTGGTATGAAGCCCCTCTATTTATTGAACGACTCAATCTTATAGTTGTATAATTGGTTTCCATATCTGAATCACCATAAACGACATAAATGGTATTATTTTTACTGACTATAAATGTTTCCTTATTTGCAAAATAACTTCCATTGGTTGCTTTAACAGGTGTCCATGTTTCGCCATTATTATCACTTTTAGCAACTGTAATTTGTGTTAAATACCCTTCTTCATGCTCTGTATAAGCATAATATGTTGTATCATTGAACCAATAGAGCCATGGATGTGTCTGTCTAGTAGAGTGCCCTTCAAACATTGGCATGTCGTATGGATATGTCCATGTTTCTCCTCCATCAAGAGATCTTACAAAACTTACTCTTGCTCCTCCTCCATTATGACTTTCTGAGTTCTTCCATCCTACGAATATTATTCCCTTATCACTTATTGCCATTGATACTCCTACATGATGAGGAAAAATACTATCGTCAATAGATAAACATCTATCATTTGAAAATGAAAGTATTTCTGGATATATAACTTGAGATAACTTAATTTCATACTCAAAATTAAATTTAAATTTAGAAATTGTAAAAAAGGGCAATAAAAATATAATTGCGAATATAATAATAGCAATTAACTTTAATAATTTGAATCTAATTGATGATTTCATCTTCTTTAAATATAAATATGGTAAACTTATAATTATTATTAAGTACAATAACTTTGGAACTAAATAGTATAAACTGAGTAATTATACTATTTTTAAAATTCCTTATATAATAGATTTGTATATGTTAGAAACTATAGCAAATAGCATAAGAAATAATAAAAACGTTATTGAAAAGAAAGACATTAATCCTTTCGTTCAATTTATTCATAAAAATTCATATAAAAATGAACGTATTTATTCAGATATAGGGGAAGACTCCGCTGCTATTAAAGATAATAATAAATATATCTTATTAACTACTGATCGAATTAAGACAGAATTTGTTGAGAATCATCCATATGGAGCAGGTTTTAGTTCTTTATTAGTTGGTGTAGATGATATTTATTGTTGTGGAGGAACACCTCTGGCCGCCAGTATTATTATCTCTTATAAGGAGATAAATATTGGCCATAAAATTATTGAAGGGATATGCGAAGCATCTCAAAAGTTTCAAATACCCGTTATACGAGGGCATACTAAGCCTAAGAGTAATTATTATGAACTTAGTTCTACTATAATTGGTGAGATAGAGAAAAAAAATTATATCTCTGCTTTAAATGCACAATTTAACGACGATATTATTTTATCTGTTGATTTTGATGGAAAAATTGGTAAAGCAAGTGAGTATTATTGGGATACTGTGACGTTTAAAAGCACTGCTCAAGTTCTTCACAAAAGAAAATCAATGCATCAAATCGCTAAACAACATTTAGCTAATTCTTCAAAAGATATCTCTAATGGGGGCATTTTTGGAACCTTATTGCAGTTAATTCGATATTCTAAAGTAGGAGCAAATGTAAATATTAATAATATAGAGATACCTCCAATTTTAAGAGACCAGAATTATTCTTTGGAAAAATATTTAAAAATGTATCTTACTACTTCATATATCCTAACTGCCTCGGAACAAAATTCAGAGAAAATTTTGGAAACTTTTTTACAATATGGGTTATTTTCTAAGATAATTGGGAAAATAATAAAAGGAGATCAATTAAAAATAAATAATGGTAAGGATTCGTTAACTGTTATGAGATATTAAATAAGATATTATAAAAACATAGTGGATGAGAATTATTATGGAATTTAATTTTAAAGATAATTTTAAGGGAATAATCTCGATTATAGGTGCTAGCGAAATTGATAATAAAACTGAAAAACTTACAATTGAATTGGGAAGATTATTGGCAGAAAATAAGTATGCAATAGTTTGTGGGGGATTAACTGGAGTAATGGAATCAATCTGTAGAGGTGTGAAAGAAAACGGTGGTTTAACTATTGGCGTTATTCCTTTTATAGAGAAATCTGCTGCAAACAGATATGTTGATATAGTAATACCTGTCCCATTTTCACAAGCACGAAATATTGTAGTGGTTTTAACAGGTGATGTATGTGTGGCAATTGGAGGAAAAGCAGGGACACTGTCTGAACTCTGTTTTGCATGGATATATCAAAAACCTATTATTGCTTTGTCAAATATTCAAGGTTGGTCATCAAAAGTTTCCAACCAGAAGCTTGATGATAGAAGATCAGATAAAATTTATGGTCTTGAAACTCCTGGACAAGTGATTGAGAAAATTGATGAATTATTTGACTCAAACATAAAACTTAATCAAAATGTAAAAAATAAATTTTAATTGGTTTATATGGAAAAGGTAAGAGTGTAAATGGTAAGAATCTCAGGTGGTAATGGAACATCCTATGAAAATGCGATTGTGATTACCAATTGCTCTCATTTTGAGGGAGTAGACCAGGAGTACATAGAGTTAAGAAGAAGGTTTGGTAATTACAAACTCATAAAACAAAGTTTAATAGAAAAGGATGAAAAAAATTATGACTTGCTAGAGATCCAATTGGAAAACGGTATAAGAAAGTTAGTTTATTTTGATATTACTGAATTTTTTGGAAAAGGATTCGAGCTATAATAAGGAAGTGATGTTTTACCAAAAATTTCAGAGACAGATTTGAAATTTTGGATATTATTTATAATAAAAAAGAAGTTCTAGAATCAGAAATAATAAAAAATATTACCGTTTTAAGAATTTTTTTGCGAAAGAAATTTATAGCATAAGATAATCTTTTTTTTTATAAAAGAATATATTTATATTTTATTTTTGTTATCTCAATGCTTAGATAGGTGATTTTGTTTGTCAATCCAATATTTAACTAAGAAAAAGGATGAAAAGCCAGTTGAACCTTCTAAGATACTTTTCACTGGTCTTGATTTTGCAGGCAAAACAACTATAATTTTAGGACTTCAGCGAGAGTTCTCAAAGATTGCATTGCTTAAGCCAACAAGGGGAGCACAGAGACGTATCTTCGAATTCTTGGGCAGGGATATCGCTGAATGGGATCTTGGAGGGCAAGTAAGTTATCGAATTGCTTACTTAAAGAATCCTGGTAAGTATTTTGAGGGCACTGAGGTCGCGATATATGTAATAGATATTCAAGCAAAGAGTAGACTTCCAGAATCTATAAGTTATTTTAAAGATGTTATAGAACAATTCGGCAGATTAGGGATAAGTCCACCCATTTACATATTCCTCCACAAGTATGATCCAGCATTAAAACGTAATGCTCCAAATGAACTAAAGTCTTTAGAACTAGAAATAAAAGAAAAAATAAAAAATGTAGTTGATTATAAGAAAGTTTTTTATTACAAAACGTCCATATACGATTTACCTTCAATAATCAAGGCAATGTCCGAAATTTTACTGAATCTTTACCCAAAAGCAGATTTAATTGAAAAAACTATGAATCAATTTGCAGAAAAGGTAAATTCAGAAGGAGTTGTAATCCTTGATGATAATTCTTTAGTATTGGGAGCATATTATAAAACTCAAGAAGCTCATAACTTACTTTCAGCTTCCACACCCTATTTTTTAGCTTTGAATGATAATTTACAGTTCACACAAGTGTTACCTGGGAAGGAATATGATGAGAGTAAAATGGTAATTCAGAGATTTGGGAGAAATTTTATTTTTAAACAATTATCACTAAAGGAAGGAGGCCCCCCATATTATTTAATAATGTTAAATCAAGATCCTAATATCTCTCGGGAAGATTTTGATACTTTTTCCAATCTCCTAAAAGAACTTCTTTATAAATAAATTTATTTTTTAAAATTCTAAACGTTAATTAGATTGAATTTTTATTATTATATTACATAGTATCAAAAAATATATATTCGGTTAATGATAATTTGTTCGAATTGTGGAACGACAAATCCTTCAAATGAACGTATCTGCAGGACATGCGGAGCTCTCTTACCAATTTCAAGTAAAGCTCCACGAATGAAGATTGGTGTCGAAAAAAAATCTAGTAAGCCAACTAAATCAAAACGAGCATCGATTAAAGGAGAAGATCTCATAAAGCCCTCACTACTAGAACTTCAAGAGATTCCAAAAGAATATACTGATCCTGAGATGGATGATTCTCAAGTTGATGCGGTTAAAGCAGAAATCGGAGAAAATAAGGAAATTCTAAAAGAAATCACTCCTAGACCTTTTAAAGGATCTATAATAGCCTCAAAAGCAATATTTGGAACCCCTACTCCGAAGAAACAAAAAAAAGTTTTAATTGAGAACAACCAAGATTTGGAATCTACTCTAATTAAGCAGAAACAATTAGAAGAAGATATGACAAAAGTTCTCAAATTTCTTTCTAAAAAGGTAACTGTTGAAAAATTACCAACAGAGAAGAAAAGAGAAGGAAAAAAGCAAAAAGAAGCCATATCGCCCTCAAGTATGAATGAAATTTTGAAAGAACTATTGAAATTAGATCTCCATATCGAAGCATCAGCAATAATAAAAAAAGATGGAACGATTCTAGCTTCAGCTATTTCTTCCAGAATATCTGACTCTCTATTTGCGACTATAGGTCAAAGTCTTTCTTTGATAGGTTTAGATATAATTGAGAGCTTAAGCGCAGGTAAACTTTTAAATATATCAGTAAGGGGCACCCATGGAGTTTTAGATTTGGCTCCCATAGATAATAAGATCCCTCAATTTAATGATATGATTTTAGTAATACTTTCTAATCCAAAAGTTAAGAGCGGGATTATTCATTTTGCCGCAAATATAGTCAAAAAACAAATTAAAGATTATTTAGGATTCGCAAAATGAATTAAATATTTGTTTTTGTATAGATATTTTATTTATTTTAAGAGTTTTAAAATAGGATAAGTTTAATTTTAATTCCTGCAGAAAAGAATTTATTTTATAGATTGAGACTAATGGGACCATATTTTCATTTATGAGTGCCCTATTCTCTTCGAGGGTAACTATTATTGGGATTATTATTATAGGTAATTTGATTTTTAAAAAATTTTTAGGTCCAATAAGAGATTGGATTAGATCTGAAAGGATTTCAGAGTTTTTTTGAAGAGTTAAAGCTCTCTGGTATTGTAAATTTGCTGCTTTATTAAGTGCACTAAATGCATCTCTTTTATTCCATTGCTTCGCGTCAATAAGGAGCAAAAATTGCTCCTTCCATCCGATCACATCAATCTCGTATTTAGTTTGTTTTGTTGTTTTTCTGTAATATGATCTATCTGAAAATCTAAAATTCTTTATGGTGTAATGCCCATTTTTTACAAGAATTTCTTGAATCAACTGTTCAAAACCACTAAAGTTAATTAAGTTTGATAACTCTTTAATGTCAAATTCTAGTACTTGTAGTGCTTCTATGATAAATGAGATTTTATTTATTGAATAAAAGTATGTGTAGCTCCCTTTTTTTCGTGAGATAAATTCAAACTTATTGATGAGATCATTAATGCTTTCTTTATCCAAAGTAGCTAGGAAGTCAATTTCGTATGTTTCACACCAGATTTCAGTTGCATCCTTAGTAGATTTAAGGAGGATATGATAAATTTCAGTAAAGAAGTGTTTTAAAGATAAATAAATAGATTCATTTAACATACATATTTTTCTTTTTTAAAGTAAAATAAATATAAGAGGCTATAGGAATAATGATTTTAAATTTAAATCTTACATAATTTAATTAAATTATAATAAATTCATTCTCTTAGGTATAATTGGAATTGGAAATGAGTCAAAAAGAAAAATCTTATTTAAAGAAATTAATGCCAAAAGTTTTTAGGACAGAAGGAGATGTTGTACCTTTTGATCCTACTAAAATTGAGTTAAGTATAATAAAGGAAACTGGATTAAATCAAACTGTTGCTGGAAAAATAACAGAATTAGTAGTGAGAAGGATTATATCTTCTAGTATAAAATTTCTTTCTGGGCCTCATATAAGAGAAATCGTATGTTCTATTCTATCTGAACAGCACTATGAAGAGGAACGTAAATTATATACCCGAATTGGAATGCCATTGATGGATTATGAAGAAATTCTTGAAACTAATTTTAAGCATACCCGAGAAAAGGTTATTAATCCAGAAAAAATTCATCATTTAGCAGCTAATCAGTTGGCAGAAGAATATTCACTGTTAAGAATCTTATCAGATGAAGAGGCTCATGCACACTTATATGGTGATATTCACATTCATCAACTAAAATATTTTGATTTAAGAATGTACTCAGAAGTATGGGATCCGCGAATGATTTTAAAGTTTGGATTGCCCCCCGTGAAACACTGGAATTTTGGTTCTAAATTAGGTCCGCCAAAAAATTTATTGGATGCGACCTATCAACTCGCTCAGTGGTTAGGTTTCATCCAAAGTGAATTTAGCGATGAGCAGAAACTTGAACATATAACAGTATTTTTAGCTCCGTATGTCAGAGGCTTATCAAACAATGAAATTGAAAATATATTAAGAAATTTTATTTATAAAATTAATCAATTAGCGATGATTACTGCTAAAAATTCTTTAAAGACTTCAATTTCCTGCACTCCAACTATATCCCAAAAGCTTTTAAATCTTTCCGCCATAACTCCAAATGGAGAAGGATCAGGAGTTTATGGCGATTATAAACAGGAATGCCTTAAAATCTTTGAAATTTTAACTTCTATTTTCACGAAAGGAGATTATAACAGCAAATCTCTCTTATATCCTAATCATATTGTATTCTTTGATGAGGAACTATTACGGAAGTATGAGGAATCATATTTTCGAGTTATTAATGAATCTCTAAGAACTAAAAAGCTTTACTTTATTAACTCATGCCTCAATTGGGTCAAAGAAAGGCATTTTGAATATCATAGTAATGCTTGCAATAATTATGGAATACTTCAAAAAATCTCTTTAAATCTGCCGCGAATAGCTTATCAAAAGAAAGATGAGGATAAATTTCTTGAAAGTTTAATTGATTTAATGGAAATAGTTGTTAGAATCTTGATAAAAAAAGTGGAAGTGATTGAAAAAAGATTAAAAACAAATCATCTTCCACTTTGTAGTAATTTAAATAAGGATAATTTATTTGATTTAAGAAATCAGAAATTATGCATAGGATTTGTGGGTTTAAGTGAAACCCTAAAAAGCTTAACAAATTTAGATTTTTCTGAAATATTAGATTCAATCAAATTGGCACAAAAGATAATACTTGAAATGAAGGAGTTTTGCGAAGAAAAATCAACTCAATTAAATTTCCCTTTTTGTTTGACTGGAAGTTCATCAAATAAAGCTTTAAGCCGTTTTACTCGATTAGATAAAAAGCATTTTAGTAACGATGCAATTACTCGCAATGATGATAAATATCCTCATTATACTGAATCGTACCATCTTGCCGTAAACCTTAATATGCCATTGCTGGAGCGTATTAAAAGTCATGGCATATTTCATTCAATAATTCAAAATAATGCTATTGAACAGATATCTCTTAGCAAGCATAATAAAGAATTAAGCAATGCTCAGCAAATATACGATTTTCTTAAAAGAATCTGTGAATCGTCCCAAATGTATTATATAAAAATTACTGAATAGGTTAAAAGATTTATAAGTACGTAAACTATTTTTGATATATTAGAAGAATTAGGAATCGTAAAATGAATAGTCCTAGTGCAAATATCATAAAAGCTGTCGTTTTGAGTTTTTTTGACGAGGAAGGACCGACTGCAAAATTTTATTGGCCTTATGATATGGAAGAGTCTGCTCGTTTACTAATTGCCATGAAAACAATTAGTCTTTTAATGGGTGATGCTGTGTATCAAGATGGAACTGATATAGAAGGGGTCAACTATTTTGGTATATTACCATTTCCTGATTTAAAAATGAATGGATTAACTTATTTTTTTTTGATACCTGATGCAAATGCTCGTGGAAATGCTACAGCTGCAACTATTTCTGTCCTAATTGATGAGCAAAATAAAGTATTCTTTTATGAAAATATGAAATATTTAAGAATAATTATCGATAGAGCAGCTTCTAAGGTACAAGTTTCACAAAATGTGGAGAAAAGTAAATTAATTTTAGAACATTTAAAGAAAGAATTATTTGATTTTAGCAGTGAAATAAAAGATTCAATAACAACTAAAAAAGTATTAAAAATTCTTTTTGTAGGATTAGATCGAGCAGGTAAAAGCAGTTTTTTACTAGGTGTTAAGAAAAAATATTCTGAGATCATTAAAGCATTGCCTACTAAGGGAGTTGCAAGAACTGAGGAAAAAATATTTGAAGAACAGAACTCAACTATATCAATATGGGATTTAGGGGGTCAACAAAAGTATCGAGAAAAGTATCTTGAACAAAGCAAAGTCTACCTTTATAATGTTGATCTTTTATTTTACTTCATTGATATCCAAGATGTTAAAAGGAACGAAGAAGCTATTGAATTATTCAAAAAAATCTTAAATTCTCTAAGGGAGTTAGATGAGTTTCCACCCATAGTAGTTTGTTTAAACAAGTTTGATCCTGATTTAAAAAAATCAAAGGATATTAAAAAGAATATAAAATTTCTTGAACAAGAAATTGCAGGAACAGCCGCAAATTTCTTTCTTAAAATATTTCATACCTCTATCTTCGATCATTATTCATTAATCTCAGCTTATTCCTATGGACTTTCACAACTCAGCCCAAACCGGGAATTATTCGAAAATCAACTTAAGTTTTTGGCTAATAAAACAGAATCTGATGCAGTATTATTATTAAATGACAATGGTATAATCTTATCCAATTATTCTCATTCAGAAATATCTGAAAAGGTATTTGAAATATCAGCCCCTCACTTCCAAACGCTCTACAAAACTTTTAAAGAATTTAAATTACTAAAACAAGATTTTATTGTTACCTCAGGCATAACTGAGGAAGAAAAGAAAATAATATTTAAAAAAATTGAAGTAGATAAATATAATTTATATTTACTTTTATTTATGGAAAAATTTGAGAATATTCAGAAAATCGAGAAGCAGCTACCGAAATTCACTAAAAATATAAAAGATTTAATCAAAACTTATATCTAAAATTTATTTTCACTTATTTTAAAATAAAAAAAAATATTTTTAATAATATCCCTCTTTTGCTCTCTTTTTTCTCTTATTACTAATTACTATTATCAATATGATAACAGACACAATTGCAGCGATTGTTCCCACAGTTATAATTATTGTTAAGGGATCGAGTGGTAATTTACTTGATTCTATTACAGTTATTACTACATTATAATCATAGTTAAAATCAGCATCTGTATCGTAAACTATGCATGGATTTGGAAATTCACTGATTTCTGGTAATAATGGAATTGTGAACCATGCTCCTATATTGGAAGCAAATCTGAGAGAATCGATTCGATTGAAATAATTTGCTCCGTTATTCCATGTAGGGTCGCAAGCGATCCATCCAATATTTGGGACATAATATTCGACCCACGCATGTCCTAAAAAGTTAGTCGAGGAGCTCCCTCCGGTTCTGCTGATATAAAAAGTTTTCTGTTCTCCAAGAGTTGGCTGAATATTTGGATTATTGGAAAATACATAACCAGTAACTTTACGTGCAGGTATTCCTTGACATCTCAATAGTGTAATCATTAAAGATGAATATTCACTACAATCTCCTTTGCTATTATTGAGAGCCCATAACGCCCCTTTCTCTTGACCAGGAAGGGTTCCATCATAGGTAAGATAACTTGATACCCAATTGTAAATCTTTTGAGCTTTTTCCACAGGATTATCACTTGGATCTACAATACTAAAAGAGGTGGCATTTAATACAGGATCATTTTTCTCATAATAGATTTCTGACTTATTGCAATATAAATCAAAAATATCATCGGAAGTGTCGTATATACCAATCGATGAAGGTTCGATATTCGGAAAGGAAATCGCATTTAATGTAATATTATATTTTTGATTTAAAATAATCGATTGTGAAGGTGATAGCGTAGCATTGAAGATGTCATATGTATTATTGAATTTATCTTGCGAAAAATAGGGGACGTAATCGCTACCAATTATTTTATGGTATAGTAATAAGCTTTCTTGGTATGGTGGTGTATAATGCGTTAAGGAAGAATTAGGATGACGATTATTTAATCTTGCAAATTTGAAATTATAATCACTGGATACTAGGAAACCGTTTAAATTATTATGAGTAAGTGTAAAATTTATTTCAACTTGGTATGTAATACTCCCTGTTATAGTATAACCTGAAACTCCCGTATCGGATGATTTAGGGCTAGGAATTCCGCTGTAAATAAAATGATTTGTATTTATTGAAAGCAATGAGAATATAATTACACCAAAAAACAAAGATAATTTCTTTACTTTCATTGTAAAATTTACTATCAATAATTTTAAAAGATATATAAAAAACTCTCTTTTTATTTTTAACCATGACAAAAGTGGAATGTAAAGATTCTTAAGAAAATAGTATTATTATTTTGATAATAAAACTGTATTTCTTATTTTGAACATTGATCTATAAAATCTATCTAATTGATGGGGATAACGGGATTTCAATATTAGAAACCACTTTTAAAGAGTTTCAAAAAAGTAAAATTGGAAATGAAGTAATACCAGGTTTTTTTAAAGAAATAAACCAAATTATTGATAATATTCAAGATGCGATGGCAAAAGGAAAAAGAAGTGATGAAATAATAAGAACCGTTGAATCTGAAGACTCTACAATTGTGATTTATTATCATCCAACTTCTAGAATATTATTTTGTTCTATTTCTGATTCTGATGATAATACAGACAAATTGATTGAGGTGATTCATAAGATTGCTAATAGATTTTGGAAAAAGCATCAATCAGATATAAAGATATTCCGAACGACAACTGAAAGGAGCAGATTTCAGACGATTAACACTGATATTGAAAATTTAACATTTGGCGGTAAAATTGCTGAGGTTTTTCCTACCTTATTAATTGCAAAAAAAGTTTTAGAAAAAATATTGTCTATGGGTATGATTAATGATTTCGATTTTAAAGTGGCCTTGAAATGTACAGGAGAAAAAGAAAAAAATTCTCCGCTTAAAATCTCAAGATATTTTAACAAAACACGAACAGAAATTAATGAAATTCTGAAAAAATTAGCAGAATTAGACATTATTAAAATGTAAGGTTGTTTAAATAGTATACATTAATGTTTTTTTGAGTTTTTCCTATATTAAATAGAAAAAAATAAAAACTTGCAAGAGTTATCCTACCTACAACTAAGCTAAGTAAGATGTTTTTATTATGGAAACTAAAGATACTGCAAATGCAATAGTATATTCACCATCAAAAGCTCATAATTTAAGAAAAGGGAAGGGCTTTTCGTTAGCTGAAATTAGAGAAGCTGGGAAAACAGTTCAATTATTAAAGAAGCTAAATATTCCAATTGATTATATTAGGCAATCTACGCATAAAGAAAATGTTGAAAAATTAGAAAAGTTAAAGATTTCAGAGAAAAAAGGAAAGAAGAGGAAACCATACGTTTTTAAAGAGAAGAAGCGCACGCCATTTAAACCAGTATCAAAAAAACCTGTAAAGAGGATAGTTAAAAAGGAAGTAGCTGCTAAAAAGGTGACTCCTAAAAAGAAAGTAAAACCCGTTAAGAAGGAAAAGGTAGAGAAAGTAGCTAAGGTAGAAAAAGTAAAAAAAGAGAAAGTTGAAGTAAAGGGTAGCCCCTTAACATTGTTATCAGGATTGGGGCTTTCAACAGAGAAAAAATTTGTCGAATTAGGAGTAAACAATGTAGAAGATTTATTGAAAGAAGATCCTCAAGAACTATCTACTTTAATAAAAGGAGTTTCAGAAGAGCGAATTCAGAAATGGATTGAAGAAGCAAAGAAATTGACAGAATCATAATTGAATTTCATTTTATTATAATTATAATTTCTCTTTATAAAGATTTTTAAGGCTTCAATTTATTTTAGAAGTAAATTATATCGTGATTATAATTATTTATTAGCGTTTTAAAAATGGAATACAATTATTATGTCTATGAAAAATCAGAATGTAATCTTGTAATAAATAAAATGCCCATTTGGTTTAAAGAAGTTAAGTGGGAAGGAGATAACGACGAGGGAACTATTTTACTTCACTCTCAAAATGATTATGATGAGATTTGGGGTTCTGATGCTAAAATGGAGATTTTCTGGGAAAAAAAACAGCCTGAAAATTTATTTTATGCAAAAGAAATTCAGAAATCGATTGATATTTATAGTAGGATAGGATTAGTTATTACTTCAAAAGAAGAATCTTACCTATTGAGTCACAATATTACTTTTTGGTATGGTCGAAGAGCTAAAATGATTAGAAAAAGATATTATAATGAAAAAAGCATTCATGCTATTTTTTATTGTGATAACACGAACCGCTTAATCAACTTTCACTGTGCGATTATTGATAGTCTTTATGATAATTTCAAACCATTTATTCTTAAATGTTATAATAATATAGTTTGTCATTGAATACTTCCTAATCTATTTTTTGAATTAATAAAAAAAAGTTGTCTTTTTTGTTTGGGCCTCCTAGTTTTTTAATTTCCTTGATTTTAAATTCTTTAATAAGTTCATTTACCTCCTTTCTGGAAAAAAAATGATAAAATCTATGATAAATTTCCTGATAAGTTGAATTTCTCCAAGAAACAAGTTTATCACCGAAATTAGATAACCTCATTTCGATTTGTTTAGATTTATATTTACGATTAAATAGTCTTTTAAACCAATCTGATATAAAGTAGCTACGATATTTTTTCTGAAATTTTCTCCATAATGTAAGGCAACAATAACCATTTAATTTTAAAATTTTGCGAATTTGAGAAAGAACTTCCTTTCTATCAGACCTTAATTCAATGTGATGTATTGTTGCAATTGAAAATATATTATGAATCACGTTAGATCTAATTGGAATGAATCTTATATCACTCAAGATTAATTGAGGTATACTCTTATATACGCTTGAATTTACATTGTTGATTCGATTCTTAGCAATTTTTAGAAGTTCAAGAGAATTGTCTATACCTATTATTCTATCAGAAAAATTACTAAAAATTTCAAAATTTCTGCCATTTGCACATCCTAAATCGCATGTATACCCAAAGAAACGATAGTTCCGAAGTTCAAGATATATTATAAAATATTTTAGATCCTTCCATGGCTTTTTTCTCTTTAAATTATAATCTTTTGCTATAAAATCATAAGAAAATTTTTCCTTGGGCATCTAACCATCTAATGATGCAGAGAATTAAAGTTAATTTAACTAAAGTATTAAAAATAATTAAAGTCTATAAGATTTTAATTTTATAGCTCACTCTATAATTTGAGTATTGAAATGGATTTACCTAATTTATTAACAGAATTAAAAAAATCACTTCAGAATGAAATCCTAGATTATTACGAAAAATGCTTTTTCTATATAAAAGACTTATATTCTTACAAGAACATCGATATTACAACAAAAATCTCTGAAACTACTGAAAGAGAAATTGAAAAGGGTATCTATGCAATTATTTCTGCTACGAATTCAGCTTTAAATACAATTGGGATTCCTATTGAAGAATTAAGTCTAGAAAAAGAAATCTTTAATAATATATTCAAAAATAAAAGAAAATCATATGTAGATTTCAATAGCTTTATTAAATCTAGTTTAAAAACTTATATTAATAAATATCTTCTTGCAATAATTCTTGAATATATCTTAAGAATTGATGAGAAAAAAATTCAAAATCTTGATCTCTTTGATTTATTACCAAAAAAATTTCTCAAAAAATTAAATCAATTTAAACAACAAGAAATTTTTGCTTTAGAAGAGAAACCTTATATTCAACAAATTATCAACAAGATTGATTCATTTTATGATGTTAACAATTTTATAATTGATAAAGAGAAGTATCATTCATTAGTCAAAAATATCAAAGACGATTCTAATAATGAAATATTAAGACAATTAGAAAAGGCAAAAAAAGATAATATTGAGGTTTTAGGAAAACCAACTCTATTAAAAAGTGGTCCTCCTGACAAATTTTTTGATATTATTGATAAGAAAGTTAGTTTTCTTGACTATTTTGGCAAGTTTCCCCTATTGGATACTAAAATGCTAGAGAAATTGAGTATTAACATAGAGAATCTTATAAATTCTGTTGAAAATGATGTTACGTTTCTTGATTTAGAGAATTTATTTTATTTTATCTCAAATTTAAAAATAATCGGAAGAGGATTACCCTTTAATTCCGGAGAAATATTAAATTTACTGAAAAATTTTGTTAGCGGGAAAGTATTTAGTACAGGGATGTACCATAAACCCAATCCTATAAGTAATCTTTTTGGTTTATCCATTTTATCTGAATTAAATTTACTAGATAAAACTGAAATGATAGATATGTTCGAGATTGAAATGTTTTTAGAAAAAGAATTGAAAAATTTTTTACCTGAAAAACTATCTTTCAATTTCTATAGTTTATTATCGTTAAAGATCTTAGAAAGAAATGGGGGAGTTATCTCCAATAAAAATCATTTAATTAAGCCTTTAATTGATTTAGATTTAATGCTATTAGAAAATAAAAATCTTCCAATGGATATTTTTTATCATCTGGGAATTCTAAAAATTATTGATAAAGATATCAATTTTAATATTTTTAAAAACGTCTATAACACTGAAATAAAAAAGCTTATCTCTCCTCAAGGACTTATCAATAATAATTTAACTGATACATCACGAGCTTTATTAATATATGATTTACTTGATTTTAAAGATGAGGAATTTATTACAGTAAACAATTTATTTCGTAATATTATTCGTTATGCTAACTTTTTCAGTAATGAAAATTTAGAAGAAGATTTTAATTGGAAAAATAATAAGCTTGCATTTCAAGTAGAATTAAGAATGCTTTTTTGGACCTTGTTAGCTTCTTTACAATATTCAGAATTTCAAACCTGAATCTATTAAAAAAGTTAGAAAATTCTTTACTGTAGGTTGAAGCTTTTTTTCTTTGACAAGAGAGTTATATTTATATATCAATTTTTCATTCTCTCCGATTTCTTTTAGGGTTTTACTCCCTAATTTTAACCATTCTTCAACGTTAATAACTGGGGAGTCACTACTTATACCTGGACAATAGTCAATTCCTTTACTACTTAAAAATATCTTAATTTTACCAGAAGATTCTTTAGTATATTTACCTATTTTCTGAAAAGAGAAGGGAAAAGTTCTACAAAACATTGGTCTTAGATTATAAATAGAACACTCTTTATTTTTATTATTATAGAAATAGCATTCACCATTTTTCTTCTTAAATAATCCTACAAAGGCAGGTCCCTTTTCCACAATTACGGGAGAAATTACTAATTTTTTACGGGTTTTCCCAGAAATGTTCCTTTCAAAAATATAAAAACCTAAAATGTAGATTAATTCATCTAAAGTTAAATTTAATCCATTTTTAATTCTTACAATATCAAAATAACTAGTATTTACAATAGTATTAGGATCTGTGCAACAGTTA
Source organism: Promethearchaeota archaeon (assembly GCA_048939995.1). GTDB lineage: Archaea > Asgardarchaeota > Lokiarchaeia > Sigyniarchaeales > SOKP01 > SOKP01. Next base: position 444,013 of record JBHLOY010000002.1, on the reverse strand, counting down.
CCACATCTAATACACTCAAATTTAAATTCTTGTGATAAAGCCATGCCTAAAATAAAAAAATAAAAAGTAAATAATTAAATTAACTGGTTTTAGGGATAATAATTTTCTTCTGAATTAGTGTTTCTAATGCATCAATAACTTTATCTTTATTTGTTTCATGTACAGAGGTTATAATATAATCCAAATCAAATTCGCTTTTACTTTTAGCAATTGAATAGATAACGTTAAGAATTCTTGTTTCCATAGAGTTTAATTCGCTATCCTTTCTTAATTTGGCAATATGTTCTGTTCTTCCAATTATAAATGACTCTTTATAATATAATTCAATATAATCATTTAATATGGGTGGTACTAAATCATCAAATTGATCTAAAGAACCATCCCACTTTTCAAAAATTTCACTTAAATGTAACGTTAATGCTAAAGAAAGATGCATTATTTGTTCTTTTAATCTCTGTGATGCTTTTTCCTTAAGTATAAAAACTATCCGAATATCTTCTTTATCATTTATCAGGCAATAAAAGTATTTGAAATCTAATTCTAAAAGCCTTTCCTTTAAGGATGATTTTGATTCTGGTTTAACATCTTCCGTAGCTACTTCTCTTCCAACGATCTCCTCTCCAATGGTGGTTATTGCTTGTATGAAGCCAGAAAATAATTCTTTTTTATGTTTTTCAAGGATTGAATACGTTTTCGAGAAAATTGGAATTCCACTCGTCTTATTAATCACTACAATAGCTTGGATATTCGAAAGATCTTTGAATCTTTGAGTTCTTGCTAATAATTCAGATTCTCTTTTCCGTCTTCTAGGTATCATTACATATGATCTTATACTTAATGATGCTAATACGCCAATAATAATAATTGCAGCTAATAATATTATAATTAAAAATAAAAGATCTGGACCAGGATTGTCTATTGGAGGATTAATTATTCGGAATTGATAAATATGAACTTGTTCTTCATATCCGGGAGCATAAAACGTAAATTGTAACCTATATACCCCAGGTATTGCAATAAAAGCTGTGTTAAATGTTATTTCATAATTTCCATCTAAGAGATCATTAACCTTATAATAGCTAGGATTAGAAATATTGACTGTAACAATCGCTCCAACTATTCCATCTTCATCGAAATCAGAATAATAATAAAACTTTATTGTACTATTTGCATTTAGAATTATTTCTGAATCCGAATCTAATCTTTGTAAAACGGTATCTTCTCCTAAATTGATAGTAAACGTAATGTTACTAACAGTAAAGCCAGTTTTATTTATTTGTATTGATATTTTGTAAAGCCCTAAGGATCCTAAATCTCCTGTGTCTAGTATAGTTTCATAGATACCGAGAGCAGCTTCAGTCATAATCTGTGTTCCAGAGCTCCAATTGTAGGAAACTATTGCATTAGTTATACTATTATTATTTTCAAAATCTCTTCCAAACACTCTTAATGGAATAATATCTCCTAAAGTACCACCAGTTGTAAGATCCTCTCTTGCATCATCTGGTTTTAATAATGTAATATAACTCTGATGTATCACCGTAAAAGATGAACTTAACCCTCCTAGAGCAGTACCATTATTCCAAAATAATGTAAAATTGTAGATTCCTCCAGTAGTATTGGACGATGAGAACCAAAATTTTGAAAAAATTAATGTTCCATCAAGTTGGGGAACTTTTGTTTCTTGATGCCAAATACCCCCTTGTGGATTATAAATGGTAAGTTTTACTGTTGTCTGATCCAATCCAGAAGGGATAATATTAGAATAATTAATTTGGGTCTTTATTTCAGCAAAATCTCCAGAATAAAACTCATTATATCCCCATTGTCCATTCCTCGAAGTAATTGTGTTTTCTTCCTCAATAAAATTAGGTGAAATTGCCTTAAATTTCCACCAACCAGGAAACTTTGCTTGTGTTCTATTAATCTTAATATACGCATCACCATAATTTCCTCCTTCATAGATAACTGGTAAATATGTAGGATCAAAAACTGAAATTATTTGCCAATCGCTTGGTTTACTTACAATAAACTCAAATTCAGAATAAAATGAGGGCATGTAAAAGTTATGCAAGAATTCCCAATACACAGTTCCATTATTTAGAATAGTATATGAAATACCCTCCTCATTTTGTTGATTAATTTTTGATGTACCTTTATGATATCCAGCTAAAATTGTATCCAAATTAAACTTTAAATTAGGTGAAGTGGTATTAACAGTAATAATTATAGGATTTGAATCCCAATTTCCATTAAATAAGATATTAGCTGTTCCCCATTCGTCCCCTTGAGTTAAATCTAATGAATTTAGTTTTAAATTTATTCCCTCTTGACTACAATTTGCTATCGTCGTAAGAACTAATGAAAGATTATCAAACCAAAATATTTGTTGACATTGATCTTCAAAACCGGTATACATCACTGAGGCTCCACTCATGATTCCTACAGAAATATTAAATTCTTGATTATTTTGTATGCCTCCAAAAATATTTGACGAGTTTGACCATAAACCTAAATAAATCTTTCCAGTATGATGCCACGTACGTCTTCCGCTTTTAACAATATCTCCTAAACCTTTGGAATATATTTTCTGATTATTGATCTCGCAATAGATAAAATTTTCATTTGATTCCATTGCAAATTCTGGGTAATAATCAAAGCTAATATATCCATCAATTACTTTTCCTCGTGGAATCGAAATATTTTGGTATAATTCAACAAAATTACCCTCATAATAGGTTGCATCATATTGAGGAGGATATTCTGAGGATATTTCTGAATAAAGAGCTAAATACATGCTATCTTCACCATCAGCCTGACCAGCGCCATACCCAGTTTTAGTGTATGAGAATTGATTAAATCCCCAAGATCGAGCATTTCGATAAATATTTGAAGATCCATTTATAAATTCATAATAATCAATTTCATAACCCCATTCTTGAATTGAACCATCAGATTCAAAATAGAAGTATAAAGTGCTACCTAAAATCCAAGGTGAGAAAAAGTCTAATTTAAACCCAGTATCAATATAACATAATGTATTATTTTCATTTTCCATTAAAAAATTATCATAACTATCTTCAAAACTTAAATTAACAAAGTGAACTCTCATAGCTATTGCTCCAGATTGGCTGATTGAATCTAATGTTTGTGCCCTTCCTCTATTGGGTTGATATTCATGGGGACTTTGATGATCTTCGTAAACTGTATAAGTTGTTATGGGTAAAAAGTCACTATTATTAATCCAATCCCTTGTATCCTGTACAGTATCTATTGAATTATTAATTTGGGAAACCTCCCAACTATGATAATCATCGAGATAGTACTTTAGATTTATTTCTTCTTGATTGGTTAACGATATTTCTTGGCTCATGTTGTATAAATTACCATACTCCGTAATATTTAATGGACTTAATGTCCCTTCAAATAAATTTGAGTTACCATTAGCAGTATTTAAGTTTTTATAGGAATTTTCATTCAAATGATTAATCTTGAACCCAAAGAGATTCAAATTTGAGGTTAAAAGAAATCCTAATGCAATTAACCCTAATATTAAGATTTTTCCAAGATATCTTTTTTTATAATAATTATATAGTTTGAAATGTTTATACATGCTAGAACCCTGTTATGAACAATGCTTAAATTTAACAAAAATATGAAAGAATTAGCTAATAAATTTATGTTTGTGATTGTTTTTATTATTTTTAATATGAGTTATTAAAAATAAGATTACAATTTGCATACAAACAAAGGATATAAATGAAATAAATTCAGTTGCTATGTTAACAATATTAAATATTAGTAAAATCAAAAATAAAGCTCCTGTTAAAATCATTCCTATTAGTGGCAATAATTTTTTACTTTCTGTTTTTTTATGTACTTTATAGTTTGTAAAATTCATGATAAAAAATACTTGGGTGAAGATAAAGGCTGCTACTTTAGCAATTGATAAGGCCCCTCCAGTAATGATTGTAAGTATTACACTTAAAATGCTTATAAATAAGATAGCATTATGAGGAACTTTATTATTACTTAAATATGAAAACTTCTTTGGAAAAATTTTCTCTTTTGCGAGTAAATAAATCAAACGGGAAGAACCTAAAATAGTTGCATTTAAAGCGCTAGCAGTTGATAAAAGAGCTCCGAATATAACAATTACCATACCAAATGGTCCCATAAAGTTTAAGGCTGCATTAGCGATAGCAACTTCTGCATATTGAACACCTCCTTCAACTAATCCTGAGATACCTAAAATGGCAATAGCCGTAAAACCTACTAGGCAATAAATGATCATTGAAATTATAATTGACCATCGCATCATCTTTAATCCTCCCCTAGTATCTTTCATTTCTGCTGAACCATAGGCGATTAATTGAAATCCCTGATATGATACGACAATAGAAGAACTCCCAATAATTATACCTAAAAATGACAGATTTCTTAAGGAATCAATATCTAAACCAACATTTGACAGCATCTGAGCCGGGGAGTTCAAGGCATAAGATATTCCCAGGATGCTGAATAGAATCAAAATAATAACTTTAATTATTACAAGAATATTTTGTAGTCTCGCTGATTCTTTAACTCCTTTTAAATTTAAAAGGGTGAAAATTAAAAATAAGATTGTAATAATAATTGAAATTAAAAAATAATTATTTTGAATATTGAATAAAAATAGAAAGTATACACTAAAGGTGTACGCATATAAGGCCATTGAGGAAATATAGCCGAAACAGAGTAGTAATCCTACAAATAATCCTAGGTTATGAAATTTGGTGTTTACAAAAGCCCCTTGAACCACAGAGTATTCTCCTCCTGGTCCATACCATTTAAAATTTAACTTTTGGTAAGAATAAACAGTTATTAAAGTTATAATAGCTGTTATCAAATAAGAAATGTAAGCATAGGGACCTGTATAAATAGATATTACTCCAATTACACTAAATATTCCTCCACCAATTAACCCTCCGATTCCTATCATCAAGCAACTAAATTTCCCAAGATGTTTATGAAATCTATTTTCATCAGAAAGGATTTTAGTGGATTCCACCATAGTGAAACGGTTAGAATTTTATTATTTTATCTGATTACTTTTGTGAAATTTTAGCCAGATTAAAAAATTTTTCTTTATAGTTAATTATTGCATATATAAAGTTTTCCAATTTGGAAAAAAATTATATTTTCAAGTGAACTTATTTAAAAAAATCTTTTTTAAGTTTACTTCTTTATTAGTCAATAAAAAAATCCGAGAAAGCAGCTCACTTTAAAAGCGTTTCAGTCCAAAAATTCTGATTTCATTAGGTTTAGATATGCTTTTTTTTCTTTTTCATCTATTAATTTTGAATTTCTACCCTTGTTATTATACAGATCAGGTGGAATTTGCTCAAATAAAGAGATTAATAATATAATTGCATTTTGAATAATTTTTTTATTTTCTGTTCTTTCAAGAACTTTCATTAATTCAATAAGGGAGTTATCTTTCCAGATTTCGATTGTTTCATCAGTTGATGGTTGATTCTTGAAAAAATTAATAATTTTAATATAAAAATCCATTTCAAGGTCATTATTGGTAGTAGACATTTTAGTTATAGAAATCCCTTATTTCTAATATGTTAATTTAAGACTTGATTTTTAAATTGATTTAGAATTTTACTTTTATGTGATTCTATTCCGTACTATTCTGAATATAAAAAAACACAGAAGTCAAATGATGGATTTTTTGGGTTCTCTAATTATCTATTATGATATTTAGATATTACTGTAAGGATGATATCCACTTATCAATATAAAGAGATTATAATATAAAGCACCTATAATAGTATTTATTCATTAATGCAAGATTTAATCGACAGTATAAATAGACTTAAAAGTTCTGAAATTTCAGAAGTTATAAAGTCCCGTATCAATGAATTTTCAGAGATTAGGGATTTGGATGGAGATACCATCTTTAAGGAGCTTTGCTTCTGCATTATGACTGCGAATTGCGCCGCTGAAAAATGTATTGAAATTCATGAAAAAATTGGAGAGAAATTTAATTTCTTATCTCAAACTGACCTAACCAAGATGTTTAAAAAGTATGGATATCGATTCCCTAATATTAGATCCCAATATATCATTCAAGCTAGGGATTTTAAAATTGATTTAGAAGAAAAAATTAAACTTGATTCTAATGATGAATTAAGAGAATGGTTAATAAAAAATATTAAAGGATTCGGGTATAAAGAAGCAAGTCACTTTTTAAGAAATATAGGATTTAATGACTATGCTATTGTAGATTTTCATATTGTTGACTTACTAGTTGAATATAACCTGATTGAAAAACCGAAATCAATGTCAAAACAAAAATATATTGAAATTGAAATTATTTTAAAAAATATCGCAAATAAGCTTGATCTGAGTTTAGCTGAATTAGATCTTTATTTATGGTTTTTGGAAACTGGAAAAATTCTGAAATAGCAAACTTTTATTTAATTTAAAGGGGCATATTTAAATCTATCTCTGCACGTTGAATTTTTTTCATAAATTCCTTTGCACCAAGTTCATTAACTAATAGCTCTATCAAATTTTGACAAATTGCTTCGATGTTATCTTGTCCCATCTTGAAATAAATATTTTCATTTGGTATTACAATTTTCAAAATTTCATAAATTCCTTGAATAGCTTCTTTGATGTTTTCAAAATTAATAATAGCTCTTTTTGTTGAATTAAAAATAGAATCATTACTTTCCATAAAATAAATCCACCTTAATTAGATTAAAAAGGAGGAGTTTAAAAATTTCAAGATAATTTAGTATGTATGTAACAACAGAACTCTCATTATTCTAATAATTAAGTAAAAGATGGTAATTATTCTAAACCTAAGAATACTTTAAACATAATATCTTCTTTCCCATCGTCAACAGCGGTTATTTTATAATCTATTCCATATTGATCTCTAATTTTTGGAACAGATTGAGTAGCTATAAATTTTTTTCTAATTTCAGCATGTCGTCCATGCCAAAGCCAAATTTGCTTATTATCTTCATCGAGAAATAGAAATATGGAATCTGGTTTTAAAATATTGTACATAGGACCCTCTTCTATATCCAACTTTTGAAAGTCTTCCAGATCCTCATTTATTTCGAAAATAAGAAAACGTTTTTCCAATTCAGTTATGCTTGTCACCAATTTAATTTCTAGTTGGAAATCAGCTTACTAGAAAACAATTAAGTAAATTAGTTTTTTAAAGTTTATATAAAAAAAATCTTTATGTCAAAATTTGTTATAAAAAAATTAAAAATTAGATTTTCCATTTCCCTTCTTCATAAATTATTTGTTCACCAACAAATATTTTGGAACCAGGAACTTTCATATCTTTTAGTATATCCCAATGAATAGCACTCACATTTTTCGATCCCGTTTCAGCCATTCCTAACCCTAAAGCGCAGTGAATAGTTCCACCCATTTTTTCGTCAAATAGCATGTTTTTAGTAAACTGAGTAATTCCATAATTTGTTCCTATTGCGAATTCTCCCAATCTATCGGCATTTTCAATCTTTAGAATTTCATTGAGTAATTCTTGTCCTTTATCTGCTGTTGCTTTTATTACTCTACCATCTTTAAATTCCAAATATATATTTTCAATTTCTCTTCCCTGATAAATTCCTGGATAGGTAAATCGAATATTACCATTTACTGAATCCTCAATAGGACCAGTATAAACCTCTCCATCGGGCAAATTATTCTTACCACAGCAATTTTTCCAAATTCTGTCTTTTACTGATAAAACTAATTCAGTATCTGCACCAATAACGCGAATTTTATCTGCTTGATTTAATTTTTCAACAATATTTTCTTGTTTAATCTGAATCTTCTTCCACTCTTCAAGAGGGTTTTCTTTATCTAATAATAATGCTTCATTTACAAATTCACTATAAGAAAAAATATCCATTTTTGCTTCTTGAGCATACGCCTGACATGGAAAGGGTACAATAATCCATTTCAACTCTTCACTAGCAGACCTCTCCATTAAGATTTTCATAATTTCTTTATATTGTGGAGAGCCCTGGTTTTTAGCAATCTTTTTAGGATCTATTGTTGTTAATTTCTGAGTATTATAATCTGCTCTGATTTGTATATAGCTGTTAAAATTACTCATAATGTGTTTAATTGCATCATCCACATAACCTAGTTGTTCTTCAGAAGCTAATTGAAAAAGAAGTTCGTTTAAGCCTTCAATTTGAGGTATTGCTAAAGGATGAGCTCCGCTCTTAATTGTTTCAGCATATAATGCCTGGAATAGCTCCTTTGCAAAAGCAGGCCCAGTTATAGCTACTCTATGTCCTTTTTTGACTTCGAGAGAATAATTTACAACAATATTTGCTAATTTCTCATACATGGGGTTGATCATTTTAACTCACTATTTTTTAAAAATTTTAGTAATAAAGTAAAGGAAAACAATAATAATTTTAGATTTTCCATCTACCCTCTTCATAAATAACCTTTTCATCCGCTATAATCTTTGAACCAGGTAACTTCATATCTTTTAAGATGTCCCAATGGATAACACTAAAATTTTTCGAACCAGTTTTAGGAAATCCTAACCCTAAAGCGCAGTGAAGGGTTCCTCCCATTTTTTCATCAAATAACATGTTTTTAGTAAATTGAGTAATTCCATAATTGGTTCCAACAGCAAACTCACCTAATTTATTTGCATTCCTAATTTTCATTATCTCTTGTAGAAGTTCTTCCCCTTTATCTGCAGTTCCTTTAATTACTTTCCCATCTTTAAATTCTAGGAATATATTTTCAATTTCTTGACCTAAGTAAATTCCAGGATAGGTAAATCTAATATGACCATTTACCGAATCTTCAATAGGACCTGTGTATACTTCACCGTCAGGTAAATTTACTTTACCACTACAATTATCCCAAGTTCTTCCTTCTACTGATAATGTTAAATCAGTGTCTTCGCCTAATACTTGCATCTTTTTTATACCATTTAAAAAAGATACAATAACATCCTGTTTTCTTTTAAGGGTTTTCCATTCTTGTACAGGATCCTCTTTATCTAAAAATAAAGCTTTCTCTACGAAATCATAATAAGAAAATAAGTCCATACATGCCTCTTGGGCGGCTGAGTGGTATGGATAAGGAATCCCCACCCAACTAACTTCTCCCTTCGCTTCTCTTTCATTAAAAATTTTCAACATTTCAAATCTTTTTGCTGCGCTTCGATTTTTGCTCAATTTCTTTGGATCAACTAAAGTTAGTTTTTTACTATTATAATCAGCAAATATTTGTACCAAACCATCGAATTCTTTTGCCATGGTAACAAAAATATTATCAAAATAACATAATTGCTCATCAGTAGCATATTTAAAAAATAACTCATCCTCTCCATCTAATTGAGGAATTAAAAGAGGATGCCCACCTGCTTTTAAAATTTCAACTTGTAATGCTAAAAATAAGTCTTTTGCGAATACTGGTCCCAATATAACAATTCTATCTCCCTTCTTTACGTTAATAGAATAATTGATTGCCAAATTCGCTAATTTTGTGCAAAAAGGTTCTAACATAGGTTTATGCCCTCTTAAATTTTAAAAGTTGGATTATTAATATTAATTTACACATCTTTTTATTTAAATGCTGTTAAATTGTTTTCATGAGATCAATGAAAACTTAAGAGAAATCTTTAAATAATCTCCTTTTATAGATGGAATTATGAATATTAAAAAATGGGAGGATAACGACCATTGGGTCGAAGTTGATTTGGATTTATGCATTGGTGCTGCGGATTGTATAGATGTTTGTCCCGTTGAAGTCTATAGATTGGAAGATGGAAAAGTTGTGGCAGATAATATTGGAGAATGCACGGATTGTCTGGCATGTGATGGAGTTTGTCCTACTAATGCCATTCTACGGCATTCTGCATGGTAAATTTACCATTCAATATATTTATGCTCTATAACGAGCATTTCCATCCATAATTTTTCTATTTAGAATCATATCATTTACTTGTAAACCTGCAAGGAGGCACCCGAAAACTCCGTGAACAAATTTAGGCTGAAATAATCCTTTTATAGGGGTTCGCATTTTCAATCGTGTTCTACCGAAGTTATTGGTATATGGAGCCATATCATAAATAGCGCCAGTGGGAGATCCAGAGTAACGAGCATAAGTAGCAGGAGTAGATATATCAAGCACTCTTAGATGCTCTCGTAAATTTGGAATTAAATACTTCTCTACTTTATCAATAAAGAAATCGGCCCATTCTTCTTTTCGTTTTTTATACTCTTCGGGATTTTTTCCTCTTAATTCTTGCCAATCAGCTAAAGCTACGGGTGTTATTCGAACAGTTATATTAGGTTTTCCTCCAGTGGTTAAAGAAGGGCAAACTACTCCAAGATGAAATCTTGTATCAGAAAACCCGATTTCCCCTCGTTCATAATACTCAAACAATCGGTCATACGTATCTTCTCCCGTTGTTATCACATTATAGCCACAATCCATACCTAATGCCGCTAAATCGACTTCGTCATCCAAACCAATGCTTAAATTTATTGAAGAACAAGACATCTTCACCTCTTCGACTTTATCTGCATATTTTTTATCTAATTGCCTAATTAAATCTAATCCAACCATATCTCTCATAGCGACTTTAGGATCAATGGTACTTACAACATAATTAGCTTCAAGTTCCTCATTATTTTCTAATTTAACTCCTTTGACAGTTCCCTTTTCAATAATAATATTTTTTACTTTGGTGTTTACACGCAATTCACCCCCTAAACTAAGATATCTTTTTTCTAATTGCTTAGGTAATTCGATGAAACCTTTTGTTGGACGAAAAACTCCATCTAATAATGAATTCATAGCAGAAATCGGTACAATCGATGTTACTTGCTCCGCTGGAAGGGCGCTAAATTCTGCAAAAACATTAAATATTTCAATCACTTCGGGTTCAGTTATACCAAATTTTTCAAAATAACTCTTAAAAGTTTTAGAACCGTTTTTAACGATTTTTGGACATTTTATTAAAGTCTTAAAGATTTCGCCAATAGTTGGTTCAACTTTTAAGTCAAATAATTCAAGATACATTGCTCTTGAATAATCTAAGAATTTTTCTATTTGCTCTGCATTATTGGGATATTTTCGCATTAATTCTTTTTTAAAAAATTCTACTCCGGAAGGTAATTCAAGAACTTTTCTTTCCTGAGTCTTGGGATTCACCAAGAAAATCCTCATATAATAACCTGTGAATGCTTTGAGGTCAATTTTTATCCCGAGATAATTTAAGATGTCAGATAAGTTAGGAATCATTTGACATGTATCGAATAGGAATCCATCCCTTTCATATGAAGTGACATAACCACCAGTTTTAGGTTCTTTCTCGATTAAAAGAACATGTTCTTTTTTCACATCATGATTAAGTGCCCATGTTAAAGCGGTGCTTAAACCTGTAATTCCTCCACCAATAACAATTAAACTTTTATTTTCTCTATTCTTTTCCAAAATTACCACCAAATGTATATATTGATTAACTACGTGTAACTATTTAAAACTATAATTTACTTTTTTGTCGAATAGGTAAAAGAGTCAATAATTTTAGCCAATTTTAATTTTTGAAAGGTTTTTTTGAGGGAAATATTTCCCCCGTTAACATAAATATTTAAATAGTATTAGTGCAATTATTAATAACATCGTTTCAACTAGAAATGAGTATAAAAAAATATAGTGTGAGTTCAATGGGAAAAGTTTTTGGAATTCTTGGATTAATATTTGGTATCTTATCCCTTGTACTATGTTGGTTATTCTTTTTAGGTATTCCTTTTGGTGCACTAGGAATCATTTTTGGAGGAATAGGAATTGCAAAAGATGACTCAAAGGGATTAGGAATAGCAGGATTAGTCTTAGGAATAATCGGACTTTTATTAAGCATCATAATCATAGTATTTTTAGGTGCTTTTATTCTTGGCTTGCTTGGATTTGGATGGATGATGTTTCCTTAAAGAAATATAACTTGAAAAATTAATTTTTAATTACTTTTTTTTTACTTTTTAAAAAATTAGATTAATTACTTCAATAATAAATCCCAATTCAATTTACTCTTGACTAAATCTTTCACTAGATTAATCTCTTCTTCTTGAATTCCCGGTTTTACTCGCTCCATATTTCTTATTGTAGTATACGTATCACTGGGACTTAATAGGATTGGTACCTTTTTTTCATTTGCAGCACTTATCACAGCTGCGTCTGGTTGAATAAATCCTGTTAAGACTAAGGCAACTACATCTTCCTTTAATGCTGCAAGCACAACATCAATCCTATCACCTCCTGTTATTACTGCTGCCTTCTTAACAGATCTTAGATATTTTAAAGCTGCTTGAACATTCATAGCAGCAATAATATACGTTTCGACCATTTGATTTAAATTTCCTCTCGCAGGTTCATTAAGTAATTCAGCGCCTATTGCAAATTGAATTTCAGAGACTCTGGGGCTTAATAATTCTAAGGTTTTTTCAATTAACCCAATTACTGGGATTTCATAACGATTAATATGGTTTTCCTGCAATTCTTCAATTCGAGCTTTATAATCGTAATCAATTTTGTTAAATATTATTCCTTTAAATTTCATATTTCTAAATTCGAAATATTTTTTAGTGAAAAATAAGTTGTCAATACACTTATCTGATGATTCCGCTTGTATAAATACAAGCTCATTTAACCCTAATTTTTGAGCTACAGTTAAATCGTCTAATCCAACACGAATATATTTTTTGATGCTTGGAGCTCCTTCAATAATGATATATTCATATTCTTTAATTAATTCATCATAAGCCTTCTTTATATTATCTAAATAATCTTCTTTTTTTGTTGCATCAATTAAATCGACGTAATAGCAATCTGGAATCGAAACAGGGCTAATAATGTCATAGGGTAATGTGGTTCTAAATACAGTAGCTTGTATGAATCCTACATCACGATCAGCTTTATTTGAGTAGGCTCCTCGAGGAATACCGATAGGTTTAAAATAAGCTACTTTCTTCCCTTCTTCTTGTAGCTTTAACATTATCCCTATTGAGATTAAACTTTTTCCCACATGCTCAGCTAAGGAGCATAAATATATTGTCTTTGCCATAACTCATTCCTTCTTTCTTTTATCATTTTAATTAAATATATCTAATATTTTATATTTTCTTAATTCATTCACGAGAGATTGTAATTTTAATATCAACAGCAGAATAACCTTGGATAAAACTTAAAAGAGGATTAATATCCAATTCCATGATATCTGGGAAATCATTAACTAGTTGAGAAAGCTTTAACAGAACTTCAATTATTGCATCTGTATCTGAAGGACTTTCACCTCTAACTCCTTGTAATAAACTAAATATTTTAGTGTTATAAAGCATCTTTTTAGCATCTTCAGAAGTAAATTTATATGATAGAGCAAATGATACGTCTTTTAGAAAATTAGCATAAATTCCTCCAGAACCAACCATTAGTAGAGCACCAAATTGGGGGTCTCGTGACATTCCAATAATTAATTCATTTACCTTTTTTTGCTTTTTGTAATCAATCATTTCTTGCACTTCAACACCATACACTTTCGCATTCTGAGGGCCAAATCGCTTTGAGTTATCAATAATTTGAATATAAGCCTCAAATGCTTGTTCTGGGGATGCTATATTTAATATTATCCCTCCTATATCACTTTTGTGGATTATCTGGGGAGAAACTATTTTCATTACTGCTAATCCCAGCTCTTCTTGTAATTTCATTGCTTCACGGGGAGTTTGGGCTAATTTTGACTTTGGTGATTTAATACCATAGCATTCGAATACTTCACTTGACTCATGACTTAAAAGAACTGTTCTGCCATCATTTCTAACATTATGAAAAATTTCTTTAACTCTATCTTTATTTACATCAAATTGAGGGACATTAAATTGGTCTATAGGTATACTTTGTAAATACTCACCGTAATCAACCATTACTTTAAGAGATTGTGCTCCTTGCTCAGGGAAGGGATAACATGGAATGTGATGTTGCTTTAAATATTTTACAGCCTTATTGACTGAAACTCCCCCTATAAAGGAACAAATTATTGGCTTTTCTGTTAGATACTCTTTAGATAAATTGTGTATAATTTTTGCAACATCATCAGGTTTAGTCTGTGCTTGAGGAGACATAATAATTAACGCTCCATAAGTAGTAATATCCTCTTGATCTATTTTTATTGAATTCATTTCTGAATTTAGACCAAATATCGTTTTTAGTGTAAAATTATATCTTTCTGGTGTTGCGTCTCCAATGATATCAACGGGATTGAATATAGCAGCCTCTGGTGGTAATTTATCTCGTAATTGGTGCAAAATAGGTTCTGCAAACTGAGCAAATTTCAAATTCTCACGTTCGAATGCATCAGTAGCTACAATACCAGGACCTCCTGCATTTGTGATAATCGCAAACGAATTCTTTTTTGGTATGGGTTGGTATAAAAAAATTTCTCCATAATCGAATAGATCTTCTATTGTTTTTGCTCGTAAAACCCCACACTTTTCAAATGCGAGAGTATAAGCTATATCAGATCCCGCAAGAGCACCAGTATGACTTGATGCAGCTCTTGCCCCTGCTTCACTTATACCTGCTTTCAGAATAATTATTGGCTTCTTTCTTGAAGCTTTAGAAACCACTTTAAGGAATTTTTCTCCATCTTCTACGCTTTCTAAATAACATAAAATAACTTTTGTATCAGGGTCTTCCGCTAAATACTCGATAAAGTCGACTTCATCAAGATCTGCTTTATTTCCTAAGCTTATATTGCATGAGAATCCAAAAGCTTGATCCATAGAATAATCCATCATCCCAGTTAACATGGCACCAGATTGAGATATCATCGCAATATGTCCTTTTTTGGGAGTATTAGATGCAAAAGACCCATTATATTGAGTTCCAATGAAGCCTAAACAGTTAGGACCAATAATTCTCATTTTATATTTTACTGCAATATCGATAAGATCTCGTTCTCTCTGAATACCTTCTCCTCCAATCTCTTTAAAACCGGCAGATATTATTACCAAACCCTTAATCTTTTTCTTTCCACACTCTTTAGCAACAGAAATGACATTTTTAGCTGGAATTACTATAATAGCAATATCAATCTCGTTTGGAACTTCTAATACACTTTTATAAGACTTACAACTAAGAATATCTTTTGCTATAGGATGAATAGGGTAAATCTTCCCTGAATATCCTGAGTCTATTATATTTTTTAATACATTATAGCCAACTTTCCCCGGAGTAGGACTTGTTCCAACTACTGCAATACTCTTTGGACTAAAAAAGTAAGAGAGATCGTGATCGACTGTCATACTAAATCTTTATTTGAATGAATTTAATATATCTATGAAAATACTTTATTTATATTAACTTTAAATTTTTTATAAATTAATTTTGCATTAACAAGATAGAAGCATAATTTTAATTAAAAGATATTTTAGAATACCTATGACCAAAATAATTATTGTAACTGATAAGGGGAATATCAATCTGAATTTGTTTGATAATGAGGCACCATTAACAGTGGCTAGCTTTCTTTTTTTAGCAAGAAGAAGATTTTACAATAATCTAAAATTCCATCGAGTAATAAAAAATTTCATGATCCAAGGTGGGGATCCTCTTGGAAATGGCACTGGGAGTCCCAGATCTAAAGGAATTGATTCTTTTCTACATCAAGGGCAACAAATTAAATATCCTTTTGTCGACGAATTTCAATCCAATAAGAGATTTGATAAACCAGGATTGCTAGCAATGGCCAACGCAGGTCCTAATACGAATGGCAGTCAATTCTTCATTACTCACGTCCCTACACCCCATTTGAATAATAAGCATACTATATTTGGCCAAGTAGCAGGTCCAGAAGATCAAAAGGTTGTAGATTCAATTATTCAAGGAGATATTATCAGAGAGATTAAAATTCTTTAAAAAAATGTAGTTAAAAAAAATGAATAATTTTTTCTTATTTAAGCCTCATTAGTCATAATCATCATCATCGTCATCATCATCGTCATCATCGTCATCATCGTCATCATATTCAAAATCATCATCCCACTCACCATCATTGTAATCATCCAAATCTTCTTCCTCATCTTCATCCCAATCATCCTCATCGTCCCAATCGTCCTCATCCTCTCTAAGGTTTATATCAAAATCAGGAACTTCTTCATTTGTCATATATATACCTCCAGCTTTTTGCAGTGAAGTTTTAAAATCTTAAATAATTTTCTAATGAAATAAATTTTAAACATATTTTTAAATATTACTATTTACTCTGTCTTGAGGCATTTACGTTTTTTACCTTCACATACTATCAACTGATTATAAAATGTGAATATTTTTTAATTCAAACTTTTTTAACTTTTATAAAATAAATTTTTAAAATATGAGCAAAAATTTAAAAGATATAATTGAATCCATAGACTCTGCGAATCGTGCGCACTCTGATTTAGAAAGAATCATTCGTTACTTAAAAGAAGAAGTACAGAGATTAACATTTACCGTGAATGAGCAAAAAAGAATAATCCAAAATCAACGTGCAAAACTTAAGGAGATTCATGAAAATGATTTACCAGCAGATATCGAAACATTAAAAGAAATGATTTCCAATCAAAAACAAGATTTAATAAAAAAAGATAAAGATATCGAAATTTTAGAACAAACGTTAGAAGATATAACTATTGAGTTGGAGAAAGCTAAAAATTATAATGAAGAGAGTGAAGAATTAATATACACCAATAAGGTTGTAGTTCAATTAACTGAGGAGAACGAACAGAAAAAAGCAATAATTAATGATTTGGAAGAAAAATTAGAACTTTTTCAAGAAAAAATGAAACGCTTAGAACAAATTGAATTAGATGATAAGGCCCAACAACTAATTGATGCAAAAAAGGTGATCTTTCAACTTACTGAGGAGAATGGGATAAATAGAGTAAAAATAGAAGCATTAAAAGCTGAATTACAAGAATTTAAAATTAAACTGGAGGAATCTGAATACCTCAAACAGAGTATTAGTAAGGAATTAGAGGATCTTAACATCGCTCATAAGAATTTAATAAAAGAAAACCAAAAAATTGAAACAGAAGGCTCAAATCAAACTAGTTTTTCTCCTAGTGAAAAATCTGAATTATTAGATAAAATAAATAATTTAGAAACTGAAAAAGAACATTTAAGAAATGCCTTACTAACAAATACATCAATATCAGATAATTTAAAATTTCACAATGATGAACTTGAAAATGAGTTAAATCGAATAAAGACTCTTGAAATTAGTAAAGAAAGTGAATACAGGAAACTTATGAGCCAGAAAGAAGAAGAATTAGAACTTGTCAATATTAAATTAGAAAAAATTCAAAATGAAAATAAACAACTAAATGAAATGTTAATAAAATTGAAAGAACAAGAAGAAGAAGCGTTAACTAAAAATAAAATTCATTTAATGCAGCAAAAACTAAATTTAGAACAGATCAACCCCCAACTTTTTGCGAATATGTTTAATTTATTAGATAGAAATTCTCAAGATCAAATTACAGATTTGTTAATTAATAATTTAAATGATCCTCAAAGAGCAAAAAAGACAGCAGCAATAAAGCATTTAAGTATGATTGGAGGTCCTAAAGTTTTTGGAGCATTCAAAAGACTGATTAACGATAACGATTGGATAGTAAAATTATATCTTATAAAAGCTTTAATGAAATATAATCCCATAGAGATAAAGGATTTGTTAAATGAATTAAGAATAGATAAAGATGTTGATGTTCGCGAAACTGCAAAAAAGGCTTTTAACGAGCTTTTTGCTAGCGAATCTTAATTATAATAACCTGTTAATATATTTTTAATAAAAGAATTAAATACTGTTTTTCATGTAATAGAAACAATAACAGGTGTTTGTCCTTCAAATCTACAAAATAGTTAAAGTGAATTATGGTTAGACAATTAACTCCAAATAGATGGAATTGGTCTCAAATGGATGAAAAATGGGTTTATATTGAATTGACTCAAGATGGAAATAAAAAATTTTACTATCAATTAAATCCTCCAAAAGAATTTATAGATCTAACCTATGAGATCAAACTTTTGAATGATAAATTAGTAGCATGCAAAGATCCCTCGGAAAATGATAGAATTTTTAACAAGATGGTAAAAATCTCTAAGCGTATGCAGTCTATGGGTAGAAACGATTAAATTTAATATCTTATAAATGAACATAGAAAATTCTTATTAATATTTAGAATGAATTTAGTTTTTCTTTAAAAATTGTAAACTAAATATTTAATATTACTCATTCAATTATTAAATCAAATGAAGATCGCAGTTTCTGGAAAAGGAGGAGTAGGAAAGACTTTAGTTGCGGGAACCCTGGCACGGTTATTTGCAAAAGACGGGTATAAAGTTTTAGCAATTGATAATGATTCAGCGATGAATTTATCAATGACATTAGGGATAGATTTAGAGACTAAAAAGAACATCGTGCCGATCTCTGAAATGAAACAAATGATAGAAGAACGAACCATTGTTCCCGGAGCAGGTCCTGGAGTTTATAATATTAATCCCGAAGTTTCTGACATACCAGATAGGTTTAAAGTTTCTGGTCCAGATGGCTTACAATTATTAGTTTTGGGAGGTATCGAAGAACCCGCTACTGGATGTCTATGTCCTGAAAATGCTTTAATTAGGACATTACTCTACAATCTATTTGTTAAACGAGATGAGGTTATTATTGTTGACTTTGAGGCGGGTTTGGAACATTTAGGGAGAGGCACAGCAAAAGGGATTGATGTAATGTTAGTCATAACTGAACCTTCGCAAAAATCATTAGATTTATGTTCTAAAATTATTAGCCTATCAAAAAAATTGGGTGTTATAAACATTTATTTAATAGCTAATAAAGTTATAGATGATACTCAAATCGATACTATCCGCAGAATAATTGATAATTGGGAGATTCCTCTTTATCACACCATTCCATTTGATTCAGAGATTGGGAAAGCAGATCTAAATGGAATTTCACCTCTCGATTTTAACTCAAACTCTGATGCAATTAATTCAATAAATATCCTCTATAGGAAGTTGAAAAAATTAAAAGAAGAATTATTTGATTTATAAACTACAATCTATATAGAAAAGCTTTTTATATCTAATTTAAAGTAGTTTTATTGGAGAAATCCATAATATTAATAGAAATAGAGAGGAGATTAAGTTAGATATGAAAAAGGAAAATTTAATTGTATTAGGTATGATTTCTCTTTGTATAGCTTTAGCATTAGAAACTTTAGGAAACAATAATACTATACTGAACATTATCATAATAATCTTTATTGGTATCTCTATATTCTCTAATGCTCAATATCTCGTCGTTAATTCCATAGATAAGAAGAGCCGAAAATCAAAATAGAAGTTAAATTTTTTTAAGAAAAAGATAATTATAACATATCAGATAGATTTAAATCCTGATCCTCAGCTATTTCTTTCCATTGTTCAATTGCTTCTAAAGCTTCATTTTCATTCATTTGTTCGATCGCATATCCTGCATGTACGATCACATAATTTCCAACTTTAGGATCTGAAATTAAGGCTATAACTACACTTTGAATTATTCCATCAAAATCGACTTGTGCAGTTGTTCTATCTTCATTGAATTTTATTATTTTTCCAGGAATTGCTAGACACATAACAATGAAATAAAAAATTTTCTTCTTAAGGGGTGTAATGGTTTCTTTTAAAAAAAAATTGCGGTTATTAATTATTTTTGAGTCCGCCTTGAGTAAAAATCAATTAAATCATCAAGCCAATTAAATATCTCTTCTTTATTAAGATTGTCAATATTAAATTTCAACCGTTCTAATTCTTTTAATAGATTTTGCATCTCAATAGGAATGTCTGACATCGAGAGTTCAAACAAAAATTCATTTGTTTTCGATATTAATGACTTGATTTCATTAACGATTGATTCATACTGAGGAGAATTGTCGAAACTACATAGAAGATTTATTAAGTTAAATAAATATTCAGTTTTGTTTCCCTTAAATGAAATATCTAAATTATAATAATATCCTTGAACATCATCAATTGGGATTAATTCATTGTATTTGTTATCGATCTTGATAATGGATTTAACTTTCTTAAATAATAAAGATGGAGACCAAGTAAATACTTGATATGTAATTTCTGCATATCGTGCCTTAATTTTTGGTGTAAATTTGTTATCTTCGGTAAAATGCCCAAAAGGTATAAAAATAAAATCCAATCCTTGAATAGAGGTACCCTTTTTAATCTCGTAAAATAAATTCTCTAATTTATGAATAGAATCCTCTTTATGGTTAATTATATCGAATTTTATGATATTATGATTTGGTTTATATATATAAAATAATAATCCTTCAAAACCTCTAAGATCCGTTTCTATTAAGAAATCTAATTTCTCACTAATGCCTTCACACTTAAGAAATTTGATATCCAATAAAATGTGAGAATAATTTTCAATATATGGAAAAAACCATGGTGGTTGGCGCACTAAATTAGTTGGAGTCATTCTTTATACCTATTTTGATCTAGTTAAAATTAAGGAATTTTCTATACCCTTCTTAACGTATTAGTATATTTTATTAATATAAATATTTTGAATTTCTTGTTATTTAAATTTTACAGCAATGAGTTCATCGCAGAAAAATGAGACAATAAAAAAAAATATTATAAAAATGTTTAAATCAACTATATTTGGGTCTTCATTCGAGTTCTATGAAACTTAAGCCCTATTTCTTCAGGAGTGATTCCCATTGCTAAAGCTAACAATTCAGTTATATATAACACTGGTATATCGTACTCAGATTCATATTTTTTACCTAAATCTCTTTGACGGGTATCAAATTGCTGAAAACACGAAGGACAATTAACACAAATTACATCTGCTCCAGCTTTTTTAATACTATCCATTTTAATTTTTAGATTTGCTAAACCATGCTCTTCGTAAGCATTAGTAACAGCTGAACCACAGCATAAAGCTAACTCTTCATAATCTACAACAGTTGCACCAGTAGCAGCAACTACTTTCTTTAGGTTTTGCGGATGCATTGGATCATCATTCTCCATCCACTCTGCTGGTCTCATGTAATGACAACCAGGATGAACAGCTACTTTTAACCCGCTTAATGGTTTTGTAATTGATTCTCTAACTTTATCAAGATTATCTTTTAATACATCAACAAAATGCTTTATATCTATGTTACCATGATAACTTTTACCAATTTTAGCTAACTGTTTATTAACTTTTTGTCGTTTTAAGGAATCATGTTTCAATTGATGTTGTACTCCTCTGAGAGTATTCGCGCATCCATTACATAAAGATATAATATTCTTACCTTCAGCTTCAGCAAGACTAAGGTTTCGAGCTCCAATAACTAACCATGAATCATTATCAAAACTTTTCATCCCTGTGGGATCTGGACAGCAACTAAATGGCGCCTCAGAAGTTTCAATTCCTACTTTTTGAAACACTTTTCTCGAAGCAGCTTCTATAAAGGGAATACGATTCCCTATAGTACAACCTTCAAACATCTTATATTCTGTCATTTAATCCTCCCTCTTAGTAAGTTTTTTATCTGCTCCTATATTTCTTAATAATGTTTGGAGCTCATTTATGTCTGGTGTTATTATTGTAGGTAATCCTAATTGTTCTCTTCTTCTCTCAATTGCAGGTTGTGGTGGAATTGCTTTAGCATTTTCAAAGATTGTTTGTGCTTGAGCATATATATGTTCAGGAGCTTTACCTTGCTCTACCGATTCATTTTTTAAGAATGTAAAGATTTCAGTAAGCTCAATTTTCTGAGGACAAACTTCGTCACAAGTGTCACATACAGTACATCCCCAAATAGTTAAGGGATCAGCTGAAAATATAACATCCTTATACCCCAATAGAGCATTTAGGATATTACTACGTGGATTATACCCCGTTGTCGAATAGAAATCTGTTGTCACTTTGGTGACTGGACAGTTATCAGCACATCTGCTACATTGGTAACAATATTTTATTAAATCAGACCCTATATGGTAATCCATAACTTGCTTTCTAAATTCAAAATTTATAGTCATTTTTTTCACTATTCCGTTTCTTCTTTCTTTTTTATTTTATATTTTGGTTGGCTTTAACCCGTGCATGGGCAGTTGTATCCAATCTATTGTTTATATTGGATATTCATCCTAAGCCAACATTTAACTCGCGAGAGTAAATCTCAGAGCCTTTTTCATCAACAACGGTGATGTGTGCGGCACACGATAGTCAGCAATCAAAACAGCGAACTACCATTTCTAAAAGATTTACTACTCCTTCTGGTATTTCTTCACTCATTTCTTTTATATCGCCTTTATATCTTTTTAATTTTATTTTATCCAAGGGTCTGGTAATTTTAATCCGGCCAAAGCGTTTTGTTCAAATACTTGCTTCGCTACGAATTTTAAAGTTTTTTCAATTCCTGCAATATTATGATTGGTAGCTACTAAAAGGTTAGCCTTTTTACATAGACCATCAGCATCTGACCAAATATGATATAGTAATAGACCACGAGGTGCTTCTACTAAACCGACTCCGTCAGCCTCTCTAGGTTGTACATCTAATGTTTTACAATCTGGATTGAGTATATCTGGATCTTGAAGTAATGTAGCAATCATCTCAATAGATTCTACTAATTCAATTAATCTTGCCCAATGATAAGCAAATGTGTGATGCGAAATAGCACCAACCTTATCTCTCATTGCCCTTAATGCTTCATCAGCTAAAGGAGTTGCCATTCTATCAGCGGCATTAATCATAGCCAATGTATTCGCCCGATAAATCCCTTCAGGGTATCCAGCAGGCTTGTAATACATATGGGTAGCATATGAATGTTCAGGAATATATTCACCTAATACCTCTAAATATTTTTGAGGCGGATAATCAAATTTCTGTCCATCAGGAGATACAATCCTAAGATCTCCTTCATAAATATCATGAACTCCATTTTTAGTCATCCCAGCATAGTATGTAGGTACAACTCCTACGTTTGCAACAACATCCCAGTAATCCTCGACAACTTTCAATCCGATATCTACTGTCTTTTTCGTCCATTCAACTTGATCTCCAATTTGCTTTAAGAATAAATCTCGAGCATCTTCATCCATTGCTTTTTTCATCCCACCAACAATAGCTGAAATAGGATGCACAGACTTACCCCCAATAGCCGCGCATAATTTTTGACCAAAATCCATCATTTTTAGAGCCATAGCTCCAACATCTGGCATTTTATTGATTACATGAACCACATTTCTTAATGCAGGATCTGCCATAGGTCCTAATAAGAAATCTGGTGCTGCCAATGCATAGAAATGTAAAGCATGAGAGGAGTATTGCTTTGCATTAATGAGCAACTTTCGTAATTTTAAGGCTGGTGTGGGAATTTCAACACCCCAAGCATCTTCTACAGCTTTCGTTGGTGATAAATGATGAGGAATGGGACAAATTCCACAAATCCGAGGCGTAATCCGGTTTATATGCTCGCAGTAACGACCTTCTAAAAATTTCTCAAAAAATCTTGTCGATGTGATGTTAAATTGCACATCTTGTACTGTTCCATCATCTCCTAAAACCAATCGCAACCCTCCATGCCCTTCTAATCGAGTTACAGGCTCTACATCTATTTCTTTTGTCATATTTTATATACCTCCTTTTCTTGATGCAAATGTAAATTTTTCAAAAGTACCAATATGATCTTTTACCTGAGCAAGTAGCTCTTCTTTAGATAAACTCACATTGAAACCCTTAATTACAGTATCAGCAAATCTCTCTGCTTGATTAACACCCCATTTGGTCTGCCCAAAGCAACCAGTACAAGGTGCGTTAACCTTTATGCATAAACCACCGCAACCAGCTTTAGTCACAGGTCCCATACAAATGTATCCTTGTTCAATGAAGCAATCTTCCATATTAGGGAGTCCTTCATAATCTCTTTTTACTTTTGTCATTGTTGATTTACTACCAATAATTCTAGGACATGTATCACACACATTCGAGATCTCGTGAAAATCTGGATTATTAGCCATATATTTCATTAAATTAGATGCAATTTCTTCCGTAGTTGAAGGTAAATTTGCTAATGGGGATTGAACAAATCCTCGTTTCTTGATCTGCTTTAAAAGATCTCCAGAAAGATCAAAACCTGCCATTAATGGGATATTTAGAAATAGCGTTAAAAATTCATGAAAACTTTTTTTATCTCCTGTATTGGGTGTATATAGACTTTTTGTCATTGTATTTAATTTTTCTGCTCTCATATCTATCGTTTTAGATGGTCCATAACAACCTACACATGGGTTTCTGTCACTAGTACACTTTAAATTACATCCGGTACTAGTAATTGGTCCAAAACATAGCGTTCCTGAATCTAATAGACATTCATTTTTTATAGCACAATCATTACAGAATGGTATTTCATTGGAAGGGAATGGCTTTTGACCAAGTAGGAACTGTACTGCACTAATAATAGCTTCTGGTTTAGGTGGGCATCCTGAAATATACGCATCAACCTGAATAATTTCATCTAACGGTACAATTTTAGCGGCGAACCCAGGGACATGTTCTTTTGGTTCATGTGGTGATTCATTAGTAATGCTTTCCACTTCACCAAATTTCCGATTAATTAACTCTTGGATATCCCATTGATTTGCTAATCCATGTACATTACCATAACATGCACAAGAACCAAATGATATGATAAGTTTGCATTTAGCCCTCATTAATTTAGCACTTTCTACGTCATCATTTGTTCTAAGACTTCCTTCAATGAAACCTACTAAGATATCTCCGTCTGGTCTAGATTTTAAAGAATCATATTTCATATCAATCACTGCCGGCCAGTACACAATATCTAGTGCTGGTAATACTGGCAACAACCCTAGATGAGCGTTTATTAAGGATTGATGACAGCCCCAGCAATCTGAACATTGGTAAAATGCGACTTTTACTGCCATTTTTTCTTCATCTTATTATTATTTTTAATAAATTATCGAATTATTTTTTAAAAAAATTCAATGTTTAACTTTATGGTGTATGTTATTAAAAAATTTTTGTTATATTGAAATTGTCTTAGACATAAGTTTCAAAATGTAACTTTTATAAAATTGTAATAGAGAATTATTTGCAAATTTAAAGTTGATTTTTTAGCTTTTGCATAATTTTAAAAATTTCCGCAACCATTACATTTTCCATCAAGATAAGCAGCACAATTTTTACACACATTCCCACAATCAATCTCATGGCTTTCTTGGCTGAATAAGTCAATGGGAACATATTTTGGTTTAATAAGATCTGTAGTAAACATCACAGCAGAATGCAAAATCCCTTTTTTATTCGTGGGACCACAATAATTTAAATATCGGTGTAAAATATCAAGATTTTGCCCTACGACACCTAAAATTAAATTGTATTGTCCAGTTACAGGCGCCATTAAAAATACTCTAGGGCAATCGCTGTATGCTTTAATAATATTTTGAACTTCCTCAAAATTAACCATTTCCATTAACAAAAATAGGCCTTTATATTGGAGTTTATTTAAATTAGTATTAGCTTGAACTTTAATAAGATCATTATCTTCTAATTTTGTTATCCTTTTAGCAATACCAGTATGACTCATAGTTTCTGTATCAGATTTAATTATTATTTTCTCTAAACTAGTTAAGCTTTCTCGTCCATTTTTGAATAAGGCGTTTAGTATTTGTTTATCAATATTATCTAATTGCATAATTCTTCAATAATAAAATATATTTAATATATTCTTTATTTCCACTTTTTAAAATTTGTCGATTATAAAAAATTTGAATTTTTATACAAAATTAGAAATTTGATTAATTTAGTTATTGTAATCAATTTGATTAAAAAATTGACTTTAAGCTTAATTCCTTTTTAATTTTAAATAAATTATAAAAAAGATATTTAAATAGAAGTTTTTGACTATTAAGTCTAGAATCACTCAAAATCTTGGTTTAATTTTTAAACTTAAACCAAGATATTAGAGAAAATTTAAACTATCAATCATAATATTGTTTAAATTATCCAGATTTAGTAAACCTTAAAATATAGTAATTAGTTTTAAATTTAAGCTATACTCTTAAAAAAAATTGCAAAATGTATTAGCTTCTTAAAAAAAATATCAAAAAACAAAAAAAAACGTGGCTAATCAAATGAAAAGAAAAATAATCCCTCTTATTGCCGTATTTGCTTTTCTTCTAGTTTTAGTTGGTGGTGCGGTTGCCTACCCATCTTCCATTGAAAGCTTTCTTGGTGGTTCACATGCTGGATGTCATGTTGGGGATGGTCCTACTACAGAAAGCGCTGGCGCTGCAGTAACCGTTGTCTCCATTCAGGGTACATCACTAACAGCAGGCCAAGAGTTTACTGTAAATGTAGTAATTACAAATTTTACTGAAGCATTAACTATAGATAGAGATAGTCAAGTGAGTGTGGCAGTCGCTTCTACTCGTGGTGATAATGCTCAATTTGGCAAAAAATTAAGTGAACCAATAAGATTAGGAGGAATTACTTTAGATGTTAATGGAGATGCTAATGTTTCAGTTTCTTTTGATTTACTAGCTCCATCTACAGATGGTACTTATAACCTAGTTGTTGACGTTTTAACTGCCGCAAATCACACTGATGGCTCTGCTCTGAGTATTATTTATGCTTCAGGCAATGTAGTTTTGACTGTTAGCGGTGGAGCTATTCCTGGATTTGAAATTTATACTTTGGTTGGAGTACTTGCCATTACAACTGCCTCACTTATAGTCGTATTAGTATATCGAAAGAAACGTAAAGCTTCTAAATAGTTCAATTTAAATCTATCATTTTTTTTTTTTTTTGAAATAACCATTATTCCATAAGAACAAATTTTAAAAATGAATTAAAATAACTTCCAATTATAAGGATTAAAAGACTTTTTTGATCTTTTTTAATATTGAAAGTATTAACAGCAATAATATTAATTATAACTCACTCAATACAAAATTTTATATTTATTTGAGAATTAAGATGAAAGACATCAGAAGTTGGGTAAAAAAAGATTATTTACTTATCATTTCAATTTCATTCCTCATCATTAACTTATTTTTGATTTTTTTATTGACAAATTTTAGCCGCATTGTGTATATGATTTTTTTTTATCATGTTTCATCAGCTTGGCTTTCCTACTTTTCATTTGGAGTAAGTCTTATTTGTCATATATTATACCTCATACAAAGAAAACTATTCTGGAATAGTATAGGAAAGAATAGTATTGTCGTAGGTGTATTTTTTTGTGCAGTAACACTTATCACAGGATCACTCTGGTATAATGCTACTTCGGGACTTTATAATAATGTTTATTGGCAGTGGAGTGACCCGCGACAAACTATGACTTTAGTCTTGTTTCTCTCATATTTATCTTATTTAATTTTTGGGACTATGATTGAAGATAGAGAAAGGAGAGCTAAATTAACTTCAATTTTAGGAATTATTTTTTTTCCAACAGTGCCTTTAAGTTATCTTTCTGCAATCATTTTTACAAGTTTACATCCATTAATAACTCCAAATCCAAGTGAATCAGGTTATATTTATTGGGATTTTATGAAACTTCTTATATTATTTCTTAACTTGATAGCGATGACTCTCTTTTTCGTTTATGTGGTAAGAAATTTAGTTGAACTAGATAAAAATAAACAAAAATTAAATGAAATTATTCAAAATAAGTTACGAGATGATTAAAAGTAATGTCCGAGGTTGTTTTAGATTCTATTACAATGGCTATCAGTTATGCCTTGTTTTGGACTATTATTGTTATTTTAATCTTATATCCAAAATTACGTATAAGAAAAATAAAAAAAAGAATTAATAAATTAGAAAAATAACAAATAGCAAGAGATTAAATTGAAAAAAGCGAAGATTATAGCAATAATAGCAATTATTTTTTCATTAGTTCTTATTATTATATTAGTAGTTATTAATATACGACCATATCTTAGGGTTTCTCAGGTTGTTTCCAATCCTACAGAATATGATAATCTTGAAATTCAAGTAATTGGGATTGTAGAAGGCTTTTCAGGGGGCAACTTTAATTTGACAGAGAATGATGATACAATTTTAATCGATGTTTCTCAAATTACTGTACCAAGCGAACTAAAAAATGGAATTGAAATAGTGGTTGCAGGTCAATTCAACATTACGTTGATTTTAAAAGCAAGCCAAATTCTCATTCAGTGTAGCTAATTTTCAATCAAAAAGAAGATTTTGAGAAACTAAAGCTAATATTGAAGTCATAAGAATAATATGTGAAACTAAAAATAAAATTTCATAAGTTAATTCAAGAAACGCAGCTAATTCTAACAATTTAATATTAATCGATATTATTGGGATTGTTATTGGCAATATTATCGGAAATAGGATAAGTGGTATAATAAAAGATTTTTTCTTAGCATACATAGAAATTGCTGATACTATTGTCCCACAGATTGATAAATCTAATGTTGGTAAAATAATCCCTAAGAGTATATAATTTATCACATTATTAAATTGTAAATTGGGTATTAAAGGATTAGAAATAAAGAAACTAAAGAGAAAAAGAATGATTTCGATAAAGCTCAATAGAATAAAACAAAAAATTACCTTACTAAATATTATTGTGTTGGCTGAAATTGGCGAAGAAATTAATCCTCCTAAGGTTCCAGATTCTTTTTCTTTAATGAATAATTTAGCCATTATAAAAATAAGAGTAAAAAAAATTATTAACCAGACCTCAATTATAAATATTTCAAGCGGGATCTGTTGATATTGTGTACTGAAGCTATATACTGATGAAAATATAAAAATAGATATAACATCAAAAAGAAATATTGAAAATATATCGTTTATTTGACGGATTTCAGATTTTAAATCTTTTCTTAATATAGAAAAGAATAACTTAATTCTATCTTTAAATTTTATCTCCATTATGCTAGCTCAAAAATATGATTCTATTTCAAATTCTTCATAAGTTTCTTTTGTAATGAATTTGTTGATTTTTCCCTTTTTTAAAATGATTAAATCATCATAGATTTTTGATAATACATCAATTTTATGAGTAGTTAGTATTATTGTTACATTTTTTCCTTTTTTTAAATTCTGAAGTAAATTTATTAATAATTTAGTTGCTTTAAAGTCTAAACCTGAAAAGGGTTCATCTAAGAACAATATTGAAGGCTCATGCATTAAAACTCTAATTATTTCAACTTTTTGTTTCATTCCATGAGATAAATTCCGAATGGGTTCATCTAACCAATCGTGAATTTCAAATAATTCTGCATAGTTTTCTACTTTATTTCTTATCTGACTTTTATTGAAGTTGTAATGAAGATTATCATAAAACTCTAGATTTTCATTAATAGTCAACTCCTCATAAAGAAAAGATTCCTCAGTATTAATTCCTATCATTTCCTTAATCAAAAACGGATTTTCAGTATAATTATTACCTTGAATGTATACTTTTCCAGAAGAAGGATTCATTAATCCAGATAAAATCTTAATCAGTGTTGTTTTACCTGCTCCATTTGCTCCTGCAATCCCAAAGATAGTATTTGCTATTACTTTGAATGAAATATCTTTTAATGCAAAGAAATATCCAAATTGCTTTGAAACATTTTTACAATTGATGATTTCTTTATTTTTAATAGCCAAATTCTTCAACTTAAAGTTCTAAGATTTAATAGTCTCAAATGAAGCAATTTAATTATCTTAAATTAATAAATTAAAAAAAAATTTTACTTTTTAAAAGGTTATCGAATAAATCTTTTTGTCCTTGATTTTAGCCATAGAATTATAAATATAAGTGGAATCGCTGAAGTCGTTGCGATTATTATACCTAAATCGAATCCTGATACTGTTCCTTCCCCAGGATTGATATTCGTCTGGGGTATATTTTTACTAATAGTAATATCTATATATCCTATGTGTCCTAACGTATCATTTGCATAAAACCTAATTAAGATATCCCCTGTAGGCATGGTATCCCATAAAGATTGCTCTAAAGTCCCATTAAATCCAATAATAGTGATATTTTGAGACCAGTAAATGCCATTATATAGTGAATACCATATGCCATCTAAATTTGGCTCTGTTATGGAGATAGAAAAGTTTGGAGCATTAACCCCACTCTCAATTGGAAGTGAAATTATTGATAAAATTGGAGTACTAATATCACCAGTAATATAAATTAAGTCTGTAATGTTTGTGTTTCCAGCAAAATCAGTCGCATTTACTTGGATGGAATAAGTTCCATCTTCAGTTACTATGAAGGTTGCATTCCACTTACTGTTCTCTTGATAATTAAGTTGAATGGAAATTGATTTACTAGGTGTTGTTATTGTGGCCCATAATCCATTTATATCAATATCCGAGCTTGCATTAAAAGCAGTTATTAACGTTAAGCCATTGGATGGATTTGGATAAACATTATCAAGGGTAATCCAAGGTGCATCAATATCTCCATAAAATGAATCCGTTTTAAAACCCACATTTGAATGAAGATCTGTTCCATTTACTTGTATAAAGTGAGTTCCTGTTTCATGAATTGTATAATTGGTTATCCATGTTCTCGGAACCCCCGTAGGATAAAGTGTTCTATAAATAGTAGTACTATTTGGAGTGGTTATACTTAACAATGGATTTCCTATTAATGGTTCATTTGATATAACAGTAATATTAGTAAAACCATTTGATGGATTTGGATTTATTAAGCTAAAAACAAGGATAGGTGGAAAAATATCGTTCGAAACGACTTCGAAATATCTTTTACTTATATTTATATTTCCAGCAGCGTCTGTAATGTTAACTTCAACCCAATAAAATCCTGGAGATATATAACTATTATTTTCAAAACTGAATGGTCCACTAGAAGTGCCGCTGGGGTCAATCTGGGGTTTATTCTGAGTAATTCCCCATCTTGAATCGTTTATAAATAAACTTACAATGTTAGTACCTGTACCATATGCCCATCCGCTTATAATAATAGTATCTCCCCCGATGGTATCTCCATCATTTCCAGGACTTGTAATATCAACAAAAGGATTTAAAATGTCTCCATTAATGCTTAATGAGGATGAAATATTAATATTTCCTAAATAGTCACTTGCATTTATCTGAACAGAATATATTCCATTTTGGGTTATAGTAAATGTATTGTTCCATTCATTTCCTCCTTGATATATTAGATCAAGGAAAATTTTGTTAGCAGTGGGAGTTGTTATAGTTGCCCTAATCCCATAATTATTGATATCTGAACTAAAATTCATTGCTCTTATAGATGTTAATCCATTTGAAGGATTTGGGAGCACACTATTTAAAACAATTGAGGGCGCGGTGTTGTCAATGATCACATTTACAGATTCTGTATCATTAATATTAAAGGCTCCATCATTAGCTTTCACATTTATAGTATAAGGACCATCAAGCGCAGAAGTTGAATCCCAAATAGCGTTATAATATGGATCAGTGTTTAAATTCATTGAAACAGTTTGATTAAAAGAGTTATTATTAGTAATTTCTGCCCATACTGTATTAAGACCTGAACCTCCATTGTCAATAACACTTGCATTAATCAATATATTGCCATTTTTGTATTCATTATCTTTCGGATCGATAATGATGAGCTCTGGGGGTAAAATGTCTGAGGAAGTTTGGACTGTTACTATATAATTAGTAGACGCCCATATAGTCTCACTACCACTCTTTCGGTATATTGCATCAGCAGTTAAAGTATATGATTGCTCTGTCAGAGGTGCATTAACTAGAAAATCAAATATCGCTGAATCTCCAGAAGTTATATCTGCAGAGACCATTGTGGTATTAAAACCAAATTGCTTATTATCTCCTCTGCCTGGAGTGCCACTAGGAAAACCAAATTTAAGTTCTTTTCCATCTGCTTCGCTGAAACTTTTTACTTGAACAGATAGTATAAAATTCTCACCGGGATTTACGGTATTTCCTGAACTTGATACTATTGATAAATATCCCGTACTACTTTGAGTTGAAGAGCTAAAGTGGCAAGAAGTGCCGTGAGATGTTCCATTAAAATCATCAAAGTAACTTGTATAAGCAATTGTAAATCCAGTAAATAGAAGTAAAGAGCAGATAACAATAATAAGGGATAATAGCTTGCGTTTTTTGTTTTTCATTAAAATTCACATTTAAGTTGTTATTATTACGTCTAATTTTTAAACTTTAAATTAGATTTTAACAAAGTTTGATAATTAATTTTATAATAAGTTTAACAATTTTTAACTTTTTTCTAATCTGAGTAATTTAAACAATCAATTTGCTTTTAGTTTCAAGCTGAAACAATTTCCCCAAAAAAGTTTAATTTAAAAATCGAAATATTGAGAAATTCTGGCGGAAATTAAGCTGTTTTTTTCAGTCAATGTGCTTTAATAAAAAAAACCATAAAAATAGAGGGTATTATCCCAATTAGTAAAAAACCAAATCCAGAAATGTAAAAAATATCTAAAATTACTTCGTAACTGGCATCAATTAAAGTCCCTATCAAAATAAGTGATATTCCTCCATGTATAATCGTTTTTGAATTTGTTCTAAAGAACTTTTGGAACCCCATTTGAAGATTCGTTCTCTTTATTAATCGAAAGGTTGAAGCAAAAAGAGCATAATAAAAGATGGCAATAAATGGATTTATCCAAAGATCAAATAGAAAAAATAAAAATAATGAAATAATCAACTGTATCAAAAATACAATGAATAAAGTGATTATGATCCACCTTTTGTTATAGATATCCCACAAGGAACAAAAAATGAGCGAAATTGCCAATATTATAGCTAATATGAATGCGCTAATCATAAAGAAGTTTGGACCAATGATTATTGAATCAATTGCGATAAAATTTGATATGAAATTAGTTAGAGGAGGAATTATCAGTCCAAAAATGCAAACAAAAGATAAGCAAAATAAAATCAGATAGCTTAAATAATCAAAAAAGCTCTTAATTTTATGATAGTCTTCCAAGAAGTAATTTAAAATTTCGTAAATTACATATATCGCAAAAGCTAATAAAATAAAACCAATAATTAAAACCCATATAACCAATTCTCCTCCTCCTGTAAATGCGTGAAGCGAACTCAATACTCCTCCCCTAGTTATTAAGGTGGCAAATATTATTGAAAAAAAGATTAAGATGGAATTTATTTTAATAATCCTAGGATTTTTCACTTTAAATATACTGGAATGAAAAAAAGCAGTACAAAAAAACCAGGGAATAAGAGATACAACCTCTACTGGGTCCCAGCCCCAATATCTGCCCCAAGCGGAAGTAATTTTTGCCCAATAAGCTCCTAAACCTATACTTAGGGTAATAACTAACCATCCAAATTTTAATGAAAAATTATAAAATGCTTGCTGATAAGGATTTCTTAAAGACAATTTTGGTTTTATAAGATTTATAATATTAATAGTGAATGGAATTAGAAAGATGGCATATGCTAAAAATGTAAAAAAAGGATGCCAAATCATAAAAGGGGACATCAATTGAGGGCTGAGTCCAAAACCATTGGGATACAAAACTGGCTGCTCTACTTTAAAAGGGTTAAGTGAGAATAAAATTATTAAAAACAAAATAGAAATTATCATGGAAACTATACATGATAATAGAAAAACTGTATCCTCTTTATCTTGGTTTTTAATTCTATAGGCAAAAATAATTACTGAGTTAAATACCATCCAAGTCATTATTGAACCAGCCTCTCCTGCCCATATAGCAACAATCTTATAAACAAGTGGTAAAGTCAATTCACTATAACTCCATACATAAAAAAAATCGTAATAACCATTCACAAAACAGTACTCTAACAGCAAAAAAATTGAAACTGATAGAGTCATATTGAATGATGTTAGATACAAATAATTTTCTCTCTTCCACATCAAGAAGATTAAATCTATAACTACTATGATAATATTTAATAAAATTAGAATGTTGGCGAGGTAAGATAGTACTTGAATTTTTAGATTTAGATCAAAAAAGTTCAATAGATTTGGGATAATGACAACAACAGCTAAAATAATTACAAAATCATAAATAATAACAGTTCTCAAGGAATTCTTATTAAATATCATTAAGAGAATTAAAATTCAAAAATTAAAAAAGATTTTTAAAAACTATAAGGAGATTAGGTGCGATTTTTACATTAAAATTTTAAATTCACTAATAATTTTTAGAAATAAGCTTTATTAATATTAGTACATGATTTATTGATCAAAACTCTTATAGTCTTTTAAAAATGTTGAATAAAAAAGCAATAGTAATAATATCTGCCTTTTTTGGTGTTATCCTAATCTCAATTTTTCTTAATGTAAATGCTTACCCTAGTATCGATCAACCTCATGAAAATTGCCATACAGTACCGGGAGGTTATTCAATTGAAACTAATATAAACACATTTAATCCTATCAACGCTTCAGATAACATTTCTTTTAATATTACTGCTACTGGTTCTGATTTGTTTATTCAAGCACCTTCAGACGGAAAACAGAATGATCAATTTATTATCTCACCTACTAGCGCTAGAATATTAGATAACTCTGGCGATGATTTAAATCCAAATCCAAATGCAATGACAGTCACTTTCAATATTACAGCTCCTTCAGAGGATGGAGCTTATGTGATCCTTATCTTAGCTGGAGATAATTCAGTTTCTGGTAGCCCACCTCCTTTCGACTATATAGAGATCACTTTTAGCATTGGTGGAATACTCCCACCAGCTCCGACAATTGAAATATTTAATCATTTTGAAATGTATATCGGATTATCAGCCTTATTATTATTATCTTTAGGAACAGTACTGGTACTGATAAATGAAAATAAATTTGTGAAAATCCACGGTATTCTAGCCGGTGCTTCATGGGTTTTAACCCTGATTAATGTTATTTCCCTAGTAATTTTTAATCCTGCAATCTGGACGTCATTCTCCTTTGGAATCCATTGGTCTCATATAATATTAGGGGGAGTTGGATTAATTGCTGGACTTTTCAGTATGCTTTTTGGAATTGCAGCAGAGCGAAAGTATGCTAAATTAACTGGTTACATTACTTTAATTTGCTGGTGGGCTGCTTTCTTTTCAGGCTTTTTAATGGTTCCATTATTTTAAAAAAAAGAAGTGATATTTAAAATGAATTCTAATACTAAAGAAATGAATAATGAATCCAATATAATAGATTCACGAGAAAAAGATAAACGTGATTTTGAAGAGGTTGTAAAAGACTTTATATCGTCTTATCATGTTAGTTCCAATCCTTATGAACTCGAATCAGCATCTGCTGATCTTACTTCACTTCCATCATACCATTATAAATTCAAAAAGAATTACCTTGCGAGTCTAATTGTCCGTCCTGCTGATATTAATAATCTTTCTAAACTAATAATGAAATGTAGAGAGCGAAAAATTCCTGTTACAATAAGAGCGGCTGGGACATCATGCTTTTCTTCAGCTACTCCCTCGAAAGGTGGTGTTATAATAGACACAAGGAGATTAAATCAGATCCAAAGTATAGATAGAGAAAATATGACAGTAAAAGTAGGGGCTGGTATCTCTTGGTTAAATTTGATAGAAAAACTTTCAGATTACGGTCTTGCACCTAAATGTTATCCTACAAGCTTTAAAACATCTTGTGTTGGAGGGTTTATAGCTACCCCCGGTACTGCCGGTATTGGTGTGTTAAAATACGGATCAATGAAAGATTCAATTCTTAATTTAAAACTAGTCCAACCTGATGGAAAAATCATCACTGTTTCGAAGGATTCTAAAGGACAAATAACACTCGATGATATTTGTGGAACTTATGGGATCTACGGTGCTATAGCCGAGGTTGAATTATCTCTTACAACCTTAAAAACTTCCTTGGAAATAATTGGTTATGGCTTTAAATCTATTCGTGAAGCTATCGAATTTTATCAAAAACTCAAAAATAATACTAATAAGCCATTTTTCATATCAATTTCAGAACGCAAATTTGAAACCTATTCCCATATCAATTTTCCTGACCAAGAATGGTTAGTTTGGGCAGTTTATTATGATGATCCTGAGGTAACATCACAAAGTGTATCATTTTCTGAGAAACATGCTTTAGAATTAAATGGAATAGCAGTAGATAAATTATATTTAAAGGAAAAGTGGCGTGATATTAGTGATGCTGAAGTGGCTATAGGAAGATCAAGTAGAAATCTAATATTTCAAGAATATTGGATTGCTGACAAAAGATTAGAAGATTTTATTCAAAAATATTTAAAGAAAAGTAAGAAATATAAATTTCCAACTGCCTTATATACAATTTCGGGAATTTTAGGTTGGAGTAGAGTAAAAGTATTTGGTTTATCTGATATTGCTAGAACTAGTGAATTCTTTACAGTAAAGGCATTCTTACATGATCTTTCTGTTCTAGCATTTACTCAGGGGGATAGGCTTTATACCATAGGTATAGTGAATACTTTTTATTTGTTTAAATATAGACCTGAATTAGTATCCAAGAGTAAAATATTAAAAAAGTTATTAGATCCAAAAGATTTGTTTAATTCATATCGGATAGTTAAAACTAGATTAAAATTCTGGAGAATATCATTATTATTTAATACTGCTAAATTCTTATATAGAATTTTTTAGAAGAAATGTTTGAAAAGCAGTTAGTAAAAATGTTGTTCATAAAAAATCAAATCAAATAAAATATAACAATTAAATTTAATTTAAAATGTTTATATGTTTAATTTGGTATAGTTTAAAACAAGGAGAAAGAGTTAAATGAGTGAAGGCAAAGAAAAGAAAGATATAAGAAATGTAGTTACCACAGGACCCCCAGTTGCAGGTTTAGTATCCCCCTCAAAAGAAAATTTAATAGAACCTAAAAGTAAAAGAAAGGAAAAGTACTCCTATGAGCGCTGTACGCATTGTGGATACTGTAGACATGTTTGTAAGGTTTATAACACTTCATGGTCAGAAACTGATTATGCTGGTGGGCGAAATAGGATTATTAAAGCACTTGATAGTCATGATATTAAATTCGATAATGAAGAGATAATCCCATCTGTATTTCGTTGTATGCTTTGTGGTAACTGTAAAGTTGTTTGCCCCGTCGGAATAGATACTTTAGAAGTGTTCCAAAACTTCCGTAAAGAAGTAGTAAAAAAAGGAGCTGTCCCTGCAAAATTAAAAGTGTTAAAAAATTCTATTATTGAGAATAACAATCCATTTTTAGAAAAACATTTGGACAGATTTAATTGGTGTGAGGCTGTTGAAGAAGGAAGAGAGGCATATCAACGAGCAAAACAGGATTTAGATTCAATAAAAGCGGAAGTTGAATTAAAAGTTCCTAAACGTATACCTGGTAAAGTAGGGTATTTTGTTGGATGTACTTCTTCCTATAGAAATAAAGAGTTAGTAACTGCAACAAGCAAGGTTTTAGCAAAACTTGGAATTGAATTTGTATTATTTCCCGAGGAACGGTGTTGTGGATCAGTATTATTCCGAACTGGGTTGGAAGATGAAGCTATTGAGCTTGTAAAACATAATTACAAAACAATTTTGGAAAGTGGTGTATCTGAATTAGTATTTTCTTGTTCAGGATGTTTCTCCACATTTACTCTGGAATATACTAAGTATGCGGGACATAAGCTTGAATTTGATCTTTATCATTTAACACAATTCGTATTAAAGACTGTCAAAGAAAGGAATTTAAAAATCCGATATACACAGCGCACAAAAGAAGATCCTCTACTTATAACATATCACGATCCATGTCATCTGGGTAGATATTGTGGAGTTTATGAAGAACCAAGAGAACTTCTAAATATGATTGAAGGTGTAAAATTATTTGAGATGAAACATAACAGAGATATGTCCTGGTGTTGTGGAGCTGGAGGTGGAGTAAAAGCTTTATATGGTGAGATAGCAGGTGAAATAGGAAGAGACAGGTTAGCAGAAACTCGCGCTTGTATGATAAGAATAAGGGAAGATCGTTTAAAAGAAGCAATGGAAACAAATGCTGAAGTTCTTGTTAGTTCATGCGTTTTTTGTAAAAATAATTTATTTGAAGTCGCAAACGAGGACAACTCACCGATAAAAGTTATGGATATTTCACAACTTCTTAATGATTGTGAATTCTATTAAAAAAATTAGAATAAATAAATTTTTTTGGGAAGTTTAAATAACAGGTTCAAAACCTACAATTTTTTGCGAATCGCTTATTTTACCTTCTTCCCATACTACTTTGACTTTCATACCGTCTTTTATATTATCTGGTTCAACATTAAGTAGTGGCATAATCAATGGAGTGTCAGTCTTATCAATTTGGACTAATCCATAAATCTTTGTTAATTCATTTCTTTTTTTCTTAGAATGATTAGAATCAATGCGATTAAGATGATTTTTTAAAATGCCAGTCTGAGGCAGTTCTATCATTTGAACTGATTTTTCTAAACAGCTTTGGCACCAAACCTTAGGGGGGAAGTATACCTTTGCACATTTTGTGCATTTAGTTCCATAAATAATTTTTTCATCTAATCCATTATAAAATTTATTCAAAATATACACTTACAATTCCCCTTTATTATTTTAACATTTTTTAGTCCGATTCCATAATAATATAGAGAAAAGAGATATAAAAAAGTTTATATTTTAAACTTTTTATTAAAATTTTCTTAGATATTTAAAGCCTATAACTAAAAAAGAAGTAGATTAACATAAATCGATTTTTTTTTATCAATAAAAGTAAAATCTTTTAATTTGAATTAGGATTTTTGGCAATTTTTAACTTATTATTGTTTAATTGTAACTTTTTCAATGAAAGATTTGTAATGGGTTCAGGAATACTTTCTAATTCATTACTACTTAACCATAACTCTTCAAGAGAAGTTAGGGAAGATATTGATTTTGGGATCTCTTTCAACTTATTTTCATCTAAGTTTAAAATTTTTAATGATTGAAGAAATCCTATTGTCTCTGGAAGTTTTATTAATCGATTGTTATTTAGTTTTAAGATTTTTAAAGATTTTAATTTGCCTATAGATTCAGGTAAGTGTGATAAAATATTCCAAGATACATCTAAATTCTCGAGTGAGGAAAGAAGGTTCATTGAATTAGGAAGTTTATTCAATTTATTGTTCATTATATAAAGATATCTAATTGATTCCAATTCACAAATTGATTGAGGTAAAGATTGTAGTTTGTTCCATCCCAATCTTAAGATTTCTAGTGACTTAAGAGTTCCAAACGACTCTGGTAAACTATTTAATTTATTCTCTTCTAAATTTAAAAATTTTAATGAGGTAAATAAATTTATAGTAGTAGGGAGCCCTGTTAACAAATTTTTCTCAAGGTTAAGGGTTTCGAGCGATCTCAGCAAACCGATCGACTCAGGTAATATCTTTATCTTATTGGAGCTCAAAATTAAGCATTTTAAGGACTCAATATAACCAATGGAATCAGGAAGTATTTCTAATTTATTACCTTTTAAATCTAAGTATTTTAAAGAGGAAATATAACCTATTGAATTAGGTAATTTAGAAATTTCATTATCAGATAGTTCTAAAGACTCTAGCTTGTAAAGTCTTCCTATTGAAAAAGGTAACTTTCTCAATTTATTTTTGTTTAGATTCAATATCTTCAAAGAATTAAGAAGTTCTATATTTTTAGGTAAAATTTCGATATTATTTCCTTCTAAATTAAGAATTTCTAGATTTTTAAAAGTGTAAATTGTTTCAGGGAGATTATAAATATTACAATTTTTTAAAATTAGTTTTTTAATCGAACTTAAATTCTTAATAAAACTTGGTAATGTAACAATGGCCTTTCCCTCAATATGTAAATCTATAACTTCAGCTTTATCTATTTCATATGTTAATTGAGGATTTTTTTTCTTCATATAGGAAATAGTAATAAAATTTCTTAAAATATCAGAAAGTTTAGAAATTGAGATATTATTTATTGAACCGTATAATTCTAATAATTCATTAATTGAATTTACGAATTTTTTATCGTCAATTTTTTCTATATGTGAAATCAAGCTAATTTTAGCTACATCGTTGTTAAGTCTTTCTAAAGCTTCTATTAAAGCGATATTACAATTATATGTTAACTCATTATTTAACGCCCAATTTAGGGGGAAAAATTCAATCTCTTTCAAGTTTTTTAAATTTTGTATCCCAATAATATCAGTGACATCTTGAATTAATTCTCTATAACGCCAATTAATGACAAGATCATCAATATTAGAGAAATCAAGCTTAATAATTAAACCATTTTCTATTGTAAATTTGAGTTTTTTAAATTTTTTTAATAGGGAGAATATAGTTGCATGATTAATTAATACATCTGCTAAATCACTAGTTTTATAGTTGTAGATCAATTTATTTAAAAATAACTCTGACAAACTTGCTCTAAATTGTTCTAATTCAATCTTCTCAATCTCATCGATAAGCAATGCTTTTACTTTTATATCATTAACGCGCTCGAGTGATTTAAGAACTGTTATTAGGCAATTATAGCAAGATTCATGTTGAAGTGCCCATAAAAAAGGCTTTAATGCTTTACTCCGAAATTTATTTATTATAACTTTTGCTGCTGCATGTCTTAAGTTCTCATTTAAATCAGAAATTAAGATATTTTCTAATATTTTAAATACTCTATTTTGTTTTATATCAATTTTGTTTAAAATTTCAATAGATTCTCCTCTTAAGTCATCGTTATCGATATTTTCAATTATGTCGATTAACAACTCAATGATTTTAACTTTATCAATACTCTGCCCTCTATAATCATTATAAATTGCGTTGGGTTGTAAATTCATTTTCAAATTAACCTTCTAATTCAATAGAAAGAAAAATAGATAAACATTCATAAAAATAAAATTATTTTAGCTATAAACCGCTTAAGAGGCACATCATTCAATCTCTAACGCATTTCGACATTCATAAGATTAGAATAGAGCTCTTTTCCCTCTTTATTTGCTATAGAGAACTTTAAGTGGGGTGTCCCAGCTAACAATAATTCGAAATATTTATCAGTGTTTTCCTTTCCATCAATTTCAATTATGGGAATAGCTAACTTTTCTTCTAGTTCCAATTCAACAGATATTGCTTCAACCATATATTAACATCTTTTTATTTTTAATTTGCATTAATTTATTTTATCTAAATTAGAATTCTTATTGAGAATATTTAAATATATCGGTTATTGGTTAATTTAAACAACTGAATCCATTGTAGTTTCAATTTTAAACAATTTTGCAGTTATTGTTTCAATATGGAAATTTTTTACTAGGTAAAATATTTTCTTTCAGTAAAAAAAAACAAAATAGATGATCAAATTTCGATAATTACCAATTTTCTTTGATCAATCTTCCAAAATTTGAATAAGAACTGTAACTATTTTATTATAAAATATAAGTTTTTGATAATTTCAAGTTTTGATACGTGTTAATAAAGCTTCCCAAAATATCTTTTTAAAATCCCCAGAAAAGTTTAATGCACGATCTTTTAAACTTATAGCTTTGACTGAACAAGCTCTAACACAGGTACCACAATTTATGCATGCATCTTGATTAAATGAAACTCTTTTTCTTTTTTCATCTTTGCCATCCTGAGTGTTAGATTTAAAAAAAGCTTCAACTGGACAGACATCCACACATGACATGCATGAAATGCATTTATCCCAATCAATAGATATTTTACCATCAAAGTATACTTTAATCTCTTTCTGAAATTTATCAGAGTTAATCGATTTAAAATCTAATTCTGGAACCACCTTATTTTTTACGATCCCCAGATCTTCTTTATTTATCAATTTTCTATTATGTTTTAAAGATATTGCTGTTAAAGGACACATATACATGCAAGTCCCACAATATGAACATTTAAGCGCATTCGGTGTGCCTGGCACAAGATTCTCAGTCTTAATTCGTACTTTTCCTTCTAGATCTTGAGCAGGAATAGCATTATTAGGACAGACTTTAATACAAATTCCACATCCAATGCATCTCTCCTTATCAATCTTAATCGTATAATTTTCAGTATAAAAATTTAAAATTGATTCATTGAATTTATTTGTCTGAATTTCTTTAACTCTTGGATACAATTTTCGCTCAACCTAACATATTATTTCTTTATAAAGTTAATCCGATTTTTTTAATGGATTAGGACCTAATTCTTTTAATTCTTCTACAAATTCATTAACAATATTCGTAAGTTTACTTCCCTCAGATGCAGAAACAAAGACATACTTAATTCTCTTTGGGTTAATTCCCAATTGTTTTAAATATTTCGTAAGTAATGGTATTTTTCTTGCAGTTTTATGATTTCCTGTAACGTAATGACAATCTCCGAGATGACAATGTGAAATTAAAACGCCATCTACTCCATCTTTTAAGGCAGTAACCACAAAATTAGGGTCAATCCTTCCTCCGCACATCACACGTAAAATTCTTAGACTAGCATATCTCTGCATTCGTGATGTTCCTGCTTGATCTGCTCCTGCATATGAACACCAATGACAAAAAATACCTAAAATTGATGGATCAAAAGAGGAAACTTCTGTCATGATAATCAACCCTCCACCTCATCTGGTTTTTGAATAGCGGTATGGATCATTGGTAATAATTGTACATCTCCAAATTGATTTTGTATAATCGCAGAACTTGGGCAAGCAGCAACACAAGTACCACATCCCTTGCACAAAACCTTATTAATTTCAGCAATTCTTTTAAATTCATCAAATGAAATTGCATTATAAGGACATAAACTCAAACAACTTTTGCAACCAGTGCATTTATGGCTTAATACAATTGAAAAAATCGGATCAATCTCAACTTTTCCTTTATTAATTAATAAAGCTGCTTCTACAGCAGCAGCTTTAGCTTGTGCAACAGTGTCAGGAATATCTTTAGGACCTTGAGCTGTTCCAGCAATGAATATCCCATCTGTAAGGGTTTCTACTGGACGTAATTTTGGATGTGCTTCCATTAAAAATCCATCCTCTGATTTCTGAACATTAAATAAGTGTGCAACTTCATTTGAATCTACGCGCGGTTCTAGTCCCACGGCTAAAACTAGTAAATCTGCTTTAATTTCAATTAACCTTTGAAGGAGAGTATCTTCTCCACGAATAATAATATTATGATCTTTATCTTCAAGTACTTCAGAAATTCTTCCTCTTATATACTTTATATGAAAATCTCTTGCAGTGGAATCATAGAATTCTTCATAACCTTTTCCAAATGCACGGATGTCAATATAAAAAATATAAACTTTGGAATCTGGATGCTTCTCTTTATAAAGACGAGCTTGTTTTACTGAATACATGCAACACACTCTAGAGCAGTATTTATTTCCTTTTTCAGTAAAATCTCTGCTACCTACACATTGTAGGAAAACAATTGTTGATGGTTCTTTTAAATCTGATGGTCTTTCGATTTTGCCACCAGTCGGACCAAAAGAACTTAATAATCTTTCCATTTGGAGTCCAGTAATAACATTTGGATAACTCCCATATCCATATTGAGTTAATATTGTTGGATCATATGTGTCAAAGCCAGTTGCTAATACTATTGCTCCTACTTTTACTTCTTCATATTCTACTTTATCATCATAATTAACTGCTCCAACAGGACATATTTCAGCGCATATTCCACATTTTATGCAATGCTCCATATCAATTGTATATTTTCCTGGAACTGCCTGAGGAAAAGGGATATATGCAGCCTTTCTTTTTTTCATACCAATATCGAATTCATTTGGACTTATGGCAATGCATGACTCCGCACAACTTCCACACCCAGTACATTTTTCTTGGTCAATATAGTGAGGATATTTTTTTATTTTAACATTAAAATTACCTATGTACCCCGAAATTTCAGAAACTTCAGAATAGGTTAATAATTCAATATTTTTAGCTTTGGCTACTTCAGACATCTTAGGTGTAATAACACATGATGAACAATCTAACGTTGGAAATGTTTTATCTAGTTGTGCCATATGGCCACCTATTGTAGGAGTTTTTTCAACTAAATAAACTTTATAACCAAAATTGGCAAGATCTAACGAAGCATTCATACCTGCTATCCCTCCGCCTACAACTAAGCATGCAGGTTCAACATCAACATAAAATTTCTCCAAAGCTTTTAGTTGATTAACTTTAGCTACACCCATCCTAACATGTGCTTTAGCAATTTCATAAGCTCCTTTAGGATCATTCATATTTACCCAACTACATTGCTCACGAATATTTGCTATCTCGCATAAATATTGATTTAAGCCAGCATCTTCACAAACTTTTTTAAAAGTTGATTCATGCATTCGGGGTGAACAAGCCGCTACTATTACGCGATCAATTTCACCATTTTCAATTTTTTCTTGAATTAATCCTTGACCGATTTCTGAACACATAAATTTATAATTTTCCGCTACATTTACATTAGGTAAAGTTTTGGCATAATCGGTCAGTTTCTCTACATCTATTACACCTGCGATATTATTACCACAGTGACAAATAAACACACCTACTTTCTGCTCATCCTTCAACTTCATCACTCACTCTTTCTAAAAATGGTTTAATCGATGTGAATGGAGGTACTCCTTTCAATTCTATATCCCTTACTAATCCAACATCTTCAGGGTTTAAACCTAACGCGAGACCTAATAATTGTGTATAGTAAATAACAGGAATATTAAAAGGAGCTTCGATCTTTTCTTTAAATATATTATTAATTTCAATTTGACCTAAA
Organism: Promethearchaeota archaeon; assembly: GCA_048939995.1. GTDB lineage: Archaea > Asgardarchaeota > Lokiarchaeia > Sigyniarchaeales > SOKP01 > SOKP01. The sequence goes on along the minus strand of JBHLOY010000002.1, from coordinate 399,182 downwards.
TCGAATTGGAGATGACAAAAAGGGCAAGCAGTAACGATAACTTCTGCTCCAGCTGCCCTCATGTTTTCTAACTTCTCCCTAGTAAAATCTAATGAAACTTCTTTAAAGGCACTTCTGACAGCTCCAGCTGCACCACAACACATATTTTTATCTCTATAATCTATACTTCTACAACCTGTAATTTCTACTAATTCGTCTAAAAATCGCGGTTTTTCTGTTTCATTACCCCATGGTCGAATACTAGCTGGTTTTTGAATATGACAACCATAATGGACTGCCACGTTTAAGTCTAATGCTTTCTTACGACCATATTTAACTCTATTCTTTAATTTTTCAATTCCTATATCCTTATAAAGAATTTCGATGATATGTTTTACATTTACACTTCCGTGATATTCTCGATTAATTTTAGCAAGATGTTCGTTAACCATCTCTAATTTTTGTTTATTAGTTTTTAATTGGTGATTCACCTCAAGTAGACTTCCGTAGCAACCATTACACATCGTAGCGAGGTCAAGTTTGTTTTGTTCAGCAATAGTTAAATTTCTAGCTCCAACAATTAACCAAGTATCTATATCAAATCCACGAAATACCCCCGGAGCTGGACAACAAGATGCCCCATCCATTTCAACAAATTCGATACCCAATTTTTGAAATACTTTACGAGTCGCTAATTCAATAAAGGGATATCGATTTGGAATAACACATCCAAGGAAAAGTGAATATTTTCGATTTACCCCCATCCTTATATGACCTTTTACATGGTATTAGTAATATAATATCTTTCTTCTTCGTTCTCCTCATCTTTTTCAGACTTGAGATTTACTAATTCATCAAATTTAGCACTATGGAGAAGTATTTGGATTTCTTCTAGATCTTTTTGATTAGAGTGGACAGTTGGTGGAATTTGTTTTAAACCGTAAGCTTTTCTTAACTTTTTCCATTTATCATCGTCTATAGGAACTCCATGACCTGAATTATAAAGTTTCTTACATAAATCAAGATGACTCTCAAGTATGAAACCTTTCTGAACTGCCAGATTTCTCAAATAAATAAGCATATCTGTTATAGGTAATTTACGGGGACATCTTTCAAGGCAAGTATAACAAGTTGAACAATACCAAATATCATTGGTGTTAAGAATTTCTTCAATTCCTAATTGGACTTTTCTTATGATTGTCCTAACTTTTAGTGCTGTCCTTCTTCCTGATGGACATCCTCCAGAACAAGTTCCACATTGAATACATGCATCAATCTGGGGATATCCTGCATTCTTTAAGGAATCAGCTAAATCTTCTGTGAAAACTTTAATAATTTCTGGTTCAGATTCGATCATTTTTGTACTCTTCTCCAATAATTTTTTATTCTCCTTCTGATTAACAAACTTTTTAGATAAGATAACAATTTAGAAAAGATAGAATAGACTTAACTTTATTCACGTCTGCTAAAATAGACCTTTTCCTTATATTTAAGTTTTTCTTTTAGTTATTATAGGATTGGGAAATTTAAACTGCTCAATATCATAATATCTTAATTTTAAACAATTTTCTGAAATTAGTTGAAATTTTAAACTTACTTTATATAACAAAAAATCGAAAGATTGTTCACCTTAGCTCTTTAAATCAATCTCATAAAAAAAGCCGTTTTCATATAAGAATTACGATTAGGAGTTTAGTTAAGGATTCAAACTATAGGTATTATATTGATAACTTTTATTAATTATATTTTAATTATATTTCAATAGATTCAACTGCCTTTAATTGTGATTTAAATCACTTACTTTCTACAATTTCAGGATAAAACTGTTAGCCAATTTTAGGGATCGATTCAATATAAGTTATATATAAAAATAAAGAAGCACTATTTACTATAAGTAGATTCTTTTTTTTTATAACCATCTGTTTTTAATTTTACTCTTTTCTAATTTAATTATATTATTTAGCTAAATATTACGAATAGTTGTTTTTAAAAATGGCTTTATCTGTATATTATCTACAGCTTAGTTCTTGCTGGGGTTGTCATCAGAGTCTCTTAAATGCACACTTTGAGTTATTACCTATTCTTCCTGAGATAGATTTCATTTTTTGGCCGGGAAACAATGCTCAAAATAATATTAAAGAGAATGGAAATTTTAAGGTTGGAATTATAGAGGGAATTATAAGGACGGAACAAGATACTGCTAATGTCAAGACATTAAGAGAAATGAGTGATATTATAGTATCTCTAGGAGCTTGTGCATGTTATGGAAGCATTCCCGGATTAGCCAATCTAATTGATAAAGATGATTTGGAAAAAAACGAGCTTCTAAGAAATAAAGCATCAATAGAAGAACAAATTCATGTAAAAAATAATGATTTACCAAATATTGAGAAATATGTTTATAACGTTAAAGATCTTATTCATGTGGACATATTTGTCCCAGGTTGCCCCCCAAAAACTGAAAATATTGTTGCAACAATGTTGCACTTAAAATCTTTTATTAGAGACCGTTCTAATCAACAAAATCAAAGTAGATGTGTCTGCGACAATTGCGATTTGTTTAATAATGGATGCTTTTTAGATAATAGTACATTATGTTATGGATCGATTACTGCCGGAGGATGCAAATTAATGTGCCCAAATAAAGGTGAGATTTGTTTCGGTTGCTTTAGACATACAAAAATTCCCGGAGAGAAAGCAGAGAATCTACTAGAATTAATTATGAGTTTAGATCAATTGAATGAGGAAACACGAACAAACTTTCTGCACTTCCTGATATTGTATTTAGGATCCGCTAGTATCACAAATTTCTACTTTTATGATGATTTAGTGCAACGTTTGGCATATGAACCTGAAAGCTTTAATGAAATAGAGAGTGGGGAAAACAAAGAATTAGATTTAAGACCAACGGGAATTGAAATAAACGATAATATAATTAGCTCGATAATTCTTCAACTGAAAAATGATCCCAATTTCAAATTTAGCTCTAAAACAGTTTGTAGCCATTGCGATCGAATTATAGTTGATAAAGTTCCTACTAACTTAAAAAGAGATTATGAAGGATTACCTACAACAGATAAGTGTTTCTTAGAGCAAGGTTATATATGTTTAGGTTTAGTTACTCAAGCAGGATGTGGCACTATCTGTCCTAATAAAGGAAATGCCCCTTGTTTGGGATGTTATGGACCTCCAGTTGGTGTTGATGATCAAGGTATAAAATTCATAAGCACATTAGGGTCCTTATTTTCTGAGCGTGATCCTGAAGAAATTTTAAAATTTATTAAGGATCCAGTCGGATTATTCAATAGATTCACTTTTGCTGACAGTATTTTAGGTCATAAAAACTATAAAGATAACAGCTAATCTAGTTCTTCAATATGCTTAAATTTTTTAAAAAGATAGCGAATTCCCATTAATGGATGTGAATATATCATGCGAGGACCAGAATATCGCATGACTTTTTGTATCTTTTCTCTCATGAGGGGTTTATAACAATGAATAGGACATTTCCTACAAGTTGGTTTATCTTTACCAAATTGACAATACTTTAACCTTTCTTCAGCATATTCAAGAAGTTCAGAACATTCAACACAAAATTCACTATTATGATCATGAAATTTTTTACAATACATTTTTATCATTGTCTGGACAGTAAACCTTTCTCTTTCAGAATGCTTATTAGGTGAAATCATAATTAAAATCATTTTTTTTTTTTCTAAAATTCTTAAAATGTATAGGAAATGATTTTAAAAGGACTTTATGATTATATTTCATAAACTTTGTTAAAAGAACATAACATTGAAACTTAGCAAACATCATTATATTCTTGTTTTGAGTTTAACCTTTATAGTTAATTTTGACAGTACCGTTGTCATTCCTATAATCTCTAATTATGCAATTAGCTTAGGTGCATCGGTTTTTTTTGCATCTATTATTGTTGGAGCCTATTCAATGGTTCACATTCCATCTAACATAATTTCTGGGAGATTGGTTGATAAATTAGGCAGAAAGTTATTAATATCTATAGGAATAATCTTAGATGGTTTTTCGATATTACTTTATTCCTTTGCAACAAATCCTTTCTTTTTACTTTTTGCAAGATTGATCCATGGCTTAGGAGGAGGACTTGGAGGACCAGGAACAATGGCGTACTTTTCAGATGCAACTCCAAAAGAAAAGAGTGGGAGAGGAATGGCATTATATGGAATCTCATTTGGTATCGCTCTCTTACTAGGATTCATGATTGGGGGAATAGGGGCTACAGGGGTTGGATACAAAAATTTATTTCTTCTTGTTTCAATTCTATTGTTTTTTATGGCTACCTTTTCACTTTTCTTGCCCCCAATCTATCATCCTATTAAAGAAAAATTTAGCTTTAAAAAAGAATTTGAAATATTAAAAAGTATTATTATTTCAAAGAAGATTCTACCCTCATATTTAAGCATTATGGCACTGAATTTTAATTTGGGTATTATTACAGCAACATATTCTGTTCTTTTGAAAGAAGCTAGCTATTCAGACAGTCAAATTGGAATTATTTTCAGCATATTAGTATTTATTTCTATTATTATTCACTATCCTTCAGGTTTATTAAGCGATAAGAAGGGAAAGTTGAAAATAATGAGTATAGGTTTAATTTTGGTCTCACTTAGCTTTACCATATTAACAATTTCAATTTTAATCCCAATCCCGATATTTGGAATGATTATTTTTGGGATTGGACATGGAATGATATTTCCCACCTCAGCAGGAATTATTAGGAATCACACAGAGGAAGGAATTCGTGGGATAGCAACTGGAACTTTTTATGCAATTATTGTTACTGGGATTGCGATAGGAGCCCCCATATCAGGATTAATTTTTAGCTTTTGGGGTACCAAAGCTATGCTAATTTTAGGGATCTTAATTCCATTATCTACTGTAATAACTCTCTTCTTCCTTGATAGAAAACCAATTATTAAGGAAGGTATTTAATCTTTTTTTCTTATAATCCAAACTTAGATTTTAGAGTTTTTACTATAATATTATAGAAAGATATCCATTTTGATTTTTTGCTTTTATTTATTTTTAGTGAGAGGTCAAACTTCACGAAAAGCTATTAATTAAAATCTAAATTCTTATAATTTTTGCTTCTTAAGTTCAATTATGAGTATGAAAAAAGTAAGCTCCAGTGTCATTCGTCTTGCTCATGGATCCGGAGGTTTACTTCAAGAAGAGTTAATTAATTTTATTACTAATAACATAACCTATAAAAATGTTAATAAAGGAATAGGAGTGGAGGAGCTAGATGACGGAGCTACGATTCCATTAGAGGATTACGATAAAGAAATTGTAGTAACCTCAGACGGTTACACTGTGTACCCTCTATTTTTTCCTGGCGGTAATTTAGGAATTTTAAGTGTTTGTGGCACTGTTAATGATTTATTAATGATGGGTGCCCAGCCTCTAGCCATTACTTCTATCATTATAATCGAGGAAGGGCTAAAATTCGATTTATTAGAAAAGATTATCAATTCATTTAATTATAAAGCAAGAGAAGCTAATATCGCTATTATAGCGGGAGATACAAAAATTATGCCCCGTGGTACATTAAATGAATTAATTATGGCTATTACGGGAATAGGAATTAAAGCCAAACATATTAAAATTTTGGATAATAATTTGCAGCCAAAAGATAAAATTATTATAACTGGTTCAATTGGAGATCACGGAACTGCATTAATCTCAAGTCGAGAAGGCCTAAATATTTCTTCAGATTTAGAATCAGATGTTAATACCTTATTAGAGGTTTACGATGTCTTAAAACCAGATATAAATAACAACTATATTCATGCGATGAAAGATCCAACCAGAGGTGGAATAGCTGCTGCTTTGAATGATTGGGCTATGAAATCCAACATCGGTATTATGTTAGATGAAGATAGCATTCCAATTAAAAAGCAAGTATTTGCTGTATGCGAAATGCTTGGATTGGACCCTTTCAATATTGCATCTGAAGGTAGAGCTTTATTATCTGTTGATCCTAATCAAGCAGAAAATATTCTTCAAAAAATAAAATCTACAAAAATTGGAAAAGATGCAAATATTATTGGAGAGGTAATAGCTGAAAATAATAAGAAAGTTTTACTCAAAACATTAGTTGGAGGAACTAGATTCATCGAAATGCCAGTAGGTGAAGTGATTCCTCGGATTTGTTGAATAAAATGTTTAATTAATTATTTTAATTATAATTATGGAAATTCCTGGAACGAAATTTTTAAAAAGCAATGTATTTGCCGAGAAGCTTGTCAGTTCTATTAAAAAAATATGTGATGCTTTGGACAGAAATGTCAAGATAATGCATGTGTGCGGCACACACGAACATACTATCTCTAAATATGGTTTAAGAACACTACTACCTAAGGAAATTGAAGTAGTTTCTGGTCCTGGATGTCCAGTTTGTGTTTGTCCAGCAGCAGATATCGATAAAGCTATTGAATTAGGTAAAAGAGATGAGGTTATTATTACCACTTTTGGAGATATGATTAGAGTACCTGCTACTAATATTTCTCTAGCTGAATTAAAATCTCAAGGAGCAGATGTGCGTATTATTTATGGACCACATGATGCGGTTAAAATAGCACAAAATAATCCGAATAAAGAAATTGTATTCTTTGCTATTGGGTTTGAAACGACGGTTCCTTTAACTGGATATGAAATACAAGCTAAACCCCCTTCAAATTTTTCAGTGATCTGTGCCCATAAGTTGATTCCTGCTGCTTTAGAGCTATTAATTAGTCAATCTAAACTAAATATAGATGGTTTTATATCTCCTGGACATGTTTCCACGATTATCGGCTTGCAGCCCTTTAAAATTTTTTCTGATGCATATAAAGTACCAAATGTTATTGCTGGATTCGAACCAAATGATGTTTTATTAGCTATTTTAATGTTGTTAAAACAGATAGAAGAGAAAAATTATGCAACACTTAATGAATACTCCAGGGTTGTGAAACCTGAAGGAAATCTAGTCGCTCAGAAGATTATTAAGGAAGTCTTTGAATCAGTTTCATCTCCTTGGCGAGGAATTGGGAGGGTTCTTGATGGAGGATTAGTCATTCGAGATAAATTTGAGGAGTATAATGCAGATAAGAAGTTCGATATCAAAATAAAGAAGTCTCAAGACATTCCTCCAGGTTGCTCTTGTCATTTAGTAATGGTTGGTAAACTTTCTCCTTATGAATGCAAACTCTTTAGAAAGGAATGCACTCCTCTCTATCCAGTAGGACCTTGTATGGTCTCTAGCGAAGGTACTTGCTCAATTTATTATAAATATTATCAAGAATAAGTTTTGGAGAATAAACTAGTCGGATGACCGAGAAAACTGTAGAGATCAATATAACGGGAATTGTTCAAGGAGTAGGCTTCCGTCCTTTTTTATTTAACTTAGCAAAGGATTATGATCTTAATGGAATTATTTTAAATAGGGGAAATGCTGGAGTTCGATTAGTTATTCAAGGGAATTCCGATAAAATTAAATTATTTGTTAATAGAATCCAACTCTCTAAACCGGCTATAGCTTACATTGAGAACTTAAATAGCAAGGAAATTCAAACGAATATTAAGTATAACACCCTTAAAATCATTAAAAGTGAAGAGGGTCGTGGAATTAGCTTAACTCTTCCACCAGACATAGCGACATGTGCAGACTGCATTAAAGATATGAGAAATAAAGATTTAAAGAAGTATTTCAATTATCCTTTCATAGCATGTGCAAGTTGCGGACCAAGGTTTACGACTGTTCAAGCTTTACCTTATGATAGGGAGAGAACTACCATGAATAAATTTCCACTTTGTCAAATTGCTGAGCCCCAATCATGTATTAAAGAATACACGTCCTTTTATAATCGGCGATTTCATGCTCAAACCTTTGCCTGTTCCGTATGTGGCCCTAACTATGCATTGTATGATAAAAATAAAAATAAAATACCTACAAATTCAATTGAAGAAACTTTACTTAAAACTGCTGGCAGAATAAATGAAGGTGGAATTGCGGCAATTAAAGGAATTGGAGGTGTTCACCTCGTCTGTTTAACTGAAGATGATATTTTATTAAACCTTAGAAACAGGAAGGGGGATCGGAAATATAAACCTTTTGCTATAATGGTACCAAATCTTAATTCAATAGAACAAGAATTCAAAATCTCAGAAGAAGAAAGAGAACTTCTTGAGTCATTTAGAAGACCTATAGTATTATTAGAGAGGAATAACCTCTTTAAGAATTTTAGAATAAGTGAGGAGGTAGCTCCAGGTTTAAATAATGTTGGTGTAATGTTACCCTATTCAGGAATACATTACTTATTGTTTGATTATATAGGTGAAAAACCATTAGTTTATACTAGTGGAAATAAATCAAATATTCCAATGGGAATAGATAACGAGGTAATATTTGACCAACTTCAGGATTTAGCAGATATCTTTTTGCTTCATAATCGCCCTATTTTTCAAAGGGCCGATGATAGTGTATTAAGAATTCATAATAATAAAATAAAATTAATTAGAAGATCAAGAGGGTATGTCCCAGAATATCTACCCTTACCATTTCAAGTAGAGATCCAAGGAGCCATAGCAACTGGCCCTGAACTTACAACAACAGGAGCTATCTTGCGGAGAAATCGAATTTTTCCCACTCAACACATTGGAAATACTACAAACTTAGAGACATATGAATTTTTAAAAGATGCTATCTTCCATATGAAAAACTTGCTGCAGATAAAAGATTCTGAAATTGATTTTATTTGTTGTGACGTTCACCCAGCTTTTGTCTCTACTAGATTAGGTAAAGAATTAGCTTCTCTTTATGAGGTTCAGCTGTATAATATTCAGCATCACTTTGCTCACATATTAGGATTAATGGCTGAGAATGAAGTGGAGAGAAGTGAACGTATAGTTGGAATAAGTGTTGATGGTGTTGGTTATGGAGATGATGGTAACGTTTGGGGCGGTGAAATATTATTATGTGATTACGTTGATTATATAAGATTAGGGCATCTTCAATATCAGCCGATGATTGGAGCAGATCGTTGTACAAAATACCCCGCAAGAATGGTGGCATCAATTCTATTAAATACAATAGAACTTGAAGAAGCTTTTAATCTCTTTAAGGGTCTAAATTTAAAGAATGATCTCGAATATAAGGACCAAGAATTAGAAACGATGATCTCTCAATTTAAAGAGGTAAATAACCAATTTCCTAGTCAAAATATTCCACTTACAAGTTCAGCTGGTAGAATATTTGATTGTGTATCATATATTTTAGGAGCTTCAACAATAAAAACTTATAGAGGAGAACCTGCTATGAGATTGGAGGGTTTAGCAAGCCAAGGAAATGCAGAAAATATAGATCTTGAAATTAAATATACTAAAACGAACGGGGTTTATATAATTGATTCTTCTGATTTAATTTTACAAATAATTAAATTAAAGTTTAATAAACTAAATTCAACAAGTGATATTGCTGCCGCTTTTCAAATAAAATTTGCAGAAAAATTTGCAGAATTGGCCGTAAAGATTGCTTCAGAATATAAAGTTGATAAAATTGGATTATCTGGTGGAGTAGCATATAATTATTCTTTTTCAAATACTATTAAGAATTTTATTGAAGAAAAAGGTTATACCTTCTTGGAACATGATAATATTCCTCCCGGAGATGCTGGCATTAGTACAGGTCAACTGATTGGAGGTTTATTCAAATTTTTAAAACAAAATTGAAGGTTAATCTGAATTTTTAGATTTTTGTCTAATTTTTTAACTAAATTAACCCGCTTCTTGAATCCATTTTTGTTTATAATTTAAAATCCTAGCGGATTAATAATTTTATTTAAAAATTTTGTTCTGATAAATAATATAGTGGATGATTAATGGGAGGCTTATTTGGAGTAGTTTCGAAAAGAGATTGTCTTGAAGATCTTTTTTATGGGGCTGACTATCATTCTCATTTAGGAACTAGAAGAGGTGGTTTAGCTGTCAAAAATACTGGTGGTTTTCAAAGATTCATAAAGGATATTACGAATACCCAGTTTAGATCTAAGTTCGAGAAAGATCTAAAGAAAATGCATGGAAATTTGGGAATTGCCGTAATTAGCGATTACGATGATCAACCTTTGATTATTAGTTCTCATTTAGGTGTATTTGCTATTGCTACAGTTGGAAGAATAAATAATTTAGAAGATCTAGCAAAGGAAGCACTTAAGAACGGTACCCATTTTTCTGAAATGCATGGTGGAGAAATAAATCCTACAGAGATGGTTGCAACAATTATCAGTCAAGAAAGTACATTTGAAGAAGGAATTCAAAGGCTTCAGAACAAAATTGACGGTTCTTGCACAATACTTATATTAGCAGATAAAGGCCTCTATGCAGCTCGAGATAAATTTGGTAGAACGCCCCTCATTATTGGTCAAAAACCTGGATCTTATGCTGTTACAATGGAAACATGTGCATTCCCAAATCTAGGATATGAAATAACAAAATATCTTGGACCAGGCGAGGTAGTTTTCTTAAATGAAAGTCGAATCGATCAAAAGATTACCCCAGGTGATCAATTACAAATTTGTGCATTTTTATGGGTATATTATGGATTTCCTGCATCAAACTATGAAGGGATTAATGTAGAAGTCGTCCGCCATAGATGTGGCTCTTATTTAGCAAAAAACGATGAAATTGCAATTGATCTAGTTGCAGGTATTCCAGATTCTGGTACAGCTCACGGACTAGGATATGCAAATGAAGCAAAAGTTCCTTTCTTACGTCCCTTTGTTAAATACACTCCTACTTGGCCGAGAAGTTTTATGCCGCAAGATCAATCCATTAGAGATTTAGTTGCTAAGATGAAACTCATTCCAATCAAAGAACATATTGAAGATAAGAGGCTACTCTTCTGTGAAGATTCTATCGTTCGAGGCACTCAACTTAGAAAAACCATAAAGAGACTATTTCGGGCGGGAGCTATGGAAGTTCACATGAGACCTGCTTGTCCACCCTTAATTTTTGGGTGTAAATTTCTTAATTTTTCTCGATCCCGTTCTGAATTAGACTTAGCAGGTCGCTGGGCCATAAAGGAATTAACGGGACAAGATATTGAGAACCCAACAGATTATGTTGACCCAAGTTCAGCAAATTATATTGCTATGGTTGATGTAATCAGAAAAAAGCTACATTTAACGACATTAAAATACCAAAAGCTAGAAAATTTAGTTAAAGCAATCGGTTTGCCAAAGGAAAAGTTATGCACTTATTGTTGGGATGGAGTAGAATAAATCATTACTTTTTAGCTCTTTCCGTTGAAATAGACATTTCTAATTCGACTAATTTTTCCACAGACTTTAATGGATAGTTACCAGTTAAACACGCCATGCATAATTGATTTTCAGTTTTATGTAAGGCATCTGATAGATCGTTTATAGTTTGATACAGAAGTGAATCAGCACCAATCTGCTTCTCTATCTCTTCAATATAATTTTCTTTATATACCATTTGAAACTTACCCGCAATCAACTCTTCTTTTGTTGGAAAGTCTATTCCCATGTAGCATGGACTTATTATAGGAGGACAACTTATCCGTAAATGCACTGCTTTTGCTTTGCCAATATTTTTTAGTAAAGATACAATTTGTTGCGTTGTGGTACCTCGAACTATTGAATCATCTAAAAGAATTACCTCTTTACCTTCCACGATACTTCGAATGGGATTTAATTTATCTTTCACTGCGATTTTCCTTTTTTGTTGACCAGGTAAAATAAAAGTTCTATGGATGTATCGATTCTTCATCAAACCTTCTACATAGGTTAACCCTGATTCTTTTGCATATCCTACTGCAACGCTGCGACCAGAATCGGGGACTGGAACAACTATAGCATTCTTCCTAAATTCAGGATTCTTCAAAAGGGTATCTCTTCTAGCTAAATTCATTCCTAATCTTAATCTTGCTTCAGCAACAGATACTCCATCAATAATTGAATCTGGGCGGGCAAAATATACAAATTCAAATTGACATATGGCTGTTCTCTCTTTTTTTAATATTGCTTCTGAGTGGATATCTTTTTGATGACTCAAATGTACAATTTCTCCGGGAATGACGTCTCTTATAAACTTTCCACCAACTGCATCAATAGCACACGATTCAGAAGCTACGAAATATATATTTCTTTTCTCAGTTTTCATTTCCCCAATACATAAAGGTTTAAACCCTAATGGATCACGCATTGCATAGATATCACCTTCTGGTGATAATAGAATTAGAGAATATGAACCGTCAAAAAATCTACTTGCAATCTTTAAGATTTCTGGCCAATCTTCCGTTCCTAAAGCTAATGAAGCTATAAATTGGGCAGCAATTTCGGTATCTGTGTTTGTAATAAAAATTCTTCCCATTTCTTCCATTCTTTTTTGGAGATCTGAATAGTTAGGTATAGTTCCATTAAATGCCATAGAGAATTCAATTTCATTGTTCTTAAGATGATATGGTTGCATATAATCTTGCGAACTATATTCTTGTGCTCCTGTGGTTGCATATCTTGTATGTCCTATCCCAACGTTTCCCCAGAACTTAGATAATATTTTATTATTTAATACACTGGATACTAAACCTTTTTTTTTATATGTGTATATTTTTCCACCTGTCTTTAAAATAGAAATACCAGCCGATTCCTGGCCTCTATGTTGTTGAGCAATAAGGCCAGTATATATCAAATTTGAAACTGAATATCCAATATCATCACAAGTCGCTCCAAAAACAGCACAATTTTCTTTCAATTTCTCTCCAAGAGAGGTATTTTTATAATTTAATCTCATAATTTAGCATATCTTGAAAAGGAGCCTTACATTTTCTACTATAAATACAATTAATTTAAATGAATAATAATTTTTAATTATTAGTTTAATAGAATATATATAATTTACAATTTTAGTTGTTAAAAATTAAGGTCAAAAATAAAAATCTTGCCTTCATTATTTTAATAGGAGGAAGGAGTTATCGTTTTGGTACAGATAAATGCTTTTTCAAGTTTAAAGGAAAAGCGCTAATTGAACATCAATTAGATGTATTATCCCAATTTCCTTATGACATTTTTTTAGTAGCCAATTCTAAAAATCAGGTTCAAAATTGCTTGAATAAGATAAATTTCGATAAGATTATGGCATTTATTATAGATGACAATATTATTTTAGACCAGAAGATGCGGGGAGCTATGCTTGGATTATACTCTGCATTTAAGGAATTAAAGGTTCTTGGTTATCAAAAAGCTTTTGCCTTATCATGTGATAATCCACTTATTAAATATGAGGTTATTGCTTATATGATAAAAGAATGTCAGAATTATGATTGTTGTATCCCAAGATGGGAAAGTGGCTTTTTGGAGCCATTACTTGCTATTTATCCCATTGAAAAGGCATATGTATCCTCTCGTAATAACTTAAAAAAAAAAAAATTTAAGCTAGTTAATCTACTCAGGGATTATTGGCAGATAAAATATATTTCAATTGAAGAATCTATTAAGAAATTTGACTTAAATTTAGTATCTTTTAAAAATGTTAATAGTCCAGAGGATCTTAAAACCCTCGAATAAAAATTGAAAAAAAAAAGAAATTTAATTCTAATTTTATTTAATCTCTCGGTAGAAAGGCACTGATGAATCCTAAAACTCCTCCCGCCAACATTAAGTAAGCGCCTAAAGCTAAAATGTCGATGGGAATGAGAAATGGAAAGATATCAGCTATTTGTGTATGTAAAAAGAAAAATGTAAAGAAAGCAGAGGCTGTGCCTAGAATGTCTGTATAAGCAAGTAAAATAATCATAAGTCCGACGGCTATAGGGAAAAGCGAAAATATGAAACTTACTACTCGATTTGCCATCCCAACTATTTGTAACACTCCCGCAGCAAGAAATATTATGAAAAGGACTAAAACAATATATACAACCCAAACCTCCCACCCAAGAAAACCTGCTATTACAGTAGTATTCCCAAATAAATCAGGTAAATTAGTTATAAATCCAATACCGGAACCAACAATACCACTCCCTCCAAAGATTGCAAAAACATAAGTACCGAGAATAGTGATTATTCCAGCTAATAATGTTAAAAGCCTTCCAGATTTCATTTTATTTCAACTATTAAAAATTTTTGTTTATTTTTAAATTAATATTCTTAATTAGAATAATTATGCTATAAAAGATATAAAAATTTATTTATTCTTTATTTTTTGGTTCAATTTTTAATTGCTTATCGGAAACTATGTAGCAAGGTTTCCAACTTTATAAAATTACTTGTTCTTGATGATTTGCATTCTCAAGCAACAAATTATAGCTTACGACATCTTATTATAAGGAAATTTGCTACAATATTACAATCAATTAGATGTGGATCCTTTTCAAGCGCTTCTTTATGTGCTTGAGGCTCATGTAGTTTTTCTAACTTAAATCCAATATCAATTAGAGTATTAAACCATGTACTTAGCGTTCTATGGAATCTAGGAACTCTAAATTTGTTCATATCTTTTACTAAATCTATTGGAGCAGCACTAAAAATCCATTCCTCAATACTAACTTCTAATTCATTGAAATAATCTCCGCACATTAAGCCCTTTTTATTGCCTTCGTTATCTTTCATCCATTCTCTGATTGGTGTAGAATAACATGGATGAAGAATAGAAAATTGAAAAAAGCCCTCATCTTTCATAATCCTGTACACCTTTTTAACGCTTTATCTAATTGGGATAAATCCATAAACGTCATGGTAGATATTACGAAACAAAATTCATTATTATCAAAGGGTAAGTCTGAAGCACTTGCCACCTTATATTCAATACCGAGAGGATGTTTCTTTTCCTCCTCAATTGCTTTTTCGATAAATATTTTGGAAATATCTATACCTACCATTCGAGCACCCCGATTACTCGCAATTCGAGTGTTATATCCTTCTCCACAACCAATATCGATGCCTTTTTTTCCAGAAATATTTGGTAGGATTTTAAAAAATTCAGGAGTATTCACATAATTTCGATAAATATCATAACCCATCCGTGCTAATTTAGTCCAATTATTAGCATTTTCATCCCAGTATTTGGCAACTTCTTTATCATCCATTAAATTCACCAAAATAGTCTTAAATTGATAAATGGATTCATTTACTATTTAAAGAAATATTCTGTGAATTACAAAAACTTTTATATATCCTATCTTCATACTTATAATATTAAGAAAATCCAAAAATAATTATAGTTTAAATATATCATGCAAGATATTAATAGAACTTATGCCAAGATACCAAAAGTTTACCTAAACCTAATTTACACTTTCACTATCGGATTAGTACTGTATTTTCTAGTATTAGTGCTCTCGTTTCTAATTTCAAGATTTTTACCCGGAGATCCTGTACTAGCGTATCTTCCTACTCCATTTACACCTGCAGAATATGATCAAATGTATCACCAATTAGGATTTGATAGACCTCTTTATGAACAATTCATTATGTACCTTTTTAGAATGTTTACTGGAAACTGGGGAATTTCTTTATCTATTGCTCATGGTGCGGATGTTTCTTTTATGATTAAAACAAATCTGCCAAGAACAATTGATCTTCTCTTGCTACCTTTGTTAGTTGGGACTACTTTAGGGCTTTTATTTGGAAATCTTGGAGTTAAACTGAAGAATAAATGGCTAGATAGAAGTTTTCAAACTCTTGCTCTTATAGGATGTGCCATTCCTGTGTTTTTACTTGGAATGTTATTTCAATACTTTCTTGGCTATTTAATTCCATTATTTCCCACTACTGGATATAAAACCTTTTCATATGGCGATCCCTCTTTTGTTACTGGATTTCGAATTATTGATTCACTTCTATCAGGAGAGTTATATTATATACCAGACTATCTATATCATTTTGTCCAACCGTGGTCTATTTTAACAATTGGGATTGGTTCATTAGTCACATTACTAACTCGAATATACTTGAAAAATAAGTCTAGAAGGCGCTCAATAGTTCCAAATTCTTTTAACATTGCTATCTCTTTTGGGATAATTTTTGCTAACCTGATATTTATCGAAACTATTTTTAATCTACATGGATTTACTGAGCTAGCAATCGAAGGATTAATGTATGCTGATTATTGGGTAATTAACGCAGTAATGTTTTTGATCCCTATTACTTTCATTATCCTAATTGTGTTTGTTAATCTTCTATATATAGTATTTGGAGTTATCAGACCTCACATTGGGAAAAAAAAATTTGGAAATCCAAATAATGAAAGTAAGGAAGAAGGATCTACGGAGAATAATGAAAAAAGTATTAATCAAGAACACAAAAGACAAAATAATACGACAAAGAGTTCATTTAGAACATTCTCACACTATTTCTATAAGAAGTTGATCTCACCGTCAACCATAATTGGTTCAGTGTTTGTTATTTTCTTCCTTCTGATTTCAATATTCCCTCAAATATTAACTCCATATACATTTGAAGATGCAATTGGAATATACGCTGATCCATGGAACGCACCATCACCACTACATCCTCTAGGTACAACGCAATTTGGTCGCGATGTGTACGCTAGGATTGTATATGGTATTCAAAGTTCATTACTAACTTCCCTAATTCCTATTGGAATTGGGTTATTAGGAGGCTTACTAATTGGAATCCCTATGAGTCTATTAAATCGACGATTTAAAATGTCAGTTGAAATATCTATGATTATCTTTTTTATCTATCCTATGATTATTGGTTTATTAATCGTTAGTTCAATTGTAGGAATGATTATTCCTATACCTATGACAGGGCTTGGATTATTATTGATTCCATTTTTTACTCTAATAATAGCTAAAACTCGATTAAATGGATTTGATATAATGAAAAAAGTTATTCCCTACATTCCTTTATTTGTTGGTTTTGTTATATTAATCCAATTAGGTTTAGGCTTTCTAGGTTTTTCTAATCCCACAATGATTTCACTTGGCTATGATATGAGTGTCGCAAGAACATTTCTATATGTGGCTCCTTGGGCATCTTTTTTTCCGGGTCTCTTTACAATCTTATTAGTCTTAGGATTCTTCTTCCTATATCTTGGTCTACGAAAATCAGTCCTGGAAAATTAAATTATATTTTTTCTATTTTTTCATTAATCTAGTTTGTAGATTATTTAAGAAAATTATTTATTGGGTAAAATTTTCTCGATCTTAACTAAATCAATAATAAATAATGATTTGGTGATGAAGAAAGAATAACTTTCTATTACAATTTGTCCAATATCGATAATTTTTTTGATAAACTATTCACTAAAAAAGCAGTATAGACTTCCCCTTGAGATTAACTATAGTGACCTATGGGACAGATCTTAATACACCATCAGATAGACTCATTAGAACTTCATTTATTTCACTTTCTTTAAAGGAGTAATAATAATAAAATAATTTACTGGAAAAGTTTAATTATAAGGGTTAATTAGGAATATTGAATCTCAATAATATGATTAAAAGAGGTATAACAAAATGAGAGCTTTCATAGCTTATTATTCAAAATATGGAAATACAGAACAAGTAGCCAAATTAATTGCAGAAGGAATTACTTCTGTTGATAATAATGAAGTTGTTATTAAAAATGTTAAAGATATAAAACTTAAAAACCTTGATTCCTATGACTTACTTTTAATAGGATCTCCAGTCCATTTTGGAAGCCACGTAGGATCGATAAAGAAATTTATCAATAAACTCCCAAAAGCTCAATTAAAGGCAAAAACTTATGCTATATTTGACACTTATATGGGAGATGAGTCTGAAAATACAGAAGAGGGAGTATGCTCCTATACGAAAATGGTGGATAAAATTGAGAATCAGATCAGTGAAAAAATGCCACATTTAACAAAAGCAAGCCCAGGACTCTCTATCAGAGTTAAGGGTATGAAAGGTCCAATAGCAGAAGAAGACCTTCCAAAATGCAAAGAATTCGGCATCAAATTAGGAACAAAACTCCCTTAAAAGCTTAATTCTTATTTTTTTCCTTAATTTTTATTACCTAAAAACTCATACCTCATTTATAAACAAAACCCTGAAAATATGATTCAATTCAAGTGATCAAATAAGAACTATTATTACAAATATAATTATTATTACTATTATTAATCCAATAGCCAACTCTACAAGAGAACTAATATTAATCCTTCTATTAAGCTTCTTTCTCTTTTCCTTTTCCCGTTGTGTTTGTTCTTCTATATGGCTCTGCATATTTTGAAACCAAATACTATCATCCTTTACTTCTCGTCCTCCCTGGTTAATATTAAATTCCTTCCCACAAATTAAACATTTTTCAATTTTTTCCATCAATTAGATTACCTTTCCATTCAAAAATTTCATTCAACACTTGGTTGTTAGTAGAATTTCACATAAAAGTTAATATATTAATTATTATGTTATTTAATATGAGTATAAAAGCTTTTTTCTCTTTCTCTAATATGAACTTTACCTAAAAACTTATAGCAAAGTAAATTTACAGACAAAACTTCCTTAAAAGCTTAATTCTTATTATCTTTCTATTCGGATTCTTGCTATATATTGGCTATAAATCCAAATGGGAATGGTAAAATATTTTTTATTTCTTTCTCTGTATTGATTTGAGCCTAAAATAATGTTTAAATATTAATTTGGTTTAAATAAATATTAGAAATCCACTTGTGGTTTAATTTTATTATGAGTAATAATAATACTCGATTTGGAATAAAAAAAATCTACTTAAACTTAATTTATACTTTAATTATAGGGGGGGTGCTATTTTTTCTTGCACTGTACGTATCATTTATGCTATCAAGGTTTTTGCCCGGAGATCCCGTTTTAGCATATTTACCCGAGGGTCATGTTGATCCCAATTTATATATGCAAGTGTATCGACAACTGGGATTAGATAAGCCCCTTATTGAACAATTTTTCATATATCTTGGGAAAATGTTTACAGGGAACTGGGGGATTTCTATTAGTATCGTTCGGGGTATGCCTGTATGGAATTTAATTCAGCTTATTTTACCTAGAACAATTGATTTATTCATCTTACCTTTCCTCATTGGCATTTCATTAGGTTTATTATTTGGAAATCTTTCTGTCAAATTTAGACATAAATGGAGCGATAAACTATTTCAAATTCTCACATTTATTGGATGTGCGTTACCTTTATTCTTTCTTGGAATGCTGTTTCAGTACTTTCTAGGTTATCTTTTGCCAATATTTCCGACAACAGGCTTCAAAACATATTCATACCCAGATCCTCCCTTTGTAACAGGTTTTCGCATTATTGATTCATTGTTATCTAGACAACTATATCTCATCCCCGATTACTTATATCATTTGGTACTCCCATGGTCAGTTTTAACTATTGGGATCGGATCCTTAACCACCTTAATGGTTCGGATATACTTATTAAATCTTAATAAATCTAAAACACGTTCAATAGTTCCAAACTCTTTTAATTCAGTAATAAGTATTGGACTCTTTTTTGGGTTTATAATTTTGGTGGAAACCACATTTGGTTTAGCTGGAATAGGGCAATTATTCGTTCAATCAATAAGGAATTCTGATTATTGGGTGCATAGTGGAATACTATTTTTAAGTGCTATGATTTCTGTCATTTTTTTAGTGTTATCTAATCTTCTATTTGTTGGATATGGAGCTCTTAAACCTCGGCTTAAAAATAAAATTACCTCCAGACATTCTGACATTAAAGAAGCAAATCAAAAATCGTCCAACCTAAAATCTAAAATTAATAGTACTAACACTGTGAATATAAATTATAAGAATAAACTCAAAAAACAATTTAAAGACTTTTTATCTTATTTTAATAAAAAATTATTATCTCCCCTAACAATTATTAGCTCGATGATTCTTTTATTTTTAGTTCTAATTTCAATTTTCCCTCAAATATTAACTCCATATTCACTTGAAGATGCAAATGGAGTGTTTCCAGGAGCTTGGTCTCCCCCCTCACCACTGCATCCTCTTGGCCAAACAAAATTTGGTCGTGATGTTTTAGCAAGAACAATTTATGGAATGCGAACTTCATTTATTTTTGTACTAATTCCAATTGGAATTGGCTTTATCGGAGGACTATTATGTGGAATTCCAATGGGACTCTTAAATCGTAAATTTAAATTATCAACTGAAATTTCTATGATTGTATTTTTTTGTATTCCTCTATTTTTCGGCATCCTAACGACTATAGCTATCCTATGGACAAGATTCTTGATGTTCCCTATAGTATATGGGATCTTTTTAATTCCTTTCTTCTCCTTATTAATAGCTAAAACTCGACTAAATGGGTTTGAAATCACGAAGAAAGTAATTCCATATATTCCATTATTTATTGGTTTTGTTTTGATAGTTGATGCCGGTATTGATTTTTTAGGTTTTTCCGATCCCAGAATTATTTCACTGGCTGGTGACATTAGTGTAGCTAGAGAATTTTTATATATTGTTCCCCTCGCAACTTTTTTTCCAGGTTTCATTATTATCCTACTAGTTATCGGATTCTTTCTACTTTATGCTGGTCTCCAAAGAAAATGAATGTGAAAAATACATCTCATTCTTTCTGACTTAATTTTTTATTAAACCAATATTTTAAATCTAAAATCCATTCCCCACTTTAACCTAAAAATAATAATAAATCTTTATAAAAATCATTGATTTTTCTCTTCAATAGAACTAGTTCAAATTTAAATCATGAGATTTGATTGAGCTTAATTAAATTTTAAAATAGGAAATCAACTATGAGCAACTTAATCATTAAAAATGGATTGGTATATGACCCGCTCAATAAGATCGATGGCGAAAAGAAAGATATCTATATAAAAGATGGACTTATCGCCGAAAAAGTTAACTCTGACGCAAAAGTAATCGATGCTTCTGGAATGGTCGTAATGCCTGGTGGAGTTGATATGCACACTCACATTGCTGGACCTAAAGTCAATGTCGGACGAGCTTTACGACCTGAAGACAAGGTGCCCGAATCGAACCTAAAGAAAACTAAAACTACACGATCCGGTACCGGGTTCAGCGTGCTTAGCACTTGGTATACAGGTTATAAATATGCCCAAATGGGCTATACAACCGCTGTCGAACCCGCAATGCCTCTCCTCGAAGCTCGACATACCCATGAAGAATTCCTCGAAATGCCAATCATCGATAAAGCTGCCCTCCCCATCTATGGAAATAATTGGTTCGTCCTGAAATATATACGCGACAACGACATCGATAAGCTCGCCGCATACGTCAATTGGATCCTCCAAGCAACCAAAGGCTATGCTATAAAAATTGTAAATCCTGGGGGGGTTGAAAATTGGGCTTGGGGCAAGAATTGTGAATCTTTAAATGATCCTGTTTTCCATTGGAATGTAACTCCTCGTCAGATTATTGAGAGTCTAGCGAAGGTTAACGAGATTCTGAAATTACCACATTCAATTCATGTCCATTGCAACAATCTCGGACATCCCGGCAATTTCAAGCATTCTCTCGAAACCTTTCAAGTCTGTGAGAAAATCAAGGCTGGTGATAGCCGAACAACAAGTCTTCATGTGACTCATTGTCAATTTAATGCATATGGAGGCACTAATTGGAATGACTTTACTTCTGGTGCCGTAGAAATTGCTGAGTATGTGAATTCACATAAGCATCTTACGATTGATAACGGTCAAGTAGTATTCACTAAATATGCGACCACTACGATGACTGGAGACGGACCATGGGTCACAGACGAGCATCTTGTCTGTGCATGAGAGTTTGCTCTCCATCATTTAGGTGGTTTTTCAGGTTGGGGATCTAAGCCGGGTATTAAGTGGGTTAACGGCCAAGTTGAAGCAGAATCAGGATCAGGGATAGTTCCGTATTTTTTTGATGCAAAAAATAGCGTAAATGCGGTTCAATGGGCAATTGGTCTTGAGCTTATGCTTTTGGTAAAGGATCCTTTTCAAATCGGATTTACGACCGACCATCCAAATGGAGCCCCGTTTACCACGTATCCGATGGCCTTCAAATGGTTGATGGATAGGAAAACTCGAGATGACATGCTCAAAAATGTGGTCCATAAGAAAGCAAGCACGGCGTCTACGTTGGCAGACATCGACAGGGAATATTCGCTTTATGAACTGGCTGTGGTAACCCGCGCTGGAACTTCGAAGATTCTGGGAATGAAAGATCGCGGTCATCTCGGTGTGGGCGCTATTGGAGACGTGGCAGTGTATAAGATTGATCCTAACAATTATACTGGGCATGATATTGAGAAGGCATTTAGCTCGACGGCATATACAATTAAGGATGGAATAATTGTGGTGAAAGACGGAGAGATTACAGCATCACCGATGGGGAATTTACTTCGAGCAGAAGGTAAGCTTAAGGAGAGCCTCATGGAGGAGATGTTAGATGATGTGCGCCATAGCTGGAGGGATCATTATAGCATCAACTTTAACAATTATGCTGTCCAAGATGCCTACGCCCCAAAAGAGAAAATATTTACTGGAAACTAACTTTTTATTAAATCTATTTATTTTTGCTTTTAAACCCAAACCATAATTAGAAGATAAATTAGGTAGTTCCTTAAAAAAATCAACACTGAAAGATAACACCCAACATTTCTGGAATCTCTTGATAAAAAAAAAAAGTTATAACTATTTTTTTCTCTGTTTTAATCCCCAATTTCAAGAACGTTTATTAGTTCTATAGGCATATAATTCTCCAAGGGTGGAGGTAGAGGTAAAACGTCCATCCACCCAAAGCCACGTTGGTTAACAACTACCTTACATTGAGCCCCAGGTGTAAATCCTATTATAGAAGCCTCCGTCGTAAAAATCCCAGCACCCGTTCCCTCTATTGAAATCATAATTAAATCAAAATTATATAATATTTCAAATAAGTTTGGGATTACCATGCCGGGTTCAGGAAGAGTAAATTTGGTGGTTTCCCTACAATTAATCATAGAACCTTGTTGTAGAACAAGGGGGAATAACCCAATATCCGGTAAAAATCCAAAAAGCCAAAAGGGGGCATTGAAGAATTCTATGTAAACAGTAAGTTCTGCTCTTCCGTCTTTCAACGTTCTTTCCATTATGTAGCCATCATATGTATTGGGATCAGGTATAGCCCAGGGATAACTCAACATTAAGATATATAAAGGCAGATCACCTGTTGGGGGTTGGCCTCCCCAACCATAGGACACTCTGGGATTATTAAGTATCCAATGACTTAATGGTCTAAAAGTTACTGTTGAAGGATCAGCCACAACATTAACGGTTGAGGTAAGGCTAAGGAACAAGATTCCTAATGTTAATGGAATTAGAATTTTTAATTTAGATTTTTTCATTGAATTTCACCAAATTAAAACTTAATATTGGAGTTCAAGAATGCAATTAAGAAGAGGGAATATTTAAGATTTATACTAATTTGTAAAAGAACAAGTATTTACTGGAAACTAACTTTTTTATTAAATTTATTTACCCTTCTACTTATTTTTCCTTTTTAAATCCAAACCATAATCAGAACATAAATTAGTCATCTCCTTAAACAAATTAACACCGAGGGTTAAGACCCAATGTGACTTCCGAACATGTAGATTTCCATTTGTATCGAGATAGCTATACCTTTCTTTATGTAGACGAACTGGATATGGAATGTTGAAAATATCTCTAATTTGTTTTAAGTATTCTCTACTAAAACTACTAAGGCTTGTACGATTACTAAATCCATCTGCATCATAAGCACCCCTAAGATAAGCCAACCGTAATTTCTTAGATTGGTTTTATCTCCTTTTGCTTTTAATTTCTTTATCTTATCTTTAAGAGCCTGGAGATATTGTTCCTTATCGATATAAATAATATAATTATTTACATCTTTTTTTTGTTGCAAAATGACTTTATAGTATCTCTTTTTAAGATCGTTTACGTATTCTTTCCAAAAATCCTCATAATTAGCATGTGGCTCTAATTAAGTTTAGAAAATAGCTTTAAAAATTCATAAAAAGATCTTTATAATTTTGTAAAAAGGTTTTTAAGACAGTGTTGTCTAATGTAATTTATTTTTATTCGGAAAATGAAATCCAAAAACAACAGAGTGTTTGAACCTTCGGATGAAAGTCAAAGGTAAAGAACTTGTTGGTTCTATTTTAGGTGTAATAGGAAGCTCTCTTCTCATAGTTGCTATGTTTATTGTACCAATAATAGTTATCACTAATTTTAGTTATATAATGGACGATAACAGAAATTTGGGCTATAAAGATGATCTTACCCCTGATATAAATGATTTGAAAATCTCAGATATCTCGGGAAAAATTCATATTAATAATAATTGGACGGCTGCGGAAGGAAAAGGAATATGTACTGGGAATGGCACCTATCACAACCCATTTGTTATAGAAGATTTGGTGATAGATGGAGGAGGTTCGGGGAATTGTATCTTGATTGAAAATTCTGCTGTATACTTTAGGATTGAGAATTGTACGCTTTATAATGCTGGATCTCAAAACGCAGGTATCAAATTAAGCTATGTAACTAAAGGAAAATTAATTATAAATAATTGTTCATTTAGCGCCAGAGGAATCCATTTAGATATTTGCAATAATAACACAATATCGGGAAACACTGCAAATAACAACTCATATGGGATAAGTTTAAACAATTGTAATAATAACATGGTTTCGGGGAATATTGCAAATAACAATTCACTTGGGATTCATTTAAAATCTTCTAATAATAATATCATTTCGGGAAATACCGCAAATAACAATTCAGACGGAATATATCTATACAATTGTGATAACAATATCATTTCGGGAAATACTGCATATAACAATTCAGATGGAATATATCTATACAATTGTGATAATAATGTCATTTCAGGAAACACTGTAAGTAACAACCTTATAGGGATAATTTTAGTTATTTGTAATGTTAACACAGTTTTGGGAAACATCGCGAATTTTAACTCTCTTGGGATATATTTAGCCCTTTGTAATAATAACATCATTTCGGGAAACACCGCAAATAACAATTCCTCTGATGGGATATCATTAGATGATTGCCATAATAGCATAGTTTCAGGGAACATCACAAATGACAATTCACTTGGGATATCTTTATCTGAGAGTAATTATAATACCATTTCGGGAAACACCGCAAATAGCAACTCCTTTGGGATATATTTATATTATGCTGATAATAACATCATTTCGGGAAACAGCGCAAATAATAATTTAGGTGGGATATTATTTTATTACAGTAATTATAATACCGTATCTGGAAACACCTTACTGGGAAATTTTGAGTGCATCTCAGAGGAAAATAGCCAAGGAAATACTTTTAGTGATAATGGTGATTGCACTTATGGTCAAGAAGAACCAATAGAACCAGTACCATTAATGGCACTAGTGAATAGCTTAATCTTTCTAATTAGTTTACTTTCAATTGTAACAATCAGCATACTTACAATTTTTTTGGTGCCAAAACAATTTTGGCGAAATTCTAGAGTTATTTTAATTAAAGGTAAAGAACCTGCAGGTCTTGCTTTTGGCGTAATTGGGAGTTCTCTTCTTATAGTCGCCACATTTATCGTACCAGTAACTCCCTCTTTTAGTAGACTCGCTCTTGTGCCTTTTATTGGCTGTGGGGTTTTAGGCTTAATTGGAGCAACTTTAAGTTTTAAGGTTAAAGGAGGTCTTGGAGGAGGCCTTATGATAGGGGCAGGCAGCCTAGGTTTAATGTTTGTAGGTGTGTTGGCTTTAGTTGAAAGATTTTTTCCGCCATACGATACGGATGCGCTATATCTAATTACACTGATTTATCCGTTCTTAATACTAATTGGTGGAATTTTAGTGCCAAGGAAAAGACGGGAAAAATTATTGGCTCCTCTTAGGATGAAAGCTAGTAGTAAAGAAGAGGTAAGTCCTATATTAGGCGTAATTGGGAGTGGCCTTCTTATAGCCGCTATGTTTGTTGAGATGATTCCCTTTTTTTTAAGGATGCGTCCCATTTATGTTTTGCCTTTTGTTTTGCCTTTACTTATAGGAGTTTTAGGTTTAATCGGAGCAATCTTAAGTTTTACTGGTAAAAAAACTGTTGGAGGAGGGTTTATGATAGGTGCGGGTATCCTAGGTTTAATTTCTTTAAGTGTAACAGTTATAGCTGAATATATGGTGCCACCCTACGATTTGGATTCATTCTTAGTAATTACATTGATTTTTCCGATTTTTGTATTACTTGGTGGTCTCAAATGGTATCAGGAAAAGAGAAATTTCAGTAAAAGAAAAATTTGAATTTCTATTTCATAGGCCGATTATTTATATATCTTCCAGCTTCTATACGTCCAAGTAGAGATGAGATTTATGGGACTGCTTACAGAGATAAGAGGAACCCCTTATATTTTAGATTCATTACATCAACTAATCGAGGAGAGTGATCGAGGTGAGCTTTTAGATACCAATCATAATATTTCGGAACAACTGATAGAGCCTGTCTACCAAGCTTTATTACAATTTTATATAAATCTAATAAACTTTATAGAAAAGGAGAGGTCCGTTCTTAGTATTGCTTGGTGGAATTTTAGGACCACCTAAAAGCAAACGAAGAATTAAAGAGATGGAAATGAAAAATTTAGAGGATGAAACAATTGATTCAAAATGACAAGGTAAAAAAACCAAAATATGTTCTCTATGTAATAGCAATCATAGGCGGCATAATAATAGGATTAACATCAATATTAGGATTAATATTAATATCAATATATAATCCTTTATTGGGATATACCATATTTTCGGGATTAATAAATATTCTCTTAGTATCATTATTGATAATCCTTATTGGCATCAGTATAGGACTTATTCGTTATGGAATAAAAAAGATTTTAAGACGGAAAAACATTACAACTGATAAATGAAAATGAGAAAACGATTTGAATAAAGAATATTTAACAACAATATCCCAAGAAGCCAAAGCTTAATCAATAACTTCTTCCGATTGTCCAGTACTCATTTGTCCTCCGTGAACATATCACACAAAATATCTCTTCTTTTTCGGGCATCTCCGCATTCATTATATTTTTCCCAAGTTTTCCGTCCGAAAAATCCAGAAAATCCAAATATCTGGCTGGGATTCCTAAGAATTTCAATTTTTCAACCTTTTTTTCAATCTCTGAAGCACATTCCTCCGAACCACAAAATGGAATCTCAACTATTCCTTTATCTTTTTCTACATATCTCAAACCTTCGTTCAAGTCTTTAGTTCTGAAGAGAAGTTTTTTTGTGTGGTTGGAGATTTTCTGTGTTTGATTATTCTTTATTTCACTGAAAGTGTCCCTTATTTTCTTAATCAACTCAATTTCTGTATTTGCTATCTTGATTTTTTTATTCGTATCCCTTCTGACTAAAACGACTTGTTTATTCGCAATATCTTTTGGACCAATTTCAATTCGTATAGGAACTCCTTTCAACTCCCAATAATAGTATTTTGAACCTGGATTTAAATTTCTATCATCAAGTAACACTCTAAAATCTTCTTTTTTGAGAAAAATTTCCAATTTTTTGCTTTCTTTGAGTAATTCTTCTTCGGATTCCTTGAAAATTATGGGTACAATTACAATTTGGATGGGGGCGATGTGCGCAGGCAATATCATTCCATTGTCATCACCATGAAGCCCGATCACCGAAGCTATAATACGTTCACTAATTCCATAACATGTTTGATAGGCATATTCAATTTTCCCATTGTTATTTTCAAATTTAATATCAAACGTTTTAGAAAACGTTTGACCCAAATTATGCACTGTTCCAATTTGTAAAGCAAGATGGCGACCTGGAAATATTACATCATATGCTATTGTATAATCAGCACCAGGAAATTTATCCCACTCAGGTCTCCTATTAATTATATATGATAATCCTAGGGTATCAAAAAATTCGCTGTAAACAGCGATTGCTTCTCTGATCTGGTTTTCACATTCCTTCGCGCTTGAATGAACTGTATGTGCTTCTTTAAATGTGGTTACTTCCCTAACTCTAATGAGTGGACGGGTATTTTTACCCTCAAACCGGAAAATATTTACAATTTGGTAGGTTTTCAGGGGCAAATCTTGGTGAGAACGTACCCAAAGAGAGAACATTGGGTAAATTGCAGTTTCACTGGTAGGTCTAACTGCCAGTTTCACGGCGAGAGGTGTTAATCCTCCGTGTGTGACCCAGTATACTTCATCCTCGAATCCTTTAACATATTGAGCTTCCTTCATAAATTGGGGTTCGGGTACCAGCAATGGGAATAAATATTCTTCATGGGGAATAAGTGTGGTATCCAATAAATCGCGTATGATTTGCATGACCAATTTCCTTAATTTGAACCCATAACCACGCCAGACTCCACAACCTTTAAGGTTATATCTATAGTCCAGCACGTCCGATCTTAATAATACAGCATTTAACCAGTCCGTAAAATTTGATTCACGATCAGGTAGTTTTTTCATGGAATTAACTAGTGATTCCTTTGCCTTCTTCCCCATATAGTTTCATTTCCTCATATTTTTTTTAATTTCGACTTTAAACTGAAAGTGATAATTAATTTAAATTAGAATTCTATTTTATATTGGAGTTCAAAGATGCAATTAAGACGGGGAAATATTTAAAATTTATACCAATTACTTCATCAAAATTACCATATTACAAAGATTTTCATTTCTTCTTTATCCAAATCCAAGATATTTTCGAGGAACGCTTATTTAGCTATCTTACTCCAGAAGAGCAAAAGGATATACTCCAGAACGATCTTAATGGTCTGCTCATTTATATCCATAAGGCTTTAATTGATTATTTTAAATGGCTCTTTTCTTTTTCCCTAGAAAATACGATCACGAGTATTCCAGTTATATATAATAAAATTCGATAGATTTCCTCTCCCAAACTTGATAAAAAGATTAAAAAACTTGTGAAATTTAACATAGTATGTAGAATCACAGCAATTAAGATGCTTTTATTTGTATTATTGTATAACCATGTGAACAATATTGATGCAAATATGACGTCTATTAGAAAGAGGAAAAAATTTAATATTCCCAAACTGTGAGAATCATCAGGCATAAGCCAAACTGGTAAATGCCAGAAGCCCCAAATTATTCCTATAATTAGGCTAGAAATAATCATGTTCCCTCTTACTTGAAAACGATCGAGTAAGTAACCTCTCCAACCAAACTCCTCGGGGAAGCCTCCAGCAAAAAATGCAGTGATAATATAACTGATAATCACCCAAGGTTGAGATATCCACTCTAAAATGGGCGGATCTCCTTGAAACAAAATAGCTATCACAGATGATAGGATGTATAGTGAAGGGATAAGCAAGAACGTTATTAATAGCCATTTTATCTTTATTTTTGGGTTCCAAAATCTTTTCCATAAAACCTTCACACCACTCTTTCTTTCATTAATAAACGTTATTAAGAATGCGCCTACAAATGGACCATAACCACCAATTATAAATAATGCAAAAATCATTTGATTGGAATTTCCCGTTGGAGATAACACAGAGGGCAACCAGAATAACCAAGTCCAAGTAAATGTAATTAAAAGAAAAAGTAATATATTACGAGTTTCGAATTTTTTAACTTCATTCATTTTTAACTCAATTTTTTACTTTCAATTGTTTGAAAACACATTAATGACATTCAAATGGATCTTTGGTATTAAAATTTTATTACAGAAAAAGGGGATTATTGTAGGGAATCTAGATTAAAAATCTACCTACTTTCTAGTTTAATTTAAATATTATTAAAGCATAAAGATAGAATTAATAGAATTTTTACAATTGTGTTTAATTAAAAAATTAAGGAGGATATTAATTATGGGTAATGGTAGACCAGCCGTGCCAATTTTGGCAATAATCTTGGCTATTAGTGGTTTAACTTTAGGAGCTTTTACATTTATATCGGTGTCACGAATAGAGACACAAGTAACCAACTTGTTAGAAAGGAATTCATGGTATCGATTCAATGGCACCAATTTCAATACAAATCCTGTATATTCATATCTTACGTTTGAAGGTTTAATAATTGAATTTGAAGTAGGAACTGGCGAATCAGTATATTTTAGTTTTACATGCCGAGCTCATATTGAGGCTGTTCTGACTGCCTGGTCTTATATTAGCGTCTTTTTTAGTGTAGACGGATTTATGGCAACTAGTCCTAATGCGCAAGTTGGAATGTATAATGGAGCTTTTACGATACATGAAATGATCTATTTACAGGATGTAAGGTACAATTTAATGCTTGGAACTCACAATGTAACTGTGGTCATATATGGTTTTTCGACAGCTAATTACATATTGGAAAGTTCCTTATTCGTCCAAATTAAATAAAATTTATAAAATTATATCTAAAGAAAAAAAAAATAAGTCTCTTTAATATTAACCTTTTATTTGTTTTTTCAATTTTAACACATCTGGCAGTACCTTAGCTACTTCAATAGCAGGAGTGGTTTTCTAGATTCCATTTACTTAATAAATTTAAATTATATTAGACAAAATTGTCTTAAAAATCTTTTCACAAGTAAAAATAAAGAAATGGAGAAATTGAGAAACAAAATTTAATTTTTCTTTTATATATAGATGGCGCATCTTAGACTTAAACATAATTACCTAATAATTTATTGAGTCAGTCTATGAAAGGAATGAAACAGAGTTGGAGTCTAATTACAATCAAATATAGTGCATGCCTTTTTTGTAAGTTTTTCAAAAACGATTTTTGTATCAAATGGTATCTTCCCAGAGGTCCTATTTCAAATAAATGTACAAAATTCAAGCGAAATTATTTATTTAGAGAAAAATCTTTGACGAAGCATACATTCCGACTTATTTTTTCCCTTTATTTTATGATGTATTTCTGTATTGGGATTATCCCACCAAACATAAGTAATATTATTAATACTGTTTCGAGTATTTCTGAATTTCAAATTAGCTTAGCAATTGCTATCAATTTAATCGTTAACTCTTTTAGTGTAATGATTTTTGGTTATTTTGGAGATAGGATGTCTGAAAAAACTTCTGTGAAGCGACTTTTCATTTTAACTAACTCTATATGGATATTTGGATATGGATTTTTGTCTCTTTCTCCTAATTATGTACTTTTTCTTAGTATGCTCATCATAAGTGCTATTGGAACTGGTGCATTTATTCCATTAGGATTTTCAATGGTGGGTGAATTTTTTAATGCGAAAGATCGTGGAAAAAAATTTGGAATTATGCAATTTGGATTAATCTTAGGAAATGGACTGGGAATCATAATAGGAATAACATTTACCAATATCTTCAAACAAAACGGGTGGCGGATTGCGTATTTATTTGCAGTTTTGCTAAATATGTTGATTCTATCCGCCTATTCGTTGATAGCAATACAACCAGAACGTGGTAGAATGGATTCTGAATTTGTAGATTTCCCGGGTATTATAAATTATAACTATAGAACTACTAAAGACCATTTAATTCAACTAGTAAATACTAAATCTATTATAGGAATTTTACTTTCGGTTTTATGTGGGGGGATTCTCACTTCTACTTTAGCTAATTGGGGAATTTATTTTTTAACACTAAAATTTGGTAACTCCGCATTTGCAGCTATAGCTTATTTGATAGTAGGTACCGCAGCTCTTCCAGGAGCAGTTATAGGAGGGAAGATTAGCGATTATTTCTTTGAGAATAATAAAAGAGACAAACAATTTCTGATTTGCGTAATATCAATATTAACTGGATCAATATCACTATTAGGATTTTATTTAGTGCATATTAGCTATTGGATTCTTTTGTTACCATTGGGAATTTTAGGATATTTCTTCATATCTTTTAATAGCGGAACACAATATGCAATATATGCCGAATTGTGCACTCCTGAAGTACGGAGTACTGTGAATGCTTTAAATGGTCTAATGCTAAATATTGGTGGTATATGCGGAAACTTGCTTGTTTCAGTAATTGTATACCAAAATATCATGTTCTTATCATATTCTATTCTATTAGTATTATTAATATGGTTATTTGGTTCACTTTTTTGGATATTACCATGGAAATTTTACATGAAAGATTTTCATAATCGCAAGAGGATAATGATCAAAAAAAGATTTGAATTGGAGCAAACAGTTTTATAACTTTTTTTTACCATAAATTTAAGAAATATAAAGATCAGCTTTTTAAGCTAATTACAAATAAGGTTAAGTATAAAATTAGACATTAAGGTGGTAGGAATATGAGTCAACCAAGAATTGATGTATATGGTCCTATTCATAAAGCAATAAGATTAATAATGACTGAAATTATGTATGAACTCGGTAAGGTAGACCCAAATAATTTATCTGAATTAGCTTTACTGGCAGAAAGATTAGAAAATCTATGGAATTTACTTGAAGCTCATGCTCAGGGAGAGGAGGAATTTATATTTCCTCATTTGAAAAGGGAAGCTGAATCAATTTTTATCAAATTAAAACAAGCCCACGAAAAATTTGAAGAACAAATAGGTATTTTCAGAAATGATTTTAGGAGAATCACGGGAGAGGATATAGAGATAGAAAAACGCCCAGGTCAGGTATCTTCATTTATAAAACAATATAATACGTTTCTTTCACAATACTTTTCACACCTACAAGATGAAGAACTAGAGGCAAATCCGATCCTTTGGAAAGCATTAAATGATAGTGAACTCATGGATATTATAAATAAGATAGTATCTAAGCAGCCTCCAGAATTAATGCAATATTTATTACCTTATTATTTCAGAGCAATAAATCCTATGGAACGAACAGGTTTATTAATGGGAATGAAAAAAAACATACCAGAAACTGCTTTTGAAGGTATTTTGAAAATTGCTCAAGACTCATTAGAAGAATCCGATTGGTTAAAATTAAAGCAAATTCTATAGGATATTTAAAATTTGATTTTTTTTCTTTTTTTAATTGCTTATTTGTCTAATCCAATCTAACCTCTTTCTTTAATTTATAAATAACAAAAATCAAGGAAAAAAAAGTAATTTTAAAGAAAAAAATCTGAAAAATTCCGTGAATGGGGATGAAAAACAATGCTAAAAGATATAGAAATATTAGATTCTGGCAAAAATGTTCCTTAGACTCCAAAGGGGGCAATTTATTATAGGTGTACAGATTGAGCAAAAATGATAAATTGGTGGATAACCAATAAAAATTAAAATAAAAATATGAAATTTTTAAAAAAATATATTATTTACTTTTTTGATTTAAAGTCTGTATACGTGTTTTCAAGCAAGCTAAGATATTCTTGCAGAACTTTATTTGTTTTAGATTTTTGTTCATAGGATAACTTGATAATATTTAAAATATATTTTGGAAAAATCTGTCCAATATAAAAGTCAGTGAGGAGAGCATAATATTCTGTTCCATCTTTATCATTGAAGACTTTGATCATATTTGTGTCCCAGAGCTTTTTTAAGACAGCATAAATATCATTAATTCCTTTCTTTTTTAATTTTTCAAAATCTTTCATCGTAATTATTGCTGTTCTTAACAGACGTATGGCCTCATACACTTCTGGATCAATTAAGTTATCAAGAAGTTTAAGCTCGTCCTCTTCGGTTGGATGATATTCATTAAAAAATTTATTAACTTCAGTTTGATATGACTTCGCAAATTGTTTTGGTAGGCCATAATTCACAGGATTTTCAAATAATTTATCAGGTGGCACCCGGAGCATGAAAATATCTTTAGTGAAAAAAATCAGTTCAGAAGGAATTCCTTTTACCGAAGCTACCTTGATCAACTCACTTTTAATAAGTTCTGCTAAAATCGCTTCTAAATCCGTAATGCCTTCTAATTTACGATCTTTCATCCAAATCATCAATTCTGATTTAGAAATTACCCCATAATCTCTTAAGAAATTTATAATCATTCGTTTGATATCATCCTGATAATGAAAGATCAGATTCTGTTCATCAGTAAGAGAAGGATAAACCGATAAACGTTGGAAAAATGAAGGAATCATTTGAAGATAGATCTGATCTTCAAGGTTTTCCAAAATAATACGTGCAATATTTGGCATTGCAGCTTCATATATATCAGAATCATCATTTGTATCTAAAATTAACGTAATATAATAAGCCGTTTCTGGTCCTGTATAATACGATAAAACATTTTGACCCCCAGATATCAATGTGATTATTCCTTTTTCACCACTATATTCATGTGTTCCATAAATCTGCATAAAAGTTTTATCAGAAACGTGAATATCTTGCGGATATTTTGCTAAGAGTTCCATTCCTACTCTTTCATCCCATTTCGTCAAAATTAATCCTAATGGTTTGAGATCATGAACTTCACCAGCTCTAGATGACAATTTTCGAGGTAATTTCTTACTCTTTGTAATTTCAATACCTAAGATATCTCCTAATGATAAACCGATGGCGCTCCATTTATCTCTTACTAACTCTCCAATGAATTCCTCTTTTGGTTGATACAGTAGAGCTTCTGAGATTGATTTTTCTCTTTTAATTTCTTTTTGCATCTCTCTTACTTTTTTAACGAAGGTGGGGATTTTTGCATGTTTATACACCCTATAACCAACAAGGCTTCCGACGACCGCAAGAATGCTGAAGATAATTAATAAAAAGTAAAACATTGGCATCCCAGGGAAAATTTCAATCATCTCAACAACAATAGTAACACTAAACGTTTCTGAGAAATAATCTTTTTTGGTAATATTGATAATTCCTGTAAAAATTTGAGGAGAGAAGAAAGAATCTACATTATCAGTACGAAAATTAAGAATATAAGTCCCATTACTAACTTCCTCAAAATTATAATCAATATCATTTATCGATAGATTAATCGTGGCATTTAATAAAGGAATACCTCCTCGAGTAGGATCTGTTAAGTTTAAACTAATTTGAACTGTATTCCCTTGAACAATAGATATTTTATAATTTTTAATGTTACTTGAGAGAGAATATTGAAGAAATCTTGTTTCTATTGTAAGGAAAATCATAACATTCTTATAATCATAATTTTCCTTATCTAAAGTGGCGATAAGCATATAATTCCCGATTGGACGAGTTTCTGAATCGAAATCTAAAGCATAAAAATTATCTATAGTAGTATTAAGAATACCATTTCCCGAAGAAATTACACTTCCATCAGCAGAGTATTGTTCCCATACAAAATAATGCGTTGTCAGATTGATGATTTTTTCTCCAGTTATTGCATCAGTAAACTCAAATTCAAGATTAACAACATCTCCGACATAAATACTTTCTATCTCTCTAAAATAATCTAAAGTTCCATTTATTAGAGTGCGTCGACTAATAACATTTAACTTCAAATCTTTTAAGCATTCAAAAAAATAATCTTTAGTAGCTGTAAATCTTACTGTATAATTATCCGCATCGATTAATGAGGTATCTATTTCTTTAATATAACAATTTAAGTCATCATAATATTCAACTGGCCCAAAAATATCAGGTGCTTCTCTTATGATGAAATTTACAGTACATCCTATTTCATAAATATTAGTTCTTGTATAAATTATTTTATAAATGAATGAAAAATTAACTTGTTTATTCGCCTGAATAATGATTGAATGAATTATTCCCTTTTCAAGACTTCCTATTGATATGATGCCTTCACCTTCCACATTTTGCATAATAGAGTAAGATTGCCCACCTATCGTGATGTTCATCGCAACTTCAGAAGGGGTCACATATTTTATTCCATCATATATATCTGTAATTATAAATTCTGCTAAATTTTCAGTCCAATCACTTTCAATAGCACTAACTTGAAGATATTCTAATGAATTATCAAAATTTTGTACAAATATTGAAGAATTAAACGATTCTAAATATTCATTTTGATAAAAATATTGAATATATTTCACATTAATAACCACATCAAATATGATATCAATATTGCTCTGAACTCCAAATGAGAATTGATTATCAAGTGGATAAATAGTTATATTGTTAATGGATAATGTTCCTTTTCCAAGTTCACTAGATTCTAATGCATATTTGAATCCTTCTCTGGTTGTTATACAATCTATGGCTGTAGCTGGATCTATTAATTGTCCCGAGCTAACATTATAGAAATTTGAAATATTAAAAGTAATGTTTTTAATTGCCCATCCTTCAGCTTCGTTAATAATAATTATTTCATCCTTTATATTGAATTGTGAATACTGAACTTCCAAATTGTCCCTGATAAAGCAGCTTTCAGCAGCAATATCTATAGAGCCATTGAAGGATCCTGTTACGTTGAATCTAAAGATATTATCAAAAGTCGGACTCCCTTTATTCAGATTAAGAGTTATATAACATACACCTTTATCATAATCGTAATATGAAAAGTTGCTTGGATCATATTTCCATGTATTAAAATAAGGATCGACAATCTCGATATATATATTAGGTTCGGAGGTAGTCCATGAAATCTCTTGAATATTTAAAGTTAAAGATGATAGATTCCAATAATTAGTAATATCATAAATGATAACATCAAATGCTTGATTGTTACTTTGTAAAAGCGAATCTTCCAAGGTAAAACTTTCAGAATTTTCTCCATAAGGCGCAACTGTCATGTTTACATGATCTAACCAATATATATTTTGAGGAGAATCATTATTTTCTGATTGATTTAAGAATAATTCATTCTTTAAGACATTTAAAGTAATCAATAGATCTTGCGGTATTACATAACCCGATTTATAAGCAGATATTTTTATAGAATATAATTCACATTCTAATCCCTTTATATCAATATCACATCGATATGAACCCTTATATTCTGTATCTATAGCCATCAAACCCGTTTTAAGGGTATTTGTATCCCCGAAGAGATATATTTTATAAAATATTGAATCTGCCGAAGTGGGACCTAATGGGATTGATGAGCTCCCGGGAACCTTAGTTACGTTAAATAACGCTCTTAAGGCTAATATCGAACCCCATTCAATAGATATAGTTGTTACAGGATTTAAGGAAACTATTGCTGTTTCATACTCTTCAATTTCAGTTTGAGTAATTTTAATAACGATATTGTAGGTAATTCTTGAGCTTATGGAAAGATCGAACTCTGAAACATAACCAGGAGTGACGCTAGATATATCAAAATTCCAGCGTTTTCCTAAGAAAATAATTTTTAATGAATAGTCATAAAAAGAGGTGGTATTTAACCACCTGAAAGTTGTCTTTCCATCAACATCCGTAGTTAAATTTATTACGTTTTCTAGGGTATGTGTATAGTTTAATATTAATTTTGCTCCACCTATTGGTTCAAATTCTTCGGTATTTACAGAAAAGTTAACAGTAGTTAATCTTGTTGCTGCGAAAATTGTTGAATTTACCGTTGTAATATAGCCTGAGCCCACATTCACGGTGCTTGGATTATAGTTCGCATCCCTATAATAGACTGTAAAATTATAATTATATGGTGTGCTGTTTAACCACCAAAATCTCGAATATCCCGTTTCTTCAATTGTACAATTTTGAAGATTGTGGGAACTATTCCCGACAATTACCCAGCCAGAATTCAGAGAGATCCCATCTATATCTCTGACTTCAATGAAATTAGTACTTACATTACAGATCAGATATACAACTTCAATTGGGTCATCAACTAATATTGGATCAGTTGTTTTATTCACTATTACAGTATGAGCACCTATATCAGAAGTCATCTCCACTGTAAAGTTATAAGCTAGTTTGGAAACATTTTCAAATGTCGCTATACCGGCATTATTTGCTATAGTCTCATATATAATGCTATTATATCCCATGGTTACATTTAGATTAGGGATAAAATTTCCATATAAATCAATTACATGCACTTCCACGCTAACCTCCCCCACTTCTATCTCCGGACCGACAGAGAAGAAGGAATTTGGATCATGTTGGGAATAATACTCAGTAGCTATCCAGTCCGCTGATCGTTTCACATTTGATATCCTTATTTCATCAATTAATCCATCTAAATCGGAAGCAGCCAATGGGAACTGAAGCTCAACATCGTTACTCAAGGAACCACCAACACTACTAATAGATACTGCTCCAGTTATTACAGAATGATCTTTATAAATGTAAATATAACCATTTGTACGATCAACTACTCCAGTTATGTAAGTCCATTGATCATAAGTAATTGGGGCACTATAAGAACCTACTCTGTTAGTTTCATCACATATGTAAAATTTAATTAAGTCTCCGGAAGTAGATGTTTCAAAGCTATATCCTCCATCAGAAAGAGATGATCCTCCTTTATATAAGGGACGTTGTTTTACGGTCGTTGTTGCATCTATATTTAACCAAAAACTAACAGTAAAATCAGTAACTTCATTAAAATCAAGATGACCATCAGAAGGATCTCCTACATTAACCGACCCATTTACATCAAAATTATATGCACTATTTATTTTA
The DNA here is from genome assembly GCA_048939995.1 of Promethearchaeota archaeon. Classification (GTDB taxonomy): domain Archaea; phylum Asgardarchaeota; class Lokiarchaeia; order Sigyniarchaeales; family SOKP01; genus SOKP01. The sequence goes on along the minus strand of JBHLOY010000002.1, from coordinate 360,766 downwards.
CCAATAGAACCTTGTTCTACTGCTCCTGAGATAAATCCATGTTCTCCATAAATAGTTGAATCAACAGCATACCCATTGGATTCTAAAAGGTGCCATACTCCAGCATAATTTGAATTCCAAACTCCGCCTGAATTCTCTTGAGAACATAGAGTAGAGTTCCCATAATACATGTAAATTATCGTATCTACATCGTGATATAATTTCGGAATACGAATCCAAGTAACCAGTTGAGCATGTGTATTATTAAATGTTTGATCAAATAGTTCAATTTCATGATCTAGCCATTCTGTACCATTCCAAAATGCAATGTCATCGCCATCTGGTTGGACATCATCATGCAAATCTTCGTCATAAATCGAAATTAAAAATGGAAAATTAATAAGATCACTTGATCCAGAAACTTTATTATGGTCAATGAAGATCATCTTTAGAGATTGGAAATCTTCTGGTTTTGGACGCTTTACATGGATTCGAGTACTAATAGAATAGAAATTGTCTGGATCATATTGATTGTTATATTCAGTAGCTATCCAATCAGCTGATCTTACAACTTTTGATACACGAAATTCACTTAGTGTTACTTCAAGAAAACGAGCACCATCAGCAATCCCACCGGGACCATCACTAGGATCATCATCAGTTCCTACAGATATTGTATTCCAGTTAACATGTGTTCCTGTTAATGGTGTGGAATCTTCACTATTTAGCGATCCATTAACATAGATTTGATGGAGCCCGCCTCCAGTTCCATCCCATACGCAAGCAAAATGAATCCATCTACCGATAGCTGTTTGAAAGCTTTCAGTTGTTTTTATTACAGTAGAACTAGTAATGGTATCTAATTGGAAACTAAACTCTTGAAGGAAATATAGATTAGGAGATCTATCTGTGGTTGCTGGTCTTGCTAAAGTATCCCGCACACTAGGAACTCCATTTGGAAGCATTAGCCAAAATTCGAATGTCATTTTGTCAATTGATCCCGAAAAACCTTCAGACTCAGGTAAATAAATATAATCATCATTTCCGTCAAAAGCAATTGCTTTTCCAGCTTTTCCATCAACAAGGTCACCTGATGTCATTACTCCTCCAGTTTCGACATTGAAATCAAATCCGTTTAAAGTACTGTCTAAAATATCTGAAGAAGAAGGATCCTGATTCATGTGAAGTACAAAATCATAGTCTCTATCCCACACACCTTTAGAAGATTCTTGAGAACATAATGTAAGGTTTCCGTAGCACATGTATATAGTGGTGTCTTTATAATAATAAAGTATAGGAATTCGTACCCATACAACTAACTTCCCAAAACTTGGATTATAATTTTGATCAAAAAATTCTATTTCATGGTCTAACCATGCTGAACCATTCCAAAAGGCAATATCATCTCCATCAGATTGTACTTGATCTTTTAGATCTGGATCTTCAAGTGAGATCAATAGTGGAAAATCGATAAGGTTAGTTATTCCTGAAACTTTATTATGATCAATTGTTAATGCTTTATAAAAGTTGAAATATTCTGGTTTTGGGCGTCTCACATGATTACGATCACTAATGGAATAAAACGTATCAGGATTATATTGGTTATTGTATTCGGTAGCAATCCAACCATCTGAACGAGAAGTATCAGATATACGGACTTCATCAAGAACTCCATCAAGTGCATTATTCATACGTGAAAATGTGAGAGGACTTGATGTAATTATATTTCCAATACTACTAATGTCTTTATATCCACTATGACCACCATCTTTAAACAGATATATCCTATTACTAGTTCTATCAACACGACCAACAATATGCATCCATGCTCCAAATATAATATTCTGAGAATAACTGGATTCAAAAATATTTCCATCACCTATTTGAAAATATATTCTTTGTCCATCTGATGAGGTTTCAAATCTGTATCCATCATTACTAGCACCACTTGGGTGTCCTTTAGTGAGAGGGACTTGCCAGGTGGCCGTACTGCTATCAATCCTTAGCCACATACTAATAGTAAAACTATTGATACCAAAATCGAGATGATCATCAATAGGATCTCCAAAATCAACATTACTATCAATCCCATCAAAATCATATCCATAACCAGATAGACTACTTTCTCCCTGAGTAACTCCAACTGTAGGAACTCCTTCAGTTCCATATCCTGTGGAATCCATTGAATTACCACTTAACTCAGATAAATGCCAAACTCCCTTATAATTATTATTCCATACTCCTAATGGATTTTGGTGTGATCTCATAGTAGAATTCCCATAATACATATATATCTCAGTGTCTATACTATGGTATAGTATCGGAATGCGTATCCAGGCAATTAGTTTCCCATAATTTGGATCATAATTCTGATCAAATAATTCTATCTCGTGATCGAGCCAACTTCCATCCATTGCAAAAACTATATCATCTCCATCAGATTGAACTTGATCTTTTAGATCTGGATCTATGAGTGAGAGAAATAACGGATAATCGACAAGATCATTCGTTCCAGCGACTTTAGTATGATCAATGGTCATTACTTTGTAAAAGTTGAAATATTCTGATTTCAGAGGAATTACTTCTTTAACTAGACCAATAGAATAAAAGCTTGCTGGATCATATTGATTGTTATATTCAGTAGCAATCCAATCCGATGAACGAACAATATCTGATACGCGGACTTCATCCAATTTACCATCAAACATATATTCCGTATTTGGACTACTTGGGCCATTTAACTTGAAATTTTCTGCATTTGATATATCATCTATATTTCCTATTGTTCCAATTCTGTTTGATGTCTCCTCTAAACCATCCAAATAAATTTTACAACCTGAGCTATTATCTTCATCCCATGTTGCGGTAATATATTTCCATCCTTGATACAAACAATCATTAGTTCCATCTACTTCATATTCTGGGCCATTAGAAGATATACCATAAAAAGGTATTCCATGTGAGTCATCATACATTTGAACAGAATATCCCTGACTTGATGATCCAATACCAGCTCTTTTACTGACAATAAATGGATTGTAATAATAAAAATAATCTAAATTAATCCAAAAACTAATAGAAAAGTCATCTCCATCTCTAAAATCAAGGTGCCCATCTGAAGGATCTCCCATATTTACGGTACCCATACTATCGCGATCAAAATAATAAGAATTAGCTATTTGCCCGGATGTCCCTTGCGTGACGCCTCCTGATACAGTTCCATCTTCCATATAGGAAGTAGAATCTTTTGCGTTTCCATTTGATTCCGAAAGATGCCATACTCCCAGATAATTATTATTCCAAACTCCTGCAGGATTTTCTCGCGATGTCATGGTTAAATTGCAAAAATACATCCTAATTATTGTATCATTAGATGTTGAGAGGCCTGGGACTCGAACCCAAGCAATTAATTTGGCTTGTGTTGCACTGTAATCTCGATTATACATTTCTATTTCATGGTCTAACCAGATACTTCCCATAGAAAATGCTATGTCATCTCCATCAGGTTGAGTGTAAGAATGTAAATCGTTGTCTAGAATTGAAATTAGAACGGGAAAATTCGAATGATTACCAATTCCCATGACTTTATCATGATTTATAGATATATTTTTGTAATATTTAAAGTGGAGAGCGTCATTCGGATAAGTTGATGATGCGCGGATACTTTTTTTTTTAAAATCTTTATTAATCTTTTCTACTTCATTTAAATTAGTATTATTACCGAGAAAAACTGTAGCTGATATTATTTGAATTGAAAGCAAGAAAAGAATAAAACCTGCTTTTGATACTTTTAACTTCAATTTTAACCCTATTCGTAGAATAAATCTTTTAAAATTATCTGATAAAACACAAAGCATTTATAATATTTAAATTCCTAGAAAATTTTGTCTAAGATTTTAGGAACATTTCAAAGAGTTTTATTAACCCATTTTTGATAAAGAGATTTTTAACTATAAAAGGTATTTTTTCTTTAAAGGTTTCCTTTTTTTAACTAATTACTACTATTAGCTATTTTTATCTGATTAATATAAACCTTATAAAGTAGCTCAAAAAACTTGAAAAAATTAAGAACTTGATATTTTCTTGGTGATTTAGATTCATATCTCTTTAAAATTTTATGTTTTTCCAGATAGTGTAAGGATCTCCAATAGAAGTTGATTTTAGAGTGATCTAGTGGGTCAATCTTATATAATTTTCTAATCTTTTTTACCGATATAAGTGAGTTATATTTCGATTTGGTAATAGTTCCTATAGCGCGTATAGTTTCATCAAGATATTTTTCAGGGATATTCATCAATCACATTCGATATTTTTTATGTTTACATTGATTATAAATATTTTTCATAAAATTTTTTATAAGATTTATAAAATATGTATACAAAAATTATTAATAATAATTAAGATACTAAAAAAGATATTCTATGTCTTTCCTTGGACTTATTGATTTTTCAAATACACCGATATCTGCTATTCTTGCAATTATTATTGATATAATCGTGGGAATAGTTATTCTTATCTTTCACAACACTCTTTATATTTTTTATGTGACTCCCTTTGCTATCATTGCAATGATTAGTGGCTATGTATCATTAGCAAGTAATTCTCCGAAGTATCAAAGAGCACAAGATTTTAAAGTCGGTATATTAATTAAGAGTTTTACTGGTGTGAAGTTATGCGTTTATTAATGAAGTTGGTTTACTTGTTCATTCCCTTTATTAGATTTGGTAATTTAGTTACAAGGGCTCTATCTCCTTATATTAAGCATTTTAAAAGATTAAAGCCATCTAACTCTACCTTTAAAATTGGTTCATGGAATAATGATCCTCTTGTCCAAACTAAGTATGGTTTGATATCAGGTTTCTCAGATAGAGAATCTTGGTGTTGGAAGGGAATCCCATATGCAACTCCACCAGAAGGACTACTCCGATGGAAAGCACCTCTTGATCCTATTCCATGGGTTGGAATACGCAAAGTAAGAAAGTTTGGGAACTCTGCTGCACAAGTAATGACCATTCTGGGCCCGATTGGTTCGGAGGATTGTCTTTATCTCAACGTTTGGCGTCCGAAAACTCTGGAGAATAAATTACCAGTTTATTTCTATATCCATGGGGGAGGAAACTCAATTGGTAGCTCTGCGGATGTCGCATATTATGGTAATGCAGTAGCTGAGAACTCTAACTTATTATATATATCAGTTAATTACCGTCTTGGAGTAATGGGTTGGTTTACACATCCTGCAATAACAGATAGTGGCTCTCTTGAAGACAAAAGTGGCAATTTTGGAACTCTTGATCTAATAAAAGCCTTGGAATGGGTAAGAGACAATATTAAAGCATTTGGAGGCGATCCTGATAATATTACTATCGCAGGAGAATCTGGTGGTGCCTTTAATGTTCTTTCACTCCTTATTTCTCCAAATGCAAAAGGCCTTTTCCATCGTGCAATCGCTGAAAGTGGATTATCTTTTATTTGGAGTATTGACACTGCAAAAGCCCAAAGTATTAAACTTCTTATGAATCTTCTAATCAAAGATCGTAAAGTTGAGAATCAAGAAGAAGCAGAGCAGCTTATCGGAAAAATGTCGGAACAAGAGATTAATGAATATCTTCGCTCAAAATCTGGGTTTGAAATTACAAAAAGTATCTCTACTATGGATTTTGGAATGGCAGAATGGCGAACTATTTTTACCGATGGTATTGTAATACCGAAGGAAGGGTATGCGGTGTTTTCAACTGGAGAGTGGGCGAATATGGTTCCATTAATTATTGGTTGTAATAAAGATGAATTAAAACTCTTTGGCTACTTTAGAAAGGATCCTCCACATCGTACAAGAGAATATGACTTGATCTGGGGTTATCGTTCCCTACTTTGGCGTGTGAGTGGCCTCGATTCCTTAGTGTGTCCAATGACTTCAAATTCAAATGTACCTGTTTATGCGTACCGGTTTGATTGGGGAAGTCCAGATAATGAAGGTGTTAGCGTTCTTCCCAAACAAAAGGGTCGAGACTTGGGTGCTCACCACGCAGCAGAGATTCCTTTCTTCTTAGGGATGGGGATGGGGCGGTTATCAATGATGATTGGAAACACCTTTACTAAAAGTAATCGACGTAGTAGGGAAAAGCTGACAGATTTATGTATGAATTATCTAGCCAATTTCGCGAGATCAGGAAATCCAAACGGAGATAACCTACCTCATTGGCCTCCTTGGGATATGACTGAAGGAAAAAATAAGATTTTAGTCCTTGATGCGAATAATGAAGATCTAAGAATTTCCTACTTGAAAGAGACTGTTACTCTTCAAATCGTTCTTGATCTCATTAATGCTGAACTTAAAGAGCCTGAACGAGAAAAGATTCTATCATTACTAGATGATATGGTACCATTTGGAATTAATGAACCCAAAATATAGATAAAACATAAAAAAAATGTTAAATTTAAAGCTCAACATAAATCCTTCATGTAAAATTTGAATTACTTGAATCGATATAATTATATTGCTTATAATTTTATGATAGTATAAAACCAAATTTTTAATATCTATATAAATATGTCAGAATTAGAACCCACGGAATTGGTTAATGCAAAGCATTTCATTGAAAATGGAAATTTCGGTAAAGCTTTTCAAGTTTTAAAAGACTTCGGGGAAAAAAAAGATATTTCACAATATGAACAAATATCTTATTATATTCTTATGGGCTCTTTATCTGACAAATTAAAAGAAAAAGAAAAACTATTAGATTATGCTGAAAGAGCTTATCAAGCAAGTCAAGGACTAAAAGACTCTCTTCAATTAGTGGACATTTATATTATAAAATCAACGGCTTATATTTCGGTTTATAAATTTGAAGAAGCTTTAAAATTACTCTTACAAAGCGAAAAAATTCTTAAATCCTTTAATTTAGAAGCTTCGGAAGAACATATCAAAAGAGATGCTGAAATTTCCCGCCTTAGAGCAAATATTTATTTTATAATGAGAGAATTTGATAAGGCTCTCAAATATGCAGAGCTAACACTAACGTTGAATAAAAAGCTAAACCTTAAATTGGGTATAGTTGAATCACTCGATGTAATGAAAAATATATACTATTATTTGGGTGAGTTTGATAAGTCATTAGAGTATTTAAATCAGTGCTTCCTAAGTGCCAAGGAAATTGACTACAAAGCACAAATTCTAAACTGTTATATCAATTTTGGTTTAATTTATGCTTTTAGAGGTGAGGTGAATAATGCTATAGAGTACTATAATAAAGCTTTAGAAATTGCTAAGGAAATTGAATATAAATTCGGAATTGCACAATCCCTCAATAATCTTGGAGATCTGTATCGGAAACAAGGTAATTCTAATCTGGCTCGAGAATCTTTGGAAAAAAGTGTAAAAATCTTTAAAGAAATAGGTATCTCTGGAGTAACTTCTATAGATAGTTTATTTCATTTAGCTCTTGAAGAGAGTGACCTCGAGATGGCGCAAAAATACCTAGAACAATTGGAGGAAATTCAAGATCGATCAAAATTAAGTAGTATGGCTTATCACGTTGATAAGGCTATATACTTAAAGACCAGTCTAAGATCCATCCATCGAGGTAAAGCTGAGGAAATGTTGAAACAAGTAATCGAGGGAGAAATGGTTGACTATGAAATTACAATAATTGCACTATTACATCTATGTGATTTGCTTTTAAGTGAATTGCAAAACACTAGCGATCTTGAAATAGTTAATGAAATTAAACCTAACATAATTAAATTACTTGACATAGGTGAAAAAAATCATTCATACCCATTATTGGCTGAAGTTTACATTTTCCAGGCAAAATTAGCATTAGTGAACCTTGAGTTAAATAAAGCTCAAGAATTTTTAACTAAAGCCCAGAATATAGCCGAAAAATATCATCTTAATCGTCTAGCGGTAAGAATTTCAACCGAACATGATGAATTGCTCAAGCAATTGAATAGATGGGAAGGAATAAAACAATCAAATTCCTCCTTAAGTGATCGAATGAAACTAGCGAATATAAGAGGACAGATGGACAGAATGATTCGTAATGATGCTATAGAACCAGTTGAATTAACTGATGAAGAACCTATTGTACTTACGATAGTAAGTAAAGCCGGAATTTCATACTTTAATTATTCTTTTAGACAAGGTTGGGATTTTGAGTCTATTTTTAGCTCTTTCATGTCAGCATTTAACACTTTTAGCTCCGAACTTTTTTCTGAGTCCATCGATCGTATAAAAATTGGTGAAAATCTAATTCTAATCAACTCGATTGATTCTTTTCTGATAGTTTATGTAATAAAAGGCCAATCCTACCCGGGTTTAAAGAAATTAAATCTTTTCTCAAAAGCTATCAAAGAAAATCCTGAAATATGGACGCGCTTGAAAAACGCAACTCAGACCGGTGAAGTGTTAGAAGTAAACAATCCTTCCTCCCTTGGAACCATAATAAACGACATTTTCAATCCTTAATAGGAAATTGTTCTACCCTTTAAATAATATGTTTAACTATAATGCAGAAATTCATTGTTTAAAATCGTAAAGATGTGATTTCTATTGCCAAAATGTCCATATTGTAAAGATGAACTCGAATTAAAAGTTGAAATAAACTCAGCACCTATCAATGATAAGTTTAGAGATGATATATTAAAAGTCTACGAGGCTTTCATAGAAATTCAGGCCGAGATTATCCCATTTGGAGGTAAGATGCTAAAAAGTATGGCAAAGTATGGTCTAAAATTTGTTGACAAATATTTAGATCGAATTGGAGCCATGCCCTTGATATGGCACTCTTGTTCAAAATGTGATTCTGTAATATCATCTGAATCCTTGGTTGATTTAATGTCTTCAAAGACGTCAGGCTCATCATGAAAAAAAGACGCTCTATTTTTAGTAAAGTGGAATTTAAACTTTTTTTTTATTTATCTCTTCTAAGAATGTAAGAGTATAGATCAATTACCTTTTCAGCACAACCTGATGACCTATTGAGCACTTTTCTCTTTTTTTTTCCCTTGCAAATAATTAAATTAGATTTAAGTACGTAAGTAATTTAAACTGTTCTCCCTATACTTGAGATAAATTTATATAAAAGGACATTCATGTATTAGTTGAATAAGAGTATATTATACCATTTTGTCGAAGAATTTGATGAAGCTTGCTTTATAAGTTTAATTTTTATTCAACTAAATTTAATGAGATTAATGAAGCATGATTAGAAAACGATATTATAAGCGAAATAAGCAATGCTATTTAGTGTTTTTTATTTTCATTGTTAACCTTCTAACTATTGTTTTACTTCCAATTGGCGCTATTAAGGAAAATGATTATGAAAATTCACTAGGAATTCCAAAATCCTTAATTCAAACGTCTTCAAGCACTCTTCCTAATAAGCACTACTTCAAATATTATAAGGAGATACTAATTGACCATAACCAGGTTAATGGAATGGGGGATCATAAGAATTTCCCCATGCTAATTTCGATTTTTGATACCGATTTACATGATGATGTTCAATCAAACGGGAACGATATAGTATTTGCTAACAATACTGTGTGGTTAAACCATGAAATTGAACTATTTGAAAAGACTTATAATAGCACGCATGCTAAATTGGTGGCTTGGGTTCGAATTCCAAAATTATCAATCACTAATGATACTATTCTTAGAATGTATTATGGTAATTCGACAATGGATTCGAGACAAAATCCTGAGGGTGTGTGGGATAGCAATTATTATGCGGTTTATCATATGAATCAAGACCCAAGCTCATCCTCTGTTCTGGATAGCACAGCTAATAGTTATGACTTAACTCCAGGTTCAGGATTCAATTCTGGAGATCTTGTAGATGGAGTTATCGGTAAAGCTATAAAGTTCGATTCGGGAGAGTATCCCAGTTCGGAATATCTTGAAATGACTTCAGGTTTTTCTAATCCGACAAATAGCCTCTCTCTTGAAATGTGGTTTAGACCCCAATTATATTATGTTTATCAAAGATATTTTACCGCAACTGGTGCCAGGCCTGATATAATTTTAAATGGGAGTAACAGGATTATAACTCGAATTAAAAACCATCTTGGAGATACTTCTGATATAAAGTGTTCCTTCGATGCATGGAAGGATCAATTTTATCATTTAGTTATGACGTGGGAAGGTGGATCAGTTGGGCGTAAAAGAGCTTATCTTAACGGAACATTAAATATAGATCAATATGATGTCGAAGCTTTAGGGAATTCTTCTTCGTGGACAGCTTATACAATCGGTACTGACTTAGATTACACTGATGTTATTAACGCAATAATTGAGGAATTTAGAATCACTTCAAGTGTTCGTTCACCCGGTTGGTTTGAAACAGAATATAATAATCAATATGCTCCAAATTCCTTTTATTCTATTGGAGAAGAAGAGTTCGATATTTTCCCCCCTACTTATTCCAATCTAATAGAAAGTTTAGATCCATTAGAATTAGGCGAGATTGAGCTTATTACAATAAATGTTTCCGATCCAGAAGGAATTAAGCAAACATTAATCGAATATGAAGACTCTGATCATGTAATCAGAAATCATACCATGATCAATATTGGTGGTGATACTTGGCAATATGACTCTTGGCAACCTATTAGTGTAGGTAATCATAATTATACGATATGGATGGAAGATTATTTTAATAATTGGAATTCTACTACAGGTACTATTGAAGTAATAGATACTACTCCACCAACTTATTCAAATCTTATAGAAAATTCAGATCCGTTAGAACTGGGTGAAACAGAAGTTATTCAGATAAATGTGTCCGATCCATCAGGGATTCTTGAGGTTAAGATCGAATTTGAAGATTTAAATCATTCAATGACCAATATTGGAGATAATATTTGGCAATATGATTCATGGACACCGGAAGATTGGACTTTATATCAATATAAAATTCATATGAAAGACAATAATGGAAATTGGAAGATGATTCTTAATAACATTACAGTTGTTGACACGATTACACCCTCTCCACCTATCTTAACTAATGCCCCCAGTGGGGCGGTTAGTGGCAATTTAATATTCAATTGGCTGGAGGGTTCTGATCCTTCGGGTATTTCTTATTATATATTAATCATTGATAATGAGACTGACCCATCAATAACCCCTGGTTATGTTTATAAGTTTAATATAACCAACACAGGATCTGAGAGCAGTTATTTCGAACTTAACGAGACTCTTCTTTCAGGTAAGTATTATTATTTTTTATCTCAAGTAGATGGAGCGGGACATGAAAGTAGTTATACAATAGGTACCTTTACATTTAATTCAAATCCTAATAGTACTGATCTTTTAATCACTCTAATTTTTGCCGTGATTCTAATAAGTGTGGCAGTTTCTATCACTGCTATTACAATAGTGAGGAAAAAAACACATAAGAAAATTAATCCACCACGGAAAAAAGTGCCTCTTAAATTAATCTTAGCTCACATTGATAAATTATTACCACAAAAATCTCCACCTTATCAAAAAGAGCAAATTCAACCTTATAGTGAAGAATTATTTGATAAAGTGGATTTAGAGGTTAATATTGATGAGATTAAAAGTTTAGGAGAAGAATTATTCAATGAGGGGGCTTATTTAGAGGCAATCAAGCAGTTTCAAAATGCGAAGGAAATTCTCTCAAAGCAAAGTAAAATTGAAGAAGTAGCACTAATTTCAGATTTAATTGAAGGGATCGAAGGTCTAATTGAAGAGCGTGAAAAACGATTAGAACTTTTGGAAAAGGAAAAAATTAATGAAGATTCCGTAAAAATTTTTGAATCATTTTGTGACATTATCGAGATTTCTAGAAAATTAAGAGATTTTGACGCTATAAACATGTACAAATCAGAATTAATTCAATATTTCCAAATGAATCAATTCAAAATAAAAGATATTGAAAATTATAGATCAAATTTAGAACATGAAGCTGATTCATTATCAAATAATGATTTCTTTGAAACTGCTGCCCAAATATACGGAAAATGTGAGGAAATATCCCAATTTTTAGCAGAATTTGAAAATGAAGAAGAAATAGCGAATGTTGAGAAATTTAGAAATAAGAAAAAGGAAAATTTAGAAAAGATTTCTTAATACATAATTTTAAGGTAAAATAGTATAAATCAGTACCAGGAACTTTATATCATTTGGGCATTATCTTTGAAATAGAGAATTCTGAAATAAAACGTCTACTAAATTTTAGAAATTATAGCTCCTCCTAAAGAAGCACAAAAATATAGCCAACTAAAAGAAAGACTCGCGCGAGAATGCCCAAAGAATATTGATGGCTATATAAAGGGAAAGGATAATTTTATTAATAGTATTGATGAAAAGGCTAAAGATTGGAGATAATTTATTTGGGTAACAAATTCGTAATACTCAGAAATTATTTGCTGAATCTTTTATCATTTGAAGGAGTGGATTTCTTCAAATATCACCGAATATATGGCTCTGGTTAAAACTAGGAAAGCCTTTATATATTAATTTAACATAATACGATTATAATATTTTTTTCTTCAATTGGGATATAAGATATCATTAGGTAATAATGGGCTTTAATGAGAGTGTTATATATGCAAACAAAATATAAGATTGGTTTGGTTGTTTTAATTAATTTTATCCTTCCTTTACATGTTCTGATTTACTTTTTTGCTGTTAATTTGTATCTAGATTACTCTCTAAATTTAATTTATTTATCTCTTTTGGTAATAGGAAGTAAAGATTTAGAGACGGATAAAAGAGAATTCAAACAATTAAAGCTGATAAAGATTATTCCGGTTATACCTTACGTGTATTTTATGATAACTCAAGTGGGATATACTTTTATTAATATGTTATTAGGATATAGCCTTGATTTTTTCTTCCTAAATTTCATAATAAATACTTTTCCAAACTTATATTGGCTAATGCTAACCATTTCCGATGGCGCTGTCTTTCTTTTAATTTTTACCTTTGTGCTGTTTGGATTTAGTAACAGAAAATATTATGGAAATTATATGATCGCGTTCGCAATTTTGTATTTGGTAGACAGGTTATTTAATTTAGTTATTCATATTACATTGTCATATAACGCAACATTTTACCTCCTGTTTCTTTATTCAACTTTTCTTTTAGCTACGATTTCAGCTAGTTATTTGATATTTTTTGGACAAAGAATAAGAACGATTTATTTTACTTTAAGCGGAATTATGTTTTTCGGAGCTTTTTTTGTGAGATGGATATTCACTTTCATTTTCTACATCGTAGCTCAGATAGATATTTATTCTTTCATAGCGCTTTTAACTTCTTTAATTGGAGTTGTAATTGCAAGTCGATTTATAGAATTAGGGACAACTTTCAAGCGAGGGATTCGTATCTTTATTACTCACGCGGTTGAGGATTATAATAGATATAGGATTAATGAAATTGCCCATTTCTTAGAGAACCAAAAAGGAATACGCTATGTCTATTATTGCGAAGCTGATTTAACTGGAAATATTGATGCTTGGATGCAAAAAACGGTGCCCCGTTGTCAATTACTACTTTTCATTTCTACTGAAAAGTCATTAACATCAGTTGATTGCGCTACTGAATTAAATATTGCTCGAGATACGGGGCTGACAATTATTCCCATATTGGGAGTTGGGCTAAGTTGGGATGATTTGAGAAAGCTAGAAGTTCATAGAGAAATTGGTTCTAGCTTTGATCCAATGGAATTTGAAGATTTTTGTGAAAAATTGTACCAACAAATCCAAATATATAAGAAATCACTCAATCAAATCTCTGACAATAACCAACCCCAAGAAAAAAAAAAGATTAAAATTTAAAGAATACGACTCGTTTCGAGTACGATACTAACGGACTGTAAAAAAAAAAGATTTTAGAATATATTTGTTATCTTTACGATTGAGTTATGTAACCATTGTTAAATAGGATGCCGGACCGACCGGTACTATTCCATATCCAAACCCCACATCCATTGGGATGCCAACATCCCATAAAACCGCAGCAAGAATCCATACTCCTTCCTCCCAAACTAAAGGTTCTTCGTCCCAGGGAATTGTCGCAGGATTGAAGGGATCATTAGGATCAACTTCATAATATTCAGCTGTAAGGCTAAGGAAAATTAAAATCTGTACTGATACATATTTACCTTCAGTATTAGGCATGATTATTGGAAACGAGTTTCGAAAAAATACAGGAAAATCGGTATCAGTAGTTTTAACCACTCCCTCACCCATGATAAACGAAATGTTAATCCACCAGCAATTAAAGATTGGGCAATAAAAATAATGATGAGTAGTTAGAAGTAATCCATCTTTGAGTTTCCCTTTCATGTCATAAACTTTTTCTCCAGATTCATAGATTCTTTGATTGAATTCTACATGTGCTTTACCATCTTTAACCTTTGCTATGATAAAATTCGTTGCCCCAATAAACCCTGGGTCTAAGTCATCCCCTTTTGCTATGACTAAGATGCGATTAGGGGGACAAGCGTTCACTGTTGTAATAAATGCGACGATGATTAGTAGAAATGTTGCTACAATCAGCGTTTTAGTCATTTTTGATTTCCTTTTCACTACTATTTTCACCTCAAATATTCTTTTTGTTTAATCTTAATTTTATTTCGCCTTGAAAGGATTGCTCCTTTAAACAAGACGTTAATTTTCATATAAAAGTATTTAACATTGTTTCGCGTTCTTTTGGAATTCGATTGAAATAATAAGAAAAATGGATATATAACATTTTCTACATATTAGTAAAAATTCTCATAATCACAATTAATGGACTCCCACTCTTTAATCAATCATCTTTGAATTAAATATATTAAATTTCTAAAAATTAAAAATCAAAAATAAAAATGACAAATATAGAAGTTAGAAAAAATTTCCATGATTTTGGGAAATATATTCAAGTTGCTGCAATTTTAACGATTGTAAGCATTAGCACAGGAATAGCTGGTTTCATAGCAATGATTTTTGTCTTTATTGCGATGAGAAGTCTTAAAATAGTAAATTTAACCTTAAATAACTTGTCGTTACATGAATTTCGTTCACAATACATCAAGGGTTTTATATCACGAATATGCGGTATGGTTATCTTGATTATCGGAGGAGTTAACCTTGCTCTATTTTTCTTTAGCACAACCTCAATCCCAATCTACGTCTCACTTTCTATACCTATAATTCTTATGATATCTGGTATAGTACTTATATATGTAGGTGTGGCAGCTGAAATGAAGGCCTGGAAAAATTTAAAATTATTTTTTGAGAATAATTTTAAGATGTTTCCAGCATATATGTCTGAAGAGGCAATTAAGGGGTGCGATAAACTAAAAACAGGTACACTATTAAGCTCATTAGGATTTTTAATTGTTCCGGCAATCATCGGTTTTATCTATCATGTGAAAGGATACTTTATGCTTGCAACGTTAAAAAAATTATCAACTTATGATGCTCCAAAATCTGTAGAATTGCAAACTACTGTACCCAAATCACAACCAGTAATCAGCTATGAGCATAAAATAAATTTCTGCTCAAATTGTGGGGCAAAATTATCTGATTTAGGACAATTTTGCGCTCAATGCGGTTCAAAAATTAGCTGAAAAATTATTTAATTTTTTACTTTTTTTTCTTGTATTATCTTTTAAAAATATAAAGCATTATTATATTTCTTCTATTCAAATCTCTAAACAACTACTTTAAATTCAGAATTTGCTTTTTGGTATTAAAATGAAAAGATATGTGAAGACTCATGTCAAAGACAAGAAATAGGAATATTGTGATTAATATAAAAATTACTTAGTCAATGGCTATAAACTCTAAAGAAAAGATATATTGTTTAAATCTCCAGACTAAGACTTTAAATTGTAATTTTTCTTTTCTGAATTAAAGCTAACTGAAACTTAAGAAACTATGTCAACAATTTATTTTACTAAAAATCAAGATAGAAAAAGATTTGTAGCATCATTAATGTCAAGAATTAGGAATCAAATTGAAGGGAATGTTCTTATAAAAGTAAATCTGGTCTCATATAACCCTTATCCTACAACTACTCATCCTGAAATGATTGAAGCCGTGTATGAGCAAATTAAGACTAGCGCATCAGAGATTATCTGTGGAGATGGCCAGAGCATTGATTTATCAGCTAGAAAAATAGAAGATCATCCGATTATCGAAAAATGCCAAGAATTAGGGATACGTTTTGTAAACTTTTATGACCATCCTTTCAAAAAATTAAAAACTTCGAGAGGGTTTAGCTTAAAAGTATCAGAAATTCCATTTCAGCAAGATTATATCATCTCTCTTCCAATTTTAAAAGATCACTTTATTGTAAAACTTACTAATGCTCTGAAAGATAAATTTGGATATCTATCTAAAGCTGAACGATTAAAAATTCACACCAAATTCAAAGATATTCACAAAGGAATTGCTGAATTAAACACTATATTCAAATCTAATTTGATCATTTGTGATGCCTTAAAAGTTATGGTTAAGGCCCAGGAATTCAGGCATGGCGGAGAAGAAAAAGAATTAGGGTACCTTTTTGCCGGAATTGATCCTATTGCTTTAGATTATTATGGTTATGAGTTGCTACGGCCCATTTCAACAAAATTGAAAGATATAGAAAATCCATTACAAATAAAATATATTAAATATGCTTTGGATTATGGAGTAGGATTAAAGGATTATAATTTAGAAGAACTTTAGTTGGAAATATTCAAATTAAAATATTATTAAAGTATTAAAATTAATAAAAATTAAAGAATAATCTTAGTTTAGAGACATGTCTAAGGAGACTCAAAATTTTATTAAAAAGCATTTAGGGTATACAGATGAGGAGATGGCGCTCTGGTTAGAAAACCCTAGAAATCAGGAAGCCCTTCTGAAAGTACCGGGATTATTGCAAAAAACTATCATAATTGAGGTTGTAGAATCTCATGGATGCAGTAGCCTACATAAGGTTGGTGATAAATTTTATTTTGATGGCCCAGGAAATCTTCTTACTAAATTAAATCCTAAACGAATATGTATTTATGCCTTAAGTGAGATGGAAAGGTTAATCTTTGCGGCTCAAGAACTATTTTATGCGGGAATCGATCCTAATGAGATGAGAATTAAAAGAGTTGGTTGTTTCGATATAGGATTAAAATGTGGAGGATGGGGCAGAATTATTCTTGAAATTAAATTTGAAGACAAGGCTAAAATTATTGAAAAATTAAGAACTTGATGCGAATTTTTTAGAATCTGTTAGTATCTGTTTTTTATTTAAAATATCATTTAACTTAAAATTTTCAATACTAAAATTTGCACCAAAAATCATTAACTAATTTTGATAAACAAATATAGTAAATTTTTAATGTTTCTAAATAAAAATATTGAAATACTTTAGGCTTATCATACTTACTAATAAATTAAAATGAAGTGAATTGAAGTTAATTGAATGTATTAGTTGTTTATGAAACAAATTTTGGTAATACTAAGAAAGTGGCAGAAGTCATTGCTGAGGGCATAAGAGAAACTGAACAAATCAAAACTGAAGTAATGCATGTAAGTGATACTGATTATAGTAAGGTTGAAGATTTTGATGCAATAATTATAGGTTCTCCTAATTGGGGAGGTACTTATGCTGGTAGCATCAAAAAATTTATAAACGGACTTGCAGAGTTTTCATTAAGTGAAAAATATTATGCTGTATTTGATACTAACAATGATCTTCCCATTCTGAATAAAGCTTCTAAGAAATTGGAAAAAAAAATCAGCAAAAAGATACCTAGTTTTAAAAGAGTACTTCCGGGACTTCCTGTGAAGGTAATTGGGCTAAAAGGTCCAATAGCTGAGGGTGAACTTCCTAAATGTAAAACTTTTGGGAAAGAAATAGCCTTAAATCTTCAAAAATAAAATAAAAATGATATGAGACACCTTCAATAAAGAATTGGAATTAATCTTTTTGTCTTATTTTTATAATCTTCATACTCTTTACCAAATTTCTCTAATAAAACTCTTTCTTCTTCAATAATTCGCATTCTATATATTAAGAAACTATATATAAACATAACGATAAGGGTAATTAAACATCTGAAAACAAGGCAGAAACCAACAGTTGCAATCAATGCACCAGAATACATAGGATTTCTAATATATTTATATACCCCCCAAGTAAAAAGCTGATGGTCCTCGTCAGTAATTAATTCAGCAGTCCCGAATCGTCCAAGTTGAGTTCGAGCAACAAGTATTAGTAAACAACCAGCAAGATAAAGAGTGAATCCTATATAACTGATAATAATGTTATCCCAGAAAGGGAATAACTGGGAAATAAGCAAACTATTCTCAAAATACCCACCAATCAGGAAGAAAGGAGATAATAAGAGCATAGACAAAATTAAAATATCATAAATTTTAGAACTTCGTTCTTCTGGAATGGAACGTATTAACGTGTCAGCAAGAGTAAACATATATGCTGTTAGTAAATATATAACATAAATTGGAATTGAGTACATCTCTGGTACAAAAATTAGATAGAATATGTTCTGATAAATAATATATACAAATATGAAAAGTAGCAGTTTTTTTACTATATCCTTCATTCTCAAATATTATTTCTTTTTAGTTAAGACTATAGTATAATTATTTATAAAGATTTTAGTTTTTCTATTTCATACTTAGATTCTGTTAGTATATTTATCAAACCAGGTGTTAAAAATGTCATGGGATTTAAAATTTTCAATATTAAAATTTGTGCCAACTATAATTAAATTTCTTAATGATTCCATTAGTGCCTTAAAAAATGCATCATCCATTACTCTAAATTCTGTAACTTCTTTATCATTGTCAATCAACCCAAACTTATATTCATTCAGATTTATTGCTTCTGATTTAAAATGTTCATAGGTTTTCACACTGTAATTTAGTTCATTCAATATTTGAGTCTTAAAAGCAAGGAGATTATCATTTTTAAAAGTACCAGAAATGAATAAATTGATAAATCCCATTAGATATCCTTGATCATCATTAATCGGTTTAATTTGTTCTTCTGCTTTTTCGATAAAGATATATTCTACAGTGATATCTGGTTCTACATAATTTTCGAGGACTTTTTGTTTGTTAGCCATTACTTAATTCATTTAATTTATTATAAATAAAACCTATCAATATTTAATTTTTTTAAATAAAAATATTAAAATTTCCTTCTTAATTTTTGAGTTTTAACCTCCGTTTTATTCCTTGTTATTAGATTGAAAATTAAAATAAAGCCTAAAAATGGACTTAATTACTCATTTAGTTTTTGGAGCCTTAATGTATATCCTTTTTCTAAAGGAAGTTACGTTCAACTACTTATTACTAGCGATAATATTTTCAATCCTACCCGATTTAGATATATTTATCATACCTTTGAAAAAAATAATTAAATCAAATTATCTGGAACATCGCGGAGGGTCTCACTCCTATATTATAGGAATAATAGTTTCCAGTATTGGAGGGATTTTTTATTCATTATTAACACGACAAGCTTTTTTTATAGCTTGGATTATAGGCATGGTCTTTTATAGTCTACATATCTCCATGGATCTTCTAACTACTACCAAAATTCCCTACTTATATCCACTTTCTAAGAGAGAATATTGTTTTTATGTTGAAAAGGCCGGAAGTTTTTTCACAATGGTGAATTCTGTAATCTTCCTTATCCTATTAGGAATACTATTTTATAGCTCTGCTAGTTTATTCCTTTTTAGTTTACTGATTAATTCTTATACGTACTTTTTTATAATATATTACTTTTATCGCATTATATCGAAAAGTTGGTTTTCATCAAAACTTAAAAATAATCAGAAATATCTTCCCGGAATTTTACCCTTTTATTATACTATTTATGATCATAATATTATAGATAATGAAATCTCATTAGCTTTAGAAAAGAGATCTCATTTTTCGAACACAATAGAAATTAAAAATTTTAATACAATTTTAGGTTCTGAGGAATTGCTTCTTTTTAAAAAGGGAATAGAACTCTGTAAGAAAGATTATTATTATGCTAAATGGACATTATTTCCAATATTTATCAGAAATCAAGATATTTTTTCAATCAAATTTTTCTTTTTAGAAACGATGATGAATAAAAGAACTATGTGTATCGAATTGAGTTTTAGAAAGTCCACACAAGAGTTAATTAATTTTCAGCGAGGTTCTGGAAATATCCATAAATGAGAATTTAGAATTTCTCATACTTCAATTGAACTTCTGAAGTAAATCTATAATAGTTTACTTTTACTTAGTAGATGAAAAAGTCTAAGTTTTTATCATGAATGTTGAGAGAATTCCTTTTGACTCAATCTATTTAGAAATATATAAACTATCGGAAGGTATTTATGCATCAATTTGGAATCAAAAACTTGGTCCTAGCTCTAATGCGGGGTTTTTTGATTTAGGGAATATTACTATAGTTTTTGATACAATGATGGATCCATTTTCCACTAAAGATATGATAGCTGCTGCCACGTCGATTACAGGTAAAGATCCCTTTTTATTAATAAATAGTCATGCTCACATGGATCATGTATTTGGAAATAGATTATTTCCTAACTCAATGCCTATATTAAGTAGTAAAGGGACCTTAAATAGATTTCAGAAAGAATTAATGGAACAAATTGATAATCTACGGAATAATGCTCCTACACAGTATAATAATACGGAGGAACTATTACAAAAAGAAAAAGATCCAAACAAAATTGTTGAATTACAAAATGATCTAATAACATATAAAGAAGTTCAAGATCCTAACTTCAAATTAAGACCACCAGATCTTATTCTACATGATAGAATGACAATTTATGGAACTAATAGATCAGTTGAAATTATTAATGTAGGAAATGCCCATTCAAGTGAAGATATAATTGCTTATTTTCCAAATGAGAAAATTAGTTTTATGGGTGATCTACTTTTTGCCACTCTGGATCCAGAATGGGCTAAAGGTATCAATGGTACACCTTGGGCTTTAGATCCTCAAAATTTTAGAGAAATAATGAATACATACTATGAGAAGGATTTAGACATCTATATACCCGGCCATGGTACTTTATGCACAAAAAAAGAAGTGAAGGCTACAATTGATTTTCTAGAGAAATATTTTTAATATTTTTTCATATTGTTTCTCGCTAGGAATTATCAGAGTATTTCTTAAACATCATCGATTTTTGATTAATTTAGGAGCAATTTCCCTAAAAATAGCAGAAGAAATAGCTATAGCCCCACCAATTAATACTACTATTCCTCCGGAAAGTGACCAATAATTCCAAAATGATGAATCCACAGAGTTCATTCCTAAATAATAATATATTATCCCTGAAATCATTAATAGACCGCAAAATAACCAGAAAATCGAGAAAATCCATGCTTTTGGCCATGCATTTAACTTTTCTTTTAATAAGGGTAATGAGCTCATTATCAATAAAATGCTTCCAATAACAATAATTATTAATGTGGTCATGCCAACTCTATAAATTAGAGTGCTAGATTCATAATAGGTAGGTTGATCGCCAATGGGATAATGATCCATCTTAAATCCCACAAGAAAATAATCACTACTTAAGCCAAGTTCAGAATGGTGAACAATAGGTATGAATGTTAAAATCAATCCTAGCGTTGCTGCTATGATATTTAACAACCAGATATAATTCTTTATATTTTCTAAATTCAATTTTTTATTCTCAAATTTCCGAATTAATTATTTTATTATGAGAGAATTTGCTATAAAAAGCTTTACATAAAGTTTTATAAAGAAAAAAGCAGAATTCTGATTTTAATTATTTACATAAAACTATGGAAATATAGTAAACATATAAGATTTTTAATAACTGTTTATTAAAGTTTTATTTGACAGATGGGACTTCATCTATGATAAGTAATGTAATTAATAATAAATGCATTTAAATACTTTCACGAATAAGATTGTTTAAAAATGGAGTTTTAATAAAATGTTGAAAAAAAAACTACGAAAGCCACGAACTTTATTATATCCAATGCCCACAGTTATTGCCGGATCAATAGTTAACGAAAAACCAAATTATTGCACCATTGCATTCTGCGGCGTAGTAAATCTTTCCCCTCCCATGATTTCAATCGAATGTGGGCCAGGTCATTATACAACAAAAGGTATCCTAAATAATATGGAGATTAGTGTTAACATTCCCTCATTAGAAATGGTGGAAATTGTAGACTTCATTGGTATGAAATCAGGAGTAGAAATTGATAAATCGCATATTTTTGAAACATTTTTTGGAGATCTAACAAAAGCCCCTTTAATAAGTGAAGCACCAGTCAATCATGCTTGTAAAGTAGTAAAGATTGTAGAACTTGCAGATAGAAAGGATTTATACATCGGCCAGATAATTAACACTTATATCAGTGAAGATTGCCTAACTAATGAAGTTCCAGATGTTAAAAGAATAAATCTGATAATCTATTCACCATCAAATAGAGCCTATTGGAGTTTAGGTCAAGAAGTCGGAAAAGCGTGGAAAATCGGAAGGAAATATAAAAAATAAATAGAAATTAAAGTAAAAAGTTAAAAAGTTATAATTGTGTGCTACTATTAAAACTCCACAAATCTTTAATTCCAAGATTGTCTTGAATTAAAGGAGTTTGAATTTGACTGATATTCTTCAAGAATCCTGTGGGCGTAAAATTTACTGCAAAGTAAAATGCGCTTCCTATTGACTGATTTTGGTTTAAATGATCCCAAAACTGATGAAAAAACCATGAACCAGCAAACCCATCAGGATTATTGTTATCTCGCCAGTACCATGAAAGAATATCTGTTGTAGATGTTATTAGTATAGAATTGGGAATATTGTACCAGCTTAAACCTATATTTGAGTCTTGGTTCAAAAAGTTTCCACTGAAACATATATCAATATTTATCAAAATTCTTTTACAATTTATCTGTCTAATAAGATTAAAAAATTCCAACTCAGTAATATAGCTATCATCTGCTTCAAAATGAAAGGTAGCATTAGCATCTCCTAGAATTTTATTTGAACCATGATCTACCATGTATATTATTAATTGATCATTAGATTGAATACCAGAAGCAAAAGAACCAGAAATTGACCCATCTAGTTCTTGTTTAAGTCTGCTAGCGTTTACATCATCATTTTCAACATCTACTTCAGCAAGAACTCCTGATCTATTTAAATCGTTAGGAAATCCATCAAATGCATCAATATCGATTATGTCATCTCCAGTATGATATAACATTAAATATATATTGTCATCTGTATATCCATGATTTTTCAAAGTCCAATAAACTTGAAGTGCTTGGGCAGGAAATCCATCTGAGTCTATATTGCTTAGGGGTGGATTTGGGATTGGGGGTGGAAACCAATATTCTACCTTAATATCATCAAAAAGTACCATATCATTACCATTCATATAACCTTCAACGGCTAAAACTAAATGTAGTTGAGTTATCTCATTTAGAGTTGAATTATCGGCAATACCAGTAACATTCAAAAATGACCATCCCCAATAACCTCCATATAATCCTATTGACCAATCTTCTCTCACTATACCATTGCTAGAATTTAACCACCTTAGTCCTATTCTCACCCCAGATCCAGGAGGTGCTATAATTGCAGGTGTTACAGGTGGAAAATTAATATTAGTTGTGATGTTAACCCAAGCAGAAATTCTGTATGCCGCAAATTTAAGTAAACTATAATAGTTTGTCCAATTGTATACAAATTCAGTATTAACATATTTGGGTTGGGGAGGAGTAGTTAATGCATATAAAAATATAAATCCAGGAGTATTATGACCAGGAAGTGAGGTGTCAATTCCTCCAGATGCATTATTAAAATCTGGTATCCACGTAGTTGGCCCTTCAATATCAAATTTTGAGTCCTTTCCATTATTAAAGTCAGGTTCCCCATCCTTTCTGTAATAATCATTAGCACTACTAAGAATGAGTGCTTTTCTTGAACCACTGGCGGATGTCGGGTTTAATGGTAAAAAGATGATAACTAAAGCAATAATTAATATTCCAATTAAAACAATAATAATAATGGGAGCAATCTTCTTTATCTTCATTATTTCTCTTTAAGAAAGGTTCAAATTTTAATTAAATAATTTTTAAACCAATAAGATTTATAAAAATAATTTTTATATCTAAAAGGTTTTTTTAGGAAAAACTTAAAATTTTAAATTTTTATTTTAAAGATGCTTATTCTTTTATCGAAGGGAGCTTTAAATCGTTCTATAAAATCATATTCTTGTAACTTCTTTAATGCGTAAGCAACTGTGCGTTTAGGAAGAAGACTCTTTTTTAATATTTCTATTTGGCTTAAAGGACCCCGTTGTTTTAATATGTATAATATAAATTTACTTGATGGTGATAAAGAATATAGGTTATTCTTTTCTTCGTAACTAGAAACTGAATATTTATCTTCCACAATCATTTAATTTTCCTTTCAAGAAATTAATTATTTGAACTAAACTCTTCAATTTAATATACTCATTTCTCTTTAATAAGTATTTTGAATAGTGGCTTACTTAAACGATTCTTCTAATCCTAGTTTCGATTTGCAATCAATATTAAATTATAGTTTCAATTTGAAACTAATTTATTAAAAAGCGACTAATATTTTGTCACAACATTTATTTCATCAGCTGGTTAGAGATAGAAAGGATTAAATTATGTGACAAAATTGCACTTAATCTTTTATTTTGGAATAATTTTCTAATTAAAAAGTATGAGAGAATTAGATTTATAATATAAAAGTTTCAAAAAACTTCTTTAAGATTAAAAGAAGTTAAGAGGGATAACACATGTTGAATGATAAAAAATTAAAGTTAGATAAAATTGATTTAAAACTAATATCATTATTGCAAGAAGATCCAAATTTAACTCATTATCAAATTGCAGAAATTGTTAATCGTAGTCAACCAACTGTAGGGACTAGATTAAGAAAACTTAAAGAAAAAGGAATTTTGCAGCTACAAGCAGGATTAAATTTTAAAAAGATAGGAATTCAATTAGCATTTGTAAATTTAAATACTAAAAATCCTGAGGAAATTGTAGATATGGTAAATCATTGCCCATTTATGCTTAATGCTTTTAGATTAAGTGGAAAGTATAATTTGTCCATTTTAATAGCAAATACTGATATTAAGAAGCTAAATAATGTTGTTGATCAACATTTTAGGGATAATAGTAATGTTCATGAAATTTTGCTGGAATTTATAACTGACACAGTAAAAAATTTTGTTTTACCCATTGATACTGATTCTGAACTTATGTTCCCAAATTTAGAAGATGGGTGTAGTACTAATTGTAAATATTGTGAATATAAGAAAATGGAATCTTAATTTAAGTTATATTAAATAAGTTTTGAGAGAGTTATCATTTACTTTTTTGACTGTCATTAATTTGTCTAATTTATCGGGATGATTTCCATAAATTATGGATCCATTATTCCCTTTAGCATCTGAATATCTTAAAGTGAGTTGAGCAGCCATATGAATAGATTCTTTATTAAATTTTCCCTGAATAAGAGTAATTGGTCCAGGTACATCTTTTACCTCCATTATTATATCATTCGTATTTCTTATTTGAACTAACATTTCATTCTCAAATCTATTTCTACCTATAATTATCTTAGAATTATTATATCGAAAATGCCGCCCAAATTTTAGAAAACTTATGTCTTTCATCGATAAATTAGTATTAAATTCAAGATAATCCCTCATTCTTCTTGAAAATTGTTGATCAGTTAATAAACAACCTCCACATGCATAATATTCTTTTAAAAGATCATTTTTCCTAGCTAATTCGAGTTGAATTTTTCTACTCCTACCTTTTATTCCTAATAACTTGGATCTGTCAATCAAGCCATTTTCTTCTATTTTTGAAGGTTTTAATAATAAAGCAGATAAGGGTCTCAACAATTGTCCTTCAAGTCCAGCTTCTTTTTCAATTATATTTAAAGCTTTTAGATTTTGAGATTTGGGTCTTTGGTTTAGCACTTCTCCTGTAAATACAAAATCAGCATTGGTGTTATACATAAATTCTTTTGCTTTTTTGAGTATGTAAATCCTACAATCAATACAAGGATTTAAGTTTCTTCCATATCCAAATTTAGGATTACGGATAATCTCTAAATAATCATCTTCTTTTTGAATGTGAAAAAGCCTGATCCCTAATTTTTCATAATAGAGGTTTAAACCACATTCAGCATTCTTTAGAGCTTTGTCGCATATACAAAAGGGAGATTTAAAGTTAAGACCTATGATTTCTACATCTTGAAGTTTAAGTATTAATGAAGCAATTAAACTGTCCAAACCCCCGGAAATTAATCCTATTCCTAATACGTCACTTTCTTTTTTATAATTCATCCTCAATCTCTCTTACTAAAATCTATGATATTAGAAATTTTTAATTTTTATAAAATAGAATGCAATAATGGCATTTATCTATATATACAAATTTAAATTAGTTTAGCAAAAGGAATTTGATTTAATCGAACGTTTGATTTCGCTAGTGTATAAAACACTAATAATCTTTCCTAATTATTTAAATTTGATTGAATCGACTTTCCTTTTATACTACTTTTTATTGATTTAATGCTTTATCTTCAACTTTTATTCCAAACTCGTTTAATTTGTCTCTTATGTAATCGCTAATGTCAAATTGCTTTCTTTCTCTCAGCCTTGTCCTAATTTCATCGAGGAGGTCAATAAGATTTTTAATAAGTTTATCACTTTCATCAACACCTTCAATTGGGAAATTCTCTAACTTTTGTTCTAAGTTAGGAAAAATTCCAAGAATTTGATCTATAAATTTAATGAATTCGAAGAATTTTTTATGAAATTCAGGTGAAGTTTTAACTTTTTCCTCAAGTATTACCTTATTCACCTCTCTAAAGAGAGTGAATAATTCAGCCAATGCAGTAGGCGTGTCAAAATCGTCATCCATTGCATTGATGATACTTTCTTTAGTATCACTAATTTTAATGACTAAATTATCCTCAGTCAGTTTTTGTGTTATTTCAGCTCCCCTTACTTTTTTTATTGTATTAATTAATCTATTATAGTTCTTTCTTGCTTGTTCTATATTATCAAGTGTATAATTTATTGAACTACGATAATGACTTGAGATAAGGAACAATCGGATTACCATAGGATCATAATCTTTTAAAATTTCTGATACTAAGAAATAATTACCTTGACTTTTGGACATCTTCTCATCATCGATATTGACAAATCCATTATGTATAAAGTAATTCACGAAAGGTTTCCCAGTATATGACTCTGATTGAGCGATTTCATTTCGATGATGTGGGAACTTTAAATCTTGTCCTCCTCCATGTATATCAATAGTCTCACCTAAGAAGTTTAAAATCATTGCAGAGCATTCGATATGCCATCCAGGTCGACCTCTACCCCATGGACTTTCCCAGAAAGGCTCACCTTCCTTTGCTTTTTTCCATAATGCAAAATCTCTAGTATCTAATTTATCTTCACCAAATGCAGTATCTTGATCATCAATATAATCCTCATCTTCTTCTTGAACTATATTGTCTTTTACATTTTGTAAAATTGAATCGTATCTAGGGAAGCTTTTAACGGAGAAATAGACAGATCCATTATTTTCATAGGCATGTCCCTTTCTAATCAATTCTTTAATGAACTCAATTATAAAAGGAATTACTTCAGTCGCACGTGGATTTTTAGTCTCCTTTTCAATGTTCAAAGCTTTAGTAACTTCTTGGTACTCTTTAATATACTTTTTAGCTAAATCTTGATAATCTGCGTTTAGTTCATTGGCTCGTTTGATAATTTTATCATCTATATCTGTATAATTCTTGACAATATTGACCTCAAAATTCTTATATTTAAAATATCGATGTATTATATCGAATGCTACAGCTGATTTAGCATGACCCAAATGTGGACTATCGTAGACTGTGGGACCACAGACGTATATCTTTACTTTATTCGGTTCAATGGTTTTGAACTCTTCCTTTGCAAATGTTAAACTATTATAAATTTTCATAATTAATCACCTTAAAAAAAGGAAGCCAGTGATGGGAATTGTAGATTAAAGGGACCTCCTAGAATCTTTTGCACCCATGAATAACGGCTCTGCAGGCCGCCTCCTTAACTCCTCGGATACACTGGCGTGACATAATCTTAGTTTTATCCCCTTAATTTAGCCCAATTCTAGAGTTGGAAGAGGAATTCTCCTAGATGGTTTTTTATAATCAATTATTTAATTTTATTATTTTTCTTTTTATTAACTCTTGATCTTAAACTATATTAATTAATATTTCAATTTAATCTAAAAATTTTCTTTTTATAATATAGAGAAAAATCATGAAAATAGATATTTTAGAATAAACTAATTAAGAAAAAACCTATTTTTTACAAACTTTATTTAAACATTTTTCACAGCAGAGCCCTTCTTTTGTTATACCACATTTATCAAAATCAAAATCAAAATTTAATACAAAATCTTCAACAATCTCAGTAATTACATCAATATACACTGAAATAACATTTGGATTTTTTCTAAAATGGTGATTTACGATATGATCTAAGCGATCTAATCTAGGGCTCGCCATTAATACACTAATATTCGAAGACCCACTTAATCTAAATGCATTCAACATATAAGGGCATTTTTTTACCAAATTTATAATCTCAGAAGTATTTAATGCTTGAATTTCTGCTCGAGCAAGAAATAAATCAGTTGTTCTCACGTTAATTCCTGCTTGAAACTTTAATATTCCATTTTCTTCCAATTTCCTTATCCGCATTCCAATTGTTGGTTGAGAACGATTAACTTTTTTAGCAATCTCTGTATGTGTAAGCGTGGGTTCTTGTTGGATTAATTGGATAATATTTTTATCAATATCATCAATTTCAAATAGTTCTGTTGCCATTTTTTGACCCTCTAATATTTTGTTATATAATTATTTTATGTATATTGATATATGTTGATATGCCGATATTTAAATATTTCGGTTGACGGATATTTATTTATAAAGATAAATAAGTTATAATAAGAATAATTAAAAACCACCATTACGATTAACTTTATTAATAGAGTTAGGAGGAATTAGGATGTCTGAAACGAATCTGCAACTAATTAAATTTTTAAAACTACTATGTGATGAAACTCGCTTAAACATATTAGAACAATTAAAAGGTAACCAAAAAACTTCCAAACAAATTGAAGAATTATTAGGAAAAAAGCAATCAACAATTTCTCATCATTTAAACACTTTAATTGAATTTAATTTAGTAGAATCTGATATTAGAGAAATTAACAAAAAGAATATTAATTATTATGGGATTAAAAACAAAGATATCTTTAAATTATTATCTCAAATGAAAACTTTCATCGAAAACTCTAATAATAAAGAATTTTTAGAGCGAAAAAAAAGAGAAATGTATGATATATTATCCTAACTTGTTTAACAGGAGTATTGTAAAAAGGTATTTTAATGCCAAAAAAAAATGTAAATTTGACTGCAAAAAAAATCATTTTTGTTGGTTTAGATAATGGTGGAAAAACTTCCATAGTGTTAAGCTTAAAGGGAATGAACTTAATGTCATTAAAAACTTCTAATCCAACACGAGGAATTGAAACCTCAAATTTGACTTTAAATGATGAATATTTTAATATTTGGGATTTTGGGGGCCAAGAACAATATAGAATGAAACATCTGCAAGATTTTAAAGATAATTTTAAAGAGACTGATAAACTAATATATGTTATAGATATACAAGACCCAGAGAGATATGATATAGCGCTAGATTATTTAAAGAGAATATTTAATAAAATTAGCGGTGAGAAAGATCAAATTAAATTTTCAATTTTTTTACATAAAAGTGATCCTAATTTAAAAGAAGTTAAACCTGAAATTACTGATACATTAATAGGAGAATTAATTGCAAAGATAAAAGAAATTATTCCTACTAAATTTTGGGATGAAATTTATAAAACAACAATTTACACTGTTTTCGAAAGAGCAAATATTTAAAAATTTAGAAATTATTTTAATGCAAAAATCAGTATTGTTCTAATTCCTTTAGGATTAATATGAGTGATCAACAAACAAGGAAGAATTATCACATTGATTATTACATTTTTGTCTTAATACTTATTTTAATATATTTAACAAATTTTTACAGTTATTTGCTTTTTCATAATCTTGCTGAATTGTTTAGCATCGTAATAAAGGTCACTATCTTTGCAATTTTATATAATTCCAGGGAACATATTGATAACAATTTCTTTTTAGTTGTTGGACTATCTTTTATTTTTATAGGATTTATTGATTTAATCCACACATTAGCCTATCCTGGGATGAATATTTTTATTGGATATGATACTAATCTTCCTGCTCAATTATGGATAGCAGCTCGGTATTTGCAATCAATATCGCTTTTAATAGCTTCTTTAGTACTAAATAAAAAAGTCAATGCGAAGTATTATCTGCTTGGATTTACCTTTTATACCGCAATATTAATTATATTAATTTTTTTAAGGTTATTTCCAGTTTGTTACATTGAAGGGAGTGGATTAACCCCGTTTAAAGTAATTAGTGAGTATATTATTGATATTATTTTGGTAATAACACTTCTTATAATGTATAGGAATCGATTAATTTTCGATTTTAATATTTTTATTTTATTAATATTCTCAATAATATTAACAATTGTATCAGAATTAGCTTTTACTTTCTATATTTCCGCTTTTGATATTTCCAACTTAATTGGTCACATTTTAAAAATTCCAGCATTTTTCCTCTTATATAAAGCTATTATTAGTATAGGTTTGCGAAATCCAATTGATCTTTTATACCGGAAATTAAAATTAAGTGAAAAAAGGCTTCTTTCTAAAACAATTGCCCTTGAAGATTCTTTCCTTAAGATTAAGGAAAGCGAAGAAAAGTATAGATTATTTGTAGAGAGTGCCCATGAAGGTATTTGGGCAATCGATAAAAATGCATATACTACTTACGTTAATAAAAGAATGACGGAAATTTTGGGTTACTCTGAACAAGAAATGATAGGAAAACATCTATTTGCTTTTATGGATAAGGAAAATGTTGAAAAGTCTAAGAAATATTTGAAAAGGAGGGAGGAAGGCATTAAAGAACAGCATGAATTTGAATTTTTACATAAAAATGGTAACAAAGTCTATACTAGATTAGAAACAGCACCTCTTCTTGATGAAAAACTAGAATACGATGGTGCAATCGCTTTTATATCAGATATAACAGAACATAAAAAAGCAGAATTGGCCCTTATAAATAGCGAAAAAAAGTATCGTAACTTAGTTGAGAATATACCTAACGTAATTTATTCAACTTTATCAAATGAAAAAAGAACTGTAATCTTTATCTCAGACTTATGGAAAGTCTGGACGGGTATAACACCAAAAGAGCATTATGATGATGAGAATCTGTGGTTAAAAGTTATCCATCCTGAGGATCGAGATAAAATCAAGAATCAAATTCATGAAAATATTTCTTTAAAAATAGGATATGATTTAGAATATCGGGTTGTTCACAATGATACAGGTGAAGTATTTTATTTAAGAGATCAAGGAGTCCCAATTGAGGATGAAAAAGGCAATATTATTCGATATGATGGAATTATCTCAAATATTACGTTACGAAAAAAATTCGAAAGAGCTTTAACTAAAAGCGAAAGTGAATTGAAAGAAAGAGTAAAAGAGTTTACATGCTTATATCAAACTTCAGGTTTTGCTTCAGAATTTGAAAAAGAAGAATCTGATCTATTCAATGAAATTCTAGAAATTCTCCCCTCAGCGTTTCAGTTTCCAGAAAAGACATATGCAAGGATCTTATTTGATGGAAACGAATTTACAGCTAAAAATTTTATGCTCACTCAATGGAATATCAAGGCAGATATTAAAGTATATGATAAAAATTTAGGTTCAATTGAAATTTATTTACATGATAATAACTCACTCTTTTTAAAAGAAGAAGAGGAGTTAACCCGTACGATTGCTGAAATTATTAGCCGTTTTATTGAGCATAAACAAGCTGAGCAAAAGTTAGAACAATTTGTATCTACTGTCTCGCATGAATTGCGGAATCCTATAGCTGTTTTATTGATGTCATTAAATTACTTAAATAAATATCGTGAAAATATAACAAATGAGCAAGAATATAATTTGATGCGGGGAATTATGAGAAATGTTAATTTGCTTAATGAATTAGTAAATGATCTTTTAATGTTATCAAGGATAGATGAGAAAAAAATGCTCTTAAATTTAGAGGTTTATTCTCCTTTTGAGCTTATCTCCGAAGTTCTTGATTTAATGGATCTAAACATTAAATCGAAAAATATTATAGTTGAATTAGATTTAAAAAAAGATCTACGGATAAATGGGGATCTCAATCATATTAAGCAGATTTTCAGAATATTTATAGATAATGCCTGGAAATACTCTGAAAAGGAATCCAAAATAATAATTAAAGCTGTTGATCACTACACTGGACAATTTAATCCTGAAGGGATTGATGGAATTTTATTTCAAATTATAGATTATGGAATGGGAATTCATGAAGAAGACCTTCCTTTTATTTTTAATAGGTTTTATCGAGCCAGATCAGTCAAAGATATCCCAGGAACAGGGCTTGGATTAACAATAGCAAAAGAATTGATCCAACTTCATCAAGGAAAAGTATATGTAGAAAGCGAATATGGAAATGGAACAACATTTTCCATTTTCTTTCCAAGAATTCCATGATAAAAATTGATAACTTTTAAATAATCATTCAATAAATATAAAAATAAAGACATCTATTTTATTAAAGGGCATAACAATGAAACCTCTAATTATGATTGTAGAGGATAATGTGGATCTCCTTTATGCAATTAAATTGAATTTAGAGGCAAATAAATATCGAGTTTTATCTGCAAAAAATGGAAAGGAAGCCCTTGATCTCATTTCGCAATCAGATATTCTCCCCGAGGTTATTATTAGTGATATTATGATGCCCGAAGTAGATGGATATGAATTCTTTACTGAAATTTCTAAAAATCCAGCTCTGAATCATATTCCTTTCATATTCCTT
Source organism: Promethearchaeota archaeon (assembly GCA_048939995.1). GTDB lineage: Archaea > Asgardarchaeota > Lokiarchaeia > Sigyniarchaeales > SOKP01 > SOKP01. Next base: position 327,695 of record JBHLOY010000002.1, on the reverse strand, counting down.
ACAGCAAAATCATCTCCAGAAGATATTCGTTTTGGTAAATTATTGGGGATAGATGATTATTTAACAAAACCTTTTAATGAAGATGATTTATTAGCTGTTATTTCTGGTAAGATTACTAGGAATAAAAAAAGACAGGTTATTAAAGAAAAGATGGAAGCAGTCTTGTCTTCTCTAGATATAAATGTTCAACCTTCAATTTCAATGGAGGACCAAGAGAAGATATTTTTACTCTCAATGTTCTGGGATGATAAATATGGTCCAAAACTAGATGATCATTATCCCTCAACTATTAATCTCCCCGTATCTATCGAAGACGTTGGAACTCAGCTTTTTCAAGCAACATTATTTATATATGGACATGGTAAAATAACTAATGCTGAAGGAATACTTTTAAATCTTGAGAATATTAAAATGTCTGGTTATGCTTACTTTGATTCTTTTCCAGCAGAAAATGAAAGATTTGGTCAAAAACAATATATGCTAGCCATAATTGCGCCAAATATTAGTTATTTTCATTCTTTAAAGATAAAAGCATTATTCCATGAAATTTCAAGAAGGATAAATGGCAAAAAGAAACCTGACTTTAAGGAACTTTGGAAAAAAGTTACTGAGATTCTAACAACAAGTGTACTCCCTCTAAGTACCTGATTCAATTAGATATCATATAATTCAGTAGATAAATAGCGTTCTCCAGTATCACAAACTACAAAAACAACATTTTCTCCTACACTAAACTCTTTAGATATATCGTAGATTGCTGCCCAGGCGATTGCTCCTGAACTTATTCCAGCGAATATTCCTTCCAATTTAGCTAATTTTCTAGCTGTTATTATTGCATCTTCATATTCAACTTGTATTATTCTATCATAAATTTGTGTATTTAATACTTCTGGAACAAACCCGGCTCCAATTCCTTGGATTTTATGTGGTCCTGGAGATCCTCCGGATAAAACAGGAGAATCTTTGGGTTCAACAGCATATACCTTTAGACGAGCTCCTACTGTTTTTTTAAGAATTTCACCTACTCCGGTAATAGTTCCTCCAGTACCTACCCCCGCTACAAATGCATCAACTCTTCCATCCAAATCATTAAAAATTTCTTTTGCTGTGGTTCTTCTATGAATTTCTGGATTTGCTAAATTTTTAAATTGCTGAGGTATAAAAACCATGTCTTTTTCTTTTGCAAGTTCTTCGGCTTTTAATATAGCTCCTTTCATTCCGCTTTCTTTGGAAGTCAAAATTACTTGTGCTCCGTAGGCTTTTAAGATCTTCCTTCGTTCGATTGAGACACTCTCTGGCATAGTTAAAATTAATTTATATCCTTTAGCAGCACAGATTAATGCTAACCCAATACCAGTGTTTCCAGACGTAGGCTCTACAATTATATTATCTTTATTAATTAAATCATTATCCTCAGCAGTTTCAATCATGGCCATTCCGATCCTATCCTTAACACTACCTCCCGGATTAAAATATTCTAATTTAGCATAAATATTTGGTTTGGGAGATATTTCTTCAACTATTTTGTTTAATTTAACTAGTGGTGTATTTCCTATAGTTTCAATTATATTTTGATATATTCTACCTATTTTAATCACCTTTTAATATGTGAATACTAAATTCCTCCACCATAATTTCCGTAAAAAATTTCTATATCTTCCTTCTTATGGTCGGGGCTTATAGAAAGTTTACCCTCTAATTGCTTAATTCTTTTTTCCAAACTCGAGAGTGCAATAGAAATGGGATCGGGTAAATCTCCATGTCTTAAATCTATTTTTTCAATTTTTTCGCCTTTTTTTGAGACAATTTTACCGGGTACTCCAACTACTACGCAATTTGGTGGAACATCTTCTACAACAACTGAATTTGCTCCTATTCTAACATTATTTCCTATATTAATAGGACCTAAAATTTTTGCTCCTGACCCTATAACTACATTATCGCCTATGGACGGATGTCGTTTAGTTTTCTCTAAGTTAGTACCCCCTAAGACTACACCTGCGTAAATTGTAACATTATCGCCAATTACAGAAGTCTCTCCGATGACTACACTCCCCCCATGGTCTATAAAGAAATCACTTCCGATTTCTGCTCCTGGGTGAATTTCGATTCCACTAAGATCTCGAGAAATTTCCGAAATATATCTTGGTACAAAAGGCATTTTAATTTTCCAGAAAAAATGCGCTATGCGATGCAATAAAATGGCCTTGATTCCAGGATAGCTTGTTAATACTTCTAGTAATGTATTAGCTGCAGGATCCTTATTAAAGGCGGCATTTACATCGGAAATAAAGAAATCCAAAATTTTTTGCAGATTTTCATCTATATCTTTATGATTTATATCTTCTGATCTGAAATCTAATCTTAACATGCATTCTGTACATTGATTATGAATTTTCCCAGATTTAGATCCTAATTTTTTTCCACAATTTAAACATCTAATAAATTCTTCCATCTTCATTGTACTTCACAATATACTGTTTAAGAAGAATATAATAGAAGAAATAACTCTTATAGAAACAAATAACTTGTGTTTATAAATAATAAAATTTTAATTGTTTCTTCTTTAGAATGAATAATCCTCAAAATTGATATGAATTTTAAATGAAAATAAATTAAGGAAGAATATGAGTGTGAATTGGGAAAAATTACGAAATGAACAATTTCCGATTTTAAAAAACCTAACTTATATTATGGCCGGTTCGGCTTCTCCTTTAAACATGGATGCTTATAGAAAGGGTATTTCTTATTTTGAAGACATGTTATATTTTGGTGATATTCATTATGAGAATTTTTGTGAAGAAATTGAAAAAACTAGAAAAAATGTGGCTGAATATATTAATTCTGAACCAGACGAGATCGCCTTTTTAACCAACACTTCTTCAGGAATGAATATTATTGCCAGATTTCTGGAAAAGGGTGAATTTTTATATCCTTCAATTGAATTTCCTGCTTCCATACATATTTTTAAACGTTTAAAGTTTTCAAGTAAGAGAGTGGAAGATACAAGTCATTCTTATTTAATTGATAATTTCAAGCAGAATATTTCAGATGAAACTAAATATATAATACATAGTCATGTACAATCACTTACGGGTTTTAGACAAAATCTTGAGAAATTGGGTGTATTCTGTAGAGAACATAATTTACTTAGCATCATTAATGCAACTCAATCATTTTGTTCATTTGATATTGATACTAAAAACCATAATCTAGATATTCTTGTAGCAAATCCATTAAAGTGGGGTGCATGTGGATATGGTGTGGGAATTCTCTACATGAATCAAGAACTATTAAATAAAAAAGAGATCCCTTTTTCAAGCTGGTTAAGTGTTGCTAATCCTTTTTATTTAAATAATGAAAATGTTGAAGTAATTAACAAAGTAAAATATATGGACGGTTTTGGAGGGTGTGCTAACTTTCCAGCTCTTTTATCTTTTAGTGGGACCCTAAATTTAATAAAAACTCAAATAGGAAGAGGAAAAATAAGTGATGGCATTAAAAGAATACAAGAAAGAATTATATATCTGACAAATATTTTCATTAATAAAATAAAATCATATAATTTTAAGATAATAACACCATTAGAACCGGAATTTAGATCAGGAATCATTACTATTGAACATCAGAAAGCAGAAAAAATTTACAATACTTTACTGAAAAATAAGATTTATGTTACCTTGAAACGATACCCTGATTTTCATGAACAAACATTACTTAGGTTCGCATTTCATTACTATAATAACGAGGAGGATATAAATAGGGTTATTAATGTTCTTGAAAGCCATGGAATCTAGATTAATTTCGAATTTTCTTCGAAGTATATATGAACTTCATTTTTAAAAACTTTATTTTGAATTAAAATATAATAAAAACTAATATAAAAGATACGAATAACTGAGGATAAAATGGAATTTGGATATAGTGGTAATATATTAAGAATCAACCTTTCAACTAGCAAAATTAAAGTTCAACATCCAGAGGAATCCTTTTATAGAAAATATCTCGGAGGAGAGGGGTTTGTGGCATATTTTCTTCTTAAAGAAACCCCAAAGGGATTAAATCCATTAGGTGATAAAAATAAGCTAATTTTTGCCACAGGACCATTAACGGGAACCAATATTCCAGGAACAGGACGAAATAGTATTGGGGCTAAATCCCCTTTAACAGGAGGCTTTGGAGTATCTGAAGTCGGAGGATATTGGGGCGCTGAATTAAAACACGCGGATTATGATGCAATAATTGTTGAAGGTAAAGCGAATAGTCCAATCTATCTATGGATTCACAATGATAAGGTTCAAATAAAAGATGCTAAGCACTTATGGGGTAAGACTACTGGAGATACTCATAAATTAATCCTCAAAGAAGTTAATGACAATTTTGCTCGTGTAGCCTGTATTGGTAAATCGGGTGAAAATTTAACTCGATTTGCATGTGTTATAAACGACTATAGAAGCGCTGCGGGCCGTAGTGGAATGGGAGCAGTGATGGGGTCCAAAAATTTGAAGGCAATAGCTATTAGAGGTAATATTAAGCCAAAAGTTGAAAATAAAGATAAAATTAAACAAATTCTAAAAGACACTTATGAAATTTTTAAAGGCTATAGCCGTTATTTTGCTTTTGGTACTGGAGGAAATCGAATGGAAGAATTTGCCTTATCAGGAAACCTCCCTACTCGAAATTTTAGAGATGGAGGATTTAAGAATGCAAAAAAGTTAGATCCTGCTATTTTTAGTGAAAATATTAATTTAAAAAGAGAAACTTGTTATGCTTGTCCTATTAGATGTAAAAAAGTGGTGTCTATTAATGAATCAAATTACCTAGACCCTAAATACGGGGGACCTGAATATGAAACCCTTGCGGCTTTCGGTTCAAATTGTGGTATAAGTGATCCAATAGTGGTTTGTAAAGCAAATGAATTATGCAATAAATATTCATTGGATACAATCTCAGCAGGTGTCACGATAGGTTTTGCGATGGAGTGTTATGAAAATGGAATAATAACTGAAAAAGATACAAATGGATTGAAATTAAACTTTGGAGACTCTCAGAGTATGCTAAAGATGTTAGAAATGATGGGAAATCGTGAGGGAATAGGCGATTTATTAGCGGAGGGTGTAAAGAGAGCTGCAGAAAAAATAGGTAAGGAAGCTCATAAATTTGCAATTCATGTTAAAGGTCAAGAAATACCAATGCATGAACCTCGTTTAAAACATGGTTTAGGAATAGGATATGCCTTGTCTTCAACGGGAGCGGAGCATATGAAAAATTTTCATGATGATGGGTTAACTAATCAAGATAGAATGCAAGGTTTTGCAACTTTAAGTATTTTTGATGCACTTCCTCTTAAGGATTTAAGTGTAAAAAAGATAAAATCTCTTATTTACTTAACTAATTGGAGAGCTGTGGAAAATAGTTTAGTATTTTGTTTTTTCATGCCATTTAGCATAAACCAAGAAACTGAATTATTAAAAGCGGTCACAGGTTGGGATGCATCTACTTGGGAACTAATGAAGTTTGGTGAGAGGGTAAATAATATGGAGAGAATGTTCAATATTAGAGAAGGTTTTAATAAGGAAGATGATTGGCTTCCTGCTCGTTTCTTTGAACCACACACCTCAGGAGCATTGGAAAGAATTTCAATTGATGCAACAAAGTTTGATGAAGCTAGGGATATTTATTATAATATAATGGGTTGGAATACTGATGGGATTCCTACTAAAATTAAACTCAATGAGCTTGATATTGAATGGATAAATATTGATCAAGAATATAAATGAAATTAATTCTATTTTTTAGTTTTAGTAGCTAGTATTTACATTAAATGTTAAATTCTGCACCATAATCATATGGGTTTCAAGATTCAATCAATATCTTTGAACGTATAACAATTACAAAAAATCAAAAGTATATACTAATATATAAATACAAGTGACTTTTCTTCAGTTATAGAGGATTAAAATATCATTTTACAGGAGAATATTAGAAAAGAATTCCCTAAGGTATTCCCAATGATTACTGACGAGAAAGATTATGAAAATCTTGAAACACAACTCCAACTTTTCATGGATACTGTAGATGATTTAATATTCATAATTGAAACATCAGATGAATTAAGATTAGAATATGTTAATAAATGTTCTTTTTTATATAAGTTAGGATATTCCTCTGTGGACTTAATAGGTGAACCATTTTTAAGTATAATTGCTCCAGAGGACATAAAAAAGGCTATAAAAGTTCTAAAGAAAGGAGCAGAACTTCCTGACAGAATTCAAGAACTTAGGCTCAAAAACTCTAAAGGAGAATTAATTTGGGTTGAATTAAAGTCAAAAAAGTTTAAGCTAGAGAACGGATCTAAGAAATATTTTGTTATTATAAAAGACATTTCAAGACGGAAAAATTTAGAGGAACAATTAAGACTTAATGAAGAACGATTTAAAAAAATAACTGAAACTATTCCTGAAATTCGATTTTGGAAGCTATTTAATCCAAAAAAATATGAAGAAGCACTACAGAGTTCGTATGAAATGTTAGAGATGGTCATGGAGAATATTCCGCAATATATTTTTTGGAAAGATATAGAATTAAATTATCAAGGGTGTAATGATAATTACGCAAAACTAATTGGAATAGATCATCCCGAAAACATAATCAATAAAAAGGATGAGGATCTCCCTTGGACTCAGAGAGACATAGATAGCTTCCAGCAAAGTGAAAAAGGAGTGATAAAATCAGGAAAACCCGAATTACATATTATCGATTCTTGGATTTTAAACAATGGAAATGAAGTATGGTTTGATATAAATAGAATTCCTTTATATGACTCTGAAGGAAAGGTCGTGGGAGTATTAGTATCATTTGAGGATGTTACGGAAAGGATCTTGGCAGAACAAAATTTAAAGGAATCAGAAGAAAAGTATCGTCATTTAATTGAAAGTTCACCTTATTCAATCCTTCTTTTTGATAGGCAAGGAATAATAGTTGACTATAATTCAACTACAGAAAAACTATTTGGATACAGCAAAGATGATTTTATCGGGAGATCTTATGAAGAACTACCTCTAGCTCCGATAGAAATTTATTCTATTTTAAATAAAAAGCTCCTTAAATTATATAAAGGAGAAATAATCGAATCAACTGAATTCCAAGTATATAGAAAAAATGGAACGATTGCTTGGGTAAATACAGAGTTGACACTAATTAAGTTGTCAGATAGAACATACTTTCAGGCAATAGTACAAGATATTACGGATAAGAAAGAAACTGAAGCTAAATATCGTGATTTATTAGAAACATCAACAGTTGGAATTTTAGAAATTGACTTGATAAACAGAAGTCTCACTTATATTAATCCAAAATTATTAGAAATTATAGGGTATAAAAATATAGAAGCCGTAAATCGAGATTTATTGGATAAAATAATACATCCTGATGATATTGAGAAAATATTTAAAGCAACTAAGGAAAAAGACTTAGAATTTCGAATATTTTCTAAAGACGAGAAAATTAAATGGCTGCAGGGTAAACGAACAAATCAATTTGATGACAAAGGCAAATTAATAAGCTTTAGAATGTGGTTAGAGGACGTAAGCGAAAAAAAAATGTATGAAAAACTTATTTATGAACTAAATATTGATTTCCTTAGTTTTTCTGCAGATATTCAAAACAACATTGTCTCATTACTTAAAACTTGCAATAAATTAATAAATGGTACATTAGCTCTTTACATTAATAGAACTAGAAGTGAAGAAGAAGTTCAATACAAAGTATTATCATCTAAAGGAGAAATATTTAATTACTCTAATAAGGGATTAAGAAACGACCCATTTATTTTTGAGTTATTCAGAGAGCGTCATGATTTTCCTCAAACCTCTTATAGTATCGATGAAACTGACTATGCAAAAACTGATGAAATAATTAAGAAAAACAAAATCAAAGCAAGTTATAGTAAGTTAATTAAATCGGGAGAAGAATTTAATGATGCATTATGTGTGCTTTACAAGACAAATCCCATACTCACCAATCAAGATAAGTTAGTTCTATTTTTAATTAGCGATGCAATTGAAATTGAAAAGAGAAGATGGGAAGTACAACAGCATTTAGAAGAACAAAACAAAATGTTAAGCGAGATCAACAAGTTAAAAACAGATTTATTATCTAGAACATCTCATGAATTAAAAACTCCTCTTATTTCTATTAAAGGCTTTACTGAACTACTGTTAAATCTTCATAAAAGTAAATTAGATGGAGAAGTTATTTCAATTTTGGAGGAGATCAAGGAAGGGAGTAAACGCCTCGAAAATTATATAAATTCTATTGTAGAAAGTTCACAATTAGACCAAGGATTATTGAAGTTAAATAAATCTAAGGAGGATTTATCAACCCTTATTAAGTATTGTGTAGAACAATTACAAGGAACAGCAGAATTAAGAAAACAGAAAATTGAAATGAAAATTAATAAAAATTTAAGCACCTTTTTTGATAAAGAACGGATTTATGAAGTTGTATCGAACTTATTAATAAACGCAATCAAATATACACCTTTAAATGGAAATATTGAAATTAAAACTGCGAAAAAAAGCAATTTTTATATTATTTCTATAAAAGATGATGGAATAGGCATAACCGAAACCGAAAAAAAGCAGCTATTTAAACAATTTGGAAAAATTGAACGATACGGTCAAGGATGGGATGTAGGAATCGAAGGAACAGGGTTAGGTCTTTACATTTCAAAAGAGATTGTGGAATTACATGGTGGGAAAATTTGGGTAGAATCTGAAGGAAGGAATAGAGGAAGCACCTTCTACTTTTCTTTACCAGTACTTTAATTTATATGTTTAATAATTTAGGGATTAAGTCCAATTCCAACATAAATTAGTAAAGCTGAACTTATTAAAATTATTAAAGATAATATTCCCCACATATTTCTTATTATTACACTCATAGTTGTATTAAAAAGTACTGTTCCATATAACAGAGTTAACATTTCAATGATCCCAATGATTAGGATCCTGAATTTTCTTTTCAAATTTTTTGCTTCAAACCTTCTATACAACTTTACAGAAAAAACAATTGTTGGAATAAACACAATTGAGGTAAAAAAAGCATACATAATTAATAAAAATTCAAAACTATATATTGGTCTCCAATTATTAGAAGGATCTAGCGTTATTCCTTCTGGATATAGCAAAATTAAAAGGCAAACAATAGCATAAGCGATTAATATTGCTAAATTTTTTCTTGAATTGAATTTACTCTCAATGTTAAGGAGTAAACTTAAAAAACTTATGAGAAAAAATGAAGAAAAAATCAAAAGATAAGCCGTTAAGAAATAGAGAAAGTACAGTAATAATTGAATTTCTAAAAATATAGTTAGTATTAAGTAAACTAGATTAATAATTAAACTGAAACTTGAAATCAAATAAAACGCAGCTAAACTCAGTGAAACTTGATCTTTTTTTCTTATCAGAGTCTTGATCGCTAAAGTAACGAATAAAATAGCTGCCAGAGGCTGAGCTATAAAAATTGGAAGAAACCTAGCCCATTCAATTTGATATAAAACCATACAACAAAACCAACGATAAATAAGATATTATTGATTTTTCTTCCATTTAAAATATAATAAATGTTATGATACTAAAAGATATCTTTTTTTACATATTATTTTTTTAATAATAACTTTTGTACAATTTGGGATTATTTTTTTAAAAAAAAATATTCTGTATTAATCTCTTGATACAGGTAAACTATAATTTATATTCTAAAATAATGCTACGTTTAAATAATTTCCCGCCCAATCTCTTTATCCAAGCGATTGAGGGTCTATTGTTTGAAGCAACAACTCCTAAACCATATTTTAAATTGTTTCCAGACTTTTTATCTCGTGCTTTTAAAGATCCCATTCCATAAAGAAGAAATACTAATCCTTTTCTTTGATGCTGCCTATCAATCACAACATGTTGAAAAGAAGCTGTTTTATATCTGTCTTTACTATCTCTCTCACCAAATATATTTGGTACAATATGAGCTGTTCCAACAATGCTATTGGTAGGTTTATACCTCACCAACCATATCATCCAAGGCTTACCGAAATCATATATAAAGTCAGCGATAATACTAGCATATTGAGGTGAATTTGGAGTAATTAATGATTCCTTTGGCATATTTTTAAGGTGTAAAATTAAAACGTCATTCATATAATTCCATATTTTCTTTTTCCCTGGAAATAATACTTCATAATCATTGTAATCGTATTTTAATTTAAATGGATCTAGTTTAATCACTGGCATGTAATAAAAATCTTCCGTATACTTTTCATAGAACCTATTTTTCAAAAATTTTTGATAGTAGAATGGATCACTTACAGGACAAGCAATAAATAAATCATTAATATTTACATCTAGCTTTTCAAAATTTGTTTCTACTGAGAATCCATATCCATAAATTATTGCAGGTATATTTATAGGACCTCTTATATATTTATAATCCCCATTTTGAGCATAATTTATTAAGCTTTTAATTAATAATTCTATTATTATTGGATCATCATTTTTTGCACCAAAAAAGCCAAAAAATAAGAATTCCTCGTGCTTAAAAACCAAGCAAATACCCAATACATCATTCATTAGCGAAATAGATGAATTAGATTCTGATTTTTCTTTTCTGACAAAGATTGCATTTGGTTTAAAAATCTCAAAAGCTTTTAAAATATATTTATGGAGACTTGGTAAAATTGGAAGATTAATGCCTAGATGTAAAAATTTTAGAATTTCGTCAGATTTAGATATAATTTCAATTCGCATTATTTAATGAACTCGTTTCATAGATTTATGGGGCTCATATTGAAATAATCATAGCCAATAATATTTGGAGCTAAATTCATTTTTTTGATCTTCAAAATACCTGTGAAAATTACCTCAAATGCGAGATATGATGCAGTTATTCTCACAATTGGGGCAAAAGAAACTAATGGAATTTTTCCTGCTAAGAGAGCTTCGTATGCACCTTCCTCTCGATTATATCTTTCTTTTATTCCAGGAAATTGGGTAAGTTTTTTCAAAAAATTTATTTTAATCTCTAATAAAACATCTTTAGATTTAATTAATTCTTGAATAGACATGTTCTGTGTCTTAAATCCATAAAAACTTTCATATTCTGCACTCTTCTCCGTAAACCACAATGCAAAAAGATAGGGAATAGCCCACGATTCCAATAGAGGTATCTTATTCTTGCAACATTGTCTAGCAATTAAGATTGAAGTAATTGGGTCATCTAGAGTTAAAACTGTAATTGCTATATTATTTAAAATCGTTTCTAAATTGGTTCCATTGACTTCTCTAACTTTTTTTAACTTTTGATCAGGATTTATAGATTTAAGAAAAACCTCTATAACATCCACTTTATACTTTCCAATATCTTTTTTAGTACACAATTGACGATTAAGATTAGAAGGTTCAAATTTATCATTATCACATATTAAGAGATTTTCACATCCACTTCGAACTAATTGTTCAACTAAAGGACCACCTAGTCCACCTAAACCAAAAACTGCGATATTTGTTTTACGTAGAATCTCTTGATCCTCTATATTGATTAATCCAATATTTCTGGATATTTGATTCCAATAAGATTGCTTCCAATTCTTAAGTTTTTCTTTGACCATAGGTTATTCTGTCTAAATAATTATATCTTTTAATTAGATCCTTAGAAAATTGTAAAAAATAAATTTATTTAATGGAAATTAAAAAATATTTATCTTCAAAGAATCTTGAATTTGTTTATCTTTAGAAAGGTTTAAAGTTTGAATTAAATCAATTGCTTCTGGAATTAGCTTTATGTTCTCGTCAATCGATCCATTAAAAGAATTAAAAATAATTTGATCTTCAAAATAATTTTCAGATTCATGAAATTTCCAACAAGGCACATACCCTCTGGGTTTAAATCCAGCATCATTAAACAATTTTTGATGTTCAGGGAAATATGCTGAGACATAACATTCGAAATAATTTATATTCATTGAATCAATAAAGATTTTAACCTTTTCAATAAAAACAAATAATTCTTCTAAAGAATGAACCGTATATTTCGTATTTTCAATATTTTTACTATAAATATTATAGAAAAATTCAAAAAATGAGGAATTCTTTTTCAGAAAAAATTTTACTTCTTGATTTCCAAAAGTATCTTCTTTAATTTCAGTAGAAACTGATGATTTAATTAATTCGATCTCTTTTCTGTTTAAATTGATCTTTGGATTTTCAATATGAGGTAAATCAAGATCATATCTTTTATTTGTATAACTATAACAATTTAAAACTTGTCTAATTATTTTAGGTTTTTCTTTGAATCGATATTGTTTCAGTACTGCTTTATTAAATATAATGTGCAAAACATCAGATTCAATTTTATTAAAGAATATATCTTTATTAGGAAGAAATGCAACGGGTTTCATACCAATTAACGATGTAAAAAATTGGGAGATGGCTTCATTAGTTCGCATCTCTCCATACCATAAAAAGATTTTGTCTCGATATTCTCTCCATAAATAAATTATACATCCAATAAATGCTTTAAAGATATCAGTTGTTTTTTGGTATTGTTTTTTAATATTAAAACCATGAAGGAATGCTCGCTTTTCATTCAAATCTAAATCTGCTCCAAAGCAACCAACAATTTCTTTCGATTTTAACTTAAATACAAACCAATAATAATTTGAATGAGTAATCATCCTTCTTATAGAATCAATATCTTCCATTTGCTTATAAGGGTAATTTCCTCTATAAATTTCGTTGAAAATACTTACAATTTCTTTTGCATCTTCAGGTTTAGCTAATTCTATTATTGGACATACTTTTTTAGATTTATAATAATAATCAAGCTCAAAATCAAGATTTAGTATATGTTTAAGATCTAGATTTGATATATACTGATACTTATCAAGAAATTCATCAACATCGATGATTTCTTTACTCTCTTGACTTAAGCTATTTGATGCCAAATTAATCTTTATTTCCTAATTATTAGCAATAATTTGCTTTGAGTAATTATAAGAATTACGAATAAACTATTTTTTAAGTTAATCAAAAGCGTTATTTTGAACTAGTTAAGATTACTTTTTATAAGTATTTAAAATTTATTGTTTAACATGAATGTTCGTGAAACTTAAGATATGTTACAGAGCTAATTTCAAAATTACTTTATTACATGGATGTGTGCTTAATTTTCTAATTTTTAATCTGAAAAATAGGAAAATAAAAAAACACGTTAAATTTATTGATAATCTCGAAGGATCAAGAGTTATTTATGATATTTTATTCTTTAGTTGTTTTTTAAAAGAATATTTTTCAAAAAAGTTAAAATTATATAAAGGAACATAGATAATTAATATAGTAGAATTATAATAGCTAAAGAATTATGCAGTTCAATATCTCCGAATTAGAAAGCCCACTCACCCAAATTAATGAATTTTTACTTAAGAACAAAAATTTTAAAGCGATCAAATATCTTAATAAGTTCTTAGATGAAAACCCATCAAATAATGATGCTTGGCTTTTATTAGGTATAGCTAAACGGCGTGTTGGTAATTTGAGTGATGCTATTGTTTGCTTCAAAAGAGCTATTGAATTTAATCACTCTTCACTTGAAGCGTGGGGCTTATTAACTATTACTTATTTAGATAAGGGAGACCATATTTTAGCAGAAAAAACTATGCAGAAAGCAAAAGAATTAAATCCTGATGATGAAAGGATTCAGTTTTATCAAGAGAATCTAATCAGAATTTATAAGAAGTTTGGACCTTTTTTCTAATTTATTTCTGGAAAAATTCGGGATGATTTCTTTCAATATTATTTAAGGTTGAGACTAGATGATATAATAACTTCTCATCTCGATATTCATTAATAGTTTCAGAGAGTCTATCCAAAATCTCGTTTGCAAGTTTAATGTCATCTTTAGAATAGTTATGCGTCTTATTTTTGAAAATTAATTCAAATTCCTCTTCAAACCAACGCAGTTTCTGCTTAAACTCCTTCTTAATTGCCCTATAATCATCAAAATTTAGACTCATAGGTCTCCTCTGGCTACCTCGAAATAGAATTCTGAGAAGGTTTATTAACGGACTAACCTTATAATCAAATTTTTTCTATTTAAACCTATTCTGTATAATAGTTTTTCTAATTAGTAATAGGAAAAAAAGGACTTTTAATATAAGCATCTTAATCCGTTTGTCTGAGAAATATTGGCTCAAATTAGAGTTTAGGGAACTCCCAAAGAAGTCATCTCAAATTGGGTTATAAATCTTTTTTGTCGTTATAATAATAATCCAATTATTTATATTATAGTTCCTTATCTCTCTCTGTTTAGAATTAATTTGAGAGCTACTTAACTCTAAGGATTGGACTCCTAATTTTTTAAGAAATCAAAAGATCATTTAATAATTAGAAGATGATAATTTATGCTCTAAAAAAGTTTCGGTGATTTTTATTAAAAATAATAATACTAGTTTTGAAAAGTTAGAAATAGTAAAAAAATACTTTGCAAGGATTTTCATCGTTCTTAAAAAGGAGATTCGGCGGGAATTATTATCTTTGGATTTAACTAAGGAAGAGCTAAAAGAAATTAAAAAAGAATTGGTATTTTTACCCGAAGATAAACAGAAAGAGTATCTTAAGGAATTATCAAATAAGTAATAATCTACATCATCATTATTTTCTACATGATATAAATTCTCTTGAAGCTAAAATTATCTCAAATTTAGACTTTTTTGTTGGTCTTTTAAAAGTAGTAAATATAAAAATTAATTATTTGGCGTATATCTATTTTAAAAGGACAATAACAAATTTTATAATTAAAAATACTTTTCACTTCTTAAGATTATTAAATAAAGTAGTTTGATCAAACTATTAAGAGAGTAATTTTCTCACTTTTTTATACAATTTCAATTTAAATTTACAATTATTGACGAAACTGGGAAAAATATGAGCGATAATGTAGAAAAATATATTAAAAGAAAAGTACACAAAGACACAAATTCCAGAATTGCTCAAAAGTTTGTTGATGCTGGATTAGAGCGAATTAGAGCGTGTATTAATTGTGGTACTTGTACGGGCAGTTGTCCATCTGGAAGACGAACCGCATACCGAACACGTTCCGCAATTCGCCGGGCTTTAACGGGAGATGAGAGTGTCTTGAAAGATATTGATATCTGGTTATGTTCTACATGTTATACTTGTTATGAACGATGTCCGCGTAATATTCCAGTAACAGATATGATAATAAAATTAAGAAATATTGCTGTGGAAGAGGGTTTTATTTTAGATTCTCATTTTGGTTTAGCAACCAAGATTTTTTATGTCACAGGTCATGGAGTACCAGCAAATGGAGAAGCAAACAAAAAATGGCGAGATTTAAGAGAATCTTATGGATTACCACCTTTACCTCCAACTGTTCATACATATCCAGAAGCGGTAAAGGAGTGTCAAGACTTAATGAAATCGGTTGGGTTTACTGAATTAATGGAAAATGCTAAAAAACTTAAAGAAGAACGAGATAAAAAAGAAAACCAAGAGGAGAATAAGTCATGAATGAAAGCTCAGAATATAAATGGAAATATGGATTATTTCTTGGTTGTGTAATACCTAATAGATATCCTATGATAGAAGCCTCTATTAGAAATGTGTTTGATTTTCTTGGAGCTGAAATTCTGGATTTACCAGGAGCTTCTTGTTGTCCTGCTCCAGGTGTATTTAGAGCTTTCCATATTCCAACGTGGTTAGTAATAGCTGCTCGTAATATTTCGATTGCCGAACAAATTGGAGTAAATCCTATAACTGGATGTAATGGGTGTTATGGTACCCTTAGAGACGCGTGGTTCGAATTAGAACATGAACCTGAAATGAAAAAAATGGTACAAAAAGAACTCGAAAAAATAGGAAGAACTTATAAAGGTAATTTAGAGCCAAAGCATGTTGTACAAGCTCTATATTTAGATATGGGTCTAGATTACTTACGTGATCATATAAAATACAAATTTCAAGATCTTAAGGTTGCAGTGCATTATGGATGTCATATTATAAAACCAAGCGATAAACGTCCTTGGAATGGGGAATGTGAAGACCCGATATTTTTAGATGAAATTGTAGAATTAACCGGGGCAAAAAGTATTACGTATAAGGATAAATTCATGTGTTGCGGAGCAGGTGGAGCTGTAAGGACTGCTGTAAAAGAGGTTTCAGCAGATTTTACTAGAGAAAAGCTCATGAATATGCGCGATGCTGGCGCAGATATCGTAGTGGATTGCTGCCCATTCTGCCATTTACAACTTGATTTAGGGCAGATGGAAGCAAATGGAATCTATAAAGATATAATTGGGGAACCTTTGGAAATTCCAGTTGTATATATCACCCAACTTTTGGGTTTATCATTTGGAATGGACCCTAATAAATTAGGTTTATTAAAAAACCATGAACTAACAGGAGTACCCCCATTCATCTCAATAGATCCCTTCTTGAATATAATAAAAAATCAGTTAATATAGAAGGTTAGATATAAATGACTGAAACTAAAAAAAAGGTAGAAAAAATTAAAAAAGGCATTGTGGTCACTGGTAATGAAAAGCCCCAAGTTGGAGTATATGTATGCCATTGTGGTGTAAATATAGGTGGAGTCGTTTCAGTACCTGATTTGGTAGAGTATGCTAAAGAATTACCCGATGTTGCTGTTGCACGTGAATATAAGTTTTTTTGTTCAGATACTGGTCAAAATATAATAAAAGAAGATATACAATCAGGTTTAGTAAATAGAGTCGTTGTAGCAGCATGTTCTCCAAGAATGCATGAACCTACTTTTAGATTAGTGTGTAAAGAAGCTGGTTTAAATCAGTTTTTATTTGAACAAGCGAACATCAGAGAGCATTCTACTTGGGTACATATGAAAGATCCAGAGGGAGCCTTTGAAGCAGCAAAAGATCTTATTAAAATGTCAGTTGCTAAAGCAAGAGAACTAAAACCTTTAGAAGTAAAAACCGTAGAAATTGAACCTGCTTGTTTGATTATTGGAGGAGGTATAGCAGGTATGAATTCAGCTTTAGATTTAGCCACTGAAGGGTATAAGGTGTATTTAATCGAAAAGACTCCAACCATAGGAGGCCATATGGCACAATTAGATAAAACTTTCCCGACTATGGATTGTAGTGCTTGTATATTAACTCCCAGAATGGTTGATGTTGCAAGAAACGAAAATATCGAGCTATTAACTTATTCGGAAGTATTAGAAATAACTGGTTATGTTGGGAATTTTGAAGTTACAATATTGAAAAAACCTCATTATGTAGATCAAGAAGCATGTACAGGGTGTGGAGTTTGTGAGGAGAAATGCCCCATTGTATGTTCAAATGAATTTGATATTGGGTTAGCTACTAGAAAAGCAATATATATTCCATTTCCTCAAGCTGTTCCTGGCAAATACACTATAGATATGGATAAATGTATTAAATGCGGAATTTGTGCGAGACCAACTGTTTGTGAACCAGATGCGATTAGATTAGATGAAGAACCAGAATATATTAAAGTTAAAGTTGGAACAATAATTATAGCTACAGGTTGGGATTTATATGACCCAACTGAATTGAAACAATACGGATATGGTAAATATCCAAATGTGATTAATGGACTTCAGATGGAACGATTATTAAGTTCTACTGGTCCATTAGTTGGAAAGCCAGCTCGTCCATCTGATCTTAAAGAACCTCATAGTATTGCGTTTCTTCAATGTGTTGGCAGTAGAAACTTTAGAGAAGGAGGGAATCAATATTGCTCAAGGGTATGCTGTATGTATGCCACAAAACAAGCCAGACAGTATAAGGAAAAACACCCAGATGCAGATGTCTATATTTTTTATATGGATATCCGAGCTTTTGGGAGGGGTTATGAAGAGTTTTATGAATCAGCAGCAAGAAATTACGGAATAAATTACATTCGAGGAAGAATTGCTGAAGTTAGTGAAGATCAAGATCATAATATAATTATTAGATCAGAAGATACTCTGCTTCAAGAACCTATTGAAATTAAGGTTAATTTATTAGTTCTTTCATGTGGTTTAGAAGCTAGAGTAGACGCTGATAAAGTTGCTTCTTTGGTAAGAGTTCAGAGATCTTCTGATGGATTTTTCATGGAAGCTCATCCAAAATTAAGGCCTGTTGACACTTTAACTGAAGGAATATTTATTGCTGGTGTTGCCCAAGGTCCGAAGGATATCCCCGATTCCGTAGCTCAAGCAAAGGGTGCAGCTTCGAGTGCTGCAACGCTAATGGCTAGAGGAGAAGTGGAATTAGAACCTTATTATGCGGTTGTGCTTCCAGAACGTTGTATTGGATGCGGTATGTGTGTAGAAAATTGTGCTTATGGCGCGATTGAGCTGATTGATGATAAGCGATTTGGTAAAGTAGCTTCGGTCAACCAAGCCTTATGTAAAGGGTGTGGTGCTTGTTCAGGTAATTGTAGATGTGCAGCAATAGATATTCTAGGTTTTACTGGTGAGCAATTATTTTCAATTATAATGGGAGGGGAATGATGATGAGTAAAACAAAGTCTCAAACGGATAAGATAGAAAAGAATGAGGAATGGCAACCAAAAATAATTGCCTTTTTATGTAATTGGTGTTCATATGCCGGTGCAGATCTAGCTGGAGTAAGTCGAATTCAATATCCTTCTAATATTAGAATAGTAAGAGTTCCATGTTCTGGAAGAATTAATCCCTATTTAATAATTAAAAGCTTAATAAGTGGTTGGGATGGTGTTATTATTTCAGGATGCCATCCTGGAGATTGTCATTATATTAGTGGCAATTTAGTAGCAAGAAGACGTTTTACAATCTTAAATGAATTACTTAATTTTTTTGGTATCCAACCTAATAGAGTAAGTTTTATGTGGGCTTCAGCATCTGAAGGTGAACGGTTTGCAACCCTAGTCAAAAAAGTGACAAATAATGTAAAAAAATTAGGACCAAATAAACAATTTCAAAAAACTTGGTGATATTATGGAAAATCTAGAAGAGACAAATAAAGAAATCGAAGAATTAATTAGAGATTTAGCTAAAAAGCTACTTGAGGAAAAAGTGGTTGATGTTATTATCGGTTATACAACGGGAACAGTTCCTTTAAGCTCATCTCCTGTAGTTATAGATAAAGTTGAAGAGGTTGATAAGCTAATTTGGAATAATTTATGTTATATTAACTTAGCTAAATATTTAGTACCCCTAATGCCAACTTTTATTAAGTCAGATGGTCAAAAGTTAAAAATAGGAATTATATCCAAGGGATGCGTCGGAAAAGCATTAATCCATTTAGCTGTAGAGCATCAAATTGATCTTGATGATATAAAGATAATCGGGATTCCTTGCAATGGAATTATCAATAGGGCAAGAATTCAGAAAGAGATAGGGGAACAAGAAATTATAAGTGTCTCTGTATCCGGGGATAATATAATAGTTAAAACAAAAGATCTTGAAAAAGCATTTTCTTTTGAAGAATATGAAAATGAGTTATGTAAAACATGCCAAGTTAAGTCGCCTCCGAAAGTAGCAGAAGTTAACGTAGGTGAATTTTTGGAGAATCCTATTATTGAGGATGATTTTGCAGATTTAGAGAACTACGAATCAAAAACTCCTGAAGAAAAATGGGAATATATAAAAGATTTATTAAGTACATGCACGAGGTGTTATGCTTGTCGGGAAGCTTGCCCTATGTGTTATTGTAATCTATGTTTTGTTGATCAAAATAAACCAGTTTGGTTTGGAAAGACAACTGATTTACCAGACATTATTGTGTTCCATTTAATACGAGCATTACATTTAACGGGAAGATGTGTAGCATGTGGGGCTTGTACTAGTGTATGTCCAATGGGAATTGATTTGAATTTGATTACAAGAAAATTAGAAAAAATAGCAAAAGAACAATTTGGTTTTACTTCTGGCATTGATTTCGAACAATTACCTCCTATGATGTCTTTTAGTATAGATGATAAGCAAGAATATATGTTAGAGGAAGATTAAAGAGGTAATTTAGAGAATGCAAGAATTAATTCTACTTAAAGAACAAATTCCAAAGTTTTATAATGAACTAGCTAAAAATTATACGATTTATGCGCCTACTAAAGAGAAAGGTAATATTATTTTTAAGAAAATAGTTAATGTTGAGGATATAGTTTTAGATTATTTAAATTCCAAGGTTCCGCCTAAAGAATTACTATTTCCAAAAACAGATATTCTTTTTGAATATAAAATTAATGGTAAGGAAATAGAGATTGAAGATATAAAAAATTTGGATGAAAAAAGAATAATTTTTGGAATTAGACCATGTGATGCTTATAGTTTTTTCTTATTAGAAAATTTCTTTTCCCAAGGAGAAGTTAAAGACGAGATTATTCTAAAAAGGAGAGAAAATACTAGTCTAATCGGAATTGCCTGTAACACTCCAAAAACTACATGTTTTTGTACATCTGTGGGAGGACATCCTTTTAAAAAGGAAAATTTTGACATCTTTCTGGTTGATTTGGATAATAAATACATTGTTGAGGGAATCAGTAATAAAGGGAAGAAGTTAATTAAGAAGTTTTCATGGTTGACTAGCGCTACTGATGCTGACATTAAAGCTGCGCAAGAATTAGCCATTCTAGCAGAACAATCAATATCCACCAAATTGAATTTAGAAGATATTGATAAAGTGTTAGATCCTAACTTTAATCATCCCATCTGGAAAGAGATTAGTGAAAGTTGTATAGGTTGCGGTACGTGTTCATTTTTATGTCCAACTTGTACGTGTTTTGATGTTATTGATGAAAAAATCCCAAATGAAAATCGAGGACGTCGAGTTAGAATATGGGATACTTGTCAATTCTGTCTGTATTCGCTTCACACTAGCGGTCATAACCCTCGTGATAGTACAATAGAGAGATGCAGAAATAGAATTTTACATAAGTTTTGTTATTACCCTGAAAATTACAATTTATTAGGATGTGTTGGATGCGGAAGATGTATTCAATTATGTCCAGTTAATAATGATCTTAGGAAGATAATTGAAAAAATTAGTAATATTGAAAAAATAGAGAGTGAAAAAATAAATGCCTAATCCTTATATTCCTAAACTTACTGCGATTAAAAATATCGCTTCAGAGAATAAAGTAAATGATATTAAGACTCTTGATTTAGTTTTTAAAAAGAAAGAGGATTTTGAAAGTTTTAAATATATCCCTGGACAATTTGCAGAGATATGCGTTATAGGAAAAGGAGAATGCCCAATAGGAATTGCCTCATCTCCTACTGAAACGGGTTCTATTAAATTCACTATAAAGAAGATGGGAACTGTTACTACAGCATTTCATGATATGGAAGAAGGAGATACCGTTGGTGTAAGAGGTCCTTTTGGAAATGGCTGGCCTGTGGAAGATATGAAAGGGAAGAATATTGTAATAATAGGAGGAGGTTTTGCATTTTCTACATTGCGTTCTCTTGTAATTTATATGTTAGATAACAGATTTAGAAATCAATATAAAAATATAACAGTGATTTATGGTAACCGGGATTCAGGAGAGGTATTATATCGAAAAGATCTTTATGATTGGAAAAAACGAGATGATTTAAATGTCACTCTAACTATAGATCGTGAAGAGGAGGGGTGGAATGAGAAAGTAGGTTTCGTAGCACCAATAGTAAAAGAAGTAGCACCCTCTTCTGAGAATGCTGTGGCTATAGTATGTGGTCCGCCAATAATGATTAGAACTACGATTGCTGTCTTAGAAGAACTAGGTTTTAATGACGAACAAATTTTAAACTCTTTAGAAATGAGAATGAAATGTGGTATTGGCAAATGTGGTAGATGCAATATTGGTAATAAATATGTTTGTATCGATGGTCCAGTATTCTCATTAGCAGAACTTAAAAATATGCCCGATGAATATTAAATAACTTTAAACGGATTCAACCTTTACTTTTCTTTTTTCTGAAGGTATTCTTGTTTCTCCTAATTTTTTAATTTTTTCTGTAAATTCTGATATAACCTCTGCAAATTGCCTTCCTTCACTAGCTGAAACTTGTGTTACATAAATTCTTTCTTCTTCAAGACCTATCTTTTTTAACAACTCCTTGAGATTATCCAATCGAAGATATGCATTTTCATTCCCGCTTATATAATGGCAATCGCCAATATGACATCCAGCTACAAATACACCATCAGCACCGTTTAAAAATGCTTCAAGGATATAACTTTTAGACATACCTCCTGAGCACATAACTCTTATGATTCTCACATTAGGCGGATATTGATACCGGCTTACCCCAGCCAAATCTGCTCCTGCATAAGAACACCAATTGCATAAAAATGCCACAATTTTTGGTTCCCAAGCTTTTTCTTCATGTATTGCTGCTTCGCTGATCATTGGCTTTATTTGTTTATTCCCAAAATGACTCATAGAAATTGCAGAAACGGGACATTCAGCAAAACATGTACCACATCCCTTACATAAAGCCTTAATTACTTGTGCTTTCTTTAATTCGTTATCATATAATCCCATTTGTTTGGTGCTTTCTAATAACTCAATAGCATTATAAGGACATATTTCAGCACATCTTCCACATCCAATACATTTTTCTTCGTTAACATTAGCTGTAACTCCTTCAGTTAATAAAATGTCTTTAGAAAGGATTGTCATGGCTCTTGCTGCGGCAGAATTCGCTTGAGCTATGCTTTCAGTTATATTAGCAGGGCCTCTGGCAGTACCGCACAAAAATATTCCTTCTGTTGCAAAATCACTTGGCCTTAATTTAACATGAGCTTCTAAAAAAAATTTATCCTCATTAAGAGGTACTTTTAATAATTTTGCAAGCTCTGAATTTTCATTAGGAGCTACAATTCCAGCACTTAAAACCACTAAATCAGCGCTAGTTTTTAATTCTCCTATATCTGTTTTATGTAACAAAATCTGTAATTGATTATTTTCTTTAATAAGTTCAGGTGGATTATCTTCATCAAATCTAATAAATAAAATTCCTTTTTCTCTAGCTAAGTTATAATATTTTTCCTTAAAGCCATAAGTTCTTATATCTCGGAATAAAATAATTATATTTAGATCAGGATTAATCTGTTTTGCTTTTATCGCATTTTTTATAGCCTCTGCACAACACATTCGACTACAATACGGATTTTCTTCGTTTCTGGAACCAATACATTGGATCATTACAATTGACTTTAATTCCTTTAACTTTTTATCGTCTTCAAAAAGAATTTCTTCAAATTTTGATTGAGTTATAACTTTATTATCTTGATTATAGAGATATTCACTATCCTTAGGTATATACTCATTTGCACCCGTAGCTACGATAATGATTCCATGTTCCACTTTCTCTACTTCATTACTGTCTCCGTAGTTTATTTCTGTAGCAAAATTTCCTATATAACCAGTTATAGAATTAATGTTTGCTCTCAAAAAGACCTTAATTAGCTTATGATTTGTCACTTTATCAATCAAATTTGAAATCAAATTTTGGACATCCTCATTTTCCAAAGTTTGATATACCTTTTGAGCAAACCCTCCTAATCGATGGGTTTTTTCAACAAGATATACATTATAGCCCTGATCGGCTAGATTCAAAGCTGCTGTCATTCCAGCTACACCACCTCCAATTATCAAGCCTTTATGAATTACATCTACTTTTTGTTCTTGTAATGGGACTAAATTCCTAGCTTTCGCAACAGACATTCTCACCAAATCTTTAGCTTTTTCTGTAGCTTCTTCTGGAGAATGCATATGTACCCAAGAACATTGGTCCCTAATATTCGCTAAGTCAAAAAGATATTTGTTTAACCCTGCTTCTCTAATAGTAGCTTGAAATAACGGCTCATGGGTTCTTGGAGTGCATGATGCTACAATTACTCTATTTAGATTATGTTCCTTTATTTTCTCCTTTATAATAGTTTGCGTATCCGCCGAACATGTATAAAGGTTTCTTTCAGCATATACAACATCTGGTAAAGTACTAGCATAGTCAACTACTTCTGGAACATCTACAACTCCTCCAATATTGATTCCACAATGGCATACAAATACTCCAATACGAGTTTCTTCCCCAGTTATGTCACGTTCCTCAAAATGTTTTTCTTGAGCTACTAATGTATCCCTAACATCAGATAAAAGTACGTTTACTGCTCCAGCAGCAGCACTAGCTTCTATAACTGTTTCTGGTATATCTTTTGGTTCTTTAAAAGTGCCACATACATAAACTCCTGGTCGTGACGTTTCACTTGGATTAAATCTCTCAGTCTTACAAAAACCATACTCATTTAGTTCGATATTTAATTCTTTTGCTAATGTTGATACTGTTGAATTGGGTTGTATACCAACCGATAAAACAACCAAATTGAAAATCTCTTCAACCACTTTTCCTTCTTCTGTTTCAAATTTTATTTTTAAGTCTTCAGAATCAGGAATTTCTGTTATAGAAGAGATTCTACTTCGAATGTATCTTATCCCATAATCGTTCTTAGCTCTCTCAATATATTTCTCAAAATCTTTTCCATGTGCTCTTAGATCCATAGAAAAAACTGTTGGTTCAACGTTTTCAGAATGTTCTTTTGCAATTACTGCTTCTTTGGTTGTGTACATGCAACACATTGATGAGCAATATTCATGACCTATTTTTTTATCCCTAGAACCAACACAATGTAAAAATGCGATTTTTTTAGGAGTCGTATGATCTGATGGACGAACAACCTCTCCTTTAAATGGTCCAGATGCATTTAATATTCTTTCAAATGCTATACTTGTGATAACATTCTTATATTCACCATAGCCATAAACATTTCCTTCTCCGGGAATATATACATCAGAACCAAGTGCTAATATTATAGCTCCAACATTAATAGAAAGTAACTCATTCTTTAAGGTATGATCAACAGCATCAGCCATACAAGCTCTCACACATTCAAAACATTCACAACAAGAAGCACAATTCAGGCAACGGTTTGCTTCTTCAATCGCTTCTTGTTCTGTCATAGTTCTAGTTTCTTCTTCGAAATTCATTATCCGTTCATCAGGCATGCATACACTACATTC
Organism: Promethearchaeota archaeon; assembly: GCA_048939995.1. GTDB lineage: Archaea > Asgardarchaeota > Lokiarchaeia > Sigyniarchaeales > SOKP01 > SOKP01. The sequence goes on along the minus strand of JBHLOY010000002.1, from coordinate 302,595 downwards.
TTTTCGTTCTTGACATGAGAATCTCTCAATGTTCTCAATATCGTCCATTCCAATAATTTCTTCCTCACGATAATCAGGGATCGTTTCTAATTCTTCTGTAATTACTTCATCTTTTAGAAATTTTTCAAGTGTTATTGCTACTTTATTTCCAATGGCTATAGCTTCTATTGCTGAACCAGGACCTTTTACAATTTCACCGCCTGCGAAGATTCCAGGGATATTAGTTTCAAAAGTTTTTTTATTAATTTGAATCAGATTTGATTGATCAAATTCTAATTCATCTTGACAGGCAGCTTGTAATAAAGAGAAATCTGCTTCTTGGCCGATGGCTAATATAACTGTGTCAATTTTCATTTTATACTCAGAATTTTTTATTGGCATAGGTCTTCTTCTTCCTGAAGCATCAAGTTCGCCTAGTTCCATTCGAACACATTCTATTTCAGTTACTTTTTTAGATTTATCTCCATAAATTTTTACTGGATTAGTTAAGAATTGGAATTCTATGCCCTCTTCCTTTGACATTTCAATTTCTTCTTTCGAAGCAGGCATTTCGTTTTCAGAACGTCTATAAATAATGATAACTTTTTTTGCACCTAATCGAAGCGCAGAGCGAGCAGCATCCATAGCTACATCTCCTCCGCCAACTACACCAACAATTTTATCCTTGATATTAGGAGTTTCTATTGCCAAATTTAAATTTCTAAGAAATTCTACTCCATATAATACATTTTTAAGATCATCCCCTTCTATTTTCATTTCACGACTTTTATGAAGCCCTATAGAAATGAATATAGCTTTGTATCCTTGCTTCTTTAAATCGCTGAAAGTAAGATCTGGCCCAAAGCAAGCATTTGTTTTTATTTCTACGCCATATTTTTTGATATGATCAATATCTGCTTCCAAGATTTCAGGTGGTAATCGATAATCAGGTATACCTATTCTAAGCATTCCTCCAGGGACTGATTCTTTTTCAAAAATAGTTACTGGGTAGCCTCTTCTAGCTAAATGATATGCAACAGTTAATCCTGCAGGACCTGAACCAATGATAGCTACTTTATCTTCTTTCTTTTCCTCCAAAAAAGTGATTTTTTCTTCAAAATTCTCTCTTATGTGGTCAGCTACAAATCTTTTCAGTCCACAAATATTTACTGGTTCATCAATTTCCTTCCTATTACAAGCATCTTCGCAATAGTGAGGACAAATACGACCAATCACAGATGGAAGGGGACATCTTTCTCTTATAAGGTCCAAAGCCTCTTGATATTTTCCTTTAGAAATCAAACCAACATATCCCTGCGTGTTTATGTGAGCAGGACATGCATCTCTGCAAGGAGATATTCCTCTTTTATCTATCAATGTTTTAAAAGGTACAGCTTGAGGGAATTGAAGATACATTGCTTTCCGATCACTCAGTCCTTGATTAAACTCATCAGGCATTTGAACGGGACATTGTTGAATACATTCTCCGCAGCCTGTACATTTATCTTCAATGATATACCTTGTCCTTTTATTAATTGTAACATTAAAGTTACCTGCGTTTCCTTTAACACTTAGGACATCCGCATAAGTTATCAATTCAATGTTAGGATCTCTATCTACTGCTACAAGTTTTGGAGCTAGAATACACATGGAACAATCATTCGTCGGAAAAGTCTTATCTAATTGAGCCATTACGCCACCAATGGAAGGATTTTTCTCAACCAGATAAACCTTTATACCTGAATTTGCTAAATCTAACGCTGCTTGACATCCCCCAATCCCTGCTCCTATAACTAATGCAGCTCCTACTTTGTTATTTTCACTCATATTACATCTAAAAATTTTTATTTATCACATTCTGACATTTTACATTCCATTGTCTTTTAAACTAGGAAAAGTAATTCGCCAATAAAGCTTGCTAAATCTATTACTTTAATTTTATTTTTTAAATCTTTATGTTCATCATCTAAGGAGGGCTCATTAAGATAACAATCAAAATGAGTCCAGCATTTGGGGCAAGGTACAATTAAATAATCTGCTCCAGTTTCTATAGCTTCATTAATTCGGTTCTGTCTAAAAACGCGGGTTGATTCGTTGCATCCTATAAATGCTGAAACTCCACAACAATTAGCATCATCTTTAATGTTTTTCATCTCAATTAATTCTACTCCGGGAATCTTTTTAAGTAAATTCCTTGGAGCATCATATAATTTTCCTCCTAAACGCCCCAATCTGCAAGCGTCATGATAAGTGACTTTTATCTTGGTTTCTCGTGGGAATCTAACATTTTCAAGGATATTTTCTTTAAGAAAGAATTCAGAGAAATGAAGAACTTCAAAATCATAATCTTTTATAACTTTTGGATAGTCGAATTTCCAAGTTCTATAACCTTCTGCGCATCCTAGAATGATGGTTTTGACTCCTGCATCTCTATAAAGTTTTACATTATATTCAGCTAGCTTTTTAAAAGTGTTAATATCTCCTTTGCCCCATAATATATCATGTCCACAACATTTTTCATTTAAGACGACTGGGGATATATTAGCCTCATTAAGTAAACCAATTATAGTTTTTGGAATGTTTAAATAATTTACATCTGATTTATAAAAAATATTCTCCATGAGAGGTAAACATCCCGTAAAATATGCAATCTCGCCTGAGCTTGTAGTTTTTAAGGCTGTGCTTTTTAGAAATTCTAACTTATTTGGACTTAATTTATCATCTGACATTATTCTTGATATAAGAGGAAAGATTTCATCATGAGTTTCGCATTGGATGATTTTATCTACTTGAGTACTATTATTGAGACCCAGTTTTCTTAACTCTAAGATTAACTCAGGAAATTTTACCCCAAATTTTCCCTCTGTCATAGGACAATAATTACTGCAGAGACCACACGTAAGACAATCCCAGATATTATGATTTTTTATAACCTCTTCTATAGGTGATGAGACTAAATCAACTATTAATTTTTGAGGGTAAAAAACATCAATATGAGAGAGTGGACAAACATTCACACATCGATTACAATTATAGCAGAAGTTTGCCATTGAATTAATTTTATTTACTATATCCCCTGAAATGTTAATTCACCCACTAATAAATATTAAACTTTACCTTAGATGTTTTTAGTTTCTTTATTTTAATTTATTTAATTTAAAGTCTGTATAGGATATAATTTCCACGATTTTTCTAATTTATGCTTTTCTTTAAAAAGAATAATTATTGATTTAATTAATTTTTTATAGATCCATGGTGTACAAATAAATAAGAATGAATTCAATTAATAATCTAAAAATTTAACTTACTTTTACTTTTTTAATTAATATTCTTTTAAGATAAGATTAGATTACAAAATGAAAGTTTGCTTTATCAATCCAGCTCCTCGATCTTATATAATTGAAAGAAGTCATGAGACAACTGGTGCTTATCCCCCATTAGGAATTTTATATATCATTGCATATATTAAAAAGCAAGGGTATGGGAGTATTTTAATCGATCAACATGCAACAAAAATACCTACAAAAGAAGTTCTTAGGCAAATAAAAAAATATGATCCTGAGATAGTAGGTTTCAATACTTTGACTGATATTAATATGGGTCTAAGAGCAACTTACATTGCAAAATTAGTTAAAGATTGGAATCCAAATGTTAAGATTGTCTTTGGGAACTGTCATGCTACTTTTAATCATGATAAAATATTGAATAAATATCCTTTTGTTGATGTATGCGTAAGAGGCGAGGGAGAGCTTACTTTTCATGAATTAGTGAACTCTTTTGAAAGCAACAAAAATCTAAAAGATGTATTAGGAATTACATATCGATATAAAAATACTATAAAAGTTAATCCAGAAAGACCTTTAGTTAGTAATCTTGATGACTTACCATTTCCAGCTAGAGAAGCATGCGGTGATATAAATTATTGTCAAAACTATGGAGGGGTTAACGCCGATTACGGAAAATTTACAACTATTCAGTCTTCCAGGGGATGTACTTTTGATTGTACTTTTTGTTGTCAAAGCAAGTTGTCAAAAGGACGATGGCGACCTAGATCGATATCTCATATACTAAAAGAACTAGTATACCTTGAAAGTAAGGGATACACTAACTTATACTGGGTTGATGATAATTTTACTAATAATCCTAAGAGAGCAATAAAATTATTTCGGGAAATGGAAAGGCATAAACTCAAATTTAATTGGGTTTGTGATCAAAGGGTTGATCTTGTAAATGATATATTACTTCGAGAAATGAAAAGAGCAGGATGTCGAACAATCTCATTTGGTATCGAAAGTGCAAATCAAAGAATACTTAATTATTTAAATAAAAGAATCACTCCACAAATAGCCATTAATGCTACAAAAAAAACTAAAAAAAGTGGTATTGATTTCATTATGGGAACGTTTGTATTAGGTCTGCCTACAGAAACTTTAGGAGAGATTAAAAAAACCCTTGCTTTTTCTCGAAAATTAGAAATTGATTATCCTCAATTCCATATTTTTGGAGCAATCCCAGGAACTAAAATTTGGGATGATCTAGTCAAAGAAGGAAAAATTAATCCAGATAAATACTGGGAAAATGGTGTTAAGACTTTAAGTCCTCCCCTTGCTGATGTGAAAAAATTGATTCGAAGAGCTTATTTCAAATTTTTTACTAGACCAAAATATATTTTGGAACAAATCTCTCGCACCCTTAAAAGCAAACATAGATTGAGAATTCTTTATTCAAATCGGCATGTTCTTTCTAATAGCAAGGCGGTTAGAACTTTTATTGACTTTTCAATAAACACGTGGACGCATGGAGATTATCCTTAATTTAATAGCATTTAAAAGTTTCTTTACATAATTACTTTACATTATAATAAAAAGCTTTGGGCGTTTTTAAAGTGAAATTAAATGCAAAAACTAAAATTTTGATTTCAATAACCTTAGCTTTCCTTTGCGTATTATTAACAATTGTAAATGAAAATTCTAACATAATACCATCTTTCAACCAGAAAAGCCCAAAATATGACTTTAAAAAATTGAAGAGAGCACAAATATCTGGTAGAATTCATATTAATAATAATTGGACAGCAGTTAGAACTGCAGATATTTGCACAGGAAACGGCACTTATTCGAAACCTTACGTTATAAAAGATCTAGTAATTGATGCAGAATTCTCTGAAAATGGCATATTAATCGAAAATTCTAACGTCTATTTCATAATTGAAAATTGTTCTGTGTATAATTCAGGAACTGGATGGCTGAATGCAGGAATTGAATTCGAGAATGTGAATAATTCTCAGATAATCGAAAATTATTGTTTAACTAATTCTGTGGGGATTAATTTGATAAAAAGTCATAATAATTCTATTGTGGGTAATGTAGTAAATAATAGTGGTTTAATGGGTATAAATTTAAATCAGAGTAGCTTCAATAAGATTTTAAGTAATAAGGTAGCAAATAGCAGCGGGCTTATAATGGGAGCTGGGATAAATTTAGTAGATAGCAATAACACTATGATTGTAGGAAATATAGTACAGAATAATAATTTTGGAATTAGATTGTTGAATAGTTATGATAATTCTATTTCAGAAAATAAAGTAACCAAAAGCGAACTTTATGGAATTTATTTAAATCATAGTGATTGGAATAGGATTTCAAATAATGTTGCTAACAAAAGTGGATGTGGAATATATATTAGATATGGATCTTATAACAATGCCTCTGGCAATATTGCATATAGCAATACAGATGGAATCTCATTATATTATAATTATGATACTAAGATTACGAGAAATAATGCATACAATAATGATAGATATGGAATAACTTTAGATCAGAGTGATTATAACTTAATTTCAGAAAATAATGTAAGCGATAATAGAGAATCAGGAATTGGGCTAATTCTTACTTTTTATAATGATATTAAACAAAATAAAATAAATAGAAACAGAGAAGGTATTTTTATGGTTTTTAGCGATCATAACAATATTTTAGAAAACTCAATGTCATACAACCTGTATGGAATCAGAATTTTATATTGTACCAGTAATCAAGTTTCTGAAAACATCATTGATGAAAATGAATATTCTGGTATATTTCTGAATAGGACAAGTTTTAATGATATAATCGATAACTTCATATACAATCACAGCCAATATGGAATCTTTTTGGTGGAGAGCAATTTTAACACGATCTCGCAAAATATTATTCTAGATAATGGAATATGTATCGCAGAACAAGATTGTCATGATAATAAATTTAGTAATAATAGTGGATGTGTTTATGGAGAGAACATAGATAGTGGCAGTTTTCCGATAGAAGCTATCATTTTAACATCTGGCGCGGGAATTCTATTAGGCCTCGTAATTATCCAACTAATTGCCCAAAAAAGAAAAAAATTGAAAAATAAGTGAAGGATACAGTTGTTATAAATTAGAGCTTATTCTAAGAAATATTAAATAATCTGATGTCTACTCATCGATTTTTATAATTAATTGCTTTAATTTCCAAACTTGGATTTAAAATTAAAAACTTTGAAAGATTATTTCAAATATTAAAATAAAAAATTTTAATTTAAAGATGATTCCAAAAAGTTTGGTAGAAAGATTAGTAGAAATAGATGTTTATATTTACATTAAACATATTGAAAGAGAATTTGGTGGAATTCTTGATTCTATTACAGATGAGAATATAGTAATTTTAAAGGACAAATATAATAATTTGATTTATATCCCTCTAGAGATAATAGATGTAATAACTGAAAGGCGTTAATTTAGCTTGCAAGCAAGAATTACCAGTTAGAATTTAGATATTCAAGCATTTTTTCGATATCATGAGTAGGAGGCTTACAAGTTTTGTCTATACATACATAAGCAGTAGCTTCACCATTTAAATCATCAAAGAATTGTACAAAATTGGATAACTTATCGATATCAGGAGTCTTTTGTTCCATTTTTCTAAGTAAAAGCACTTTATTGGGGAGATACTCCTTATTGATAGTTTCTAGCATTTCTATTGTATCTTGGGAAGTACTATTACCAGAAATAACTAATGAATACGTAGGACCAATAGCGAAATCAGCCGCAACCATAAATTGGGTATAAGCAACTGGAGCCACTTCTAACTTACCACTAAAAACTCTGCTTAAAATATCAGCTTTCGTTTCTAATTCATGGTCCCCTGTAATATAACTTAACCGCAATAAGTTTAACATCGAAACCGAATTTCCTGAGGGAATAGCACCATCATAGATCTCTTTTTGTCTGATTAATAACTCTTCATTAAGATCAGATGTGAAGTAAAACCCCCCAACCTCATTATCCCAAAAATGTTTAATTTGGTAATTATTCATTTTTATAGCTATTTCTAAGTAATTTATATCAAATGTAGCCTCAAAAAGTTCAATTAAGCCCCAAATAAAAAAAGCATAATCAGTTAAATAACCTTCAATTTCAGCGCTTCCATCTTTATAACGATGAAGGAGCGACTCATTTTCTGTTATAAGATTGTTTAGAATAAATGTAGTTGCTTTCTGTGCAACGTCTAAGTATGATTTATTTTTTAAAACTTTGGCTCCTCTTGATAGGGCTGCAATCATTAATCCATTCCAATCAGTCAATATTTTATCATCTTTAGAAGGATGAATCCTTTTCTCACGTTGATTATATAATTTCTGACGTATAGAATCAATTTTTAAGTAACTTTTTTCCTGTTTGAGTTCGCTTACGTCCTTTAAATGAGGTATATTTTTACCTATTTTCTTTCCAGTTGATTCTTCTAAATAATTACCAGACTGACTTATACTATAAAGTCTTATAAAATAATCCGCTTCTTCTGCATTGAGAATTTGTCTTAATTCAGATTCTTTCCATAAATAAAATTTCCCTTCTTTACCTTCACTATCAGCATCTTCAGCTGAATAAAAACCTCCTTCAGGGGATCTCATATCACGAATAACATAATTGAAAATTTCTTCAGCAACTTTTTTATATATTTCTTTTTTTGTTGCTGAATATGCTTCAATGTAAGTGAGAGCTATTAAGGCCTGGTCATATAACATTTTTTCAAAATGAGGAACAAGCCAATACCGATCAGTAGAATATCTATGAATTCCAAATCCAATATGATCATATATCCCACCTGCACGTATTTGCGTTAAAGTCTTTTCGACCATGCGGACTGCCTTTTCCTCTCCAGTACGTTTCCAATATCGCAATAAAAATTGTAGGTTATGTGGAGTAGGAAATTTAGGCCTTTCACTAAATCCCCCGTATTCCGAATCAAAAGAGAGTACTAATTGATTATAAGTCTTATTTAATATTTTTTTAGTAAATTTTTCTCCAGGAGCTTCTTGAGTTAAGTTTTGGAGTGATAGTGTAATTTTTTCAGCTGAATCTTTTAACTCTGCGTTATTATTCAGCCAAAGGTTCTTAACTCTCTTAATTAAATCTACAAGACCAATCCTTCCAAATCTAGTTTCCTTAGGAAAATAAGTTCCAGCAAAAAAAGGTTTTTTGTCAGGTGTAAGGAGAATGGTCAATGGCCAACCACCAGAACCAGTCATCATCTGACAGACTTTCATGTAAATATTATCTATATCAGGCCGTTCTTCTCTGTCAACCTTAATTGAAATAAAGGTATCATTCATTAAATCAGCTACTCTTTCATTTTCAAAACTTTCATGAGCCATTACGTGGCACCAATGACATGTAGAATATCCTATTGACAAAAAGATTGGTTTATTATCGTTTTTAGCTTTTGTAAAAGCCTCTTCTGACCAGGGATACCAATCAACGGGATTATTAGCGTGTTGTATTAAATAAGGACTTTTTTCAGATTTTAAATGATTAGATTTTGTGACTTTAAAACACCTCTACTCTTTTAATTTATAGTTTCATCGAAGATTATTATGTCATCAAGAGATCTGTATGCTCTTCTTTTTTCGATTGCTTCTATAACATCCATGATGAAATGAATATTTTCAATTAATTTTTTAAGTTTTTCTCTAAAAATTATAAGAAATATTCAAAATTTCAATATCATGCTGATTTTTAATCAAAGAAATAGGATTATGACTAATAAACATAAGGTATTTGAACAAAAGTTGTAATATTTCATAGAAAAACATGTATATTGAAGTTTTATCGGCCAATTTTTAATCAAATACAGGAGATTTCTTTAATAGGAGTTATACTTATATTGATTTTAAGAGAAAAAAATAGAATAAAAAAATTTTAAGCTATATTTTTTAAGTTTTTAAGTACATCTTTGACTTCCTCTGCATGTCCCTTCACGCTAACTTTAGGCCAAATATGAGCAATCTTTCCCTTTGATTCAACTAAAAATGTACTTCTTATAACTCCCATATACGTTTTCCCTCTAAATTTTTTAAGTCCCCAAGCACCATATTTATTCATTGTCTCATGATTAATATCACTTAACAAAGTAACTTTCAAGTTTTTCTTTTCAATAAATTTAGCATGAGACTCAGGACTATCTGGGCTAATACCTATGACTTCTGCATCAAGCTTTTGGAGCTCCGGTAAGATATTTGTAAATCCAATCGCTTCAGTTGTACAACCAGGGGTGTTATCAGCGGGATAAAAGTAAACTATACTGTATTTACCACTAAAATCCTTCAAACATACTTGTTTTTTATCTTTATCAGGAAGACAAAATTCGGGAGCCTTATCACCTATTTTGAGAGTAACTTTTTTATCTACCAAAATCATCACATTATTTCAGTTATAAACTGAAAAAATTTTATTTCTTAATAATAATTAAATTTTGAAAAATATCAAAATTGACATTATTAACTATTAAATTTTAACCAAATTAAGTAAGAAATTTAAGATTTTGAAGAATTAATATTAATAAAATATAAAATGTAATCTTTTTGGGAGTTATTTTCATGGAAAGTAAAGGTTTAGGACTATTTTTGAGTGTTTTAGGAGTTATTTTTTTAGTAATTGCTCTAGCTACAATTTGGAGTATGTTTTTAACTTGGGAGCTGTGGAAGGGAATTTATGTTATTTTGGCAGTTCCTCTTATGGTATTTGGTGTATCGACTATGTTTTTTGGTATATATTTAATCTTTGGAGTAAGACTCGTATCAAAAGTTAAAGGATTAATTTTAATTATTACCGGTATTGTTCCAATTTTAGGGACATTGATAACAAGTTTGGATCTTAGACTTTTACCATTTAATCTTCTCCAGAATTTAGTATTTATACCTTTAATATTAATTGGCATTTTTCTAATTATATATGGTATTTTTTTAATTTCATCAGATTGGATTATTCATAGTAAAAAAGCTAGAAAAAGGGCTAATCAAGGTTTAGGTGTGATATCTACCTCAATTGGTATAACTAATATCGTATTTTTTATTATGCTAGTTATAAACTTTACCGATCATCCGTATATTTTTTCGATTGCTTGGCTTGCGCTAGGAATTGTATTGATAATATTTGGAATTCATTTAACTATTAAAAAAATTGAAATGAACTAGTTTTAAGGATCATTTCTGAATGGATGTCTAGCATTTTCCATATTTTCAATTCCATCTTCTACAGTCGGCACTCCTTCCATTGCTTTTCTGATAGCATTTCTAGTTGCTTTATAATTATTGATAAATACTCGTTTTCTTGCGCTAGCACTAGGATGGACAAAAACATTGACAATTAACACAATTTCATCTCCTAATTCTTTAGGAAGAATGCCGTCTTCAACACATTGCATAACTGCTTTTGCAATAGCGGCTTGAGCAGGTCCATAGGTTAAGCTAGCGTGGCGAAGCGAGGTAGGTCTCACTGTGGGAATCATAATTGTTGGTGGCTTTACTTGCATATTAGGTTCTAATATAACTTGAAGCCCTTCACGACCTTCTTCTGGGTTGGTTAATGCTTGAGCATAAGCATTACCAACTGGGCCATCTTTTTTACCAATCAGTATGTCAATATGTGCTAGTTCCACACGTTCCCCTACAAGCGATTCTCCCACTTTTAATCCAAAATCAGAAATTTTCTGTGGTGTAATTCCAACAGCATAGAAGCGGCTTATTAGGGGTTTATCTCCAAATTCAAATTGAATTTCTGATTTTTCAATTAATCCTAACTTTTCTAATTCTACTCGTAATTCATCCTTTATTTCATATGAGAGTGTATCTCCCAAAACGAGCGGTTGTCGTGTCTTTCCGACTGGAATGTTCATCATATTTAGGCATGATTTAACCCCAAGCGCCCCAGAATTAATTAATAATCGAGCTAATTTTTGAACCTTCTTTTGAAGCAATTGAGCCTCTTGCAATTGATTATTTCTAACACAATTATAAATCTCAAGCCAAAATTTAGGAAATACATTTGCCGATCCTAGAATGCATCCAGCAGCGCCTCCTGCGAGGGCACCTAATACGTTTTCATCCCATCCAATAAGAACTGAAATTTTATCGCTAACTTTCTCTAATAAAGCTGAGAAATATTTATAATCTCCACTAGAGTCTTTAATACCAACTATATTTTCAATATCTACTAAATCCTCCACGACAGTCCAAGGTAATTCTACTCCTGTACAAGCAGGTATATTGTACAAAACTATAGGAATATCTGTTTTTTCAGCAATCGTAAAGTAATGATCATATAACCCTTTTGCCTTTGGTTTCAGATAATAAGGTGTAACGATAAGTACAGCATCAACTCCAATATCTGTTGCAGCTTTAGTAGCATCTACGACTAGTTTTGTTCCAGTTTCTCCAGTTCCAGCTATAACTGGTATACGTCCATTTGTTTCATCTACAACAATTTTAATGACTTCCAAACGTTCTTGGAATGTCATATTTACAAATTCTCCAGTTGTACCAACTGGAACAAGCCCATTAACTCCTTGTTCAATAAGATAATTTATTAAGTTTCTTAATTGTTCTTCATTTATGGACTCATCTTTATTAAATGGAGTTATTAGAGCCGGCATGACACCAATTGGTCTAAAACTAAATTTACTCATAATAATTATTATTTCATCTATTCTTTTGAGATATAATTTTTTGAACCAGGTAAATATTTAATTACTTTTGCCGGGGTTCCACCAGCAAGCGCAAAATCCGGTATATCTTTTGTAACAACGGATCCAGCAGCAATAACAGAACCCTCACCGATTGTTACTCCTCCTAAGACAATACTGTGTAATCCTAGCCAACATCCTTTTTTAATTCTCACTGGTGAAGGTGGATACCCTAAATCTGACACATACATCCCTGGTCGGAGAAGATGTAAATCTCTCCCGTGGGCCATAATCATCGAATAAGCAGCAATTTCTACATTATCTTCAATGAAAATTAAAAAGGGATACTCATTATCTATATAAACATCTTCCCCTATCCATACATTTTTACCCATTACCACGCCTTTTATTTTATGCAATCTTGCTCGTGTAAATCCACCCGGTATGTGCCTTGCTAAAACATTAATAAATCTAACCATAAATCGCCCAAATATGGTTTTCCTTCTTTTTTTCTTAATTTGCTCTAATTTCTCTCGGAGCTTTAATTCTTTTTCTCGAGAAAATTTACTCATATTTTTTTTAATATTCCTTTTTTCTTAAATTAAATTCATATTACTAATAAGCTGTTCTTGAAGGTTTATATATTATCTAGTTTTCAATCTCCTAATATAGTCAAAATATGACCATGTGTCAATATCACCTGTAATACATACAAAATTTTTCTCTTGTTCTTTCCTATAACTTTCTACAGCTTCTTTGAATCCGATTAAAATTGATTTAGAATCTCTCTCCACAAACTTACAAATAGCATCTAATGCAATTATGAACTTTTTTTGCCCCATTCGTATGGGATGCATATCAAAAATTATAATTGAGCCTTTAGTACTACAAATTGATTTAATAAAATGTTTAGCGATAAGTTTTGCATCCCAAATTCCCATTTTATCAATGAGTTGATCATCGCTAGGTCTTGCCATTACATATTCAGGAATAAATTGATTTACTGGTTTCCAAGGTGGATTCTCTTGAAATTCTGAACTGGAACATAGGAATCCCATCTCTTTAAGTATTTCATAGAATTTAGCTGTTCCTAGACTACTGATGGAATTCACTGCATATGGTGCACGGAAACACCATGATTCAAGATGATTGTCATCAAACGTTTGTTTAGATTTCTTTATTTCTTGAATTGCCTGAGGAACCGTTAATTCTTGTAGATTAAAATGTTTATAGCCATGGGGAAGAGCTATATGCGGTGAATTTTTAAAAAGATTCACTCTTTCAGGATGACCTTCAAGAATGTATCCAGTGACAAAGTAAGTCATATAAGAATTATACTTTTCAAGAACAGAGTTAATATTTTCAATCAGATATTCTGTTTTAGTTAATTGAAAAAAAAAATTTAAAATTATTTTTTTCAGCAAATAAATAATGTTTCTGCGATATACTTTCAATAATTGCTTGAAATATTGAGGTAAAATATTCGTGTTTCATGTCACCTTTCTTCTATCGATAATGTAAATTCTTCGCAGCAATAAATGGAATTCCTTTTTCTGTTAGCACTTGAGCTGTGTGATTCACAGCCCGATATCTGTCAAGATGATTTATACGTAAGAAATCCCATAATCCAGCTTTCTTCAATTCTTCTTTTGGCATGAAATATTCAAGTATATCTGTAGGGTGTTCTCTTTTTTCTTCTACTTCAACATCTCCTCCTTCATGTTTAGCACTTACGTTCTTTACTTTAGGTGCTAATTCTAAGAGCTCATCTCTCCTATCATAAGGTTGTCTTACTATACTTTTCCAAGTTTCAGTAATATGATGTTCAAGTCTAACTACATCTTCAAAATTGAATTCTTTTCTGATATAAGCAGCTAATTCAAGAGTTTCATTATTTACCGAATTAGCAAGATTAAAACCAATTAAAGGGCTAGTTCCATCTTCTCGTGCGAATAGTTTAGCAGTTAAAAGAGTCCAAAGACATGAATAAGGATTATCATTTCCCATATATACACTGATTTTAAATTCATTATTGATGCCTAATTTATAAATAAAATAACCAAGGAGGACCGTTCCGGGATTTACATTAAGAACTTGCCTTATTCCATAATTAGTATAATAGTATAGGAATTCATCAATCCATTTTAAAGCATAGTCATTTGGTTGACCAACACCGCCAAAATAACCAGTAATTGTATCTGGTCCCCCTAGATGTACATTGACAGGGAGCCCATCTGGACCAGGGGCAGTACCTTTTGTATCTAGTGTTTCAACCCAACTCGATCCTATAATTTGCATTGCTGCAGCCATTGCAATTAAATCTCCATCTTTTTCTTGTTCTTTCATATTTCTAACACGTATAATCCTCCCTGGAACTAACTGTTGAGTCTCAATAGCATCTTTAGTGATATCTATAAGGAAAGGAAAATACTGACATGCTGATAGTTCTAAAGTTACAGCAATATCTTCGTTAAATTCCATCTCTAATGCTTTTTCTCCTAAAATTTTTTCGCGATATTCAGTTAAACTAATGAATGCTTTCTTATCTCTCTGATTTGTAAGCCATTCAATATCCTTTACATAATCTGAATTAATCCTTTCTAATTGATGAATTAAATTCTCAATTTTGGAAGCTTCTTTCGCTTTTCTATTAATCTCCTCTATCCCACCATATTTATCCAATAACTCGAAAAGATCGTTAATTAATGGATTATTTTCATCTAAAATGAATTCATTAACCGTTTTTAAAGCCTTATCTGGAATTCTTAGTTTTTTTCTTAATTCTTTCATAGTTCTTATTTACCTTCATCATTTTAGTACATTTTGAAATATTTCGAAAAGAAACCATAAATGTAATACTAGATTCATCTTATTTTAAATTTATTTGATTAACATCAAAATCTTTAATTAGAATTTCAGATATCATAAACTATACTTAGAAACAAGAATGAATAATAATTGGCGTCCATAAAATGTTTAAATACAAAGTATCAATTTTAGGAACTGGTTTTATTGGTTTGTGTTCTGCTGTATGTTTTGCGGATAAAGATATAAAGGTATTAGCTTCAACTCATAATGAAAGAAAGTCTGCTATAATAAATGAAGGAAAAGCGCCCTTCTATGAAGCCAGATTACAAGAGATGATGGACAATATCAAGAAAAAGAAGCCTGAAATGCTCAAATGCTTAACTGATCCAATTAAAGCAATTATCGAATCAGATATTTCAATGATAACCCAAGGAACCCCAATGAGAGAAGATAAGAGTATTGATTTAAGCTTTATAGAAAGCACAGCTAAAGAAATAGGTCAAGCTTTAAAACAAAAAGATAAATATCACTTAGTGGTCGTTAGGTCAACAGTTGTGCCCGGAACTACTCGTAATCTAGTTGGAAAAATAATTACTCAAGTTTCCGGTAAAGAAATCGGCAAAGATGTAGGTTTAATTATGCAACCTGAGTTTCTAGCTGAAGGTCGTTCAATTGAAGATACTTTACATCCCGATAGAATTGTAATAGGTGAGTATGATGAAAGAAGTGGTAATATGCTTCAAGAATTCTATCAATACTTCTATGGTGAACATCTACAAAACTGCCCTATATTAAGAATGAATATTGAAAGTGCTGAGTTAGTTAAATACGGTAATAACTGTCTGTTAGCAACTAAAATCAGTTATGCTAATGAGTTTGCCAACTTTGCGGAATTAGTCCCTAACGTGGATGTAAATCTAGTAATGAAGGGAGTTGGACTTGATTATCGCATAAACTCAAGATATTTACGAGCGGGAGCCGGATTTGGAGGATCATGTTTTCATAAGGATGTTAATGCCATCAAAGCATGGTCAAAATCAAAGGGATATAGTTCGAGACTTTTAGGAGCTGTTTTGGATATAAATGACGATCAAGCAATCCATATAGTAGATTTAGCTCAAGAATTATTAGGAAACTTGGAAGGGAAAAGATTAACACTATTGGGTCTTGCTTTTAAACCTGGGACGGATGATATGAGGGAAGCGGCTAGTATAAGAGTTATAAATGAATTACATAAGAGAAATGTTAAAGAGATCGTGGGATATGATCCAAAAGCTAATGAAACTGCTAAAATTGAAATGGGTGAAAAGATTACATATTATGCTCCTTCAATTGAGGAAGCACTGAAAGATTCTGATTGTGCTTTATTAATAACTGAATGGAAAGAGTTTGAAAAACTGACTCCCGATGATTTTAAAAACTATATGAAGATTCCGAATTTAATTGATGGCAGAAGACTTTATGATTTTGAAACATTTAATAAAGCTTTACCATTCAGAGCAATTGGTCGAAAATAAACTTCCTTTTAACATTTGAAGAGATATGACTGAAAAAGTTAGTATTAATCAAGTAAGAAGATTTATTTTAGATAACCAATACCTCAGAACCGATCATCCAACAGATAACATACTTAAGGTTATAAAAAAAATCCATAATGTGCAAATTGATACAATTTCAGTTGTAACACGAGCTCATGATCTTACCTTATTCAATCGTGTACTGAACTACAAAGAAAAAGATGTGTGGAAATATGAAAAACAAAAGAAAATTTTTGAATATTTTTCTCACGTCTTATGCTTTTTACCCATTGAAGAATATCCTTTTTATACTTGGATAATAAATTATATGAGCAAAAATCCAGGAAATTGGACAAAAAATTGGTTACCAGAAAATAAGTCGATCATTGATCGCGTTTTTAATCATGTTAAGAAATCTGGTCCAACTTGTAGCGCTGATTTCAAAAATGCAACTAAAGTAAAGAGAGAAGGTTGGTGGGAATTAAAAGCAGAGAATATCGCTCTAAAATATTTATTTCATACAGGAAAATTACTTGTGTCTCATAGAAAAGGGTTTCAACGCTATTATGATATACCAGAAAGAGTCTTACCTCCTAATATCAGTTCAGAACCTACGGAAAGGGATGAATTACCTCATCATATGCTTGAAATCGTGTTGCGTGCTTTAGGTCTTGCCAGCGTTGATGACATTTGGAATTATTTAGGTACTATCTTCCCAAAAGTTATATGGAATAATGATAAACAAAAGCTAACTAAATTTTTAGAAGAATCTATTAGCGAAGGAGCTTTAATTCCTATAAATATTGAAACTATTAAGGATAAATTTTACCTTACTGAAACAGATTATAATAAGTTATCCAAAACTCCAGCTAAAGTAGCAGAGAATTCTCCTGTAAAGCTATTAAGCCCTTTTGATAACCTAATAAGAGATCGATATTATCCAAAAAAAATTTGGAACTTTGATTATAAATTTGAAGCTTATGTTCCGAAGAATAAACGAGAATTGGGTTTTTTTCTCTTACCAATCTTAGATAACTGTGAACTAATAGGCAATATTGATGCTAAAGTTCATAGAAAAGAAAAAAAGCTGGAACTTATTACAATCTATATTTATACGGATTTAAACGACAATTTAATCTCTAGATTAAGCGAGGGAATCTCCCTATTTGCTAAATTTAATAATTGTGCTGAAATCTATCTCAATAGGGTAATTCCTGAAAAATTTTTCCATATTTTAAAACCAATATTGGAAAGTTAACAGTTTGAAAAAATTGTCAAAAAGTTTATATTTTTCCAGAGGATAGAATACCATGTTGAAATCGGAAAATTAAAAATCCAGCTCTTAAATTATTTGTCGAGTTTTAATGGAAAAGAAAAATATCATCATTATCGGATTGGTTATCGCGTTAGCTGCATCTGGAGTAGGAAATGTGATACTTGTATCTACCCCATATCAAGGAGAACTCCCTCTTAATAAAAGGCTCGTGATAGGTCCAGATCCAAGTCTTTATGTTCTTGATCCAGTAAATTGTTTGGAATATGCATCTCTAAGAGTATTTGACCAAGTTGTTGAAACACTTTTTACTTATGATCTTTCGGATCATGCTTTACCACGTGTTCCTCTCCTTGCTGAAAGTTATTGGTGGGAATCTGATACTATTCTTCACATAAAGGTTAGAGAAGGAATTTTTTTCCATGATTTAACTCCTTTTAATGCAAATGCTACAAAATGGAACTTAGATAGATTATTATATCTAACTAATTGTACTGGAATCCTCCCAGACACAATGGTTCCTGGAGACCCTTCTTTACTATATTTTTTCTCCGACGGAGTGACTCCTATCATAAATAATGTCGTTTCTGATGGTACTTATAATGTAACGATCACTCTAAATGCCCCTTTTGCTCCTTTCTTAGATCTTTTATGCTACATAGCTAGCGCAATGTTATCTCCCACATCCACTCCAGATGATGATTTCATTTCTCGTACTTATGGAAGACTTATTGGAACTGGTCCATTTATATATGAATACTACGTTCCTAATATTGAAGTGAAACTTAGGGGTTTTGAATCCTATTGGCAAGGGGCGCCATTCCTCGAAGAAATAATTCTATATGCTTATCCTTATTGGATTAGATGTTATACAACTCGTAATTGTGGTGGTACTCCACCAAAATATGAAATCGACTGGCTAACTAGTCTTATACCTTCATTAATTTCAACTTTTGATGAAGATCCCGCAATTCACGTAGAACATTTTACTGACAATTATAATCTTCCTGGATTAATATATTACTACCTTGGTATGAATAATAAAAAAATCAATGTCACATGGAGAAAAGCAATATCCTATGCGATTAATTACTCTTTCATTATTGAAGAATTAATGAACAACTTGGGGGTGCGAGCGAATTCCCCTATATCACCTAGTTTTGGGGATTCTCACAATGCATCTGTTAATGCCGCGAATTTTGATTTAAACATGGCAAGACAAACTTTAGTTGGCGCAGGTATTGCTGCAGGATATCCAATAAACTCTGATCCTAATGATATCTATTGGTTATCTAACCCTCTTATTTCATTGAATTATACCTACAATATTGGAAACTCTTTCAGAGAAGATATATATGACGCGTTGTTAACTTGGCTTCCGGCAATAGGAATACAAGTAATAGATGATGGAGTAACTTGGAGTGCTTATCTTAAAAAGCTATTTGAAACCCAGGACGAACTGCATCTCTTTTGGGTAGGGTGGGGTCCGGACTATAAGGATCCCTTTACTATGCTTGATCAATTATTTAATCCAACATCATATGCTAACTCTGCTCAAGTGAATGATACTAAATTAAATGCTATGCTGGTACTTGCCTTACAGACGACAGATGATACTGCGAGGAACATTATTTATAAAAATATACAATGGTATTTATCCAATCGACTATTCCCGCAATGCTTCGGATATCATCCAAAAATCTTTTATATCCATAAAGTAGATTTACATGGGATACCGTATAATGCTCTAACTAGGTTTTACGCTTATCCTGTATACAGGGTATAAGAAAAATTTTAATTAGATTAAAAGAAGGCTTAGTTAATTGCGGAAAGTAGGAATATTTGAAAAAAAAAATATTATTATTGTTGGGCTTGCTATTGCATTAGCAGCATCGGGAGTAGGTAATGTACTACTTGCTACTCGGCAACTTCAACCAGAAATTACTCCTAACAAACCATTGGTTCTCAGTGCTAACCCAGCTACCCTCATTCTTGATCCCTTAAATGCTGTGGATTTTGCATCGAAACTTTTTCTAGAACAAGTAGTTGAAACCCTTTTTACATATAATCTTTCCAGCCTTAGTTTACCACGAATTCCACATTTAGCAGAGAGTTATTGGTGGGAAAATGCAACCACGCTTCATATAAAACTTAGAGAAGGCATTTTATTCCATGATCTAACCGCTTTTAATGCAAATACAACGAAATGGAATTTCGACAGAATACTATATCTTTCTAATTGTACGAGCTTACTTCCAAGCACCATAAGTCTCGGTGAATATGCTTCGTTATATTTTATGCCTGATGGGGTAACTCCAATCATAAATCATGTCGATTCTAATAGAGAGTACAACGTAACTATCTTTCTCAATGGTTCTTATGCTCCTTTTTTAGACTTATTATGCCATATATCTTCTGCTATGGTATCTCCCTATTCTACTCGAGATAATTCTTATATTGAACCGAAATATGAAAGAATTGTGGGAACTGGTCCTTTTATATATAAATATTTCTTACCTCGTTATAAAAGTTATGTAGCTGAATTAAGACTGGATTCTTTTCGTCTATATTGGCAAGAAGAACCTTTTTTCAAAGAAATAATTGTCGTTTTTTATGACCCAACATGGAGATGTCCATATATAATAGATTATGATGTTGACTGGCCCACAAATTTCCTAACATATGACATTTCTACAATTGAAACATATGATTATGCAACTGTAATGAAATTCACTGATATTTATGGTCTCCCGAGATTAGATTATCAATATCTTGGTATGAATAATAAACACATCAGTCTCCCTTGGAGAAAAGCAATATCCTATGCGATTAATTACACTTATATTATAGAAGAATTACTTAATGACTTTGTAGTTAGAGCAAATTCACCAATCTCACCCGGTTTTGGGGATGCTTATAACGCTTCTATTGGTGCAGCAGATTATGATTTAATCATCGCTAGACAGATTTTGGTGGATGCGGGTATTGCTGTAGGATACCCAATAAACGCAAATCTTAGTGATCCTTATTGGTTAACTAACCCTCTTATTTCATTGAATTATACTTATAATATAGGCAATTCAATCAGAGAAGATATATATGATGCATTGGAAGTTTGGCTTCCAGCAATAGGTATACAAGTAATTGACGACGGAGTCATTTGGGCTGCATTCTTAAGAAAGTTATTTGAAGACCAGGATGAATTTCATCTTTTTTGGGTGGGTTGGGCTCCAGATTATAAGGATCCATTTAATATGCTTGATCTAATATTTAATCCTACATCATACGCTAACTCTGTTCAAGTGAATGACACAAAATTGAATAATTTGTTGAATCTGGCTTTGCAAACGACAGATGATACTGCAAGAAATACTATTTATAAAAATATCCAATGGTACCTGTCTAATCGGCTATTCCCGCAATGTTTCGGATATCATTCAAAAATGATTTATGTTCATAAAGCAGATTTACATGGGGTTCAGTATAATGCTTTGAACAAGGTTTACGTCTATCCAGTATATAGGGTATAAGTGAATTTTCAATTAGATTATAAGATGTTATAGTCAAATGCTAAAAGAAGATAAGAAATGTATTTTTATTGTAGGAATAATTATTGCATTAACTGCATCATCTATAGTTTATCCAATTTATCTAGGATTTCTAGGGGTTACATTTTATACAATATTCTTTTATATCACTTATTTAATAGAGTTTAAAATCATCTATATATTCTTAGAAGGTAGCAAAATTAAAGACTCAATAAACCCCCCACTCTATATGGGTACATATTTGATTTTTAGAATTAAATGTCAAAAACTTTATATGGTTACACAAAAAACAGATCTATGATGAAGATTAAACGGATTATACAACTCTTTTTGCTTTGTTTAGGGGTCTTCTTAATAAATATTCCTCTCGCTTGGGGAAATCCAATTCCTGTTTATTCAATTCATCCGGGAGCTGTATTTCACCTTTATACTATACTCTTTTATTTAACCTACGTAATAGAGTTTAATATTATTTATCATTTTCTAAAAAATGATAATACAAAGAGATCAAAATTGCGTAAGACAATTGTATCAGAGAATTTATTGAAATCAAAGCTGCGTAAGGCAGTTGTGTCCGTTAATTTACTTACTTATCCACTAACGCAAATGGTTGCCATCACATTTATACAGACATCGTTTATTTTTTATTTCATAATTGAATTAATTCCAGTTATCTTAGAATTCTTATTATTATTGAAGATATTTAAACAATTTTTAAGTAGAGGTTATTTTCGATCTCCAATCCCTGCAAAAGTAACTGGTTTAAGCATATTAGAGGCGAATTTTGCTACTTTCATATTAGGTATAGGCATCAGCTTGTGGATATTTCCTTTTCAAGCATTATATTTTATTTAAAAAATAATTTCTTATATTAGAGGAAAATAGATATTGAGAGGAAAAGAAAAGGATAAATTACTTAATAGTATCATAATCATAGGAATAATTCTAAATATAGCCTTCTTTGGTTATTTAATCATAATTAATCAACCTAGGACTTATCCTTTTCCACTTCCTCAGCCATCAGGGACTCTCGTCATAGGGTATCCGAATCCTCCTTCTACTCTTGATCCATTAAATTCAACAGACAGAAATTCTAATTTTGTGATCGAACAATTAGCTGAAACACTCTTTACTTACGATTTTTCCAATCAATCTTTACCACGTATCCCAAAATTAGTGGAGAGCTATTGGTGGGAAAACACAACAACACTTCATATAAAACTTCGGGAAAATATTATATTCCATGATTTTACTGATTTTAATGCAAATGCTACTAAATGGAACATTGATAGATTGTTATACTTGACTAATTGTACAGAGACTCTACCCGGCACAAAATATACAGCAAAGTCAGCATCATTATACTTCTTTCCAGATGGGGAAACTCCTATCATAAATCATGTAGATTCTGATGGTGCCTATAATGTAACTATTTATCTTAATGGGTATTATGCCCCTTTTTTGGACATATTATGTCATCCATCAAGTTCCATACTTTCTCCAAGCTCAACTCCAGAAGATAATTATATATCTCTTATATATGGAACAATTGTGGGAACAGGACCGTTTATTTTTGAGCATTATGTTCCTAATGTTGAAGTTCGTCTAGCTCGTTTTGATTATAATTGGGGAGGAGCCCCTTGGTTCTCAGATGTGATTATAGCTTTCATTAATAACCCTACGACTAGGAACAATGCAATGTTAGGACATGAAATTGATTGGCTCGATGGATTTATCCCTGAATTAATTCCCACATTTGAAGCAGACCCTACGATTACAGCTATGAAATTTACTGATAGCTATGGTATTCCTGGTTTGGATTACTATTACCTCGGTATGAATACAATTGAAATTCCTATTTATTGGAGAAAAGCAATCTCTTACACTATTAATTACACATATATTATTGAAGATTTAATGTTGGATTTAGCGGTTAGAGCTAATAGTCCGATATCTCTTGGATATGGGTCAGCATGGAATGCATCCAACTCAGCACCAGATTATGATTTGCAAGTTGCTCGCCAAATAATTGTCGATAATGTCCCTGCAGCTTCCGGGTTCCCAGTGAATGCTGATCCAATTGATGCCACCTGGTTAGGAAGCACTTTATTTATAGTTAACTATACTTATGATAGTGGAAATTCCTTTAGAGATGATATTTGTAATCAATTAAATTCTACGCTTCCAGCAATAGGGATACAATTAATAGATGATGAACTACCAAAGAGTGAATTTAATAGGAGAATCATAGGTGATCATAATAAATTAGGGCTTTTTTGGCTTGATTGGAAATCAAATCAAATTCTTGAACCCTTTAATATGCTCAATTCACTCTTTAATCCTATCTCCTACCTAAATTCTGTTCAAGTAAATGACTCAAAACTAAATACTATGATGAATCTTGCTTTCCAAACAACAGATAATACTGCAAGAAATACCCTCTATAAAAATATTCAATGGTATCTGGCTAATAGATTATACCCACATTGCTTTGGATTTCACCCAAAGATAGTATTTGTTCATTCAGCTAATATAAGGAACGTTCCTTACAATTTTATGGGAAAGTTATATGTATATCCAACATATAGGGATTGACCTTTAGAAATCTTGAACAGTTTATGAAATAATTAAATTTTTTTGGGTTAGATAAATTGACAAAAACTTTATATGTCTTCATAGAACATACTTTTTTAACTATAATTAATCTAAAAAACATTAACTTAGGAGAAAATATTATTAAATGGGTTATAAAAAGAAAAATATTGCCATTCTTGTATTGGCAGTTGTAATGGTTAGTTTTGGAGTTATTAATATTATAATTGGATTACCAAACGCAAGGCTTAGAGTACCTGTATCTAGAACCCTTATAGTTGGGCTTTCATCACCACCACAAGTGCTTGATCCTGTGAACTCATTTGATTCATCATCTAATTTAGTCATTGAACAAGTTGTGGAAACGCTTTTTACATACAATCTTTTGGATCACAGTTTACCACGAGTCCCTCACCTAGCTGAAAGTTATTGGTGGGAAAATACAACAACACTTCACATTAAACTAAGAGAAGATATTACGTTTCAGGATCTCACACCGTTTGACGCGAATGCTACTAAATGGAACTTAGATAGAATGTTATATTTATTCAATTGCACAGGGACTTTACCAAGTAGTATAGAGGTAGGAGCACCCGCTTCTTTGTATTATTTCTCTGATGGAGTGACCCCTATCATAAACAGCGTTGTCTCTGACTATGCATATAATGTAACAATCTATCTTAATAATGCATTTGCCCCCTTCTTAGATTTATTGTGTTATACTGCAGGTGCTATGTTATCTACCAATGCTACTCCAGTTGATGATTATATTGATCTTACATCTGGAAGAATTGTGGGGACTGGTCCTTTTGTTTATGAATTTTATGTTCCAGATGTCGAAATTAGATTGGGACGTTTTGAATCATATTGGAAAGAACCAGCCTTTTTTGAAAATCTATTTATGACTATCATTTCTGATGATATGAACCGAAATAACGCAATGTTAAATAATTCAATTGATTGGTTAAGTGGAGCTCTAACTGGTATGTTCCCTACTTTTGAAGGAAATCCTACAATTCATTATGAAAAATTTACTGAAACCTATGGTATTTCAGATCTTAGTTTTGCTTCCCTAGGTATGAATAATGAATTAATTAATGTAACATGGAGAAAAGCAATTTCTTATGCGATTAACTACACATATATAATAGAAATACTGCAGAATAACTCCTATATTAGAGCTAATAGTCCAATCTCTCCAGGTTATGGGGCTGCTTTTAATCAATCCAATTCAGCTGCAGATTTTGATTTAATAACTGCTCGACAAACCTTGGTTGATGCAGGTATCGCTATAGGATACCCAATAAATTCAGATATTAATGACATTTATTGGTTAACAAACCCTCTTATTTCATTTAATTATACCCATGTTGGTTCTGCAATATATGAGGAAATTGGAATAGTTTTGAATAATTGGCTTCCTGCAATAGGAATACAAGTAATTACTAATGAAGTATCATGGAGTGAATTTTTAAGAAAGTTATCAAGTGATCACGATGAATTAGGTCTATTTTTTTTGATATACCCAAGCATACGCAATTATAAAGATCCATTTTATGAGCTTGATTCATTGTTTAACCCAATATCAAGAGTTAATGCTGCTCAAGTGAATGACACAAAATTAAATGTTATGATGACACTTGCTCTAGAAACGACAGATGATACAGCTCGAAATATTATCTATAAAAATATTCAATGGTATTTATCCAATAGACTATATCCTCACATCTTTCTCTACCATTCAAATATATATTACGTTCATTCAGCAGATCTACGAGGTGTGCCTTATAATGCTTTTGGTAAGTTCTATGCCTATCCGATATATCGGGTATAAGTCTCAAATTTTTAACTTCTTATTCGATTATTAATATATTTAAACATTGTGTTGATAGATCAATAAACTGTAACAGACGTACAGAATATAAATTCAAATCATTTTATTGAAAGATTATTATTTTAAATGAAAAGTTTAAATGTATCAGTAGGATAAAATACTGTGAAATCTGCAAGATATTTTTTCCTAAGAAATGAGAAATAAAAAAAATGGCAAAAAACACATAGCAGTAGGCATTCTTATTATAGTCTTAGCTATAACTGGAATTGGAAACTTAGTGATATATATAATAAATTTACCTAGACCATATATTAACATACTTCCTACTTCTTTAGTAGTTGGTACGTCATCTGGTCCTTATACACTTGATCCAGTTAATTGTTGGGATCAATCGTCTAGCAATGTATTGGAGCAAGTAGTTGAAACTTTATTTACTTATAATCTATCTAATCTTAATTTGCCACGTATGCCTCTTCTTGCTGAAACTTGGTGGTGGCAAAATGCAACAATACTTCATATTAAACTTCGAGAAGGAATTTTTTTCCATGATTCTACAACTTTTAATGCTAATGCTACTAAATGGAATCTCGATAGGTTATTATATTTAACAAATGCCACAGGTACTCTCCCCAGTAGCATGACTGTGGCTGAACCCGCCTCTTTATATTACTTCTCCGATGAAGTCACTCCCATCATAAACCATATTGATGCTGAAACAGTTTATAACGTTACTATTTATCTTAATAGTCCTTTTGCTCCGTTGTTAGACTTATTATGTCATATTTCTAGTGCTATGGTATCTCCTAACTCTACTCCTTCATATGATTATATCCCTATGCCATCTGGAGTAGTAGTGGGAACTGGGCCTTTTTCATTTGGACATTTTATTCCAAATCTCGAAGTGCGGTTTGATCGTTTTGATAATTATTGGCAAGGATCCGCTTATTTTTATGAACTATTTATGGTATCTATTTCTGATCCTACAATCCGAAATAATGCAATGCTAAATCATGAAATTCATTGGTTACGAGGGTTTACAAGTTCTTATCTTCCATTTTTTGAAGCTGATCCTACTATTACTGTTAAACATTTTACTGATGATATAGGTCTTCCTGGATTATTATATCAATATCTTGGAATGAATAATATACTCATCCCTAGTTATTGGAGAAAAGCTATATCTTATGCCATCAATTATAGCTACATTATTAATGAACTAATGCAAGGAACAGTCATAAGAGCTAATAGTCCTATCTCCCCTGGCTATGGGGCATCCTATAACGCCTCTAATAGTGCTGCAGATTATGATTTAATGATAGCTCGGCAGACTATAATTGATAATGTCCCTGCTGCTTCGGGATTTCCCTTAAACAACGATCCTTTAGATATCACGTGGTCAAATGCGACTTTATTTACAGTTAACTATACTTATTATATAAGTAGTTCTGTTAACTTTGGTCTATTATATTTTCTGGAATCTTCTCTTTCTGTTATAGGAGTTCAAGTAATAGATGATGGGGTTCCATTGAGTGCATATCTTAGAAAATTATTTTATGATCAAGATGAATTAGGGCTTTTTTGGATGGGTTGGTTTCCAGATTATAAGGACCCCTTTATTGTTTTCGATCCACTATTTAATCCCACATCTTATGCTAACTTTGCTCAAGTTAACGACACTAAATTAAATATCATGATGGAGCTTGCAATAAGAACTACAGATAATGTAGCAAGAAACATCATTTACAAGAATATTCAGTGGTACCTAGCTAATCGGTTCTATCCTCATTGTTTCGTTTGTCATTCAAAAATTATTTATGTTCATTCAGCTGATCTACAAGGTGTATATTATAATGCTTTAAATAAACTTGCTGCTTATTCCGTATATATATGATACTTTAAGATCTAAAAAGAGTTTTACATGGATTTTAATAAATCCATAATTTTATTATGTCTTTCTTTTTGATTTATTTTATTTACAACTGGATTATAATCTCCATACAATTCTTCATGAAATACTGGTTTTTGAGTTTTATAAAATATTCCAAGAGTATATACATGTTTTTTATTAACCATAGATAACGCTTCTTCAAAAGATTCTGGCTCTTTATCGAGAAACTCTATTTTATCACGATATTCATTCCAAGAATGATATGGAACAGCAGGTTGCAAAACTTCAACGAATGAAAATCCCTTATGTTCGATTGCTTGGATCATTATTTCGGTTAAATGATTAATTTCTCCAGCGAAAGTTCGTGCTACAAAGGTACCACCCGCTTGTATTATTAAAGAAAGCGCATTAAATGGTTTTTCTATACTTCCCTTTGGAGTAGAGGGTCCTTTCCATCCTTGTTCGGTTAAGGGAGTGAATTGTCCAGTAGTAAGAGCGTATACACTATTATTATGGAGAATTAATGTCATATCTTGATTTCTTTTTGCTGCGAACAGAGTGTGAGCTAGTCCTTCTCCTAAAGCATTCCCATCTCCTGAAAATGTTATAACCTTCAAATCAGGATTTGCCAGCTTCATTCCTTGTACCGTAGCAATATCTCTACCATGTAATGAATATATTCCACTTAGATTTAAATAATCGAATATCTTTGCGTGACATCCTATTCCTGAAGAGATACAAATATTCTCTCTTTTTAAACCCTTCTCTTCTATTTGTAAAATAGCTTTTCTAACTGCAGTTAGAATGGCAAAGTTTCCGCAACCTGGGCACCATGTGATCTCAGCATTAGTTTTTAGATTTTCCATTACTTCAAAACCTCCATAAGTTTATTTGATAATTCTATTGGATCGAATGGGCGTCCATCATATTTTCTAATTTCTGAATGGAATTTAATACCAACTTTTTCTTGGAGTAATTGTGAGAATTGACCTATAGAACTCATTTCAATAACAATTGCTTTCTTTTCTTTATATTTATCAAGAATCCACACCGGTAATGGATTCAAGTATATTGGTTGGACGACTGTAGCTTTCACTTTAACATACTTCAATGCTTCAAGTACACTCATTGTTGTTGAGCCATAAGTAAATATAAACGGTTCTTCTGAGCCGTAAACATTTACTGTATTTACATTTTTCAAATAATTTTCAAGTGCTTTGATCTTCCTTTTTCTTTTATTATGCATTTTTTCAATAATCTCTGGCTCTTCTGTTGATATTCCCTCCTCATCATGTTCATTAGAATTGTATTTAATTATCTCCTTATTTGGCGGAAATAATAGCGGGGAGATTCCATCTTCAGTATCTAAATATCTCAAATAATTCTTGCCTTCATGAATTTTAGGTTCTACCCATTTTGCCTTTTGAACATTAAGATTAACAGTCATACTACTTTCAGATAAATGCTTTTCTGTTAATAAGATCCCTGGTGTTTGGAATTTCCACACTAAATCTAACATTTCAGAAGTTAAATAAAATGCCTCTTTAACCGATCCAGGAGAAGCAATAATTCGTAGAAATTCTCCATGGCCAACATTTAGCGCAAATCCTAAATCTCCTTGTTCTGTATAGGTTGCAACTCCAGTTGCTGGGCCAGGTCTCATTGATAATACTATTAAGAGAGGAGTTTCAGTAATTCCCGCTAATGAGATTCCTTCTGCCATAAGAGCAAAACCTCCACCACTTGTTCCAACCATTGATTTTGCACCAGTAAATGCAGAACCTATTGCCATATTAACAACTGCGATTTCACTTTCTGGATGAACTACTACTACACCAAAATCTTCAGCATGACTAGCTAGAAAGTGAAGAATCGAGGAAGCGGGAGTCATGGGATATGCATAATATGCATCTAAACCTCCTGCCACTGCGCCTAAACTAATTGCTTCATTTCCAGATATTATAGGTCTTTTATTATCTCCCTTAAGTAATTGAAATTTATTATAGCAGTCTGGATAGATTAAATCATAGATTTTTTCTGCATAAGCAATATTATCTTCAATGCCTCTTGGATATTCCTCTCTTATGATTACGTTCATCCTTTTTTTATCAACCCCTATTATTGCGGATAATGTTGCAACTGCTCCTACTCCAAACATCAGAGTCTTTAATGGATACTTTTTTGCTTCTGAACTAAAAGGAATTCCAATACCCTTCCCATTCTTAATCTCGTCAGAATTATATATCATTATGCCATCTTCCATTAAATCATTCCTATGTTTTTCATAACTTCTTATATCAAAATTAACTGATACTTGAGCTTTTAGGTATTGGCTAGTTAGTGGTATAATATCTGTACTTACTACTGAGAAATTATGACCACCACGTATTAAAGACATATAATCATCCATTTGAAATACATGCCGTCCCATCTTTGAAAAAATTTGTGCTGCTACTGAGCCAGCTTTTTTTATACCTTCCCCTGCTTTCCCACCAACCAGAAATGTAAATAATTCGGATTCCATTTAAATTGTCTCCTTATATATAATTTATATAAATTCTCTATGAGAATATATTTGGATTTGACCAAAATTATTTAAATATATGGTTTATAAATTTTAGTTGTAAATTTAGGAAGTCTAACTATGATTTATAAGTTAAAGTGCTTTAGAGAAAGGCATTTTTCTTATATTTCCTAATTCAATACTTTCCTTAACTTTCTTTCCTTACGTTTTGTTCTAGTTTTCAAATTTTGTTCATAATACTCTGACATTGTTTTCGCCGGTATAAACGCTGCTTTTTTCTCTACCAAGTTTATAGCTTCTGAGGGACAAACTAAGGTACAGTTTCCACAGCCTATACATCTTTGAAGATTAATTGAAGATATATTACTTTCAAGAGTTATTGCGTCTAATTGACAACGCTCACTACAAGTTCCACATCCTGAACACATATCAGGATCAATTTCAGCATAATAATTTGTAGAAACAATATTTGCGGGACTAGAGAATGTTTTTACGCTTACTAATTCCTCACAACAGCAACCGCAACAACTACAAATAAAGTGAGGCTCCTGTGCGTTTCCAGGTTGGAGCACTAATCCCTCTTCTTCATTCATCTTAAATATTTCGATTGCTTCTTCTTTATTAATTTCACGAGCCCATCCCATATCTATGTACATTTCAGCTACGATACCAACTCCTATACATGTCTCCAATCTAGAGGTAACCCTACAAGATTTTCCTAGTAATTGACTTGATTGGCGACATATACAATTTTGTACTGCAAATGGGCCATCAGCATTTTCTATAATCTTTTGAATGTCTTCAAAATTCGCTATATTAATGTTATGTTCAATTCCAACCCCCACTGGAATTGTACGTAGCTGAAGTGGAAGATTTTTTCCCATATCTGTTATAAGAGCTTCTCGCAAGTATCTCTTTGTATCTTCAGCGAACTTTTTAGTTAATTTATTCACTTGATACTCAAACATGCCAAGTATAAATATTGCAGCACTATAAGTCTTCTGATTCCCCTTTTTTAAGTATTTAATCGCGCCTTTTTTAGCCATGTTATCTAAATGATTTTCTAATTCGTCTATTGTAAATCTAAACCCTAATAAGCTTAGGCGTTTATGAATTGTCTCTAAAGTTTCAAAATTATCATATGAAAATTTCAATTTGGAGGCAATTTTTGCTTCTTCAGGACTAAAAAGTTGTTTTAATAAACGTATTTCTACTCCTGATCTTGTTGCAGGAAAACCCACTGGAAATGTATCTAAATGTTGCTGCAATTCTCGATATACATCTACTTTAAAATTTTCATTCATTTTACCTTACCTTGAGATTATTTTTCATTTTAGAAAAGTTAAAATAAATTTTAACTAAGAAATCTAAATTTTTGTCATTCAATGTTGAATTTTTTATTTATTCGATATAGAATGTTTAATCTTTATTTTTTTTTTTCAATTGTTTTTTCATGGATTTTAGAACTTCATTAGTAGATACTACATCTATAAAGAATAACTCCATACTTCTCAATGCAGCATTATGTAAAGTTGGAGTCCATCCTGCACTTGCATCATTAACCACAAAAACATTGAACCCTAAATCAAATGCTATTCTTGCGGTATTCTCAACGCATATATGAGTAACAACTCCGACGACTATAACAGTATTCACTCCTAGATTTTTTAATTGATGCTCAAGATCAGTCGAGCTAAATGTTCCATTAGTTGTTTTTAAGATAATGGTGTCATTTTCTTCTGGCTTTAATTCAGGGATAATATCTGCATCTACTTCTTGAATAGACGGGAAAATGTATTTTCCAAACATATTCTCAAACCTTTCATTTATTTCCCGAATGTTATTTGAATAATCCTTACGATCTTTTCTACGACTGGCAAATTTAGTGTAAATTACTTGAAGTTTATGTTCTCTAAAAAATTCTAATAATCGTATTATATTTGGAGTTACTACTTCTTCGACCTGTTTTACAAAATATTGAATTAACCCTGGGACTGATTTTTCAAAAGATTCAACGATAGCAGATGTTTGCTTCACTTGATAGTTTTGCATATCAATAATAATAAGAGCCGTTTCATGAGGAATAATCTGGGATTTAAACGCTCTTTTAAGTTTCAAATATTGGTCAATTTTTTCTTCTAATTCCATTCTTTATCACTTTTTTCTATAAATAATATTAAATTAGTATTTGAATATAAATTCAAGGGAAGAATATTATCTATGAGAAAAAAAAACCTATGAAGTATCTTTTATCTTAAAAGTGCTCTTATTCTCCCATATTTCTTTAATTTTAGCACGATTTGAGCTATAGCTATCATAGTCCAATTAATTAAAATGATACCAGACAATAGAGTCAAAACAAATAATGGCCACACATATCTGTTCCAAATCCAGATTAAAGAGTTAATCTCAAAAAGTGCAAATATCCAGAATATTGCCAAAATTAATTGATAATCTGCACTTTTAATAAAAGTTTCCTCTCTAAAATTGTTTTTACATGATAAGCAAACCTTATCAGTAAGCTTTCTTTTTGTTTTGCAAATTGAACAAGAACTTATATCTTTTCTGATATGCAAAATCGTTCCAATTAGAATCGAGAAAATAATAATAGATGTAATAATTGTAGTATTAGAGATAAGAAGCTTTGTATACCTCCAAATTAGTTGGATTCCCCATAATTCGATGCTATCGTTTAACACTACATTATTCTTTGTGATATTTATACAGAAGCTAATTTCACTGAGATGATTATTTTCAATCAATTCTGTTAAATCAATAGTTTTTTCAAAATTGTAATACTGTAGAAGAGGACTTTGGACTATATTAGAAGCATTCACAGTATTGATGATTTGCTCATGTTTAGGTTTATTATTCCAAGTTATTTCAGAAGAACTCCAATTAGATCCTACTAAAATTAAATTTATTTCAATATCTTCTACAGGTGGGGGATAACTTTCTATAAAATGATAATGATACATAAAAAAATATAATTGTTCAGTTTCTCTTGGTAACAATTCAAGATTAAAGTGAATATATGCTTCACATGAATTACTAATAATTCCTGCATACTCATAAATGTTATAATTAAAGTTGGGATTACTTTTATTTACAAACATTTCTCTGTTAGGCCATAAATTATCTGAAAATTGAGTAGTTATTCCCTCATTTGATATAAAGATTGGAATGAAATTAATAATAAATAGAGAGATAGATGCTATTAGCAAACTAAGAAAAATTATATGACTTCTCGATTTCTTAATTGATTGGCTTATCATCTTAATTTGTTATTGTAAAAAATTTTAAGACATCTCTTATCCGTTTATATTTGTTAATTTTAAAGTTTAGTTGGATTGAGCAAAAGACAATCCAATTAATTATTAAGAATATAAAAAATGGAATATACATTATACGATATGTCTTATAAACCATTTGCACTCCCCAAATTAGGAAGCTGCCCTCAAAAAGTGCAAAGATCCATAAGACAATCAATGCTAATTGATAATCAGCATTTTTGCTTAAAAAATCCTCTTTAAAATCATTTCTACAGGATAAACAAAATTTATCAATTACTTTACTTTTAGTTTTACAGCTTGGACAAGAATATACCCCTATATGATTATATATTATCGTTCCTATCAATATGAAGGAAATGATGATTGAGGTAACAATAGTGGTATAGGATAAGAGAAGTTTCTCATACCTCCACATAAGTAGCATTCCCCATAATCCAACACTTTCATTTAGTTCTACATTATTCTCCGTGATATTTATGCAAAAACTGATTTCAGTAAGATGATTATTTTCAATCAATCGTGTTAAATTAATAGTTTCTTCAAAATTGTAATATTCTTGAAAAGGGCTCTGAGTGATACTAGAAATATTTACTGTATCGATAATTTGTTCATGTTCAGGTTTAGTATTCCAAGTTATTTCAGAAGAATTCCAATTAGATCCAACTAAAATTAAATTTATTTCAATATTTACAGGAGATGAATGCATAAAAAAATGTAATTCCTCAGTTTCCTCTGGCAATAATTCCAGATTATAGTGGATATAAGTTTCGCAAGAGTTGCTAATAATTGTGTAATACTCGTAAATATTATAGTTAAAGTCAGGATTACTTTTATTTACAAATGTCTGTCTGTTAGTCGATAAAGTATCTGAGAAGTGAGTGGTTATTCCCTCGTTTACCACAAAATTTGGAATTAAATTGATAACTAATAGAAATGCAGATACTATTACCAAACCAAGGAAGATTATCTTGGTTCTCGATATTTTAATTGATTCTTCTTTCATTTCAATCACTTTAGATTAATTTATTAGATTCATATTTATCAAGAGTTAATATCGGTTCTAATAACAATGTTTTTGCTTTTAATTTTCTTATTGAATTTAATTCTTTTTTTATATCATCCTTAATTTGGGATTTATTCGCAAGTTTACTTAGATACAACAATTTCAATGTTCTTTTATAATATTTTATCGCTTTTTGTTTTAAGTTCAAGTTGACTAATATTTTGGCTAAGTTCCAATAGTACAAAAAATTGTCTCTATATATCTTTATAGCTATTAATATCTTATTTAAGGCAGTCTTATAATCTTGATTATAGAAACTTTTTATACCCAGATAAAAGAAATCTAAAGACGTTCTTTTTATTATATTAGCGGAAAATAGTGAAAGATCATGATTCTCTAAATTGAGGGCTAATTCCTTTAACTTTTCTGTCATCTTATCTTTTTCTGGAGAGCCCAATTTATCAATTATTGCCAAACCGAATGATTCAATCGAAGACAAAAGAACTTTTTGACCACCTGGTATTAAAGGGGCTTTCATAAGAGTAGTTAATAAAATTTTATGAAATTTGAATTTAATAAGAGATTCTATTATTTCTAAGATTTGAGTTCTCTCTAAATCGGAAAATATTTGAACATTTTTTATTTGTTCTATAAAGATTTTTACAATCTGGGGTGAAATTATTAATGATTTTTTTATACAATTTATTTGATTTTTTACTCGTTTATTTTTAATAAAATCAAGCGATTCTATCAATAATAAATTCAAAAGGTCTTCTTTTTCTTTCGTTGTGAATAAATCCTTAAAGTTGACAACCTTATTTTTTAACATTTCTTTACGAATGTGAGAAAAAATTTGAAAGATTTCAACAAACTCATTGACTTCTGGTTTATTAACTTCAAATTTTACAGTAGGAATTGATTCACTATTATAAAAACTCATATAATTTACATTCTCAAACCCAATCTTTTCTAATATCTCATATAATAACTGAGGGGGAAAACAAAATTTGTGTTCAAGCCCTTCATGAGGGAGTCCATATATCCAACTTAGTACATCATTTTTTTGTCCATAATTTGAGTTTAAATAGGTACGAAAAGCTTTTTCTAAATCAGGAGTTTCTATAATTAATTTGCCTTTTGGTTCTAAAACTCTGAAAAACTCACCCAGGGCATAAATAGATTGATAAAATCCTAAGTGCTCGATTAGATGAATTGCCTTAATCTCTTGGCAAGAATTGTCATCAAATTCAAGATCTAGAGCAGACATCTTTTTATCAGCAATTAAGTCATCAAATAAGTCTATATTATAATAATCTGGCTCATATTTCTTACCGCAACCAATATTCAACTTCATCTTTTATCTCTGAAATCTTTGATACTAATACTAGAATACATTGCTCCACGAGGATAAACCGGTTCAGTCGATTTAGCGTATAGAATTAAAGCAACGTTCCAAAAAAAAATGGCAAAAACTGAAATAATTACGATCAATATTATCGCTAACATTAATGGATACCGATTTTTAAACAACAATATGCTGTTAATTTCTTTTCGAGATAATCCTAATTCCTGTCCTATCTTATAGAATTGAAAAAGCTCTTTAATAACCATAATTTTCCTCTCAATTTTTTATTTTATGTTCATTTTAGCAAAATTTTTTGATATAGATATTTATATCTTGAAAGTTTTGAATTGATCTTCCACTTAAGCGGTATGGATTGATCACTAAATAAATCATCCTCAATAGCTCTTAAACAATAAG
Source organism: Promethearchaeota archaeon (assembly GCA_048939995.1). GTDB lineage: Archaea > Asgardarchaeota > Lokiarchaeia > Sigyniarchaeales > SOKP01 > SOKP01. Next base: position 266,593 of record JBHLOY010000002.1, on the reverse strand, counting down.
GGGCATATAGAGAATTTAATGCGATTTTTGTTCCTAAACATCCTCCATTACACTTTTTGAACATTTTACATGTAAAACAATAATCTTTTGAGTCTGTTTTTTGGATGTAATTATAATAATCAGAATCGATTCTACAATTGACAATATCAGAGAGATTTGAAGTTCTAATGTTGCCCTCAATAAATTTATTTGGTAAAGTCAAACAACCTTTAATGTTTCCATTGCTCTGAATTCCTAAAACAGATTTGCCTGCTTGACACCCAATCCAAGGTTCCAATCCTACTTCAGGCAACATGTTTGAAAAATATCCAAAACAGTGAGCTCCTATTAATGGTAATTCTCTTATTGAATATCTTTTGCAATTCAATGCTATAAACATAGCAATACCATAAAATTCTTCTCGAGAAATAACTAATTCTCTTGGAAATCTGCCAATTGGTAATGCTATTTGAATTTGCCAAGCAATTCCTTTATTAAGCAGTAAATCTCGAATCATTTTTAACTCTTTAAAGTTAATTTTACTAATTGTGGTTATAACGCTAACTGGAATATGAGCCTTTTGAAGTAAATTTATAGAACTTAAAACCCTATCATAGGAACCCTTAATTCCCCTTATATGATCGTGGGTTTTAGCAGTTGCGCCATCTAGACTTAAGGAAACACAATCTGTTTTTAATACTTTTAACTCAGGAATCTGACTTTTGATTTCTAAGCCATTGGAGACAATTGTTAGTTTTATTTTGTTTCTCTTGATTTCATGGGCAACATCATACCAATCTTCTCTTAGAAAAGGTTCGCCACCCATTAAGGCAATCCCATCATATCCACATGATTTTAATTCTTTAACTAAATTTAATGCCTCTTTTGTATCGAGTTCATCTAAACGAGATTTACCAGCTGATGAACCACAATGAATACATCTACTATTACATTTTAACGTGATTTCCCATACAGCGCATTTATGCTTAAAGAAATTGGATAATTGATATTTTAGATTTGACATAACTTATAGGATTCTTTTTTCAATAATAATTAATCAAAGTTGTCTTAATAAAGTTTAAGGTCCACTTATTGAACGATTCAGAATTCTCTTTAAATTATTAAGAATGTTTTTGAAAATTTTGCATAATTTCACATATCTAAATTTTAATCATAACTTGTTTTTTCAAAAAATATAGCCACTTTTAAGTTAATACAATTTATTTTCTATCTTTAAATTCATAAATCATAAATTCTTTCAAATGTCCTTTTAAAACCTATGCACTTAATAATTGATATACTAAATTTTTTAAAATACACTACTTTCTAAAAATTAAGTTGAATAGATATTTTTCATAGGATATTATAATTTACTTCTTAAATCATGCAAGTCTATCAATTAAAAATTAATAAAAACACATGTACTGGCTGTAATGCATGTGTTGTAAGTTGTCCAATAAATTTTAATCAATTAAGACTTCATAGTTATTTAAATGAAGATAATGCGGTAATTTTAGTAAAAAATGGAATTGCTTTTCCTATTTATAAAGAAGAACGTAAAATAAATTGCGATGGATGCGGTGTTTGTGTTAAAATGTGTCCACAGGTGGCAATTAGAATTGAGTGTATGGAGGAGGTTTGATAAATGTCATTCCCAAAAATTTCAAGAACCATTAATAAGGAAGAAGAAAAAGTTGAAGTCAAATTCCTTTTAGAGAGTTTAGAATTAATACTTAACAGAGAAAAATGTGTTGGGTGTGGAACATGCGCTCGTGTTTGCCCAAAGGACGCTATTTCAAGGGGACCGGTGGGAACTTCACGTAGATTCCCAAAGCAAGAGGATATTATTCCAGAGCTTTATGATCCTAAACTTTGTGTTTTTTGTGGAACATGTGTCTATATATGTCCCTTTAGTTCACTTACTCTTAAAAAAGATGGAGAAATTATAAATTTAGAAGATATAACTATTGTTAAAGAAAAAGTGGTACCCAAACTTGAATTTGAAACCAAAAAGATAAAGAATAACGAAGGAAAGGAGCGAATAGTAAAGCAATATAATACTGGAAAAATAAGTGTGGTAGATGAAGAATGTGCAGGTGGATGTCAAACATGTGCTGATGTATGTCCTTCAGGCGCTATAACTATTCCTCCCAAGCCAGAAAAAGGATGGGAAACTGCTCCAAATGTAGTCGTAGATGAAGAAAAATGCGTATTTTGCGGAGCTTGTGATAATGCGTGTCCGACAGGCGCTATAAAGTTAGAAATTTCTGAAGTAAAAAGTTCAGGAGAATTTAGCGAATTATTCTGGCCTCCGTTAGTAGAGCGATTAAAGAAGTTACGATGGCCACAAGAGGAGGAATAAGAGAAGATGAGCTTAAATAATTTAATCTTACTCACGGGTCGTACTATTAACCAAGGAGTTGCTCTTGAAGGAGGTAAAACTACTATGGAAAATGTTCGCGCTGCTGCGATTTGCACCTTTGATAGAGAAGATTTTAAGAAACTAGATTGTTTAGTAGGTACTCCCGTCAAAGTCATCACAGATTACGGCGAAGTGGTTGTTTATTCGACTATTACAGAAGAAGGTCCACACCCGGGAGTTATTTTCATCCCAATGGGTCCTTGGTCGAATCAGGTAGTAAATCCGAATTCTCAAGCATGTGGAACTCCTACATTTAAGGGAATGAAAGCTAAAGTGGAAGTTATGAAAAACGGTAGAGTACTAGATGCATTAGAGCTTATAAGGAAATTAAGGGAGGGATAAACAATGGTAGAAAAGAAAATTAAAACTGTTTATGATGTGGTGTGTCCTTTCTGTGGAACTCTTTGTGATGACCTTGAAGTAGATATTGATATTAAGACGGATTCTGTTATTGAAGTAAGAAATGGATGTCAAATCGGAACAAAGAAATATTTCGCTTCAAATCCAGGTGGGCATAGGTTTTTAAAACCTAAAATTAAATCTAATGGAGAGTATAAGGAAGTTTCTTGGGATGAAGCTTTGGATAAAGCAGCAGATATATTAATTAAAGCAAAAAGACCATTACTTTATGGATTTTCATCTACTGAGTGTGAAGCGCAAAGTAAAGGAGTAGAATTAGCTGAAATTTTGGGTGCGATACTAGATAATACCGCTTCAGTTTGTCACGGTCCTTCATTACTAGCAATTCAAGATGTCGGAGCACCTTTATCAACGTTAGGAGAATATAAAAATAGAGCTGATTTAGTTATCTTTTGGGGTTGTAACCCTGTTCACGCTCATCCACGACATTTAGGGAGATATAGTGAGTTTGTAAGAGGATATTTCAGGAAAGATGGAAGAAATGACAGATTTATTGTTGTTGTTGATCCGAGGAATACTCATACGGCTCAAATCGCAGATTTGTACATTCAAGTTAATCCTAACGAAGATTATGAATTAGTTAATGCCATAAGAGCTATACTTAGGGGTGTTGAATTAGATGCAGAGGAAGTATCCGGTGTTCCTATAGATAAAATAAAAGAGTTGGTTGAAATAGTAAAATCATGCAAGTTTGGAGTAATATTTTTCGGGATGGGTTTAACTCAAACATTAGGGCATCATCGAAATATTGATGCTGCAATTTGCTTAACAAGAGAATTAAATGATCATACTAAATTTTTACTAGAACCTATGCGAGGACACTATAATGTTACTGGAGCTAATCAAGTATTTACATGGAATACCGGTTATGCATATTCAATTGATTTTTCAAGGGGATATCCTCGCTATAATCCAGGAGAATTTTCTTCAGTTGATTTACTTATAAGAGATGAAGTCGATGCTTGTTTAATAGTCGCATCAGATCCGGCAAGTAATTTTCCAGCTACCGCAGTAAAGAACATGTTTAAGCATCCTTTAATTGCTATTGAACCCCATGAGACCCCTACTTCAGCATTTGCAGATGTAATATTACCAGCAGCAATTGCTGGAATAGAATGTGAAGGTACAGCATATAGGATGGATAAAGTTCCATTGAGATTAAGGAAAGTAAAAGATGCTCCAGGTGAAACCCATTCGGATAAACAAATATTAGAACAGTTAATCGAGAAGGTAAAAACAAAGATTGGTGAGTGAATCATGGCAGAAATCAAACTCAAGTTAAAAAAGCAACCAACAATTCCATTAGAAGCAGATGCAATAACACCAGACAACTTTGTAGGAAAGACAGTTGCAGAAATAAAAAAATTAGAATTATTCCTTGGAAAGGAGATTGTTAAATTAGGAGATTTTTTCGATGTCACTGGAAAATCATCTGACATTAAAGATACAAAAATCATTATCGAAGGTGATTTATCCAATGTCAAACGTATTGGAGAGAAAATGACTGATGGAGAAATTATAATTAATGGAAATGTTGGAATGCATGTTGGTAACCAAATGGAAGGAGGGAAAATAATTGTTAATGGTGATACAGATGATTGGGCGGGTGCTATGCTTCGAGGAGGAGAATTAGAAATAAATGGTAATGCTGGCCATTATGTTGGAGCTGCATACCGAGGTTTTTGGCAGGGAATGAAAAATGGTACGATTAAAGTAAAAGGAAAAATTGGAAATGAAGCTTTATCATGGGCAAGATCATCAATCGCTGCTAAAAGATTTCCAACACTTATATGTGGTGCAGCAGGTTCTTTTTTAGGTATTCATAATCATGGTGCCACTATTATTGTTAACGGGAATGTGGATCGCTGTGCTGGAGCGGATCAAATTCAAGGAAGTATCGTTGTCAAGGGTAAAATCTCAAAGATTTTGCCTTCATTCAAGAAATTAGGTGAAATTAACGAAATTGAGTTACCAAATGGCGAAAAACTCAAAGGTAAATTCATTGAATATAGTGGAGACCATTCAGTCAAGAAAAATCATTCGGTAAAAGATAAAAATACCGGAAAGGTAAAATTAGGCACAAATGGGAGACTCTATGTAGCAGCCTAATATTTATTATTATTTTGAGTCTATTCTTTTTTTATAAAGATTATTAATTTTAAGACAACTTCATTATTTAATAAATAAAATTTTCATTTCTGGAATATCCCTTTAGGTAATTACATTGTATAAAAGGAAAGTAAATATCACAAGAATCAATAAAAAAGAGAAAATTGATGAGAACGACACTGTTTTAATTGAGACACCAATTGATATCTATATAAATTCAAATCCATTAGTTAATGTTGTCTGTTTACCTGAAAGTTTAGAGGAATTAGCTATTGGTTTTGCTTTCTCAATAGGGATAATTAACAATTATAATGATGTAAAAACCTTAGAAGTAAATGAATTAGAAGGGAATATTAATATTGATCTAATTGATTCAATAAATTTTGATTTAGACAAATTTGAGATGGACCCTGTAAGCAGGGTTATTGATACAACATGTGGGATTCCATCTCCATGGAGAAAATATATAAAAGAAACTCTTGAAAAGTCAAAAGAAGCAATTACTTCAAGTAAAACTAAGAAGCTTTCTTCTGAAGTAATTTTTAATTCCATAATTAAGATGCAAACTAAAACTGAGTTATTTAGAGAGACTGGAGGCTGCCACGGAGCCGCTCTGTTTGATTACCAAGGAAATATTCTTAGTGTGAAAGAGGATATAGGGCGCCATAATGCAATTGATAAGGTTATAGGAGAGATGGTTATAAAAAACCATGGATTTGAGAACATATTCCTTACAACTACGGGAAGATTGACAGGCGATTCTGTACTAAAGGCTATAAGGGCGAGGATTCCTATAGTGGCTTCTCTATCAGCAGCAATAGAATCAGGAATTAGATTAGCATTCGCTTACGGAATTACATTGATTGGATTTGTAAGAGGAGGGAGAATGAATATTTATTCTCATCCAGAAAGAGTTGAAATCATTTAGTTTAATCCTATTAATAATTTTTATTATTTTTAATGAATCAAGGTTATATGAAACTTTCAAAAAAAATTATAAACAAATAAAGGTAATAATTTTTTTAGATCACTTTAATAATATAATCTTTTGTGAGGAATAAATCAAATGAAACATAAAGTAGGATTTATTTTATTAGTAATCGGTGGGGCTATAATGATTTATAGTTCAACAGTTGGTAGCATAGGAGTCTTTGAATTTCTCTATGAGTTAGCTAAAGACCAATGGCCAGATTATCAAGTATTATTCAGCTATATTTTTAACATTTTTAGATGGATTGCAGATTTAGGAGGATTTGCAGTCATTGTGGGTGCAATATTCGTTATTTTAGGCGCGGTAAGATTTGGCAAATTTATAATATGGATCGGATTGGCTTTTGGAACCCTAGCTTTAATAGTCTGGATTATTACACATATAGTAAATGCTACCGGAATAATAACCGATCCAACAATCTTAGGTTACTTAAATACTCTATATAGTCAATTTAACTACGGGACTGGTTTATCTTTTGTAGGAGTAGTAATTGCAATTATAGGACGTTTATCTGTCAGAAAAGTGAGAACTAAAAAGGATATAAGAGAGAAAAAAGAAGAAGAAGTAGGAGCAATAGAACCTGAACAAGAAGTTGTATTTGAAGAATCACAACCGTTAGAAAAAAAGCATTGCCCTGAATGTGGAACAGAATTACCCGTATTTGCGAATTTTTGTAGCAATTGTGGAAAAATCTTTGATTAATTCTTATTATTTTTAATATTTTTTATTTACTTTTTACTTTATTAAAATGACAGAAATACCTTATTACTCAATTTAGCAAATCTTTTAATTGATTTATTATTAAACCATATATATTATAATAAAGAATAAAAGAGAATATTATTATGGCTAAAGCAGAAGGAGAATATAAAATTTTCCAAGGCTGTACTATAGGTAATCGTATCCCCTTTATAGAAGCTTCTGCCCGAAAAGTTTTTGATACTCTTGGAATTAAGGCATCTGATGCTCCATTTGCCTGTTGTCCTGATCCAGTTGGGTTTCACGCAGTAGATCATACAAGTTGGTTGGCAATGGGAGCAAGAAACCTTACAATTGCGGAAGAAGAAAATAAGGACATCGTCTCTTTATGCAATGGATGTTTTCAGACTCTAAAAGCGGTAAATCATGAATTAAAACATGATTCTCATGAAAAGAGTAAAATAAATGAAATTTTGAAGTCAATCAATCGTGAATTCGTTGGTTCTATTAAGATTAAACATTTCGTAGAAGTGTTACATGAGCTTGGGGCAGAAAAAATAAAAGAAAATATAAAAGTTGACTTTTCAGCTTTAAAAGTTGCATGCCATACTGGATGTCACTATAATCGTCCTTCTGAGATTATGCAAACAGACGACCCAATGGAACCGGTAAAATTAAGAGAACTTGTAGCAGCGACAGGAGCAATACCAGTCGATTATCAAGAAGAAATGCTCTGCTGTGGATCAGGAGTTGGGAATACAGAAGAAGAACCTTCAATGACAATATTAGCAAATAAATTTTCTAGTGCGATTAATGCTGGTGCTGAGGCTTTTGTTGTTGTGTGCCCTGCTTGTTTTCAACAGATGGATACAAATCAGAAAAAAGCTGGAACACAAGCGAATAAAAGTTTCGATATACCGATTTTATACCTCACAGAATTAATGGCATTAGCATTTGGATTTCCTGCCGATGAGCTGGGATTAAAGTTTCATAGAAGTAGATTAACCAGCTTCCTTGAAAAATATGGTTTAAAATAAGTAATCTATTTTTTAAATTTATCCTAAGGGTAAATGCTTTTTTATGAAATCTAATTTCACTTAAATCATTATTTAAGGATATTTTTCGAATCGAATTCGAATAGTGGGATCTTATTCATAAAATAATTTTGATAAAGATTTTTGAACTTTATAACAAACATTGATTATGATAATTAATAGAATTCTAATAATGACTAACGCAAAAATTAGCATAATTGCTATAGGGAATAATATCCTCTTTTTTGATGCTTTTACTTTAATTCTAAAAATTCTTGCTTTAAATATAGGGATACTCATTACTCATGCACATCAGATTTGAAACCTTTAATATTTAAGGATCAATTTCCATATATCATATTTATTTTTTTCTTTTTTGGGTAGTTAATTTTTATACATATTTATTTTTTTTAAAAATCATTTATTCAAATAAGAAATTGTTTAAAACTAATATTTTAAAGCTACTAAAGTTTACATTAAAACTATAAAAATCGAGATAATTTCCGTTAGGGTCTCAAATTATACTAAATTAGCGTATAAGTTAAATCCCTTAACTTTATAAACTCTAACGTCATAGAAATTCCCAAAATTACCTTTAAAATCATTAACAAAAACATTTTTATACGCAAAATTCCGACCAAATGCCTGATTTTTTGTATCACCTTTATGAAGGATTAACACTTCACCCTCCCAATCTATCCACTCTTTATTGATATCAATCAAACTTTCTCGAAATATTTTAGACAATTTCATGGAGCGCTCCTTAATTACCCTACTATTGACTTGCTTCATAGTTTTTGCTTTAGTCCCTGGACGGGGAGTAAATTTAGAAATATTTAATATTTCCGGCTTTAACCATTTTATTAAATCAATTGCTTTTTTAAAATCGTCTTCTGTCTCCCCCGGAAAACCACAGATGATATCTGTAGAGATTGTAAGTGATGGGAAATGATTTCGTAATAAATTTATTTTTTCAGTTATTCCTGCGATTTTATAGGGCCTTTTCATTCCTTTAAGTACACTATCACTCCCAGATTGAATAGGGATGTGTAAAAAGTGATAGACTTTGTCAAAAGCATAGATTGAAAATAGTTGGTTCACATTTTCATTAAGAAATTGTGGATTCAGCATACCAATTCTTAAAAAAAATTTAAAGTCCAATTCTATAATATTTTTAACTAAATCAACTAATTGAGTACTATTGTATTGATAGGTACTGCAATCCTGCGATGTTAAATAGATCTGTTTTATTCCCTGCTTTAATTGATGCTCGAGATTATCAATAATCGTTTTAGGGTTATAACAATTAAGCTTTCCTCTAGCATTTTTAACGCAACAATAAGTACAAGCGCCTAAGCAACCTTCAGAAATAGGAACGATACCAGTTATTTTACCAACGGGATAATTGAAAAAGTATTTCACTTTTTCAATCGATTGTTGTGATTTAATAATTAAATTTTTACCGCCCTTATTAATTTGATTTAAAATTTTGGGAATTTCATGAATACTATCTAAATCAAGGATAGCAGAGAAATTTGGCACAATATTTCCGATTACTTTTAGATAGGACTCGGCTATAAAAGGAAGGCATCCAGTAATTATTAAATATTTATCACTACCTAGTTTAAAGTTATTATATAAAAATTTTAAGCGATTCTTTATCTTATTTTCTGTCTGTTGTTTTACACCACAAGTATTAACAATAATGAACCTAGCTTCATCTAAAGATGCTTGTTTGAAATTTGATTCTTTTAACACATTTGAAATTATATATGAGTCGGCTTTATTTGAAGTACAACCATAAGTTTCAATATAAAATGTATTATTTTCCAAATTGCTTCCAATTCAAAAGTGTAAATTATTTAATTTAAAAACCATATTATAGGTTTAAAAGGCTTTTTTAATTAAAATATTCTATTATTTAAGTTAAATTGAAACTAATTTGTGGATCTATTATGACACAATATGCATACTGCTCTGTTTGTAAAAAGGAAGTAACTAATCCTACAAGAAAACCACTAGAAACCTTTCAAAAAATAATTTGGATCATTTTAATTGTGGGTACCTTAGGAATAGCCGCACTTATTTTTGCGATTTATTATCTAAATAGACCTAAAAATTATTGCCCGATATGTTTATCTCGATTAAAATTTTCAAAAGAACCAGTTGAGAAAGTAGGAGAGGAGGAAGAAGCAATACCTTCAACACCAAAAGAAAAAATCCTTAAGAAGGCGGGAAAAGAAATAAAACCACGAAAAAAAGAGGGAAAAGTTCAAATTCAAGAAGAGGGTAAAGAAGAGGTTCCTCTCGATAAAACCTTTTGTCCGTATTGTGGTGAAGATATTTCTCCTGATGATATCAAATGTCCTTATTGCCACAGTACATTAAAAGCACCGTATGAAAAAGAATAAGTTATCAAACCTATAATATATAAATAGGAAAAATATTCAAATAACCTAAAATATAAAATTATATAATTTGATTCTAATCTAATTATTTTAAATTAATTTGAGTTGAGATAAATATGCCAAGAAAACCAAGAAAAGCACCAACTAGAGAACCAGATCCCTTAGACGAATATAGTACTTGGGACTTACGCATAGCTAAGACAATCTACTATGCTCTTATAATAGGAGCTGCGGTTTCGATACTTGGAATTTGGCTAACGATTATTGGTTGGTTAATTGAAACGGGAAGATGGGATATTATAGTAAGTTGGGGTCCAGGTGCAATCGCACTCATCATTATAGGTATTGTAGTAGGTCATTTATTTCTTTTAGTATTATTTTATATCCTGTTTCGAGGAGGAATATTAAAACTATGTCAGAGATTATTTAAAGACCGAGTATTGGCTAAGAAATACGAAGATTATACAACTTTACGGTTACTTTTAGCAGTCACTTTAGTAAGTGTCTATATTTTTATCATAACCCTAATTGTTGTCATTATACCTTCATTCCTGTGGAATTGGATTGGAGAATTATGGGTATTTGTTATTATTAATTTTAATTGGGGAGAATGGGTTTTGCTTATTGGTATAATACTTCTGATAATTGTAGGTTTAGTATATATAGGTTTCGCTCTTTGGAATCATGCCGTTTATGCCGTATTGAAGAGGGTCAAAAGAATAGAGGAAGAATATGAAATTGAAGAAGAAATTAAACGTGAAGAATTAAGAGATGCTGACGAGGAGACCTTACAGAAAACATATGAAAAAGAAACCGGAAAAATTGCTATTTATCGAGGAAAAGAAACAAAAGGGTATAAGGCATGGAAGAAAAAGTATGTACCTTAAATTTTAAATATAAAAAATAAAAATTTTTTTATAATTTGTCAATATATTTTATCTGCGCATCATTCTTGGATTCCTAAAAAGATCTAATTCGTTCTTAGGAGGCTTATAGGTGCTACTTCCTGTGTTTTTCATCTTTTTATAAAGTCTTTTAATGATTTTATCAGCACCGTCCATAAAATTACAAGCACACCCGAATAAAATCATATAAGTACGAAAGGTTTTATCTTTTGCATAATCTTCATCATAGATTTCGATTTCAAATTCTTTTTGTATTGGATGACCATCAATTCTAGCAATCAATTTTTTCCCTATGTAGATTTTGTAGTTTCTGCCTGGTCCGACAACACCTCTTGCACGTACTATTTGAAGTTCATCGCCTTTTTCTTCGGGTAAAAGAGGAAATGACCAACGGGTTCCAATTAATCTCCAACCTCTTACTAATCTCACTAAATTAATCGTTCCAGGGATTTGCATTATAAAAACAGGAGCAGCATGTTTTATCTCATAGCTTTGTATTAATGAATGTGCAATACTTAATTCAATGCCTCCCCTGAAAGTTCCCCCTTTAGGTCGACTTTCCAATGATTCTTCCATAGTTGTAAAGAAGCGGCAAACTAATCGTTTCTCTTCTAAAGGAGATTCTTCCCATTGCTCTTTACTAAAAGCTATTATATATTTCTTTTCATTATCCTCTTCAATATCACCTTCCATATCAAAATTCTTGGAATACCATCTAGTTTTTGCTTGATACTTCAACTGTTGATGGACTCCTAGTTCTTCATCATGAAGGCGAGTACGCCAAAAATTAACAAGCATCTTCTTAAATACAATTTGTTTAGTAGCTTTCACTTCTCCTTCAGCTGTTGTAGGAGTGGTTGTTTTCTTCTTTGCCTTTTTCTTTGTTGGAGTAGTCCTTGGCTTAGCTCTTACTTCTTTTTCTTCTGCCAATTGTTCTAATTCTTCAACTGGATCTTCTTCAGACATTAAAAATCACTCATTTTAACATAATTTATAAAATTCTTAATTAATAAAAATTACATTTCTTGGATAGTTTTTAATTTTTACTTTAAATTCTTATTAATCAGAAGAAGTTTTTTCCAATTTATAATTTTAATTAATCATTAATTATATATTGATAATTAAAAAATAGAAATGAGGAATAAACTATGAAATATGAGGAAATTTTAGAAAGACTTGCTCCTTGCGGGCTTAATTGCTACAAATGTTATGCTCATTCTAATGGAGAAATACGGAAAAATAGCACATCCCTTCTGAATTTACTAGGTTCTTTTGATGTATATGCTGAAAGATTTTCTTCTTTTCTTCCCATCTTTAAACATTATCCTTCTTTTAAAGAATTGCTTTCCTATTTCACGAAAGAAAATTGCAATGGCTGTAGAAAAGGAACTTGTATTTACCCCGATTGTCAAGTTAAAGATTGTTCTAAGGAGAAAAGGGTTGATTTTTGTTTTCAATGCGATGAATTTCCATGCGACAAGACTAATTTTGATCCACACCTTAAACGAAGATGGCTAAAAATGAATAATAGAATGAAAGAGATAGGAGTTGAATCTTATTATAATGAAACTAAAGACAAACCGAGATATATTTAATTCAGTTTATATTTTTTTGGGCATGATACGCTTTGAGAAGGAAGAATTTTAATCTTTTTTTCCTTATTAATAACTTTTTTTTTATTAAAATCTAGATTATAAATCAAACCTTACTTCACATGTCTCAGAATCACAAAATTTCTCACCAATGGCTCTGTCTCTTGTATCATTAAGGTTCAAAGGAGTTATTTTGGAAGTTCTTTCTTTATATTGTTCTTTAGTGATTTCCTCATAAGGAGCTTGTTTATAACCATGCTCTTCTAATGGTAAAAAACTTACACTTTTCAACTTATCTTCACAAAACTCTAAAACCCGTTTTATTTCTTCTTTTTCTTCAGGATTAAATGTAACTGTAATAGATACTTGATTATCCGACCACTTTGATTGATAATCGATTGCATTAGCTACTTGTTCCCAGATTGAAACTTCTTTTTTTGATCTGTCATAATATTTCTCTTTGATAGGGAATTCTGCAACTACGGTATTGGGAGAATATAGATCTTCTTCAATATGATATCCAGCATTGCGAATTTGTTCTATTAAATCAGAATTTTTTGATAATCTGATTCTCCGAATATAATATTCTGAATGAGGATAATGAATACCTGGGGTAACACCTGGTAATAGGCTAACGGTGCCACTGGGCTTAATAGTAGTAATCTTAAGGCTTTTGGGAATGCAAAGCCAATTCGAATATTCTTCATCTAATTCTCGTAGATATTTATAAGCTCGATCAGACCATTCAATCACTTTCCGCCTCCCATGTTTTACAAAAGCTTCAGCTATACCCGTTTGGGAGATTCCCATTCGTCTATTCTTAAGCATTACTGCATTCGTTTCAGGCCAATGCGTATTCACCAATGTAACAGATTTTCCATAAAGATAGGCATACTTCAATGTTTCTTGGAATTCCTCATAAGTTTCGTGATTAGAAGGAAAAGTTTCTACCAAACAACAAAGTTCAAATGATTCAAGAGTTTGTTCTCCGCATGGATTAACTCCTGCGGCTTGCTTATCTTTGAAATCAGGAGAATCTCCCATCCTTGAATAGTCCCTCGCGTTCTCAAGCCAAAAAATACCCGGTTCACCATTTACGGCAATCTGATTGGCAACAAATGAATAATCCATTCCTTTTACAGCAAATACACTATTATTACTGGCCCACCTATGAGAATATAATGCTTTTTCATCTTGTTTACAAGTAACAAATTCTAAATCTGTAGGATCACCTAATGCAATTTCTGCGCTACGTCGCACATTCCCAGCAACGACACATTTACCTATGTAATTCATAATATCAACGATATCAACCGAAGTAATAGGTTTTCCGATTCTTTTCTCTAAAACGTTTCTGATATCTTCTAACATTTCTTTTAGCGGCCCTGGTCCTGATGCAATACCCCCAAATCCTCGGATTGGCTCTCCAGCAGGACGAATGAGTGAAAAATCATAATTTGGGATTTGCTTTCCTAAGAAATATGCTTCTAAAGCTAATCTTAGACTCTCAACCCATCCTTCTCTACTATCTGGTATTTGAAAATCAAAATTATCCTCTTTTGGTTTTTTTATTAATATTTTACCTGCTCCTTTAGTGTCAAATCCAACGCCTACACCTAACATCAAGGCATCCATTACAAATTCGAAAGCCTTCGAATATTTTCGATTAATGTCTTCGGTAGAAGCAAATCCACAATTATTTAAAGACATAGATCCATTTTTTTGGACGAATTCAGTTCCTGACATCCAGAGTCCTCTTCCAGGGGGTAAGAACTTGAAATTCCAAACCTTTTCGAACATTTTCTGGGCTGATCTCTGCGCTTTCTCATCACTCCAAGGTAAACTCAATTTCATACAATGTTCCTTTTGTATTGAATAGCATCCTTCAATGACACGACGGATAGTTTCCCAAAATTCTTCTTTTCGATTCTCTTCCTCAATAATTCGTGCGTAAGTTCTTTTATAGGTTATATATCCAAGTGGGCCCCAATTAGGTTGCTTATTTTTGTACTTTTTTAAGAATTTCTCATCTAATTTAAATGAGATATTTTCTAAATTAATTGCACGTGCAAATAGATTTCTGTGCTTGTTTAATCCACGTCGAGTTAATTCTACGCAAACTAATTCCCGGATATAATTAGTTCGAATCTCTTCAATCCCAAGACCAATGATTTTCCTTATCACATCTTCAGCAACATTCTCGGCGATATGTATATCCAAGCCAGTTTCTTTGTTTAAGATTTTAGCAATATTCTCTTCCTCAAATTTTTTCTTTTCCCCTTTAGAATTAATAACATATTTGGGAAGCAGATCCATCAATGAAAAAGAATTATCTGACATTTAATTCCTCCATAAGCTTGATTACAATCAATATTTGAATTTTATCGGCTTTTATTATAATTTAATAATTTTATTTGCCTTAACCTAACTAGAACTTAATGATTTATGATAATATAAAATTATGGTATAATGTTTATTAAGAGATTGATTAGGGTTATCTGTTTTTGACAATATTATCTTAAAATAATTCATGATATAGGTAATATTTTACTCTTATATTTTTCACTATTATGGAAATTAAGGGTTACTTATTTTTTTGTCGATGCTTAGCGTTTTATTTTAAATTTTATAAATAAAGAAGAAATGTAAAAGAGGTTTTTATTGAAATAATAATTTTATTTAGTAAAAGTACAAATTACATCTTTTCTTAATTAAAAAGTATAATTGATAAAGGACTATATTTTATATGGAATCAAGACCCCAAGTAAAAGCATCTAAACTGTTAAAACCTCCCGTACAGAGGGAAGAACTAAGCGTTCAATATTTTTCAGCTATAGTCATTTTATTAACAATCTATTTAGCATCCTTTCTCGTTCCCATCGCTCTATTTATGTTCTATGTTTTTGCTTTCTTTTTGCCAAAATTTTTAGCTATACCCGATATTGTTAGTCTTTTTACCGAACTTGAGCCGCTAATTGCATTTCTGACGATGCCAATTGTCTTGATTATATGTTACCTTATTAGATTATTATTTGTCGCAATAATCACTCGTTTAATATGGAGATATACTGAAAAGAAGTCCCCCAGTAAAAGTGGCATTATTCCACGTAACATTAGAAGTAAAACTGAGAAATATTATCATCTTAGATCGTTTCTCATTAAGTATCCTAAGAACTTGTTCGTTAAGGGACTATTTCCATGGCTCTCTAATTGGCTATTTAATTTTGTGGGTTCAATGGTTATTGGAAAGGGAAGTACACTTGAGGAATCTGTTGGAAATGATAAATTCGGAATTGTAGGAAAAAATTGTTATTTTGCTGTAGGCTCGACGTTAGCTACTCACTTAGTAGAAGGAATTTTTGGCAATATCGCATACTTTCAAATCAACGTTGGAGATAATGTTACCACAGCAGGGATCAATCAGATTGGTCCTGGAACAGAGATTAAAGATAATTCTTATCTATTACCTTTGGCATCTGCCACTAAGCATAGCGTTCTAAAGGGAGAACATAATTATTATTTCGGAATTCCCTTAAGACGTATATTTGATAAAAAAGTCATGAGATATCTTAATTTAACGCAAGAAGAATTGGATAAAAATAAGATTTCTTTAAAAACTTTAGTGCCTGATAAAAAATCCAAGAAGCATAAAAAGAAAAAAATCTTAAACGAATTTCAAGGTGAATCTAATCCATTATTAAAAGAAGAACAGAAGGATGATATCAAAAATGAAGAATTAGATTTAACTGTTGATTTTACTACTAGCTCAGCAATTAGTAGAATTAATATTAAATTTCTGGCAGTTTATCTCCCTATCTTCTGGATTAGCGGATTACAAGTTGGGATCCTATTTTATACCTACACAGTGTTCGTAACCAACCCTATCCTCTTCGTATTTTTCTTACCCGCACTGTTATTCTTCCTATATTTTGCTTTCATTTTAGGTTGTTTTTTATATAGTAAGTTGTTTCTCATCCTCGTCAATTTATTTCATCGCCCTAGGGAAGGAATTTTTTTGGCTCAACTCAGAGATATGGACTACGAATTTTGGCTTTTGCGTACTGAGTTAAAAAAAGTTGTTTTATGGCTAATGCGAAATTGCCCTATCCCTTGGGCTGATGCTCTTGCTTTTAAGTGGTTTGGAATCAAAATGGATTATTCAAGTTATCTATATGATGCATGGTGCGATGGCGAGTTTATCTATTTTGGGAGAAAAGTAATGATTGGGCAAGGCGCAAATCTGATGAGCTCAATGGTAATCGGGAAATATCTAATAATTTCTAGGATAATTCTAGATGACTATGCTTTAGTAGGAGGTCACACAACTATTGCCCCTGGAACAATCGTTGGAAAGGATACGGTTGTTGCTGCTATCTCTATTACCACACTAAACCAAGTTTTAGAGCCAGGCTACATTTATATAGGAATACCAGTAATAAAGCTAAAACCGAACAAATATGCCGAAACGAGAAGGGACATCATTGTTAAAAAAGATGTAGATGAAGAAGTTAAGTTTCATGTTGAACATGAAGTAAACATCGAAGAGGATAAAAAAAAAAAGCTGTAGCTCCTAAAAAAAATCTTAAAATCTTTATTTAATAGATATAAACTATAAATATTTTCCAAATAATCATCTTTTAAGATTTTAATATTTAATCGTATTTTTTATGACAACTATTGAAATTATGTTAACAACAATTGGATACTCAGCATTAGCACTATTTATATACATATTCATTGCTTTTATAGTCGGAACAATAAAAAGAAATAATGCAATCATGGACATATTTTATGGCCCTGCTTATTTTGTTGTTGCATTAACAAGCCTTATACTTAATCTGGTATTCACGTCAAGTTATTGCATTCGTCAAATTATAGTAACGATATTAGTATTAATCTGGGCGATTAGGCTAGCAACCTATGTTTTTATAAGAAATAGAGGAAAACCTGAAGATTATCGATATAAAGCAATGCGTGAACGTTGGAAAAAAAATGTTGCTCTAAAAAGTCTCTTTAAAGTCTATTTATTCCAAGGAATTATAGTTTTTCTCGTTTGTATCCCTGTATGGTTTGTAAATATAAGTGCCAATCCTCCTGTAACCAATTTATTAGATTTTGGAGGAGTAACTTTATGGTTAGGATCAATAATCTGGTTAATAGGATTTCTCTTTGAAACTATCGCAGATTATTCCCTTTATAAATTTTTGCAAAATCCAGCTAACAAGAACAGAATTATGACTAAAAGTGTATGGAAATATTCGCAACATCCTAATTATTTTGGAGAAGTAACTCAATGGTGGGGTCTCTTTGTAATAGCATTAGCTGTCCCATTCGGATTTATAACATTTATTGGCCCTGCATATATTACGTTTCAAATAATAAAAGTATCAGGAGTACGATTATTAGATAAGAGATTCGAAGGGAATGAAGAATATGCCGCATACAAGAAGAGAACTAGCTCATTTATACCATGGTTTCCTAAAAAAGAAAAACCTAAAGATTGATTCAAAATTTTTAATAAAATATAATATTTAACCTTTTATTTTTTCTTAATATATTATTCCTAAAATCAATAGTGTGGAAATTTTTAAATTATATCATAATAAATAGTCAAAGAACTCATAATAATATTCATATAATTATTTCTATGATAACTTTAAAAAAATGTGCATAAGTTAAGAGATGAAAACCACTCAAATAAATGAAACTGATAAAGGAATCGCTAAGGAAGAAATAAATCTCCAGTTTCATTGGTATATGATTTTATTTTTCATAATTTATTTTGGGTCGTTCATTATTCCAGCAATTATTTTCATGCTGTATGTCATGTTATTCTATTCACCATATTTTTTGCAAGAAAATAAATTCATTTTGCTGTTTACGCGACTGGAACCGCTTTTAGCTTCAATTTTTATGCCATTGATAATCATATTATGTTATTTAGTTCATGTGTTTTTCATGGCCCTTATCACACGAGGTATTTGGAGGACAACTGAAAAAATTTCACCTTCTAAGGATGGAATTATCCCTAGAAACATTCCTAGTAAAACGGCAAATTATTATCATATTCGAAGTTTTGTTATAAAATATCCAAAAAATTCTATAATAAGAGGTCCTTTTCCTTGGCTAATCACGTGGCTTTACAATTTTATTGGAACCAATATAATCGGAAAAGGAACTACTCTCGAAGAGAATGTAGGCGCTGATAGATTCGTCACTATTGGGAAGAATTGTTATTTTGGGATAGGAGGAGCGATCAGTTCTCATGCTGTAGAAGGGATATTTGGTAATATTTCTTATTTTAGAGTTAAAATTGGTGATAATGTTACTGCTGGTGCATTTAATTGTGTTGGCCCTGGTTCAGAAGTAAACGATAACTCATGGTTATTACCGATGAGTGGCGCGACTAAATTTAACATCCTAAAAGGTGATAATTACTATTTTGGTGCTCCATTGCGTCGTATCTTTAAAAAAAAAGTAATAGACTATTTAGATATAACTGAAGCAGATTTTGAAAAGGCAGAAAAGCTCAGAGATAAGAAAAATGAGGAAAAAGTAAGGTGAAGTTTGCAAGATGAGTGAAGCTAAAGACGAAACAAATGATAAAATAGACTATACAATTGATTTTATCACCAGTAGTGCAATAAGTAGAATAAGTTGGAAATTTCTTGTTCTATACATTCCAATTTTGTGGATTAGTGGATATATGGCAATTACTGTGTTTTTTGATGTTTCTCGATATCTAAATAATTGGATTGCTAGTATGCTGCTGATTCCATTTTGGCTTTTTATATTATACTTTATTTTTATTTTTGGTATAGCAATTTTTTCAAAGGCATGTTTATTAATCGTAAATATGATACATAAGCCAAAAGAGGGAGTATTTAGAGCAGAGCCCGGGAATACTGATTTTGAGTTTTGGCGATTGCGAATCGAGTTAAAGAAGTTAGCATTATGGCTGATGACAAATAGTCCATTGCCCTGGATTGTAATGTGGGGTTTTAGATGGTTTGGTGTCCATATGGATTTCTCTAGTCATCTTCAAGATGCATGGGTAGATACAGATTTTATTAAGTTCGGCAGGAAAATAACTATAGGCCAAGGAAGTATAGTTATGAGCTCTATGGTTGTTGGAAAATATTTGATTATAAAGAAGGTAATTTTTGAAGATTATACGGTAGTAGGAGGAGTTTCTAATGTTTCTCCTGGCACTATTTTTGGAGAAGAATCCGTAAGTGGCGCATTTACAAATACAAATTATAACCAATTTTTAGAACCTGGCTGGATCTATCTTGGACTTCCGGCAATGAAGTATAAACCAAACAAGTATGCACAACAAAGACGAGATAGAATTTTTAAGAGGGATGTTGAAGAAGAAACAAGTGTTGAAGTTGAACATGAAGTTAATATCGATGATGAAAAAAAAAATTTATTAAATAATAATTATAATCACGAAGAAGAGGATTAATGTCTGTACCAGGAAATTTTCGGGTAGGACCTCATACAAGTCTAGTATTAGTAAAGAAAAAATATTTAATCCTATACATCTTTGAAATTTGGTTTAGTCTTTTTGTGATCCAGTTCGAATTTTGGTGGTATTGGAGTTCATTATACACGACTAGGTTTGTGCATTTTCTTATTTTTCTACCACTTTTAATATTCACTATGTATGTTTCACTGGTTTTTTCATCGTTATTAATTGCTAAGTTTTTATTAATTTGCGCTAATCTTCTGCATAAGCCTCGTGAAGGCACATTTCTTAGAGATCCAATGGATCGTGACTATCGTTATTGGAGTATTCGAAATACTATTAAAAAGTGGCCAATATGGGTTGCTCATAAGTTTCCGCTTCCTTTCTTAGATAATCTCTGCTTTAAATTCTTTGGAGTTAAGACAACTCTTTCAAATTCACTTTTTGAGTCATGGTGTGATACAGAGTTTATAGAATTTGGAAAAAACGTAGTTTGTGGCCAAGCAAGTATTATCCAATCTGCTACAATCATTGGGAACTTACTGATTATTAGAAAAACAATCATCGAGGATAATGTAAGGATCGGCGTCCATTCTGTTGTTATGCCAGGAACTCACATTCATAAGAATTGTGTATTAGCTGCTAGCTCACTTACAACTGTTGGGCAGGAATTAGAAGAAGGATGGGTTTATCTTGGCGCTCCTGCGAGAAAGTATAAAAAAGACGTATTTTTTGAGGAAGGATTGGAAGAAGTGATTGCTGAACAAAAACATGATATGGAGCAGTTAGGAAAGAAATATGAAGAGCTTTATACTAGGAGAAAAGATAAAATAATTTCAAAAGGCTAGAAAAAATCGATTAGAATGAAAATTGGATATCCCTGCATTAATTTAAGTTTAAAATGTAGGAGTAGTAGAACCTTTCGCTTAAAGAATTATTCCGAAGAACGACTTATTAATACTATTGGAGGGAATTTGGACTGCTTACTCCAAATTCTTAAATATAATTGTGAGAATAAAATATTTTTCTTTAGAATAACATCTGATTTGATTCCATTTGCTTCGCACCCAATTATGAAATTTGATTGGCAAGATTATTTCAAGCTTAAGTTTAGAGAAATTGGGAAATATATTAAACAGAATAAAATGAGAATAACTATGCATCCTGGACAGTATACGGTTTTAAATTCAAAAAATGCAAATGTGGTCGCAAATAGTATTAAAGAATTACAATATCATACTAATGTGTTAGATTTACTTAGATTAGATTCGACAGCTAAAATAATGACCCACATAGGTGGTGTATATGGCGATAAAAGTGCAAGTATTAATAGATTTAAAAAAGTTTATAAAACATTGGAATCTTCGATTAAAAAGAGATATGTGATTGAAAATGATGACAAAAATTATAATTTAAGCGAATGTGTTAAGATTAGTGAGACTGAAGGTATTCCTCTCATATTAGATGTGTATCATCATGAATGCTTTAATTCAGGCCTTTCTCTTCAAGGTGCCTTTAAACTTTCCCTTCAAACTTGGAAGGCTATTGATGGAAAACCAATTGTACATTATAGCTCTCAACACCCCAAAAAAGGAAAACCTACGCATGCTGATAATGTCAATCTTAACCACTTTAAAGAATTTATTAAAAAGACTAAAAAATTTGATTTTGATATTATGTTAGAGATAAAAGATAAGGAAAAAAGTGTCTTAAAGGCTATTAAATTTCTCGAAAGTGATCCACGTTTTTTGAAATAAGTCATATATAAGAATAAATTATAGTTAAAATTATAGTTATAACTATAATAAATTTGACTAGCTTAACAGCAGTATACTTTTTCTCCCAAATCCAGATTTAAGAAGTGTTCCTATTTCTAAAGTAAAAATATTGGTTGATTTGGTAAAGTATGGCTAACTTATTAGAATAAAATTCAACAATTTTTTATATTTTATTCATACCAAATCATATTATTTATTAAGATTTTTGAGTACTTCAAATACAACTTCATTCTCGGGGATATCTGACATCGAATCGCTGTAGTATGCATATCTGATAATTCCTTCTTTATCTATAATAAGAAGGGCTGGCATTCTTCCTAGTTTTAAAGGTTTAACTTCCTGTTTTAACATTTTATTAACTTTTTTTGTATCATCATAGAATATGGGGTATACATTCTTTGCAAAATTTTTTTCAAATATTTGAGCACTCTCAAAATCATCAGGTAAAATGGTAAAAAGTGTTGCGTTATAATCTTTAAACTTATCATATTCTTTACTAAGTTTCTGAGCATGAGCTTTTGCATAAGGTCAGTTTTTACTCCTAAATAGTACAAGGACCACATTTTGTCCTTGTAAACCTCGAATATTTTTTGTTTCTCCTCGAGAATTTGGTAATTCAAATTCAGTAATCTTTGTACCAACGAGATTGAATTTATCTTTCATTCTGAAAACCATTCTATTTTACTTATAATTTAAGGCAAAAAGGAATTTATATTGTTTTTTTATAACTTATTAATCAGACAATTGATTATTGATTTCTAGTGGAAATCACATATAAGGGCCACTTCTTTAAAATACCCTTGGGCATTTGACCTTCTCTTACTTTCTTTAATATTTCTTCTCGTGTAGCCAAAAAATCAACAGGTTGATCTTCTATAAATTTTAGATTAATTGAATTGTTTATGAGTGCTTGATAAATATCTGCTTGAGTTGGACATTTTGAGATAATTTCAAATATTTTTTTTTCATTAATACAGTTTGATTTCAAATCTCCTGGTAGAACTAAATCCCAACTCTGATCATCCTTTGGTAGAAGTAATAATGCATCAGTTTCTAGTTCACAATTAGCTTTTAGACAATTTAACAAATTTCTCGGTTGTTTGATTATTAAATTTTTTAAGGAAAAAAAATCTCCAGCTAAAATCCTAAATTTATTTGGAATTTCAACCTTGTTTGATAATTTTACTTCATATTTTAACTGAAAGCTTGATCTAATGATGTTTCCATCGATCTGGGGTAGACCATTTGAATTCCTGACAGTAATTATATCTCCAATATCTATATTTATTAAAGCCTTTGAATCACCCATTCTTGAAATGAAGAGCTTACCAGTTTGATCTGAAATTTCGGAAATACGCATTTTTTTGTTTCCGTATTCGAGGACAGGCAAAGTAAGGGGAAAAACATACATTCTATTCATACGTGAAAGCCTAAAATCTCCTTTTGAAATACTAGCTGCAAATGGGCCAATCTCAGAGGCTACATAAAGATTAGTAAATCGTTCTCCACCTTCTTCCCATCTCATAAATTTACGTATCATAGACCAATTATGTTCAGAAAGAGAACTTATACTAAATATTAGGGTCGCGTTAGATAATTTTTCAGAGAGTCTCTTTTGAATAATTTCAGATGCCTGTTCTATACCTTTTTTTTCAATAATTGTTAATAATTCATCTAGAATTGGAACTTTTTCTTCTGGTAAATCTTCTAGAGATTTCCTTAAACCAATTTGGAATTTTTCTAAATCTGCCCATCCTAAGATTGTTATTGCGGGAGCAGAGATAACAGCTATTTTTTCCAAACTTAAAATTTTAGAAATAACCTCCAAATTCTTTGAATTCTTATACTCATAAAAGCTATAGTTTTGTGGTTTTATTAGTGAAAGCATAACTCTCTGTGAAAATTCTGACGAATATAAAGACAGATATTTTTGCCCCTCGTATGATTGAAGTCCATCTATTTTAATTCGTGATGGAACAAATATTACTGCAGATAATCTTCTATTTAAACCACTCGATTCAAAAATAGCTTGCATACCAGGGGCCCAAGTTCTTTTAACTATATCTCTAGACATGTTAAACCATTTTAAAGCTGAAATCTCACTATTAGTCGTCCCAGAAGTATGACATAATATTGGAATATTTGAATCATCAAAATTGTTTAGAAATGTTGCTAAATTCAAGGATATTTGCTTTGAGTCGGTTAATTCGGTACGCATTTTCTCAAAAAGCCCATCAACTGAGGATAAACCAGATAATTTTAACGATAAATCCTCATATTCTTCTCTGCTTGATACATCTAACCATTTTTCCCAATCTACGCATTTTATATCAGAATATGAGCGATTAAAATACTTTTGGACCTCTTTATCAAAATCAAATGAATTCATGAGTTAAATCAAATAAATTTTATTTCAGATAATTATATATGTAAAAGAATTAAAAAAGTAAATTGATTTGAATATAGAACTAATGGCTATTAGTGAATTACAATTCCATAGGAATTTGTTATTGGATCTTCAAAAAGAGGAAAGTAAGGCGGAAAATAAGTAAATACTACAAATAAGATTCCAAGTGTGATAATTGATATCCAAGAAATAATGGTGTACGCATTTGAGATTTTAGGTAAAGTTAAAATTTTATAACTGACTAATTGAGCAATTATAATTGCTAAAACAAAGCTAAAAATATCCAAGAATAGTAAATCAGTCCCTAGAATTGCGGTATACGAGTAAAAGAACACAATAATTACGACAGGTATTACAAAAGCAGCAACTGCCTTTGCGATTACAAAATTATTTGACTTATCTCTAATAAATCGATACTCAATTAAAGAATAAAGTACTAATGGCCAATATCCAAGTTTTAAATGTTCCCATACACTTTCGTTTACTGCGGCTATCGCTCCAATCGGTGGAAAATATCCTGATAATTCAAAGAGGAAATGGAGAAAAGATCCTAAAAAAGTAATAAAGACCATACCAATAATTTCCCATGTTAATATAGTTTTTTGCATGAAATCACTTTTATAATATTTAATAGAATTCTAATAGATATAAAATAAAGATAATTAAAGTAAGTAAGGCTTATTTTACATAAAAATGCTTTATCTGAATCTTAATATTAATTTGAGAAATTAAATTTTTTTATTTATAATATTAAAATTACTCTATAAATTATGAAAGCCATAGTATTCGATGGAAAAGAATTAGCATTAAAAGAATTTCAAAAGCCTAAGATCAATGCTAATCAAGTTTTAATTGAAGTTAAAGTTGCGGGAATATGTGGAACTGATTTAGCAATCTCAAAAGGAGAGTTAAGTACACCTGTACCAATTGTTTTGGGGCATGAATTTTCAGGCGAAATTGTAGAGCTAGGAAGGAAAGTTAGTACTAAGTGGCTGGGGAAAAAAGTTACCTCTGAAATAAATGCTAACATTGATTTTGATTGTAATTTTTGTCAACAGAAGATTTTCTCCCAATGTGTATCGCGAAAAGCTATAGGAATCGACATTGATGGGGCTTTCGCTAATTATATTGCAGTCGATTCCTATTTATTACATGAAGTTCCTGAAAATATTTCATTTAAGGAAGCTTCCTTTATCGAACCCTTAGCCGCGGCTTATCAGACGTTTGAAATGATGCCTATAGGGAATCAGGATCGAACTATAGCGATTTTTGGTGCGGGGAAATTGGGTTTATTAATTACTCAAATCGCTATTCTTAAAGGCCTTGAAGTAATTATAATTGATGGGTCTGAAACAAAACTCAAATTAGCAAAAAACTTAGGGGCTAAAACTCTTATAAACCGTTTACAAGTAAAAAACATACCCAATTACATTAAAGAAGTTACAAATAATTTAGGAGCGGACATAACTTTGGATGCTACTGGAAATCCAAATGCAATTTCTGACATCATTGCCTCTACTAGAACGCGAGGTAAAATTCATATAAAGAGCACACATGGGTTAGATTCAATGATAAATTTAACAGATTTGGTTGTAAGAGAGATTATATTGTATACAAGCAGATGTGGTCCTTTCGAAAAAGCAATAGAAGCTATAAAGTTGGGCAAGATTAAAGTTAAAAATCTAATTTCGAAAGAATTTCCTTTAGTAAAATTCTCAGAGGCATTTAATTCTTATAGAAATAGAGATCACATTAAAAGCATTTTTATAATTTAACTTTTAATCCCGATTTAATAAAATTTTTAATTTTTTCGCATACTTTTTTGAATTTATAGTCATCTAAGTAAAATTTTTTAACCCTTGGGCAGTCTCTATCATAAAGGCACACTTTTTTATTATAGTCATATACTATGGGATAAAATCTGCAACCTTGGGGTCTGATTTTGTATATAGTACACATTTTTGAGCTATTATCCAAAAAGACACAATGACTATTTTTATTTTTTAATTGATGCATTCCTCTTTCATTTAATTCTGTAAAATCATTTCTAGTTATATTCAACAATTTCTCTTCAATTAACCGAATGTCTTGTTCTGATAACAACATTTCTGTGTTCTGACAACAGATTCCACAATTTTTACATATTTCTTTCATGCTTTTCATGTTCATTCCAGATGAAACTTATTATAAATCCAAAAAAATCATGAAAATGTTAACACATATAACTTTAAAAGATAAAAAAAATAACTATTATAAATATAGTGTAGTAATTTTAAGTAAAAATTAATTACCAATTTATTTATACATTTCAAACTTAAATCAGATGAAAACAATGTCTGAAGATTCAGGAAAGAATGAAGATTCAGATAATAATAATGAAGAAGAAGTGGTTAAGGAAGAAGTTAGCCTTCAATTTCATCTCTATATTACGATTTTTTTAATTATTTATTATGGTTCTTGGCTAGTACCCGGCTTCATATTCTTTGCTTATGTTCTCTTCATTTTTCTCCCTAATTTTTTGGAAACGGCTAATTTCATTTCCATATTTACGGAGTTAGGACCTTTACTTTCTCTATTATGTATGCCCTTAGTCATAATAGCCTGCTATTTGGTTAGGTTACTTTTGATAGGAATCATCACACGAATTTTTTGGGCAATTACAGAAAAGATTTCTCCTTCAAAAGATGGGATTATCCCCAGAAATATTAAGAGTAAAACTGCAAACTATTACCATTTAAGGAGTTTTATTTATAAATACGGGAAAAATGTTTTTAATAAAGGAGCATTTCCTTGGATATCAAAGTGGTATCTTAGGCAGATTGATTCTAAGGTAGGGAAGGGTACAACAATAGAAGAGTCGGTAGGGTCCGATAAGTTTATAGACGTGGGCAAAAACTGCTATATAGGAGTTAATTCGACATTAGCTAGTCACATTCTTACTGGAATATTTGGTAATATTAATTATTTTCGAATTTATTTGCGAGACAATGTTACTCTTGCTGCTATGAATCAGATTGGACCAGGTTCTGAGATTAAAAGCGATGCTTATTTACTTCCATTGTCATCTACTAATGCACATAGCGTTCTCAAGGGAGAAAACAATTATTATTTTGGTCTTCCTCTGAGAAAGATTTTTAAGAAAAAGATTATGAATTGGTTAGGGTTAACTGAAGAAGATTTAATAAAAAACGAAAATCCAGAAAATTATATCAAGAAAAAGAAAAAAGAAAAAATGAAAGAAAATGAAAAAGAATCTCTTATCAAAGTAGAGGAATTTGAAGAAGAGGAAGACTTAGAAGAAGAATTGCATGATGTTGATGATCTTGAACATATTGATATTGATAATCTAAAAAGTGAAGATCTTGCTTTGGATTTTACTACAACAAGTGCAATAAGTAGAGTCAATATTAAATTCTTAGCAGTATACTTGCCAATCTTATGGTTGACAGGCCTGTTTATTTGCTTGTTTTGGTATGAATTAACAAAAGGATGGCATTTATATCTATATGATTTTCATATAAACTCACTTTTATATCTTCCAATAGCAATTCTTTTTATGTCATACATATTTATTCTTGGAGTTTTACTTTTTAGCAAATTATTATTAATTCTTGTAAATCTAATCCACCATCCTAAGGAGGGAATCTTTCTGGCTCAACTCAGAGATATGGACTATGAATTTTGGCTTCTTCGTACAGAATTAAAGAAAATTGCTTTGTGGCTTTTAAGAAATTCTCCACTTCCTTGGTTAGATGTACTAGCATTTAGATGGTTTGGTACTAAAATGGATTTCTCGAGTCATCTTAATGATGCGTGGTGTGATGGTGAATTTATCACATTTGGAAGAAAGAATTTGATAGGTCAAGGTGCTACAATCATGTCCTCGATGATTGTTGGCAAATATTTAATTGTAAAGCCGGTAATATTTGGAGATTACGTCTTAGTGGGTGGCCATACAACTATAGCCCCAGGAACAATTATGGGGAATGATTCTGTCATCGGTGCAATTTCAAGTACCACAGTCAATCAAATTCTAGAACCTGCATGGGTATATTTTGGAATTCCAGCAATTAAGTTGAAAGAGAACAAATATGCTGAAGAACGACGGGATATCATAATAAAGAGAGAAGTTGACGATTCTGAGAAGTTTGAAGTAGAGCATGATGTAAATATTGATGAGGATAAACTTAAGTTAGTAAAAACAAAGGAGGATTGAAAAAGTATGTCAGTTCCGAATACGATGAGGGTAGGGCCGTTCTTACCGACGGTTTTAGTGAAGAAACGATATTTAACATTTTATATTATTATAATTTGGGCTTCAATTTTGCCAATTTTGCTTGAATTTTGGGCATATTGGCAATGGTTATGGGATTATGTAAGACCAATTCATTTCTATACTTTTTTACCACTCTTATGTTTTGTTATGTATGTTACTGCGGTATTTTCTGCTATCTTTTTTGCAAAAATTATTCTTGTAATAGTAAATGCAATTCATAAACCACGTCAAGGGACTTTCCTTAGGCATCGATCTGATAAAGACTATCGTTATTGGAGCCTGAGAAGCACAATTAAGAGATTTCCTTTTTGGTTGGCACATAAATTTCCGTTCCCCTTTTTAGATAATGTTTGTTTTAAAGTCTTCTCTGTTAAAACCAAGTTTTCAAATTCGCTCTTTGAAGGTTGGGTGGATACAGAATTTATAGAGTTCGGAAAGAATTGCGTTGTTGGTCAAGGGGCTATAATCCAATCTAGCGTTATTATAGGCAATTTACTAATTATTCGCAAGACTGTAATCGAAGATGATGTCAGAATCGGTTCACATGCAATAGTAATGCCAGGAACTCATATTGGAAAACGAAGTGTACTAGCAGCTAATTCAGTTACAACAGTAGGGCAAATACTAAAAGACAATTATATTTATGTTGGGATTCCAGCTAAAGAATTTAAAAGGAATTGGTTTTTTGAAGATGGATTACAAGATAAAATTGGACAAGTTGAGAGTGTAGAGAAACTACGGGAAAAATATGAAAAAGTCTACATTAAACGTTATGATCAAACCCACAAAGAACGAAGAGAACTTAAGAAAAAGCTTAAAGAAAAGGAAGTAGAGAGATTTGATGTTGAAATCGATGAGGATGAGTTTGATGATTTTGACGATGGATTCAATATCTAAAAAATCATCAAAAAGAAAGATCATTAATTAATTATATATTCCCACCCTGGTTGCCATTCCCCTTTAACTCTCCAATCTTCATTGAAGGCTTGAATCCAAGTTTTATTATTTAATAACACTTCTAAAGCTAACTGGGGTGCTTGGTGTGCCACAATAACTACATGTTTATTTTGATAATCATTTTTTAAAAAATTAAGAAAATCTGCCATCCTGGTTTCTACATCCTTATAGCTTTCACCAGAAGGAAACGGATTATCTATATAATTAATTTGTTTAGGTTTTAATAGTGCAACTCTTAAATTGGTATAATCTCCAAAATTAATTTCTCGTAACCTTTTGTCTTCAATTATACTGTATTTATTCGAGAAGACTAATTTAGCGGTTTCAATAGCTCTTGTTAAATCTGAGCTAAAAATTACATCAAATTTTTTATCAGATACTAAAAATCCTAATTTTTTTGCTTGTTTTTTACCTTTATTAGAAAGTTTACTACCCTTCCATCCAGCAACTATTCCTTTCTTGTTATGAATAGAAGTACCATGAACGAAATAAGTAATATGTATCATCAATTTCAATTATTTAACTTAACATATTAAATTTATCTTACATAGAAAAAAAAAGGAATATAGAAAAGGAGGAATTATAATAAAGTCTCTTGGAACGCCCTCTCTTTAGTCATAATCCTCCAGTTCTATATATAATATTGAAAGCAATTTCTTTTAGCAATTTAATGTAATTTTACAAAGTCAACTGCCCATAATACACTCCAAGGTATACTAGAATATTCAGAGGGCCAATAATTGGGATGATCTAGTTTAAAATCATCCTTTACAAGTCCAAGCATATTGGTACTCAATTTTGCTGATTCATCTGGTTCCCAAATACGATCTCCATTTCCCACCCAGGATTCATCCCAGTAATTGACTATTGTTCCTTCTCCTTCGCCATGAAAATGCACTGAAATGAATTCAAATCCGAAGATTGAGCCATAAACCATAGGTATATCCCATCTAGGTAACAGGATATTTCCATTTTCATCAAAGCCATCATCATCAAATTCCAAAAAAATCAACCACCAAGCCCATTCTGCTAGATCTACTATGAATTTATATTCATAATTATAATTCATAGTACCTTGGAAGACCCAATAGTATCCTCCACTCCCAAAAGGTGGAGCAACGATAACTGGAGCATTTTTGACGTTAATATTAACTGTAATCATATGTCGGCCATCATGCATATCTCTATCAAGGATATAGCCATCATATGTACATTCCCAAATCGGTTGATAGATCCACTCATCAGTAGTCGTATCATAATCTATGCCTTGAGGTCTTACCTGATATCCATCAACCCAACCTCCTACATGATAATTCATATCGAAACCAAAGACATCATAAAACCAATCATCAAGTGGCCTTTGAATCGAAGAGGCTCCCTGTACTGCTGGTATAGCGCCCATGATTAAAATCCCAAAAATTGCTAAACATGTTATTGATAAAAGTCCTCTATATGTTTTGTTCATTTGATTTCACTTTTTTTTTAAATTGCTGTGATTGATATTTGGTCGACAATCTTATTTTTAGATTTGACTTTGAAACTTCGCGCAAAGTTCGAATTTTAAAATTTGTACTGTTTTAGGGTCAAAAAAAAAAAGTGTTGAGGGATTAATTTAAATAGATAATTACCTTATCTAATTGATTGTAGAATTAATTGTTTGTAATTAATAGATTTAAAAATGGCGAAAAAAATTGTTATTGGAGTAGCTATATTGGTTATTTTATGGGGTTCCCTTATAATAATTATTCCAATCCAATTATTATCATTCAGGTCTTCATTGTATGACCATATTTACGAATCTTGTTCTTTTACTTATGAACCAAGCTCACCAGCATCTATTGAAAAGTTGTACATTAACGCTGATGAGGGAAATGTAGAAATAAGATATATTGATCCCCCAGTTGATTATTACGTGTTAATAGACGTAAATATTGCCTTGATTGGGGAAAATTTAGCAGGTCAATCGTACAATGATTATTTAAACATTTCTTGGAACAATTCAAGTTTTCCAGTAGATTTTAGAATGGAGATAATATCAGATGATTGGTTTAATCCACTATATTGGTTAAAGAAAGAAATAAGCATCGTTGTAAATATTAGAAAAGATATTGTATTTGATATTATTACCAATCTAACTAAAGGAAACTTTGAAATAACTATTCCTTATGGCGTTTCCTTTAGAGATTTATTAACAAACGTCTCCAATGGAAATATTTTGTATAATTTTGAGCACTGTTCAATTCAAGGAAACATAATTGGAAATATAAATGATGGAAATTTAATTTTCAAGTCAAATGATGTACAATATGCTCAAAATAGTAGTTGGGACATAAACATTAGAGAGGGTAATATAGATATTGAAGTTCTTCAATATAGAGATATTGGTGCTAACATAACAGGGATATTCAAAGTTAATAATGGAGAGATATTTGTTCTTTATGAGGATAGTAGCGCTGATATTGGTGCAATGCTTGAAATTCCCTACGGAGGGGAATTCATGGATAAAAGTGGATTTCCTACTTGTGTATTGCAGGTTCCTGGTCTGATCTGTCCGCTTGTAAAGGGTTTTGATTTCAATCGTATTGCACATACTACATATGAGGGTATTTTTTATTTTACATCAGATGATTTACTACTTAACATCGTTAAGTATTATTACAATATCAGGTTTGAAATCCTAGAGGGAAATTTTGACATGGATCTGACAAGTATACCCTATATTGAATAAATTTATGTTAAAAATTTTTTAATTTTTTTATGGTTTTTTAGACCAATGTGCTTGGCATATATTAGACGAAGTGAACTGTTTTAAATACTATTTTGAATGGATAAATTTGCCAGTCCATTAAATTTGATGCATATATATCTAAATTTCGTGGAGAGAGAGTAAATATAACAGGACAAATTTCCTCGATTATAAGTTTTTGAATATTATAGTATATCGCTTCTCTTAAAACAGGGTTTATCTCCTTAATTCCTTCTTCTATCAATTCATCTAATACACTAACATTAAAGTCGGTCCATAAAGTCCATTTTGAATGATAATCCATCATAATACCAGTGTGTGGATCGTTATAGTCATACATCCACATTAATGTTTCAAGTTGAGACGGAGCACCACTCCAAATTGATCGACATGATACATTGACTCCAATTTGTTTAAGATTTTCTGGAAAAGGAATTGGTGGTAATTCATTGTATGGATTCTCTGTATAATAAGATAAATTATATATTGCAAGAGGGGATCCATTAGTTACTAATTGTTCCCATTCGTTTCCTGCTGTAATATTGTCATTTGCCGTTAAACCCGCTGTTCCAGGCCAACCTTCGTCAATTAACATCTGTCTCGCCTTTGAAATGTTATAATAAGGAATGTCAATACCAGTAATGTTAGAGTAAGAGATACCTTCTGGAATTGGGGATCTGGCTGTTATAGAGTTAGGAACTATTTCAAGTATATTAGAATAGTTAATTGCATAAGATATTGCCTTTCTCATTGTACTATTAACAAGTTTAGGATAAAAAAAAACATAATAATTGCTTATAGTAGGCTTTTGTTGAACTGTAATTCCTGCAACTCCTTTAAGGAGTTCGATAGATCGGTCTGGATAGTACATTATTAAAAACTTAATAAAATCTCGGTCTACTATATGAATTTCTCCTGCTAAAAGCGCATTCCATAAAATATTAATACGATTAGTACGATTAGTTGGAGAATAAAACTTTAAAATTACCTCATCAATTTTAGGTTTTGCTCCCCAGTAATTCTGATTAGGAGATAATGACATATTGACATTAGGTTCATAACCATCATATATAAAAGGACCGGTTCCAACTAAATTATCAATGTGTATATTTAGGGGTTTATCCGCAGGGGTTGATGATGGTGATAAAATACTTGTAGTACTATGAGTTAATAATTCTCGAAAAGGTACAAAAACATCATTTAAAACAAATTTTACAATATGGGAATCTAAGACTAGAGTTTTATTTACAATCCAGCGCCCATCTGGTAAAAGAAATAGGTAAGCCCACCAATACCAATCTGGAAGTGATGGATCGATAATTTGAGGAATTCTATCGAAGTTCCATTTAACGGCTGCAGCATTAAATGGCGTTCCGTCATGGAACATGACATTCTTTCTAAGTGTGCATGTGAAATTTAGGTAGTCCGAACTCCAATTTCCATCTAATGCTAGATGAGGAAGAGTTTGAGATTTACCACCTATATAAATATTATCAAATAACGTCTCGGTAACATGATTAATTACTATTTCTTCTGAAGAAAAGCTATACATAAGAGGGTCAATTTCTCCAATAGGTTTAGTTATACCTACTTTAAGAATACCTCCTTGCGGGATATCTCCCATAATAATAATTCCACTTATAATCCCAACTATCGCTAAGCTTATTATTGACCCTCCAACTATGATTATTTTCTTGAATTCTTTGATATTAGGAAATCTTTTTTTAGAAGAAGCTTTTTCTATCATTTTAATCATTTAATAGAATTCACATTTATGTATAACTTGAAGATTAGTTGATTCTATTTTTAAACTTTTCTGTCTATGATAATCAGATTTAAGATATAATTTTATCAGAATCTAAAAAGAAGCAAAAATTAAAAAGAATATTTTAAAAAAAAAAAAAAGAATGGAGGAATAGTGGTTTGGATGTGGTCATTCGAGAAGCCATTATTCTAATCTTTTTCCTCCTTGTTCTATATTA
Organism: Promethearchaeota archaeon; assembly: GCA_048939995.1. Classification (GTDB taxonomy): domain Archaea; phylum Asgardarchaeota; class Lokiarchaeia; order Sigyniarchaeales; family SOKP01; genus SOKP01. Next base: position 232,417 of record JBHLOY010000002.1, on the reverse strand, counting down.
TTATTTAAAAATTTCAACCCTCACTTGGTATTTCTCTCCATTAATCTGCTTCTAACTCAATTCATAAACTTCAACGGAGTCAACTGGCCATAAATCACCATAAAATGGATCATATTTAGGATGAGTTTCTTTGAAATCAGGCTTAAAAAGGGCTATGTGATGAAGTTCTACCATTCCTGGTGCACCAGCAGTTTCGGCAAAACCGAGCTCAACTGCACGTTCTGTTAATGTTCCATAACCAATACCGTGAATATTAATCGAGACATAATAATACCACATATCAAATACATTTGGTAGCTCTGCTCCAGGTTCAGGGATATAAAATTTAACTAACACGGTATAATCGATATACCCATCAATTCCATCTCCCAATACGGCTTGAGGGTAAGGAGCAGCCCCAAGACAGTAAAGAATAAAATCGAAGTAATCATAAACTGAACATGGAGCGTTTTTCACATTTAATTGCAGGGTTATTAAAGCAGTTCCATCGTTTAATGCTCGTTCTTTAATATTACCATCAATTATAGTATCTCCTATTACTAAACTATTTTCGTATATCATGTCGTTAACAAATGGGCCGAAGCCAGCCAAAGGCCAAGGTAACCCCATCTTCGTCACTAAACCAGAATAAGGGCTCCAAAAGTCATAAAAAGCCCAATTTTCTTCGCCCCACGGGAAAGCAGCGTAATTCGGATCTAACCAATCATCTAATGGTCTTTTGGTTGCATTACCTGAGCTTGCTGCAACTACTGGTATAAAACTGAAAATAGCGAACATCAGAAAGGTTAAGAGAATCAATTTAGATAGGTTATTTCTATTCATTTTTTTTCATCTTTTTTTTTTTTCTTTTTCTTTTTTGGCAAATTTGTGTCAATTGGTTATTATGCTTAATCTTTATTTTTAGATTTAAGTTCGAAACCTTTAGCGAACTTAGAATATCTTCCACTTATTATTCCAAGAAACAGTTCGGAATTTTGCATATAATCCGAAGTTTGAGTTATTTAAATAAAAAATATTGAATATGAGGATTTTTATTTTTAAATGAAATTTTTTAAACATATTTGTTATATCTTATATATAAGCGAGATTACTCAAAATTTAATTGAAAATTAAAATAAAGAAATAATAATAGGTGTATAAATAAAATCTGTGCTAAAAAAATCAATTATCCTCCAGAAGATTTAATTAACCCATCAGGCATGGAGAAGAAAGATTTTGAATATATAATCCTCTGGATGCTTAATAATAATGAGGAATGTAATTGGTCTGTCTTTTTAGATGAGCCGTTAGAAATCAGCTTAGCTACATTGTCTAAATACATGAAATTATTAATTTCAAACGGATATGTTGAGAAAAAGAGTAAAGGAGTTTATCTAGCTACTGCTGAAGGTAAAAAAAGATATATAGATTTAAAATTTAAAGATTCATTTGAGAGAAAATTAAGATATCCTCCAGAGATCATTTTAAACAAGAGAAATTATGCTCATATCATCTTGTGGATGTTATTTAATAACGACTATTTAAAGTGGTCAGATTTTATTGAAAAACCTCTTTCTCTCAATCATAATTCTCTATCAAAATATTTAAATCTTTTAATGAAAAAAGGTTTTGTTGATAGTGAAAACATGGAATACAGAATCACTAGAATAGGTGAGGAACGATATAATAAAATGCTGAAAAGATACCAATTAGATTATCAATCAGTTTTAGAAGAAGAAATAGATAAAATAGAAAGTATCAAAGAAAACGTCAGAAGGTTTCTTAAAGAGCAGAATGTTGAAGATAGCCAAATTGAAATTTTATTTCTAGATTTAATCAATCATTTGAATTATAGCTTCATTGAGAATATACTCCCATCAAAAGAAGATTTTTATAAAATATTATTATTTCTTTCTATAAATCATCCAAGTCGATATCCAGAATATATTTCACAAGAAAATTTTTCTCTTAAATATAATATTAAACTAGCTACACTTACTTTTTGTACGCAAAAGATTACTGAAGAGGATTTATATGATACAAAATTTTTCAATTTAAGACTTAATGATGAAGTGGTATATTATTTTCGAGAGGATGACAAAATTGATAAAATGTTGCATTTAATTATAGATGAGAACATTCTAAAGTTTAGTTATCTCAAAAGATTACAACCTGATATTTCTAAAGAAGAAAGAAATTCACAAACCGTAGATTTATTAGACAATATTTTAAATGATATTTCTGATAAACTCTTTGATAGAAATATAAAATCACCTCTAAAGAAATTTGTACCAGATTACATCAATTTCTTATTCGGGAAATATCAAAAAGAGACAATTTCAGATGATTTAGTAGACAAGTTTAAGGGTTTAGCTTTCCAAAATATAATTAACCTAAAATTAGAGGATTATAACAGAATAAAAAGAGAAAAAACCATTTTAACCTCAATTTTAAAAGATTTTCCAAAATATAAAATATTGGATGAAATTAATAAAAAGTTGAAAGAACAAGAATAATCTCTAATTCGAACTTTGTGAAAAGTTTCGAACTCAAATCTAAAAATGATTAGTTGAATAAATTTATTTGTCTTTAAAAGAAAAATTAAAAAAAAAAAATGAAATTATCAATAGAAGATACCAGAACAGGCAAAAGAATAAAGTTAGATGTAAAGGAACATCATATAATAGAGCGTATTATAGAAATTGTTGTTAAACATATGGGTTTTATAAGTTCAGAACAACGTTCTTATGCTTTAGTGTATAAGGAAAAGGAATTACCGAATGCAATATCAATTAGGGAGGCAATTCATAAATTTGGGTTAAAAGAATATGATATTTTGATGTTATGGACAAAAGTTATTGGAGGTTTGTTTTTTAATTCTTAAATATAATTTTCTTTTTTATAAATCTTTTTAAGTTCTTGAATTGAATTTCTTTTAAAGAATTCAGCAGCTTCAATACAAATATCATATTGAAGAGGATCCTCTGGATTGGGATTCTCTACTAATTTTTCAAGGGATTTAACTGTAGTTTCCAAATCTGATAATTTTGTCCATTGTCTTAAAATATTTAAACAAATATAACCTGTGCCTATAGTTTTCAATCCTTTTAATTCAATGGGATGGATATTTGGGTGAAATATTTCTGAATACCAAGCAAAATCAATCCCTCCTGGATATGGAAAGGATCTATTTATTTTAATGAGAATTCGGTGATTCATCTGAGGTTTTACATTGATAACTCCTTCAATTTCTCTTTTAACGAATCCAAAGGCACTTAAATTAATCCATAATTCTACACTATTATCATGCCATGCTATAGATTTATTTTCAATGAGGCTAATATTTCTTAGGATCTTTATCTCATTATTTACTCTTTCTTTCCATATCTCAAAGGGTAATTCTGGCATCCATATTTCCTCCTAATTTAAATCTTAGATTTTTTGTATGAGCAAGTCCAACAATTTGGATCTTTTATTTTATCAATAATGTTGAAACTGTTTGTTAGGCCATTATAAATTAATTGCTTACCAACCAATGGTGCTCCAATATAAGGATTCCATTTTTTATCTTCCTTATAATATTTAATTCCAAGTAAAAATTTTAAAACCTGCTGAGATTGAATACCGCTTATTATTGAAGTAGTCGTAATGATTGTTGCTATTTTATTTGTGGTTTCACCTTCTTCAGACCTTAATTCCTCTCCAGTGCAAGAAAATTTTTTCCACATTAAATCCAAATCCTTTTCTGATATACCGCATTGCAAACAAGCTGAATTTTCAACTTCTGAATATACTGCTTGAACTGAACCAAAAAATTCGTCGATCCCAGAATCAACAAAAGCAATTCGATTATAATATGCATAATTGTTAGCTTCTATCCGTGCTTCAAGATTATCTAAGCAAGAACATATTACATCACACTTGCTATAAAGAGTTTTATCTATTGAATTTAAGTCTTTTTTAATTGAAACAACTTCGACATCAGGATTTAAGTCTCTACACACATCTTTAATAACATCTGCTTTGTATTCTTTATCCTTTGCTACTTTAGGGTTAAACAACACACAACGACTTAAATTTGAAGTTTCAATGAAATCATAATCAATTAAAAATATCTTTCCAACTCCGACTAAAGCTAAATTTTTTATAACTTCATTTCCAGTAGCTCCAGCACCAATTACCATAATTGTCGCATTAGAAATAATAGTTTGATCCCAACCAATAATTCTCTTTTGGCGATCGAATCTATCTGAATCTATGGAATCCGTTCCAATCACTTTAATTCCTTGATTTTCTTTCTTACGCATAGATATAAACTAAATTGTTAAGTTGAAGATATAATAGCATAACTTAGCGTTTTGTATTTCTTTTTTGAGCCTGCATCTAATGTAAAAAATTTGTATTCCTCTCGAATAGGATCAACTACTAATGCAACTTGGTAAGGTTCAGGAAAAAAATATTCTTGTGTATGAATATCAGTTAAGGATAAGAAGCACCCTAAATTGATATGGGAATGCCACCATCCTACAACTCGTAAATTCTCGTTCCTCATACTATGTTTCAACTTTTGAAATTCCTGTTCGTATTTTCCAGCAGTTCCTTCAATTTGGGATGTGTTAAATTTATTACTTCTAACTGTATTTTTAATATAAATCTGTTCTTTTATAATAATATATTTATTCTTTTTCCATTTTAAAATTAAACCAATTAAATAGCCAAAAAGTTCTCTATCAGAATTTTTGCATAATTCATCAATATGATTTAAAGTATTTTTATCGATGTATACTGGAAATAGAAAATCTTTTTCGAATAACGTCAATTTGATTCCTGTAATGTTTTAAGATATTTTACTAAAATTTTAAATTTACTCAATTAAAGGCTCTTTAATTTATTCAAGGTAGTTAAAGCAAATTCCGCTTCTTTTTCAAAACCTCCTCTTTTATATAAATTAACTGCTTTGTTAATTAAATCGATTATTTCTAAATATAATTTTTCTTTAATATGTAGTTGATCTGATGTATCTGACTCCATTCCTAATTTTAAAGCTTCACAATGTGCTAAATTAGCGGATACTAAAAATTTTAATTTCTCATCATATAGAGATTCAATTGCTTGATCAAAAAATTTCACAGCTTCAGCAAACTTCGAAACATCCTCATATTCTTCAGCTAATTCTATACACTCCCAAGCCTTACATAAATTGTATAACGCTTTAAATTCTTCTTTTTCCTCATTTGAATTTAGTATTTTAAATTTAGATCCAGCAATTGAGAATTTTTTTGATGCCGCATAATGGTCTCCTTTCTTTTCCAACAATCTTGCTTCTTCGATGTCTGACCAAATTGTATTGTAATCAATTTTATCAAATGAAAGCTTTTTTCCTTGTTTTTTAATAATTGAAATTTCTAAAATCTCTTTAATAATTTCAGTCATAGAATCTTTTGAATCCTCTTGGATGGCCGAATATCCAAAAACCTTCTCTTTTAATATAGATTCAATTTTTTCTATGGGCATTGAAATTGACTTTCTGTCTTGAAAATTAGCAATTATATAAAAATCAATTTTAGGTAATTTATATTTCAATTCAGAAAATAAATTATAAGTATATTTAATATTTCGTTCAGTTGAATCAGTTACAATGAGAATGATATCAAGAGCCTGTAGTAGTTTTTGAAAAGAAAAAAAATTGTCTACTAATTCTCTTAAATCAATTTCTCTTAAAATACAATGTTCTATACCTTTGAATCCAGTAATATTAACTTGCTTTTGAAAAATTTCATTAAAGTTATCGTCTAATTCTAAAATAATATCTTCTGGAAATAAATTCAAGATAGTTGTTTTACCAACACCATTTTCTCCGGTAAATAAGATTTGAGGAGGCTTTAACATCGAAATTAATATTGCTTACATAAATGTAATTAATTTTATTATAGTTATTAACATTAATTAATATAAGTATAATTTAACGGAAATTTTGAGTGAAATCAGGTGACTAAAAAAAGCAAAACCCATAATTACAATAGTGAAGAGTTAAGATTTTTGAAAATTGAAGCAAAAAAAATTCCAGAACATCGCCCTCCAAATGATAAAGTCTTAAAATTTTTTATTGAACAAGATTCCAAAGAATGTAAGTAAATTAGAAATTATGAAAATATTATAATCTCGTGACAGAATATTGTATTCTAATCTTTAAATAAATGACCAACCCAATAAAGAATGGTATTAACCAAATTACCAAAATCCAAGCAAATACATTCATATCTCTTTTTTTTGCATCTTTATATACCCAGAATGTTATAAAAGACAATATAATATAAGGGATTGCTAAAAATATTAGAAGCAGCAATATTAATAATTCAATCATAAGCTTTACCTTCCTATTAATTATTCTATTTAGACTTTTTCATAGGTTTAGATTCATCAAAGGGGGTTTCACAGACCCAACAACTATTTTCTAAATTAGTTAATGCTCTTGAGCATTTTAAACAATATAATGCATAGCATTTGGGACAGACATAATTTAATCGTGTGACTTTACTCTTACACACCAAACATAATCCTTTCTCTTTATATAATTGAATTTCCTCGATTGTAATGGTAGCAGGCTTCATAAAAGTCTTTATAAAATCTTTAAGTTCCTCCTTTGGAACTATTTCCTGAACTTCTGATACTTTAATTCTCTTGATTATGTAAAATGCCACAAAAATGATCACCATAATTAAAACAGAGGTTGAAATTAAGATTATAATCTGACTTAAAAGTACTAATGGGAGATTCGTAAAAATGGTTAAACTAAAAAAAAGTAAAATCAAAACAATTGAAATTAAAACTAACCAATTAATTAATTTGCTTGAAAAAAACTCAATATCCACAATTAGAGGTATCGTTGCAATTATGGTTCCTACTATTATAAAAATAGATGGTAATGCTGGAGGTATAAGGTTTAATTGCTTTAATGCCGTCGTTTCAAAAACCCATCCTATTAAAAATATTGTAAATCCAATGGCTACTACTGAGGAAACTAGCTGAAATTCTTTTTTTGACTTTATTGAAAACCATATAAACATAACACTTAATGCTATAATACTTATTAAAATATATATATGAGAATATAGATAAAAGTAAAGAATAATATAATTTAAGAGATCATATGATTCAATAAGTGTGCTTAAATCACCTGAGTAAGTTCCCTCTAAAAAAATGTCAGAAAAATAATAAAATATTCTTGCTAAAGAAATACTGAGCCAAAAACTTGCAAAACTATACATCAAAATTTTTTCATGTAGAACCTCTTTCTTACGCCCTTGAGAAAAATAAAATATAAAACAAAAAATTATTACTACTATTGCAATAGACGAAAAAAAACGTTCAATAAGATCAAAATTAATCAAGAGAATTGGGTGGAATCACCACAATAATAGTATTCTAATAATTAGCTTATAAGGGTTATGTATATAAAAAAATTATGCTCAAGAAAAAATACTAAAAAAAAAGAATGATTAATTGGTAGGGTCTTTTACAATATTTTAGCAAAACAAAGAAACACATTGTAACACACAAAAACTTTAGACAATGGTTTAACTAAACATGGTATCTATTTTTAGAAATAGCTTCTAAACTTCGCTCAAAGTTCGAATATTATAAGTATACTAAAACCCGCTTTAGCAAGGCATTTTACGGATTGGTTTAAATAGTATTCTCACCTATATCATTATTTGTAATTTTGTTATCTACTCTTGGAAAGATTTAACAATGGTAAGGAAGGATATTAGAATTATCATTATAATGCTTATATTCAGTTTAATTATCATTTTTTCGACGCCCATTGTTATTTTTTCAATAAGTCTCTCATCTTATGGCAGAATAGATGAATCTCTTCAATTCTATTACAATTCTAGCTCACCTTCATTTTTGAATGAACTGAATATTGATATCGATATAGGAGAAGTTGAAATTGAATATATAACAGATCCAATAAGTTATTGTGCAAAAATTGATATAAATATTGAAATGATTGGTCGAGGTTTAGTTGGAAAATCGCATATAGATTATTTCGATATCCTTTGGCAAAATACAAGCACTATTGTAAATTTTACAATGGAGTTAAAAAAAGGCATAAAGCAAGGTGATATTTTATCTTTGATAAAAAATGTTGATATAATCGTAGCACTTAAAGCTGATGTACTTTATGATATCAATACTATGGTTGATATTAGAGGAAGCTCTAAAGCAACTATTCCTCTTGGGGTCTCAGTTGGAAATATCATAACCAATTTGATGAAAGGTAATATTCAATATGACTTCTTTTATTGTATTCTAGAAGGAAATATTTCTGGAATTATTCAAAACACAGGGGATATAAAAGTAAGAAGTTATGATGTGGAATACACGCAAAATTGCAATTGGTCCCTTTATACTAATGATGGTGATGTATATATTGAAATCTCTCAGAATAAAGCTACTAATGCTAATGTAACTGGGAATATCACAATAATTACGGGTAATTATCTATTGACTTATAGAGACAATACCGCTGAGGTTGGAGCATACTTTATATTACATGTACACCCAGATGATTATGCTATTAATCAAAAAATTGCTGAGCTTATAGGTTTTGCATACAATGTGATCGCAGTAAACGGGACAGATGTTTATCATATAACTTCTGATGATTATCCCTCATTATATAATTATCATTGGATGTTTAATTTTCCAATTGGTATTTATGAAGAACTAGAACTCCATAATTATTAAATAAGTCTCTTATTTTATTTGCTAAGCCTTTTAATTCAGAGGATATGTCAAATAAAGTAGATATCTTTGTAAACAGGATTAAAATGGTTAAACTCAAAGTCTTTTAAATTGGATCTATAAATTTTAAAACAATTTCTTGCAATCAGATAACACATCGGGAAAACCTCTTCAATTAAACGCTTTTGAATTTGATAATATAACTGTTCTCTTATAGCCTCATTGGTTTCGCCTAGAGCCTCTTCCATCCATTGCTGAACTAAAGTATCATTTATTTGACAATAATTTAAATCTAAAGCTTTATTTGAACATAAAATGTTGATAATACTACAAGGATCATTAAATCTTGTAATATACCCCATATGTGAAAGTTCAATCATATTTAAGTGATAAGGAGGTGTTTCCCAAAAAATTTGTATATATTCTCCAGGAGAAAGTGGAACAGCTTCTACTTTTACTCCAATTTGTCTAAGATTTTCTTTTGTTATATTTAAAAAAACTATACCATTTAGCATACCACTAATGTATGTAAAATTATAAGTAGCTAAAGGTGTTCCGTCAATTATCAATTGTTCCCATTCATTACCTGCAGAAATGTTATCATCAGCAGGTAAAGCACTAGCTAATCCGTTCCAATTCACTTCTTTTAAAGTTTGTCGCGCTATAGAAATATTATAATAGGGAACATCAATACCGGTTGAGTTTGAGTATAAAATTCCTTCCGGAATAGGAGATCTAAGTCTCATTCCATGACCGCTTAACCACTTATCTATATAAGCTGAATAATTACAAGCGTAAGAGATTGCTTTTCTCATAGTTGCATTAATTAATTCATTGTTCATCAGTAAGTATTCAAAATAGGTCGCTGAAGGACCTTCTTCTACTATAATATCAGGATCATTCATAAAAGTATTCAGGACATCATTATCATAAATTCCAAGGGAATCCCAATAATGACCATGAGAGTGTATTTCATTGTAACCACTTAACATTGAAAGTTCTCCAGAAATCAATGCTTCAAATTTATCTTCTGGAGTTACATAATCTTTGAAAATCAACTTATCAATTTGAGGTTTACCGCCCCAGTAATTTGGATTGGAAGAGAGTACTAAATTATAATCCTTATTCCAAACGTCATACAAATAAGGACCAGTTCCGATTAATGTTCCGTTTAGTGGAATAAAATCGTTTTGAGGTGTTGAGGTAGGTGAAACCATAAATGAATTAACAGAAGCTAATAATGCAGTAAGAGGGATATAAGGTTTGTTTAATACAAACTTTATATTATAATTATTAATAATTTCAGTACGGTTTATAATCCATGTCCCATCGGAAAATAACCAGAACTGTTTTGAAGTAAAGTGCATTTTACCATTTTCAATTAAAGTGTATATTCTATCAATATTCCATTGAACCACTGCTGCATTAAATAGTGTTCCATCATGGAACTGAACCCCTTGTCTCAGTTCAAAGGTATATTCTGTAGCATTATCATTCCTCCAATGATTTATAGCAAGGTTATGAATTATTTGGGATTGTTGATTAGCTGAATCATGGGTAAATAAACCTTCAGCAACTTGATTAAGTATCTCATAATCAGCTGGAACCCAGGTTATAAGAGGATCAATACCAGATTGAGCTGCAGCTAAATCTGTGAATGAGATATATATAATTTTTTCCTCTGGTGAATATAAAAAGATAGTTATTCCACCAATAATCCCTGCTATGGCCACAGCAGCAACTATTCCAAAAACTGCAACTGGTTTTTTCTTTATTACTCTAACTTTCTTTTTAGGAATTTTTTTCTTTGAACCTTTATTGTCTAAAGACATTTTAATTTTCAGTTAATCTATTTTTAAGTAATAAAATCGATCTATCAGATTTCATATTCTTATAAAATCATAATTAGATAGTTTCGTAATTAAAACTTTTGATCGCCTATTGATTAAAACTTCCAAAACCCCTCATTATAGCCTGATTAATTAAAAAAAAAAAGAAATAGAATTGGAGGATTAAGCTTTTATTTATCCTCCATTTTCTATTTTATTACAAATATATGGAAAAGGAAATAGGTTTTGTTAAAATTTCGGGAACAAATGAATAAGTTCCCTCTTTTGTTCCATTGCTTCTTGGATTTCTGGGCCTGGTGAATTGCCTTGTATATTATTCATCCCAACTATGATATTATTGGAACCAGCAATATCCAGGACATTTGTTTTTGTAGATCCTCCAACTATTACACATTCGCTTGCATAAATCAAGACAATGGGAGCCCATGAGGCATCCACATTTTGGACATTGTTTCCAAGCAATAAGTTGTTTTCGGGAAAAGCACATGCAATGCCATAGTCTCCTGTACCGCGAATGATATTGTTAGAGATAAAAGTATCCCGCATCCCCGCTGTCCAAATGCCTCCCCACATTGTATTATCTAAAGTAATCTTATTATGGGAGACAACTGCTTCAAGTGATTTCTCAGGTAGATCATCCATTAAACCTATACCATCCGCAAGATTTGACACTCTTATAGTATTATGAGTTATTTTCCACTGGGAAGGGGTAGGTGGAACTATAATTCCTGCTTGCCATGCCCATATGCCATATATAAACATTGTCTCTATTTCATTATAAGTAATCTCAAATTTTGAATTGATATTATCCATATTAATTACTCCGAAGTTACCTCCTTTAATTGTATTTGATGAAATTTTCATTTCAACATTAGATAATCCATATGCTGAAATAGCCCCCCATATCGAATCAAAGTCACATTTAGTAATAATGTGTTTTCCCGTTCCAAAGTGATATTCAACTCCTACTCTAACATTAAAGCCTATTCCTAATGGATTAACTAGTGTACCTTCATGTCCAATATATTTGACATTTTCGATTCGGGAATTAGTTTCGCCAGTTAGTAAGATAATTGATATTAAATCGTATGATGGGTATTCTGGATCTTCCCATGGTTCAGCAGGCATATAAGGTGTAATATCAAAAGTTAAATCCGAGATGTGTACATCTCCTCCTACAAACGTAAATAAATAAGGTCCACCAGGACCAACTACTCCCTCTAATGTATTATCCAAACCTTTAAGTACATCAATTTTAGTACTGTGCTTGCCTGCCCCCTTAAACGTACCATAGAAATTTTCAACAAAAATAGCGTTCGTGTAAAATTGTCCTGAAGTCAATTGAACTATGCTTCCTGGTCCTGCTGCAATAGCATCATTGAATGCTGTTTGGATGTTTGCGGTATCATCTCCACCTGATGGAAATACTATAAAAGTAGGTGAATCAGCGCGGACTGGTCCAATTATCAAAGTAAAAACTCCGATTATCATTGCTATTGTAAAAATTCCAATAAGTATACCTGATTTTGTTTTCATTTTCATTTTTTTAAACCTTTTTTCTGTGATTGTTTTTTTATTTAAATTGGTTAAGGCAACAATTTCAGTAGTTAAATTAGTGCCAATTAGAATTTATCCTACCAATTAATTTTTAGAATTAGCTTCGAAACTTCACACAAAGTCCGAATTTTTTGCACCCAAAACCAGCTAGTTATCTCTTATAGAAAAGCTAGCCTTTAATGCAAAATCAAAGATTTGACTTCGAGACTTCACCCAAAATTCGAATGTTGTTAGACTTAATTAATACCTAGAGATTTGATTTAAATAATATTCTTCCCTATATCATTAATTGATTATTTATTTAAGTTTTTTGCCCTATTAATGTGAAGAATTGATGATGCGAAATAAATCTATTAGAGTTATCATTTTAGGGATTATATTTAGCTTCAGCATCATTTTTTCCTTACCTATCGTCATTCTCTCAACAAATCTTGCGACATCCGGTAATATCAATAAAACTTTACAATATTTTTATAATCCTAGCAGTTCCTCAAATATGGAAGAACTAAATATTGATATTGACATAGGAGATGTTGAAATAGAATACATTGTAAATCCAGTTAATTATTATGCGAAATTAGATATAAATATTGAAATGATTGGTTCAGGCTTAGCAGGAAAATCATATTTAGACTATTTTGATTTTAATTGGCAAAATACAAGTGAGTATGTAAATTTTACAATGAGAATCAAGCCAGAATTAAGCCTAATAGAGGTATTATCCTTGCTTGAAGTCATTCAAATCTTAATTTTTCTCAGTGCAAATGTGATTTGTGATATAGATATTAGAGTTAGAGTTCAAGGAGATACTCAGATAATCGTTCCGTTTGGCATTTCTGTGGAGAATATAATAGTTAATCTTTATAAAGGTGATATTCAATTTGATTTTTCATATTGTATTTTAAAAGGTAATATCACAGGAATAATTCAAGATGAGGGAGATTTATTTTTTAAGTCCTATAACTTACAACTTAATCAAAATATTTCTTTATTCCTTTCTACTAGGGAGGGTGACATATTTATTGATATATTTCAACATAATAACATGAAAGCTAATATTTCAGGGATTATTTCCCATAAAATTGGAAATATTCACTTTAAGTATGAAGATGATGACCTAGATGTTGGTGCATATTTTATATTATATTACAATCCAAATGATCTTGGTTTTCCTCGGCTTCTCGATGGGGTTGAAGGATTTGATCATTCTCCGGCATCAGTACTAAATGTTTATTATTTAAAATCTTATGATTATCTTACTGAATGTAACTTCAATCTTTTATTTAATAATTCAAATGGACTTTTTTTGGAATTAGATTTAAAAAATAATTATTAATTAAAAAAAAATGTCCTTATAATTTGACTTAAACTGGTGGACTTGCCATCCTCTTAGGTTAGATCTGAAAATACTTAAATAATTTTTCCGATAAAGACAGCAAGATGGAAAAACTTCTTCAACTAGATGTTTTTGAATATTATAATAGATTTGTGATCTTAATTTTTCATCAGGTTCTCCTAACACCTGTTCCATCCATGATTCGACCAAAGTGTCGTTAACTTGACCAAGATTGTCAAAACCTCCACTTAAATATAAATCTTGTATAATAGTGGATGGATCATTGAATTTTGGTCCGTTAGTATCTAATAAAGCAAAATTGATCATGTTTAAATGATAACCACCTATTTCATGAACGATTGCATGCCATTCAGCCCGTGTAATTATAGCTGGTTCTAATTTAATTCCTATTTGTTTAAGGTCATCTGCTAGTAAGGGAAAAAAAATCTGTGATAAAAAGGAACCTTCTGAAGCTGTGTAGGTAAAATTATATGTTTCTAGAGGAGTATTATTTGTAACCAAATTTTCCCACTCATTTCCAACTGAAACATTATTATTAGCAGATAAAGAAAAAGTTCCAGGCCATCCTGCATCTTTCAAAACACGCCTTGCTTTGGAGACATTATGGTGTGGATAGTTAATATCCGTTAAGTTTGAGTATTGCATCCCCTCTGGGATTGGAGATTTCGCCCTTATTCCATGTCCATTGATTAATTCATCGATTATTAACGAATAATTAAGAGCATAAGAAATTGCTTTTCTCATTGTTACATTGATCAATTCATTGTTCATGATTAGATATGTAAATTGGAAAAGAGGTGGTCCTTCTTGAACTATAACAGAAGGGTGATTAAAAAATGAATCTACATCAATGGAATCATCATAATAAATAGAATCAGATGTTGCATCATATCGATGATTATAACCACAAAGCATTGAAATGTCCCTTGATAATAAAGCTTCATAGCGAGCGGTCTTATTAAGGATTAGAAAAATTAATTTATTTATCTTAGGTTGCCCTCTCCAATAGAAAGGATTTGAGGATAAGATAATTTTTTCATTCTCTATATAACCTTCATAAATGAAAGAACCAGTTCCAATTATTGGTCCACTCAAGGGAATAAAATCATCATAAGGAGTAGATGTTGGAGAATATATATATGCATATATAGAAGCTAATAAATCAAGAAATGGAGTATAAGGACTGTTTAGTATGAAACGAATGGTATAATCATTTATAATTTGCGTTTCATTGAGAATTCTTTTTCCATCATTTTCCAGTCTTTTTTCTTTTGGAAATAACCAAAAATCATTAGCAAAACTTGTGCTCATATTAAGATCCATAAGATTACATATTCGATCAAAATTCCATTTAACTGATGCAGCATTTAAAGCAGTTCCGTCATGGAATTTGACGCCTTGCCTAAGATTACAAGTAAGGTTTAAATAATCATTACTCCAAGTATGACTTATAGCTAAATTATGAATAAGCTGAGAATTGTCGCTTGCTGTCGCATAATCAAATAAACCTTCAGCAATTTGACTTGTAATATCATGATTCATTGGAGTATTATTATCAAAGGGATCAAGAGATACTATAATCCCATAATTTGTACCAATAATCAAGTCAGGATAATCATTGGGAGTAGTAAAAAGATAGATGCCACCAACTACACCAGCTACAGCCAGAACACCGATTATTCCATACACTATAACTGGATGTTTTCTTAATGATATAATTACTTTTTTAGGAGTTTTTTTCTTTGGTTCGTCCTGGTTTACACCCATTTTAACTATAAAGTAAAAGATATGTTATTGGATAAAAAATAATCAGATTAATTCATAATTAAGTTTTTTGATCATCTAAGATAACTAAATTACGAATTAAAATAAAAATCTCTTTAAAGTATTATAAAATTGATCAATCTCTAACTTACAGATTAAAATAAGATTCTTAGTCAATTATTTAAGGATAAAGTAAATTCTTCTATTATCTTTTCCTTTATTTACGGTTCTAATGACTTCTATTTGACCAATTTCAGCCAAACTTCTAATATGTGTTCCTCCATCAACTTGTTCATCTATATTTCCAATCCTTACGATTCGATATTCTTCAATTTTTTCAGGCAGCCCCATAGCTAATCGTGCAAGCTCAGGTTTACTTAAAACCTCTTTTTGTGACATATAATCAATTGTAATTGGCAAATCTTGCTTAATAATTTTGTTAGCTTCATCAACAAAATCTCGCAATTTCTCAGGTGAATAATTTTCCATTGAGAAGTCCATCCGAGTTTTATCCAGTTCAATTTGATTACCAGTAATTTTCGCATTAGCTCTATTATAAAGAATATTAGAGATTAAATGCGAAGCTGTATGATATCGCATGAAAATATATCTTCTTTCCCAATCCAGTTCACAGTGTACCTCATCTCCAGCTTTTAATCCTGGTTTGTCAACTTCATGGCTGATTTCTCCAGAAAATTTACCTACATATATAACCCTATATCTATCCCCATTTTTTATTATATATCCTTCATCATGAGGTTGACCTCCTCCCTTTGGATAAAATGCAGTTTTATCAAGCACTACATATTTATGATCTTTCACACTGGTCACAATAGCATCCCAACTTTTTAGATATGAGTCATCCATGTATAAAGAGTCTGTCATACTATGAGAAAAGAAGTTTTTTTAAAATTTAACTATTTTTCAAAATCTAAATTTCTCACTTTCCTTGAGGGAAATGTTTAAATGATAGTTTATGACTAATAAGTTTAGAAATCATATACCGAGAACTCCCAGTATATAATAATTGGGACTTCAAGGCTTTGATTAAATTTAATGGTGATAAAGTTCATTATCTGGTTTAGATCCACAAAAAGCTTGAACTTTAAAAAATTTCTTTTTTTTTGAGCAATTTTCACAATAATAAAGCCCAGGTTCTTTATTTTCAATTGAAAATCCGCATTCCTTACAGGCTACTACTTTCATATTAAATCCTGATTGAATAGAAATTAAAAAGATTCTATTTATAACAAATAGATTGTTTGTGTCAAGAATTTATTCTTAATAATTAAAATAATAAAATGATAAATAAATGAGAAAAGTCACCCTCACAGGGTTGTCCACTTATACCTAAAGTTTTAGTATAAATTTCATTCTGACTTAATATCTTTATTAGATCATCTGATAGATTATCACTTAAACCTAAACGATAAGTGATATGTAATTTTTTCACAATTATTACAGTAATAATGTCCTTCCTTCCTTCCAAAAATTATTGTACCACAAGTTTGACAAATTAGCATTATAATATCATATAAAGAGAATTTTCTGGATGTTTTAAAATTTAAAATTATATAATAAAAATAGAATACATTTAGGGCAATTTATTTATAATTTAATAAAACAATAGATATATGAATATTTGTGAATTAAGTTTTAATGAATTTAATATTGTAAACTGGAGACTATAATGCTTTATTTTCTATTTCTTTATCAATCTAAATCTGGGGCTCTTTTATATGAAAAAGATTTTCAAACTAAAAGCAATAGACCAATGGAATTATTTGGTTCTTTTTATATCGCCTTAAAAACTTTTATATCAAGTGTAATACCAGAACAATCTCAAGACATAAAAACTATAGGTTTAGGAGAAATTAATGCTTACGCAACGACGATACCAGAATATTTGATTGATATTATTATTATTGCTGATAAAGAAGATTACAAAATTGTGGAAAAATTATTTTCTGGTCTAATTAAAATAATATTGAACTATAAAACTTTATTTCAAAAAGATAGTATAGATCGAACACTTTATGAAAATTTTGATGAGGAGATCAATAATCTAATACTCTCTTATAAAAAAATTATCGATCCTATGTTATTAATTGAAAAACAGGGGGATATTTTAAAATCTATTTGGACGCAGAAAGGAAAATTATCAGAAAAGTTACGAGAAGAAATAGAAGAAATAAAGAAAAAAAGAGAAAATGCGATAAAAGAATTTGAATTTGAAAATAATATCATAAAAAAGTTAACTATTTGTCAAGAGATCATTAAGTTCTGTGAGGATCTGGAAGATGATCAAGCTCTAGTTGAATATCAAAAAAATGCAAAATTATTAAAGGATGAAATTTATGATAATAAACTTCGTTTAACATATTATTTAGCTCAAGCAAAAGAGTCATTGCAATCGACTTTGGATACCTTATCTGGTAGATCTATAATTTATGGTCAATATAAGGAAGTTTACTCTAATTTATATTCTTTCAGCTCAAAATTAAAAAACTTTTCAAACCCAGAAATTCAGAAAAAATATTATGATATAGCAAAGAAATTTATTGATGTGAATAAAATTTCACAAGAGGAGTTTTCTGAGGTAATCTCTGAAGTATTGAATATGGAAGATGATATTGAATATTACTTTTCTAATTATAATATAAAATCAAATTAAGTTTTGGAAAGAAAAAATTATAAATTTTATCTGAATTAATATATTTTTCAGAGCTTCTATTTTTATTAAAATTTAACTTCATATTGTGGGAATTTTATGAATTATGTAGAAATCGAAGGCGAGAAATATGAAATTAAAGACGATTTTCTTGACTTAGGTTTATTAGGTATAACAAATATCTCTGAAATTAAGGGACTAGAAAGTATAGATATAAAACACTTAGAACTAAGCTCAAATGATTTGAAAGAGATTAAAAATATAGACCATTTAACTTCCCTAACTACTTTAAACCTTGGAAGTAATAGTATTTTTGAAATTTCTGGGTTACAAAAATTAGAACAATTAGAAATTCTGCATTTAGCTTCAAATCAGATTAAAGAAATAAAAGGATTAGAAAACCTTACTAATTTGAAGGAACTGTATCTTAGAGGAAATCAAATTAAGGACATAAAAGGACTAGATAAATTAAATTCTCTGCAGAAGTTAGATTTATCGTGGAATTCAATTAATAAGTTAAAAGGACTTGATTCTTTGCGTAATCTGGAGGTGCTCTGGATTGCGGGAAATCAAATCAAAAAATTAGAAGGTCTGGAATCTCTAAAGAAGCTAAAAGTATTAAACCTTGCAGGAAACAAAATCACAAATATAGAAGGATTAGAGAACCTAGTTGAATTAAAAGAATTGTATCTAAATGAAAATGAAATCCAAGAATTGAAAGGATTAGCCTCTTTACCAGAATTAGAAACATTTTGGATTACGTCAAATAAGATTAAAGAAATAAAAGGATTAGAGAATTGTACAAACCTACAAGTATTAAATTTAAAAGAGAATAGTATTAATCAAATAGGGGGTTTGTATTCATTGCCTAAATTAAACAAATTATTTCTTTCCGGAAATAATATATCTAATATAAAAGGGTTAGAAACACTTCAAGAACTTGAGACATTGGACTTAGGTAATAATAAAATTACTAGAATTAAAGGTTTAGAGTCATTATTAAAATTAAAGGATTTATGGCTCAATGATAATCCCCTCGATGAAAAATTATTAAGTGAATTAGGAGGATTAGATTCAAGTGGATGTGCTATAGAGCCTCTTAAGTTTGTAGAATATAGTCTTATTAATTTATAGGTGGAAAAGTATGCTTCCAAGACCAAATCCTTATGAAACTAGAAAAAAGCAATTAAATATTGCTGCAAATTTGATTAAGTTAAGTCCTAATACCATAGAATATCTTAAACGTGTAGAACGTTCGTTGATAGTATCGATTCCTATTATAATGGATGATGGTTCTCTTAAAATTTTCGAAGGTTTTCGTGTTCATCATTCAACTCTCCGTGGTCCAGCGATAGGAGGGGTGAGATATCTGGCTGATTTAACGCTTGATGATGTAAAGGCTTTAGCGTTTCTAATGACATTCAGAAATGCATTATTAGGAATACCGTTAGGAGGATCTAAAGGAGGCGTGCGTGTAGCTTATAAGAAGTTATCTAGGACTGAACTAGAAAAACTTACTCGTAGATATACTGCTGAAATAATAAACATGATAGGTCATGATATAGATATACTTGCTCCTGATGTAAATACAAATGAAGAAACCATGGCTTGGATGATGGATGTGTATTCAATGCAAAAAGGAAGGTCAGTCCCGAGTGTGGCTGTAGGGAAACCAATCGAAATAGGTGGAACTGTTGGGAGTAATGAAGCAGCTGGAACGGGTATGTACTATATATTACAATCTTTATCTGAAAAGCTTAAGTACGATTTAAATAAGTTGAATATTGTTATTCAAGGTTTTGGTAAAGTAGGGAGTGTAATAGCTCAAATTCTTTATGAAAAAGGATGCCGAATATTAGCAGTCTCAGATAGTACAGGAGGACTATATTCTGAAAAGGGGTTAGGTAAAAACTTATATGATATCATAACATGGAAACAAAATGGAAATCAGCTTAAAACATTTAAGGAGTCAGGAATTAATCAGATCGGTCTTATGGATATCTTTAAAATAGAATGCGATATTTTAATACCAGCTGCAATTGAAAATCAAATTACAAGCAAAAATGTAAATGATATTAATTGTAAGATAATTCTTGAAGGAGCTGATGGTCCAGTAACCTCCAAGGCTGATAAAGTTCTAAATAAAAAGGGTATATTAGTTATCCCAGACATCTTAGCTAATAGTGGCTCTATGATAGTTTCATATTTTGAATATATTCAGAGCATGCATGCATATTTTTGGAATTTAG
Source organism: Promethearchaeota archaeon (assembly GCA_048939995.1). GTDB lineage: Archaea > Asgardarchaeota > Lokiarchaeia > Sigyniarchaeales > SOKP01 > SOKP01. Next base: position 212,239 of record JBHLOY010000002.1, on the reverse strand, counting down.
AAAGAGTAAATCGGGAGATGAAAACTCTCTTGATAGAAGCTTTTGAGAAAGTATGGAATTTAGCAAAACAAAGAAATACTTCACTTCGTAATGCAGCATATATGATAGCTATCTCAAATATGGCGAGATCTCATGAATTAAGAGGATTATTTCCCTAAAATAAATAAAAAAAAGATTATAAAGCTTTTCTAACTATCTCAGCAATATCATAAACAGCAATTTTATTCCCATCACTATTAAATTTAAATTGATTAACACAGAACGGACAAGATGAGACTATAGCTTCTGCTTCTGTTTCAATTGCTTCTTCAATTCGTTCGTGCGCTGCAAATTCAGATAAATCTTTAAAAGCGGACCTAACTCCACCCCCAGAACCACAACACCAAGCATTATGTCTATTTCTCACCATTTCTTTAAGTTTCGTTCCTGGAATCTTTTCTAATAACTGCCGCGGTGTTTCATAAATGCCCATATGACGACCTAAATGGCATGGATCATGATAAGTTACTTTCATTGGCAACATTTTTTCAAACTTTAAATTTCCATTGTTAATGCTTTCTATTAATAATTCTGGTAAATGAGTTATTTCAAAATTATGTTCCAATCCAAATTTTTTAGGATATATCTCCTTTAACATTCTATAACAGCCAGCGCACGAAGTCACTATTCTCTGAATTCCTTCCTCCTTAAATATTTTTACATTTCTTTCCGCGTTCTGCATTGCAATATCAGTTTGACCTATCATGTATACTGGAGAGCCACAGCAATGTTCTTCTTTTAAGATTTTGAAGGGAATATTCACAATATTCAATATTTCTGCTGTAGATATCGCTATTGATTGTTCGCGATAGCTTGAAGTACAACCTACAAAATATGCCGTGCTTGACTCAGTTGATTGCTTTATATGTGAAGGAACCCATTGCATTCTATCTTGATGATTTTCCATATAAGGATTATATTCCTTTAAAATATGATCAGTATAAGACTTATGTTCAGGCATGGGACCTACTCCCTGATTCACTGCCTCTTCTCTCATCGCCATTAACCATTCTCCAGCATAATGATGGATTTCTGGTATCTGACACTGCTGTATACATGCTTGACAAACTGAACATTGATAGAAAATTCTTGCAAGATTCTCTGTCCATGTTAATCTACCAGTATTAAGTCCCCAAGCAAGCAAATTTTTTCCACCAAGATAATATGCTTCGAATTTTCCAAATTCTCCAGAGGGACATACACGAGCCCAGTATTCTTGTTGGTAAGTTGTTCTACAAGTTCCGCATTTCCCACATTGATAAAGAATATCTCGATAATAATCTAAATTCTGATAATTTTTAAGTTTTTTTAGATTAGGAACAGTAGTTATCTTAGTGATTCCTTTCCCTTTAAGAAATTCAAGATTTTTTCTTTCATACATCTTATTCACCCTCTATTCCTTGTCCTGGATTCATTATCCCATTGGGATCTAACATTTTTTTTATTCGTTTTATCAGTTTGGCGGTAGCTGGAAGTGTTTTCTTTTTATAAATGTCTACTACCCATAAAGGTGGCTTATACATCACAACACCATCTAATTGTTCTACTGCTTCATGGATCTCCATCAAAAGATTTCGAGCTTTTTTTATATCTTCAGGATCATCCTTACTAAAACACACATTAGTACGAGCAACACAATAATGACCTCCAAATAAAATTCGCATATAGAATTGTGGAGGTTTCTCATATTTAAGGCACTTTTCTCTTGATAAATGATAATATTTTACAATATCCCTTGTGGAACAATAAGATCCAATCCATTCCCCACCACCACCTCGTGCAAAATTCCAACATCCCCATAATTGGATGGGGGTGCCACCTCCAGTTGAGGGTGTCAAATCTATGAAAGTACCTAACATATTTACGGGAAAATTATTGATCTGTTCCTCAATTTTCAGAGGATCTACCCCAAATTCTTTACAAATGCCATTAATTGCTTCGCATTGAGCCTCATGCTGATTTTTAGTATATGCTTGCGTTGTAATTAATCCAAGGAAGTCTGGTAACCCTAATTTAACAGGATCAATCGCAACTTGTTTTTCATCAAACCCCATCATAGCTTGGCTCCAACCTAAATTCAAGGCACATAGATCTACAATTCCTAAACCTGCTTTTGAAAGTTTAAGCATCATCTGAGCACCAATGTCTACAGTTTGTGCAATAACTGCATAGTCTGTCCGGTAAGGTAATTTAGGCCATATTTTTATTGAGGCTTTTGTAACAATACCAGTTGTGCCTTCCCAGCCAATAAATAGACCCGCAAGATCTGGTAATGGTTGTCTACCATACCAATAATTAGTAAGGCTACATGAACCAACTCTAATTAACTCTCCCGTCCCTAAAACTACTTCTAAGCCATTAATAAATTCTGCACCGGTTCCCCCAATCATTCCTAAATCAAACATCCCATAACACAAACAAGATGGAATGACTCCTGTAGCTGGTGGAGAAAATGTAATGCCTGCCCGAAAGTTCGGTAGGTGTTTATCTAAATAACCTTTTAAATCTGCCCAAGTTATTCCCCCCTCCACAACAAGATACATATCATCTTCATTGACTTCAAGCACTCGATTCATTCTTCGCATATCTACAACTATTCCACCTTTTCTAGGAGTAGCTATAGAGCCAAAATTTATTCCAGAAACCCATGGCACGACGGGAATCTTGTAATTATTAGCAATTCTAACTATTTCTTGAACTTCCTCAGCATTATTAGGCATTATTGCAATATCACACTTGCCTTCAGGTTCTGCTGTTATAAAGTCATAATGATAGAGGAATTGGATCTCTGGTTGATCAGAAACATATTTCTCTCCTACAACATGTTCTAATTCAATTACAATTTTACGATCAATCATAAATTTTCCACTGCTTTGAGAATTCAATTAATAAATTTCGTTATAAAAATTATTTGGTATTGCCTTTTAAATATTTTTTTAGTCTTTTTTTAATTTTAAAAGATTATCTAAAAAACTTATAAAGAGTGGATTTTTGATAATTTCATGGAAAATAAAATAACTATTCTCATTTCAGTTTTAAGTGGGATCATCCTAAATGTTGTTTTAGGTTTCATCCCTAATCCAATTGGATCTTTATTAGGAAGCCAACAATGGGGTTATCCAATCTATTGGCTGAGTCAAGTCATATATCCAGGAGCTCCAATTGAAATATCATGGCTTACCTTCTTGTTTGATGTCATCGTTTGGACTCTTAGCTTCTTTTTGATCCTAAAATTAACTGATTTTTTAATTAAAAAATATAGAAAATAAAAAAATAAGAATTTCTTATTTCTCCTTCTCCTTTTGAACTAGCTCAATTTTTTCCGCAAGAATCTTATCATGTAAATCTTCTTTTGTTTGTGGAGGAATCACTTCTTCCTCGTTTTTTATTAGTTGAATTGATCCCTCGGAACAAATTGGCACACATAGTCCACAACCAATGCATTGATCTAAATTAACCAAGGAAATGCTCTCTACCATAGACAATGCACCAGTTGGGCAACGCTCAATGCAAGCTTCACACCCTGTACATGTGCTAGAATCTATAACAACATGATAATTAGTTGCAAAAAAATCAATGGGTTTTGGAAGGAATTTTATCCTCCCCAAAATTCCACAGCAACACCCACAGCAACTACACCAAAATTGTGGGTTTAAATAATTACCTGGTTGGAGGACCAATCCATCAGCTTGATTTTGTTGTAATATGTCGAGTAGTTCTTCCCTAGTTACTTCTCGAGCCCATCCTTCATCAATGTACATTCGTGCTTCTGTACCTAATGTTAAACAAGTTTCTTTCCTGGAGGTTGTTTTACAAGGATCACCCATCAATTCCTTAGTTGTTCTACATGCACAATACTGTACAGCAAAGGGACCTTTGGAACCAAGAATAATTTTCTCCAATTCATCATAAGGAGCAATATTAAGTTCTCGAGAAACACTTTCTTCAATAGGAATCGTTCTTAATTGGGGAATTTGAGTACGACTAAACTCTCTTCCAAACTCCTCCATGAAATATCCACCTAAATCACCAAGGAACTCACCTGAAAACTGGTTTACCTTATGTTCATACATACCAATTGATAACATTGCATTTGCATAGGACTTCTCTCCATTCTTTTTTACATGAAGCCCTCCTTTACTCACCATTCTATCTAAATACTTTTCCAATTGTTCAATTGAAATTCCAGTTTCTTTCAATCGTTCATGAATCACCGATAAAGGTTCAAACCTACGACTTAATTTCATTGCTATTGCTGCCTCTTCAGGAGAAAAAAAGTGTCTTAATAAACGTATTTCTATTCCCGATTCTGTGGCAGGAAAACCTATTGGTAATTCATCTAGATGTTGTTGTAGTTCTCTATAAATTTTATCTTCATCACTCATATTAATCATCTCATTTTAAAAAGAAAATATATATTAATAATTTACGAAAATAATCTACGTTTTAGTCTAATTTTAAAATCCAATCATACAATTTGAATAATTATTCTCTTAAGCTTACAAATTTGGAAGTACTGATGTATAGATTTTTATATGGATACGTAATTTTAGCTTATATCTTAACACTACAAATAATTGAAAAAATGTCAATTAAAATAGCTTTTATAGCATTAGCCAGTTGTTGGGGTTGCCACCAAAGTCTTTTAAATGCACATCTGGGATTATTACCCATCTTACCAGAATTAGAAATTGTTTATTGGCCGGCATTACTGGACTATAAACTCGATTCTTTAAAGGCGAGGAAAGATGGCGAAATAGATGTTGGATTTATTGAAGGTATTGCACGAACAGTAAAAGATGTCGAGAATTTACAACTAATGAGAGCAAAATGCAAAATAATTACAACTTTTGGTACTTGTGCTTGTATGGGGGGAATCTTTGGTTTAGCTAATAATTGGTCAAGAGAAGAATTACTTCATCGAAAATTTATAGAAGCTGAATCCATAGCAGATGAAAATCCTAAAATTCCAACTATCAATGTACCTGAAAATGTAGAATTTCTTAAAGGTGCAGATGAAATCATTAAGGTTGATGCGTATATACTGGGATGTCCTCCTCGAACGGAGCGTTTGGTGGGTAATATACTATATTTATTGGGCCAAAAACCTTTTCCCATGGAAGAATTATCCTTCTGTACCGAATGTAGTTTAAATGAGACTGAATGCATACTTGATTCTGGAACTCTATGCTTTGGACCAATAACGAGTAAGGGATGTATTCAAAAATGTCCTGATAACGGGTTTCCATGCGTAGGTTGTCATGGACCTTCTAAAACAGTCGCTACTAGAATAGAGAAATTGAAAGAAGTGAGCAAAAATCTTGCAAGTCTCAATTCCGAAAGTAAAAGAATCTTAAGTCAATTTTTTGCTTTATTCGTAAATATTCCTATGCTTACTAGTATAATAAAAGTTGGACCAGTTCTACCTGAAATGCCTTCAAGTTCAGAAGATATTGTAAAGGCAATTGTCAAAATCTTAAGAAAACCACAATTTCCGAAAAATATGAATTTCCTTACAGATTGGCACAATTTCTCGACAGTTTGTGATACTTGTTCTAGAATCAGAGATAGAGCTCAACTTACAAGAGTTAAACGAGACTACGAAGGCCTACCGAATGAAGAAGATTGTCTTTTAGAACAAGGCTATGTTTGCTTGGGACCAGTTACTAATGCGGGATGTGGATCTTTATGTATTAAAGTTAATGTCCCGTGTGCTGGTTGTTATGGACCATCAAAATGGGGTCCTCCCGTTAGAACAGGTAGATTCGATGAAATTAATTTTGCTGAAACTGTTATACAGAATTTTAATACAAATATAACTAAAAAGGACTTGCTCTCACAAGTAAAAGATCATAATGGTATATTTCTAAGATATAAAATGGCAAAAAGCCCCTTTTTTAAAGGAGGAAATTATAAAGGAAAGTATCAAGGAGAATGGTGGCTTGAGCTAGATGATTGAATGCATTTTTTTAATATTATTACATAACAAAATTTTAAAGAGAAATTACAATGAGGTATGAAAAAAACCAATATTCCGCTGGCATTAGTATATGTGCTCTAATTATTGCAGGAATATTTATTTATTGGGGTATAAATGATGTTTTGATAAGACCGCTTCAAGGACAACTATTCAATTGGTTTGGAATCGTCTGGTTAGGGATTGCTGCTGCAATAATAATAGGACAAATAACTATCTGGGTTAATAAAGATAAGTTAAGGAAAGCTGTCTTGTATGAATACGAAGAAAATCCTTCTGCAACCATAGAACAAATTAGTACAAAAACAGGAATTACTATAAAAGATGTGCAAGCAATTGTATTAGATCTAAAGTCGAGAGGTCTTTTACGCGGTAAATTTTCATCATCTACGGGTGAGATGGTTCATACTGAAGTAGTAAAAGGTGGACAAAGTCAGCCCTCAGCAGGAAACGTAAAATATTGCCCAAACTGTGGTACAGCTAAAGTAAAAGAATCTGCAGTGTTTTGCTCTTACTGTGGTTCAAAATTCTAAATTTTTTTCTTTTTTATTCTTATGAATAAAAGATAAAAATACTCAGGTTTAGTCGAATAACATGATTGTTATTTGTTTCAGCGTAAAGATGGAATCTAGCTTTTAGATGGATCAAGATTGAATTTAATTTATAGATCAAAAGGAGAAATAATAAGAAGCGTATTTCCCTAAATAAATTACTATTCAACTAAAGATGATTTAGTGTATATAACTTTTTGATGTGGAGTTGTAATGCTAAGATTTAGTATAAAAAATGCTTTCAGAAAGAAGGGAACTGCAATTTTGGCTAGTGTCGGTGTTGGTTTTGGTTTATTACTTGTATTTGTTATTGGAGCATTCACAGCGGGAGTCAGTGCCCAATTTCAAGATAATCTGTCAAAAACTATTGGTGTAGTAGAAATTATTGAAAAGGACGTTGAGGGGCGTGCCAATAGTCATTTGCCCTTAAGTTTACCTGATGAATTATATAGCACTCCAGACGTAGGAGCCTTCATAACAAAATATAACATTGAAATTCAGGCACCTCGTTATTATACTTCAAACTATTCTGGATCCCCACCACTAAATAATTTGGCAGATACTCTAACTTTAAAAGGCTTAAATACAACCTTAGATCAAAATTGGGGTGGTCCAAGTACAAAATTATTGCAGGGGAGAGTATTTACTATTGGAAATAACGAGGCTATAATTGATAATCGTTTATTGGATGTGGCTCAACTTTCTGTGTCTATTGGAGCAAAAATAACAATAAGCCTTGATCCAGGTCAAATAAATACCACCACCCTAACTATCGTCGGCATTTATGAAGAAGAGGATATAGGTGCTCCTGATTTTGTCCCAAGGGAATATTATATTTATACGGATATTCAAACTGTCTGGACTTTCTTAGCTTTATCTGGAGAAGAGACAGGAAAGTATAGCTCAATCCATTTGAGGTTTAATGTCGAAACTACGGAAGAAACTGAAAGTTTTGCAGATCTGATCAATAATTATTCAGAGGGAGGAGGATATTCGCCTACTTTCATCAACGCTATTGCGCTTTCTACATTTTTCGAATCGATAGAAGAGACATTTGCTGTTTTTGATGCTTTTGCAGGTATTATTGGTATAATAACGGTGCTTGCGGGGGGGATGGCTATTATAGTTACACAACTTATGTCAGTTACAGCCCGTATGAAGGAATTTGCGATATTAAAATCAACTGGGTGGAAAAATCGACACATATTTTTGAATGTAATTTATGAGTCGCTTACTTTGGGGTTGTTAGGGGCATTAATTGGAATGGGTATTGGAAGTATTCTAATTCTACTTCTAGGAAGTGGTGCAAGTCCATTTGGAGGAGCCTCAGCAATAGTCACCTTAGAAGGAGTTTTGGAAGTTATTGCTTATGCTTTAGGTTTGGGAATTTTAGGAGGATTATATCCTGGTATTAAAGCATCAAGAGTTAGACCAGTAGTGGTTTTAAAAGGAGAATAGTGGGGTGAATGAGTATATCACTTATTAAATTGAATAATGTTAGTAAAATTTATGGAGAGGAAAGAACTGAAATTAAGGCTCTTAATCAGGTAGACTTAGAAATAGAAAGAGGAAGAATCTTCACTGTTATGGGACCTAGTGGAAGTGGTAAAAGCACTTTATTGAATATTTTAGGTGCTATGGATAAACCTACGTCAGGAGAGGTTTTAGTTGATGAAATAGATATAGGGAGGTTGCCAGAACGTAAGTTATCACGTTACCGTAAAGAGACTATTGGGTTTGTTTTTCAAAGCTTTTACTTATTGCCTAATGTAGATGTTATTAATAATGTACTTATCCCTTTAATTCCATATGGGATTAAGGATAAAGACCGCGAACGTGCTCAAGACTTACTAAATCTGGTGGGTTTAGGAGATAGAACGCATAGTAAAGTCGGAAAATTATCAGGGGGTGAATCTCAAAGAGTAGCAATAGCTCGTGCCTTAATTAATGACCCAAAAGTGATTTTAGCTGATGAACCAACTGGTAATTTAGATTCAGAAACGGGTAAGTCCATCATGCAACTATTAATTAAATTAGCAGAAGAGGAAAGTAAAACAATTATAATCGTTACTCATGACCCTCGTATTGCCCAAGTAGTTGGTGAACATCCTCTAGGGAAAAATATTTGGATTAAAGATGGAGAACTAAGCGATAAACCAACATATGATATGTATTGCTGGTAAAAATTTTTTTTTTATAAAAAAAAAAATAAAGAAGATTTTATAGACTCAACCCTTCGATTTCAATATTACCAGTACCTGTTGAAGCAGAAAAGTCGTACTTCGAAGTGGCAGAATCATAATCCTCAGAATTCCAAGGGTTATACGTCTCTGGTTCAAAACCAAAAGTATTAGTACGAATAAAATTGCCTGTACCGGTATCTCCAAAAAAGCTTGCGCCAATAAGTGGACTATTATCTCTATAGATGATGGCTATTTTTCCAGTTCCAGTCGTTAGTGTACCTGTTACATTTGCATTCATACTTGCATGTTGTGTAATCTGAAGATGTATTTCACCAGTACCTGTGGACATTGTCCATGCACTATTATCAAGGTAACTCATATTATATGTCTTAATATCAATCTTTCCGGTTCCAGTACCAAGAACAATATTCTTTCCAAGAACAGAGTTTGTAAAATTTACAGTGACACTTCCAGTGCCCGTATTTCCTGTTAAACCTCCTAAACAAATCGTTTTCCTCACCAAAAAGACCACATTGCCTGTACCTGCTCCTAAGGAAATATCACCCCCCAAATTAGAATTTGCTAAATCTATTGATGTACTGCCCGTACCTGATTCTGCTATTAATGTACCTGTGATATTGGCACTACTACTTACTAATCCAATAGTTCCCGTACCACTCTTTAAATCAACATCTCCGTCAATTTCCACATTATTGGAAGTGCTTAACAACACTGAACCCGTACCAGAGGAAAGAGTAATATTTTTTAATGAAATATCATCAGGAACTGTCATTTCAATCGATCCAGTTCCAGTTAAACCACTAATATCATAAACAACGTCAGTTCTAAGGGTCACAGTTACATTAATATCGTATAATTTAAACCAAAATGCGGGGTTAAACCAGATTTCTTGAATTATCTCCATATCAAAATTTAAAGGAGAGGTTGTATTTTGCCACCATTCAGAAGCAGGTATGAAGAAATCGGTATATTGCCTACCAGTCATATAGAGTCCTGAAATTGTTAAATCTACATCAATTTCAACAATATAAGGAGTATTTGTAGTATTATATTTTATATCTAGACTTCCAAGATCCACATTTAAGTTTAGATCCTCTATTGCTAATGGAGGGTTCTGATAATGAAACGTAAATGAATTACTAATTGTACCAGAAGTTGCAAAACCAGTGACAATAAAAGCTATTGCTCCACCACCAAGTATGGCTACTAAAGCGATAATTAATACTTTGACATTCTTTCTCAATAATTTCACCATTTTATGGTTATATTATGGAAATCAATTGTTACTTAATATTTAAATAAAATTTAGTCTAATTATTATGAAAAATTTTAAAAATAATCATTTAATAACGGAAATCATAATCTTTCATTAAAAACTGTCTAATATTGATACCGCAAACTTTTTCGCATTCTCAGTATCAATTTGATTGGGTCGACCTTCTGCTAATTTTATATCTTTCAATGCTTTTTCTTGTTCTTCTGTTGGTAACCTTTTTATCATCTCCATTCTTGTTTCTAAAGACATAACTTTATTTTCCCCTATACAATCAAATTCTCCTATAATGTTACAATCATTTTTTTCCAGAATTTTTGTTACTTTTTCAAATGGAGTTTGATAAAATCTTGGACTAGCGTTGGTACAAAAATAGATAAAATGGGGGGGAATCTTGAGATTCTTTTCATCAAGTTAAAAACTGAGGTATATTCTCTGCTTGCATAAACTCCAGAACCAAGAAACACTAAATTGTAGTTTATAAACCCATTGGGGTTTGTCTCATTAATAGTTTTAAGTTCAATATCTTGATTATGCAATCCATCCTTTATTGCTTTAGCTATTTTTTCTGTATTTCCTGATTGACTAGAATATGTAATCAAATTTTCATATTTCTCAATTATGTTTTTATCTTGAAATATAATTAAATCCAGACAAATTTTGTGCTGTGTTTTTAAATTATCTAAAATAGGCGTTTTTAACCAAATTCTATAGTGAAAAAACTTTTTGCATTTGAAATAGTTATTTCACTGACTAAATTTTGCGATACATTATGAGAATGAGCAATGGCAGCTATAGAATATCTTGCATTCGACGGGACATTTACAGGACCCCTAAGATAAGGGTGTTGAAAATAACTGTCTGTTTCAGTTACTAAAGCTTCTAAAGGAGCATTTTGAGTCACACATCTCCATCTTTTGCTACTATAAGCAGAGCTTGGAACTGATAATGTATATCCTTGTTTAGCTAATAAAGTTCCATACTCATCCGGACCAGAAAAGCAATGCCAAAGAATCTTCTTTGGATTCAATTTAAATTCTCTAATAATATTTAAGATTTCTTTAGTAGCCCCATCTTTTTTATTATACCTATGTTTAGGATGTTCTCTATCATATTCATGTTCCGCAGCATTTCTAACGTGAAGGACGTAAGGCTTTTCAAATGATTCAGTTAATTCGAAAATTTTTCTTAATTCTCTGACCTGTTCCTCTCTTTTTGCTAATTCTCGTGCATGGTGGAAATCTAAGCCAATTTCTCCTATAGCAATATATCTTTCTTGATTTTTCTTTACAAATTCAGTCCATTTATTCCATTCGTTCTCATATTTTGCTTTTGAAGTGTAGGTAACTGTTTGAGGTGCCCAACCGCATGTAAATCCTATATTCATTTTATCCTTAACAAAATCTAGAATTAAATTAAGTGTAATATTATCTATTGAACTAGTTATTAGATATAATCCTCCCATTTTGAAATAATCAAGATATTGTTGCTCATCTGATGGCAACCTATCACTCTTTTTAGACCGGGGAAATGGAAGATGACAATGAGTATCAATGAATTTTAATCCTTCAACTGGTTCAGGTACTTTGTTATATGGCATTTGAGATTTAATATTAGTTATAATTTTTATTTCTTACGTTTAAAGATTAACCAGTTAACCAACTTCTTGCTAATTTGAAAAGTTTTTTAAAAAGATTTTTAACATCTATTCTCCAATATTACACATTATTTTTATTATGATAAACGTGAAAAAAATTGAGTGTAAAAAATGTTGTGATGCTTGGTTTTGGGGATATGGGAAAAGGTATTTCCCAAGTTTGCTTACTGGGAGGTTATAACGTAATAGCAGTTGATATAATTGACGAAGTAATTGAACAAGGCTTAGAATACAATAGAATTGGTTTAGAGAAGTTAGAAACTAAAGGGAAATTGCCTAGAGGTTTAACAGCAACAGATTTAATGAAAAAATTAAAAGTAGAAAAAGAATTAATCAAAGCTGTAAAAGATGCAGACTTAGTAATTGAAGCTGTTGTCGAGAAACTGGATATTAAACAAAACTTATGTAAGGATGTTATTAAAAATTCTCCCGATCATTGTATTTTTGCTTCTAATACATCCTCAATTAGTATCACAGAAATTGCTAAAAAATGTGATAAGCCTGAAAATGTAATAGGAATGCATTTTTTCAATCCTGCACCTTTAATGCGATTGATCGAGGTGATAAAAGGAGATAAATCTTCAGAAGAGACGATGGATATTGGAATTGAGGTTTCTAAAAACTTACCTTGCCTTAGAGGGGATAGATTTGTGGCCTGTGTATTGAAGGATCGTCCTGGGTTTATTGTAAATAGAGTACTTGCGCCGGCTAATATATATTCTAATTACATTATTGATTTGGCATATGAAAAAGGAATACCTTGGGAACAGGTCGATGCGGATTTATCATCTCCAAACACACCAATGTCTAGATTAACATTAGCAGATTTTACTGGAAGGGATATTGCATATCATGCCGGATTGTATTATGCTGAGAAACTTTCTCCTGATTTTCAACCTGGTAAAGTACTAACTATGCAATATAATGAGGGTTTACTGGGTAAAAAAACAGGTAAAGGTTTTTATGATTGGTCAAAGGGTCGGCCTCAACCTGACTTGTCCAAAAAAGCTGGGTTAGTCGATCATCGAATTTTTGAAGCAATTAATGCTAATGAAGGTTGTAGAATATTAGAAGAAGGAATTGTTAAAAGTTGGAAAGTAATTGATGAGGCTATATTAGCAGGAATGAACTTTCCCGGACCTATGGCTAATGCAGTAAACAACTTCAAAGAATTAACAGAAATATTAGAAAAAACATCCAAAAAGTTAGGGAAACCTTATCTCACGCCTTGCGATTTGTTTAAATCAGGTAAGTTCATTAATATGGTTTAAACCATACCTTTCAAATTCTACTTTTTTTTAATATTAATTTACTAAATTGATTTTAAAAATATTCAAAAATCATTTTTAATAAGTATAAGATATTAAACTTTTAAGATTGTATAATTAAATGTGAATGGATCATGATTGAAACCAATATCACCAAAATGTTTGGGTTAAAACATCCTATCTTTAGTGCTCCAATGGGTCCTTTCTTTACACGAGAATTAGCTTTAGCAGTAAGCGAAGCGGGAGGTTTGGGAGTATTATCCAATGTGAACATAGTAGGAACAGACCCTGTAAAAGAACATAAGCAAAGTTTAGAATATATGATAGAACACACTGATAAACCATTTGGGCTTAATATTTTGACTTCTCGGAATAATAGAGGTGTTGTTGAAATGATAAGCGATTTACCAAAAATTGTTATGAATAACCCTAAAATGAGAGAACAATGCTTGTATTGGTTAACATCAGCAGGTTCTTCTAAATTACTTCCTGAGTCAAAATCTTTTAAAGACCTGAGAGAGAAATCTGAAGTTAAACATTTCCATGTTGCCCCTGCCGTATGGTTAGCAAAGAAATGTGTTGATTCAGGAGTAGATGGCATCGTAGTTACTGGCACTGAAGGAGGAGGACATCAATCCTATGAAAAAGTATCCACTTTGGTTTTACTACAACAAGTTACCAAATATTTTCCAGATCTACCTAAAATAGCTTGTGGTGGTTTCGCTACCGGACAAGCTTTAGCTGCTGCTTTGTCTCTCGGGGCAGGAGCAATAGCAATGGGTTCTAGATTTATAGCCAGTAAACAAAGTGAGTTCCATCCTAAATATAAAGCTTTAATACCCCCTGGAACCCCCCAGGATACTGATCTTTTTACAGGAGCTTTTGGACCGATTCGATTATATAAAAATAAATATGCATTAGAACACCCAGCTCCAACTAGTAAAGAAGCAATGATTGCTTATGAGCAATCTATCACACCTGAACAAGTAGCAAAGGATCTAGGAGCTTACGACAGAGTGTATAATGGCGATATAGATACAGGAGCAGTATTATTAGGTCAATCAATTGGAATTATTGATTCTATTGAGGATGTAAATGATTTAATCGAAATAATAATTAAAGATGCTGAAAAATCTATCCGCACAAATTTTTCGCTCTTAAAATAAATAAAGCTGCTCTTATTCATGAAAATCTTTAAAATCACTAATAATCTATATGAAGTTCGTTTAGATTTAGAAAAATTAGGGATCAAGAACTTTCTTAGCACTTGGATTTATAAAGATGTCACATTTAGTTTTCTTGTAGATCCAGGTCCTTCTGTATTAATAGATTCATTAAAAATAGCTCTAGATACTTTAAAAATTGGAAAAAATGACTTAAAGTATATAATATTAACCCATATACATATGGATCATGCAGGGGGGACGGGAAAATTAGTATCCTATTTTCCTGTTGCTAAAATTGTTTGTCATCCGAGAGGAATCAAGCATCTAGTAAACCCTGAAAGATTATTGGCTCTTAGTGTTAAAACATTAGGTGAAATGGCTAAAATTTATGAAGATATAATTCCAATCCCAGAGGAAAGGTTTGTGACCCTTCCTGACGTTGGTGAGAAAAACATCAAAATTATTGAAACTTTAGGACATGCTTCCCATCATCAGTCATATTTATTTAATAACATTTTATTTGCAGGTGAAATTGGTGGAACTCATAAAGAATTAGCAGGAAAGTTCTATCTTCGTCCAGCAACACCACCGACTTTTGATTATGATTCCTGGAAGGTTTCAATTCAAAAATTATTAAATGAAAATTTAAAGAACTATTTAATCTGTTATCCGCATTATGGAAAAAGAGAGAATGCTGAAAAAATGTTACAGACAGCAAAAAATCAACTTTCAATATGGGTGGATGTAATAGGGAAATTTAATCACCTGCGGGATGATTCCAAGTTTTATAACATTATAATTTCAGAATTAGAAAAAATAGATAAGCTTTTTGCAAATATCAAGTTACTAGACTACAAGAGTCAAGACTTTGAATTGATTTTTATTAGAAATTCGATAAATGGAATCTTAAATTTTTTAGACAAAAAAAGATCATGAGTTATTAAAAATTTTTGATCTAATTTTTACAAATAAACTTTTAAGTAAGTTTTAAGTTTAAAATGGTAATTAATAAATTTTGAAGATTAATTATGGCAGTAAAAGATATCAAATCTAAACTTGAAGAATTAGAAAGAAAAAAACACCAGCTTAAACCGAAGATCGATAAAATTGAAGAAGAACGACAAGCGGCTTTGGCAGAAGTCAATAAAAAATATGGCCATATGATTGATGATGTTAAACAAGAAGTAATTCAACTAGAAAGTCAAATTATGAACCACGTGCTTGATGTTTTTGAAAAATTGGTTATGAATGAGTTTAATGCAAAAAGAAGCACGAGTGATTATGTAGTAACAGATCATTTTAAAGAATTTAGGGATGAAATTTTAGAAGTAGAAATATTTCCAAAAGAATTAATCGAGAAGATAGATATGGTTATTGATGGTGAACCAATTGAGAATATCGCTTATAACCTTGATAAAATTAAAGATCAGTTCAAAATAAATTAAATAAAAAAAAATTTAAATTAAATGGTGAGATATTTGGAAAAGAAGTATTTACCTATTTTTATATGCTTTTTATTCTCTTTAATTGTATTTGTATCTTTTCTAATTTTAGGAATTCTAACTTTTAATAATCCAAGTTTAGATTTAATCCCAATTGAATATATACGTTGGTTTCTTCCTCTACTCCCTGGTCCAATATATACAGATATTATCCTTTTCTACGTTTTCCCTATATTGTGCTATTTTATCTTTTACTTTATTTCTCCTTATTTGCTCCAACTTTTATTTAAAATAAACAAGATATCTTTCATATTGAGGAAAAAACCTGAATATGGATTTTTGGATTTGAAGAACGATATCAAATCTAGCCGAATTCTATATCGAGCATTAATTTTAAGTCTTTTCACCTTTAGTACAGCAATAATTATTATGCAAATATATAGATCAATTTTCAATGTCCCTCCTCAAATGTTTAGAATGGTCTTACCATCAACTTATGATCCAGATCTCTTACCACTCTATACTGCTGAGGCTACATTTTTTATGACTTTTTTTGTCGCATCTTTTTGCTCACTTATTTTCCTGCCGATTTGGCTTTTAGAAGATAGTGGGTTGATGATATATAGAACCTTTCCAGATCAACGTCGAACTCCTGTAATTGAGGGTGTACATCTCTCATATTTTAAAGTGTTAGAGACATATACTGGTCTTGCGACAATATTTGCTTATATCCGTCAGATAATTTTAACTTTTGAGATAATTATAAACTCACCAGTACTTTTTGACCCAGCAATTTTGACTCCATTAATTGTGCTTTTCCTGCCAATTATCGTAACTGGGCTTCTTGCAATTCCTATTTACCTCTATGAAACGCTTCTATCACGTAAAAAAAAGCAGATCTATAAAAGATTCTCAACATATAATCTTCCACGTTTCACCATACCCGAATTAAAGGAATTGAAAGATAGAACAAGTGAATAATATCCTTATATTATAATAATAAATATGTATTTTCTAAGCAATTTAGATCATCCAATATCAATACAGATTTGGGAACTAAACATGGAATTGTTTGAGGAGGAAATTGAACTTTATAATGCTAAATTGCGACTATTAAGTTGGTTATATGATGAGTTAAAGATCCAAAAAGACATCTCAAAAGATTTTTTAAATGAAAAAGGGCAAAAATTGCCACTTAATTTATAAATAAGATATTAATTAGAGCCTCAATTATTTGAGAAATCCTTTCTTTTATAATTTCGAGATTAGATTTGGCTGGTATGTGAATGAAAATTACTGGATAATTTTTTTGTGCTAAGAATAAAGCCCAATAGTATAAGAAATTACACAAATAGCTTCCTGCATAACTTGAAATTAAAATATTATTCTGATCTGGGAGGTGATTAAATAAATCTACCAAGTTTATAATTGATTTTAATCTAATTGGTTTAGGTAGTCGAATAAATCCTAATTTAAATTGATGATAATTATCCAATCCAAACGCGAGATTCCACCCAAATTTCTCAATTAAAATGGTTTTACCAGTATAAACTCCAGTTAATATTACCAAAGAGCATTTCCTTGTTCTAATAAGGTCTCTATAAATTGTGATACATCTTTTCCAACTAACTGGCAGAATTTTTTTTATAAAAACTTGATTTTGAATCTTATCGGGAAAAGATCTTACAATTTGTTCACTAGGATTTTGACTATATTGACCAAATTTTTCAAAACCAATGAGTAGTATCATTATTCAAAAATAGTAATTATAAAATAAAATTTTAATAAAAAATCAAGGGATTAGCTTAAATTCTGCTTTAATTTTTCATTTTCTAGCTTTTCTAATTGTTTCTCTAATGTACTAATTTCCTTCTCTTTTGTTTTGATCTTGGTTTTCTTTTCTTTTTCAATATTTGTTAATTTATCTTTAAGAGCTTTATCTTTCCCTTTTATTAAGTTAGCATATTCCTTTTTATACGCTTTAACCTCCACAGTTAACCTATTTTTCTTGGAAAACCATTCGTTTGACTTTTCAACCGCTTCTTTTAGGTCCGTTTCAGCAGTTTCTAGGTTTGACTTAGTATCATTTATTTTATGATCCCAATCTTCTTCAATCTCTTTCTCCGCGTTTGCTTCCTTTTTAGTCGCGTCTTCCTCGATACGAGTTATATCATCCTTTAAATCGCTAATTTTTGTCCTAATTTCTTCTTCAGACATAACACATTTCCCAAATAAATTTTCATTTTACTATTAGGTTGTTTTATGTTTTCTAAGATAAAAATTTTTTTTATTGTTTAAGATTACCTAATTTTTTCCCTATTTTTTCCGAGTTTGTATGATTTTAATAAGTGATTTCTTCTCCTAATGCTAATCGACATAAATCACTTAATAAGTAATTTTTTAAGCCTTTTCTTTCTGCTTTCGATCCAAGAGATTCTTTGCACATAGGACAATTATATACACATGCTTTAGCACCATATTCTATCATATCTTCGATGTTTTCACTCTGAGCTTTGCGCATTAAGGGTTTTTTACCGAGAGTTGCAAATATCCCAGCGCAACACATCGCGTTCTCACGATCATATTTTCTGGATACTCTTTCAACTCCTATTAATTCAAAAATCTTATCTGCCCATTCATCTACCTCAGGGATAAATCGATTCGAACAAGATCTCTGATAAGCGATTTTCATATTAAGTTTATTTATCTCAGACTTATGTTCTTTCAAATAGTTATAAAGATATTCATAAATATGAGTAGCCTTGAAATCTTTTGGTAAGGTTATATTATTACGGGGGCAATATGAAGCATAAAAGCCATAACATTCATCATGGTAACAGATCAGCTCCTTAATACCTTGCTTTTCAATATTACTTAAGATTATTGGAGCTCTTTGTTTAATCATGGAATCTTTAGCATAATGATGGTACATTAAATTACAAAAAAAATCAAGCCCACTTACATATTGTAGATTTTCAAATAGCTTCCCTTCCATATTTTGAGCATTTAATTTTCCAAATCCACATTTATTTAATACTGATTTATTCGAATCAATTTCTTTTAATCGAAGTTGTTCATGGGGAGCAAATTGCTTAATGGTATTTTCTAAAATTGTTGGATTAATATCTAAAGAATTATATTTTTCTTGTAGTTCTGTAATTAAATCAAAGGGATGAGAATTGTAGGGACAATATTCATCACATGCAAAACAAGTCACACATTCTGATAATACTCGAGAATTTTCTCCATTAATTAATTTATTCTTTTCTTCTCGTGCTTCTTCTACATTAGCAAACTCTATCCATTGGCAGCGGGTTAAACAATCAATTTTTTCACAATTTTCGCAATTGGATTTATCAAACATAGTTACTTCACTTAATTTTTGATTTACTTTAAATTGTTATTCAAATTAAATTTATACTATATATTTAGATATTTCCAATGAACTTATATTAGAAAAAATAGCTATTCTTCCAATACAAATTCCCAAGCACAGTAATATTCTTCGGGATGTGAATCTGGGGGACAAGAAATACAATTTGTCTCAATTCGAGAGTCTATAGTCTTTGCAAAATCACCATACTCTACTAATCCAACTGGTTTACAAGGAAAGTCTGGAAGATTTCTACTCTTTCTAGCATATTGAACTCGACAGTTATTCATTCGAAATACGCATCGATTTTCTGATATTTCTATAATTTCTTGTACATTAATATTTGCATATACCCTAAATTTGAGTGCCTGAATTAAAGCAGGAATTCCACCTTTTTCAGGAAGTCTAAGTAAGTCCATTATTCTTTTAGCTTCAATTATAGTGAATCTTTTCCATTGTTTAACGTCAATATCTATTGCTTTATCAAGGCCGTATTCTTTTTCAATAGCTTGAAACCATGTGCCATCGATCGCTAACCACATCTTAGAAAGATGCTCAATATAATCTAGTAATTGTTCTCGGGAAAAATCACTTAAATCTTCTCTCAAACTTCTATTCCCAATTAAAATAAGTAATTAATGAATATAAAAATAAAGTAAAGCAAAAAAATTATACGAATTAGAAGTATTATCTTTTAATCCTAAATTTAAAACAATAACTTAAAATAATAAATGAATTATATTACTTTAAAGTCAAAAATTTTATACAAGAATCTTGAGGGACAAACCATGTTAAAAAGAAGACAAGATGAAGAGACAAATTATATATTACTTAAAACAACATCTCCAGATGGAAAGAATTTACTCGAGAAGGAGGGTTGTAAAAAAATCCTTAGCGAACTAAGCTCGTACATAAATAGTAATGGAGGAGAATATTATACAGAAGAATCTATAATCATATTAAAAAGAAGAGAACTTGTAGACCTCCGTGGGATTGGTGTTCGATACATTAGAATTCCAAAAAAGCTATCAGGAAGAATCAATCCCTATTTCAAGCATGATGTGGTTCTGTTTGAAACTCCAGAAGTATATGAGCTAGAAAAGCCTCTTTGAAGTAAGGGTAGTATTTCGGATTATAATTATTTCTAGGATTGGTTTAAAAACACATATAACAGTTTTAAATACTATAAGATATTTCTCGTGATTTTCTATAAATCAGAGTAGATGTCATTAGTAAATTATTATAGTAATTTTTGAATGAAGAAATATAGATTGATTTTTTAAGATTCCTAAAAATTAGATGAAAAATTTATATATCTACTGATTTTACCAAGCTTATACTTTAACATGAAGAAACACATTAAGAAAGGATGAAACAAAACACTCACCAAAAGATTAACTAATATTTTTGTGGAACTCCTATGGAACTGAAAGAAAATTTTGCTTGAAAAATTACTTAAATCCTCTCTCAAGTATTAATTACCTACAAAAGCTAGTTATAGTTTAATATAAGAATACACTAAAGCAAAAAAATTATATGATTTATTTAACTCTCAAAAATTTTTTAACCCTACCATAGATTTATTTAATCAATAAATCAGATTCATAAATTTTTTAAAATGGATAAAAAAAAGGGTCATTTTATTGTATTTTGTATTTTAACTATAATATTGATATTTTTTTTCTTAACAATTTTGTACCCTTTTTTGCTGTATCGTTTTGGGTTAGAGAATATAGTATATATAACGTTTAATTATTTAGTTATTTTCTCACTTTTTAGTTTCTTACCTGTTTTAATTGCTGGATCAATTTTGTCTATGTTTAATAAGACTGGAACTATTAGCATCTATTTTTTATTTGTTGGCTTTTTTCTTTTAATGGTACTTTTAATATCTATATTCATTAGTTCTTTGACTAATGCTACATTTTATCAAAATTTTCTTGAAAGATTTTTTTGAAAGAAAATTATAGGGTGTTAAATTAAAGTTTGTACAAACAAGGATATTTTCTCTTTAAATGTTTTAAGAGAGGTCATACGAGCATCTCCAGCGTCAAATTCTATAAGTAGCATAGAAATTCCAACCTCTTCCCTCAGCGCTTCACGTAGTAAGGTTCCCATTGAACCAAATTGTTTACACGCTATACTCTGAGTATAGATGAAGCAATCGGCAGAAAATTCTTTGGCAAACTTGACGCAATATTTTATAAATGGATTGTAGAATTCTGTAGATTGTCGTACCATAGGAAAATTCATCCCCTTTTTCGCCATCCCATAAAACATTGATTCTAAATCAGATTTTGTATTGATGGGATCTGAAAAATTATAGTTGAAAATATCAAATAGTACGCTTAGACCCAATTCTCTATCTAACCATTCTAATAGGTCAACAGAGAAGAATGTTATCATATAAGGCCAAATGGAACGGACAATTTCATCTCTTCCGTGGTGTTTGCCGTTTTTATATCGATCTTTAGCAACTGATAACATCTCATTATAAAATTCTTCATTCTCTTTAGTTCCAGAGATAAAAATGGATGCTCCCGCAGATACTGCATTGAACATATTTTCAATTGGGCTAGGCTTAGCTTTTACTAAGTCAAATAGATCTAGCTTTAACCTATTTACGCGATTTTCTATTTCAATTGCTTCTTTTAAACGATTATAATCTGGTTCTTGCCCTATAATTTTTCCAAGTTTTTCTAAACCAATTTGAAGTTGCTCTGCATAATATCTATAGCTTTTTTCTTCGTGTAAGTATGGTAAATCAACCATTATTAGTGGAAATTTCTTCTTATACTTAAAAAATGGGTAAGAGGCTATGGTACAGTCACATGGTGCAGTGGGACAGAATAACGC
Source organism: Promethearchaeota archaeon (assembly GCA_048939995.1). GTDB lineage: Archaea > Asgardarchaeota > Lokiarchaeia > Sigyniarchaeales > SOKP01 > SOKP01. Next base: position 190,433 of record JBHLOY010000002.1, on the reverse strand, counting down.
ATCAAAGTGAAATAGATCATCTAAAGTCATTGCCATTGAACCTTTTTGTGAGGTACATGTATGGAAAGGATGCCCCCAACTATTCATTAAATCATAATAATTTTCTATCCCCCCCTCCAAAAATGTCGCAAGAAAGTATGAAGTTCCCTCCACACATACAGGGACACAATCAAAACATTTTAGATATTCAGCTGGAAGTGAAAAATGGTATCCTACAATTGGGAGACCTTCTTCTGCTTTTTCAATATTTCTTTGCATGACGGTTTCAATTTTCTTAGTGCCAATTTTCAATGATGGAATTCCATCTTCGGGTAAAATTCGTTCTAGTAATTCACGAGTTGTAGATAAAGCTTTAAGGAGCATTTGGTAAGGTATAATTCGATTCACATTATTTGTTTTATTTACCATGATTTCACCATTATTAAAGATTTTTAGATCATTTCAATGAAAGCTTCAATTCTGGTTTGTAAGCGAGTAGTATCGGATTGATAGAATTCTCTGTCTATATTTAACACAGGAACATCTAAATCCTTTAATTCATGATAAAAGAGCATATTATCACAACCATGTAGATCGCAATTATTAATTCTCTGTAAAAGGACACCATCAATTCTAGCATGATTTATCTCCTCTATTAAGAAATCTAACCGTCTAGAATGGTCATCCATCATTCTGGGGCATGACAACCTGTAATAAAGCCGCTTGGTTATGCTTTCTAAAGCATCGCTATGATTTATTAATTGAACATCATCCATAAAGTTACGAGTACCAAAACAGAGAAAATCTGAGGCAATAAATGCTCCTGACTTTTCAATTAAACGTGTAAATTCAAGGTCATCTACTACACTTCCAACCAATAAGATTCTCTTTTTACCGCTTGTTTCTATAGGATCTCGATTTTCTAAAAGATTTAGTAGTCTATTTAACTCCATATTGGCAATATCTTTTGGAACAGAAGAATTAGCCATATTGATTTGTAGAGCTTCTGTTCCTGTTAGTTTAGGTGTTTCTTGGACTCTCAATTTATGGAGTTCTCTTAGTAGTTTTCGATTTTCATTATATACTTCTATTGATTCTAGTAATTTATCTTCTGTAATTTGTTGAATCTGATAACTACTCTCCAATTCTACTTTTAATTCTTCTACTTCTTTTTTGTACCATTCGAAACCTTCATCTGTAATGACATGCGGTAAAGCCAAATAAAATTGTGGAACCTTCTTGTTAAAATTGTCTCGATTAAATACTTTTAAATCAAATAATTCAAACATACGTCTGCTGTGGTCGCAGCTATTACATACTAAGAACCCATCAAGGAAATCGTAACCACCTCTTAGAGCTAAATCCAAAGTTGCCCTTACAAAAGAGCAAGTGAAGCGAACCATATAAATATCTCCCAAATCAGTATCTTTCGTTCCTGTTGCTCTTATTCGAAAAGGTAATAAATCTGCTGCATAAAGTAACTCCTCGGGAAGATAAGTGCAATAAAATCCTACGATCTTTTTATTAGATTTCTGCCATTCCTCAATATGGGGATTAATTATAGAGCTTGAAATTTTTAAAAACGGATCATCTTCTAAATTCATACGAAATTACCTTATTTTCGTTTTTTATACATTTCGTTTTTACTTATCATCAGGCACTTTGCCAACTTTAAGCTAGCTCTTATATTACCTCTAATTTTAGCCTTACCTGGGATTATATATTTTAATAATTTTATTATTCCAAATATATTAGCTTTAGAACGAATTATTTCACTAATAACTTTAAGGATTTTTTCTTCCTTAACTGTAATTATGATCTTCGCAATAGGATTATTTGCTTTTTCAGCATGACATTCAAATTTTTGTCTATCTGAAGTCATTATAAATGTGATATATCCATCTAATTCTTTGAGATATATTTCAATTTCTTTCCCCTCTAATTTCTCATCTACTTTTTGGAATTGAGCATCTAATCCAAACAAATCAACTAGCATTTTAGCTAATCTAGCAATATTCAGCACTTTAGTTTGTCTTATAAGATTTTCAGCTCTTACATTTTTATCAATTGTATTAATATGCTCTTCTTGTGTAATACTTAGCACCATTTTATAGCTTATTTTTACCTTAAAAATCGTAAATTTGAAAATAACAATTATTATTTATTGTATTTTTAAAATATTTAAAGATTTATTTCTCTGAATCTGGAAATCTATATATATGGAAACTTTCTTAATTGGAAAAGGATGAAAGGCGATTTTATAGTCTTATTCTTGTATTTAACTAATTTAATATAAGGGGTTTCATTATTTTTACTAAAAATTCAAATTAAATAGTATAAAGCTTAAAAAGGTTGAGATTAATGGGAAAAACCCTAACAGAAAAGATTTTAGAACAACATTTAGTAGAAGGGATCTTAGAAAAAGGAACAGATATATCAATCAAAATTGACCAAACCCTTACGCAAGATGCTACAGGAACGATGGCTTATCTTCAATTTGAGGCAATGGGTATTCCACGGGTTCAAACTGAGCTTTCTGTAAGTTATATCGACCACAACACCCTTCAAGAGGATTATAAAAATCCTGATGACCATCGATATCTACAAAGCATAGCAGCAAAATATGGGATCTATTTATCGCGTCCTGGAAATGGAATATGCCATCAAGTTCACCTTGAACGATTTGCTCGTCCTGGTAAAACATTATTGGGCTCGGATAGCCATACTCCAACTGGAGGTGGGGTAGGAATGATTGCTATCGGAGCGGGTGGTTTAGATGTTGCAGCTGCAATGGCAGGAGAGCCGTTTAACTTAAAACTACCAATAATTGTTAATGTCCATTTAACTGGAAAACTTTCTGATTTTGTGTCCGCCAAGGATGTTATCTTAGAAGTTTTACGGAGAATTGGGGTAAAAGGAGGAGTAAATAAAGTGTTGGAATATTCAGGACCAGGAGTAAAGACTTTATCAGTTCCAGAAAGGGGAACAATCACTAATATGGGAACTGAAACAGGCGCAACCACTTCAATTTTTCCTTCTGATGATATTACTAAAGAATTCCTTGAAGCCCAGGAAAGAGGGGACCAGTGGATTCCCCTAGAAGCCGATGTAGATGCAATTTATGATGAGAGAATTGAAATTGATTTAAGTACGCTTGAACCCCTTGTAGCAGAGCCTCATAGCCCCGGAAATGTTAAATCAATCAAACAAATTGAAGGCTTAAAAGTAGATCAAGTTTGTATTGGATCTTGTACAAATAGTTCCTTACGAGATCTTAAAGTTGCCGCAAATATGTTAAAAGGTAAGACTGTTCATCAAAATATAAGCCTTACTGTGTCTCCAGGATCACGACAAGTCGTCGATCATTTAATTCATTCTGGAGAAATGGCATATTTTGTTGAAGCCGGGGCTAGAATTCTTGAGAATACATGTGGACCTTGTATTGGTATGGGACTAGCACCGAAAAGTGACGCTGTTTCATTAAGAACATTCAATAGAAATTTTTTAGGAAGATCAGGTACAAAAAGTGCTAATGTATATCTTGTAAGTCCAGAAGTAGCTGCGATGGCTGCGATTGAAGGTCAAGTCACTGATCCTCGAAAATTTGGAACGATGCCTATGATTGAGATGCCAGAAAAATTTTTAGTAAATGATAATATGATAATAGCTCCGTTACCCCCAGAAAAGGCAGAGGGTGTTGAGATTATACGTGGTCCAAATATAAAACCTTTGCCAGAATTTAATCCCATCCCAGATATATTGGAAGGTGAAGTTCTCTTAAAAGTCGAGGATGACATCACAACTGATCATATTATGCCAGCAGGGGCTCAGATACTTCCCTTACGTAGTAATATTCCTGAAATAAGCAAATTTGTGTTTAAATTAGTTGACCAATCCTTTCCAGAGAGAGCCAAACAAAAGAATGGAGGTTTTGTTATTGCTGGGGAGAATTATGGCCAAGGATCTAGTCGTGAACACGCTGCAATTGCCCCTAAGTATTTAGGGGTTAAAGCAGTGATTGTAAAATCGTTTGCTCGTATCCATTTAGCAAATCTTGTAAATTTTGGGATTGTACCTTTAACTTTTGTAAATAAGGATGATTATAATAAGATGGAACAAGGAGATAAATTCGAAATTGATTTAACTACACTAGATACTGGTAAAGTAAGATTAAAGAACTTAACAAAGGGTTTTGAAACCGAATTAATTCATTCACTCAGTAAAACTGATTTAGAAGAATTAAAAGCTGGTGGAAAGTTAACCTTAATAAAACAAAGACATGCTAAATAAATAAGAAATATTTTTATCTTTATTTTTTTAATTCTACCAATTGGATGAAGTGAGAATTATAGGTAAAATAAAATTTTATATGGACCCTAAAGAGCGCTTCTCTTCTAGAGTGGAAAATTATATTAAATATCGCCCAAAATATCCTTGGGAAGTAATTAATTTTCTAATTGAAAAAGAGCTTCTCTTAAGTGATTCTATCGTAGCAGATATTGGCTCAGGTACTGGAATTTTAAGTGAATTATTTTTAAAAAATGGTAATTTAGTTTATGGTGTTGAGCCAAATAAAGATATGAGGGCTGCTGCTGAAAAATTATTAAGCAATTATGCAAACTTTAATAGTGTTGAAGGTTCAGCTGAAAATACTGGGTTAAAAGAAAATTCTATTGACTTAATTACAGCAGGTCAAGCTTTTCATTGGTTTGATGTCAAAAAAACTAAAAAGGAATTTATAAGAATTATAAAACCTATGGGTTACGTCGTTTTAATATGGAATAACCGAAGAAAGACAGCACCAGGATTTCCCAGTGAAAGCGAACAGCTACTCTTAAAATATGGTAAAGACTATAAAGAAGTACAAAAAACTGAGAAAAATATTGAAAGATTTTTTCAATTTGAAAAAAAAATATTTTATAATTTCCAAGACGTTAATCTTGAAGAATATAAAGGAAGAATACTCTCAGCTTCATATATCCCTTTGGAAGATGACCCAAATTACAAAAGGATGATTAGTGACTTTGAAAATCTTTTTAAGAAATACCAGCGAAATGGATTGATAAGAATTGAATATGATACTGAGATCTATTATGGAAAAATTTAATTAAAAAGAAATGAAAGAAAGATTTAATTTTAAAATTTTAACTATTTAGATTCTTAAACATTTGCTTATTCCTCTTATAAAGTTTTAAATATTCAGAATATAGTTTTCGATATATCTTAGTATTATTGTGATTTGGTTTATATTCTCTCTTAATCTTAATTAATGGAATTGCTTCTGAAAAAGAATCTATAATTCCCAATCCTACCATTGCGATAATTGCAATACCTTTTGCTGCTGCTAAATCAGGGTCTAGCATTTGTACAATTTCTTTATTTAGAATATCAGATAGAATTTGGCACCAAACTTCAGATTTAGCACCCCCTCCTATAATGTGAATCTTTTGGGTCCTCCCTACAAGTTTTTCAATAATTTGTAAAGCCCACTTAATGTTGTATGCTACGCCTTCAAATACTGCACGGAGTAAATCCTCTCTTTCATGATTAAGACTTAAATTATAAAATCCTGCTCTTACATTAGCATCATTTATCGGACTTCTTTCTCCAAACATCCATGGCGTAAATATCAAATTCTTGGCTCCTACAGGGCTATACTCAACAATTGAATCTATATAATTATACAATCGTTTTGTATCGGTTTTATGAATTTCCACTAGATCTTTAAACATTTGGTTTATGACCCAATCAAGACAAGTCGCACCTGTCTCTTGCTTGGAGATACATAGGTAATTATCTTGAGATGAACAAATACTACCAGCATAATGAGTTAAATCTTTCAATCGTTCGGACGTATGCGCTGCTATCCAATCAGCGGTTCCTAAACAAATAACTGGCTGATTATCCATAATAGCGCCGGATCCTATTGCTGCAGAAGTTAAATCTCCCGAACCAACAAATACCGGAACATTCTCTTGCAATCCAAGTATATCTGCTGTATTTTTAGTTAAATTCCCAACATTTTCAACTGATCTTCTGAGTTCAGGTAACTTATTCTTATCAATTTTATACTTCTTCAGGATCTTTTCTGACCAAACGAATTTATCTGGATTACTATCCATCATCCAAGAAGTATGACCTAAATCTTTCGAAATTACTGCTTTTTGGGTACATCTATAAATGATAAAGTCCTTAACGCTTAAAAATTTAAAGGTTTTGTTGTAGATCTCTGGCTGATGTTCTTTGATCCATAATATATGAGAGATAGGATCCTTTCCATTAACTCCCGGAGCACCACCAGTTATTTTAAGGAACATGAGTAATTGACTTAAACCATAACCTGCGATTTTTATTAATCCTTTTGTATATTTTCTAGCTACGATAGATGCTCTTGTATCGAGCCAACTTATAGATCTCATTAGTGGTTTACCTTCTTGATCAACTGGAATTGTGCAATTCATTTGGCAATCGAAAACCATCGCAATAATATCTTCTTTATCCACCCCTCCTTTTTCAAGGATATTTTTGGTAGACTCTTTTACAGCGTTCCAATAATCTTCAGGTTCTTGTTCTGCCCATCCTTCTTTGGGATAATATATTGGATAATCTACCTTTAATTGATGAATAACATTTAAATTCAGATCAAAAAGAACCACCTTATTGCCTGTAGTTCCAAGATCATGTGATAAAATATATTGCTTAGCCATTATTTTTTTTCACGTTTAGTTTTTTATAAATTCTTTTGTTTTAAAAGTATTTTATTTCTCTTTTTTTTCAAGAAAGAGATTAATTTTCTAATACACGATATATGTAAAAACTTTTTTTAAATATCACTGATATTTGCTTTTAAATGATTAGTTAGTTAAGCAAAATTATAATGACATTAAAAGATTTAGGGATTGAGTATAAGGTAATTGACAAACAATTTGTAAGTTTTATAAATTTTCGAGGAGAAATTTCAGATATTCCAGCTAAAATAAATGAGTTAGCCGAAAAGATAAAGCAAAATACTACCAGCCCAGCAATAGCGGTGATAGATTACGGAGTTTATTCAGAAAGCGGAAAAGATATTGATGTTTGCATTCCAATTCAAGAAGGAAAAAACTTCAAAGATTTAAATACTAAATACCTTGATGGTGTGGAAGTCTTATCAATCATGCATAATGGCCCAAATGACACCTTAAAAGAAAGTTTTCAAAAAATTCAGAGATATAGACAAGAACATGTAGTTTTAGGTACAGCATGGCTAAGACTTGTGTATCATAAATATAATTTAGATAATCCTGAAGAAAATAAGATAGAGATTCAACATAACTTGCACAGATGGGATAAAAGATTAGAAAGAAGTATTGACCAAATCTTAGGAAAAAAAGCAAGAAATGAAATCATGAAAGATAGAGATAAATTATTCACAATTGAATCTTCTTATAACGATCGAATCCAATGGCTAAAAGAAATGCTCAATCGATTAGATCAAGTTACTGATGATGATCAAAAATATGAAATCGTATCTCGATGTGCACATGATTTCTCACGAAAACGAATCTCTTATATGAAAGAAATATATCAGAGAACAGGAGATATTGACGCTGTTATAAAGGAAATGCATAAAGATAATGCATGGTATGAAAAACCAATAAGAAAAGGCAATAAGTTATATGTGTCGAAAGTTCCCGTAAACCAAGAAGAATATGATAAAGCTAAAACTCCTGAAGAAAAAAGGAAAAATTATTGTCATTGTTCATTCATTAATGAGAATTTAGATAAAGGTATCTCTCCAACTTTTTGTAATTGTGGAACTGGATGGTACCGTCAGCAATGGGAAGGAATAATAGAGAAACCAGTAAAAATAAAGGTGTTAAAATCACTTCTAAAAGGAGATAATTTTTGTCAGGTCGAGATTCACCTCCCACCAGATGTTATTAAAAATTAATTTGTTCAAATTAAGAATTATAAACTATAATAAAAAAATTAAAATTTTATGAAAAATGATACCAAGAGGGAATATATATTATGAATAAAAAATTATTTAGGAAAACATACCCATTCATATGTTCTGAATGTGGGGAATTTACTCACACAAAAAGAGAATTTTGCGAAAAGTGCGGAGCTAAAGACTCCATAGGTAAGGCTTCAAAAGATAAGTACGAAAATATATAAATAACTGAGATTTTTACCTCTCATTCTATTAGCATTTTGACTGCTAGTTGAATTCATTTTAGATTCATTCATATGAAATACTTCGTTTGGAAGTTCTATCTAGAATAGATAATCTAAAATGATTAGAAAAACTTCACTTTATAACATATTACGTAGAACTGTATTTAGAATCCCACCATTTCGATAATATTCAATATCAATAAGACTATAATAAATAAGCTACTTCTTCAAATGAAGATTTTTCTACTAAATCCTCAAGAGAATATCCCCGATAATATAATTTACCATGGCTTTTAATTAATTATTTATAAAGGAATTTGTTTCCAGAAGTTAATTTAGTTATAATTCCATTTTAATATTCATAGAGAATCTTTAATTGCATTATTGCAATATATTAGGACTAATTTCTGAGAGATTCCTACAATTTGTCATTTTCATTGCTTTAGCAAGTGTTTTTTGGAGATAATCCATATGTATATAGACCCCTTCAATTCCTCCCCCAACAGCAGCTCGTACTATATCTCTTCCTATTAAAACTGCTTCTGCTCCTAATGCTAACATCTTTAGTACATCATATCCCGTTCTTATTCCACCATCAGCAAAAATTTTTATTTTTCCTCTAACTATTGAAGAAATTTCGGGAAGAACATCGATGGTTCCCGGAGTATGATCTAAGACTCTCCCTCCATGATTTGAAACTACTATCCCAGCAGCACCAGTTTCAATTGCAGCTTCTGCATCCTCAACACACATTATACCCTTAATTATTACTGGTAATTTAGTTGATGCAACAAGTTCTTTTAATTCTTCAATGCTTTTTCTGTAAACTGGTTGATTATGAGTTGACATAGCATAAGAACCACATCCATCAATATCAATACCTACTGCTATACACCTAATACTTTCAGCCTTTCTATAGAATTGCTTTATAATATCTTGGTCTCTTGGTTTTACAATTTTAATTCCCCATCCTTTAGCTTCAGCAATAGCATCAAGACCATAAGAATTTTCAAGAGAATAGGTATAGGTATCACCTCTCCAACCAACTGTCTTAGCTTCTTTGCATCCAAGAATCACCGATCTACAAAATTCTTTTTCGGTGATTACATTATCACCTCCGAAACTGTTTACACCTGCGACACTAGCTCCCATTATTGGCATACTTAGTAGTTTTCCAAAGAAATTATAGGAGGTATCCGGTTCAAAATGTTCACCAATTAAACTCATTTTCAATCTGTATTTTTTAAAAGCAGTAACATTATTATGGAAGCTCACACCACTTCCAATTCCTCCAAAATTCAATGGTCGCCCATAACTTTGACCTTGGCATATTCTAGTTGAATCTCCATCACAAATCTTATAGACTGCACAGAATCCCATTAATTTTTTCCTAGCAGCTTCTCTAATGTCTTCTAAAGTCATATTTTTTTTCAAACCTTTACTCCCCTTAACTAAACCATTTTTTTTGGATCTAATAATTCATCTAAATCTCCTTCAACTTTAATACCCATCTCTCTGATTGTTTCTTTTATTGTTTTACCTTCTTTATATGCTTTCATCGCGATTGCAGAGCATTGGTCATATCCTAAAATTGGTGTAAGCTTAGTAACTACCATAAGCATCCTCTCTAAATTGGAATTTATTTGATTTTTGTTTGCTTCAATTTTATTAAGACAAAGGCTGATAAATGAATTAATCGCATTACTAAGTAGATTTATGGACTCAATTAAATTAGAAATCATTAAAGGCTTACAAACATTTAAATCTAAGATACTTCCATAACCCTCCGCATATGTGATTGTTGTGTCATTTCCAATTACTTGCAAGCACACCTGAATGAGTGCTTCTGATTGAGTCGGATTAACTTTGCCTGGCATAATAGAAGAACCTGGTTCATTCCGAGGAAGAATTAACTCTGAAAGACCTGCTCGTGGTCCACTACCCATCCATCTTATATCATTAGCCATCTTTAGTAATGATAATGCTAAAGATCGAATTACACTACTCATAGCAGTAATAGTATTATGTGAGGCAATTCCTTCAGCTTTAACTAAATTACTCTTGAAGTGATAACCTGTAATTTTAGAAAGATGTTGTACAGCTAAATCTGAGAATTTATCATGAGAATTTAAACCAGTTCCAATTACGGTACCTCCTATGGGAATAAAAAGTAATTCTTCTAGTATGTTATTTACTCTTTGAAGACTAATTTCAATTTGCTTCCTATATACTTCAAATTCTAACGATAAAGGGATTGGAACAGCATCTTGGAGATGAGTTCTTCCTACCTTTATGATGTCTTTAAACTGCTTAATCTTTAAATCTAAATTGTTCTTTAGATTTTTTAGGGATGGAATTAGCTTCTCTCGAATCAGATGAATTGTAGAGAGATGCATCGCAGAGGGAATGACGTCATTAGATGATTGGCATTTATTAACATCATCATTTGGATGTACTGGAGATTTTTTACCTAAAGGATGCCCTAAAATTTCATTAGCCCTGTTTGCAACCACTTCATTCATATTCATATTAGTTTGGGTCCCACTCCCAGTTTGGAATACATCTATTGGGAATTGATCTAAATATTTCTTTTCATTCAATATTTCATCTAAAGATTTGAGGATTGCATCTGCTTTCTGTTGGTCTATTAATTTTAATTCTAAATTCGCCATTAAACATGCCTTTTTCACATTCGCTAGGGATAAAATAAATGTTGAAGGAAGATTCTTTCCGCTAATTTGAAAGTTTTGAATTGCTCGTTGTGTGTTAATACCCCAATAAACGTTAGCTGGGACTTGAATTTCTCCTAGGACATCTTTTTCAATTCTAAAATCCAATTTTATTCATTTTAACATTTGATTCTTCTTAAGCTATCATTAAATGGAGATATAAAAAAACTTTTTACTAATACATTATAATAAGATCTTTCAAAATATCCTATAAAATTAAAATTTGTTTGAAAACCTTAGTTGAATTCAATTATTTTTTAATCCAGTTATCCCTTAATTCTTTTATTGCTGTTCCTGGCATAACTTGTTTAGGACAAACCCTATTGCAGACGAAATATTGTTCACAAGCAGGTACAGCATCATCCTTAGAGATTCGTAATGTGATTCTTTTTCTTCTATCTTCTGTTAATCTTGTATCTTCAATAAATCGATTTGCTTTTGCTAGTTGAGCAGGTCCTAAGTAATTTTTATTTTTCTTATTTACAGGACAAGCCCAACAAAGTCCACATAAAATGCAATAAACATATCGCTCAATGATTTTCATATCTTTTGGAGATTGCTTTGATTCTGAAGCAATATCATTCCATTCTCTTGAAAAGTAAGGTTCGACTTCTTTATAAAAATTCCAGAAGGTATCCATATCCACTACTAAGTCTTTTATTATAATCATATTAGGTAAAGGCTCAACCAAAATCTCATTCTCACTATCCCAGTTTAAATTAGTTCCAAAATCGAAATGCGGTAAATTGATGGGTTTTTTATATGATTTTAATGTAGATATTTGACTCCTACATGCCAATAATGGGATCTTATCTATTGTCATTCCACATGAACCACATATTGCCCCTCTACAAGCATATCGAAAAGCTAGAGTAGAATCATAGTAATCTTGGATATAAAAAAGCGCTTCTAAAACACTCATTCCTTTAAATACAGGAACAGTGTATCGTTCATAACGAATATCTCCTTTTCCTGAATTCCGATATACTAAAAATGTTTTCTCTTCACTCATCAGTATTTCCTCTCCTTCACTTCAAATATTCCTAATCTAACGGGTTTAGTCCTAATCTCTAATTTATTTTTAACTCTATAAACTAAAGAATGGACCAAGAAATTTTGATCATCTCTTTTTTTAAAATCTATTCTGTAATGTGCACCTCGACTTTCTTTCCTCCATAATGCTACTGATGCGGTTGCTTCTGCTATATCAAGCATATTTCTTAATTCTAAAGTTCTAATTAATCCATAATTAAATTTGCGATCATCAGTTAGAATATGAACATCTAAGAATTCCCTCTGTAATTCTCTTAATAAATTAACAGCTTCTTGTAATTTTACATGATTCCTATATACTCCAACATTATTAGTCATCACTTCTTTCATTTTATTTCTTATTTCAACAGGCTTTTTGCCTTCATTTGTATCCCATTGTTTAAATTGTGATTCGATATTAGTAATCAGTTTTTCTTCTTTTTTTTGAATCTTATCGGATGAGATTTTCCTAGGAAGCCCTTTCTTTTGTAATAATCTACCTATATATCTCCCAAATACAGAAGTTTCTAATAGTGAATTTCCCCCCAGCCTATTGGCTCCATGAACGGACAAACAAGAATTTTCTCCAATCGTATATAATCCTGGAAGGTCAGTCTCACCATAGTCACCATTATATTTTGTGCTAATACCACCCATCGAATAATGTTGTCCAGGTTGTACTGGTATTGGAGCTTCAATAGGATCTATTCCTGCAAAATAAATACTAATTTCCCGAATTCCTGGAAGTCTCTGTTTGATTTTTTCAGCGCCCAGATGGGTAAGATCTAAATACACATAAGCATTCTTATGCCCCCTTCCTTCATTAATTTCAGTTTCTATTGCTCTAGCAACAATGTCTCTTGGAGCTAATTCCATAGCATCTGGTGCAAGATTACGCATAAATCGTTCTTGTTCTTTATTAAATAGATATCCACCCTCTCCTCTTGCACCTTCCGTTATAAGTATATTAGATCCATACAAGGTGGTAGGGTGGAACTGAACAAATTCGACATCTTGCATAGGAATACCCAAGCGAAAAGCAGCTCCCACACCGTCACCAGTATTGATCATTGCATTAGTTGACTGCTTAAATATCCTCCCAAATCCTCCACTAGCTAAAATGATATAAGGTGCTCGAAAAGAGACTAAATCTCCCGTAGTAATTTCTAATGCGATTAATCCTGCAATTTTGTTTTCAACTTCAATTAAATCTATTAAAAAAAACTCATCAAAAAAATTGATTCCATTCCGGACACATTGCTCATTAAGAGTGTGTAAAAGAGTATGACCTGTACGATCACCAGCATAACAAGTACGTGGAAAACCAGCTCCACCAAATGGGCGTTGTGCAATTAAGCCACTTTCTAATCTAGAAAAGGGAGCACCCATACTTTCAAATTCGATAACAATTTTAGGAGCTTCTTCACACATAAACATAACGACATCGTGATCTGCTAGATAATCAGATCCTTTTACTGTATCAAATGCGTGTTTTTTTGGACTGTCATTTTTCGCTTCTACTAAATTACCTAAAGCCGCATTAATACCTCCTTGAGCGGCTCCAGAATGACTCCGAACAGGATATACTTTACTAATTATGGCGGTATTCCAATGAGAGGATAATTCTAATCCTGCTCTTAAACCGCTTAAACCTGCTCCAACTATTACAACATCAAATTCTTCGATCTTCATGTTTTTTACATCAAATTCATATAACTAACGAAAAGATTCTATTAACTTTTTAAATTTAGAAATATCTAATTCTCTTTGGTATAGGGGACGTTTATCTTGTTTATAGATTTGAACATTTTCTTCATAGGGACGTTTATTAGGACTAATATAAAGCACTCCTAATGCAAGTTTTTTTGAATCTAAAGCTAAATTCATTGCTTTATTTTGATCATATGGATCGTGGGCCTCATCGATGTAATAGCTGTTTTCTTTGTACCATTGAAAAGTATTTACATGATTGAAGGTAACACAAGGACATAATAAATCAATTAGGGCATATCCCTTATGTTCAATTGCTTTTTTATAGATTTCTTTCGCCTTTTCTATATCTCCAACAAATGCTCTGGCTACAAATGACGCATTTAGTGAAATAGCTACAGCTAGTGGATTAAAAGGTTCATTAATAACCCCAAAAACTTGCACTTTTGTCCTAAATCCTAGCAAACTAGTGGGTGACGCTTGACCTTTTGTTAAACCGTAAACTTGATTATTATGCACGATGTTTACAATATCAGGGTTATATCTGATGGTATGAATAAAATGGTTTCCTCCTTCACTATATGTACAACCGTCCCCGCTTATTGCAATTACAGTCAAACTGGGATTAGCCGCCTTAATTCCTAATGCATTTGATAAATATCTTCCGTGCAATCCATTAAAGCTTTGAGACTTCATAAAATGTGGGAATTTACCAGCCTGACCAATACCAGACACAATTACCAAATCTTGAGGTTTTAAGTTTAATTCTATTAAAGTCTCCTTTAATATACGTAAAGCAATATAGTTTCCACATCCAGGGCACCAATGAATTTCTATATCCAATTCATATTCACTATTGGACACTATACATCACTCTCAATATATTTTCTTAATTCTCTTACAATCTCTTCAATAGAAAAAACATAACCACTATATTTTGTTATCTGATGATTCATGTTTATATGAAATTCATTTTCAAGGAGTTTTGCAAACTGACCTGTGGGATTTTGTTCAATTGAGATTTTCTTTTCTGCTTTAATAAGATAATCCAATGTACTTGGATGCACGGGGCAAATTTGTTTAAAATGTAGGAATCCAACATCGTCTCTATTAAGGATTTCTAATGCCTCCTTAATTAAATAATAATTGCTACCCCAACTAATTATTAGATATTTGAAATTTACATTGCCCAAAAATTCTGGAGCTATAATTTCTTTTTTGATCGATTCAAGCTTTTTAAGTCTCTTCTGGACAGCTTTATTTCTTAAAATTGGATCTTCTGTAATATTTCCAAAGTCATCGTGTGTATGGCTATCTGCATCAACAAGTCCATTTCCATACCCCGGTACACTGCGAGGAGATACTCCATTTTCTGTAAAAATATATCTTTCATAATCTTCATCAGATTTAACTATGTACTTTTCATTTTCCAAATTATCATAATCTAAAGATTTAATATTATAATAGGAATCGTTAATATACTGATCAGTTAAAATGAACACAGGTACATGGAATTGTTGGGTTAAATTAAAAGCCTTTTGAGTCAGTAAGAACAAATCCTCAATAGTTCCGGGAGCAAATATGATTCTTGGAAAATATCCCGCACCAGCATATAACACTAATTCTATATCTTCTTGACAAGTGCGTGTTGGCATTCCCGTAGCAGGTCCAGGTCTTTGCCCTACTACAATTACAATTGGTAATTCTGCCATACCAGCTAAACTTACACCTTCTGACATTAGAGAAAAGCCCCCACCAGCGGTAGATACAAATGCTCTTGCTCCCACATAAGACGCACCCAAAACTTTGTTAATTACACTTAATTCATCTTCAGACTGATCGATGATCATTCCAAATTCTAAAGCATGTTGAGCCAAGAAAGTACCAATTCCCGTAGAAGGAGCCATTGGATAAAAACATGCATAATTAACTCCTCCTCGAATTGCACCTAACCCTATAGCCTTAGTTCCATCAAGGATGTAGTCGTTTATTATATTATTATCTTTACTAATAGCGATATTAAGATTAAGAGAGCCTTTCTTTAAAAGCTCATCAGCAATTTCATAACCTTTATTTACCGCTTTTTTATTATTTTCTACAATATTTTGTCCTTTTTGTTGGAAGTTTTTTGTTATTAGTGTTTCTAGTTCTAATTTATCTGCATTCAAAATATTTAAAAGAGCTCCCAGAGCAATGATATTAGCATAGATTTTTCCTCCAATTTCGTTTGAAATATCTAAAAATGGAACTTCTATTCGATTACCACCTAATTCGGGCATAGTATTAACAAATCTTTTCTCTCCTATAATGATCGTATTAGCTTTAATTCGCTCTTTAAGATGAGGAACTGCCTGATCAGTTAAAGGGAATAAAATGTCAATTCTTTCAACGAAAGCTCTGACAGGTTTATCAGATACCCGAATCGCCGTCGAATTTACTCCACCCCGCACCCTAGACATATATTCTCTAGTAGCAAATACATAATAACCAGACCTATTTAGGGTTTTTGTCAGTAATTCTTCTACAGTTTGAATTCCTTGTCCTGCAGCTCCACATAAAACAATCGAAATATCTTGTTTATTGAGTTCTGATTGCATAATAAAATAATTTTACCAAAAATCAGTAAATTTAGATATATTAACTAGGTAATCAGAGAGATAAAAAGCCTTTTTTTATAGATTATAAGGATTTTTGAAGGAATTAATTCTATTTTATAGATTATTAGAAATAGTTTTATTAGGAAATGGACGTAAATGATGATTAGATTGTAAGTGATATCTAACAGTTGATCAAAAATACGTTTATTAGAATTTGAAAGTAAGAATATTTTCGAAAAATTTAAGATTCCTTTAGCAGAACGTATTGTTATCTTAAAGGAAGACAATATAAAAGAAAAAGTCAACCGTTTTAACTTTCCCGCAATAATTAAAGCACAAATAGCGATTGGTAGTCGAAAGAAGGCTGGTTTGATTAAGGTTGCTAAATCAAAAGATGAAGCTTTCAATTTGGTTTCAGATTTTTTGGAAAAGAAAGTTAATGGATTTAATGTAGAAGCAGTTTTAATTGAAGAGTTAGTAAACATTCAAAATGAATATTATATCTCTATAGCATTGGATGCATCAGGGAAACAATTTTTCGCAATAGCTAGTAAGGAAGGGGGTATTGATATTGAAGAGGTGTCCAAGAATAATCCAGATGCAATTATCAAGGAAGGTTTCTCTATTAATGTCGGTTTGACCCCAGAATTGGCTTTAAATATGGGGAAAATGTTAGGATTTAGGGATTCTCTTCTAGATTCAATTAAAGAGATTTTTCTTCGTTTATGGAAAATAACCACTGAATTGGAAGCACAATTAGTAGAGATAAACCCACTAGTTTTAACTTCCACTGGATTAATTGCAGTTGATGGTAAAATGATCTTGGATGATGATGCAGCTTTTCGGCAACCCATCATAAGAGAGTTACAAGAAAAGAAGCTTTCAATATTAGAATACGATGCAAAGAAAGCAGGATTTTCATTTGTGGAATTAGAAGGAGATATTGGAATATTGGCTAATGGAGCAGGTTTAACAATGGCTCTTTTAGATCTCTTAGCTAATAAGGATTTAAAGCCCGCAAATTTTTTAGATGTAGGGGGTGGAGCTAGTAAGGAACGAGTGTATAAGGCTTTAGAGCTATTATTCAAATTAGAACCGAAAGCAATTCTAATTAACATTTTTGGTGGTATTACGAGATGTGATATTGTTGCTGAAGCAATAATCCAAGCTTTAAATGATTTTCAAAACACTCCTCCAATGGTTATTAGATTAACTGGTACAAAAGATAAAGAAGGAATCTCAATCCTCAAAAGTAAAGGAATTAATGCATATCAAGATGTATTGGAAGCTGTAAATAAGGTTAAGGAGGTTTTGAAATAAAGTATGTATATTAACGAAAATTCAAGAGTTCTTGTACAAGGAATAACAGGATATCAAGGAAATTTTCATACTGAATTGATGTTAAAGTATGGTACTAATATCGTTGCTGGAGTAACTCCAGGAAAAGGGGGGCAAGAAGTATTAGGTGTTCCTGTATTTGATAAAGTCAAGGAGGCAAAAGAAATTACTGGATGTGATACAAGTATCGTATTTGTACCTGCTAGATTCGCATTTGGAGCTGTTAAAGAAAGCCTCTTGGCAGGAATAAAAAGTACTACAATTATAACTGAAAATGTGCCAGTTTTTGATATGCTTCGAATAGTAGAAATAGCAAATAAGCGAAATTTACACGTGATTGGCCCTAATTGTCCAGGAATGTTAATACCAGAAAAAATTAAACTAGGTATTATGCCCGATGATATATGTAAATTTGGAGATGTTGCTATAATATCCAAAAGTGGAACTCTTTCATATGAAATAACAAAATTTATCGGAGATCAGGGCATTGGAGTATCAGCCTACATTGGTATTGGGGGAGATCCAGTTAGAGGTACAACTATGAAAGAAGCTGTTGAATATTATGTTGAAGATGAAAATACAAAACTAATTGTTTTAATTGGAGAAATAGGAAGTGATGAAGAAGAAAAAACTGCAGACTACATAAAGAGTAGCGTAAATAAACCTATTATAGCATATATTGCTGGAAAGAACGCTCCTGAGGGAAAAAGAATGGGTCATGCGGGCGCTATTATTTCTGGTGATTTTGGGACTGCGGAGGGAAAAAATAAAGCCTTAAAGAACGCTGGAGTTTATGTTGCGGATACTCCTTGGGATATTCCTCATTTAATTAAAGAAATTTTATAAACTACCCAAAATTTCTTTAAAAATGATTAAAAAATTCTATCCAACTTCGTTATACGTTTTTCTAAGATTTATTCAGTTAAATCCAGTTGTCAAAAGAATATTGGATTGTGGTGCTGGGGGTTCCAGTCCTAAGCTTGCTTTTTTCTATGAAAATGGTTTTGAAACATATGGTATTGATATCTCTGAGGAAGAGATAAAGAAAACAGAAGATTTTTGCAAAGTGAATGATATAAAGTTAAATATAATTAAAGGAGATATGAGGAATATACCTTTTGACTCTAATTTCTTTGGTTACGTATATTCTTACCTTTCTATGGTCCACTTAAGCAAAAATGACACAAATCAAGCTATTAATGAGATATGCCGTGTATTAACTAAAGGAGGCTTATGTTATCTCAACTTTCTTTCAAAAGATGATATTTGGTTCAACGAAAATGAAGAATCTAATTCTGGTGAAATAATTAGTAAACATGGAAACGAAGAATATTTGCATAGTTATTATGATGATGATGAACCCGATATGTTTTTTGATAATTTTGAGATCCTTTATAAGGAAAAAAAACATGTTTTAAAAGGAAAGTACTTTAATACCGAACGTACTTGTATAATAGATTATATTGTAAGAAAGTGAGTATCTCATTAACATTAGACATACAATCTTATAAATAAATTTATTATTTCGAGCCAGTTTTCATTTTCTTTTTGTTAAAATCTTTAAAATTTTAAACGAGTTTTACACTTTCCCCAATGAAAAGGGAAGTTCTTCCCATATAAGAGATGTGGGAAAAATTTTTATAAAAACTTACTCTACACATATTAGTATATTTTATAAAATATTGCTTAAAATTTAGGAGAATAAAGAAATTGGCTCAAAAGAATATTTATGAATATGATGCTAAAAAACTTCTAACAACTCAGCTGCCAAAGTTTTATCCAGAATTTAACTATCATAATAAATTGGTTATAATCGATTGCGACACAGATATAGATAAAGTTATTTCTGAAAATCCATGGTTAAATACAGAAAAAGTTGTAGCAAAACCAGACCAATTATTTGGGAAGCGAGGAAAAGCTAATTTAATCTTATTAGATGCAAATTGTGATGAAATGAAGGACTTCTGTTATAACAATTTAGATAGAGTTTGTGAAATTGGCAATGTACGAGGAGCATTAAAACGTTTATTAATTGAACCATTTATCCCACATGAGAAGGAATATTATGTATCAATAACCTCTGATAGAGAAGGAGATATAATCCATTTTAGCTTTGAAGGGGGTATTTTTATTGAGGAAAATTGGGACAAGGTTTCCCATATTCACATCCCTATTGGTACCGATATCTCTTCCTTCGATTTAGAAAGGAAATTACCCAATTTGGGAGACTTAAAAGATGTTTTAATTCCATTCTTTAAAGGTTTGTATCAAGTATTTGTAGATCAAGATTTTACTTTCTTAGAAATAAATCCTTTCGCAGTTACTCATGACAATAAAGTCGTTCCACTTGATGTAAAAGCGCGGTTAGATGACACTGCTGCATTTCTTCATACTGATACATGGGGTAATCCAAGCAATCCTATTGAGTTTCCCGCAGGATTCGGGCAGGTGATGAGTCCAGAAGAAAATAAAATAAAAGAATTGGATGAAAAAACTGGAGCCTCCCTTAAGCTTACAATTCTAAATAGAGAGGGCAATGTATGGACCATGGTAGCTGGTGGAGGAGCCTCAGTTATTTATACAGATACTATTGCAGATCTCGGTTTTTCGAAAGAATTGGGGAATTATGGAGAATATTCAGGAAATCCATCTCAGGAACATACTGAAATATATGCTCAAACATTGATTGATCTTATTACAGAACATCCGAATCCAAAAGGAGATAAATTTTTGATTATTGGTGGAGGAATTGCAAATTTTACCGATGTAAAAGCAACTTTTGGGGGAATTGTAAATGCTATAAAGAAATCTGTTGACAAACTAAAGAAAGCAAATGTAAAGATTCTTGTAAGGAGAGGAGGTCCAAATGAAAAACAGGGATTAGAGTTAATGAGGCAGGTAGGAGAAGAAACTGGAATTCCAATTGAAATTTATGATCGCTATAGTAGTATGACTCGTCCTGTATCTCGAATGATTGAAAAAATAAAGGGTGAAAAATAATGGAAGATTATGAGTTATTTAATGAAGAAACTCAAGCAATAATATATGGACTTCAAGCAGCTCCAGTCCAAAGGATGTTAGATTTTGATTATGTATGTAGACGAAAAAAACCCTCGGTTGCTGCGATGATTCGACCTACTCAAGAAGCTGCAGTCGCATATCATAAAGCATTTTGGGGTAGCAAAGAAGTTGTTATTCCAGTATATAAAACTCTTAATATGGCAATTAAAAAACATCCTAATGTAGATGTTATGATAAATTTTGCTTCCTTTCGATCTGCTTACGAAACTAGTAAAGAAGCACTTGAATCAAATACCATTCGAGTCGTAACAATAATAGCTGAAGGCGTACCAGAGAGACAAAGTCGCTTGTTGATTAAATTAGCAAAAGAGCGAAATAAAGTGATTATCGGTCCAGCAACTGTTGGTGGAATTAAAGCAGGAGCATTTAAAATTGGAAATACAGCAGGAACACTGGAGAATATTATTCTATCAAAGTTATATCGCCCAGGTTCAGTTGGATTTGTATCCAAATCTGGTGGATTAAGTAATGAAATGAATTTTATGATTGCTCAAAACACAGACGGTGTTTATGAATCAATTGCAATCGGAGGTGATAGATATCCAGGCTCACGATTAATTGATCATCTTCTACGCTATGAAACAAATCCGAAAATAAAAATGCTAATTTGTTTAGGTGAAATTGGAGGGACAGAAGAATATGAGATTGTTGATGCATTAGAGAGCGGAAAGATAAAGAAACCGCTTGTAATATGGGTGACCGGTACTGCGGCTAAAATACTCCCGAAAGGGCTCCAGTTTGGCCACGCAGGCGCTATGGCGGGCAGTGATAAAGAAACTGCTGAAGCTAAAAATCAAGCACTCAAAAAAGCGGGAGCTCTTGTTCCAGAATCATATGAAGATTTTGATAAGCTAATAAAGGAAACTTTTGAGAAGTTAAAACAATCAGGAAAAATAGAAATTATAAAAGAAATAGAACCTCCCAAAGTACCTATGGATTATAATGAAGCTGTGAGAATGGGTCTAGTAAGACGATCCTCAGATGTAGTAGTGACGATCTCAGATGATCGTGGTGATGTTCCAACTTTTGCTGGCGTTGGACTTGATAAAATTATTGAAGAGAATAAATCTATCGGATATGTTATAGGACTCTTATGGTTTAAGAGAGAATTACCTGAATTCGCACAACAATTTATTGAAATTGTAATAAAGCTTACTGCAGATCACGGACCAGCAGTTTCTGGAGCGCATAATGCGATCATTACTGCTCGAGCTGGCAAGGATCTTATGTCTGCAGTTGCAAGTGGGATCTTGACTATAGGACCTAGATTTGGAGGAGCAATATCAGATGCTGCAAAATATATAAGGGAAGCTGTACAAAAAGAAATGTCTCCCCATGACTTCGTTGATTATATGAAAAACGTTGTACAAATAAATATTCCCGGAATAGGTCATAGAATTAAATCTGTCCAAAACCCAGATGTAAGAGTTTCATTGCTAAAGGAATTTGTGTTTAAAAACTTTGAAAAACATCCTCACCTTGACTTTGCACTAGACGTTGAGAAATTAACTACAGCAAAAAGAAATAATTTGATATTGAATGTTGATGGATGTATCGGAATTTGCTTCCTTGATTTACTTGAGAATCTAGACTTTACAGCAGAAGAAATTGAGGATGTGATCTATAGTGAAGCTTTAAATGGACTATTTGTTTTAGGCAGAAGTATTGGAATGATGGGACATGTTTTTGATCAAAAAAGACAACGAGCAGGATTATATCGTCAACCTTGGGATGAGATACTATTTGGAAGTTAAATCTGGTATTAAACACTATCTTTTAAATTAAATCTTTTTTCAGTTTATAAAAATAATAAATTTTAAGAAATGCTAAAAATTAAAAAAAAAAGTCAATAAAATTGAAAAAAATAGAGGAATTATAAAATGGAAAATGTTATTGAAAAAGCAAAAGAACACTTTGAAACATTAGTTAAAGCACAATTAAAACGAATTGAAGAAATGAAAAAAGGGGCAGATTGGATTGATTACTCAACACTAAAACCAATTATTATTGGAGTAGCAGGTGGAGATGGTATAGGGCCAGAGATTACAAAACATGCTGAAGCAATTCTGAAGTTTCTTTTAGAAGATGAGGTTCAGAGTGGAAAGGTTCTATTCAAAGATATTGAAGGATTAACTATTGAGAATAGGGCAAAAGTAATGAAAGCCATACCTGATGAAGCCTTAGAGCAATTGAAGGGTTGTAATGTAATACTCAAAGGGCCCACGCACACACCTTCCTCAGCGGACTTAGCTTCTGGCAAATGGCCAAACTTAGAGAGTGCTAATGTATCTATGCGAAGAGAACTTGATTTATTTGCTAATGTGCGCCCAGTAAAGGTACCTGATAAAGGAATTGACTGGATGTTTTTCAGAGAGAACACTGAAGGTGCTTATGTTCTAGGTTCAAAGGGAATTAAGGTGACAAATGATCTAGCTTTTGATTTCTGTGTGCATACATTGCAAGGTACCGATCGTATTTTGAGATTGGCATTTGAACATGCTAAAAAGACGGGAGTAAATAGAGTTTCATTAGTAACAAAAGCAAATGTAGTAAAAACTACTGATGGAATGTATCTAAATATGGCTAAACAACTTGCAAAAGAAGAATATCCTGAAATCAAATTTGATGACTGGTATATTGATATTATGGCTGCTAAATTAATAGATCCTGAACGTCAAAAAGATTTTAAGGTAATTGTTGCTCCCAATCTATATGGAGATATAATTACGGACGAAGCAGCTCAGATTCAGGGCTCTGTTGGTACAGCGGGTAGTGCAAATATCGGAAAACGTTATGCTATGTTTGAGGCTATTCATGGTACTGCTCCGCGAATGGTTGAAACTGGAAGAACCAAATATGCTGACCCAACGAGCATTATAAAAGCTGCTGCGATGCTTCTAAACCATATTGGATTCGTAGGAAAAGCTAAGAAACTGGAAATGGCTTTAGATATATGTGCAATCTATGAAAAGAAACTAAAGGTTACAGGTAGAGATACTGGTGCTACTGGAGAAGATTATGCTAAATATATTATGGAGACCATTCAAGATCCTAACCTTGAGGAAAAGTGGAATAGCTATCAAAAATAAAATTTAGAATTCAATTTCTAATTAACTTTAAATGATTATTTTTATTTTTATTAACTCTTCCTTATTAGTTATGTTTTTAAAAAGAGCTTATTAAAGCTAAGCTAGCCAAGCTAGGTACATAAAAAAAAAATGATGAAGATTTAAGTTTTATTTATTCTTGGGTTCTAATCTTTTCTAAATAAGATTTTTCCTTTTCTTGATGAATTTTATGTAACTCCTCTTTTTTCTTGTTCCATTCTGGACCACTTAGAGGAAAAAATTTGATGACTAATCCACTGAGAAAAATTAGAATTGCTGGGATAATTGTAAAAGCAACCATAACACCTAATGGTTTATTTGATAATTGTACCTCAAATATGTTTATAATAGAGATTAAAATCCATGGTCCTAATGAATTTGTAGGCTTAGTTAATAAAGCATTCATTCCACCATAAGTGGTTTCTCTTCGTTTACCTGTTAAGATTTCATCATTATCAATCACTTCTGCCATAACTAATTGATTTGTTATAAAGTAGCCAGATATTCCGATCCCAATCAATACCATAGCTATAAAGGCGGGATAAAAAGACCAAGCTAGAGCAAAGCTAATTAGAAATGAAATACCCGTAAAGATTAATAACCACATGAATACTTTCTTTACTCCATATTTAATAATTAATCTACTGTATATTGGAAAGAATAGAAAGACTACTATAAAGAAAACTAGTAACGGAACCATTGCAATAATACCTGAAAGCCCTAAAACAAATGTTACCCAATATAATACGCCATTAGTTAATATAAATTGAGCAATTAAAAAGAAGAAATTCGATAACTCAAATATTAAAAATGAACGATTTTTAAACGTCTCGACAATACTAGACTTAAAGCCAAGCGGTTCTTCAAATATTGTATACTTATTTTCTTTGATATGAAAACTGCATACAAACAATATTACAGTTCCGACGACACCTAAAACGATCATTGTTAGGATAAATACTGGAAACATTGGATCCACAGTAGCTAAATAATCTCCCGTAAGCAATATAGCTGGAATTACGAATGACAGCAATAAAGCTAATGCGTTGCCTACAGATCCAGATATGTTCAATTTTGAACGTGCTGTACCAGTGATTGCCATTTCAGCAGGTAATGTATATGAAATTAAACCGACCATTGTAAACAAAGTATCAAATAAAAACAACATTATAAGCATATTTAAAAATAAACCTAGTTGATTATCGATGGTAGCAAAAGGTATCCAACTTAGGACAAATAAGATTCCATAGACGATTCCACCAAAACGAACGTAGGGAACTCTTCTTCCATATTTCTTTGATTTGGTTCTATCTTCAATATAACCAAGAAGAGGATCATTTAATGTATTCCAAATAATGAATATTAACCATGCAAGGCCTGTTGCAAAATCATTTAATCCAAGTTTTACGTTATAAAAAAAAGTAAATGTAACAT
Source organism: Promethearchaeota archaeon (assembly GCA_048939995.1). Lineage (GTDB taxonomy): Archaea > Asgardarchaeota > Lokiarchaeia > Sigyniarchaeales > SOKP01 > SOKP01. The sequence goes on along the minus strand of JBHLOY010000002.1, from coordinate 165,266 downwards.
TTATAACTAAATTTGAAAAGAGACCACTAGAAAATGTTATTCCCCCAAAAGCAACTCGTGATTTCCTAGGTATAAACTCTTCTTCTGACATATTTTACCTTCCTTTACTTTTGATTCAATTAAGAGTTTAATTAATAATTAACCTAAGATTATAAAAAAGTTTCAACTTCATTTTTGATCAAAAGTTTTATTTAAATGAAGACTATTAAATTTTAATGACATTAAAAAACCTAATGGTTATCAATATCCTATTAGTATCTTTAATTTTTACTCCTATTTTGGCGGATTTTCAACTTGGTGATTCAACGCTACCCGTAGATGAAGAAGGGTTTATAGAATATGATTTTGAAGATACATTGGCCTCTGCATTATCGAAAGTAAAAGTGAACGTTGTAGAGATTTATAGATTTTATGATATATTTAATGGATTAGGAGTTAAAGTAACTGTTAGTGAATTAAACTCCACATCTAATAAATACGAGACTTTATTCGTAGATAACATACAATATCAAAATGTGACCTGCTTACTTTATAATAAGACACATCAATTTTTTAGATATGGAGACAATATGAGTAATTTGTTGTTAAATGGATACGGTGGGTATTTTATTATTCCAAACGACCCAGTTGATGTAAATATTGTAAAAGGATTTATAGAAGCATATACAGTTTGGTCTGCAAATGTTAATGGGAACATAATAACTATTGATATTGCTAATATACAAGCTATTCTTACATATAGCGAGAATGGAATATTAATAAAAGAAGAACTTATTAATAATAATGAGATAATAGCAACTCTTACTTTAATAGAATTAGCTGAAGGGGATGATCTAGTGTTAATTATCACACTAGTAGTTATAATTGGATTAGCTGCAGTTGTAGTTCCATTTGGAATTATTTTCTATAAAAAATCCAGAAAATAAGGCTAGCCTGACTATTATAAAATATTTTATTCTCTTATGTTTTTATTAAATTAATGTTAATAGAAGAATTTAGCCAGATTAAATATGAAAAAGAAGAAAATGGAATTCTAACGGTTACACTTAACTGGCCAACTAAAAAGAATGCGCTTTCACCATTAGGTCTGTTGGAACTCTGGTATGCTGTAGATTATGCTGAAAAAGATAAAGATGTTAGGGTTATAATACTTACAGGTTGTGAGGAAGCAAGAGCTTTCTCTTCAGGGGGTTACTTTTCAGAAGATATGGTAAAACAAATCCCTGAGAAACACAAAATGGAGATTAATTTAAGAGATATGGCATCAAAAAGACTATGTCTTAAGTTTTGGGATTTCTCAAAACCAGTTATATCAGTAATTAATGGTTTTGCTGTGGGTGGTGGGTTTACACTCCCAGTAATCTGTTCTGATTTAGTTTATATGGCTGAAGACGCATGGTGGGCATTATTTTTTATAAAAAGAGCTGTGATACCAGATTTTGCTACTACAGTGCTTTTACCTCTCATGATTGGTATGAATAAAGCTAAGGAACTATTTTATTTTGGTGATCGCATGACAGCAAAAGATGCCGAAAATTTAGGTCTTGTAAATAAGGTGATGCCAAGAGAGGAGTTAATGTCTTATGCGAGAAAACAAGCCTTCAAACTCATACCTCCTAGAGGACCCTCGCTTTCGATCAAACTAATGAAAAAAACTATGCATTCATTTTTCAGAAATGTATTAGAACAACAGTTGGATTTAGAAAATAAAGGATGGACTAAAGTGATTCAGAGTAAAGATTTTGGAGAATCTTTAAAAGCATTAAAAGAAAAACGAGACCCAATTTTTATTGGAAAGTAGATTAATTTCAGAAAAAAAATATAACTAACTCTTTATTAAATCATTATTATCAATTAAGAAGATTGCACTTAAAATGAAAATTGAAGATTATTTAGATAAATCTGTAGTAAGTTCACTCTTGAAAGCTAAGTGGGATATTAAAAAAGCAAATGACTGGTATAAAGAACAACCATGGTTCGTTGGATGCAATTATATCCCAAGCGATGCTATCAATCAAATTGAAATGTTCCAAAAAGAAACTTTTAATCCTGATCGAATAAATCAAGAATTAACATGGGCAGAAGAGCTTGGATTTAATTCACTTAGAGTCTTTTTACACTTTCTTTTATGGAAAGATGATTTTTCGGGATTTAAGAGAAGATTAAACCGATTCCTCGACATATGTGAAAGACATCATATGAGGGTTCTTTTTGTGTTATTTGACGATATGTGGAATCAAGATCCAGAATTAGGAACTCAACCAGATCTACTCCCGGGGGTTCATAATTCAGGATGGGTAGCGAGTCCGGGCAGAAAAAGAGTTTTAGATGAAACCTACTATCCAGATTTAAAAGATTATGTTCAAGATATTATAAGTTATTATACTTTAGATGAAAGAATTCTTGGTTGGGATTTATATAATGAACCTGGTAATATGGGTATGAAAAATAAATCATTCCCTTTAGTAATTGCTAGTTTTCTATGGGCTAGAGAATGTAATCCGTCTCAACCAATTACAGTTGGCTTATGGCAGTTTCATCTTAAAGGTAAAAATTGGAAGGACTTAGAATCAATTTGTATTCAATCTTCTGATATAATTAGTTTCCATGATTATCGAGAGGTTGAAAAAACTATTGGAACCATTCAAGATTTTAAAAAAGGAAAACGCCCGATATTATGTACTGAATATTTAGCACGCACTTTTAATAATATTTTTGAAACACATCTTCCTCTCTTTAAGAAGTACAAAATTGGAGCTTTTAATTGGGGATTTATCTCAGGAAAAACTCAGACCGTTTATTCATGGTTATCTAAAAAAGGTGATCCTATACCAGAAATATGGTTTCATGATATTTTTCACGAGGATGGAACAGCCTATTCAACACATGAGATTAATTTTTTAAAATCGATGATTAAGAAATGAACTATAATTGATCTATAAAGTTTTCAACAAAATTTTGTAGGATTGGTTTTAAATCATCAATCCATGCTTTACCTTTGAGTCTTGTGTCTTGCAGTTTTTTCTCAAATTCGTTTATTACCATTGTTAGTTCATTTTGTATACTTTCAGTTGAATAGTTATCATAATCTTCTGTCAAACCAGAAAATATATATTCTACAAAGTTTAAAATCAATTTTTCCTTGAATTCATTAAAATTATAGAATAAATTAAATTGTAGATAAGAGGATAGAAATCGATTAATTGCTAGGGTAAATTCTTTTTTATCAATCTTCCTTTTCTGAAAGCAATAGAATTTTATTAACCTTTCTAGCATTGTTCCATCAAAATCTTTATCGATGACTTTCTCATTGAAAGCCTTCCTCTCATAATTAATAATTTTGACATCTGAGGGTAAACCTTCATTATAATCATCTCTTACCATCTCTGAAAGACCCTCTCGAAGAGTGTGAATCCTAGTATCAATTTTTTCTCCATCAACAATAATAGTGGGTACTCTGACTTTATTTCTTTCTATTAGTGCCATTAAACTAACAAGATCTGATTGTTTTGGATTGAAGAAGATTTGATATAATGATGCAAATTCATATTCCTCCACATTATCCTTTAATAAAACCCTGAATGTTTTATCATATTTTAGGAAAAAGAGGAAAATAACTTCATCTAAAGCAATGGTGTATTCCTTATAATCACGTATATTTATGTATTTTTTGTATTCTAATCGAATCCTATTCGCTCTTATCCATTCAAATGCAAAATCTAACAAGGAATTATCTTTAGAGATTTTTTTCTCAAAATAATTGAGAACTTCTGAAACTTGAGCTAATGAAGTTCCAACAGATTGATTTTCTAAAAATTTTGCTATAATTTCTATCAAATCTAAGTCTTTATTCATATTCTCAATACGCTGAAAATTAGAATATAATCGTTCTTTATCAATATTATAAAGTTTATTGTATTGTATTTGCTCCATCTTCAGTTATACCTTCTTATTATTATTGCTTTTTATCTAGGGATTTTTCAATTTTTTGAAGAGATTCCTCAGAATTTAGATTCCAACCATCAAATGGATTGAGACTTGAATTTAACTCAATTACAGACCTTTCAAAATTATTATTTTTATCTAACATATTCCTCAACTTCTTTTTATAAAAAAATAAATCTCGTGATTCCTGAATGTTATCTTTATCTGGTATGAGAATCAAACCGTAACTTATCTTCTCATTGACTCTAGTTGCGAATTCTTCTACGTACAGCACCACCTTATTTGGGCTACTAATCTTCATTTTATTAATATTGGAATATAGTCCATCCTTTCCAAACAATCTTAAAGTCTTATTCATTCTTTTTTCATAATAATCGGGTAAAATACCCAAAAAATAATATGAAGGAATTTGGTTTAGGGCTTCTTTTCTCAGTGGATCTTCTAAATCGAAGGTATAGAGATCAGAGTTTAATCTTCCATCTTTTAAAGTTCTCTTTATGACAGCTATAGGAGTGTAAATTGTTTTTTCCTCCCAATATATCTTTCTTGGAGATCCCAACGTATGTTCAAGTAAGTCAATTCCTCTTTTCATTTCCTCGTTTATTAACGTATTAAAATCAAAATCAGGGCCATGCACCTTTTGAGCAACAAATTTTCCTTGAATAATGCTTGGGTGAATATATTTATCCAATCTTTCATATATCAGTGCTAGATCTTCTGTATAGGGTGATCCTATAAAAGCAAAGAGATTGGTTATGTATTGTGCTGTTTTTAGTGATGAATTAAGACAGATAAATGATTGCATAAGAGTATCATCAATTACCATGCTAGATTGTGGCGTTAATGAGGTTTCAATATAATCAATCCTCCACTGCTGCTGCTTATACAATGCTCTCGTCATTAATAGGGGACCAAGGAATTTAAATGAAATTGACTTTAATTCACGAATTGATTCTTCAGGCAGATTATAAGATAATTTTATTTTATCGTATACTAGGGTTTCTTCATCAGAATAAAATAGTCCTAAAAGAAATTCAGATCCTTTACTTAACATGTTATTAAGATAAATACAATCTTCTGTGTTTAAATAATCTATTTACAATCAAATAAATCTTCTTATAATTAAAAAATAGTATTATTGAAGTTTTTCAATAGACTATGGAAATAATTTGCCATTCGATTTAGATGTCATCTATTCCTTTTTATTGTGTTTCTCTTTAAATAATAAGGGGTTTTAATATTTTCGAATGCATTTTGATAAAATTTTATTGTATTATAATATTATATTCCCAAGAAATTTCAAAAATAAATTGCTTTTTACTTTTAATTTTGAATAAAATGGAGCAAGATAAAATGGAATTAACCATAGAGCAAATCAGATCTATTATGGATAATAATTTTCAGATCCCTTCAGAATCTTCTCTAATGGAGATAACTCCTATGTTGATTGAAAAATTAGGCGCCATTGATTCCGATGTTCGAGAAGGTTGCTTGGAAATTTTGTATGCGTGGATAATGAATGGAGAATATGATGATGCAACTCTTATTTTGTTAGGAGATCAACTTATATCCCTGACACACGCAGGATTAGATCAAGAAATATCCGATTTTGTGTTTTTACGGGCATTTACGGCATTAGAAGTGGCTGGAATATTGCTTTTTGATGAAAATTGTGAAAAAGGAGAAATAGAAGGGAGAAATGCATTCTTAACCCCAGAAATTGTAAAAAGATGGTTCATTTCAGCAGTGGAATATTATCAGCAAGAAAGAGACTATAGATCTTATGTAATTGGGAAAGGTTGGGCACATTCGATTGCCCATGGTGCAGATTTGTTTAGGAATTTCGCGAGACATCGTTTAATTCAAAAAGAGGAAATTCTCCAAATACTTCAACTTTTTAAACAGAAATTAGCTTCACCCTCACTCAGAGCATTCAATGGGAAGGAAGAGTTAAGAATAGCCTTAGCAGTTTATACAGCATTATTACGAAATAAACTTGATACATACGAAATTAACCACTGGTTATCTTCATTATTTGCTCCTTTCCAGGGAAAGCGATTTTGGAATTTTGCAAAAGAGCCAGATAAGTTGAATGGTTACTTCCATGTAGAACGGTTTTTCAAAGATTTCTATTTGATGGTCAAATTTGGAATCACCCGAAAAGGATTGTTTGCACACCCATATTATAATTCTCTCCAAAATAGAGATGAAATACTTAAATTATTAGAACAATGCATATTAAACGCAGATAATAATTCATTTTATTACAAACAAGATTAATAAATCATTTTTCATTGGAAATTATATAAATATCTTATCGACTAACAAAACAAAACTAAATCTTTTTAATTCAAACATAAATTATTTATCTTTTTTTTAATTTTCTGATATGAATTATGGAAGAAAGTCCAGTAGAGAAAAAAATTGTAAGAATTGATCAAGTATATGTGGTAGGGGGAAGTTTTGATGATCCTTCGGATTTTACAAATAAGGTAAATAGAAATCTTGTAATTTTACATGAAAGTAATAAGTATTATAAAATTAAAGATATTAAGTTTAATATTTTTAATGACCAACGTTATCCTCATTCAACGCCTATATACTTAGCCTTTATTGTTGCTGAAGTAGATGTAGATGTTACGCCTGAACCAGAAAAAAAAAGAAAGAAGAAAAAAAAAAAAAAGAAAAAAAGGAGTTAAATTATTTCGATATTCACGTTCTTTAACTACCTTCCACTATATCGTAATTGGTAATAAATGTAAAAAATGAAAAAAAATTAAAATAAATTATTTGAATTTCTTCTTTATTATTATTATAGAGCATATGATTGTAATTCCAATTAAAATGATTAATGGATATCCAGAAATAATTCCCGAGATTTCAACTCCCTTCATATTATAATATAAGTAATATGAACTATTTTCTACACGTTGCCAATAATCAATTGTTGAAATTACCCAGAAATTTGAGCCATTAATATAGCTTAAAGTGCCATAACCTCCAACTATAATTCCCAAATCTCTATTTGGGTCATAATGTTCAAGTTCTGACTTTGGGATAGAAAGTTCAAACATCCTGTGATCGGTAGCATTATTTGGGCTGGATCCAAAACTCCAATCCAGTTGATATGAATTTATAGTAGAATGGGGAACAGAAATATCTCCTGCCCAGTTAGTCTGATTTCTATACACATTAAAGTCGAGTCTTTCTAATCGAGTAGTAAAGGGAGCAGAATTATTCGCAAATAAGCTGAATTGGAGTTTATTATCGACAGTCAAATTAGCTAAGCAATAATCATGAAGTTCCAACAAATAGGAATTTTGATTATTTAAGGAGATTACTTGTTGAGGATCATTTAATGCTGGTAATGTACCATCACTATTCCATAAAATTAGTTTATGCTCATCGACAAATATACTATGTTCGGTTCCCACTCTTATTTGTAATCTCTGGATTGCGTTTATTTCATCCTGGAATTCATACCATTTGGAGAGATCTACTGAGAAATTTATCCAGTAAATTTCATTAGCCCCTATTGTTTCTGAAGTAATGTTCACATAATCTGGTGTCCACCACTCTCGTAAAAAGTCAGCACTCCCGTCAACTTTTCCTAAAGTTGGTATAATTTCGGTATCATCATTTATATGTTCAGTATATAAAAAAATGTCTTCTAAATAGTATTCCCAAGGTTGATTCTCTTCAACATCATGCATCATTGTTTCTACTCCATTATCAAAAAACGTAACCCAATCAACCCAGTTATCAAATGTTCTGTTGGCAGTGTTTAACCAAACACCAATCCATTCACCTGTTTCATTATCAGACCGATCACTACATAGGTCAAGTGCTAAATAAAGATTATTTAAATCCTCTCCTATATATAATACATTCTCTCCATCTACATTTATCTTTCCACTGTAATCTGGAGTGTTATCTACATCTAAATAAAATACAACTTTCCAATCGGCATCGCTCCATTCATTTTCGTGAATAATACCATCGATAAGGACATTGTTCATGGGGGGATTAGCAATAGAATAAGTACTAAAGAACATAAAATTAAGGATTATTATAGAAATAATAAGTATTTTTAATTTTTTTTGCCTCATTGTTTCTAGCCTTCATTAATTATAAAATTGTTAATATATCTATTCTTAATCGTATTTTTATAACTTTTGGATTATCAGGGATTTTAAGTTATACCAATTTAAAATTTAAGATTTTTTAAAAAATAAAGCATTAAACTTTTATTATAATGTATTGAGGAAAATATTATGACAAATGAGGTTGAAATTAAGAAAAAAATTGATGAAATAGAAAAAGAATATAAGCTAAAGGAAGCTGAAATTCAAGAAAAAATTTCAATAGAATTTGATTCAGTACTCAACGATATTTATTCAAAATATGAAAAAGATTATCGAGATATGGGGAATGTTAAAAAAGAAAAAAGAAATTTAAAGGGAAGAATCTCTGAATTGAAATATATATTAAAAATATTTAAAAAAGAGATTTCAATTTTAACTAAGAATAAAAAGAAATTATTAAAGCAAAGACTAAAAGAACTAAGTAAAGAAAAAGAAGCAGAAATCATGAAATTGAAAAATTAGAATTTATTTCTTAAACTACAAAAATAATCTTATCTTTAATCAAATAAAATTGTGTGTTTCTGTTTTACTTTTACTCTTATTTAAAGGTGGGTTATCATTCCCTTTATTGAATTAATAATCTTAATAACAAGTCCCAAATTAAATATGATGATCAATCAAAGATTAAGATTTATGGGTCGCTTTACATGAAAAAGAAGGTTATCATTATAGGCGCACTTGGGATGGATTTCCATGTATTTAACCGAATATTTAGAGACAACGAACAGTATGATGTTATAGCATTTACTATAGCTGGAGAGCAAAATGTCGGAACAACGGATCAGGCAGAAAGAAAATTCCCTTCCCAATTGGCGGGGAAATTGTATCCTAATGGAATTCCAATGGTCTCTGAAGAAGATTTAGAGACCCTAATTAAAAAATATAAGGTTGATGAAGTTGTTTTTGCTTATTCAGATGTTTCCCACGAAGAAGTAATGCATAAGGCTTCGAGAGCTCTAGCAGCTGGTGCAAATTATCGATTAATTTCAGGACGTTTTACACAAATAAAAGCTAATAAACCTTTGATAGCCGTATGTGCAGTTAGAACAGGTTGTGGAAAAAGTCAAGTATCGAGAGCCGTGTATCGTTATCTTAAAGCAAAAGGTTATAAGGTCGTAGCGATAAGGGAACCAATGCCTTATGGGGATTTAGTCCAACAAAATGTAATGAGATTTGAAAAGTATGAGGACTTAGATAAGTACGATTGTACAATTGAAGAGCGCGAAGAATACGAACCATATATCAGACAAGGTTTAGTCATTTATTCGGGTGTTGATTATGAAAAAATTATCCGTGAAGCGGAACAAGAAGCAGATGTAATAATATTTGATGGAGGAAATAATGAGATTTCTTTCTATGTAACTGACTTATTATTTGTTGTTGTAGATCCCTTAAGACCTGGTCATGAAAATAAATATCATCCAGGAGAAGTTAATGCCAAGTATGCTGATGTTTTCGTTATCAATAAAATGAATAGTGCTCGACCAGAAGATGTAAAAATTGTTGAAAAAAATCTGCAAGAACTGAATCCAAGCGCCATAAGAGTATATACTAATTCAGTTGTAAAAGCAGAGGATCCTCTAAAATTGAAAGGAAAGAAAGCTGCAATCGTAGAGGACGGTCCCACACTTACACATGGCGGGATGTCAATTGGAGCTGCTTATGTTGCAGCTATGAATGCTAACGCTAAAATTGTTGATCCTAGACCTTATTTGGTAGGTTCTATAAGGGATGTTTTCGAGGAATTTCCTCAAATAACTGAAGTAGTGCCGGCAATGGGTTACACAGATCAACAAATAGATGATTTAGAAAAAACTCTCAATAAAGTTAAATGTGATATAATCCTAAATGGAAGTCCAATAGATCTAACAAAACTAATTAAAACCAATAAACCAATAGTAAAAGTCTCATACGACATAGAACCAGTTAAAGAGCCTACAATTGAAAGTGTGTTAGATGATTTTACTGAAAAATATTTAAAAAAATGATCTTTTAGCATAAGGATTGAAATCATTTTACTTCATGATTAATTAACCTTACAATAAGTGATTTTAGATGATTTTAAAAAGTATGCAATACCAATTTGATAAGGTTCAAAAAGGGTATGCTAATCAAACATTATTTATTGATTTAACCAGAAAAGAAATTCTTATTAAGCCTGTATCTAATGAGATGAAAGAAAAATTCATTGGAGGCAAGGGGTTTGACTTATATTTAATGTGGGATGGCTTACCAAAAGATAAGATTATAAAATGGAATGATCCTGAAAATGAAATTTGTATTTGTTCGGGACCTTTAGGAGGAAGCATATTTTACCCAGGTTCAGGAAAATCAATAGTTACAACAATATCCCCCTTGACCGACATTATTATTGATTCGAATGTAGGGGGCTATTTTGGTCCTTATCTTAAGTTTTCTGGCTTTGATGCCATTGAAATTCAAGGTAAAGCCGAAAAAGAAGTAATTATATTCATTGATGGAATAAATCACCTAATTCAAATTGAATCAGTTGAGGATAAAGATAATTTATCAGATTTTTCTCATGAATTAACCCAACAACTTACTGAGAAGTATGCTGATGACCCAAATGAAAAACAAAGAGTTTCAGTAGTGAGTACTGGACCTGCAGCGCACTATACAAAATGGGGTATGTTAAATTTTTCTTGGTATGTTAAAGGAAGAAATTGGGCATCGTATAAACAAGCTGGAAGAGGTGGTATAGGTACTGTTTTTGCAGATAAAAATATTAAAGCATTAGTATGCCGATCTCCAAAGGCGGTTGTTGGGTCTAATAATCCAGCAGATTTAGAAACTGCAAAGAAAACTGGAATAATGCATACACAAGAAGTAATTAAGCTTGACCCTAAACAAAATGAAATGCGAAGAGTAGGGACAGGTCATTTGCCTGATCTCATGAATGCTGCCGATCTATTACCTACTGAAAATTTTAGGTATGGTGCTCATAAGGAAATATCTGGAAAAGATATTCCTTTTGCTCGAGAAGTATGGAGAAAGATATATTCTGGAAAAGAAGGTGCTGATGGTTGCTGGATTGGATGTACTGTAAGTTGTTCACATTATTCCGAAGATTATGAAGTAATGACTGGCCCATTTAAAGGACAAAAAGTGATTGTAGATGGTCCTGAATACGAAACTATTGCAGGGGTGGGTTCTAATTGGGGCGTTTGGGATCCTAAATGGGTATTAGAAACTTGCTTCTATTGCGATACATACGGTTTGGACACGATTTCGTTAGGAACCGGAATTGCTTTTATAATGGAATGTTTTGAGGCTGGTATATTAAATAATAATATTACAGGAGGATTAGATCTTAGTTTTGGTAACGCTGAACAAGCAGTTGAGTTAATTCATCAAATGGCAAAAGGAGAAGGTTTTGGAGTAATTGTTGGTCAAGGGATAAAAAATATGAAAAAATTATTTGTAGAACAATATGGGGCAGATCCTCAATTTGTCCAAGACATAGGAATGGAACATAAAGGTTTGGAATTTTCTGAATATGTAACTAAAGAATCTCTTTCACAGCAAGGGGGATATGGTCTTACGAATAAGGGGCCTCAACATGACGAAGCATGGTTAATTTTTGAGGATGTTATTAGGCAATCAATACCTACATTTGAGGATAAAGCAAAAGCATTGTGGTGGTTTCCCTTGTGGCGTACTTGGTTTAGCTTATGCGGACTCTGTAAGTTACCTTGGAATGATATTCAACCAGAAAGTCAAGCGGATTATCCTATTAAGGATTCTAAAACAGGTGAGCTAATCCGGGCGAAAGTCCCTGATCATGTGAAATGGTATGCTCAATATTTCTCTGCAGTTACAGGACGAAAATCTACTCCGAATGACCTAATTAGAATGTCTGAAAGAGTCTACAATTTTCAACGCATATTTAATATTAGACAAGGAAAAGGTCTCCGAGAAAATGATTCGAACCTTCCATATAGAGCTATGGGTCCAGTGACTCCACCTGAATATGAAAGTCGTCAAGATCGATATGATATGCAATTAAAGGATATTGGAATTAAGATTGAAAACAAATCAACTGAAGAAAAGATTAAGATTTTACGAAATCATAGAGAAGAGCAGTATCGAAAACTACAAGATGCTGTATATAAAGAAAGGGGTTGGAATGAAAATGGTTGTCCAACTGTCAAAAAAGTAAGAGAATTAGGTATTGATCTTGAGGATGTTTTAAAGTATATTAAACCATATCAATAAACTTATTTAATGACAAAAATCAAATTATGAGTACTAATGGATAATATAACCTCACATCCCATCTTAGAAATTCCTAAAAAAAAAAAGATTACATTTAGATTTGATGGAAAGGAGTTAACGGGATTTGATGGTATGGTTATATCTTCTGCTCTATTTTTAAATAAAATTAAAGTTTTTGGTCATCACGTTAAAGACAAAAGCCCCCAAGGAATATTTTGTAGTAATGGGCAATGTTCTCAATGTAATGTAATAGTCAATAATATACCTGTTAAAGCGTGTATGACTCCTTTAAAAGAGGGAATGATAATAGAGAGTTGTAATGGATTACCAGAATTACCAGCTGATGACACCCTATTAAATGTGGGAAATGCAAAAATGATTGAGATTGAAGTTTTAATCATTGGAGCTGGCCCAGCGGGATTATCTGCTGCGAAAATATTAGGAGAAAATAATGTTAATGTAATTCTTGTAGACGATAAGCATCATCTGGGAGGTAAATTAGTTCTTCAAACTCATAAATTTTTTGGATCTCAAGAAGATGTATATGCGGGTAAACGTGGTATTGAGATTGCAAAAATTCTTGGGAACATTATAAAATCATTGCCTAATATAAAAATATGGCTTAATAGTATATGTCTCGCGGTTTTTAGTGATGGATTTGTTGGTATCCTTAAAGATAATAACAATTATGTTTTAATCAAACCTAAATATTTGCTTATTGCTACAGGAGCGAGAGAAAAAATGTTGGTATTCCCTGGAAACACTCTTCCAGGAGTATATGGTGCCGGTGCTTTTCAAACATTAGTTAATCGAGATCTAGTCAAAGCTGCTGAGAAAGTATTTATTATAGGAGGCGGAAACGTTGGATTAATTGCTGGTTATCATGCTATTCAAGCAGGTATAGAAGTTGCAGGTTTGATTGAAGCTTTACCCTATTGTGGTGGGTATAAAGTCCATGAAGATAAACTTAGGCGTTTAGGGGTCCCGATTTATACTAGTCATACTGTGTTATCTGCTAATGGTGAAAAAGAAGTAAATTCTGTTACAATTAGTCAAGTTGACAAAGAATTCAATATAATTCCTGGAACTGAAAAAACTTTTGAATGTGATACAATTTTAATTGCTGTCGGCTTAAATTCTGTAGATGAATTTTATCAAAAAGCTAATGACTTTGGATTTAAAGTTTGGGTTGCTGGAGATGCTCAAGAAATTGCCGAAGCATCTGTAGCGATTTTTACTGGGAAGATTGAAGCTATAAAGATTTTAGAAGAAATTGGAATAAATTTCTCCGAAAACATTAAAGATCTGCTAAATACTGCGGAAATCATGAAAAAAAAGCCACCCTTGCCTGTCCAAACAAATATTGAATTTAAAGAAGAAGGAATATATCCCGTTTTTTATTGTAATCAAGAAATTCCGTGTAATCCTTGTACTTCTGTATGTGATCAGGAACAAATTGAAACAGTTGACGATTTGATTACTCAACTACCATATTTTAAAGGTGAAAAAGAATGCCTTGGTTGTGGTAAATGCGTTGCTGTCTGCCCAGGATTAGCAGTTGTTCTATTGGATTATAGAAAAAATAAAGAATATCCATTGGTTACACTTCCGCTCGAGCTTACAAACAAGAGGTTACAGAAAGGAGAGAAAGTAATCGCTGTGAGTAATGAGATGGAATTAGGAGAATTTGAAGTTCATCGAACGAGGATATTACCAGAATTCCCCAAAACTCAATTGATAACTGTTAGACTCCCTTCAGATATTGCTAAACAAGTTGTAGCTATTAAATTATTAAAAAGTACGTATTATGAACCGATTGAGTCATATCATCCATCATTTACTGATGATGAAACAATTGTATGTAGATGTGAACGGGTTTCTGTTGGAGAAATAAGAAAGTGGATTCGCTCAGGGGTTCGTGATTTTAATGAATTAAAAGCACTTACTAAAGCAGGGATGGGAGCTTGTGGAGCAAAAACATGCACTCCTTTAATTGAGCAAATATTTCGGGAAGAAGGAATTCCTCCTGAAGAAATTACTGCAGGAAATAAACGACCTATCTTTATAGAAGTTCCCATGGGGATTTTTGCTAATGTTCAAAACAAGAGAGAGTATTAATTACAATGGAATATGATGTTATAATTATTGGTGCTGGAAGCGTTGGAGTTCCTACAGCTTTAGCGACGTCTAGAGACGGACTAAGAACCTTAGTTATAGATTCGTTACCTTCTGTAGCTCAAGCAGATAATAAACATGCAATTGGAGGTATAAGAGCTACTCATTCTCAAAGAAGTAAAATCAGGCTTTGTCAAAGGTCCATTGAAATCTTTTCAACATGGGAAGAGAAGTATGGTGATGACATTTGGTGGAATCAAGGTGGTTATACATTTCTTGCTTTTACAGAAAAAGATGAAGAACTACTCAAAAGCACTGTAGAACAACAAAAAAGCTATGGTCTTAATATCGATTATCTAGGACCCGAAAAAATTAAAGAAATAATACCTGGGATTAATGATGAGCGGTTATATGGAGGCACTCATAGTCCGGAGGATGGGAATGCTTCACCATTATTAGCTCTGCACGCCTTATATCGTCATTCAAAGAACAATGGAGCAAAATATAGATTTAATGAAAGTGTAACCAATGTTATAAATAATGGTGGTGATTTAACTGAAGTTAAAACAACAAGAGGCTCCTATAAAACTCAGAATGTGGTTAATGCTGCTGGAGCGTATGCAAATGAGATTGGGAAGATGGTAGGACTTGATCTACCTATAATTCCCGAATCTCATGAAGCCGGAATTACAGAACCAGTTAAACATTTTTTCTCTACAATGATAGTTGACATTCAGCCAGCAAAGGATCCAATTTTTGGCGATTCTAAAAATTATTATTTTTACCAAAATAAAGAAGGAAAAATAATTTTCTGTTTAACCCCTAAACCAAACATTCCGGGAGTTGATAGAAAAGAAACTAGTTTATTTTTACCTCAAATTACGAAACGCATGGTTAATTTAATACCTCGTTTGAAAAATGTTAAAGTAAGGCGCACATGGAGGGGATTATACCCAATGACACCTGATGGCAATCCGATTTTAGGAGAAGTTGATAAAATCGAGGGTTTTATCAATGCTGTTGGTATGTGTGGTCAAGGTTTTATGCTTGGACCTGGACTTGGCGAATTAATAAGCAGAATTTTGACTAAAAATTTGAACTCTAAAGATAAGGAGATTCTTTTAGATTTATCATGCTTTCGTGAGTATTGTCAAGAAGAAGAGTTAAAATAAATTTTTTATTTTTCAGTTTATTATAAGAATTAATTTAAGGTAAACTTAAAAAAGTGTGAGATAAATGGTTAGGCATTTAACCAAAATATCTGATTTTTCAAAGGAAGAATGTGAGAAAGTAATTAATGAAGCAATTCAGATTAAGAAAAATCCTGAAAAGTATCATGCCATTTTAAAAAGGGAAACATTATTGATGCTCTTCGAAAAGCCTTCTTTGAGGACGCGAATATCTTTTGAAACAGGGATGCAACAATTAGGAGGTCATGCAATTTTTTATTCAATAACAGATTCACCACTTGGTAAGAAAGAGAATATACAGGATACGGCTAGAGTGGCATCACGTTATGTAAATCTAATCGCTGCTCGAGTTTACAAGAGACGAGACATCTGGGATCTAGCAAAATATTCAGAAGTTCCAGTTATTAATATGCTAGATGATTTTGCTCATCCTTGCCAAATTTTAGCGGATTTTATGACAATTAAGGAGAAAAAAGGACGATTATCGAATTTAAAAATGGCTTATTTTGGAGATGCCCATAATAATGTAACTTATGACTTAATGCGAATCTGTGCAATATATGGGTTGAGAATGGACGTCGCCTGTCCAACTGGAAATGAATATAATCCAGAACAAATTGTTTTAGATGAAGTTAAAGAATTATCCAATCGAACTGGTGCAGAAATTAATATAATACACGATGCATTTAAAGCAGCAGAAGGTTCAGATATAATATATACAGACTCTTGGATGAGCTATGGTATACCGATTGAAAAGGAGGAAGAAAGGAAAAAAGCCTTCATGCCTTTTCAAGTAAACTTAAAGGTTTTAGAATCTGCTAAAAATGATGTTATTTTTATGAATTGCTTACCAGCTAAGCGAGGCTATGAACAAACAGCGGAAGTTATTGATGGTCCTCACTCAATTGTTTATGATGAGGCTGAAAATAGACTTCATGCTCAAAAATCATTAATGATGTTTTTAAGAAATAAAATTTAATCTAATCTTTTATTATCCTTGAGAAAAGTGGGAGGAAATATGTAAGATACATATTTCCAAAAAATAAAGCATCCAATGAGTAGAAGTTGGAAAATTTGTGATCAATAGAAGATTATATAATGAATATTTAAAGTCCTTGGAAACAAAAATTTATAAAAATTCAGTTTCTTTTCTTTTTTCTAATTTTAGGAAAGAAGTCATAATCATGGGAGGAGATATGCTTTAATAATTCATTTGTGCCCTTCATATCAACTTCTCTCAATATAAAGAAAAGCCTAATCAAATGAGAGCAAAACTGCTTTTTAAATTTATTCAAGGAAAGAAACTCCTGGCATTGGTGATGAATAAATCTTTTCTTTTTATTAATTTCAAGCTTAAACTCTTCAGATGATTGATCTTGAATCCTGCAATTGATTAATCCGTTTTCTAAATTCATATTGATAAAATTAAATTGGGAAGATATTATCCCTCCGCTTTTAAATAGGCTTTCTTTTTTTGAGAAGCATTTAATTAAGTTATTAAAATCATGTTTAAGTAGCATATCCTCTTGAGATAAAATTTGAGAATTTTTGGGTTCAAGGTCACTTCTCAATCGTAATTCCCAATCAAAATATGAGAGGGGTTTTTCCATATGGATTTAAAAAAGCTAACAATTTATAATTAAAAAGGGAGAGGAAGTTTTCTCATTTTTGGATTTAACCATAGTGATTTTAGAGTCGGAAAATTATGAGATGCTTTGTGTGTTCACATTCTTATTAATAGTACAGCCTATTTGACTCATAAAGGTTATATATGTTTGTAATTAAAATTTATAGTAAGAAAATTTAGAAGAATAAAATCTCATTGATGAATTAATGAGTGAAGAAAAAGACTCTATATGGAAAAAATTATCCTTAAAAACTTCATTTCACAAACTTTTCAGTTTTAGTCACATAGTTTATACCATTTTATTTTTTATAATCTTATTAATTATAACTATTCTAATTCTTTTTCCAAGAGAAGGTATAGGAAATGTTGCTTTGTATATAACGATATCATTTGCTCTCTCTTATACAGTTTTAATGATTGTTGGAATCTTCCCTCAATTGGAAAGACATTTATTTTCTAAAGAGAAAAAAAGTAATATTAAGAAATTAGTTATATTTACAATTGTTTTTGTAATATGCTTATTCCTAATTTTAACTTATTTCCAATACGGCTCCTCTTCTCAACTCTTTATCCAATTTTTAGGATGGGATATAATTCTTCCTTTTCTATGCATAATTATCTATTTTGGGTGGAATTTGATTCAGATATTCTTTATTAGAAGAATATTTGAAAATATTGCAACCAAGGTCAATGAAAAAGCCATCAGCAATACTATAAGTTCAGATAGAAATAAAATTATTAGTTATAGCTTCTTAGGTGTTGGTTTGTTTTTACCAATCTTACTCCAAATACTAACCTATTTCGGTCTTATTAGTTATTTTGAGCCTCAGAGTCCATGGTTTAATGGATGGAATATTTGTATGTATGTTATTATAGCCTTAACCTCTTATAGATTAATTATTTTATTTATTAAAAGCTTCAGAAATGAAACTCCTAATGTGTTTTCTTCTATATTTTATATTTTTATTTGGTTTTATTTATGGTACAGATCGTTTAGTTTTATCTGGTCATTTCGAAGTGCTACTACAATACCAGTTGGATTAGATATTTTTAGGGTTATAATGGATATTTTATTAATGATTTTGACAGCATTCATGGTTTTAAAGGGTCTAGGAGATAAGCTATATAAATTCAAGATATTTAATCAAAATAATTTACCTTTCTTTCTATTTACATTTACAATCTTATATTTTGAGGGTCAGATAATAATGATTATGGGAGCAGGCTCAATTGCAGGTACTTATACTAGTCAAAGCCAAATAAATCTTGTAAATAATTTTTTAATCATTTTAATAACTCTCATATTTTATTGGTGGTACTCTGAATTTATTTTAGAAAAAAAGAATTTCATTTTTAAACGGAATTTTAAACAAGAGGAAGTCATCTCTCTCATGAGAGATTTTAAAGATTATTTAGAAAGTACTGGAGCACTAGAATTGGGTAAGATAAGTGATTTTGAGTTTCGAGATTTCTTAAAAAAGAAAAAGCTGAAAAAATTGGATCAAAATTAGAAGTAAGATTCATTCCTTAAAAAATTTAAGAAAATCTGATTTCTCTTGGACCGAAAGAATTTGATCATCACTAAACGTTGAAAAATCTTTTTTATGGAATTCCAATTTGCATTTTGGACATTCTATTGAATTTGTATATTCAATAACTTTAATGTTCTTGCATCTAGGGCAATGAAAGCGCTTATCCATTTTTGTAAACGGGATGCGTAATTATAGAAAAAATGTATGATTCTGAATATTTAAATATCTCTATAATTCTATATTTTTCTTTTAAATAGCTCTGATCCATCTTAATGCTGTGAAAACAAAAACTAAATCAAATAAAATTAACTTCTTAGAAAAAAATTGGCAATTAGAATCCTTACTAAAATCCCTAAAGATTAATAGCGATAAAGCGCGATTAAGATCGCTTAAAAGAATTTCAATAATGGATTTTGGAAAATATGATCTATTTCCTACTCTAAAAAAACTAGTTCTAGAAGATCCCAGTTCTGAGGTGCGAAGATTAGCTATTAAAATTCTTCATGAAAAATATCCCAAGAAAGGTGAAATGATAATAAAAATAGCTATAAGAAATGAGGATTATTTTGACATACCCATTATAATTTCAGGTGAAAGAAAACGATATAATATCAATGATCTTATAAGTTATTCTATTGAAAAAATGAAATATGGAGATAAAATGGTTAATGAGATATTTAACACAGAATTAATTAACTTTCTCCTTGATTGGAAGCATTATAGGGATAAATTTCATATCTATTATGATATAAGATTGCAATGTTATATCTTAATAGATAAGTTGAATCAAAAGGTAAATTATTTATGTTCCAATAACAGAGATCTCTTTTCTAATTTGAAAACTAGTATGGAAATCCGCTTTGAAAGAATCAAGCAAGATTATACTTCTACTTTTTATATTTTTAACAATACTTTCCATACTTCAAAGATGAGGATTGTTAATTTAAGCCAAAGAGAGGATGAAAACTACCCTACAATAAAGATCATTGATGAGGTTTCAAATATTTCTTGTTACTTATAATTATTTCTTAATATATTATCATTTGAATATATAGCGCGATTTGACTAAGCCCAATTGTTGCATTCCCAATGAAATAAATAAATCCTGCTATTTTTAATGAAGAATCACTATTAACAAATGCATGAATCAATAGAAAAATGACTGCTAATGAATTAAAAATACCTCCAATTCCAAAAATCTGAAAAAGAATTGAATAAAGATAGAAACTAGGAAGATTATAAATGTAATCTAATATATAGACTAGCTGAGAAAAACTTGCAAATGGCGAGAAAAGAGTAATAGAAGCCCAAATAGTAAAGATAAGCCAAAAGATACCTGTGTACTTAAGATAATCTTTAATTAAACTTCTATTTTTATAGCCGTAAATAAAAAATACTATACCAAAAGAATATATTTTTGGAATATAAGTTAGTAAGGATGGTAATATACCTGTAAGAAGATACATTAACATTAATTCCTGTTCAGTTGGACTATAAGCGGTAGAACCGATAGGAAAGAAATACAGCAGTGTAATGCTGATTAAATTAACAATTGCCGCAGATTTTAAAAGATTTTTAAAAATAGTGGTTCTTTCCTTCTCTTGGCTAGCGATAATCAGAAAGACACTAAATGCAATCATATAAGCGCTATACATTCCTAATGGTAAGAAATATGCAAAAGAACTAAACCAAAAATGAAAGGTGATTGTCATTTCTCTTCCTTAAATTAATTTTAGATAATACTTTTAATTAAATGGATTTCTCATTTATAAATAAGTTAAGTGAATATATAAGGATTATAATCTAAGATCCATTTTTAAATGGAATTAATTTTTTAATCTTAAATCACATTAAATAAAATAAATATATCTTGAAATCATTCTTGGAGTATTTTGATCCCTTGAATTAAATGTCTTGGAGCAATTCCATAAAGTAATGCTTCATGAAGCACCCTAACATCAATTGCACTCAACTTCAGATCAGCCCCTTCTAAATTGTATTCTTTCATTAACCGAGTGATAACCTTATATGAGGATTCATCCTTTAATTTTCCAAAATAACCACCAAATGCAGTAAACATATTATAGATTAAATCTCTTTCTTCAGGTGTAAATCTTTCGGTACACTCATTACAAATAACTTGAAATTCTGTCCCTAGTTTTACGATTTGAGGTTTCTTTCCAGTATTATTATAGCAAATTCTACAAACTACTGATTTAAGCTTCCCCTTTTCTGAAATTGCATCATGAGTAATCATATACCCACTCCTCTAACTAAACTATTTAAAGGAAAAAAATTTTGAAGTTCAAGTGGTTCAAAATAAGTTATTGTTAAGAATTTATTAATCTTTGATCCATATTCATATAAGTCCCAATCTTCATTCTGGGCGATTTTTTTTATTTGATTAGTATAAAAATAAACTATGAAATCATTATAAACCTCTCTGCATTTAATTTTCATTAAGGGGGTTATTTCAAATTTCTGAGATAATTCAGGATGAGCTAATTTTTTTCTTTTTTTTTTTTTTCTCTATCCGACTATATAACTTATAAAAGAAAGGAACTGTCCGCTCTAATGAGGGATGATATGATACTTCATGAATTAGAATTAGATTAATATTATTTATTTGGCAAAATAAAACTAACGGTAATAATTGAGACTCATAGAATGAATTTAATAACTTTACTTTTTCTGATATTGAGGGATACCTAGAAACCTCAAAGCGAAGGTGATGAGAAATATTATCAATTACGATGTACTTCAATTCAGGTGGAAAAGTTCTACCTTCAATCTCAGATAAATACCTACTTTGTTCTTGATATGAAAGAAAAGGGTGTTTAGAAGGAGTAATAAAGATATTGTTACGAATATATCGTAAAATCTCAATATCCTCTTTAAACAATTGAACAAGCCTTCTAGATGGAAAAAACTCACTTGCTTGTATCCATACGCACTGATCTTGATAAGGCTTACATCTAGTAATCAAGTAGCCCACAAAATATAATGTAAAAGAAGTTTTACCGGTTCCTGATTTACCATATAGGGATAAAATACAATTTTTATGTAACGATGATTGGATTTCCATAAAAATATTTTTCACTTAATCACCCTCTAATAATTCAAGAATCTCTTGTTTCTCTTTCTCTAATTCCTCACTGCGTTTATTCTTAGGGGTTTCTTTCTCTTGAATTTGGTTTTTATTTTGGATAGAATTATTAAACATCTGTTGAAGCATAAAAAGAGTAATTAAATCATCCATACGATCATCAGTTTCAGAGCGATCTCGTCCTATAAATTTTTTAAATAATCCTCCCTTTCCTTTTCTGGATTTAAAAAAAATATAAATTCCAATTCCAATTGCGATTATAATGATTGTATAAACTGGATTCTTTTGGTAATACATCATAAATGCAACTACGAGAATTAAATAACATAAAATTTTCATTTTTTCTTTACCTCCTGTCTATTTCCATAATTATAACTATAAAGTCCACGTACGCGGGGTCTATGTCGTCTACGCGTTACTGTTTTAGCGTCCAAAATTGATAAATTAAAAACTCGTCTAAAAACATAGCCAATAGCTCTAAAAGAGTACTTAAGTAGGTAATAGACCAATACTATTGTAAAGAAAGCCAATATATAATAGAACAGCTCCATTGGTAAGTAAATCATCACAGAAAAATCGATTGTTAGACAGACGATGATAACTGATAATCCTGCTAAAAAAATTTGATAGGTTGAGTAGGAAGGGTTTTTCGAGAAGACATGAAACATACCATTTAAATCGGGTCGAGACGGACTTGCTCCGAATATGACAGAAATCATTATTCCTAGTAAAATAAACCCTACAAGACTATCTACACCTTGTACCCATATCAGATCAAGGCAGAATAAAAATACCCATGTAGAGAGAAACAGTGGACCAAAAGTAACCATAAAATCTTGTAAGAAGGAATTTCTATTCCAATTTTTTAATTTCACATGACCATGAGGAGAAATCTTATTTCCTTGACGAAAGTAAACTGAAAAGCCATTAAAGGGCACCCGAAACAAAATACACATTAATATATGTCCTACTTCGTGAACAAATACTCCTATAAATGCAATTACATTGAAAACTGCTCGCTCAACACCATTAACTCTAATATAGAGCTCCTGACAAATAAGAGAAATGATCCATATTATGAAAAACCAAAAGATCAGATCTACTAATGTCATGAAATAAATACCTAATAGAGATATATAAAGGAAAAATCAAGAGTTTAAGAAAAAAAGATAGAATTGGACAATAGTGTCCAAGAAGTGATCAGTAAAATTGAAAAACGACACTTTTATCAAAAACAGGAAGAATGTACTTTGAGAGAAGAAAGCTTCTATCCCTATTTTTCGATCCAAACCGTAACATTTTTAAATAACACTCCTCATCTTCTGTTCTTTAGTAATAAATGAAAATTTGTGATCGTGAGTAAATTGGCAAGTTTAAATAAATCTCAATTTAATCAAAAAGCTACATACACATCATTGCAGTGTGATATATGTGGTTCAGAAAACGTTACCCAAAATGAGTCGGGTTATGTCTGTAAAGAGTGTGGAATCATGCTTGATTTACAGATTTTAGAATATCATATCCCATATAATCAAGATATTATACAGTATGCCCCATTAGGGAAAACTCAGATAGGGTCAACAAAAGAGCGAATGCAAAATCCTCAATCCTACCGATTAAATCGATTGAACAGACTTGATTCTATAAAATCAAATGAAGAAAATGTGAAAACAAGAGCTATGATAGAGATAAATCGAATTTTTGAGGTACTTTCTCTTCCTGAATCTGATAAGAAGAAAGTATTTAGCAATTTCGTTCAGATTCGTTCGAAAATTGTGCATGGTACCAAGTATCGAAGCCCAGAGAAGCTAATTCCCTTAGTAATCTATTTTACCTATAAATTTGACTGTAAACCTATCGATGAACAAGCTCTTTTAGGAGTCTCTAATATTGAAAAAAAGGACTTCCAGTCGTTTAAGCTTCAAATATGCGATTTTAAACCGAAA
This sequence comes from Promethearchaeota archaeon, assembly GCA_048939995.1. Taxonomy (GTDB): domain Archaea; phylum Asgardarchaeota; class Lokiarchaeia; order Sigyniarchaeales; family SOKP01; genus SOKP01. The sequence continues at coordinate 141,424 of JBHLOY010000002.1, read as the reverse complement.
TATAAAGAAAGGAATCGAATGGAATATGTATGCCAGAAAGTTTTAGAAATTTCCGAACATTTTGAATTAGGTATGTATTTCTATTACCAATCAAAGAAAATTTTGGATAAGCTCTGGGAAATGATCAAAAATACGAAGGATAATGTCATTGCGGGGGTAGTGACCTCCATATCCGCTCTATGTTTGCCTGATAAACTAATTTCTGTTAGTGAAATCTGCAGAAAATTGAATATTCGTATGAGTACAATTCATAAACAAGTGGAACGGAAAATTTTTGAGAGATTCCGAGTTCCTGGATTTGTCTCTCTAGTAAAATCAGCGGAATTACTTAAAGAGGTTATGCTCAAGATTGGGGCCCTTATGGAAGAAATTGAGGAAGAACCTGAATATAATGAAATCATAGAGATTGAATTAGGAAATGGGATGCAAACATTCAATGCGTTTGACACTATCGAGTACTATTTCTATGCTTTTAGGGAATTACATAATAAACCTATTCTATTATCATTAGCTATTGATAAAGGAAGGATCAAAGAATTATTTGAAAATAGGAACCCATCAGAAGAAATTCCTGATCCTGACACAGAACGAGATCAATTATTTAATATGGCAATCTGGAGAGTAAAGGGGCCTCCACTCATTATATCATAAATAATTCTGAAACCCACTTTTTGTTTTTTTTATTTAAATATATCGACAATTATCTTTGTTTCAATATATTGAAATTATTAATATGATATAGAGATGAATATAAAGAAGTTTTTTTCCTTGTTGGTAGTGATATTCTTTACGAGCAATGTTCTAATTTTTACAATGTCAGATTTTAATTCTATAGATTTGATAAATTCTCAAAATATTTCAAGTTCTTCACTAGGTTATTCAGGTTTAATTAACAGAATTTACAATAAAAAGTTAGAACAATACGGGAATAAAGGATATTTCCCCCAAATTTATGAGTCTTCTATTCAAGCCACATATTATGCGCTTTATATACTTAATGCGATCGATAAGCTAGAAGATGTTAACACGAGTGCGCTCATTGACTATATAATGTCGTTTTATAATCCAAATGAGAGTTTATTTATTGATTCTTATGCAAAGCGTTGGCTTGATGCGAACCCTAACCGAAAAGTTATATATCCATTATCATCTCTACTCCAAATTAATAGCTATGCAGTCCTTTCTTTAGAGATTCTGGGAGGCTTACACTTCATTGACAAAATAGGTATAGTTGATTTTATATGGGATTGCTATAATCCTGTGGTTGGTGGATTTATCGGAATGCCGTTTGATGTGAATATGCCTGAATATCTTAAAGACCCTACTGGAGATAATACCTTTTTTGCTACTCAGGTAATTGATATATTAGATAATTGGGACCTCTATAATAATGCAAAAGATAAAATTGCATCATTTATATCCAGTCTTCAGTTGACAATGAGTGATCCAAAATGGTTTGGTGGATTTTACAACAGTTGGGGTAATACGAGCGCTCTTATGATGATTGAACCTAATGTAGTTACAGCATATTATTGTATAAAAACTCTTGATATAATAGGAAAAACTAATACAATCAATATAAACAATTTTCATAGTTACCTTGATAATTTATATGAACCTAGTTCCTCCAGTTTCTACTTTTCTGGATTTCAAAGTCATACATCCGATAATGAATTAAACATTGTAGGAACATCACTCGCTTTGGAACTTGCTGATTTAACAAGTTTTTCAGGTCATGACCAAGAGCAAAGTATCACTTTTCTCCTCCTCAATAAGAATGAATGGGGCATATGGGACCAATCTACTGACATCCAATACCATGAACTAATAGATACCTTCCAGATCGTTCGATCCTTAGTTAATATGAATCGACTCTCTATGGTAGAAAGTGAGAAAAACATAGTCGCTACCGCTTTGAACTACTACTTTAAACAGGGAGGATATACACTTCTTTCAGAGGATTATATTTCACTTCAATCAATTAATTACCTACTTAGTTCATTTGATACCTTCGATAGGTTATCTGATCTTCCTCTTACTCAATTATACCTTGCACTAGAGAGCTGTTTTACAATAGATAACAACTTTCGAGGAAGTATTAATATGTATCTTAGTGCTCCAGTATTCCGCTCATTTCCTATAGAATATTTTTCAATAGGGAATCAGAAATATATCTGGGGAATTGAGAGGATGACCTCTCAAAAAAACACGTTTTTGGCATTGAACTCATTAGCAATATTATCTAAATTGCATATATTTGAGATGAGTTATGACCTCTCTAGTGTTATTGCTACTATTCTTGAAAGCCAGTTTTTAGAAGAAAATTATACTAATTACGGAGGATTTCTACCTAATCCCTCATTCATGATTATGGCTACTCCAAAATATCAAGATGAATGTGTGGATTTTATTGATGCATATTACGCATTTCGTAGTTTGGAACTTCTCGCGGACTATCAACAGTTAGATAATGCATCAGCATTCTCATTTGATGTTGATGCTCTGAATTCGTATATTCTCTTTCTGATTAATGAGACAGAAAAAGAGATATTCTTCACACCTCGAAGCATTCGAAAGGTTGAATTGATTTTAGAATATACCTATTATGCAGTCTACATGTTGAAAGCTCTGGGACGATATGAATTAGACTCTGCAAAAATAAAAAGTTATCTGAATAATAATCTTAATTATACCAATCTGAAAAATGTATACTATAGCTATCAGCTTTCCGATTTATTAAATCTAAGTATTTATTTTGATATTCCCTCTATTCAAACACTCATTTTAAACGTATATGATAATGTCTTGTATGAATTTTATGAATCTATTGAAAAGACAACAATGTGTTATGAAGGCTTTTATTGGGTTTGTAGTTTAGAAAAAAATTTTATGAATCCTGATTACAGAGACATCAACTTTTTTAGAGATTTTAGCAGCGAATTCATTCATATTACCATTTTAGGAGGTCTTTTGATCGGAGTTCCTTTCGTTGTTCTTCTTATTACATCAAAAAAGATACATTTCATAAACCTAAAAAAAGTATCACTACATAAAAAACTAAATTTATAACCTTTTTTCTTATTTAATCATTTTATCTTATTAGATTTCTTTTTCAAGAAATTTTTTCTTTTTATTTGAGCATGATTTATTTGAATAGATGCCCCCTAGTGATAATCTTCAGAGGTTTCTGCTTATTATTGATGCTTTGGAGAAATTCCGAGACCATCCTCGGGCACATTTTAACTTCAGTAAATTATGTAGAGTTCTGAAAATACTTCCTAAAGAGGAAAAAGAACTATTAAATATTATATTCCATGTCCAAAACCTATTCCATTCGCTTTTAGAAGATTATACAATAATTGAGAAAAGGAAAAATAACACAATCTATTTAGAGTTAAAACCAAAGTCTGAAATAGATGAAAAAACTAATAAAAATGAAATTTCCATTAACTATGAACATGCTAACTTACTTAGTGATATCATTTATTTTTTTCAGCATATTAAAATCGGAAAAGGGTTTTATTTAGGGAAAAATAGTTCCAAATTGATTCACAACGTAAAGAATTTAAAATTAAAACATCCCTATTTTTTTGAACATAGAGGAAATGGTTTGATATACCTCACTAAAATAGCAATTGATCTAGGAGTCCCGATTCTCGCCTACAAAAGAGCTAATAAACCAATAAAGCAAATTAGTCTTTCTAATTATCTTATTATAATTCAAGAGGAAAGGTGACTAAAATAATTTCCTTTGATTTAGATAAGAGCGACTTAAAGAACCACTATATTAGAAAAGCAATACAAGAAAAAATTCTTATTCCATTAGGTAAGCAAAGATACAAATTCAGAATGAATTAGTATAAAAAAAAATCATACCTGGATACAACTAAGTAGTTCATATCCTTGAGGTAATAAATCTATATGGGTAATATCTCCTTCGAAATAGTTAAAAATAATTTTATCTTCAAATCTATTTTTTTCAGGGTTATAGGTCCAGCAAGGTACATATCCTCTTGGACTAAAACCTGCATTAAAGAATAATTGTTGATATTCCGGATTATAAGCAGAGACAAATACCTCACAATATCGAATTTTTAAGTCGGTCATTAATTTTTTTAGCTCTTGAATATATAAATACAATTCTTCTGTAGAATCAACTCGAAATTCAGCTTTCTCAAGATTTTGAATATGGCTGTTATGGAGAAAATTAAAGTATGAGCCAGAATGCTCTATAGAGAAACAATAATATTCATAGCCATACTTATCTTTTGTAACATTACATCTAAAATCTTTCTTAAATTTATCAATCCTGTGTGTATCTAATTTAATCATTGGCTTTACTTTTCTATAGAGTCCAAGATTATATAATTTATCTGAATACAGATATGGTTTCTCTACAGCTTCTATAAAACAAGGAGTTTGAGAGATTCGTAAGTCTCGCAATACTTTCTCTACATAGATAATACCCATAACATCCGATTCAATCTTACCAAAGAATCGATCTTTATTAGGAAAGATGGCCACGGTGTATATGCCACAAATAGCGGTAATATATTGAGAAGTGGCATGAGCGGTTCGATTCTCACAATACCACACCAAAATTTCATCTTTAAAAGAATTCCACATCCAAATATAAGATCCCATAATCGCTCGTACTACGTCCAATTTTCCTTGAAATTTCTTACGAACCATAAATCCTCCCATATATCCCTTTTTATGCTCAAAATCTAATGCACAGCGAAAACATCCTGCATTTTCTCCTGTATCAGTCTCAAAGAGGATAAAATGATGATTTGAACTCAATATCATTTCATGTATATGAACAGCGTCTTCCATTTCTTTATATGGATATGAGGATTCATATACTTCTTTACAAATCTCGGCAATCTTCGGAGCATCATCTGGTTGAGCTATTCGCAGATAGGGATTTATTTTTTTATTTCCTAATCGAGTTTCTAATTCAAATGGATAGTATACTCGATTATTTATATTTACATCCACTAGAGGGAATAATTTAAGCAGATATTCATCTATAGTGTTAGGAAATAATTCCTCATGCTGCACTATATAGAAAGGGAGAATATTTTGAGTGATCATGCTATTTTTATATCCAATAATTTCTGTATTGTCAAAAAATAGCGATTATTTATAAAGAAAAATTTAATCCACTTGAAAAAATATTCTTATCTAGCAATTAACTACTTTTCTGAATTTTTTGTTTAAATATTTCTATATTTGATTATAAGTAATCATTATATTCATTGAGGTAAAATATGCTAAAAGAAAAATTAAAGATGACACAAACGATAGAATTTATTACACATGTTATCCCACAACAAGAAAACACAGAGATCATGCTCCAAAAGATTCGGGAATATAGAATTTCGAATCCTAGACTTTGGGATCAAATTATTAAATTATTTCAAAAAAAGTAATTATCTTTTTTATTTCCACTTTTTATAATCTAATTATACCTTTATTTGGATTCAGATAATTAAAAATACGGGAAAAAGGATGAAAATTTACTTTAAATTCTTTTCAATCCTCAAACTCAATTCGCATTAAAGCTTTAAAAATAGGGTGTTTTTCTCGAAAAGGTATTATTTCTTGCCCAGTATATATATCTGGGTCTCTTTTCTTGTCGAAGAGTTTGGAAAAAGGAATTAAGGTTTTAGATAGAATATATACTAACTCTAGATCACTATTCATCTCAGTTTCTAAATGCTTTTTAATTTTGGTAATTCCAGAACTCATCTTTATTCACTTTTTTTTTAAATATAATAATTTTAATTTAATTTAAAGGAAAATTATAACTTGCATATTAAAGAATTAATAGAAAAACAAAATTAGATTGAAAATTTACTAATTTACTTAAACAAATTTATTTTCTTTCTTCGTTTAATTGTTTAAAATAGAGTTTGATAAAGTATCTTTGACTATTAAAATAGTCTATTATTTGTTTTGGAGTCAAATCTGCTGTATTGTCAAGAATTTCTTGGATTAAATTTAATGTTTCTAAATTTTGTTCTTTAGTTTTCTCATATTTCCTAATATAGTAATGATTTTTCTCTTTACCTGGCTTTTGATATATAATATACTCTTGAATTTGAGCCCCTCCAGGTTGCCTGTTTCTTCTCTTAATATAATCTTTCCACTGAAATTCTTTAGATTCTTCAGATTTTTCTGCTTTATCCATTTATTCTCTATTCGTATTTAATTTAAGACTATAAAAAGAAAAAAAAGAAAGAGGGACTACTTAAACCTTTAAATACCATTATTGGTAGAGATTTTAAGGAGAATTTTCCAATTGAGTAAAAATTTTACGTAGTTACCTCTTGGATAAAAGAAATAATAACTATATTTAAATAAAAAATCTTACATATTAGCTTTTTATGATTTTTCTACATATATTTATTCCTAATCCGGTTTTGCAATGTAATTTATAAGGATTCTCTTTACGTACCTGTGTAGCGGTATGATAGCCCGCGTTATAAATAATACGCGCGCTCACCAGCGCTACATTATCTAAACGCAATACTAAATCGAATAATTGTTCTTTTATTCCATAATGTACCCGAATCTTCAAAGTCTCAGCTATCTCTGCAATATGAATCATTTTGTCTTGAAGTTCGATATAATTATCACTTAAGTGGATCGCAATAATTCCAATAAAAGTGATAATTCGCTCTAAATTGGGGGTGGTGAAGAAACTCGTTTAATCGCACTATTAATGATTCCAATCGTGGACCACGGTCTGATTCTCCTACTATATGTATCTCATCTATGATGATTGTAGAGATATCGTGGATCCACGCTTTATCATAGAAATTTCTGAGAATCGAGTCGCATTTTTCGTATGTGGTAATAACCAGGTCTGCTTTTTCTAATTTCAAATCATCCACATCATAATCTCCAATTGATAATGTAACATTTACTTTAAAACGGCTATAATATTTTTTGAAATAATAATATTTCTCAGTGGCTAATGCCTTAAACGGAACCAAGTATATAGATTTCCCAAAATTATTAAATATATTATGAAACGCACAAATCTCTCCTATTAATGTCTTTCCGCTCCCAGAAGGTGAACAAATTAAGAATGATTTTCGGAAAAACAAACCATTCTCAATAGCTTTTTTTTGAATTTCTCTTAAGACAAAAATTTTTTGCTCGAATAGTACTCGGAGAATTCTATCATCAGAGATGTATTTAAAGATCTCATTATCTTGTTTTACTAACTCTGGAATCTCATCAGTGGTGAAATTATGAAGAGTCATTATTTCCCTGTTAAAGTTAGTTTAACAATTTATCTAGTATTTGGTATAGAATATTTGGCTCTTTTGCAACCGAGATATTTTCTATTATATCTATATTTCTTATATCTCCATTTAAGTTAAAATGACAGAGAGTACCATGTAAGGGATTACCATGTAGATGAAAATGAGGAATAATAAACTGACCTTTCTCTTTAGATTGTTCTACTACTTTATAGTCTATTTTAATTTCGATAAAAGAGCCACAATGAGCACACTTAAAAAACTTCCTTGGTATTGCTTTCGTATTCTTTTTAATTTTAAGCTCAATCCCCATTTTTACCAGCCTCAACTGAATTCTAATTTTCTTAACTATTTAAAGGAAAATTTCAAACATTTCATGGAAATTTTTTCTTTATATATGAGGAAAAAATTAGTTTATAGTATGCAAGACCTATTAGAAAAGAAATGGGATCTAAATTATCTATATGATATGACACAACAAGCATTGGAAGCAGGGGATACAGATCAAGCTGCAAAATTAGCAAAAAAGGGCATAGAAGAGTCAGAATTACATGCAGAAAAAGAATGGTCAACTAAGTTTAGAGAGCTTTCATTTGTTCTCATGAAATCATATAAGGCGGAGGAGGAGAAAAAGTTAAATGCAGGTCTTACAAAACTGAAGGGAGTAGGTCCTACTCATGAACATAAATTATGGGAAGCAGGATATAATACAATAGAGAAAATTGCTAAATCTAGTCCAAAAACATTAGCATGTATTAAAGGAATAGGAATCGAAACTGCGAAGCAAATGGTTATCTCAGCACAGGAGTATCTAAGGATTTCTAATTTGAACGATTATCCTAAAACAAAGCAAACTAATCTTAACATCCAGCCAAAAAGTAAAATTTCTGTTGAATTTGAGCCTGTAAAAGACTCTAGAGAACTAATGATTAAGTCAAAGCTAAATGGACCCTTAGACCAACTAGATTCAATTAAGGATCAGACCTCATATCATGAATATCTAAAAGAAGAAATTCTTCCAGATGAGATTAAAGAGATACCGGAGATTTTAGACTCTAAGGCAAAAATAATAGAAGAATTAACCTCAAAAGGTTACTTCTCAATACCTTTAGAGAAAATTAAGGATCAATTTCAGGATATAGATGAGTTAATATTTAAGGTAGATTCTTTTAGGCAAACTCAGCATATAATCTTCATTTATCCAATCAAATTTGCCCAAATTGATGATTTATTAATAATTTCTGAAGATTCTATTTATTATCGAAGCCAAAGAGAGAAAAATCTAATGATCAATAATTTTGCTGCAAATTTAACGGAAGTAATGCATAATATAATTGAAAATGTTAAAAATAAAGGTGCTCTATTTGAGTATATTCAGAAATTTTTGATAACTAATTTTGAAGTAAACCAGAATTTTTATGAGAGTGATGAGGTATTATTAAATTCTTCAAAAACTCATTATTTAGTTCATGTTGATCCAATTTTAATCTCATTATCAGAAATTAAGTTCTTAGAGAAATCAATTCCTTTTGCTTATCAAAAAAGCTCAAATATTCATTTTATTCAAGAAAATCAAGTTACCACGCTTACACAGTTTCTGGAGAATAAGCATAAGTTTGTAGCAGAATATAATACTGCACAAGAAGGTGAAATTACAGAAAATCAAGCAAATCAAAGGTTTCAAAAGCAACTTCTGCGATACTCTCTTTTACCCTTTGGTTTTGGGTTTCTTACTATAATTGTAGCATTAACACAAATACCTTCTTTGCTCCTTCCGTTTATAGGGTTAAGTTATGTGATACTTGGCATTTATACCGCATTAGTAGCATATCTTTTTTATATTTTTAGGGTTAAGAGAAAGAATATTAGGGATCAGTATATGATCCATAGTTATCAAAGGCAAATAACATTAGATGAGGCAAGTTTAGAGATAATTTATCAAGAGTTTATTGATGATTTAATGCTTCAGCTTGGTTATGAATGTTTCGGTAAATCGAATCCATATAGGTTATTGAATAAAATTGAACATACAAAATCTGAACTGATGATCAAGAATCAACTTCTAAAACCTCAAGAGAAAGATTTAGAAGATTTATTCGAACAAGAAGATGATGACCCAGAAAATAAAGAAGATGGATACCACGCTAAGATTTATGAATTTTTGGCTGAATAAGAGGTGTTCTTAATTAAGATCCCTAGTTTTACACGGATAATGTTTATAATAGGAATTATTATTGCAGGAGTTTTCTTGTTTTTTGATTGGTATATTTTCCAAGCTTTTGACGAGAACGGAAACCTTGTAGTCTATTGGAGTTATAATCCTATTTTTAACTGGTATACCATCTTTGCATCAGGATCAATATTTAATGAAATCTATACCCCAACTGCAGAGTCTTTACCATTTATAATTGTGATTTGTTTTCTTGTCAGTTTAGCATTTACCTTAATAGGCTTAGTTTATAGAACTCCGAATAGATTAGTTTCATACATAAATATTTTCACATTGCTTTTAGTCGTATTTTTCATAGTAGTTTATCCTATTATGTACTTATTCCCCTATCAATATTATTTCCCAAATATTTCGTTCTATGATCCCGATTTGGAAGTTATCTTTCAATATTCAATTAACATCGGATATATTATGGAAGTAATCAGCTTTATCTTCTTATTTCCTTATACAATTTTATATTATAGGATAGCAACCTCATTAGAACAAAACCCTCAATCTTCTGAAGGAATATTAGAGAAATATATTCAGAAAATTCAAGAACCTCTTGATTTAGATAAATATATCCAAGAAGAGGAACTTGTGCTTAATCAATATAAAAACGCATCTAATAATAAAAAACAAAAGAGTGTGATAAGGGCATGAATAATGTAAACTCTAAATTAAAGCTTCTTATTCACCTATGCAAACAAACACATAATTTTAAAAAATTAGCAGTAGTAGGGTTTGTTCTTTTAAGCAATACAATTGATGAGATAGGTGCTTATTTAGGATTCCGACCTCGTAAAAAGAAGGAAAATGAACATCTCTATAGTTATTTAGAGTTCATAAATGAAACATTTTATAATTTTATTAAAAGCCCAATTTTTCAAACTTCAACATTGGAGCGCCTTAAACTAGCAGAATTGATGTTGTTAAAACTTCGAGGTGAAATTTCCTATGATCAGATTAAAGAGATTTTTACATTATATTATGAATTACAAGAGATGGATGTTCCAGATATCTACCAGGTTTTAGGTGACGATATTTGGCCTGAACATAGGGACTTAAATCTTTTTATGGTAATGACACGAAATAAAAAGAATGAGAGTGATAATAATAAAGCAAGACAGCTTCTTCTCCATAATATACGTCAGAGAGAAGTTTTACTTCAGAAAACATTACAGCAGAGGTTCCATAAAAGCTCCTTTGAGGAAGCCATACATATGAAACAATTAGAAACATCAATTACAAAACAAAAGAAGATCCTATCTTTTTCGGGGAATAATAACAGGATAAGAACCTTTTGTTTAGGATGTGTAATAATAGGGGCAATTATTTTTTTCTTTTTATTAGGGAGTGTAATTCTATATGAGATGATTATGTTTCCTTATTTAACTTTCGCTATAAGCCTTTTGCTTGTGATTTTTTTTGGAAGTGGCTTTTTGACTTTATTATTGTATCTAAAATTCTTTCTTAGGGGGGAGAAATAAAATAACTAATCTTTATACAAACTTTCTTAATGGAAGTGAGCAAAATTCTGATAGAAAAGACACAAATGAAGATTTTAAGATGATTTGGGATATCCATCCTTCTTACAATGATACTAATAGCATCTTTTCAATATTTAAGCTAATATTTTTAGTAATATTAGGAATTTTATTTTCAGTATGCATCTATTTACTTATTAACAATGTCTATATAGCTTTAGGATCTGCAATTCTTCTTATTAGTATATTTTCATTAATATTTCGGGAGTCATTCTTTCATCTAAAAGGATTATTTCAATTTCAATCTATAAATCCATTCAAAGATATTGTATTTTGGACCATTATTAATGACCCTAAAATTATATTCTATACGAACAAGGTTGACCTTCTAACTGTTGGATTAAAGATTTTCAGGATTGAAGTAGTTCCTGAAACTGTACATGCGAATATTAATCAATTTCTAAGAAGCCTTTCTACTGTCGAACCTACCCTTCCCTTTTCATTCCAAGTAGTCCAGAAAAAAAAAGATTCGAGTACATTTTTATAAAAGTATATCTCGAGTTAGAGGAGAGTAGGTAAATAATGACCTCAGCTAAAGGAAAAGATTTTGATAATAATAAGACCTTGCGAGATAATTTAATTTCAATCGTGCTAGATGGCGATGAACTACTTAAACTAAAATCGCTAATAAAAGAATTAAAAACAGGAAAAATAGAAGATATCGTACTTAGGAAGGCCATTTTAAAACTTGGAGAGAATACTATTGATAAACTCATTAATTTTTTCCCATTTTATGCAAATTTAGAACACCAAAGGAAAAATGTAAAAATATGCGCCAAATTAGAGAAGGAACTAAATGAAAAAAAGAAAACTCTAACTGAACTTGAATTAAAAGTAGATAATATTTATAGAAAACTCAAAGAAAAAAATAATAGATATTAAAAAATAATAATTTTTAGACTGTTTTTTCCAGAATTATATGGCTTCTATCTTTCTTTCCACCCATCTTCATGGCAGCGTTCGCATTTGCCACATTATCCGCTCCTACGGGCCATGATCCACGATTAATATAGTGAGGTGTTCTTCGGTCTTTCGCAAGAAGAGAGGTCTCTCCATACATAAGCATTGACAAATACTTACGGCGATGATCAGGATGTACAACCCAATCATGAAAACTTACTGAATCTAATTCACCTTTACGATTTAAGTGAAAAATATCAGGGATAATATATCCACACCCTGCCATCTGACCAGATTCTTTATGGCGAACAATCCACATCATCCAGTTTGCACCAAAGGTATGGGTGAAATCTACAATATTATCAAAATTCTTTGATGCTCTGGGAGTAATACGAGCCGAATTCGGCATGTAGGTCGCGTGAAGCTCAATATATTCTTCCTTAATTGCCATCAACCCATCTCTTCCTGGATTGCTAAATTCATATTCCGCAAAATTTACTCCTTTCTTGACTAGAGCAGGATTATTATGGGGATCCATTTTTAAGGCAGGCATCCAGTACCTATCCTCTTGAAATTTGATAGTGAAGCCTTTTTCCATAAAGATTTGCTGATAGATTGGTGGATTAATTGGAGATCCGATGAATAAGTCTTTTCTACTCCCCTCAACCATAAATCCCCATCCAAAGATTACAGTAGGTACATTAATTGGCCCCCTGATAATACTAAAGTCATTGTCTTTAGCATAATTAATGATTTCATCTGCTAAAAGTTCTATTTTCTTAGGATCATGATCATATATATTAAAAAATCCAAAAAATAATACTTCTCCGCCATCATCGTATATAAGAGTATGACCAATCACATTATCGGTTTGTTTTCCGAATTCTTTCGCTTCAATTTGGTTTTCAAGAAGGATAGATTTAGCATTATATTCCTCAATATCACTTTTAATATATTTATGGAATTGGGGCAATACAGGAATGCTAATTCCAATATGGATATATTTTAAAATCTCTTCAGGACGATCTTCAATTCTCGTTGATAATTTTTTAATAATTTCAATTTCTTGCATTATTTTTAACCTTATTTTATGAATATAGAATTGTTAAGGAAGATTTATGGCAAGTGTATATAAAGAAAAAAATTTGTAAAATTTTCTTTTATATAGAGAGGGTAATATCATCTTAGAAAAGATGAGAGGTCTATGAATAATGTTCCATTGTCCAATATGTAATCAAAAGAGATCTTATGGCAGAAGAATTGTACATCTATGTGATAATGAGATCATATTCCATAGAAGGGTGTTTGATTCAAGTTCATATGAATATCAGTGGAATTGTTATCAAAATATGCGCAATATTGGAACTAAAGATAAAACATTCATTAAGCCTCTCATTCTATTTGAAAAAAACTTTGTAACCACACTCTATGAATAACTGAATAAAGTGAGATGATTATATGGTTCAAGCTGTGGAGGAGAATATGGATCCCTTAGATGAGGAGGACTTTTTTAATCCACTTCCTGATTTTGTTCCCAATTTAGGAATAAAAGAGCAACCCGAATAATTATTTAATCTTTTTTTTTTCGATTTTTATATATTAGGATTTAAAAATTAAACATAAAACTTGAATTTGTCCTTTAAGCGAAAAGTATGATAGTTTTATCCTAAAAATATGCATAAAATTTTTAAAAATGTAAAAACTAAATTAATTTTTTGAATAGTCAAATAAAACTCAATTTGTTGGATTCAAAATTTCTAATTAAAAGCATGTTATGAAAACATTAATAGTTGCTCTTGGAGGAAACGCTCTTATTAAAGAAGGAGAGGAAGGAACTATTGAGCAAATGATGGAGAATTTAAGGGCTCCAATGAAGCAGATAGCTGGGCTTTCTAGGCATTATAATATCATAATTTCGCATGGTAACGGGCCCCAAATCGGTGGATTATTGTTGCAGCAAGAAGCTACTGAATTTGTAGCAAAAAGACCCTTACAAATCTTGGTTGCGGAGACTCAGGGGCAGATCGGATACATGATCGAGAGTACTTTAGACGAAGAGCTTATGCAGATCGGTCTAGATCAAGAAAAATTTTTCTTAACTGTATTAACTTATGTTAAGGTTGATCCTAATGATCCTGCTTTTAGACATCCTACTAAACCAATTGGGCCTGCTTACCCAGTTAAGACTGGTCCAAATCAAGTAAAAACGGTAAAAGGTTGGCGTCGAGTTGTTCCTTCTCCTAAACCTATTAAAATTTATCAATGGCGTGAGATTAAGAAATTAATGGAATTGGGAAGTTGGATTGTTATTGCTTGTGGAGGTGGTGGTATTCCAGTCATAAAAGAAGAGAAGAGATTATATGGTGTTGAAGCTGTTATTGATAAAGATTTAGCTAGTGCAAAATTAGCTGAGCAAATTGGAGCGGACATTTTATTAATTGCTACTGATGTTGAAAAAGTTGCGTTGAACTACGGACAATCTGATCAATATTTTTTAGATAGAATTTCAGTTGCAGAAGCAAAAAAATATTTGAAGGAAGATCAGTTCCCTGCAGGAAGTATGGGACCTAAAGTACAATCTTTAATAAATTTCTTAGAGTCTGGGGGAGAGCAAGGAATTATTACGTCTATTGAAAAAATAAAAGATGCTTTAGAGGGAAATGCGGGAACATCTTTTTATTTTTGATTTTTTATCCAAAATTATGCCTATTAACTTAATAGGAAAAATTTAATAATAGATTAACAAAAAGGTATCTGAATCCAATCTAAAATTAAGAAAAGATTATTTATTTAACTAGTATACTTTCGATGACTTCTAAAGCCCAACTAATATTTTCTTTTGTAATTATAAGAGGTGGAGCAAAACGAATGATAGTAGAATGCGTATCTTTAGCCAAGATTCCATTATCTTTTAGCATCTCAACGATTTGTCTTGCATCGCTTGTAAATTCGATAGCCAAAAGAAGACCTTTTCCTCTAACTTCCTTTATTGGAACAATTGTCTTTTTTTCAGCAATTCTTTTAAGCCCATTTATGAAATATTCACCCAATTGTTTAGCTCTTTCAGCTAAATGATCCTCAATATGAATATCTAACGACTTCATGGCTATAGCACTAGCTAAAGGATTACCTCCAAACGTACTTCCATGAGTCCCCGGCTTTATTACATCAGGTCCAACGATTTCCTTTGTAGTAACAATTGCAGACACGGGATAAACTCCTCCACCTAAGGCTTTACCTAATAGATGCATGTCAGGTTTTATATTTTCGTGATCACAAGCAAATAATTCTCCTGTTCTTCCAAAACCGGTCTGAATTTCGTCTGCAATCATTAAAACATTATATTTGGTACAAATTTCTCTTATTTTCTTTATATAGCCTTCTGGAGGGACCTTAACTCCTGCTTCTCCTTGTACAGGTTCAAAAAGAAAGCCTGCTACTCTTTCTGGACCTATTTCTAAAATTTTGTTCTCCAATTCTTCTGCATCTCCATAAGGGATTATTGAAAAACCGGGAGTAAATGGTCCAAAATTACCATAATACTTTACAGCAGCAATATCAGTACTTATCCCCACAATACTAATAGTTCTACCGTGAAAGTTGTCTCTACAAACTATAATATGGGCTTGATCCTTCGGAATTTTCTTTTTTATATAACCCCACGCTCTACAGACTTTTAGCCCTGTCTCCACAGCCTCAGTGCCTGTATTCATTGGAAGAGCCATGATTCCAATCTTTTTTGGGTCATTAATATGAGGACCTACGATTTCACATAGTTTCTTTAAAAATGGTCCCATTACATCGTTATGGAATGCGCGAGACGTAAGAGTTACTTTATCTGCTTGTTCTTTTAAAGCTTTTATTATCTCTGGATGGCAGTGTCCAGTATTTTGGCTAGAGTAGGCTGATAAGCAATCCAAATACTTATTTCCTTCAGGATCATAAACCCAAACTCCTTCTGCTTTCGAGATCACAACAGGAATGGGATGGTAATTGTGAGCGCAATAAATTTCATCCATTTCAATATAATCTTTTGAACTTGGCATAAAATCACAATTCTCTTTTTCTAAAGAAATTCATTAAATTATAAATCTTATTTAAGATTAAAGTTTTCGATTTTCAATATCAAGAGGATTTGGGAACTTGATGGGATTTAGTAAAATACTTCAACAAAAAGATTCATATTTTAAGAAATTCTATAATCTTTATTCATTTATGTACAAAGAATAGTACTAGAAAGCAGTTTGAAAGGATGAAAAACAAATTAATTATTAATATAATCTTGGCAAATCTGTTGTGGAGTTTCATTCCAATTGTAGTCTCTGAATTATTTATAGAAGTTTCTATAATAATGGTAATCTTTCTAAGATTTTTAATCTCAGGATTTACATTAATAGTGCTAGCAGTACTTTTAGTGTTCATTAATAATAAATTAACTGAAAACAAATCAATTTCGCTAAGATTTTTGTTTAAAAATTTATTTCATAAAAATAGAAGATTTTTCAATAAGAAGAACATCTCTTACTATACATATCTCGGTTTTTTTGGAATAATACTTCATATTATATTTTTCTTTTTAACTTTAAAGGTAACTTCAATTACATTTACAATGGTGGGCTTCCTGCTCAGTATAATTTTTATCGCTATCTATGAGAAAGGAGTGAATTTTGAAAAATTCGACATTTTTAAAACACTTTATATTATAATTCTATTGTTCACTATTATCCTTCTTATATTTGTAGGAACGACAGGAGCCCCAATTTCGTTAAATGGTGCTATTTACCTGCTAATTTTTAGTGTCACTATCTCATTTCTTTACATTAGTATAAATAGAGATGCATATTCGAAAGATGAGATTACAAAAATTAATGAGAATAAATATTACAAGATTCCGAGATTCCTTGTTAAAATGGCATTTTCTTTTTTAATTGGAGTAATATTTATGATTCCATTTGTATTAATTATCTATTTATTACCAGTAGAAACGGATTTAACTCTTGAAGTAGTAAAATTCTTTGAGCAGTTTCCAGATCTATTTCTGATTTTAAGTAGATGGGAAATCATTTTCTTGATTATTTTTTCAACAATTACTCCCTATCTTCTGGTTTTCATTGCTAATGTTAATTGGAAACCAGAAAGTTTAACTTATAGTCAATGGAGTAGCATACTAAATCTAATTGATCCTATGGGATCAATTATCTTTTCCGTTATTTTTGTGAATGAATACTTTCCGATGGAATTGTTAATAATTGTAATATTTTTAATAATTACCACGGTGATACTGAGATACTCACACGAAGTAAAGAATTTAGTTCAAGCTGTTTTACTATTAAAAATAAAAAAAGGCTCAATGAATAAAATTGCTTTGCGAGTTTTTAAATATTACGGAGTGACTTCCACCTATGCTTTAATTGGGACTAATGATTTACTTCTGAATGTGAAAATAAGTTCTATAAAAGATTTTTATGAATTAGTAGATTTAAGGTTAAAACCTTTAAATGATATTCAAAATATAGAAATTTTGTTTACAAATCAAATAGAAAAAATGTCAAACTAGTAAAGGAGGAGTAATTAAATTTGGCAATAAAAGCGATTATATTATTTAAATTAGGAACCAGTGTAATAAAACCAGTAATTGAGGAGTTAAAAAAAATCTCTCAAATTACCAAAATCATGTCATTAACAGGAGATTATGATGTGTTAGCCGAGATTATTGTAGAAACGCCTGAAGAATTATTTGAAATATTTGCGAATAAAATTGATATGATTAATGGAATTACAATCTCTAATACCCATATGGTAATGAAATCTTGGGAAAAATAAAGATTTAAAGGTCCTTTTTTATATTTAAAAAGAAATGGGATTGCTGAATCTATTAAGTATATTATTCTAATAAAAAGATTTATATACATCGAAATCAAAAATGATCTTACAAAAAATTTAACAAAAAAAGTAAATCCTTTAAAAAGAGATGAAAATTATGAAAAAAAAAATCTTAACACTATTTTTATCTTTAGTATTTATGTTAGGGTTAATCCCAATGGCTCCGGTATCTGCCGCTAATAATGAAATTTTAATTATAAGAGATAATTATGGTGTTCCTCATATTTTTGCAAATTCAAAAGAAGGTTTAGCTTATGGTGCAGGATATGCTATGGCACAAGATCGATTGTGGCAAGCAGATCTATACCGAAGAGATGCTTTTGGTAGTTTAGCCGAATTTGGATTTGCATCAATCGATTCAGATTATAGAACTAGAAGTTTAGGTTATAGTAGGGAAGAATTATTAGAAATTTTCAATAAATGGGTTCCAATTAAACCTGAAGCAAAGTTAAAAGAAATGATGCTGGCATACGTAGATGGGATTAATCAGTACATTTTTGAAGCAAGTATGAATCCCACCCTCATACCAATTGAATATTTATTATTAGATCTTCCTATCGAACCCTTTACAATTGAAGATTGCGTGGCTATTGTTGTAATGATGGCCTGGAGATTTGGTGGAACTGGTGGAGGAGAACTCGGTTATGCTGCACGCTTCCAAGCTTTAAATACAACATATGATGAAGATACAGCATGGGCAATCTTTAACGATCTATATCCTCAAGTAGATCCTGGAGCACCAACTACAATTCCAAGTAAGGGAAGCCATTATCCTAAAGGTCCGATCCAAAGTAGCATCCCTGCCCTCCCGACCAATATTGACGAAATCTATGAGCAAGTTATAGGAGCTACCACAGCGCAAGAACAATTGTCTGAATCCCTTGGATTGCCAACCAAATTTGGTAGCAATGCGTGGATTGTACGTCCAAAAAAATCTAAAACGGGAAATACTATGCAAGTTGGAGGGCCGCAAATGGGACATTCAATTCCTCAGATAGTTTTAGAGGTAGGTCTGCACGGCGCAGGGATTAATGCTGTTGGGATGATGATGCCTCATGCTCCATCCATTTTAATTGGTGCAAGTGATTTTGGCGCTTGGACATCAACCACAGGTTCTTCTGATCTAATTGATACCTATATAGAAGTGCTAAATCCTGAAAATCCTTATCAATATTTGTATAATGGCGAATGGGTTGATATGGAAAAGAGGACAGAAAGAATTTACGGGTACAAGAAAATGGGGTATGAAGATAGAGATATTTATCGTACGGTTCATGGTCCCATTAGAGCATGGGATATTGATAATAATCGATGTTATTCTATGAAAGCAGATTACTATATGAATGAGTTAGCTGCTGAAGAAGGTTGGTTATTATTTCAACAATCAAGAAGTATCTCTGATTTTGACGATGCAACGAGAGTCGTAACAGCGGGTCATAACTTTCTTTGGATAGATAGACGCGGGAATATTGGATATTGGCATTGTGGGGCTTTTCCAAAAAGACCAACTACAGGAAGAAATGGAAGAGTAATTGATGATAGATTTCCATTATGGGGCACCGGAGAAGAAGAATGGTTAGGTGTCACTGGATTTGATGAGATCCCGAAATCAATTAATCCCGCACAAGGTTACCTAGCAAACTGGAATAATAAACCGATGGCCAATTGGCCTTATAAGGAAGCTGATTGGGGGGAAGTTCACGGAGTTCAATGGATCCAAGAACAGATTGCAACTGGAGGTAAATTAACTTTTGAAGATATGAATAATATCAACCGGGACACTGGTTATGCACATTTTGGAGGAATGCATTTCCTAGACTTTTTAATAAATGCTGCTCAAAAAGATTCATCTATTCCCCTTGAAGTTATTGAAGTTCTTGAATCATGGAATTGGCATTATAATGATGTAATAGATCCAGTATATCCTGATCCTAGTGCTACATATGATGATCCAGGGCTCACAATCTTCGATAAGTGGTTTTCAAAAGTTGATAATGAGGTATTTGATGATGACCTTCCTCCTGGAGTTGGTGTAGATCCAAGTACATTACTTCACGTTTTTGATGGGGAAAATTCAAAATTGCCTTTAAATTATGACTATCTTAATGGGGAGGATCGAGATGTTTTAATAGTCAGAGTATTAAAAGAAGCTCTTGCTGAATTAGAAATACAATATGGTCCAGTTATTTCAACATGGCTTACTCCAGTTCGTCTTACGACATTTGGCCCTCAAGGTTTTCTAAGTAACCCTCTATTTGGTCAACCAGCTTTAAGAATGCATTCAATGAATCGAGGCACTTATAATCATATAGTGGAGATGCCAAAGTGGAAATGGAAAGATTTAACTAAACAAGCCCCACCTCATGGTGTAGATGTGATTCCTCCTGGTCAAAGTGGCTTTGTGAATTATATGGGACAATTTAATCACGCCTACGATCAATTACCTCTATATGAGACTTGGACATACAAACCTATGCTATTCCGCTATAATAACATTATGGATGTAGCTGAAAGTTTAATGACATTAACTTTCTAAAAAAAATTTAAACAAAACTTTTTTTTTCTTGTCTTTTAAATAATATTTCTTTCCTTTAACATCATATAAACCAATTTTTCAAATGCTTCTTCAACATTTTCTCCAGATTTGGCACTTGTTTCAAAGAAATAGTTAGCAGCTAACATTTCAGCTAATCTTTCACCTTCATCTGTTGAAATTTTCTTCAAATCCGTTAAATCATTTTTATTTGCAATCAAATGGAATAGAACATCTTTTTTAGCAAATCTTTGGAGATCATTTAACCATTTTTCTTTGATGTTTTCAAAAGTTATAGGTCGAGTCATATCATAAACTAAAAAAGCGCCTTGAGACCCTTGGAAGAATAAATTACGCGATAAATCATATTTTGATTGTCCTGCTATATCCCAGAGTATTAATCGGATTTTAACGTTAAGATCATCCAGATCTAACTCCTTGATAACAATGTTCACACCTATAGAAGGTTTATAATCAATCTCAAAAATATGTTGAACGTATTGATTTATTAGAGAGGTTTTTCCAACCGCATTATCTCCTAATATCACAATTTTAAATACTAACTGGCGTTTTTGGTCTTCAGACATACTATATTTTTTACTTTTTGAGGTTTGATCATAAAAAATTTTTATATTATTAATTTTTTAGGGAAATGAGACTTTTAAAAATTTAAAAGATTAAATATTTTGAACGTCTAAGATAAATTAACGATGAATAAGAATGATATTAAATTTTTCAAACGGATTTTAATTCTTGTTGGATTATTAATAGGATCATTAATATATTTGCACTTTAATAGAGAGCTAAGTTATTATAAATACGATAGGATAGAATTTCAATCAAGTGGAGCCACATTATATGCTAATTTATATTATCCTTCAAGGAGTTTAGAGTTTCAATCGAATAAGCCTTTAGTTATTTACTGTCATGGAATTGGGAGTCAAAGAGATTTTGATTTAAGAATCCCAATAGAATTAACAAAACGAGGTTTTTATGTTGCTGCTTTAGATTATCATGGGCATGGTGAGAGTGGGGGTAGTATAACTGACGTAGACCCAAGTGGAATTCCTGCATTAGCTCAGGATTGTTCCATTTTACTAGATAAATTAGAAACACTCCCTTTTTATTCTGATGTAAATGCATCTCAGATTGGATTAATAGGCCACTCATTAGGAGGGATGGTTGTTCTTATGAATCAAGCACTAGATTCTCGTTTCAATTTAACTGTCGCTTGGGCACCGTTAGTAAATTTTGACCCTCAACAACTTGGAATCTTTCAAATAACTGAATTCGTAGAATTTATCCCAGTAAATCTTTTAAACACAACAAATACCCATAATCTTCTAATAATCATGCATATATATGATGAAATGTTAAGTTTTGAAAATCAGGCATTAGTAGCTCAAAATTTAACTGGTTGTTCTGTAAGAAGTATCACTTGGCCCTTAATAGGTGGAGGTCATCAATTGCTTGATGATGTTGTAATTATTGATTCAATTCAATGGTTTGAATTAAACTTTTTTGGATCTATTAGCATCAACGGACCGATCTTTATTACTTATTATATTAATTACGTTGTAATCTTTATTACGTTAGGCCTTCTATTTTTACTAATTCTATTATTAATTTCCTATTCTTCAAGATTTTTCGCTGAAAAGCAAAAAGTTAAGAGTCATAATGAAGTTGATAACATACTTAAACCTGAAATTGAAGAAAAGTATCCTAAGCATAAAATCATCATAACCATAATAAAACTCATTTTCTTTATCGCTATATTTATTTTAAATTGGGAGTTATTTGAAAGGATATTTGGTTTACCGGGAATTTTTCTTGCTTCATTGAATATTCTGTTAATATATGGAATTGTTGAATCTATAATTTATTTAAGAAAATATAGGGCAGATATAGGGAAAATCAATTTGAAAGAACTTTTTGAAACTCAGATAAGTTTAAGGATACTGATCTTTTTATTAATATATTCAATTTATTTTGTTATCGTTTACTTTATATTCTTATTTTCACCAACTAATCCATTGTATAGTTATATAATTCCAATAAGTGTTATTCTTATTTCTTTAACTGCGATAACTATTACTATTGCTATACTTGGATGGAGGATTTATCTTAGAAAAAGAAGGAGAGATGACATTAAAAGTGATTTGAAGGGTCTTTTTAAGTTTAAGATTCATTACAAGTATTTCATATATTCTACAGTTTGTTCATTATACTTTATAGTTATTTACCTGATCTTTTCCTTCTTTTATCCATTTGCTTTTATGTGGCCTTCAAACTATATTAATTTCATACTAGGATCGATTACAGCATTTCCAGTTTATTTCTCAATGGAAATCCTATATAGAAAGGTAATTTATCCTCATTTAGGCTTTATTAAAAATGAATGGACAAAATCTAAAATAATAATCATTTTAGCGATTTATGTACAAATAAATTTAATTTCTCTGACATGGTCTTGGGCTTTCTTTCCTTCGGTAATGTTCACATATTTAATTCTACTACTAGTTGTCATTCAAAATACAATTATCTTTCAATATACGAAATCTTTTGGTTCTGTAATCTTAAGTTCATTTATAATTATTCAATTATTCTTTTCTGCTGTAATTTCTAACGCTCTTGGTGTTAGTGCAGCTCTTCACCTATTTGTAGAAATATAACTAGTTTCAATCTACTTAAACTTAATAAATTTTCTTTTTTTTCTTCTCATTATTAAAAATTTAATAATATTTGGAGAGTTAATGAAAATAATAATTCTTCATGGTAGTCCAAGGAAAAATAAAAATTCAGATACATTAGTAAGATATTTTATAAGAGGAATGAATAAAAATAAGAAACATCAAATCAACCATTTCTATTTAAATACATTAAATATTAGTCCTTGTCAGGGATGTTTAAGTTGTGAGACATCAATAAATCACAGGTGTGCTATTCAAGATGATATGCAGGAAATTTACGACGCCTATATTAATGCAGATATTATTGTGTTTGCAACACCTATGTATTGGGGCTACATGACAGCTCAATTAAAAATAGCAATTGATAGGATGGAAGCTCTTGCTTGGGAGCATTTTTATCATAAGCATTTTGTTGTAATTATCACTTATCGGCATCATTATGAATCAACTGCAGTATTCTTTAAGCGAATAGCACCTTTTTTTGATTTGGAATTAGACTTTGTTATATGTCAGACATATGATACAAATACCCAAAAAGATATCCCTATAGAAAACCTTAAAGAGAAATTAGAAGAAGCATACAATTTAGGAGTCAAGATAGCATCTTAAAACATACATTTAAAATCCGACTACTTGGCCATCTTTCCTTTTATCTGAGGCTCCTAAATATCCATTATCTAATTTAAAGATTATTTGCCCTCCACCAAAATCAAAGTAGTGTGATTTGGATACGATATGTCCTAATTGAGTTAGACCATTAATTAAGTCTTCGTTAAAATCTTTCTCAACTTTTACATTAAGACCTTGCATTACCCTCCATCGTGGTGCATCAAGAGCCGCTTGTGGATTTTGTCTATAGTCATAAATCCTAACAATCATTTGTGCATGACCTTGAGGTTGAAATTGTCCTCCCATTACACCAAAACTCATTAAAGGTTTACCTTTCTTGGTTACAAAACCAGGGATTATTGTATGAAAAGGCCTTTTATTAGGACCTACTTGATTTGGGTGACCTTTAACCAGAGAGAAACCACAACCTCTATTTTGAAGGCTTATTCCAGTACTAGGTATCACGATCCCCGATCCAAATCCCCAAAAATTGGATTGAATATAAGATACCATCATTCCGTTAGAATCTGCTGTAGTAAGATATACAGTATCCTCGTTATGAGGGAATCCATGCTCAAATTTTTGGGCATACGTTCGATTGATGAGATCAGATCGTTTACTTAAATAGGATTCTTTTAATAAATACTTTGGGTGAAATTCCATGGTACTTATATCAGACAAATAGCTGTTAGCATCAGAAAATGCTAATTTCATAGCCTCGATTTGTAGATGTATAGACCCAATTGCATCATTTTTATAGGATTCTAATTTGGATTGCTTAAGAATACCCAACATTATAAGAGCGGTTATTCCTTGACTGTTAGGAGGCATTTCATGTAATTTTATGCCTTTATATTCAATAGAGATAGGTTTTTCCCATATTGGTTGGTGATTTTCAAAATCTTCAAGTTCAAAAAAGCCTCCAGTTTCTTTAGCATATTTTACCATTTTTTTTGCCAAAACACCATTATAGAAAGCCTCTCCTTTAGTTTCTGCTATAATTTTAAGTGTTTTAGCATGATATGGTAATTTAAAGAGCTCACCTGCCTGTGGTGCCCGATCATTGGGCATAAAAGTACTCCAAAAAACGGGGAATTTTCTTTTTTTATACATTTGAGATTCCAGCTTCCAAACCTCAGCAATTATAGGTGATATTAAAAACCCATTTTCAGCATATTTAATAGCTGGCTTAAACAAGTTTTTGAAAGGCAATTTTCCAAATTTATTTGAAAGGGAAACCCAAGCCGAAACTGCGCCAGGAATAGTTACAGAGGGCCATCCTAATTGTGGCATAGCTTTATAGCGTGAGAACAGTTCAGAAGTCCAATTTGAAGGTGATCTTCCCGATGCATTCAGCCCAATCAATTCCTTACCATTCCATAGTATCGCAAATGCATCACTACCTATACCATTATTTACAGGTTCCACAACAGTTAACGTAATAGCCGCTGCTATAGCAGCATCGACCGCATTTCCTCCGTTTTTAAGCATTTCTAATCCAGCCTGACATGCTAAAGGTTGAGAGGTAACCACCAAATTTTCTGCTAAAATAGGCATCCTTTTAGAAGAAAAAGGAAATTCCCAATTGAAATTGCTTATTAAAAAAACACCTCCTTATGTTTATATTATTATTGTTGCCGATTAACAATCTCTTTGATAAAGTAAGAGGCAACAGTCTCTGCATAGGTCTCCGGACCAAAACCGGCGTCATACCCTAGCTCTTTTGCTAATTCATTACTTACTCTAGGACCTCCACAGATAAGTATGATTTTATCTCTAATACCCTCTGCTTCTAATAATTCAACTAAATTTGTTAAATTCTTTATATGAATATTCTTTTGAGTTACTGTTTGAGATACAAGGAGTACCTCTGCGTTCATCTCAATTGCCTTTTTTATAAATTCCTCGTTTGATATTTGGCTTCCCAAATTGTAAGCATCTATCATTTCATAACTCTCAAGCCCCTTATGTCCTGCATAACCCTTCATCGATATAATTGCTGATATTCCAACAGTGTGAGCGTCGGTTCCAGTAGTTGCACCAAGTACTATAACTTTACGTTTAATGTTGGAACGAATATATTCATTAATTTCCTGAATCGTCATCTTTTCAACTTCAACCGATTCAGTCTTGATTTTTTTATAATCAATGGTGAAATTTATATGACCATATATAATGAAAAATGTAAATCCAACGTCCAGTTTTTTATGATAAACTACATTAGGATCTTCTAAACCTAATCTTTCAGCTACATTTTTAGCAGCAACTACTGCTTTTTCGCCATCTTCTACGGGAAGCGTAAAACTAATTTGAATTTTTCCATCATTAAGTGTATCTCCATATGGCTTTATTCTAGTAAGATCTATAGCTTTATTTCGTTCCAAATTAGCCCTCACCACCCATTAATTCTTTTTTCATGATTTCCAAAAATGGATTAAAATAATCTTTATCTTTCTTCACTACACCTTCTAAACCTTTTCCAGCATCTTTAGCTCTTTTAATATTAGCAAAAATACCTTTTTCAATAGTATTAAATAGCCCTTCTTTTTCAATTTCTCGTAGTAATTGGAATGCATCATTTAAGATTTGTCTAGCTCTCTTTTCCATTAAACCCCCTTTCTTAAATGATATTTCCTCACTAATTGATTTCATGTTATTAAATATATAGCGTGCATTTTCAATTGATAATGCTCTATCAGACATAAAAGGAGTATGGATTGCTTCTGTGAGCATACCCAAAAGATGTATTTTTTGATCAGTCATAATTGTAATAATATTGAATAAGGCATCTTGGATATGCCCTTTGAATATATTTCCGGACATAAATTTTGTTGGGGGCATATATTTCAAACTAGCTCTGGGAAAGATTTCTCGTGTCATTTGTGCTTGAGCTAATTCAAATAAAAACCCATTTTCTAAATCTGGATCCATCTCAAAAGCGTGACCTAATCCCATTTGTTCTTCTTTTAAGCCAGCTAGGAAAGCAAACTGCTCGTTAATAAATTGGGACGCTAAAACTGTGTGAGCTGCTTCGAAAGCATTGGCTGTTGTGAGATAATTATCCTCACCTGTATTAATTATTACACCTGCATATGCATTTATCATTCTGGAAAAGTATTGGTCAATAATTGTTCGTTGCATATTAATATCTCTAAAAAGAATTCCATAGAGAGCATCATTTAGCATAACGTCTAAGCGTTCAAATGCACCTATAACAGCTATCTCAGGCATGCATAAACCAGAACAATAGTTAGTTAATCTGATGTATCTTTTTAATTCTTCACTCACTTCATCTAAAGCGTCTCTCATAAGTCTAAAATTTTCTTGAGTTGCAAAAGTTCCTCCATATCCTTCGGTAGTTGGACCATATGGTACGTAATCTAGAAGACTTTGACCAGTGGACCTAATGACTGCTATTATATCTGCACCTTGTCTTGCTGCAGCTTTTGCTTGGATTATATCTTCATAAATGTTTCCAGTTGCCACAATTACATAGATATAAGGTCCTTCTTTATCACCGTATCTTTTAAGCAGACCTATCCGCTTTTCCTTATTTTTTTTAATTTTTTCAAGTGCTTCTTTAACTATAGGTTGAATTATTTTCTTAATTTTATTTAGATCATTAAGTTCCAAAGTTAGAAGATCCAAATCCTCATTTACAATTTGTTCCGCTATTTTTTGAGGATTTTGACCAGTATGTATCATAGCGTTTCCAATTAATAGTGAGACTCCAATTCCAAGTTTATCTTTCTTATTAATATGATCAATTACAATATTTGGGTAGGGTACTCCAAAATCATCGACTCCATCTATACTCATTAACCTACAAACAGTTCTCTCAATAGTGGTTGTAGTATGTTGATCAATAAATTTTTGAGTATCTAATGCTATTTTTTTGGCTTTATCTCTTGCTTTTTCTACAACAGTGAAGTCAATATTTAATTTACTCATAATCATTTCAGGTTTTTCTCCATTTTTTTCAAATCTTTATTTAAATTAATTGAGATAATATTTAAATAATAGAGCTAACTTGGTCCAAGATCATAAACGGGAACTTTAACTTTTTCTTCTAACAGTTTTAAAAATTTTTCTTTATTAAAATTCAATCCATCTGGAGAAGTAGGGTTGATAGTTATTGCAATAACCTTTATTGGATTCAATACTTTTATGAAGCCTCCTTTCTTATGAAATTTATTAAATATATTTTTACTTAAAAATAACTTGGTTCCATCTTCAACTAAAATGGTTAAATTTTTGTACTTATTTGTTATTCTCATCAAATCTCCTAATAACTTGTTTGTAAGTGCTCCCTTAATTAAAACATATTTTGAATTTTCATCTAAATTTTCTCTAATTTCTTCTGCAGCATCCAAAGCAGTTGGTAGTTCTAATTTTTTAACAGTATTATCTTTGTTTATAAACCCAACATTATTATCTTCAAAAATTTTCTTCGCTAATCCTAAGATTTCATGATTAGTCTCATTTTGAAGTGTTAACAACTCTAGAGTAAATATTGTTAAATCAACAACTTTCTTCATATCTTCTGATACTGATGCTCCGGTTGAGATTATAGTTGCCTCTGATATCAAAGGTGTAGCATAAGTTCGCCTGTCAAATGCTCCATCTATTAGAATTATTTCACATCCAAGACTTTTTAGTTCCTTGCATATTGGAGGTAATT
Organism: Promethearchaeota archaeon; assembly: GCA_048939995.1. Lineage (GTDB taxonomy): Archaea > Asgardarchaeota > Lokiarchaeia > Sigyniarchaeales > SOKP01 > SOKP01. Next base: position 113,095 of record JBHLOY010000002.1, on the reverse strand, counting down.
GGGTACTGATCGAAGGACCTGCGAGTTCAATTAAACCAGAGCTTTGTGCTCTTAAAATTAAGACCTTCCCCATAGGTGTGCTTATTCCCGTATTTTTAATGACTTCAAATTTTATATCACTATTCTCTAGACTTTGTTGGGCAGTTGCAAAGTAGGTTCCTTCTTCAACATAGATTCGAGGCTTTGGAAGGTTTGTAATTACATCATATTCTTCTCCGTCTCTTCCTATAGATGTTAAACCTAGTTTATATTCTTTCAAATTTTTTATTAAATGATTCAATGTGGTAGTTTTGCTTACATTTTTCGCGAGGCCGATTATTGATATTGTAGAGTATTTAGTAATGTTATCAATAAATTTCGTTATAGGTTCCATATTCTCGCCAAAACTATTAGATATAAAAATTTAAAATAAACTTTTCTTATTTTAGAATTATTTAGTGAGTTTTTTCCGTCTTAACTTTCTCATCAAATCTCCCGGCTCAATTGTCCTTTTTTGACCACTTAATAAAGCACTAACTCCAATTTGCTTTTCACAATCTTCGCAATGACAATTAGGATGATAATCTACAGGCTCATCATAAGTTGTAATCACACCTTCAAAGTTTCTTAAAACTACTCGTTTGTGTCCTTGAGAAATTGTGTAATCTGGCATAACAGGTATTTTCCCACCCCCTCCAGGGGCATCTACTACAAATGTAGGGACACAAAGACCAGAGGTGTGTCCTCTTAAACCTTCAATTATTTCAATTCCCTGTGCAACACTTGTCCTAAAATGTCCTAATCCCATTGAAAGATCACACTGGTATATGTAGTATGGCCTGACTCTAATCCTTACTAATTCTTGGACTAATCTTTTCATAATATGAATACAATCATTTATTCCTCTCAATAAGACAGATTGATTTCCAAGGGGTATCCCAGCATCAGCAAGCATTTCACAAGCTCTTGTAGAATCTTCTGTAATTTCATTAGGATGGTTGAAATGTGTATTAAACCAAATAGGATGATTTCTTCTTAAAATTTCACACAATTCTGGAGTAATGCGGTATGGATTTGTTACTGGTGCTCTAGATCCTACACGAATTATCTCTACATGAGGGATTTTTTTTAACCTTTTTAGAATTTGCTCTAGTTTTTCATCAGACATTAAAAGGGCATCGCCTCCGGATAATAACACATCCCTAACTGAAGGTGTTTTTTGGATATATTCTATACATGCATCTATTTGTGATTGTGGAGGTGCTTTATCATGATGGCCTGCAAATCTTCTCCGAGTACAATGTCTACAATACATTGAGCAATTTTCAGTAACTAAGAATAATACTCGATCAGGATAACGATGTGTTAATCCTTCAACAGGAGAATCAACGTCTTCGCTTAAAGGGTCCTTAAGATCCCCAACATATCTTTCTAACTCATAAATTGTTGGGATAGCTTGTTTTCTAATAGGATCATAGGGATCGTTAGGATCAATTAAAGATAAGTAATAAGGAGTAATTGCCATCCTATACTCTTGTAAGATTCTGGGATCATCTTCTTCTTTAGTTAATGTAATATATTTCTTGAGTTGTTCTATCGTAGTAATCCTATTTTTGACTTGCCATCGCCAATCACACCATTCCTTATCATTTATATCACCAAATAATTCGTTTCTTCTATTGACTTTCATGATTTTTATTTCTAAATTTTTTCTTTTACTTAACAATTTATTAAAAATATGTTTGTTCAAATAATTTTTGCAATTTTTGAAGTTTTAATTAGTGAATTTTTAACCCGAGTTTTATGCATAAGATTTTTAAAGTGAAAGAACAAAATCGTTACTTAATCAATAAGACAAAAACGTGTATATTATGGATATTAAAATTTTAGAAAATATTATTCGTATTCTTGCCTATATTATAATAATTGACTTTATTCTTTTGATTGGTTATGCAGCTTTTGGTATTTTTATATTCGGTTTTGAACTTTTTTTAGTCATTTTGATAATTTTAGGGATATGCATCCCTATTGTAATTATCTTAGAGTTATTACGAAAATCTGTCATTCGTAAAACTGTACCTTCTCAAATAAGTAATCTAGAAGAACCTAAAGATAAAGGTAATGAAGAACGGGTTTTTAAGGAGTTTTATTTATTATCCAATAAAGGAGATATAAGTGGAGCTGAAAAAATAATTAACTTATATTTAGAACAAAATCCTAGAAGCATTAAAGCATGTACTCTAAAATCAATGCTCCTTATTTCAACTGGACGATCAGACGAGGCGCTGAAAATTGTTAATAAAGAACTAGAATTTCATCCACAATCATATGAATTATGGTATAATAAAGGTATAGCTTTAATGAGACTTGGACGAGAACAAGAAGCATTAGATTGTGCTGTAAAAGCTAAAATACTTAAACCAGGCTTAAATATAGCAGAAGAATCTAAAAAATTGGCAACTGGTCCTGATTACATTGAGAAATATGATATAAACCAAAAATCCGATGATACATCAGTATCGGAATTTCAAGAACATTTAAGGAAAGCAGTGTCTGAAAAAGGTCGTTTACTTGCACCCTCGGAATTAGAAGGCGTTTTAACCGATTTTTTCACAAAAAAATTACAAGAATATGATTCTCAAAAAAAAGAAGAGGAAAAAAAGAGTTAATTTTTACTTAAATGTATTATTTCAATGTTTTACACTAAATTTTTTTTAAAATTCATGTATAAATATAACTATGAAAGTTCTGATTAAGCCAAGATTAGAGTTAGTAAACCTTCTTTCAAGAGAGGATATTAAAACTAATATTAGACAATCATTAGGACCAAATGTAGATGTAGTTTTTTATGATGAGATTAATAGCAGTGAGAAGGTACAAATTATCAAAGATATCGATGTTCTTATTGGCCCAAAGATTGAGGAAACTGAATTTGATTTATATAAGAATCTAAAAATGCATCAAACTTATGCTACAGGTTTGGAAGATTATTATTTTCCATTTTATAGGAAAAATAATATTCTCCTGTGTAATTCACATACACATTCTAAAATTATTGCAGAATATGGTTTTGCTCTTTTACTATCAATTTCTAAAGAATTGATTACAAATGATCAACTTTTAAGAGAAGGTAATTGGGACTATACCCAGTTTCCAGCTATAACCCTATTTGGGAAAACAATTTTATTTCTGGGCTATGGAAATATAGCACAAACCTTTAAAAAGTTATGTGAACCATTAAATATGAAATATATTGCAGTGAAAAGAACAAAATCATGTAAAGATCCTTATGTTGAGATTTACACACCAGATCAGAAACTACTAGCCATAAGACAGGCTGATATCATTATTAATACTCTTCCTTTGACAAAAAGTACCGTAAGTTTTCTTGATGCTCTTGAATTTGGTGCTATGAAGGAATCTGTAATAATTGTTAATGTAGGTCGTGGTGATACTATAAATGAACGAGAATTATATACAGCACTTAAAGATAAACGAATTAGAGGAGCAGCATTAGATGTATGGTACAACTATCCAGAGGTAAGAGGGGCAAAAAAGCAAGATCCAATGCCATGTTATCCCTCTAAATTTCCATTTCATGAGTTAAGGAATGTAGTTATGACAGCTCATAGAGCTTGGCAATCAGATGCTTTAATGACGGATCTTAAACCTTTCCTCAATAATGTGATTAGGTTTATCCAAGGGGAAAAACCTTTAAATATTGTAAATCTTGATGAAGAATATTAGTTAAAAATCTAAATTAATTTGTATCTGAATCTTTTTGATTAGGATTTAGATTTCGCTTCATCTTTTTTTATTTTTTTATTCAAAATGTTTAATTGTTTCAATTTTTTATTTTAGATACTTTTGTTCAAATATTTTTCTTAAAACTTCAGATTCTCGGAGTAGATCTAAAACAAATTGAGCGTGTCCTTTTGTATAACCATTCCCGATTATCATTGTAACGTCTTTTCCTATACCTTCAGCACCTAAAGCTGCTTTTGTAAAACTTGTAGCCATAGAAAAGAAATATACGATCCCCCCTTCTCGTACAGGTAGTATACTTGACATTTCAGTATTTGCAATGCTTAAACAATTAAAAGAGATATCTACTTCTTGATTATTATTAACTTTCAATATCTCTTCTAATACATTTATGGGATTTAAGATATCTGCAATTATAATTTCATCACAAAATTCTGTTACTGTAAGAAATCCTGCTCTTGCTTTATTTCTTGCTTGACCTATTACTTTTCCTTCTTTTCCGACCATCTTTTTGGCTACATATGAGCATAAAAGACCAGATTTTCCAGTCGCACCAAGAATTAGCACAGTATCACCTTCCCTTACTAATTTTTTTACTTGAGCTGGAGCACCTGCAACATCTAGTACTGCTAATGCTAATGTATCTTTCATATCTTCTGGAAGTTTAGCGTAAATTCCGCTTTCAAATAATATTGCCTTCCCTTCAATATCAACACGATCAGTTTCTGGATATATATTAATGATTTTATCTATTTTAAGAGGTGTCAGTGAAAGAGAGACTAATGAAGCAATTTTATCTCCAACTTTCAAGTCAACTTTATCTTTAAGAGCCTCTCCAATTTCTTTAACTCTTCCAATCAGCATCCCTCCCGAACCAGTAACAGGATTTTGCATCTTTCCTTTTTCTTGGACAATTTCTAATATTATTTCTTCAATAACTGCTACATCATCATTAGCAATATGCTTTATCTGTTTAAAGCTAGCAGCATCAATATTTAAATAATTTACATCTATTAAAATTTCATTGTCAAATAATTCCATATCATTAGATAGCTTATTTGCAGCTTGGGGTAAAGAATCAACCGGTTCAATAACTCTATGTATTCCATATTTATTTCCCTTTTTCATTTTTCACACTTCTTTTTATGAGTAAATCATAATATTTAGCTAATCATTTATACATTGAAGTCACGTTATTTAATTTTAAATTGAATTAAGATATTCCTAAAATTTTTCTGGCATCATAAGGAGATGCAATATCTCTACCAAGCTCATTAGCAATTCTTACGACCTTTTCGACTAACTGGGCATTAGATTCAGCTAGCTTACCTCTGGAAATATATATATTATCTTCAAAACCTACTCGGACATGACCATCCATAGTTAAACTAATTATAGCCATTGGAAATTCATGTTTACCTATTCCTGTTACTGTATATGTTGAATCCAAAGGCAAACTATCAATTAAAAAAACTAGATCTCTCGGCGAAGCTTTAATACCACCATTTACCCCTAAAACTAAATTAAAATGCATTGGATTATTTATATAACCTTCATCACGTAGCTTTAAAGCCATATCTATCATGCTTTTATCAAAACATTCTAATTCGGGTTTAATATTTTTCTTTTTCATCTCAGTCGCAAAATATTTTATTGTGTTTTCAGTATTAACAAAAATCTCATCTCCACCAAAATTCATAGAACCACAATCCAAACTTGCCATTTCAATATTTTCAAGAATTATTGGTTGAATTCTCTCTTCATTATTCATACCTAAAGCTCCTCCAGTGGAAGGCATGATAATTACATCGGGACATCTTCTTTTAATTTCATTAATACAAACTTTAAACCTATCCTTAGACTGGGTAGGGGTTCCGTCGTCTTCTCGTACATGCAAATGAATAATACTAGCTCCAGCCAGAAAAGCTTGTTCCGCCTCTATTCCTATTTCTTTTACTGAATAGGGTATATTTGGATTTTGATCTTTTGTGACTTCTGCGCCACATATTGCTGCCGTAATAATTAATTTTTCCATACTAAATACAAATATTATTAATTATTTAGAAAAGTTTTTATATATCCTTATCTATATTATTATATGGTAGAGATTAGTTATATATATTATTCTATATATAAATATATTATATAAAAAGAAAAGGTGAGTCATAATAAGGGCTCAAAACAAAAAATATAAAATCTCACTACTTAAAACTATTGCTTTTTTCACTTTGATTGGGATGCATGTTGTTTTCTTTGTCTTTTTTATAATTATTTCTCATCAGAATTTTTTATTAACAATTTTTGAGTCCGTTTTTTTATTTTTTCTTGTTTCTGGAGCATTTTATGCCTTCTTAGTTAAGAATCCATACTATTTTTATTTTTATATTGGAATAGTAATTGCTGCTATAATTGTTGCTTTCTTACTTCCTATAAGTTTAGTATTACTTATTCCAGAACTAGTTTTTCTATATCTTTTAACTCTTAGAGGTCCAAGTCCAGGACAGAGGTATGCTAGAATGAAAGCTTCAAAACAACAACATTTACCTTATTATGATCTAGCTGTCACACGTATGTATGGTATGGCACCAGGATATCCAGGAGTGAAAATGGATGAAGTGTGGAATCCAGATAGTACTAAACCGATTGATGATGAAGAAAAGGTGATATCAATTAAGAAAAAGTATTCCAAGTTGAAAGTAACTATGATTAGCCTTATTTGTACCATAGGATTTTCAATTTGTTCGATAGAATCATTAATAATATATTTTAAATTTTAATTAAAATAACATCAGGTGTACAAAGAATCAATAATAGTTTAAAAAAAATTTTTACTTTCATATTAACAACAATTCATATTGTCATATTTGGTTACTTTTTAGTTATTTCACACCAAAATTTTCTGTTAACTATAATTGAGGCAATTACAGTAAGCTGTCTTGTTTTAGGAACATTTTACACTATTTTAGTTAAGATTAATTATTTTTTTTATTTTTATTCTGGAATTATAATTAGTAGTATTGTTGTTTCAATCGTGCTTCCTTTAACTTTAATAATCCTGATACCAGAAATAATCTTTCTGACGTCTCTAATCCTCAAAGGTCCTAGTTCTGGTCAGATTTACAATCGGATGAAAGTCTCAAAAGATTCAAGGCTCCCATATTATGATCATTCTACAGTGCGTATGTATAATTTGAGTGTTGGACCTCCAACTTCTGGAGCTATAGGCTTTAGGATGGATGAGATTTGGAACCCTGATAGCTCTTTTCCAATTAAAGAAGAAGAATTAGATACTACCTATAAGAAAAAATATTCTAAATTTAAAATAACTATTATTAGCTCTTTTTCTACTATTGGTTTTGTAACTACTTCAATTATGTCTTTAATCCTACATTTTCTTTAATTCTGCCATTGATTCTGAGATCATGTCTGCAGCAAAATCTAAATCCTCATATGAATGACGATAGCAAATATAACCATGGTGAAAAGGTTGTAAGAAAACTTTTCGTCTAATAAGTTGTCTATAAAACTCTTCTCTTAATTTTCGATATAGAAATTTAGGATCAGGCGTGAATGTAATATATGGCATCCATGGTTCTCCTGTAAAGTTGCAAGGAATATTGTATCTTTCAATACTTTCCTTTATCCTCTTTGCAAAATATTTACCCTTTTCACTTATATCCTTTAAAACGTTTTCACGTTGCAAAATTTCTATAGTTTTAAGCGAGGCAATCTGAGAAAGACTATTTGGAAAAAAGGTTGAGCTTAAAAAAACCTTTTCAACAAGTACATCCATAAATTCTTCCTTACCTACAAGTGTGCTAATAGGGTATCCATTTCCCATTGCCTTTCCAAAAGCAGCTAGATCAGGTATTACCTCGAACATTTTCTGTGCGCCACCCATATCTACCCTAAAACCTGTTCTTATCTCGTCATAAATTAAAAGCGCTCCATTTTCAGCAGTTAATTCTCTGATTGCTTCTAAGAATCCTTTTATGGGCATTTCAACCTCTCTTCCTCCCGGTGTATTTATAGGGGTAAGAATGACTCCTGCAACCTGATTCTTATACATTTTAAACAATTTTTCCAGTTGAGCAAGATTATTGAATTCAAATTCATGAATATCTTCATAGAGTTTTTCAGGAATACCTGCGGCAACCCCATGTACTTCACATGACCAGTCATGCCATCCATGATAACCACAATGTAATATTATTGTACGTTTAGTATAGGCACGTGCCACTCTAATCGCTGCTGTTGTAGCATCAGAGCCCATTTTTGTAAATACCATTTTTTCACAACAGGGTATGAGATTTTTCAATTTCTTAGCTAATTGATTTTGTATTGGTTGAGTTAGGGACATGCAAAAACCTTTGTCTTTTATCTGTTGAATTACCGCGTCATCTATTTCTTTTTCCTGATGGCCTATTATAATAGGTCCATAAGCGCAAAGCATGTCAATATAAGAATTTCCATCTACATCAATCACATTTCCTCCCTTGGCAGTGTCAAAGAATATCGGATATTCTCCTACAACAAAATTATAAGGTCTACGAATGCCTAAGATGGCTCCAGGGATTAATTTCAATGCTTCCTCATATAACTGAAAAGTTCTATTTAATGTTAATTTATTAACCATGAATTTTCTCCAATTTTCTCTATTAAATCATCTAAATATAATTTATAATAATTGAAATGTTTTAAATGAATTTTTTCTTAAATTTTTGATAAATCTAATATCTCATAAAATTTTGGGCTTTTTCATTTTTTATTCATAAGGGAGTTGCAAATCACAATTTATATTGGATAACAGAAGCATATTATTAGGCTCTTTTTTTATTATTTTATGAGTAAAAAATTAGGTGATATAGACATACCAAGACTAATTTGTAAGATTTGTGGAAGAGAACAGGAAGTTCCTAAGTGTTGTGACAAATCAATGATTGTAAAAGAAGGATATTTATTATGTTGTTGCAATACAGAGGGATGTGGTTATCAGGCTATACCTATATGTTGTGATACGACTATGGAATACATAGGTGAATAGACTTTTCTTGAAAAAAATTTGAGAGTTTGAAAAATGAATTACCATACAAGATTATTAATAATCTCTTTTGCTTTTTCTGCTTCCTTTTTACCAAGGATCTTTCGTATCCTCAAATCATTAATCGCATCTTCTAGTTGAGTGTCAAGATTTTTAATATCCATAAGATTACCACTCTCACCACCTTTTTCTACAAGATTTACCATTGCGTTATCTTTATTCATTAAATCTCTTAATTTATTTCTAAAAGCATCTGTAGCTTTTGTTCTTTGCATCTTACCTTTCTCAATGAGGATTGGAAATATTGGGGCTCTTTCAGTAGTTCGCCTAGTATTAGGATCAATGAAATAAAAAATAAACATTGGAACCCCAACAACCACGTTTTGAGTTTTAATTTCTATTGTATAGGTTCTAAAGAAATCTTGAACTCCTGTCATTTCGTTATCTTTTACAGTTTCGATATTATCTAAACAAGATTGTTTTTCTACCTTAATTTTCGCTATAATATCTTCAGCGCTAGTCAAATCACTGCTTAATTCACTATGTTTTGAATCAATTTTACTTTTTACTTCTGATATTTTCTTTTCTAATTCTTTTATCTTCTGCTGTTTTGTTTTTTCTAAATCAGCTATTTCTCTCTGGATATTTTTTCTTAATTGAGCGAGTTCGGTATTATATCTATTTATTGAGTTACCTAAATCCTGATATTTAATCTCTAAATCTTTTACAGATTCTTCTACTTCAAAGAGGTCATTTTTATTTATTGCATTTCTAAGACGATCAATACTATTTTTAATTGCGTTATTATTATTATAGAAGTCACTAGATTTATCATTTATTTTGTATTTTCCTGATTTTACTAATTCTTCTGGAGAGGTTTCTATCTTTCGAGCTTTCTCAGCTTCTAGCTCTTTGTTTAATATAGCTAATTGTTTTTCCTCTTCACTTGTATCAATCTTTTTCCCCCTTATTTTATCAGCTTCTTGAGCTCCTCGTTGAATCCAAACATCACATAATTTAGTAATTTCAGTACCAAAATCATCAAGAATTCTAATGTCTTTTTGGGAGACATATTCAAGAATCTCGGGAATAATTTTCGCTTGATTGATACTTTTAGGAATAGGACCACCTTCTAATGTGAAATAAGGTTCTCCGAAAGCTCCAACTCCATATTGGTTTAGGAAAAAATTCTTGAAGTACTCAACCTCACTAGCGTTAAACAGTGCTTCTTGAATTACTGTACCCCTCTTAAAATATTTACTTTTTTTTAAATAACTACTATTATATGATTGTAGGGCATTCAAGAAGGTTTCTGGATCTGCCCCCTTTATTATGTTTCCCGGAGGTGGTGGCATTTGGGAAAATTTTCCAACAATTAATTTTTCCTGTTTATTTAATAAATAACTACATACACAGGCTCTCGTTTCATTTAATGGAATTAAACGTACTGGCCAAAAACACATGGATATCTTGTTAATTTTTCCTAATCTTTTGAGTACTTTCCCATATAGATTAATACATTCAATTAAAGCCATTGCCATTTCATCTAACAATGTAGCTTTACTTCGAGCTGGAAGAACTTCACCAACATTTATTAAAAAAGGAATGATTTTATCAACCATTTTTGAATCACATGCCGTTTCTATATTAAATTTTAAAAAGAGCTAAATAATTAAATTTTTGGTTTTATTCAAAATATTAATTATTTCTATATATTAGAGAAATCCGTTGATTAAGTTTAAAGCTATTATATAATTTGAATATAATATCAATTGTAAAACTAAAAAACATAAATTTAACAAAGAATTCAAATAGATTTGATAAACTATGGAAGGTAAATTTTTAGAAGGAAAAGGAGCGTTAATTACAGGCGGTGCTTCTGGATTTGGAAAGGGTGTTGCATATGCTTTTGCTGAAAGAGGAGCAAACATTGTTTTAGTAGATATTAATAAAGAACTTTTAGAAGAAACAGCAAATGACCTAGAACAAAAAACAAAACAAAAAGTTATACCAATAATATGCGATGTTTCAAAATCTGATCAAGTAGAAGCTATGGCAAAACAAGCTTTTCAGGAGTTAGATAATGTCTATATATTATTCAATAATGCAGGTGTTGGATATCCTTATGGACTAGATTTATTAAGAACTAAAGAAAAAGACTGGGATAGACTTTTAGAAGTAAATCTTAAAGGACAATGGTTGGTCTCGAAATTTGTATGCAAAAGGATGAAAAAACAGACATTTAAACCATTTATTGGAAAGGTAATTCACACAGCATCAATTGCAGGAATGAAAGTTGATAATAAGACCCCTGTTTATAGCATAACAAAGGTTGGAATTATTGCTATGGTTCAAATGTTAGCTCAGAGTCTGGCTCCTAAGATTACTGTAAATTCCATCTCTCCAGGCTATCACGTGACTGGAATATATGATAATAGAGAAGACGCAATGAAAGTGATAATGGATGACGGTCATGTTAAAACTCCATTAAATCGAATGGGAACAATTCAAGATGTTGTGAATGTTATGATTTTCCTCGCCTCTCCTTTATCAGACTTTATAACAGGACATAATTTTCCAATTGATGGCGGTATAATAGAAGTTGGTGTTCCAGCTTATTATTTGAAATCAGAAATTTAAATAAAAAATGATTAAAGATGATTGAAATGACAGTAGAAGAATTAATAAATCAACAACCATTTAAAGGAAAGTTTGCTGTAATTCCTGGCGGTTCAAAAGGAATAGGGAAAGCAACTGCTAAGTTATTTATCAAATTAGGAGGAAGTGTTTGTCTGATTGCAAGAGGGTTGGATATATTAAAAGAAACGCAAGATGAATGTAATAAGCTAAAATCGGATGATTTACAATTTGTTGAGATAATCTCTTGTGATACTACAGACAGGGATAAATTAAAGCCACTTATAACTGAACTAATTGACCAACATCAAGTACCAGATTATTTATTTAATTTTGTGGGTTTTGCTCATTTAGATTATCTTGAAAAATTAACCTTGGAGGATTTTAAAAGAAATATGGATGGAAATTATTATGCACAGCTTATACCCACTCTCATTCTTTTACCATACTTTATGGAATCAAAAAATGGGTACATAACGTTTACGTCTTCAGTTTTAGGATTTATGGCAATTATGGGTTATGCTACCTATGTTCCAACTAAATACGCCATTTTTGGTTTAGCAGAGATTTTACGACATGAGTTGTTACCTTACAATATTAAAGTTTCAGTCCTTTTCCCACCTGATACTGATACTCCAGGATTTGCAGAAGAAAATAAGCTTAAACCACTAGAGTGTACAATTATTTCACAAAGTGGTACAATTATGAAAGCAGAAGAGGTAGCTGATACTTTTATTAAAAATGTTCTAGAAGAACGCTTCGAGATTTTACCAGGAGAAGCTGATATTCAACTTAAAACTATGAGAGCGAATCCTGATGACTCTCGAGGAGTACTAGATCGTCTTTATAAAAGAGCAAGAAGAAAAACAGGAAGAAAAATTTAAACTTTATTTTTTTCGACGCTTTACAGTCATGGATATCTCTAATAAAAAACCGAAAGTTTTTTCGGTGTCTAAATAAGCAAATTTTTGTTTACCTACTTGGCCTGTTTGAATGATATTTATACCTATCTTCTTAAATTCATTTATATAGGCATCTAGATCGTCAACATAGATTCCTATGCTATGCAATCCTTCTTTACCTTGATCTATGAATTCTTTAAAAAGACATTCACCGCTTTTCCATTGCTGTAATTCAATTTGTACATTAATTAAACGACTAAATGCATAATCTGTTGTGATGGTTACTTCCTTACCTCGGAAGGTTGCGTTTTGGTGAGTTATGTTTTCCATTTGTGCAAATTTAGGAATTCGGTAAATCTCTTCCATAATTTTAGCTTGTTCTTTAATGTCTTTATAAACAAAACTTAATTGATCTATCTTTAAATTTCCCAAATTAAATTCTAAATTTTCTGTCATTTTTTATAATTATTTATCTAATTTGATTATTGTATTACTATCTTTTTTCCGTTTATATACTTTTTTTACAAGGGATGTGTGCATATAGAAATTCTCAGAAAGAATTCCAAAATTTTTTTTTAGGCGTTAAAATAATAATTAGACATAAATACCGATTTTTTTAAATATTTAATTAATTATGAAGAAAGTAGGATTAATTGTTAATCCTATCGCTGGTATGGGAGGTAGCGTAGGTTTAAAAAAAACTGATAAAGAAAATTATAAATTAGCTTTAAAATTGGGTGCTGTTCCCATTGCTCCTTCCAGAATGGTTGAGTTCTTTAGAAATTTAAAATATAGAGAAAATTTATTTTTTTTAGTCGCTCCTGGTAAAATGGGAGAAAAGTATATTAAAAATTATAATTATCGATTTGAAGTAATTGGGGAAATTGGAATTGAAACTACAGCAGAAGATACAATTCGAATAGCAAAATCTATGTTAAGCAAAAATATTTTAATATTGATATTTTGTGGCGGAGATGGTACTGCAAAAGACATCTTTGATGCAATAGATATGAAAATCCCTATAATTGCGATTCCCTCAGGAGTTAAAATGTTTAGTTCTGTATTTACAATAAATCCAAGAGCTGCTGCTGAATTATTGGAAGGATTTTTAGCAGGAGAAATAGAAACTGAAGAGAGAGAAATATTAGATATAAATGAGGAATCTTACCTTCAGGGAAGATTAGAATCAAATCTCTTTGGATTTCTAAAAGTTCCTATAAAGCATAATTTAGTCCAATTAAGTAAAGATAGTTCTATTACAAGTGGCTCAATAGAGCAGAATAAAGATGAAATTGCTTTAGAAGTGATTGAGAAAATAAAAAGTGACACATTATACTTATTAGGTCCCGGAACTACTATAAAAGCTGTTACAGATAAATTAAAATTAAAGAAAACCCTTCTAGGGGTCGATGGATTATATAACAGAGAGATAATCAAATTTGATTTAAATGAGAAGGCTATTCTAAGACTTTTGGGAAAATATGAAAAAGTAAAGATTATTATAACGCCCATTGGAGGACAAGGCTTTATTTTTGGAAGAGGAAATAAGCAATTTACTCCTCAAGTCATAAAGAAAATTGGAAAAGAAAATATTATTATTATTTCGACAAAAGAAAAAATCAAGAAATTAGAATCTCTAAGAGTAGATACTGGAAAAAATGAGGTGGATGAAATACTTCGGGGTTTTTCAAAGGTGATTACTGGATATAAAGAAGAAATAATCAAAAAAGTGGAGTAATTTTACTTTATTTCAATATTTAGTTCCTTTAACTTTTCTTGGGTGGGCCAACCTGTATTCCAATCCCATCCCCGAATTTTATAATAAGTTTTTAAATTTTCCTCAAGATTTGCATCAATTCCGGCTGTACAACCGCCCTTTAAAGCTCTGCTGTTAATCTTTTTTATGAAAGAATTAACTCTATACTATTGGAATTTACTATTTGAAATTTCGTGCAACATTTTTTGGAAAAAAAGTATAATTTTAGGATTTATAATTGGAGCATGATATCCTCTCATTCCTTTTGAGTTTGCCCCGAGATAAAGAAATTCTAAATTGGGATCCTCATTCCACGCATGTTCCTTATCTGACATTTATATTTAACACTTGAATATAAGATAATCCTAATAAATTCTAATGTATAGTACTTTTTCTAAAGATGTATATATAAGTTTTTTCAACTCAATATAGATTATACAGATTTAATACAAATCTTATTTTATCTTTAAATAATAGTAAAATAGGTGTTACAATGACCTTAAAAAATATGATAATAGCTGTAATTGGTGGTGGAACCATGGGTCAACAAATTATTGAAAGAGCAACCATAAATGGATATACTGTGCGAGTTCATGACAAATTACTCGAGTTTTTAAAATCTTTTGTAAGGAGAATGAATCGGAAGAAAAAAATGAAAGGAATTCCAGGAGAAGTCACACTTCATGACTCTCTTGCTGCCGCCGTAAAAGATGCTGACTTGATTATTGAGGCAGTTCCAGAAAAATTAGAGCTAAAAAAAGAAATTTTTTCCCAAATAGATCGATTTGCTCCACCACATGCTATTATCGCAACTAATAGTTCGTCTCTTCCTGTATCAAGAATAGAAGGAGTAGTAAAGAGAAAAGATAAGGTCTTAAATATTCATTTTTATAATTTAAAAGCTCTTCCAATGGCGGATATTATGAGAGGGACAAAAACTTCAGATATCACTTTCAAGAAGGGTATTCAGTGGGTTGAAAGCTTGGAAATTTCTCCCATAATATTAAAAAAAGAGAGTTTTGGTTTTGTATTCAATAGAATGTGGAGAGCCGCAAGGAAAGAATGTTTAAAAATGTGGGCTGAAGGAGTTGCTGATGTTGAGACCATCGACAAAGCATGGAAAATCTTTACCAAAATGGGAATTGGACCATTTGAAATAATGGATAATGTTGGTCTTGATGTAACTTATGACGTAGAAATGTCTTACTATGCAGAAAGTGGAGATTTAAATGATAAACCTCCTCAAAAACTTAAAGAAATGGTAGATAATGGTTTATTAGGACGTAAAACAGGGAAGGGCTTTTATAATTATTAAAAAAAAGAAACAAATACCTAAAACCTTTGCAGGGCTGTCATCACTCATCTCATTTTTCTATGAATGAATCATTCTTATAGGATTCTAAATTTTTTCATCAATTATTTTTGTCATTAATTCTATTGAGGGTCTATCAGTCTTATCTTTTCCAATATATTTCCAAATTATTATTCCATTTTTATTTATGAGAAATTTACTGGGAACTGCTTGTTTAACGTTGATTTTTCCACCTCCTCCAGGTGCAAACCAATAAACATCATAATCTTTAGCGATTTTAGCCCCTCTATCGGAGATAATATCCACATTAAAGTTGTTCTCTTCTCTAAACTTTTGTAATAAACGCATACTATCACTCGCAATTGAAAGCAGTTTAATATTTCTCTTCTTAAATTCAGAACTCTTTTCTGTTAATAGTCTAAGGTGTTTTTTACAGTGATTTCACCAGTTCCCCCGAAAAAAGTCAATTATAATGCCATCATAGTTATCAAGTAGAGTTGCTAAACTAATCTCATTCCCATAAATGTCGACTGTGTCAAATTTGGGAGCCTTCATACCAACTGGTAATCCCTTAGGTCGTGGCGGTTCCTCTTCTGTCATAGTTAATATTTTTTTCATATTCAATTTAAAGAAATTGTCTATAAACTATTAATTAAGATAAAATGTTAAGAAAATAAATTTGTAAATTTAAGGGGTAAATAATTTACTCCAAAGTACAGTTATTGAAGTATTCAACTCAATGGAAATACCAGCATAGATACTCATAAATGAAATTCTAAATTCTAAAATGGCATCTGTAATTGCCAATCCTGGAGCATATAAAGGATTAATTTCAATAAGAACAGTTTGATTTCTTGTGATAAATAGAGCTTTAAATTCACTAAAATATACATTATTTATCTCACCAATCTTAGTATCTTCAGGAAGGGTAACAAAATTAAAAGAAACCACTGTATAAATATCAGCATCTAAATATATCTCTTTTATAGAATATATTCCCATATTAAAAACATCAAAGTACATAGTTATATTTATCCTATCATCACTGGGATCAGGAATTGTACCAGTATTCCAGTTAATTGCATAACTTTTTTTTAAATCTACTTTTAAATTAAGTCCGCTTATTACTATACTCAAAACATACCCTCCCATTGCTAAATTTAATATTAAACCTAAGGTTTTGAAAAATTTACTCAATTTGATTTGTTTTTTACCTCTAAGAAGATAGTTCTTTTCCTTTTGAAGTTCAATGGCTTCAATTAAATTTTGAATCGCAGTTATTCCTGCGATTCCAAGAAGTAACCAAGCGATAAATTGAAGACCTAAAAGGACTTGTACTTGAGTTGTACTTATATAGTAAGTGCCTAGCTTTACACCCGGATTAAAGCCACCAAAAACGTAAAATAAGTAAATTCCTTGATAAATTTTAACTGCAAAAGCAATTAATCGATTAGCTACTGTTTGTTTTGGGTATATATGTTTCAGTATGGTTAAAAATACTCCAATACATCCAATAACCAGAAGAGAAATTATAAAATTATTACTAAATGTTACAATTTCGAGAACTGAAAGGATAAAAATTGAGATAAGAGGTATTATCATATAAAAAATAGCTCTTATCGACCCATAAAGGATCATTTTAGGATATTGAATTTCCATTTTAATCAATAAGCTTAACTTTTAATACATAATACTGGAATTTCTATATATAGTTATTTAAAAACTCCCTTGTTCAAAAAAGTATAAAAAAAGAGTTTATATAGATAATAGAAAAAGTTTTAAGGATGAGTCCATGGAAGTGATATAGATAAATTTAAACCAACAAAAATCCAAGCATACATCGTTGTAAATGAAAAACTTAAACTTAGATTTGCATTTGTCGTCATCAATCCTTCAATATAGAAGCTATTTATGCCTATAATTATGTCTTGATTCAATGTCTCCGTAAATGCATGAAAAGTGTTTTGATAGGGAACAGCTAGACCTCCAATTTTAGTATAAAAGGGTAGAGCACTACCATTTGCTGTAGTTAATGTCCTTACTTCAGCATCAAATATTACATCATTAATTGCATATAAACCATTATTGCGTAAATCAAAAGTGAAGGTAATATTTAGTGAATCATCTGAAAAATCTAGAGGAGTTCCATTATTATCATAATCTGGAGGAGCTATTGGTGTATGGAGGTTGAAACCTAAGTTCATTCCACTAAAAATAATAGTCGCAAAATATCCTAAAATAATTAAACTTGCTAGTATCCCTAAGCCTTTAAATATTCTACTTACCCTGAACTTTTTTTTCATTACAACGTGAAATTCCCTTTTTTCGCGTAACTCTATAGCCTCAATTAAATATTGTATAGCTCTAATTATCGTTGAACCTAAAAATAACCAGGCTATAATTTGTAACCCCAAAAGGGCTTGAATTAAAAAAGTATTAGGGATAGCATAATCAATATAATAAGATCCTAAAGTTCTTCCTGGATCAAACCCTCCGAAAATGTAGAAGAGAAAAATTCCAGAATAAATTGCTGATCCAAATTTCACAAGACGATTCGCAGATGTATCCTTAGGGAATGCATGGTTAAGCATGGAAAAGATGACTCCAATTACCCCAAAAATGATAACTGTAATCTTAAAGCTTTCAGAAAAAGTCATTATATTGAAGTAATCAAGACCGTAAATAAAGGCGAGAGGAACTACGATATAAAAGATAGCTGAAAGAATTCCATATAATATCATTTTACCATATTGAATTTCCATATTTTTTAAACCTTTTTGAGTGCATTTTATATCTAAATAGATGAGATATTACTCTTAATATCTTTTATTACTTATTTAAATTTTCATACTAATTAGATGCTATTTAACTTTCGATTCAGAATAAGAAATAATTTGATTAATATCACTCCAGCCATATGCAGATTCAAGATAAAGTTCTCCATCTAAATTTAAATAGTGATCTCCTTTGTATATTGCTCCAAGTTTTTATAAAAATTCTTTGAAGGATTTTCTTTCAAAACCCAAACAATCATACTAATATCACCCTTGCTTAAAAGATAATTGACAACAAGAAAAACCAAGTTTGATCCAATCTTTTTGTTTTGATATTCCTTTAATACATAAATTGCCATTAATTCTCCTTCAAAACTATTTAACTCTAACAAGTTACCAACGGGATTAATTTTTTCTGTTCCAGCCCATATAAAAGCAATAATATTTCCAGAGTCATTTTCAGCAACATAAATAATTTGCTTATTAGCCAAGTTTGATATTCTTTCATTCCACTTTTGAATTAACACATTAAGAGATCTTTTTTGGAGAACTCTTTCGGAAATAAGACCCTTATATGTAGAATTCCAGGTGTCAAAAGTGACTTTTGCTATTGCGCTAGCATCAGAAGGTTTGGATTTTCTATATTGCATAGAATCAATCTTATTAAGATCAATAATATCTTTTAAATATAGATTAAATAAGTTAAAAAAATTTAAATTTCGTGAAAGTGTGCTTTCACGAATAAATTAAAAATTAAGATAAAATATTAACAAAATTCAATCGAAAAAACGAGATTTAAGAGTTGTATGATAATATGTCCAAAAAAGCAATGGAGCCTTTTGGTTTAGCATTGGAAACTTACTACAAAGGAGACAAAGATGTAAAAATTATTTACCATAGAGACGATGACCAAAACACTGAAGATTTTATAGAAGGATATTTTCGAGAATATTTAAGTTTCCCAGAGAGAGAAAAAATCGCAATTGAAAAATGTAGGGGTAAAATTTTAGATATCGGAGCTGGCGCTGGAAGGCATAGTTTAGAGTTACAGAGAAGAGGATTTGATGTTTTAGCGATTGACATTTCCGATAAAGCATGTGAAGTAATGAAACAAAGGGGAGTAAAAAATGTTAAATGTAAAACGCCCTATGAAATTCAAGGGAATAGATTTGACACTCTCCTTTTAATGGGATGTTCAATTGCTTTTGTTGGGGATCTCGATGGTCTTAAAACTTTTTTAATTCACGCCAAAACATTATTGAATCCAGAGGGGTTTATATTAATGGATTCCAGAGATGTAAGAGTGACTGACAATCCAAAACATATTGAATACCAGAAAAGAAATATAGAAAATGGAAAGTATAGAGGTGAAATTAATATACGTATAGAGTTTATGGGAGTAAAAGGTGAATGGTTTCAAATTTTACATATTGATCCTGACACATTAAAAGTCTTAGCTAACGAACACTCATTAAACTGTAAAATACTTTATAATAGTGAGGATGGATTATATTTAGCTAAATTAAAACAAAAACAGAGCTAAAATGGAAATAAAATTAATCCAAAGGAAGGAAATTGAAAAATTGAGAGAAATTAATAGGAGAGAAATTGTAGAACAATTGTATTACTATAAAAGTGGAAAATTATTTATTAAAAACGAATTTGTTGATGACCCAGGTTGGACTTCCGAAGAATTTGATATCCATATAAAAGATCTTTATAATGTGTATGACCAAGGTGGATTTATATATGGAGCTTTTGATGATAATAAAATAGTAGGAATAGCAGCTTTAGGATCCAAATTTATTGGCTTGACTAAAGATCAACTCCAAGTTATATTTTTTCATGTAGATATAGATTACAGAAATCAAGGGCTTGGAACAAATTTAATGAAAATAATGATTGAACGTGAAAAAAAAAAGTGCTAAAAAGTTATTTATCTCTACCCCTTCTAAAAATACTATAGATTTTTATCTGGGAATAGGTTGTAAATTGACAAATGAATTAATTCCTAAATTATATGAATTAGAACCAGAAGATATTCACCTTCAATTTATTTTATAAATTTAAATAAAATTATATATATATCATAAAAAACTAAAAAATTGGGTAATTATGGAATTAAATAAAAAAGCTATAGTTTTAATAAGTATTAATCTAGCCTTATTCATTATAGTCTTCATTCTATTCTTACAAACACCGATTTCGGATCCATTTTACTTCTTTATTAGATTAGGGGCTTTATTTGGATTTACTGCAATTTTTATAGCAACCACAATGTCTCCTTTTATGGTACAATTATATAAGATATTTGGTAAGCCGTTTATTAAGCAACATCATATATATTCTATCTTTGGACTAATAATGATTACTCTGCATCCCGTTACTTTTGCAATCTCTGAAATGAATATTTTTGTATTTATCCCGGTCTTTATCCCATGGATAAGGTTTTTAGAATTAGGGGGAAGGCTTGCCTTGATATTAATTTATATTGCAGTTTTAGCTGCGATTATCAGAAAGAAAATACAGAAATATTGGAGGTTTTTTCACATACTGAATTATTTTGCTTTGCTTTTAATTTACATTCATGGATTACTAATAGGAACAGATTTTAGGAATATAGGGATATTGATCATTTTTACCATCATGTTAATTATAGCATTTGGCTCATTTGGACTGAAGCGCTATCAAAATTATAAAAGAAAGAAAAAGTTAAAAAAATAATCCTTTAACTATTCAACTGGTTCGATATAATCAACAATTTCAGCAACTTCTATTTGCTGTTCTTTTTCTTCTTCCTCGATTACTTCAGTTTCCGCTAGTTTTTGTCTATCAATTATTTCTAAATGTCTTATTTTTGTAAAAAGCCATATAAATACCGGAAAAGCAGCGCCAATAATAGCACAAATGGTGAATAAATTAACTATACCAAGCATTTCTGCTAGTGGACCGGCGATGAGTGCTCCGATTGGAGCAATTGCCATAGAGATCATATGATCAAGTGACATTACTCTCCCAATTTTGTCTTTTGAAACAGTTATCTGTATGATTGCTAAATAGGTGGAAATTGTGATTGGAAGTAGTACCCATCCTGGAAACAGAGATATCATCATTAGAATAAAATTACCTTGGGGAGCAAAAGTTGCAGGTATCATCCCAACAAAAAATAACGATGCTCCAATGATATTTATTTTGATTTTATGTTTCCATGTTTTCTTAATAGACATAATGAGAGAACCAACTATGTTCGCACCTTGAGATACTGCCATTAGCAAGGCTAAATTAAAAGCAGATCCTTCGTGAGTATATCTAACAAAATAAGGCAACAATACCATCCATGGGCGACTCAAAAAATTCCATATCATTGCAAAAGCAATCATAGCAAATAATCCTGGTATCATTTTGATCGTTAATAATCCTGCTTTAAAGTCTTTGAACATCGAATTTTTAACAACTTCTTCTTTATTAATCCTATTTACCATAGGAATTTTTATTAACATCAAGGGAATCAAAGCAATTAGAAACGTTCCCACATCAAGTAGTAAAATTTGTGTTACTGGAAAGAATGCTAAAAGCGTAGCAGCGATCATAGGACCAATTCCATTTATTATACCAGAAGATAAGAAATTAATTCCATTTATTCTACTCAATTGGTCTTTAGGAACCATAGTTGGTATCAAGGATTGAACAGTAGGATATTGAAATGCAAATAAAGCTGCTCGAAAAGTGTTTACTCCTAAAACAAACCAGATATTTTTAAAATCGAAAAGAAAGAATGTGAAAATTAAAAGTGTCGCTAATGCCTGCATGGAGTCTGAAATTATGATAATAGTTTTTTTATTCCATCGATCTGCAATAACCCCTGAAAATGGTGTGACAACTATTTGGGGAATAAACATTAAAAACACTGAAATTGAGAGGTAAATAGCATTACCTGTCTCAATTGTTATCCACCATGTAATTACAAATCCGACAATAAGACTTCCCAACATTGAAAATTGTTGACCAAACAAAAAATATATATAATATCTAAAAGTTTTATTTGATGCCATTATTCTTTCAGTGCTAATCTTTTTAATTGCATTATAAATGCTATGTTAAAGATGCCTAAAATAGATTCAATTTAAAAAGTACATCTGAACTATGAACTACATCTGAACTTTTTAATTTTATAACAAAATAAGGAAATTAATTAGCAATTGTTATACAAAAAGAATAAGGAAAAAATAAAATTAGTTCTACTGAATTTATTCCAAGTAAAACAAAACAGAAGGAATTAAATTTCCTTTAAGGGATAACTTCTCATTTTTGGGAAGATTTACTAAATTTAATGCCATTTTATTAATATTACTTTCGGCAAGATCTAGATTAAATAATGATCTGTATTTATTATCATCTGGATTGGATAATACTACTTTTTGCCATTTTAACCCTAAAGCATTTGCTTGAAGTTGTAATCCGGCAAGTGCCATACCTGCTTCAATTTCAGCCCAATATTGGATATCCAAAAACATCTTTCCAACTTTACTATGCATAAAGCCTGAACAGGGCTTTTTTCTATCAATGCATAATAAGATCAAATATTTTGAGGATCCAATATTGAATTCCTTCTGTATTTCAACTTTGAAATTATCATTAGAATAGATTTTAAGTAAATGATCATATTTTTTCATATTATCAATAGTGATCCATCTATTTAATGCTGAAATACCGACGGGGTTGTAGATATACGCTCCATTTGGTATACCTGTTAAATTATTAATAAAAACTAGAGGATAAACAGCATATCCTGCACATCCTGATGCGTGTACACGCCCGTATCCATTTTTTTCTAATTTATCTCTGTTTCCGTGAGTTGCATGATCATTTTCTCCTTGACTAGCCCATAATAATTGCGAGAGTTCGCTATAGTTAGTCTGATCTGATTCTTTTTTCTTTATTTGTTTAAAAACAGCAGCCTCTAAAGAAACACCTTCATACTTTTTTTCATAAATTGCTCGATTTTTATAACATTCAGGTGTATCAAGGAAATAGATACCTTTTTCTAATTTTATCTGGAGAGGTTGTGAAGTATCCTCTAACAAATAATTATGATCTCTTTTTTGGACTGCCACAGAATAAGGAAATATATAATTCTGATTTGTAATAGAATTTACAACTTTATTGATTTTTTTAGGTGGCCTAGCACGTTGGGACACACCAAATCCCATACTTCCTGCTTTTAGTGATAAATATTGCCATACAAGCCCTATATTGATTAACTCAGTCAATTCGATATTTTCTTTCCAAAGCACCTCAGGATAAAGCTCCATTACATGTGAAGTTTTTTCATTTTCTGTTATTAAGGTAAACTCCTCTTTATCATATTTATATATACCACCCTTATAATCTGGTCCATCAGGTAGAACCACAAACAAAGGTTTTGAAGAATCTCCTTGTTGAGCGGACTTACAAAGACTTTTTACCTCAGAAAGTTTTAAAGTTTGAGCTCCACCTGCACAATCTTTGCGATATGCTAAACATTCTTGTAAACTCATAAAGCTAATCACTCCATTTTCTTAGCAACTCCTTCAAAGGATGAAAATTGCTTAAAGATTTTGGGGTCTCCCTCAATCTTAGCAAAAATATTTACTGCTGAGGCTGCTTTAGGTCTGTCGTCTTTACTGGCGGGTGTCGGCCCGAAAAAGATACAAAATCCATTACCAGATGGCCAATATCCAACATCTCCTACTTCACAATCAATTTGAGAATTTTCTTCGCCGATATGTACAGGGATTTCTCCATACAACTCTTCTCCCCATCTAGATAACCGTAAATCAAATGGAAGTTTTTCCCATATTGACTTACAAGTATTTGGATTTTTATCTACTAATAGCTTGGCCTTAATCTGACCGATTTTCTCATTTTCAATTATAATATAATCCATTTTAATCTCCAATTTAAAAATTTCTTGACTTGAATAGGATATTTCCCATTTTTTTTTAATTTTTCGCGTTTTAATCTCTTAATGTATATTAAAAAATTTAAATAAGTGTTATATTTTATCTATTAGTAATGATTTTAGAAAGAACTCTTGAATTAATATTACAAATCTATAAGTATCGTAAAATTCTACCGCCAAAAGTGACTAAGATAGTGGTTGGTTTGGGATACACTGGAGTTGAGCTATCTGCATTAGCCTATAATCCCTTTCTGGGTGTAGCTCAGACTTTACCAAATATTATTCACACGACAGATTGTTCAAAGATCAATTTTGCTGGAAAATTAACTGAAAACTCATATATAGAATTAATGAAATGGTCTTTAGGATCCCCTAGTTTGCAAAAAATAATTGGAATTGCGACATTAAATGCAGCTTCACAACATATTTTAGCTATAATAAATCCTTATGATGAATTGAAACAAAATCTAGTAGAGTATTTAAAAGTAAATAAAAATACAAGAATAAATTTTATTGGGTTTTTCAGTCCACTAATTAAGCAGCTTATGGTTATTACTAATCATATAATTATCGTGGATAATAATATTTTGCTCCAACAGCATTCAAATGGACTAAATATAAAAAAAGATGTTAAGGAATTAAATAAGAGAGATTTAGATTGCGATATCCTATTTTGTAGCGGTACATCGTTAATTAATGATAGTTTAGAAGATATATTAGCAATTTTTAAGGAGCATGCTAAGTTTATAATTGTCCTGGGTCCAACTGTAAGTTTTATTCCAGATGTTTTATTTGATTATGGGGTGGATATAGTTGGGGGTATGCAAATAATAAATTCTAACGCGGTTTTGCAAATTATTCAAGAGGGAGGAGGGACAAAACTCTTTAAAAGGTTTGGTAAAAAGTATAACCTTGTTAAAGCTAACTTTTCATCAAGTTAGAAAGCTTTTATTATAATAAGACATTTTTCTTAAAAAGTCAATCTTGTGAAAATAGATGGATCGCGAAAAATATTATAGATATATGTTTCTTAGCGGTGCTTTATGGAATTGGGTAATTGGGATCCTGTTTGTGCTATTAACTCTATTTTTCCTACCATTAGCAGCACATTTCCTTGGCATCTCGATTCCTCCTAGCTTATTATTCATGCATGGTTTCTTGGTTTTTGTTGTTCTTATTGGTATAGTTTTATATATAATAAGTAAAGATATTACTAAGAATAGAGGAATCGTTCAAATCTGTGTCATTGAGAAGTTTTCACTCTTCATATTATTCTTAATTTATTTTATTATGGGGGATTTCAATATAATTTTCTTTATACCAGTAATAGTAGACCTGATTTATGGTATTCTCTTCTTAGAATTTTTACTTAATTATAAATAGAATTAGTCTTATAATATTATTCTACTATTTTCACAATAGCAAAAGAAGATAAATTCGTATAAAATTTAGCTAAGTTTCTTTTTATCATTTCATTTTTAATATCTTCAAATTCAAAAGATAAATCATCAATTTTTTTTTCTGTAAAAGCAATATCCTTTTCAAGAAAATTTATATCCTCATCAATTTGCTTCACTTTTTTTAACCTTTCTCTTCTTTTAGCTTCATCAGTTAAACTTAAAATATTCTTCATTTGTTTTTCAGTTGGTTTTTGTTTTACTTTTCTTTCTAATTTACGATTTAAATTCCCAATTTTTTGAGTTAATATCTTGCTTTTAAACTGATAAACTTTTTCTTTCTTACTTCGCTCTAAATTATAGATTTTATCATTTAATGCCCTTATCTCTTGTTTCCAGTTCGATGTTTTTCTCTTTACTAGATTTTTTGCTTTCAGAACGATTTCTTCTGTAAGTCCCTGATTTAAATCTAATATATTATCAGTAAAGTGCTCATATTCAAATATTTTTGAAAAATTTTCAATATTAAGTATGATTTCAGCTAGATTTTCAATCTCTTCACCATTCTCATCGACTATGATTGCAATATACTGATATTCGATAATATAACCTTGAAATTTAATTTTAAATATTAATAAATAAAATGTTTTATCTTTTTGGAAATTCATCTGAAAAATCTTCGCTAAACGATTTTTTTTTATTATTAGGAAGGTAAAATTTCCTTTAAATGAATTATTTCTACAAAAATCTATAATAGCGTTTATCATAGGATGTCCTAAAGCGAAAAAATCAATATCTTCTCTTTCTCGTGCTAAATTTAAGTTAAAAGTTCCAATATATTCCTCAGAAAGGTTAAAATTCGAATTCGATAACAGATCCTCTTTCATACTAATTTTCACGAGCGAATTACTCATCTTATCTCTGTATTTTTCTAAATATCCATACAAATTATCTTTTAACTCAAAAAAATATTTAATTAGAAGATATAATTCATTATGTGTTAGTTTGACGTCCTCACAGGATGTAATTAAATCATCCATTTGAAATGATTTTTTATCTATTAATAAATCTTCAAACTGCATTTCAATTTCTTTGGCTCTCTGAAATTGCTCATCGAGATTGCGATAGAATTCATTCAATTTTTTTCTTTTCTTTCCCTCACTTTCAATAAAAACAATTTCTTTAATTTCTTTTTCAATTTTTCCTATAATTGGTTCTAAAACGCCAATTGACTCTTCAAATAGGTTTATTCTCTTATTTAAAGCAAAAATAATATCTGTTTCTATTGTTCCCTCCAAGAAAAAATTGTAGATATATATCTCCTTAGATTCCTGACCAATTCTATCTAGTCGCCCTATTCTTTGTTCTAATTTCATTGGATTCCATGGAAGATCATAATTAACTAACACCCTACAAAATTGGAAATTTCTGCCCTCACCTCCAATTTCTGTTGAGATTAAAACTGAGAATTTATCATCAGTTCGAAATCTTTCAACAGCTAGATCTTTCTCATCTTTATCTAGCCCCCCATAAAATACTTCCACTTGACTCTCTTTTATGTAGCTTTGAATTAATTCCTTAAGATGTATTAAAGTGTCAACGAACTGGGTAAAGATTAACACTTTTTCATTTTTATTAGCTTCATAAATCTGGGAAAGCAATTCAATTAACTTCTTAGATTTTGTATCATAAGATAGGGATGTTAATTTATCATAAAAATCAATTAACAATTTTTCTTGATTTATAATATCTAAAGGAGATTCTTGACTATTATTAGATTTAATCCCATTTAGATGATCAAAAACATCACTCTCAATATTTTCTTCTTCAAGTTCTATTTCAAAATACTCTGGATCCTCTTCTCTAAGTTCCTCTAAATTAATCCTCAAACTTTTATATCTTTTTATTTGCTCCAATCTTCTCTCAAGACTTTTTAAGAACGCATATTTAGAACTAGTTAATAATTTTTGTAAAGTAGTTATGATAAATCCCAAACCAACATTTCCTTCATTAATAGATAAGTTATAAATTTTGGCTAAGTAGAGACGAATCTCATTATAAACTTCTAATTCCTCTCTTGATGGATTTACAATTATAGTCTTTACTATTCTCTTATTTAATAAATCCTCAGAAAAAACATTCTTTTTACGATTACGAATAAGAAATTTCCATAAAGTATGATCTTTTTCAATCTTTTTTACTAAATTGAGTTTAAAAGTATCATCTTTTAAAGAATTTAGAATTTCATTATCACCTTTTTTCCAATCTATGTAATTTAAGTTTTTAAGCAACTTAACTGTATTTTTTACTTCAAAGTTATTTAACTTCTCAATCTGATTGATGTTTGCAACAAGAAGATTAATAAAAGGCATATTCTTTCTAAAATGTTCGAACTCTGAAAAACTTTCAAAAGCTTCTCTCTGAATGAGTTCAATTAAAGAATACAATTCAAAAGAATGGAGTTGCAATGGTGTTGCTGTTAATAGAAGCAAAGATTCGCTAGTATTACTTACTTTTCTTGCTAATGTATAATTTAAAGTTTCTCGATAACTTCCTGTGGCTTGATTTAATAAATATCGTCTTAAATGATGTGCTTCATCGAAGACAACAATATCCCATGAAATACGAGAGAGTAAATCTATATATTTTGGATTTCGAGCAAATTGTAATGATAGTATGAGCTTACTATCGTAATAAAATGGGTTCTCTAATAAATTGAAACTCTTGTTATCCCCTCTTTGTTTCAATTCTTTAATTTTCTTACCATCATAGATAGTAAATTCAATATTAAACTTATTGCTCATTTCAAAAGCCCATTGTTTCACAAGTGAGGCAGGTACGATAATTAAAATCCTTTCTGCTAAGTTCCTAGCCATCATTTCCTTAATAAATATACCAGCTTCTATTGTTTTTCCAAGCCCAACCTCGTCTGCAAGAATCACTCTTGGGAAATATTCCTCTGATAAACGATGAGCTACATTTATTTGATGAGGCATTAATGATAACCTGCTATTCGTAATACATTTTATCTGATATGAGGTATAATATGAATGAAAAAGATTAGCCCAATATTTAATTAAGAAGTTTTGAGGAGGATCGGTTACTCTGCTTGAGATAATTTTTTTTATTAAAGGTTGATAAATAGATTTTATTTCAGATTCAGAAATTTGAGAGAGATTTCCATTTGGAAATAATATTTCATAGGAAATTTTGCCATCTTTGAAGAGAAAGTCATTCGAGTTTATAACTCCTGTTCCTGATTCAATTATAACTCGTTCATTTAAAGTAAATATTACGTGAATAAGATCAATCGGATGAACAATTCTACTGATATTATTCTCAAATTGGACTTTAAATTTAGTAATGAGAAAAGTATCTTCCTCATCTAATCTCCTTGATGCAGGTATCTCTAATTTCTTTTGAATCCTACCTATTCCTAAGTTTGGATTTAAACGATAATAAATTAAATTACCAACATTAAACTTTTGACCTTCACAGTAAGTATTAAAACATTTGGAATAGCGAGAACTTAACTTGTTTTGACAAAAAGGGCAGTAATACTTGAGTTCTTTAATGCTGATAACCATAAAGTTATTAATATTGCTATTTAATCACTATACAAATAAATGTAAAAATTTTGTTATTTTATTATAGAAGTTTTAACTCCATGGAGAAATCAAAAGTTGTTCCTACCTTCGTTGGAAAAAATGAGAATCTTGTATTTATTGTGCCAAAAGTGCTTTTTACTATGACCTTATCTTCTGAACAAACCTTAGATCGAGAAACTGCTAAGGAATTTAGCAAGTATTTGAAAGGTACTTTCAAGGGTTTCGATAAAAGTAATAAAACCAAATATCAGAATGAAGGTAATTCTAGAACTGATACAACTCAGGGATTCTGGCAAGAATTTGAGGGTTTAGCTAAAGAAAAAAGAATCGATCTAGTTGGTTACACTCCTGTATTAGAAAATTTTATCTTCAAAGAGTTGCCAATAGTTGGGAAAAATGCGATAGTTTTAGGGATGGAAATGAATTGGGATAGAATAAAAACTGCTCCCAGCATTTATTGCGGTATTGAAGCTTTTAGAGTTTATTATGAATTAGGTGAGAGAACAATAGAACTTACTAAGTATCTACAAGAGCAAGGATATAAAACTGAGGCACATCACCCATTTGGTGGGAAGTTATTATTTACAGCTCATGCTGTGTCAGCAGGCTTAGGGATAATGGGAAGAAATGGGCTCGTTATTACACCTCAATTTGGTCCAAGGCAGAGATGGAGCGTCATTACGACTGATGCAGATATAATTGAGACTAAAAGATTAGATTTTTCTAAACTATCAGATTTTTGTGAGACATGCGGGGCATGTATAAAAAATTGCCTTGGAAAAGCCACATATGAAAATCCAATTCAAAATGCAGACCGTATAACCCATATAGATCGCCATAAGTGCATAGAAAGTTTATTAAAAAATAATTATTGCTCCTATTGTTTAAAAATATGCCCCCAAGGTAATGAAAGCAAAAGGATTAGATAGTTTATTTTTCACTTTTTTGTTGCAGATATTTATCAATTGTTGCTGCAGCCTTCTTACCAGTCCCCATTGCGGAGATAACTGTAGCAGTACCTGTAACAATATCTCCACCTGCAAAAATTCCTTCTAAATTAGTTTGTCCCTCTTCATCAGTTTCTATATATCCCCACTTATTTAATTGCAATTCTGGAATTGATTTTGTTAGGGTAGGGTTTGCTCTTGCTCCAATGGCAATAATAATAGTATCAGTATCAATGAGATACTCAGAATTTTCAATAGGTAAGGGGCTTCTACGCCCAGATTGATCAGGTTCTCCAAGTTTCATTCTTATTACTTCCATTTGCTTTACATTATCATTTTCATCACCAATAAACCTTACTGGATTTGTCAGGAATTCAAATTTTATCCCTTCTTCTATTGCATGGTGATATTCTTCCTTTCTTGCAGGCATTTCCTCTTCTGACCTTCTGTACACAATAGTTACGTTTTCAGCACCTAACCTTAGGGCAGTTCTAGCTGAATCCAAAGCAACATTTCCTCCTCCTATAACTGTTACAACTTTTCCAACTTTTATGGGGGTATCATATTCAGGGAATCTATAAGCTTTCATCAAGTTCGATCTTGTGAGAAACTCATTAGCTGTTAAAACACCATTTAAATTCAATCCAGCTACTTTAATGAAAGATGGCAACCCAGCTCCAACACCTATAAAGAAAGCTTTATATCCTTGTTCTTTTAGATCATCAATTGTTAGAATTTTTCCAATTATTGCATTATAGTTAATTTTTACGTTAAGCATTTTAAGAGTTTCAATTTCTTCTTTTACTACCTCTTTTGGTAACCTAAATTCGGGAATTCCGTAGGTTAATACTCCACCTCCCGCATGAAATGCTTCAAATATGGTAACATCATATCCTCTCATTGCCAATTCTCCTGCACAGGTTAATCCAGCGGGTCCGGATCCAATAACCGCAACCTTAATACCATTGGGAGGGGAGCACTCGGGGCATTCCTTTAATTTATTTTTCCTCTCCCAATCAGCAATATATCTTTCTAAATGCCCGATCGCGATAGGTTCTTCTAGAGAATTTAGCATACAAGTCTCTTCACATTGCGTTTCTTGTGGACATACTCTGCCACAAATAGCAGGAAGAAGGTTACTAGATTTAATTTTATAAAGAGCTTGTATTTTTTTTCCTTCCTTAAGTAGTTTGATAAATTCTGGAATCCTAATATTAACAGGACATCCAGTAACGCATAAAGGTAAACCGCATTGCAAGCACCTTTGTACTTCTTGCTCCATCATTTCATCAGTTAATCCATAAGGTACTTCCTCAAAATTATTTATTCTCTCTTTAGGATCTTGCTCTATCATCTTTACCCTATGTTGTTCGATATAGTTCTTTATTTTAGAGTTAGCTATTCTACTTAATTCCATAAAGTTATGATCATTTATTCTTATATCTTTCTTGATGGCCATATTTAAATCTAAAACCTTTTTAAAAAATTCCGCGCCTTTCATTGTCCGAACTATTACTGTTGACCAACCAGGCTCTGAACCAATAGATCCTACGGAGATATCAGCATAATTTGAAGTCAGATCTTCACAGAAAAAGCAACCAAATCTACCATATTTCTTAATTCTTTTAATTGGTATTTTGGAAGGAATACTCTCCCGGTTATAAATGATAAAGCTTCCCTTATCTATATCCATCTTTTTTACATCTGATGGATATACATTAAATTCATTTTTGAGTAATTCTACAATTTTTTCATAATCAAAGGATTCCATGCAAAATAATCCAATTTTTAAAACAATATTTTCATAAAAAGGTTTATTAATAGGACAAAGTGAGAGCTTTCTTAAAGCTTTCATTATGCATGGTGTACCTACAACTGCAATTTTGCCACGATCCTTAGCATCGCGAAAGATTTTAAGTAATGGAACATTTGTATATTTAGTTCCAGCCGTTTTTAAAAGCTCCTCCTCACTTTCGATTAGAATAGGTAAAGGTTTTAACGGCAATTCTCCTGTTGTTACAGCAAAGGAACCATCTACTAATCCTTCTCTAAAAGCAGTTTTGAGCAAGGTTGTGACTATACCACCGTCTTGAGCTACTTCCCTTATTCTTTTATCTGTAGTTTGAGCTGTAAAAATGTCTCGAAAATAATGGAACGATTCTATAAACTTAACATTAGTATCATCATTATCTGGAAGTTTTTCCAAAGGTTTTGGAAAAAAGGATCTAGGACATGCGGAATAACATAACCCACATTTAATACATAAATCCTTATTCAATTTAAAATTATCTTCTACGTAATCAATTGCATTAACAGGACAAACTGAAACGC
Source organism: Promethearchaeota archaeon (assembly GCA_048939995.1). GTDB lineage: Archaea > Asgardarchaeota > Lokiarchaeia > Sigyniarchaeales > SOKP01 > SOKP01. Next base: position 80,705 of record JBHLOY010000002.1, on the reverse strand, counting down.
AAAGCCCACATCCACAGCAAAGATTGCTATCTTTAATCAAATCAGTGGTAGGGAATATTCCCTTTATTTCATAGTTTTCAATATATTTCGCAAAAAATCTTGGCTTTTCTCCAATGAAACCTAATAAACCTAACTCTCTTAAAGATTCGATTTTACATAAGATACTCTCTTCAGATTGTCCTAATTCGCTTTGTAACTTAGGTACGTCGATCGATCCTAATTCCTTAATTTTATTCAAAACTTCTTGCCTTTCTGTTTCAACGGCTGTTACAGAATCTATAAGTTGCTTAAATTCTTTTTCATTATATTTACCAACTTCTAATATCTTATTTTTGTTATTAAGGAGGATTTCAATTAAGGGGAAATTATTTTCCATTTTGAGGTCCCTCACTTTGCAATTTTCCTAATGCTTTACATTCATGATCATAATTGTCTAATGCTTGCTTTTCTAATTCAACAAATCTCATGGAACGCTTTATAAGATTATCAAAATCTACTACGTGTGCATCCACATCGGGTCCATCTACGCATGCAAAATAAATATCTCCTTCTAAGGTTGAAAAACGACATCCCCCACACATTCCTGTTCCATCTATCATAATAGTATTTAATGAAACAGAAGTTTTCACCTTCGGCAAATCTCCAGAACCATCAGTAGCTCGCGCGACATACTTCATCATAACTAAGGGACCGATGGCGATTACTAGGCTTATCCTTTCTCTTGAAAGTATTTCTTTTAGTGGTTGGGTTACAACGCCTTTAATCCCTTCAGTTCCATCATCAGTACATATTATTACGCGATCACTTACAGATCGTATCTTTTCTCTCCAAAAAAGTAATCCTGTATTCCTTGCACCAATAATAGAAATAATTTTATTTCCTGCTTTCTTTAATTCTTTTGCTTGAGGATAACATTCAGCGATCCCAACACCACCTCCAATGATTATAACAGGAAATTTATATTTTTGTGCATGAATTCTGTTACCTAACGGTCCAACCACATCAAGAATTTCATCTCCCACATTTTGATGTGAAAGTAACTTGGTACTTTTTCCAGCAATTTGAAAGACAATTGTTATTGTTCCTTTTGTTTCATCATAATCCGCTATTGTTAATGGAAAGCGTTCTCCATTTTCATTAATCCGTAAGAGAATAAAATTTCCCGGAAATGCTTTTTTAGCAATTAAAGGAGTATCTAAAACCATTTCATATAACAATCCGCTGTTACCTAGCTCCTTTTTTCCTAAAATCTTATAGGGCAATTTGAATCAGTTCTTTTTTTTTGTTTACTCTGAATAATATTCAAAGAGTAAGTTTTATTACTCTATCTTTGATAAACAAAATCTATCATATTTTTTTAATTAACCTATTATGTTATAAAATCGAATTTTATTCAGCCTTTATAAAAAGCGAATCATAATTCCTATTTTCTTATTCAATTTTATGAATTAGAACATAATGAACAAAAAATTTCTATATTCAGAGAAGTTAACACAAAATCAATCATAAAAAAAATTTAAAAATATGAAAATTTAAAGAAATTAGTTATAGGAATCTAACAATTAACCTAATAAAGAGTTGTTCTCTATATTAAATTGTTTAATTTCATATTATAAATTAAAAATTAGTGAAAAACATGAGTAAAGCTAAGGAAGTAGCTGTACCCGATGATGTAAAAGGGTATACCCAAACAAGGCTTGATGTTGATCTTACCAATGGTAAAATTGAAAAATCGGAACTATCTAGAGAATTCTGTAGAGATTGGATTGGGGGTTATGGATTTGGTGCAAAGGTACTTTGGGATGAACTTAAGCCAGGTATTGATCCTCTTAGCCCAGATAATGTCTTTGTTTATTGTCACGGACCTTTTCCAACGACCATATTACCAACTAGTTCTAAATACGGTGTTTTTGCTAAATCACCATTAACAGGAATGTTTGGTATGGCAATCTCATCAGGTTCTGTAGGAGCTCAAGCCCGTAGAGCAGGAATCAACATGATCGTGTTCAAAGGTAAATCTCCTGAACCTGTTTATATGGTTGTGGATGATGATGACTATTATTTAGTACCATGCAAAAATACAGTTTGGGGCAAGGGTTGTTGGGAAACCGAGGAGCTTCTAAGGAAAGAATTTCAAGATCATAGACTTGCAGTGATGGCTATTGGTCAAGCTGGAGAACGTATGAGCCATATGGCATGTTTAACCAATGATCGCAATAGGCAAGCTGGTCGTACTGGTATGGGGGCAGTTATGGGCTCTAAAAATTTAAAAGCTGTCTGTTTTAGAGGTACTAAGGGAACCAAAGTTGCAAATCCTGCTGAATTTTATAAACTAGCAAAAAAATTAATCAAAGTTGCAAATGGTCCTGCTACAGCTAAATATAGAGATCTGGGCACACCTTCTGGTTTAACTAGTTATAATAAACTAGGTATGATGCCAATATTCAACCACAAAGAAGGTACATGGGATAAGATTGACGATGGAACTTTTTCGGGAGATACACTTAATCAAGATTGGGTTGTCAAAAAAGTGGCTTGCTCTCAATGCTCAATTGCATGTGACCACATTACAAAAGTACCAAAATCCCATCCAAATTGGCCAAATACTTATGCAAGTATAGATCAAGAATTATGTTACGGTTTTGGGACTGCCTGTGGTAATTCTGATTGGCCAAGTGTATTTAAATGTGTAACCTTGTGTGATGATCTGGGAATCGATGCGATTTCTGGTGGTGCAACGGCAGCAATGGCGTGTGAATGCTTCGAGGAAGGTGTGATCACAGAAAAAGATTTAGGATATAAGCTACCTTTTGGCTCGACTGTGAATCTTGTAAGGTTTACAGAAGAAATGATCCTTGGAAAGGGTTTTGCAGGAGAAATTTTTGGTGATGGTGTTAGAGAAGCTGGTAAACGATTAGAAGAAATGGGTAGAAAAAATGCGAGCTACTATGCTATGCATGTTAAAGGGCTAGAACTCCCTGCCTTTGATGTCCATGGCATGACTTCATTTGCGGTGGGAATGAGTGTATCTATTCGAGGAGCGTGCCATTTACGCAATGGAGCTTATGGGCTTGATGCAAAAGGTACATTTGATAGATTTGGATATGATAAACCACTCGAACGGGGAAAAGCAATCAAAAAACTTGAGGATGTTTATGCGCTTATTGATTCATATATAATCTGTAAATTTACACGAGGGATCTATGAATCTGATGCAGAAATGGCAAAAGTATATGAACTAGTCACTGGAATTCCACATACTGAGGAATCAATTTTGCTTCGAGGAGAAGCTATTTTAAACCTTTCTAAATGCTTTAATATTAGAGAGGGTTGGACACGAGCTGATGATCGTCCTCCAGATCGATTTTTCAAGGAAGCCCATACAAAAGGTCCTGCCAAAGGGTATACATTAAATGAAGATGGATATCAAAAAATATTAAGCGGATATTATGAAGCACGGGGTTGGGATAAAGAGACAGGAATCCCTACTGATGAAACATTGAAAAAATTAGGGTTAGATTTCGTGATTGGAAAATTAAAACCAGCAACCAAAGGAGGTAAGAGGTAACATGTCAAAGGCTAAGACTAAAAAGCGGGGAGGAGTTATGCACCAATTTATCATCGTAGATCCAAACTTATGTACGGGCTGCGAGACGTGTGAAAGCGTGTGTAGTTTTGTGCATGACGCAGAATTTAATCCCATTAATACTAGAATTCATCGAGTAAGAATAGAACCTATTTTTAACATTGCGCTAGCATGCCAGAAATGTGAAGACTCTCCTTGCGTTCGTAGCTGTCCGGAGAAAGCGTTGGAGCAGGATCCAGAAACAGGTTCCATTATTGTAGAGGAGGATAAGTGTAATGGATGCGGATTTTGTATTCGTGCTTGCGATTTCGGAGTTATTTCTCTTCATATTTCTTCTCAGAAAGCTCTTGTTTGCGATTTATGTGAAAATATGAAAGAAGAATTTATTGATCCCGAAGTCGGGGTGAGAGAGCCTCAGTGCATAGCAGTATGCCCAAAAGAAGCCATTTCACTCAAAAATGTTGAGCAAATAGGAGAAGAAACTCGTATTGAAGCTGTAAAGCGATTATTTGGAGACATAATTGCTGAATCTCAAGGTTAAAGTTCCAAATACTTATTTTCTTTTTATTTTTATAGTTTCTCATTTTGTATAACCTTATTTTTTGAAGATAAAAGAAAGCTTTAAATTTTTGTCGTAAAAGAGAAAGAATATTTTTATTAAACTTTTAAATTAGTGGATGAAATGGAATAATAATGTAATTTTAATAAGAAGGACTATTAACAATATCATAAATTTTAGTTTTTATGCTATTATAAAAACATATATACTAAATATACTCTTAAAAAATTAGGAGGATATATTAATAAAGGTGTAAAAATTGTCTGGAAACCAGACCAAAGAAAATAATGAAGCTAAAAAGTCTATTGTTGGCGTTTTTGTGTGCCGCTGAGGTATTAATATCGCTGGTATCTTGGATATCCCAAAAATCGTAGAAGAACTCAATAAAATAGAAGGAGTAAAAGCGTTTGAGTACCTAAGTATGTGTACTGAAGGAGGATCCACTTATATTAAAGAACAAATAGAAGAAAGCAAGCTTGAACGTATTGTTGTAGCCGCTTGTACACCTAAAACTCATCAACCAGTTTTCCATGCAATACTTTCTGAAGCAGGTTTACCACCAAGATATTTAGAGTTTGTAAATATCAGAGAACATTGTAGTTTTGTTCACCAATCACCTGAAGTTCGTGAGAGAGCACTCCAAAAAGCTATTGAATTAATAAAGGCAGGGGTGGCGAGAGCAAGATTATTAGAAGACGTTCCCACTATGACTGTACCTGTAAAAAAGACAGCTTTAGTAGTTGGTGGAGGAATCGCTGGGCTATCAACAGCTATAGATTTAGGTAATGCAGGATGTAAAGTATACTTAGTTGAGAAGAATACAACAATTGGAGGGAGAATGTCCCAATTAGATCGTACGTTTCCCACAGATGACTGTTCAATCTGAATTCTCGGTCCAAAAATGTTAGAATCGAATAGGCATCCCAACATCGAGATATTAACCTACAGTGAAGTAATTAAAGTAGATGGATATATTGGAAACTTCAAAGTAAAAGTGAAAAGAAATCAACGTTATGTCCTTGAAACTAAATGCACTGGGTGCGGAGCTTGTGTTGATGTTTGTCCCATTTATGTACCTAATTATTTCGATGAAAATCTTTCAGCCAGAAAATGTATTGACATCGCATTTGCGCAGGCCGTACCTGCCGTATATGATATTGCTAGAGAGTCTTGTGTTGAATGTTTTAGCTGTGTCGATTCTTGTGAAGAAGATGCAATTGATTTTTCTCAACAAGAAGAAATTTTAGATCTTGAGATTGGAACTATAGTCGTAGCTACTGGTTGGGATCTTTATGAAGGAGATGATTATGGTTATGGCATATATGAAAATGTTGTTAACCAGATTGAGTTGGAGCGGATATTAGCTCCTAACGGTCCAACTTACGGTCATTTAAAACGTCCTTCTGATGGCAAGCGTCCTACTAAGATTCTTTTCATAAATTGCGTTGGATCTCGTGACGTGAGTAAAAATCCATGGTGTTCTGTCGTTTGTTGTAATTTATCTCTTAAAAATTCAAAGCTGATTAAATCTGAATATCCCGATTCAGAAATCCTATGCACTTATATTGATATGAGATGTGCAGGTAAAGATTATGAAGAATACTACAGAAGATCGCGAGATGCAGGAATAATTTTTGTCAAAGGTCTTGTTGGAAAAATCGAAGAGGACCCATTGACCAAGAATTTACTAGCCCAGTGGGAACCTGTAGGCACTGACACTGTAGTGACTGGGGAATTTCATATGGTTGTTCTTTCCCCTGCCTCACTTCCGTCAAAAGGAACAATTGAAATTGCTAGAGTATTAAATATGGAAAGAAGTCCTGATGGGTTTTTAAAAGAATATCATGCCCGTCTTGATCCAATTAGTACAAAAGTACCTGGAATTTTCATTTGTGGGTCTGCCCAAGGACAAAAAGAGATAGATAAGACTGTAAGTCAAGCAAGAGGTGCAGCATCAGCAGCCGCAATTCCAATGGGTAAAGGTGAATATACTATGGAATTAATTCGAGCGACTCCCTCAGATGAAAGATGTGCAAAATGTTATAAATGCATTGAAGCTTGTCCATATACTGCAATTTCAATAAATGAAAAGGGGAATATCGTTGTAGATTTAATTCGCTGCAGAGGATGCGGAACATGCGCAGCGACATGTCCTTCTAAAGCTATTGAATTAACTTACTTTAGAGATGACCAATACATGGCATTAATTGATGAATTACTTCCAATCCAGGAGTAGAGAGGTGGATTAAAATGGCAGAAGAAGAAGATATAAAGATAATAGCCTTCCTTTGTTGGAAATGAGGTTATGGTTCAGCCGATATGGCTGGAACAATTAGAGCACAATATCCACCCTCTTTAAGAACGATATTGGTACCATGTACAGGACGGGTTGATAGCGATCTTATTGCTAGGGCATTTGGAAGAGGAGCAGACGGTATAATGATAATTGGATGATATCCTCATGAGTGTGATTATGAAACTGGCAATTATTTTGCATTTCGCGAATTTGAGTACATAAAAGCTGTTGTGAAGACATTAGGGCTTAATGAAAAGCGAATAATGTTTGGATATTGTAGTGCAGCTGAGGGTCAGAAGTTTCAAAATGCGGCTATTGAGTTTGATAAAGTTATTCGTGAACTTGGACCTAGTCCTTTACGTGTAAAAGGTGGCGCGCAAGAGAAAGCCAAAGCCAAAGAAAAAGCAAAGGCTTAAAAAATAATGTGTTAGCTAATGACGCTGAGTTATAAAAATGAGAACTTAGCTGAGGAAATGGGAGCACCATAAAACACATATAAAATTGTAATTTTTAGTTTAAAATTAAATAAAAATAGAAAAAAATTTCACTGGAATATAGTAATATTAAAATCTTGTACAATTAATTTTGAGTTGGAAAAACTATGGATGCAATAGCAGAATATCTAATAAAAATTGAAGACTTTCCAAAAATACTAGTTAGTTTACTAAAGGAGAAAGTTGTCAACAAAATCATTGGTGCTGAAACTAGGATTGATAAAAAAACTAATCAGGAAGATCGTTTCACAGTATCTCCAAACATCTATGAAAAACCGGAAGATATTAAGAGTTTCCCATTAACAAATCTTATTTCTTATGGGTATGCTAGGACTGATTCCGCTGCTAAATTTTTGCATAAATCTGTAAATGGAGCACTCCAAGAGAAAGTAGCGCTTATTGCTCGACCATGTGATACCAGAGCTATAATAGAGCTGGCTAAGATTAAGCAAATTAATTTAGAGAATCTCTTTATCATCGCGTTTGAAGATAGAGGAATGGTTATAAATGCTTCTCGGGAACTAAAAAAATTTAAGGACATAGATCCTACTCAAGTTATTAAAGAAAAAATTGGAGAAAAAGGTTTAATTCTTAAATTATCAGATGGAACAACGAAAGAGGTTGATTTAGATATCGCTGATAATTGTTCACGCTGTACTAGAAAAATCCCCGTTGTAGCTGATATAGGTATAAGTGATCTTGGTATATCTATTGACTCTGATGAGATTATTCTAAAAGCATATTCTGATAAAGGAGCTGAACTTATTGAAACATCTAAAATTGAAAAAAAAACGATTCCAGCTGATATTAAGAAAGCTCACATTAATAAAGTTAAAGAACTGAAGGAAAACGCATTGACTAAAAGGGCGAAAGATTTAGAAGAATGGGATAAACTCCCCCAAGAAGAGAAAATCGCAAAACTTCAAGCATGTACTATGTGTGGGATGTGTATTCGTGGATGTCCAGTTTGTTATTGCGTTGATTGCATATTACAAAAAAAGAGAAAAGATAAAGTTATAAATAAAGAGACTTATCAATTGACACGCATTGCTCATGTTGCAGATAGATGCGTAGAATGTGGAAATTGTGATAATAACTGCCCTCAACACCTCCCCTTGTCTCTATACTTTCAGTCATTAAATGAAGCATTTAAAGACGAATTCGGATACACCGCAGGAGAAAATTTGGAAGACATACCTTTCAGATCTGGTAAGGCAATTGAACAAATGGAATTAGAAAGAACATAAATTATTACTAAATTAAAAAAAAAAGAAAAATTAATAGAAAAGGATGTGAAATTATTATTTCATTACCAGCTAAGAAAACGATACAAGTAGATGAAAATATTACCCATTATGTTTACAAGATGCTCAACCATGAAATGATCTTAAAATATGATGAATCAAAATGTATCGAGTGCGGATTTTGCCATCGTGTTTGTCCGGTTACTATTTCTATATACGATGAACCATTGAAAAAGACAGCTATTGGAACCCCTGAGGAAATGAAAATAGAATCTAATAAAAAGATCGTTGTTGATACAGAAAAATGTATTTGGTGCGGTAGCTGCAGTTGGATTTGCCCGGGATATACATTAGAGTTATTAGTTAATGGAGAAAACAAAATATTGTTAGTTGAAAATGGTTCTCTTCCAGAATTTGACGAAGAAGTTCGGACGTTAGATGATGGAAGAAAAGTACGAAAAGTAGTAGAAGGTTCAATAAAAATTACTTGTAATGAAAAAGATACAACTATTATTGATCAATTTACAGAAGAATGTTCAGTTGATGCAATGTCTCGAGAAGGCAAAGAAGTTAAAGTCGATGTAGATAAATGCATTCTATGTTTCAAATGTTCTGATGCATCAAACAAATATGAAAATATCGAAGTTGAAGTTCATCGGGATCGATTTAAGAATGTAAAAGGAGAACCTAGTTCAGTTTGGAATGGAATCATGCTCCGAGTGACTGGTGTAGAAGGTAAGGTAAAAGGGATCATGAGCCGCAGTCAAAACAAACTTGCGGATGCGGTCATGCGTTTAATGGGGAAAGAAGAAGAAGCATAAATAAATTCTATTTTTTACATACTTTTTTTACCATTTAGTTTATATTTCTAAAAATTTGTAGTTATGCCTTTTCGATTATCTTTAAAATAGTCATGTAAGATAATTCAAAGCAGTCAAAGCATAAACTTTTGCGGCATTTATCACATCCTCAATATAAACAAACTCATCTTGGGCGTGGTAGTTATTATCTCCTCGCAGAGTCCCGATTATAATAGTTTCAATTCCCTTCATTTGAAAGAGATGAGCATCTGTAGTTGGGATAAAACTTTTAAAATCTCGTTCTTCACTATGGACTTTTTTAAAAGCATTCTTAACAACTCTAGCTATAGTAGAGTTAGGATCTCCTATTTTTGGTGGGATTGAGACGGGATTTTGGACCGAAATATCTAGATTTGCATCATTTTTTTTCAATTCTTCTATGAAATTAAAAATCCTTGTCCGAATATGATTAATATCTTGTTCAGGTATAAAATTCATCATACAATGTAAAGTACAACTATCTGCTACTGTATCGATTGCATTTCCTCCTTCCATTTTTGTTATTTCAATACTGCTTACTTTTTTTGGTAAATCAGGAGGAACAGAATACTTGGTTTCTTGTTTATTAAACTCTTCTTGTAAATCCATGAGAAAATTCATGATAGGGATCATTCTATGTACTGCATTTATTCCAGAATATTCATTGCGATATTTAGGGATTGTATCAGGGTAAGCCATAGCATGACGTCGAATACCTTTAGTTTTAAAACTAATTTGAAGTACCCCTCCACGATATATTATTGGATAGTCAGCTGGTCCATCTCCTAATAAACAAGCATCTCCTTTGACTATGCCTTCATTAACAAGATATTCAGCTCCTCCTATACCTCCAATTTCCTCATTAACAACAGCAGTAACTATTAACTTCCCTTTTAGATCAACATTCATATCCAAAAGAGCTTTTGCAGCAAATATTTCAGCGGCTATGCATGATTTGTCATCAGCAGAACCTCGACCATATAATTTGTTGCCAATTAATTCACCAGAATGAGGGATTTTAGTCCATCCATCATGAGTAGTAACAGTATCATAGTGAGCATTAAATATCAAGGTAGGGCCTTTTTCAGCTCCCAATTCCCCAATTACATTATTTCTTTTTACTTGGGTTTTTATGCCAAATTTTTCCATTTTTGTTGCAATAAATTTAGATAGTTCTCGATATTTACCCGGTGGAACCTCTGAATGGTATTGAACAAGTTCTTGAAGAAATTGAACTAATTCATCCTTTGTCTCATCTATTTTATTAAGAATTATCTTTTCAATATCAACCATAAATCCTTATTTCCTTATTTGATTTCAATGTTTATAAAAATTATGTTAGAATGTTTTTATAGTTTATATTTTAAATTTAAAGGTTGAAACCACCTAAAACTAAAAAATTAAAAAACTATCTAAATCTATACTAGATTGACTATTTAAAGAATAAAATTTTAAAAAGTGTTAATGATGGCAAAAAGAGTCGCTATTAATGGTTTTGGAAGAATTGGTCGATTGTTTTTTAGAGCCGTATATGACAATTTCTGGAATGATATTGATATTGTTTCTATCAATGACCTCTTTGAATCAAAATATTTAGCTTATGCTTTAAAATATGATTCGGTTTTCGGAAGATTTAAGGGTAAAGTAGAAGCTAGAGATAGTTCCCTTGTGATTGATGGAAAAGAAATACCTATTACTGCTGAGAGGGATCCTGCGAATTTACCACATGCCAGTAAAAATGTCGACGTTGCAGTAGAATCAACCGGTCGTTTTACTGATAGAGATGGTGCATCAAAGCATTTAACTGCTGGAGCTAAAAGAGTACTCATCAGTGCCCCCGCAACAAATCCTGACATCACTGTAGTTTTAGGATGCAATGATGATAAAATTGCAAGTGATCATAGGATAATCTCGAATGCCTCTTGTACAACTAACTGTTTGGCACCTGTCGTTAAAGTTTTGCACGAAAATTTTAAAATAAAATATGGTTTAATGACCACCATTCATTCCTATACAAACGATCAAACTATCGCGGATATTGCACGAACAGGGGGTCCTGAAAAAATGATCCGTGGAAGAGCTGCTGCTCAAAATATGATCCCAACATCTACAGGAGCTGCTAAAGCAATTGGATTAGTTTTTCCAGAGCTCAAAGGAAAATTAGATGGTATAGCAGTAAGAGTACCTACACTTGATGGTAGTGTAGTTGATCTAAAGGTGATAGTAGAAAATAGGTGCACCGCTGATGAAGTTAATTCTAAGATGAAAGATGCTGCTTTCAGTCATTTAAAGGGTATTCTAGAGTATACTGATGATCCTATAGTAAGCAGTGATATTATAGGTAATTCTCATAGCTCAATATTCAATGGATTATGGACTAAGGTCGTTGAAGATGAACTATTTGTCCTAAGTTGGTATGATAATGAATGGGGCTTCTCAAATCGAATGGCAGAGCTAATAATTAAGAAATTATAGAATTTTCATAATCATTTTTTCTTTTTTTTAATTTTTTGGTTAATTTTACTAAATTTACTCACTATTAATCTTTTAAAGCCTATTTTAACTGAATAATTTATACTTTAAATTCATCAAGTGTATAAAAATGTATAATTCAATGAAAAAATATAATGATCAAATTTATACAGGTATGAAAGTAGGGGGAACTCATCATTGGAATTATAATGATGGAAAATGGGAAGAGACTAAAGTTACTCCAGATCAATGGACTATAAAATTTAATTCTATTAAACGTCGGGTAAATAATGCACCAATTAACACTGGAGCTAGTATTGGAACTCAATTTCATTGGTATATTATAGCAGATCAAATTGCTACTAAATTAGATGCGAATTCTTATATGACAGATATGGAGGGTATGAAATTTAAAATAGGACATAAACGACCTCATTGGAAAACATTTAGTTATAATTATCCTGAACAATTATCATATAAAAAAAGAGTAATAGAAATTTTAAAGAAATTAATTAAAGATTTAGAAAATAGCTATTAATTTTTATTTTAGAGAAATCAAAAGGAGATATTTTATGATTTTTAGAGAGTTTTTTCTTTCTCGATGTTTTTTCGAATTTTTTCAAAAAATTCTTCGTCGTCTTTCCTCATATCTTCAGTATACTCCTTTTCAAATTTAATTATTCTAATAGTCCTTGCTAAGAAAATAACTGAAGCGAAAATGGCAATATAATCAAAAATTTGGAGCCAAATTTCTACTATATCCCATGTATATTCTATTTCAAAAGAACTAATCGTAATTATTATATCATTCTCGAAGAAAATTACAGTATCTTGTTCTATCCCTCCAACCAAAAATCTAACCATTGCACTTCCTTCACATGTAACCACATCATCTTTATCAAGGTTTAGATTATTATGAGTATTTTGGAATGAAAGTCGTGGAGGGTTAAAATTATTATCATAGTGAGCCTTTGTTTGCCCATTAGCTTTAATATCATAATCAATAGATGTAATTCCAATTGTTCCAACTGAACCAGTCGAATGCACGTTAAATGTAATTGTTCCTCTATATCTATCATCGTAAGTTAATCCCAAAAGAAAATCAGCATTTATACCCCCTGTTCCTGCGCCCAAATCAATATTGTAATCTTCAGTTTTACTATAATTACCTAAATTTAATAATTCTGAAAGATTATATAAGACTGGTAACAACAAAGCAAAAGATATTAATAAAACACTACTGATTATTAATTGATTTCTATGATTTTTTTTGATTTTTATTCCTACTCCGTTTTTGAATAGAAATAGAAATGAAAACTTATAAAAATTACTTCAGTTAACTTGTCATCAGAACTTCGATTAGAATAATTTATAACTTACCCGATTAGGATCAATTTTTTATATTCTCTTATTTTTAAATATGTATGGATTTAAGCTCTGCAAAACCAATAGAGATTGAGGATAAGAAATTATTTGATTATTACTTTAATAGATACCAGCCTGAAATCTCCGAATTTACCTTTACTAATCTTTTTATGTGGAGAAAATATTATAATTTTTTATTTATGGAATATGATAACCATCTAATCGTATTTTCTTATGACTATTTACAAACTAGAAAAAAATCAATTCATAATGGAGATTCTAAAGAGTATTTATATTTTTTTCCTCCCATTGGTCCTAATGCGGATAAAATAATAATCTCCTTATTTGAAGATCTTGAAAATCTAGAAGTTCATAGGGTTCCAGAGAAAATCTATGAAAAATTAAGTAAAGACGAAAAATTTGTCAATCTTAATCTAAAATGTTCAGAAGATAGGAACAATTGGGATTATGTTTATAACAAAGATGAGATATTAGCTTTAGCGGGAAATAAATATCGGCAAAATAGAAGATGGTTGCAAAAGTTTCTAGCCAATTATAATTACGATTTTCGATTACTAAATGGAAATCTTATTGAGAAATGCAAAGAACTTCAATTAGAATGGTGTGTTATTAGAGCGTGCACTGAAGATGAAAGTTTAGAAGCCGAACAAGAAGCGATATATGAAGCTCTAAATAATTTTGAGACACTTGGGTTTAATGGTGGGTTATTATGTGTAGATGATAAATGTGCTGCTTATACCTTTGGTGAAATGTTAAATGATAAAACCCTCGTAATACACATTGAGAAAGCGCATATGGAGTATGAAGGTGCTTATCAAGCAATTAATAACTTTTTTTTAAAAAATTGTTGTATAGATACGTTATGTGTTAATAGAGAACAAGATCTAGGAATAGAAGGCTTAAGAAGGGCAAAAGAATCCTATAAACCTACTCGAATGGTTAAAAAAAGTATAATTTACAAGCAATGATTTAAAACAGCATTAGACAGCATTATACAATAATCTTTTTTGGTTTTACAGCCCTCAATTTCCTTTTCTTTGGATACATAGAGTATAAAGGTACAAAATTCTCAAAAATAATAGCAATTTTAACTCTGATTACTGGAATACTTTCAGGCATTTTTATTATTGGGTTTATAGTTTAAGAATATACTTTAATAACGCCACAAGCATTTTTCTACTTTTCCGAATGAGGATTCTTTGGATTTATAACCGTTTGGTTGATAGTTCATGAATTATACTTCTGGAAAATTAGAAGGAAATTAAAAAATGGATTTATGAAGATTTATATACTCTTATTACTTGACATTTCTAGTTAGTAAGCATTAATAAGTCATAATTATCTTATAATACTATAAAAATGAAATTAATGTGAAAACAATGTCAGATGATTTAAATAAAGATACTAAAAAAGAGGAAATGCCTGTCGGCAGGTTATACGGAAAAACAACCACGTATGAAGTAACCATGCAAGTTCAAGATCCATCAGTTTTAAAAAGCACATATCTTGCAATATATGGAGAAAAAGATAAAGAAGGTAACCGTCCTCACTATGTTCTTAGTATTGCTGATATGTGGAGCGATGAAACTGGGATGCTTGCAAACTTAATTGTTTTAGGAAATAGACCAAAAAGACCTTTTGAAGTTGGAGCTGAAGTATATAAAGCAAAAAAAGAACAAATTACAAAATTGCTAGGTATTTATAATCCGCCTGAAGAATCAGTTTCACTTGGTAAGTTGCTTGGTTATGAGTTTAATGTTAATCTTTTAGTAAAAAATTTTGGAAGGATATTTATTACAGGAAAGTCAGGAAGTGGAAAATCATATACTATGGGTGTGTTGTGTGAAGAATTTATGGATAAAGGAATTCCGGTGGTTATTTTAGACCGCCATGGGGAATACGGGTCTTTAAAAGTAGCGGCTACCAATGAAGGGATGAAAGGGGAGAAAGCAGAAAGCGAATATGTTGATAAGATTATAGAATTTTCTGATTTAAAAATCAACAAAGGCGGAGATATTGATGTAGAGTATTTATTTTCTTTAGACGCAACCGATCTCGTAGCTCCAAACTTGTGCACTATTGTTAACATGAGAGGTATGGATTTAAGTGTTCAAGAAATGATCGCCGGAAAATTACTCAAAAAATTATATCAAGCGAGCACTGCAAGGAGAATTCCACCATTCTATTTATTCCTAGATGAAGCACATTTATTTGCTGGCAAAAAAAGAACTGAAACTTGTGAAACCGTAAAACTTTTCTCACAAGAGGGGCGTAAGTTTGGTGCAAATTTAGTAATAGGGACACAAAGGCCCCAGCTTCTTGATACAACTATTCGAGCTCAAGCAGGTTCATGGATTGTTCACAATCTCACAGATGTAAGAGACATCGATGTCACAATTTCAAGTGCTGAAGATTTAAGTAAGGATAATAGAAAGGATATTTCAGGGTTAGATAAAGGTCAAGGAATAATCTGTGGAGAAGCTGTGAAAGGAATCCCACTATATGTTAAAATAAGAATTCGCCGCACAGAACATGGTGGAATCGGATTTAATCCATTAGATTTTCTTCCTAAACAAACTGTTGATGAATTGCAAATGAGACGGCAGAGAATACTTGGCGGAAAAAGTGCGAATGAATTAGAGACAGGCAAGGCGATATTTGAAGAAATAATAGCCCCTAAAACATCTGCAGAATATTTAGATGAGATTGCTTCATTGAAAATCAAGATCAAGGAATTAGAGGAAGAAATTGATATGCTTAAAGATAAGCTGGTGGAATTAGAATCAGGGGAAATAATGGGAACACCGTTGACAGCAGAAAATATTGATGAAAGAATACAAGATTTGCAGACGGAATTAAAAGTATGGCAAGAAAAGTATAATTATCTTAAAGAAACTTTAGATAACCCGGACTCATTTCCTCAAACTGATGAAGAGAGTAGTGGGGCAATTATTGATCTACAAGAGAAGACTATTGAATTAGAGGCACAACTCGAGAAATATAAATCTAAATATGCTGATGCAATCGTCTTGGCTGAAAAAGCCATAAACGAGCTCAAAAAAAGAAGTAAATAAATTTTGTTTTTTAAAAACTATTTTTATATTTCTAAAATTTATTTTGGTTAATTTTATTTTACATTGGTCAAACTAATACATATTATAAAGGATTCTTATAGTGGTTTTAATTTGGACTTACAAAGTATTAAAGATCTTCAGAAGCAATTATCCTCCTTATTTGGTGTTTCTGGCTTTGAAGATGAGGTTAGTGACTTTATATTAACTAAAATTGAAAATGAACAATTGGCTGATAAGATTTGGAAAGATCCTCTTGGAAACATACTTGCCATCAAGGAAGGGAAAGAAGGTAAGAACAGAATTTTATTTGATGCTCATATTGATGAAATTGGATTTATGATTTCTCATATAGAAAAATCTGGATTCTTAAGATTTGTTTTAGTAGGTGGTTGGGATATTAGAATATTATTAGGTCAAGCCATAATTTTAAAATCTAATTCTGGAAAAATTTTACATGGGATTATTGGATCGAAGCCTCCACACCTTACAACTCCTAGTGAGAGAAAGAAAATTACTGACACTTCTAGTATGTATATTGATATTGGAATGAATTCATATGATGATGTAATCAATGGTGGAATTGAAATTGGTTCAGTCGGTACTTTGATTGATCCTTTTCAGGATTTTCCTAATAATATGGTTCGGGGTAAAGCTTTTGACGATAGAACGGGTTGTAATGTTCTTTTACATTTAATGAGAGAATTGAAACAAGAACAAATAACTGAAGATACACTTCTATTTAATTTTGCTGTACAAGAAGAATTTGGGAGGATTGGAGCAAGGACTGGTGCCTATAAATTAAAGCCAACTATGGCAATTGCTATAGAGAATACTACTGCTGGAGATGTTCCAGATATAAAGGAATCAAGAATCCCCGTTTATATTGGGAAAGGTCCAGCAATTTCAGTAGCAGATAAATCTATAATTTGTTCGCCTCATGTCAATAAAAGACTTATAGAAAATGCTAAACTAGAAAAAATTCCGTTTCAATTTAAGAAACCTATGTATGGAAAAACAGATGCAGGTAAAATTCAACTTACTCGTGAAGGTGTACCTAGCACAGTAGTATCAGTTCCTTGCCGCTACATACATTCTCCAACATCTCTTTTAAAATTAGATGATATTTTAAATACAGTTCGTTTATTAGAAGCTTTTATAAAAAATTATGCTAAAATTTAGTTATTTATTTATATTCATTCTTCAATTCAGCAAATTTCTAAAAGAACTTCAAAATAGGAAAAAATAAAAAAAAAAAGTAAAAATTAAAATCAATTTTATTTTTTGCCAATGGGGAGAATCGTTCTAGCATATGTTTCATTTAAGATTTCAGCGATTGCTAAATAAATTGCGCTTGAGCCACATAAAATTCCTTCAAATCCTGCTATTGTAATTATCAAAGGTGTATTAAGAAAATTACCAATTGCCAAAAGGAAAAATAATATTGCTAAAGTTAAGAAAACCACTTGTAGCGCTCTATTTCTATTTAATGTTCCAAAAAACATAAGTAGAGTGAATATCCCCCATAATAAAAGATAAGAACCTAGTTCGATGGTACCAGATGCAACAGGCCATAAACCGGTATTTGGAAAAATGTTTAAAAACACTAATGTTAACCAAAATAATCCATACGATGTAAAAGCGGTTGTACCGAAGCTATTACCCTTCTTATATTCCATTATCCCAGCAATAATTTGAGCAATTCCTCCATAAAATATACCCATACTTAATATCATCGGACCTAAAATGTATAGTCCTGCATTATGAAGGTTTAATAATACTGTTGTTATGCCAAATCCCATAAGCCCAAGAGGTGCTGGATTTGCTAATTCATCACTCATTTTAACCACAAAATTAATATTTTTTGAATATGATCCTACTATTTAATTTAAATCGAGCATTTTTATTTTTTTAAAAATTATTACCAAGTTAAAAAGATTATATTAATCTTTTATAAAAATTGAAAAGAAGAAAAAATTAAAAAAAGGAAAGCTAGTTATTTTATTTTTAAGATATATATAAAAATAAAGTGATACACAGCCGGGAATTCTGGGTTATAATATAGGACTTCTACTTCTTTTAATAGGTGTGGTTATATATATCAAGACGATCCGATACAGAAAAAAGACTCTCTAATCTTCTTTTTAATTTTTATTTTTATCTCCTTCTTTTAAATAAACATATTTTAACATTTTTTTAAATAGAATTAGGTTGAAATAGTAATTATGAATCAACTTAATCTTTCAAAAAAGAAAATAATTTTAATTAGCACCTTTCTTGGAATTTTTGTAATCAGCACTATTTTTATCTTTATAACTCCATTAAGCGTTAAAAGTACTTATGGCCTTACCACTACCACTGATGATGACGTAACGATCTCTTTCAATGTTTTCGAACCTCAAAATGGTGGATTGAACAAGCCAGCTTTTATAATAGGTCATGGTATCATGGCTAATAAAGAGATATTAAAAGGGTATGCAATAGAGTTAGCAGCAGCAGGATTTGTCTCAGTTCCATTTGACTTTAGAGGCCATGGTCAGAGTTCGTCTGGAAGTAATGATGCAATGTTTAAAGACATTATAGCCATTAAAGAATACTTAAATTCTCGAGGAGATATTGATATGAATTCACTCGGATATATTGGTTATAGTATGGGAGGATTAGGTCAAAGTGTAATTCATAATGACACGTCATTTATATGTTTTGTTGGGATTGGGACATGGTTATATAATAGCACGGAAATGAGATTAGGTAATTCAACTAATCCATTGAATATCCTTATGATTCAAGCGCTATTCGATGAGGCCATCGATTTATGTGAGCTAAAAGAAAATATGGAAACTCGATTAAGTATTCCCGCTGCAGATATCGATACGAATAAGATATATGGTTCATTTGAATATGGCAATGCTTCAATGATTTACTTAGATGATGATAGTAACCATCTGAAACTTGCATGGGATGATGACTTCATACGAGAAGCCAGAGATTGGGCTATAAATTCGTTTGATATTGATGTGATTGATGAAAACTTTTATACTAATTTAAGAGCAATTATATTACTGATACAAGTTGTTGGAGGGATAGGACTCTTCTTTCTAATAAATGAACCAGTTTCAAAATTAATAATTCAGCCAAAAGAGGAGAGAAAAAGAGAGGTTGATTTAGAATTTTTTAAAATTGACTCAACAAATCTTTCAATTAAAGAGGTATCAATTAAAGCTTTTATTTATTCTTTATTGCTAGGTATTCCAGGAGTTATAATTTTTATCCCAATTTTGATAATATTACCATTAGTAGTAGCAGGATTTGCATTAGCATTACTATTCGGTCAATCATTTGGATTTATTATTCTGTTATGGAGAATAGGAAAAAAAGTGCATGTCTCTTTAATCACAATGTTGAGAAAGATTTTCATGGGAACAAAGAAGTTTTTAAGACATTTAGCACTTGGCACTGTTTTAGCAGCTATATTCTATATTATATCATACCTATCTGTAGGACTGAACTATTTTGCGTTACTTCCTTCAATAAATAAGATTTGGACATTACCAATTTACTTCATTATTATGCTTTTTATAAACATTATATATTCTCTTCTAATGCAAGTTATAATTCAAAATAAATATAAAGAGTCATTAACTGATACTTTAAAGGTATTCTTTATAGGGCTGGTATTACCTTCTTTTTACTATTTTACTTATCTTTTAATCTTGGGACTTATTACGCGAAGCTTCTTTTTTCTGGGAACTTTCTTTCCAATAGCTTTAGTACTGTTTATGGTGAATTCATCTACATCAATAAAAGCATATAAGGAGTCAGGTAATATTATTGCAGGGGCAGTAATTAATGCATTCTTGGTGACATTTATAATTGTGACAATTTCTCCTTCTTTTGTAGGCTTAACGTTTTTCCTGTAAAACCTATCAAAATATTTTTTTTTTATTTTAGTCTTTAAAATTTAATAAAAATTAGAGATTAAAATCTTATATATAATGGTGAATATATTAAATAAAATATAGATAAATTCAAGTTATATATTATGTCCTCAGCTAAAGGGTTCCTTTGGAGTTTCATATTTCTGTTAACTGCCGGGATTTATGGCTCAATACCTACATATTTGATGGTTGAATACTGGCAATGGTTAAATTCATTCACGCTGGATGGAACACCATCTGGAACACCAGTTTACACAATTCCATTGTTTTTGTTATTTTTATGGATAATATCGTTAGTAGTTACGTTAATTTATCTCGTGGCAATGATTAGGGCAATTGTTCAAAGAAAGAGTGAAGATTTAGGAATTCCTAGGGGAGTAAAAGGCTTTGGACTTATATCATCAATAATAATAATTGCTTTTATGGTGATCTGGTATATAATCTTCCAAGAAATCGCCTTTTTCTCAATGGTTTCTCCTTTATAGAAATATTATATTTCTAAGTATCTATTCTATTAATGAAAGAGGGTATTCACCAAATTCCTTCGTTGCTTCAACCATCCAACGTAAATTTTGAACATTTACTCCTGGATGCATATTTGCCGCACTTACAATAAAACCTCCACCCTGACCAGCTGTTTTTATTGCAGATTTAACAGCATTGAAAACTTCTTCTTTACTTCCATATGTTAAGATATGAGCAATATCAATATTACCCATAAGACATAATTTATCACCCACTTTTTTCTTCACTAGAGCTAAATCAACTCTTGCTGTGGGTTCAAGAGAATGAAGCCCATCAAATCCACAATTCACAATAAAGTCTAATAATGGAGTTATGTGTCCATCAGTGTGGAGGACTATTTTTCCACCTCTTTCATGAACAGCATCAGTTATGATTTTGTATGCAGGTAAAAGTAATTCTGTGAACTTTTTCGGACTCATCATTGGACCCGTTTTGTATGCTAGATCTCCCGATTCAACAAATACTTCTGCACCAGCTTCCATATAACTCTTATATAGTTCTGCTGTGAATTGAGCAATAGTAGAATGTACTTCTTGAATGAATCGCGGATCTTTTCCTACCATTCTAGCGTAGAATGGCCATCCTAATCCTTGTGAAGCTGATTCGAATGTTCCAAGGTAATCATTGGTAACTATTACGAAAATTTTATCTCTATGTTTTTTATTAATCCGTTTGAAGAATTTTTTAGCTATTTTTTTATATTTATCAAGAGCAAGTCCTTCTAAATTATCCTTGACAAGTTTCCATTTTTCTTTGCTATTAACAGTGCCATATGTGTAATAGGGATTAAAATTTCCCTCATTATTTAATACTTCCCATACCCTTCCAAAGACATCTCCTAATAGAAATTTATCGTTTTTTTGTTCGTCGAGAGCATAAAAAGGGATAATTCCTACTTGCATAACATCTAAACCAATGGCAGCAGCAGCTTCTACACATCGAGAAAAAACAGAGATTTCAATTCCTTCAATTAAGTTAGTCATCTCTTCAATCCAACCATTAGGATTGTTTTGTTTTACTTTCTCGAGAGTTTCAAAATCATCAATTTGAGGTTTACCAAGTATTTTATCAACATTATTAGCATCAATTAAGATTGTATGACACGGCACTCTATCTGGTTCTTCTAAATTTAAAGTCGTGAGAACTCTTTCTCTACAGTCCATAATTTCACACAGTTGTAAAAAAAGTGAAAAGAATAGTTAAATCTTTTTAGTATATACTTTAGTTTGTTTAATAAAAGATTTACGTTTTTATAATTAGAATAAGGAAAGCTTAAGAGATTATCACATTAGTAATTTAAGAGAAAATAAAATGATTAAAAGGTTCCTAATTAAAAATTGAAATAAAAATCGTAGGATAATTGGATTTCTAAGCAACTTGAAAACCAAACTTTTTGGGAAATCCATATCTCCATACAATGAAATTATATGTTCTATATGATGCTGTTTAATTATCTTGAAAAAGACTTCGAAATCTCTATTAGTAAATTTCATCAAAATAATACGAATTAGATAATGAATTTTTAATTCTTTACCTATTGAAGTTTTACAAGGTAGCTCATAATATTTCTTAATAAATCTTTTTGAAAATTTATTTTGTTTAAAGCATAATCTAATGCAGTTAGATGCGATTTTTGCGGCTTTTAAAAGCATAATTATCCCTCCTCCTGTAGTTGCTTTAACCTGTCCCGCTGCATCTCCAAGTAATAAAACATTATTGAAGGATAATTTTCTATTTAGGCCAAATGGGATGATTCCGCCTTGTTGATCAATTTTATGCTCATATTCTATACCTAATTGCTCTAAAAAGTTCATAAATTTTACTTTTAAATTTGAAGAAGTGGCAAGTCCTATTCGATATATATTACTTCCTTCAGGGACAATCCATCCAAAAAGCTCTCTCCACTTTGGACTAAAATACATAACTGCATCTTTCTCATTAAAATTTCCATTGACACGGATTTGAGTAGCAAATAATAATTTTTTTTTGACATCCAATTGCCTTCCTATGCGAGTTAATGGACCATCACATCCTATCAACATTCTAGTTTTAATTATCCGCTTATTAGTAGTGATTAAAACAATGTTAATACCTTGCTCTTTTCTATATTCGAAGCATTTGTATTTTTCTCCTAAAAAGTACGTAATATTAGATTTATTTTTGATCTTATTATAAAATAATCGGTCTAAAGCCACACGATCTATAATAAAAGGTTGCTCTTTGCCCGAGAGTTTGATATATTTCCCTTGCGGAGCTACTAATTTTGCATTTGTAACGCGATTTAATATTATTTCTTTCGGTAATTCAATAAGCTTTGCTAATTTTTGAGACACTATTCCAGCACATTGAAAAGGCAATCCAATATCTGAATGTTCCTCAATAACAGAAATTCTTAAAGCCGTTTTAGCTAACAAATAACACAAATAATTACCAGCAATACTCCCACCTACAATACAGACATCAAAATCTTCAAATTTGTTATTCATTAACAAATAGTATATCAGCAAGAAATTAGAATTTTATGATAAGAATTTAAGAATATAGTTTATAAAATCTAAAATCTTCTTCTGGGATTGGACGATATCCTAATGATATCATCATTCCATAAACAAGTGCAAGAGCCATTCCTGTAAAAACAGAATCCTTTTCTAGATTTAAATCAGTTCTTGAGGAAAATAATGGCACAATTTTATTTACAATATAACGTGTTTCATCTTTTTGCTCATAATACTCTCTTATTTTTGTTTCGAATAAATTCATAAATGTTTCATGTTCCAACAGTATTTTCTGAACATTTTTTTGACCATTTACAATACCAAAATGTCCAAAACCCGCTCTTTTTGGGTTTAATTTCTTTAAATTTTCAAGTGTTTTCATGTATTCTCTATGATTGTAATATATGGGCATTGAGACAGGCATTGTACATAATTTTGATGAATGATAAATAGTACCTACCGCTTCGCCAAAAAAGATGAAATCTATTTCATTATTCTTTAGAAAAAAAGCAGATTGATGATCTGGTGCATGGCCCGATGTTTTGAGTATACCTAATTTGATTTTATCTCCATTTACATAGAAATTATCAATAATTTCAAGCTTATCTGTGTTATTATCGAAATTTATGCTAGGTTTTATAATTTCAAAAGCAGATTCTTCAATTTTTTCCATTTTTCCAACAAAATCACCATACGTCCTTCTCGCACGATTAAGATGATGTGGGTAATCATTAAGTAATTTCATTGTTTTCTGATTAGTTAAGACTTTAACCTCCGGATTATGCTTCTTCAAGAAATTGTAAACTAAATACATGCCTCCTGCATGATCGAAATGATGATGCGATGTTATAAGATACTTGAAAGAACTGGGAGGGATTTCATTCTTTTTTATATAAGTTATAAGTTTTTTAGCGTCGATTGAACTTCCACAATCTAAGAGAATATTATCATTATCAAATTCCGCAATATAAGCGGATAACATTTTTGGTTTCCCATATGATCTTAGGTCAATATGATGAAGGTATCCATTTATTTTCCCAGAATTAACCGTAATTAAATCTTGTTCCATAAAAAAGAAAATAAAATATCAAATTTGAATTATCTTATTTCATACCAATTTAAAAGAATAAATTTTGACTTTTAAAAAATAAAGTTTTTATAGGTTTAATTTTTGCTTCCAAAATTGCATTTTCATTTTCAAATCATCTTTTTCAGACTGGCTTAAGACATATGTTTTTCCACGAATATCATTGCTTGTATTGTTAATGTTCTTCAACACACTATTATACCCTTCTTTATTTATGTATTCTGTTTGGAATTTTTCTAAAGCTTTAGAGAGCTCCAAACCCGTCATGGTTTCAAGGCCATCCCTAATTAGGTCGAATTGTTTTGATAATAGTGATTTTGCTCCTGTAATTGGAACTTCTTTTTGAGGTTCTTCTAGGATTTTTGGTTTTTGCACTATTGGTTCAACTTTCTCAGCTTTAGGAGGAACAGATGGTTTTTCTAAAATTTCTTTCTTCACAGCATGAACAATTTCTTTCCTTGATGACATCCAAGCATCTTCAAGTATTGGGACGAATATTTTAATGTGTTCTTCAATAATACTTCCTATTCCTGCGATTTCTATGACAGTTTCTCCCCTTATCTCTGTTTTATTAAGCACACACACTACAACTTCCTCATAGTCTTTATTTATGCCCCAAAGATTTTGCAGTGCCCTATGTCTATAGTCAACATTATCCATTTTATCAAATTGATCAATAATAGAATTATGAGTGGGATTCGATAAGTCAATACTTGTGGCTATTCTAAAATTAATGTGTGAAGGACGATTTTTAATTGCCTCTACGTCAATATCATCCAATTGTGGTGCTACTATTAACACTCGCATTTTTGCTTTTGAAATTTCATCATTAATATGAGATTTAGCACTTTCAGGCGATCTTATAAACCAAATATCTTTCATTGTGAAACCAGTCCCTTTTTTTGCCTGTTCCCAGAATTCGCTTGTCACACGTTCAGATACTTCTAATCTCTGTAATATGTCATCTAAAGTACTGTTTAATGTGGAGACAATCTGATTGGAAAATACATCTCTCATATCACCGAAAGATTCTAAAACGCCCCCTGAAATTCCTTCTATTTTTTCTTCAGCTGCTTGTACTGCCTTGTTGAAATTTTCAGCTATATCTGAATAAATTTTTTCTTTGTCCTCTTCTACTTTTGATGCGAGCCCATCAATATTTTTTATCGTACTCTGCAATGAATCTTTTAATTTATTGATAATTTCGGGATCGATACCAGTTGAAACCTTTTTTAATTCATCTGAAAAAGCCATCTGGCTTACACTTAGCTGTACATTTACAGCATCAGTAATTTCTTTTAATCTAGAATCTATTATTTTTTCTAGAACTTGATCAATGGTTTGTTGGATTACACCCAATCTTAGTTTTTGTATATTCGAAGAGACAGTCGATTTAATGTTATCAAACTCATTTTTTAAATCTGACAATTGCCCTTTGATGATTTGGTTGGTTTTCTTATTAATCTCTTCAAACTTTGTCGAGACGTCTCCTAACTGATCTGAAGCAGCCGTTGTAGTTGCTCCTTCAAGTTTTGAGATATCTTCAGTTATTCCTCGAATTTGATCCATCACTGCCATTGTCTCATCAAACTCTTTTTTCTGAGAACGAATCTGTGAAAGCATAGTATCCTTAAGTTCTTTCATCAACTTTGTAGAATTTGCAGGAACTACTTTACTGGGAGTGGTTTCGATTGTTGTAAATGATTTATTTAATTGAGATGGTATGCTAGACTTGATGTCTGAAATATATTTATGGAACTTTCTCAATTGTCCGATTAAGGCTGCATAAGGAGGTAACGCGGTGTAATGAGGTTTTGCTCCAACAATTTCCTTGAATAGTCCCTTTTCTACAAATTTAATTGCAATTCCTTCACATAACTCTTTTGGTTTATTAATTAAAAGCGCCATTTCGCCGATAGATACCGCCTCTCTTCCAGTTGTTCTGAAATATAACTCAATTTCTTCATCATTTAAACCGAGTTCACCTAGCACCTGTCTAATCAGATCTTGAGAATAAGATACTTCTTCTCTCTTCAAAACATCCTTAATTTCAAAATTTTCTACTTCTAAGTATTGATTTAGAAAGACGACTAACTTATGTTGAGGATCACCATGCAAGCTTTCTTTTTTGATAGGGAATTTTGTCACTGCTTTATACTCATCTACTGTAACCTTAAATTTAATTTCTTTTAGACATACTTTACAAGAATAAGGAATCTCAACTTGATCTTTATCTTTAAATAAATACATTTTTACTTATCATCTCTTTTTTTTATTTAGAATACAACTTTTTCAGGGTAAGATACTTCTAATAAATCTAAGGCCTTTTTTGCTACTTCATAGGTTATTTTTCCATCTGCATCTTCTTGTCTATAGGCAGCTCTAATTTTAGGAAGTAAATATTCTGGGAAAATGGTTAGAGGCTTAATATCTGTTAAAAGTAAAATCCAGCTTCTCTTATTTTCGTCTTTAATTTCAGTGATTACATTAATTTTTTTCAGATTATCTAGTAATATTTCCGTCACGGCAAACTCGCTAAAGATTTTAGGAATTTTATCAAGTGGGTAATGGTTACTACGGAGTAGAATGAAAAAGTCATAGATATCGGGATTTAAGAGTATTGATGCTAGCCGTTTGGTTTCTTCAGCCGGTTCAGTGTATGGATCATAATTTGCGAAATAGTCTATTGCCTTTTGCTTATAAGGGTCCAATAATTCATTGTTAGTATCTTTAAAATGCTTTAAAAGATTTTCATTAGGTATACGTGAAAACATTATATCTTTTACTAAAAATAGGTATTCACCTTGATTTTTAATTACTCCTGTCTTTTTATCTTTTGTTCCTTTAATCCAGTCACGCCTGACTAAATTTAATTCGAGGAAAGGGCGTAGGAGAATGTCAATATTCGCCGTAGGCTTCATTTTTTCAACTATTTTTTTCATCTCATCTTTTGATATTGGACGATCCCTCAGAGTTTCTAGAATTTTCAATCTTTCATTGCTATTATAGATTAGTGCAACTTTTTGTAATCTATCTAATTGACTTAAACGCTCGATCTGAAAGATTGTATATTTCAATTCATTCATTAATCGAATATTTACATTTGAGATTAGGTCAAGCTGTCTAGTATTAGTTGCTTTATTCAATTTTTCAAAGATAATATCTAAACGTTTTGCCATATCTTTGAGAATATCTTCAAAAAGTTCAATCTCGTCATCTAATTCGAACAATGCAATCGTGAGATATTGAGTACCATCTGGAAGTTGTTTAAAATAGGATACTACTTGATAAGGTGTTTCTTTTAATTTACCTTCATAGAAATTACTGAAACCATATTTAGTACCAAAGATACCTGTTGTGTGCTGATAAAAAGTAGCAAATATATCATTCTGAATAATCAATTCGGAATAATTATTTTCACTGAACTGTTCATTTTGGAAAACCAATTGGATAGGACTGAATTCAGGATCTATTTCGCCAGTAGTTTCATTTTGATTTAATAAAAAGTTAAAACTTAATATTCCTTGAATCATCTTGATGTCGCACTCTTAGATTTTAATTTTTTTCAAATTTTTCTTATATTAATAATTCTTATAATAATTTCTTAAGTAATATATTAAATTAAATTTAACCTATAAGAATATTTAAAATTCATTGTTTTGTCAAGATTTACCTAAAAAGGTTGCAAATAATTTATAATAATAAAAAAATATGTTATATCCTATAATCAAAATAAATATTTTGAGAATTAAATTAAATACATAGATTACTTAATTAGTTTATTTGATAATATTTAAACCAAATGGAGTTTTATATTTAAAATATTAAATTTTCTGAGTGTGAATTTTCATGGCTAAATTTTTCACTAAAAGAAGGATTAGGCTCATACTTTTTATTTTTATTTTATTACTCTTAGTGAATTCTTTAATACCTTTTTTCAATAAACAGTCAAATTCGAGAGGTATACAAATCAGCGAAAAAATTAATCTTTCTAGTACAACATTTCATGGTCCCCTTCAATGGCTAAAAAATGCTGATTTTAATTCAACTGATTTCTGGAGCAAGACAGAAGAGGGAGATATAACCGATCTTGATGGTAACATCGAAAATGGTGTTTCTAATTATTTTGTATTCGGTGATAAAGGTGAAATAAAAATTGATAACCCGCTTAATGAGTCTGATTGGACAGCATATAAGAATCCAAAATTACCAATTTTACCAGATACCTATGTTATTAATAAATCCGGTGGTTATGTTCAGCATTTTTGGAATGAAAATATAAATCAAACTCGAAATAGACCAAGTGTGCAATGGAAAAGATTAATAACTATGCCTGTTAATATGTCTGATTATTTAATTACCTCCGCATCGCTTACTGTCATATTCAATGCTACTGTTCAGGCTTTAGACCATGATGGTGGAGGAATAGATAGAGAAGGTGATGCTAACTTAGATGATTACTCTTCTGGGGATTATGCTGAGTTTTATGTCCTAATTTCCGGTCAAGAAGAAAATTTAGAGCCAATTCAAGTAGCGTATAATAGAACAAGTGATCTAGGTAGAGATACTCCAACCGTAACTACTTATTATGACACACCAATGAATATAGTGCCTGAAAGTGTCTTAATGAGTGTTTTAACATCATTTCTAGGAATAGATAATTATAACTTTACAATTACTTTAGGTATAGATATTTATTGCGAAGATAATGAATTAGGGGTGGATCAAGATAGGTGGAGGTCTTTGATAATAAATTCTTTTAACCTTACATTTACATATGAAAAAAAAATTAATCAGTTTAACTCAGTATCATGGTCTCAAACTGGAAATTCGATCCAAGGTAATAATGTACAAATTATTGATGCCATATTTAATTTTGATTATAAAATTAATGAAAGTTGGGTCAGCTCACTTTCTCCCAATTCAGAAATTCGCATGCTTATAAATAATAAATATTTTGATGATGCTATTAAGTTATCTTTAGCAACTAGCATTTTTCAAACAGCAAAGATTGGAGGATTTAAAATTGAAAAGCTTATACAGCCTTATATAAATATTAGTGTGTCCATTCAATTGTATATTGCAGATGAATTCATTTTAGATCATGATCTCAATATTTCAATTGACAATGTTTTTCTTGAAATCTCATACATAGAGTATTTTCAAGATTTTCTTTCAGAACCTGAAGTTTTTCGAATCTTACTTATCATTAGTATTATCGCAGCATCGTTAGTAGGGTCTTACTTTATAGCATATTATAAAGTCTTGAGATATCCAATTCCGGTAAGAAAGGTTAGGAAATATAATAAAAATTTAGATGATTTAAACCCACCAAGTGTACAAATTATTGAAAGAAAAGAAAGTTTTAAAGTTCAATATAAAAATGAATTAAATAAGACAAATAAATTTTTAAAAGTAAAATCAATAGAACAAGAACCAGGCGCTATTAACCTTAAAGATAAATAAAAATCAATCAAAAATATAATGAAATATTAGGAATGAGAAATATAATGACAATTAAAAAAGAAGGATTAAGGAATAAAAAAATAATCTTTTTAGTGATTAGTGTTAGCTTGGTTTGTTTCAATTTTTATTTAGTAAATGGATTCGCTCGTGAACAATTAATAACTCGTAATTGGATTAACAATCCATCATTTACAACTACAGATCATTGGAACCTGAATAAAGGCAAATTAGGTGATAGTTCCGATGTGAATGGTTCAATAAATAATGGAAAAGCAGACTTTCTTGTTCTCGGTGATTATGGTGAAATCAAAATAGATGAACCACTGGATAGTGGGAATTGGTTATCATTTCAGAATCCATATTTACCTATTCTGCCAGATTCTTATGGCATTAACCAATCAGGATGTTATGTTTCCCATACTTGGCATGAAAGCATAGATCAGACAAGAAACAATCCTAGTATTCAATGGAAAAGAAATATTACTCTACCAATTGACATGTCAGATCATATTATAACCTCTGCATCTCTTTCTGCATACTTTAATGCAAGTGTTCAAGCCTTAGATCATGATGGTGGGGGAATAGAAGTATATGGTGATTATACTGAAGGTCAGAATCCTCCAACAGATACTCAATTTGGAATTGGTGATTTTGCAACATTTTATGTTCTTATTTCAGATTTAAATAATACATATCCTTTTATAGTGGCTTCAAACCAGACAACTACTTTGGGTCAAGATAGTCCAATTGTATCTAGTTATCCAGATAGCCCTATGAATGTTATTTCTGAAGATATACTGATTGCTTATTTAACCTCAGCCTTAAGTTCTGATAATTTTAATTTTACTATAACTTTAGGGATAGATATCTATTCAGAAGATAATGAGTATAATGTAGATATTGATAGATGGAGTTCTCTAATTATTAGAAATTTCAATTTAACTTTCACATATGAGAAAAAAGTTGATCGATATACAACTATATCTTTTAATCAAATTGGAGATTCAATTACTGGTAATAATACAAGAATTTTAGATGCAAATCTTAGATTTAAATATAAGATTGATCAAAATTGGACAATCTCTTCTCCAAATTCAGAAATCAGAATCATAATTAATAATAATACTCATTCTGAAGCTGTTAAATTAAGATCTTATACTTATTCCGATACATTTCAAGATGCAAAACTAGATGGATTTAATGTTACTGCATTAATTTTGAAGGATGTAAATATATCAACTGCAATTCAAGTCTACATAGCAGATTCTTTTGGGTTAGGTGAAACAATTATCATTTCGATTGATGATTTATATCTTACAATTTCGTATATTCTTATTACGGAAGATCTTTTAGAGCCTTGGTTATATGCTGGTTTATTTATAATTGCAGCGATGATCACAACTGTCATAACAGGATTGTTAATAGCATATATAAAAGTGTGGAGATTCCCAATTCCAATTCGAAAAGTACGTAAACATAAAAAAGCATTATTAGATGAAAAAGATCCAGATGTTAAGATTATCAGCCGCGAAGGAGCGTTTAAAAGGAATTACGCAGGGGAAATTGACAAGACTGCCAAAATTCTTAAGGGAACTCCTCTTGATGGAAAAATAGAGAAAGACAAGTTATTTAAAGAGGAAGCTAAAACAATAAAAAAGTGAAAAAATTTATTTTCTTACTTTGTAGTTTTATTCTTTTTTAACAATATTGAGAAAAGTATAAAACTAAAACTATAAATTATTAATATCAAAATATTATCATTAATAATTGGTTAAAGGTTTTTAATTCATTTTGTAAATAATCAATCAATGAGGGAAATAAATTAATGACTTCAAGAAAAAGACGTTTTGTTAAAAAAATTCCTTTTTATATTATAATATTGTTTATATTCACTGCTATTGGTTTATATATATTTTTAAATCACCAAACCAGTCACTCAATATACAATCAAAATAGAATTCTTTTATTGAATCAAGGGGGCCTTCTTGGACCATGGTTTAGTGAATCACATCAAGAACAATGGGTTAACAATCCTGATTTTAATAATAGTTTAGGATGGATTCCTAAATATGAGGGAGATATAACAGATGTAAACACATATATCAGTGGAGGAAATGCAAATCTTCAAGTAATTGGAGCAAGTCATACAACTACACTTATATCTGGAACACCTAATTCATCAACATCTCAAAATTGGGGCAATACTACAAATCCAGAAATTCCTGTCTATCCGACTAACGGTCATAAAGTTGATCAATTCGGGTGTTTCGCATCTCATTACTGGGCGGAACATGCAGGAACTACAACTAATGCATTCCAAAAGGCTAGTATCCACTGGGAAAAAGTTATTACAACCCCTTATAATATGTCTGACTATGTCATTACAAATGCATCTCTCAGTATATTAATAAATGCTACAGCAAAAGCATATATTGGATGTGGATCTGGAGATGTTTGGCATTGGGAGGGTGTTGAAGTTTCAGGAGATGATGGTATGGCTCGTTTTTACGAAGGAGATTATATACGTTTTTATGTGAGGGTTTCAAATCTTAATAAAGATGTTAATTATAAAGTTGCTCAATATCAAACTTCCACATTAGGACAAGATGGACCAAGAATTAATGGTAGTTATGATTATTTATATGATACAATTTTTGAAGCTAATGATATTGAAGATTTAATTTTTTATTTAAACCAAGTATTACAAAATGGAGACTTTCAAAACTTTATCATCATTTTAGGTGTGGAATTTAATTGTGAGGATAATTGTTCCACAGATCTTGATGAATTTACTGCAGCATACATAAAATCCTGTAATTTTACTATTAGTTATGTAAAGAAGATAGATCAACTCACTTCTGTATCATGGAAATACCTAGGAGAACAAATTAATAATAAAGGAGGAACTGTGAGAGTTACAGACGCAAAATTAAATTTTGATTTCAAGATTGATAAACCCTGGCCTACTAATTTATCATCCAATTCAGAATTAAGAATAATAATTAATAAATTGGAACATACTGAGACAATTAAACTAAGTACTGCCGAATCGACATTCAATTCAGCTAAAGAGAATGGATTTGAAGTTACCAGATTAATCCCACCTTATCAAGCGATTAATTTATCTATACAAATGTTTCTTGGAGACGAATTTCAACTTAATGAGAATTATACAGTATCTATAGATAATATAATGCTGAATATATCCTATGATTTATTTTTTGAAGCTCAATTAAATACGTTATTTCAGACCTTATTGTTAATAGCATTAATTACGTTGAGTGGATTGACATTTTATTATGTATATTATCGAAGAGTTTTACGGTTTCCAAAGCCAATTAGGAAGTTAAGAAAATTCAGAAAAACTTTGAATAAGGAAAGCCCTCCTGATATATTAGTTGCTGATCGTAATAGAGCGTTTCAAAGGAAGTATAGGAAAAAGATGAGAACAACTTCAAACATCTTAGGTATACGAACGACTACAAAGAATGAAGGAAGGAAACTAAATGTGGATAAAAAACAGCTTTTTATAATTTTATTCATAGTTATTGGTTTATTCTTGAGCCCAATACTATTTGGAACTAGAGTAAATAGTTTTAAAATGCAAACTAGGCAAGAAGAGATACCACTAACTCAAGTGATTCCGCCTGAACAATATCAAAGAGATACACGAGTGGCTCAATGGATTCAAAACTCTCAATTTGATACAGAAGACGGATGGATTAACTTATTCGACGGTGATATCTCAGATTTGAGCGCAAATATTAGTGGTGGTCATGCTAATTTTAATATAGTAGGAGATTCCGGTACTCAGGAGTTTTATGAGGATGGATTAAGCAGTAATTGGATTAGAATAGAAAATGAAGATAATATTGTATTACCAGATGTTATAGCTGGTGGTGGATATGGTATGGATGCGAGAGGGTGGTATGCATATTATGATTGGCCAGATAATCAACCCCAATCAGTAAAAGTTCAGTGGATGAAGAATTTTACGATGAATGTTAATATGTCTGACTATTATATAACGTCTGCATCTTTAACAACTTGGATTAATGGAACAGTAGATGCTAGCCCAGTAAATGGGGGTGGAATTGATCGTCCTGGAGATACTTTAAGTGGTGGTACCACTGTGCAGATCGCTACAGGAGATTTTGCTAAGTATTTTATTATGATATCTGATCCAGAAAGTAATAGAAAATTTTTAGCAGCTGAATATCAAACTGATGATTTAGGGAAAGATGGGCCTCCTGAGATTACCCAACTAAACGACACGCTAATTCTCCCTATTAATGAAGAGACCTTAATATTCTTTCTTGAACAAGCCCTACAATATGATCACCAAAATTTTGCTATTACTCTAGGAATATATATATGGTGCGAAGATTCAGGTCATCCGGGGGATGGGGATGATTGGCAGAGTTTAATTATTAAAAATTGGAGTTTATCTATCTCATATGAAAAAAGAATTAATCAATTTTCAAAAATCACGTGGAAATATTTGGGAGCACAAATTGATGCAGGCGGTTATGAAATTGAAATTATTCAATCAATACTTAATTTTGATTATCAAATTAATCAACTATGGCCAACATCTGTCTCCCCGAATTCAGAGATGAGATTTTCAGTTAATGATGTTGATTATTCTGAAACTATAAAGCTAAGTAGAGCAGAAACTAGTTTCACGAGAGCAAGTGAATTTGGATTTGATGTAACTGAATTAACTCCTAATGATAAAGAGATTAATGTTTCAATTCAAACTTATCTAGCTGATGAATTTGGGCTGTCAGAAAATATAATCGTCTCAATTGATAATGTAATTCTTCAAATAACTTATGATGTGTTTGTCCCTATTGAAGAATCCTATTTATTTCAACTGTTATTTGTTATTGTAGCACTCATAGCAACTGGATTAACTGTATATATTATTTATTATCAGAAAGTACTTAAATATCCTATACCAGTAAGAAAGGTCAGAAAGTATCGTAAGACTCTAATAAAAGAGGAAATGCCTAGTAAACCCATCAAAGACCGTGAAAAAGCATTTGAAGATGTATATCAAGAAGAATTGAAAAAATCATCAAAATTTATAAAGGGAACTCCAGTTAATGGGAAAATATTACGAGATAGAACGTTAGGAAGGATTGATAAAAAGCCGAATGAATAATAAAATGATTTAAAATATATTTTCATTTACTTTTCTTAAAGATAAAAGTAAGTTTAATGAGAAATAATAAATTTTTTTTAATATAATATCAGAGGGCTTTTAAAATTGCAAAATAATATAAAATTATTTAAATTAAATTATTCGGGAAATTTAGAAGAAATCTCAACGAAAAACTTGTTATCTAATTTTACTTTATTCGATATCTTAACTTTTTATGTTGTAAATCAAAAGCGATTATATATATGGGTTAGTAAAAAAGTCTCACAGTCTTTAAAAAGTCATATTCCTACAATTCGCGAAATCTTTTTTAGAAATTATCCCAATTTGAAAGTAATCCGTAATATAATAATAGAATATAATTCTGAGCCAGTTGATTTTTTTGAACTTATTGAAATTTCAAAGAGTAAATATAGAGAGCATTTTAGGCAGCTAGAGTTCAAATTATTACCAGTTATTTCTGAAATAAATCGATTAAAAGAGGGAGTGGATAAAAATTTTGTAGCAGAAAATTATAATGAAGCTATAGATATAGCTCAGAAAGTTATAAATTTAGCTCATGAAATTGATGACTATTCCCTCGAAAAAGATATGCTTAACTTTATTGAAGAAGCAAAATCTAGAAACAAAATTAAGCAAATTGTGAGGAAAATTGAAACTGAAGCAGAGATCAAATTGAAAGTTTTTGAAAATCTAATTAGAGCTAGAAACTATAAAGAAGCTCATAATATAGCACAGGATTTTAAAAACAAATATCAAAATGATGTTAATTTACTTTCAATCCAATTTGCTCAAGATTTAATATTGAAGGATGAAAATATTTTATTTAATCTAAGAGAAGAACAACAAGTTTTAAAGAAAAGAGTTGAAGTATTAGTAAGAAAAATAGAAAGGTTTATGAAAGCTAGTAAAGTATTTCAAGCAGGCAAATCCCTAAAAGAGATTGAGGATTTAGTGGATAAAGTGATTGATAGGGAGGTCTTGAGCAAACTAGACTCAATTAAGGATGAATACTTTAATTTCAAAAGTATTAAGAAAAATGAGCTCGAGGATTTAAGCAAAAAAGCCATTAAATTTATCGACAAACGTAAAATTTCAGAAGCAATAGAAAAGTTTGACCAAATTGTTGGTTTATTAGAGCAATTTATTGAATAACTAGTTTTAATCGTGGTCATTGATGGATTCAAAACAAAAAAAATTAGATGAAAAAGAAAAGATCATTATAATCTCTGAAATTGACGAGTTAAAAGTAATAGCAAATAACCATTATTTGATGGGAAAATATGACGATGCTATAAAAACCACAGAAGAAATTATTGAACTTGCTAAAAAAGCGGAATTAAGTTCTATAATAAGGCAACAACAAAAATTCGTTAACAAAATTCACCAACTAATTGGAAATCAAAAACCATTCTTAATTGATGATTTTGAGGATTTGAAAGGTAGATTTGAAAATTTGTTAAACGCGAACAAAATCGATGATGCGCATGAAATAGTAGCTTCTTTCAAAGAAAAATATAATAAAATTTTAAATTTGAGTTCAAATACCGTAATAGAAGAATTAATTAAAAAAGACAAAAAAATATGGGATGATTATTCAAGTAAAAAGAAAGATATAAAGAGGCAATTAGAACCACTTGAAATACAATTAAATAGTTATCTCAGCACAAATAACGTTATTCTAGCTAATGACATAATTCGAAAAGCTAAAGAGCTTTTAAGAAAAATTGAAGATATATCTATAAAAGAAAAATGGGATACTTTAGAAGCCATGTTTGTTGAGCTCAAAAAAAAATACGACTTTCATGAAAAGATTGAAGACTCTCTTCAGGAAGTTACAAATTTAACAGATAAATATGAATTTGATAAAGCGAAGGATTTATTAAAATCAGTCAGTCAAATTATTCAAGAAAAAGCATTACCGAACTTTGAGAAAGAAATAAAGATTAAAGAAAGATCAATAGTTGATGCAAAACAAAAATATAATAAGCTTAAAAAGGATATTGAGGATTTAGAGATTTTAGTTGAAGAAAATATAAAGAGATTCTTATTTGATGAGGCTATAGATAATTGTAATCAAATAATAAAAATATCAAGATTCATTGGAAAAGAAGATTATGTTAATAAATACTCTGAATATATTAAAGATATTAAGAGGAGAATTCAAGAGTTTAATGAATATGAGAAGTTTAGAATGATCATAATTAATCTGAATTCAGAGGCAACAGATGCCATAAAGAAGGATAATTTCGAATTGGCTTTAAGTAAATTTAAAGAAATTAAAGAGAAAATAGCGCAATTTAATAGTAAAAAATAAATATTATTTTTTAGTTAATAACTACTTTAAATTTTGAATTGAATCTATACTATCACTAGAAAGTTTATAAATATTCAAAAATTGAATATTGAATTTGGAGAAAAGTTGATCCAAGAAATCATTTTTTTATCTAATACAGGTATTCCACTGTTTAATTATGCGATAGATAATAGTTTCAATAAAGAGTATGATTACCGATTGATTGGAAGTTATTTTGACCAAATCTGTCGCTTTACAAGATATAAATTTAACCAAAGTTTAGTCACATTGAAAATAGGTAAAAATGAATTCTATTTTTATACACATCCCGATAAAGTTTGTCATTTAATCATAAAAACTGACAACAAAAAGATAAAAAAAAAAAATGTTGATCAGTTTGCTAAAGACATATTGGATAAATTTACTTCTAAATTTAAAATGAAATTATTAGATTTTAATGGAAATGTCAATATATTTAAATCATTTTCTAAGGATATTGAACAATTATTTAAATCTAGGAGCATTAAATCAATTACATCAAGACTTTTTTAGACAAGCTAATATAATAGCATCATAGAATTTACCATTTAAATTTAAGTACTCTTTTAGTTGACCTTCTTCTAGGAATCCAGAGTTTTTAAATGTGGAAATTGAACGCAAATTTTCTAAAGCGACATGAGCTTGGATTCTATTAAGTTTAAGATGAATAAAAGCAATCTTCTTTATCAGTTTAAGAGTTTTCTTGCCGATACCTTTTTCCCAATAATTAGGAACAAGCCATACACCTATCTCTGCTCTTTTATGTTGCCAACTTATATTCCATAAGCTCACAGAACCAATCTTTAAAGGTTTAGGTCCTTCTCTAAGTTCTATTATGTAATTAAATTGGAGATATCCCTCCCAGTATTTTAAATAATTTTTAATAATACGTTTAGCATGATCATAAGATAATAAAGGTCCTAATGATAAATAATTCGTTATATCCTTAATCTTTAAGCTCTCATAGAAGAATGAGATGTCATCTTTAGAAATTTTCCTTAAATAAAGATTATTATCATTGATTTCTTCAATTAGCTCAATATTATGCATCATTTTTTATTCAAGAATTATTTTAGTAAAAAAGGAAAAAAAATAGAAAAAATACGTACCAAATTACAGCCCCTTGAAGTGGGGAGTGTCTTTTATTCTCTTTGCTCCACCACAATTTTGACAAGTGCTTCCATCTTCCATTTTACCTTTACCATTGCATACAGGGCACCTTATTTTTCTGTTGAATGCTGCAATACCTTCTTTAGAATCAAAACTTGCACTATTTACACCAAAACCAAGTTGTTCCATCATAATACCTAATTGTGGATATCGAGTTCCAAATTTTACGCATTTCTTTATGATAAATAGTGCAGTTGTTGGAGCTTCACTAAGCCACTTAGCTTTTTCATGGACTAATTTTTCGAATTCATCCCCAGCAGCAGCCATCCATGTTACCAACCCCCAATCAAGCATAGTTTTTGCATCAAATTGCTCTCCAAAATATCCAACACGCAAGGCTCTATTAACACCTATTCTTTCAGCTAATCTAGTGACTCCCCCATTTGCTGAAAAGATTCCACGATGGATCTCTGGGGTTCCAAAGATTGCTCTATCACTCGCGATAACAATATCACAGGTTAATACGATTTCAAAACCTCCACCCAAAGCAAATCCATCAACAGCAGCGATTAAAGGTTTGGAAAATTGTGCCATTTCATCATAATCTCTATGTCTTATTCTCATCGCCATGCTCATATGCATAGGAACATTCATTTTTAGTCGTGGATTCACCATAGCTGCAAGATCTGCACCTGCAGAAAATGCAGGCTTTTTTGTATAATCCTTCGTCCCCCTTAAAACTACAGCTCGAATTGATTGATCAAGTTCCATAATTCTAAGAGCTTTTGTAATTTCTGCAACTGTCTGTTCTGTTAGGGCATTTAACCTATCTGGTCTGTTAATTGAAATTACAGCGTAATTTCCTTCAATGGTTCCTTCACGGATTACATTTCCATCCTCATCTTTTAGAGGGGGCCAATCGATCTTTAAATGTTCAAATTTAGTTTCTTCAGTCATTCTTCTAACCTCTTTACCATTTTTAATTTAATTTTAAACAATTTTAAGCAAGTAGTTAAATAATTTTTAAAATTAAAAACTTTCAAATTTTAAGAAAATTTCGATAAAAATGAATAAAAAAAAGATAGAATTAATTTACTTCCTCATTTTAGAGAATTCTCCTGATTTCATCAAATCTATTGGTCTGAAATAGTCTTTACCAGTTTTGTCTGCTAAATTGTTCAAGACTTTGGTCCATTCTTCATAGTTCTTCTTCCCAGCTCCAAAGGGTCCTGGGGCATTCATACCAGCCATATTTGCATCATCAATAATTTTAAATCCACTAGCAATACCCTCATCTAAGATACGACATCCTTCATTCAACATTATAGCAAAAACCGTATTTAAGTCAAAAAGACTTGCTGGTTCAGCAACTTTTATCTTAGCCATAATTGCTTCTCTTCCTTGACTCCAATCGTAGAATCCTTTTCCAGTTTTCTGGCCTAAATTACCGCTTTCTACCAATTCATTAATTACTATTCCTGGTTCAAAATCGGGAGATAAAGTTTCTTTATAGTAATTCATTACATGAAAAGTAGTGTCGAGGCCGACAAAATCTGTCAAAACACAAGGTGGCATAGGCATTTTTCCACCAGCATCGGCATCTAGACGTTCCCAAGCAATATTATTCTTTTTAGCTTCATCAAAAGCCCAATTCAGATAAATTTGAACCGGTGCATTCATTCGATTTACAATGAAACCGGGTCTATCCTTCAATACAGGGGCAATATACCTTTGACCTCTAAGACATGGTAATTTACCAGCAACCTCCATAGCGATATTAAAAGTCCCATCTGAAGTATCTTTACCTCTTATAACTTCCACGCATCGCATTAGAGGTACAGGATTGAAGAAATGCATTCCACAAACACGATCGGGAGCTCCACAATCCTTTCCTATTTCTGTTATACTCATCGTAGAAGTGTTTGATGCAAAAATAATATGAGATGGCCCATTTTCCATAACGGCTTTAGCAACACTTTTTTTAATATCCATTTTCTCAATTACGGCTTCAATTACAAAATCTATTTCTTTAACTGCAGACGCAAGGTCAATAGATTTCTTACACCGAGCCAAAATGTCATTTGCAGTTATTCCCTCTCCTAAAGCCCCTTTTGTTTCAAGTTTCTTTAAGCCTCCTTCAATCTGAGCAAATCCTTTATTTACAAGTTCATCGTTAATATCTACCATTGTTACATTGTATCCTGCCATTAAAGCAACTTGTCCAATACCACTTCCCATCAATCCAGCTCCTAAAACTAAGATATTTTTAACCATTTTTAATTTCAACCTATGATATATTTTAAGATAAAGATTTTTACAAATAATTAAATCTTGTTTTTTTTATAACTTTTAACATTTTCTTTATCTTAAGAGTCACCTCGATGATCTATTTCTTAAATAATTAGATTCATTTGAAAAAAAATGGTAATTATGGACTTTTTAATTAAAAGACTAATCGAAGATTAAGTTTTTATTAATAAATATTAAGAGAAAATTAGTTCTCAGCAATAATAAAGAGAATTTTATAACCTAATTTTTAAGATAATAATAGAAATCAAGATTTGGACAATAATAGATTTAAAAAAAATGAATTTAGGTGATATAAATTAAGATTGGATCCATTTATGGAATAGAAATTAAATTACATTTAAGCACTCTACTGATAATAGGTTTAGTTGGATTTTATGCAGCAAATTTTTATGCATCTCTAGTTCCTATGGCATCTTTTATTGATTTATTATTAGTTGGAATTATAAATGGGGTTATAATTCTAGGCTCTATTTTATTACACGAACTGGCTCATTCTATAGTAGCCCAGAAATATGGATTAAAAGTTAAAGAGATTGAACTGTATTTATTTGGAGGAGCCTCAAAAATCGAAGAGGAACCTAAAACTCCTAAAAGTGAAATAATAATATCTGCAGTCGGACCACTTTCTAGTTTAATACTTGGAGGTCTATTGCTTATAATACTTTTCACCATACCAATACCTTTTCCTGTTGGAGTTATTATAACCTTATTCTATTCTGGTGTATCGAACGTTGGCTTGGGATTGTTTAATTTACTTCCTGCATTTCCTATCGATGGTGGTAGAATTCTAAGAGCTTTTCTCTGGGCGAGGCGTAAGAATTTGATCTCTGCAACAAAGACAGCATCAAGGATAGGGACTTTCTTTGCTTATGGTCTTATGGCTTTCGGATTTATTCAAATATTACTTTTTGGACTTCTAAATGGGTTTTGGATGATTATAATTGGAACTTTTTTAAATAATCAAACAAAACAATCATACCTTCAAGTTGTAAATCAAGAAGCACTCTCACATTTAAATGCAAAGGATATGGTAAGTCTACCGAGAATGGAAATACCTTTTACTCTAACTATATCTGAAGCTATTGATCATTATTTCATGCTATATAAGAAGTCATATTTTCCGGTGGTGAAAAATAGTCAGATTGTGGGTATTATTCATATTAATGATATAAAAAGAATTCCGATTAATGAAAGATCAAGGATGATTGTTGGTTACATTATGAGAAATATTGCTGATTTTCCTATGATCTATGACAATGATTTAGGAAGTGATGTAATGAAAACATTTTTAAAAATAGATAAAAAGCCAGAATTGATTGTTGTAAAAGAACATGGGGCAGATTACATCTTAGGCCTGATTGGTAAAGATGATATTGTTTCATCTATTAACTTTTGTAAGTTAAATCCAGAAAAGTGTGAGTAATATATCTTTTTTTTCTTTAAAATTAAAAATAAGTTCCGCTATTTTTATTATAATATTATAAAACTGATA
The DNA here is from genome assembly GCA_048939995.1 of Promethearchaeota archaeon. Lineage (GTDB taxonomy): Archaea > Asgardarchaeota > Lokiarchaeia > Sigyniarchaeales > SOKP01 > SOKP01. The sequence continues at coordinate 38,836 of JBHLOY010000002.1, read as the reverse complement.
TTCGAAATTACATGCCTTTTTATAACGTTGCTGAGAATGGTTCTCTAAGAAAAACTGCAAAATTGAACTTTAATGATAGTACTAGAGTCTATCTCATTGATGGAGTAAACATAATTTATATATGGCAAGGCCAAAAAGCTTCTAAAAAGAAAAAGGATTTGAGTTTAAATAGGGCTAATAAGCTTAATAGAGAAAGAAGTATCCCAGCAAAAATTCAAGTGATTCAGCAAAATCAAGAATTTGGAGGATTTTTAGCAATTATGGATACTTATAAATCTAAGGGGGCTAATAATGGAATAATTGAAGTACGCCCTGAATTAGAATTAGAAATAGAGGATACTAAAGAACTTATTGAAGCGGGATTAGAACCAGATCTAATTGCAGAAATCAATTTAGCAGCATATGAATTAACACAGAAAAAACGAGATTATAAAGAATTATGTAGAGAACTTGCTAAACTACAACTAGCTATTATAAAAGAAAAAGGTAAAATCACTGAAAATCAGATCAAGAAAAAATCAGAAGAAATTCTAAAATCATCTGCCACTTATGAAGAAGTATGCTGGTTAATTTCTGAGTTAAGCCTCTTATCTAAAAAGAATCTTTTTAAGAAGCATTAAGCATAAATAGGTTTAATTATTTCTCTCTTTAATTTTTTGAATTAAATTTTCAATATTAATGTCAATAATCTTTAATATTTTCAAGTAAGTATCAGAATTAGTGTAGTAGGGATCCATAATGTCTCGATTAGAGAAGTCCCCATTAAATTCCTTTAGAGTCATGACTTTTTCGTTAATATTACTGATAGAAGAAAAATTTCTAATTATTTCAATTGATTGCGACCGCTCCATTGTTAAAATTAAATCTTGTTTTTCAAGTAAAGGTTTGCTAAGAATCTTAGGTTTGAAATCCGAATGATCTATACCCTTAGCATTCAAATATTTTTGGGATCCTGGTTGCATATAAGAGAAAGCATTCATAAAACCTGCACTTTCAATATTAAGCTTAATATCATACTTTTTTGCATAGAATTTTGCTAAAAATTCTGCTGTAGGTGATCTAGCAGTGTTTCCTAAACAGATGAAGATAATATTTCTGATTTTTTTCATTTTAGATCAGTCTTATTTATATCGATTATCTTTTGTAATACTTTAGGTAATGCTTTTTCAATTCTTTTAATTGTTGTTCTATACTCTTCTGGTTCAAAATTAATGGGATCTGGAATTTCAAGGTCTCCTTTTTCTCCCGCAAAATCTAATAACAAGAAAATTCTTTTATCTAACTCTTTCAGATTTTTAAATCTTCTTTTCAATTTTCTAATATGCCATTTTTCTTCAAAACCTAAGATTAAGTCCTGCTTTTTGATTAATTCTTCAGTAATCACTTTTCCCCTAAAATCGCTGAAATCAATACCTTTTGATTCAAGATAATGAGATGTGCCTTCTTGGGGAGTTTTATAATAACTGTAAAGACCAGCAGAGTTAAAATGAACGTCCTTTAAATCTTCTTTGAATTTTGTTTCTTTTAACCATTTCGAGAGATATTCTGCTGCTGGACTCCTTGCAGTATTTATGGGTAATTATTTATTATTTCCACTACAGACAAAGAGTACGTTTTTTATTTTTCCCATAATTTGTTTAGACAAATTTAACAATTTAAAAAAAAATTATGATGATTTTTTCAAAAAGATATAAAATTTTAATTTCATTTTGGTATTTTAATATTTCTTTATGAATTTATTAAAAAGATTTCTTTGAAGCTTAAAACTGATATATTAATTGTTGGAGGAGGAATCTCTGGGTTAACATTGGCAATCAAATTAGCACAATTAGCACCAGATCAGAATATTTTGATAATTACGAAGGAAGGCTTGAAAGAATCTAATACATTTTATGCACAAGGGGGGATTGCTTGTGTTTGGAATGAGAATGATAATTTTGAAAAACATATTCAAGATACAATAGTAGCTGGAGATGGTTTATGCGATGAAAATATTGTCAGAAGGATAATTACCCAAGCACCAGAAAGAATAAGAGAATTAATGGATTTGGGTATTGAATTTACTCAAGATGAGAATGGACGATATGATCTAGGAAAAGAAGGAGGACATTCTGAAAGGAGAATACTTCATGTAAATGATTTAACAGGTCAAAACATAGCACTGAAGTTAATTGAAGAGGTAAAAAAATATGATAATATTGAGATTAATGAATATTGGGTTGGAATTAACTTATTTTCAAACAACTTCAGATGCGATGGGTTATATGTCTTGGATCAAAATACTGATGAGATTCATAATATTGCATCTAAGGTAACTGTTTTAGCTACTGGTGGAGCAGGTAAAATTTATCTATATACTACAAACCCTGATGTAGCCTCTGGAGATGGAATTGCTATGGCATATCGAGCTGGTGCTATAATTGCAAATATGGAATTTTATCAGTTTCATCCTACATGTTTATATCACCCTTTTGCCAAGTCACTTCTAATTACTGAGGCGATGCGTGGCGAGGGAGCGGTTCTTAAAGATTTGAAAGGAAATGCATTTATGCAGAATTATCATCCTTTAAAGGAATTAGCTCCCCGCGACATTGTGTCAAGAGCAATAGATGCTGAGCTCAAAAGATCTGGGGACGATTATGTTTACTTAGATATTGCATCATATAAGAGTCCTGATTTTATTAGAAGTCATTTCCCTGGAGTATATGAGGCTTGTAAGGATTTCAATATAGATATTACTAAAGAGCCAATTCCAGTGGTTCCAGCAGCACATTATTGTTGTGGAGGTGTATTAACTAAACTTGATGGATCTACAAAAGTTAAAAATTTATATATTATTGGAGAATCTGCTTGTACAGGATTACATGGAGCAAATCGATTAGCTAGTAATTCTTTATTGGAAGGCCTAGTATGTGCCAATGAATGTGCAAAGACTCTTGCAAAACAAGTAACCGATTTAAAAGTTAACGAATTTAAGGGATGGGAACCCGGACATGCTGTTCCTTCCACAGAAGCGGTGGTTATCACCCAGAATTGGGATGAGATACGCCGATTCTGCTGGAACTATGTTGGAATTGTTCGAACTGATTTAAGATTGCAACGTGCCAAAAAGAGGATCAACTTGCTCCTTGATGAGATTAACCAATACTATTGGGATTTTAAGATCGAAAGAGACCTACTTGAATTAAGAAATTTAGCAACCGTGGCAAAAATAATAATAGTAAGTGCAATCTCCAGAAAAGAAAGTCGCGGGATTCATTATAATTTAGATTATCCTAATAAATCTACAATGAGTAGAATGACTACGCTCAGAAGACCTTGGTAATTCACTTCTTTTTTGATTTGTATAATTTTAAATGTTTATTCTCATTAATTATGAATAATTTACTTTTAGAATAAAAGTGCTTTATAATTGAATGTAGGAAAGAATATCAGAATTGAACGAATAATAGATAGAAAAACAAAAAGAACTATAATAATTCCCTTGGATCATGGCCTTACCCTAGGTACTATAAAGGGGCTTGAAGATTTAGCTAGTATGGTAGAAAAAGTTGCTTTAGGTGGAGCAAATGCAGTTTTAATGCATTCAGGTATGGTTGAAGCAGGTCATAGAAGATATGGGAAAGATATTGGACTCATCGTTCATTTGTCTGGAGCTACTAACTTAGGGCCACATCCAGATCGGAAAGTGTTAGTATGCTCTGTAGAAACTGCAGTAAAAATGGGTGCTGATGCAGTTTCAATTCATCTAAATATTGGAGCGGATGAAGAGCCACAAATGCTTCAAGATGCTCAGAAAGTAATTCAAACTGCAAGAGAGTGGGGTATGCCACTTTTAGCTATGATGTATCCTAGAGGTCAAAAAATCACAAATGAAAATGATCCCGAAGTAGTAAATATTGCTGTTAGGGTAGGAGCAGAATTAGGAGCAGATATTGTAAAAACCAATTATACAGGAGATATTGATTCATTTAAATATATTGTTGAAAGTGTGCCTATTCCGGTATTAATTGCTGGAGGTCCAAAAATGGATACCGTAGTTGATTTACTTCAAGTTGCCTATGAATCAGTTCAAGCGGGGGGTATCGGAGTAGCATTTGGTAGAAATGTCTTTCAATCAGATGATCCTACTAAATTGGTCAGTGCTTTAACTAAGATTATCCATCAAAATTATACAGTAGAAGAAGTTATAAAAGAATATAAATTTAAATAAAATTTACTAAAGAATGAGCATGTCAGACAAGGAACAGCAAAAAATTATTTCATACTCTTACTTAATGAAAAGGGCTTTAAAAATTTCAATTGAGTTTATTATAATTTCAATAATCATATTCTACCTCCCAGAAATAATATTATTTTTTAGATTCTTGTACGGGTTTTAGTACTGGAGGGATTTCTATTTTTCCATTATTTCATTTAGCCATTCCATTACTTATTTTTGAATTACCTCAAATTAAGAGAAGATTAGCGGTTAATCGATTAACTCTGATTATTGGATCAGTAATTCCTGATGTAATTGACAAGTCTCTTATGTTTTTAGGAATCAGTTCTGGAAGAGGGTATTCCCATACACTTCTTTTCGTCTTTGTCAGCTCTCTATTGGTATTTTTTGGGACTAGGAAAAACAAATTACTTGCGATCTCTTATTTTGCGGGCAGTTTTATCCATTTATTACTAGATTTACCTGATATACCTTTATTCTTTCCATTAATCCCTTATCAATTTTCTTATATTGATGACCCACTTCGTTCTTGGTTGACTGAATTATTAAATCAGCCAATTAATTATATTACCGAAGTTATTGGATTAGCGATTTTAAGCTATATTTTTATAAATAATAAATTATTTAGATTTAAACAATTCAAAGCTTTTTTGTTTAAAAATTCTCAAAAAGAATTACATATCGATTGATTTCTGTCTTAAACTAAAGAATTGAAAAATGATGTTCCAGAACAATAAAATACCACACATTATTCTTGATAATCGAGAACAAAAGTTAGCAAGTATATTGGAAGGTAAAAAAGATCGAATAACATATGAAACTAAACAATTGGACATAGCAGACATAGTTGTTTCTAATGAAGTAGCAATAGAAAGAAAAGAAGGGTTTGATTTCGTATCTTCCATAATGGATAATCGCTTATTCGAACAGATGAGGAGGTTAAAAGAAACTTACATTACTCCTATTTTAATAATTGAAGGCCTAAACGATAATGTTTTCGAGAATGTGGGAATGAATATTTCCTCTATATATGGAGCTCTTGCTTTTATATCATACAAATTAGGGATTTCATTAATTCCTACAAGAAATATAGAGGACACTGCAATAGTTGTAGAACGTATAGCATATAGAGAACAAGTCAAGGATGGGGTTCCTTTGCTAGCCCGGAAGGCCCCAAAAGGAATGAGTATCAAAGAGAGAAGAACTTACGTCGTTGAGGGCTTTATTGACATTGGTCCGAAAAAAGCAAAAACTTTAATTGAACAATTTAAAACACCTCATCAAGTTATTAAAGCTATCAAACATACTGAAGTCACTTTTACAAGAACTGGGAATCCCAAAGGAATTGAAGGTCCCTTAAGCAGCCTTAAAGGATTTAGCTGGAAGTTTATTGAAAAAAACAAAAAACTATTATTTGGTAAAACACAACGCTCGATTCAAAAAAGATTAGATGAATTGTAAAGTTCTTATTTATCTACTATCTATTATCTTGAAATAATAAAAACTTAAATTTTTGAATAAATTTTAAAAGTCAATTTAGGGGAATAGAGAGTTCATAAATTATATCGTTTTAAGATGCTAGAATATTTACTTCTAATTCCGATTTTTTTTTCAAGTATGGTATATGGAATTATTGGATTTGGAGATGCCTTGATCCTAATTCCGATTATAAGTCCAATAATTGGAATTAAAGCATCGGTAATTCTAGTGAACATTTGGGGATTATTCCCAGCTTTGATTAACTTTGTTAAGTATCACAAATACTTGGATAATGCATACTTTTTTCGCTTTCTTTCGTTAGGAGTTCCAGCTACAATTTTTGGGACTTATTTGATTATTAATATTCGAACAGAGTGGATTGAATTAGTGTTCGGAGTTTTTGTGTTAATTTATTCCTCTTATAAGATTAATCTTTATCTCAAAAATGCAAGCCAACTTGAAGTTAAACGACACTTAAAATCATCTTCTCCTATTATTTTCTTAGGTGGATTTACATATGGTCTACTTTCGGGATTAATCAGTGCTGCAGGGCCTCTTAATGTTGTTTTATTAGAAAAAACTGGGCATTATAAAGAGGACTTTATTGGAAATTTTGCTGCAATCGGCACTGTATTATCTATCTCAAGAGTTCCATTTTATATATTTGGAGGGATATTTCCAATCAATTTACTTGTTGTATTTTTATTAGCTTTTCCAATAATTTTTATGGGTACTAAACTTGGACATAGAATAACCCCCAAAATTTCCCTAAGGTTATTTCAATTAGCAATTTTTTGCTTTCTGCTTATAATAAGCGTAAAATCTATTGTTACATCCTTAATAGGATTAGTTCTAATTTAGAATATAAATGAATAGATAAGGGGAATAGATTAAGCTTTTTATATTTTCAATTATTTTATTAAATTCATCCAATTCTCTTATAATGTAATATAAAATAGGTAAAATTTAGCAAAATAATTAAATGAATTTAAAAATCAAATTGTATTTTTAAGGTGAACTAGATAATGAAGAATTTACCAAATAGAAATGCAGAAATGGAAAAAAAGATAATCAAAGAAGAAATTCTGAAATATTATCATGAAGGCCATGTAAAAAGTGACCCAGAACTTTACAAAGAACTTTTACATGATGAATGGAAATTTTATCTTTTTCATGATGATGGAAGGCTAAGAATTGTAGATAAAAATGAGTATTTATCTTGGTATAATCCTAATGAGATTAACGTAAGTTTAAGTTGGAAAACAGAGTTTTATTACATCGATGTAACTGAAAAAATAGGTGCCGTAAAACTTAAAATTGAATGTGAAGAAGTTGGGTACATTGATTATTTTAATCTTATGAAAATTGATGGGAAATGGTGGATTGTTCATAAAATATCTCATAAAATCAAATAGAATTAAATTCTTTTAAAGATAATTAATCATTTAAAATTTAAAGTGCTTTAATATTCTAGAGGTAAAAAATATGAAAGCATCAAAATTGAAAATTGGGTCTTTTTTTATTTCAGCTATGGGAGCTTACATAGAAGTAATGTCCCTATTATGGATATTTGCAACAGAGATAATGTTTGTAAGTGATTTTCAGGTTTTTACAGGCATAACTTATGCAACATATTTAGCTAGCGATCCTGTTTTCGCGCAAATGTATATTATAACAAAAAAGTTAATTGGGATTATTTTTTTAGCTTGTGGTATCTTTGTTCTCTTTATCAATCACATGAGTTATCGGAAAGGAGAAAAATGGGCATGGTATGTTCTTCTATTAGGGGGTAGTATCCCTTGGGCAACTTTTATAATATACAAGATCTTCATTGGTTATTACGGGGGTAGTATGTTTATTTTTGTTATCGGAGCTCTACTTCTCGTTCTTGGCTTAATTTTTCCAGCAAAAGAAATCTTAAGTAAAAAATCAACTTAATTTTTTTTTCTTAGCAAAGTCTTTTAAATGTTCTTTACCTAGAAAATCAATGTGAGATACAAAAGGTATATTTCTATCATTATTTATTTTACACTACTCTATATTACCCTAATCGTAGCCGTAATTCCATTAGTATTTTCTCTAATGATTCCAGTACCTTTCTATGATCAGCCAATTTTAATAATTATGAATATCTTAATTACGAGTTTTATTATAATAATAATTGAATTTGGCGTAGTTTATGCTTTTCTTAAGTCTAGAAAATTATTTGTTTCAATAGTATTAGTTAATCTAGTTATGTTTCCTCCCGTCGGTATAATTTCTTACTTTTTTTTTGCATTCTATAGTGAATTCGCATTGCTCTATGTTCTTATAATTATTCCGCTAATGACATTAATCGAATGCTTTTTATACTATTTAGAATTTCAAAGCCTTTTTTATAGAAATTCAATAAAAAACCAACCAAATTTAAAAAGGTCCTCTTTAATTTCCTTAATAGCGAATCTTGCTTCCTATAGTATGTTATTTTTTTACCCAACTAATTTTATGTCTACATATTACTTCTGATTTGTTGATTTACTGAACTTTCTTCTAATTTTAGGTCTGATGATAAAATATAATGAAATTAGAGAAACAAAACAAGAAATTCCAAAAAGAATGAAGTAGAAGTTCCATAGGTTAGCTCCAACCAGTGATTTGTTGTTATTAACTGGATTTTTTATCAAACAATTTCCAGTTAATATATAAATATTACTATCAAAATCTGCACCGATTTTCCCTAAATAATCGTCATTTGGACCCCCCCACGTTAAATACCATTTAAAACTTCCAGAACTATTGATTTTGATTAATAATACATCTGATGTATATATATCATCCGGTATTGCAATATCCCAACCAATATAGATGTTATCAGATGAATCCAATGTTAAATGATAGAGATGTTTCATCGTCGGGGCTGGACCATGATATGCCATCATATTTAAAAATTGGGATTTTAACGAATAATTCCAAACCGAGTTACCAAAATTGTCATACTTAATTAAATCCAATTCATAACAAGTACTTGCAATTGAAATTACGTTATTTAGTGAATCTAATTCTAGTATAGGAAAAGATGTACAGTCATAAGTAATGGACCACTGCAAATCCCTAGACCCATTATATGATCTTACCCAATCTATTGAAGTATAATTAATAATATCCACCAAAGAGCTTCCCGAGATTATAATATTGTAATTTGAGTCAATTAAAATATTTGAACTCTCATCAAATAAACCAATGGCTTCAAATTCATGAAACCATAATTGGCTGCCAGTTTTATTAAATTTTATTACAAACAAATTATCTGATGTCAATAGGCCATAAATATAAACATGATCTTCTAAATCTACAGCAAAATCAGTAATGAATCTAATATTAACTTGCCCAAATACTTTCTGCCATAGTAAATCTCCCATAGAATTAAATTTGAAAATTGTCCAATTCCAAGAAAGTGTTTGGTTTTCATAATAACCTGCTAAATACACGTTATTAGTAGAATCAGTTTTAATTATGGGCTCATCCAAGATACCATTTAATCCTTTATTCCACAATTGAATTCCTGAAGTATTATACTTGATGAGATTACTCCATCCAGCGATATAAATACAATTATTTGAATCAAATGCCATATTTCTTCCATCATGATCTAATTGAATAATCCATGATTCCTCTGCCGCATTGGATTTCAAATTAATTCTATTATTTTGAAAACCAAACGATGCAACCGATATGAATGGGGTTAAAGAGCTAAAACATAATATTAGTATCAAACTAGAAGTGAGAAAATTCTTAGATTTCAATTTTCATATTTAAACTATTATTTTTCTAGATATATTATACCAAGTAACCATTTAATACTAATCATTTAAGACATCTTTATTTTTATTTCTGATATCAGTGAATTCATTCAAAGCATCCTTTAAAAGGCTAATATCATTTGTCAAAATTCCATCAATCCCCAATTTAATTAATTTCTTCATCTTTCTTTTTGAATTTACTGTCCAAGCAAAAACTTTAAGACCCTTCTCATGAGAAAAATCTACAAATTTCCTATTAACCAATGGGAAAAATGCGTTGATGGAAAAAAAACTTTTTTGACTTATTGATGAGATGAGTCTTTTTTTTATAAACCAGTTTGTAATCCATCCTAATCTTGAAGGTATTATTGCTCCCAATTTCAAATCAGGATACATATTTCGACTTTTTAAAAGTTCGTTATGTTTAAATGAAATTAAAATTGTTGAATCTAAGACATTATGGTTTTTTAAAATACTTAATACTTTTCCAGAGATGTTCTTAACTTTTATCTCACACATATAATTAATTTTTCCTTTAGTTTCAATCAGTAATTCCTCTAAAGTAGGTATTTTCTCTCCATTTCCAGCATTTAATTTTTTAATTTTGTTTAAAGAAAATTGTTTCACAAATCCAAGTTTATGAGTCGTGCGGAACACATCTGGGTCGTGAATAATTATCAGCTCCCCATCTTTAGATATTCTTACATCAAATTCAATATAATCTGCATCTAATTCAATAGCCATTGTAAACGCTTTTAAAGTATTTTCAGGAGCAGTATTACTTGCTCCTCGATGAGCAATTAATATTATTTTCTTTTTCAACTCTATATCTAAAAATTTTCTAATAAAAAATGATATAATTAACCTTACACAATGCTTAAATATAATAGCCAAATTAAACTTAACCCGAAATATGGATTGTTAATTTCAATTACATAACCAGCTGGATTCTACTATGCATAAACGAAAACTAAATGAATTGGAATATCTAAATTGGACGTTAGGTCAACCTTACAATATCTCGATGTCAACTACAATTAAAGGTGATATTCAAGAGGCAATATTAAGGAATGCATTGGATAAGATTCAACAAAAGCATCCTTTACTTCAAGCTCAATTGATTGTGGATGAAAATCAACATCCTTATCTAATTTGGGAGAAAATCGGTAAAATTCCATTAGAAATTACGCATAGATCTGAAGAGGAACAATATAAAAAAATTATTGAAAAAGAATTTATAACTCCATTTGAAACAGGAATAGATTGCTCAGTTCCTTTAATACGCGTAAAAGTTTTGATCTCAAAGGAAAAATTTGATTTAATTATAACTATGCAGCATGTAATAGCTGATGGCATGTCAATGGTATTCCTTTTTAAAGATATTATTGAATTTATGAATAAACCGAATTTAAAAGTTAAAACACAGGAATTAGTAAAAGATTTAGAAGATATCTTACCTCCAGAAATTCAGAAAGCAATACCTAAGACTCCAAGAAAATATTACAGAGATGTATGGTTTCTCAAAAGATTTGTAAAAATTTATAGATTGAAACAAAGATTGGTAAAAGGCCATAAGGTGCAAGAAGAATTAATAATTGAAGATTTTACAAATAAGAAGTTTATGACTTATGCTTGGATTTTAAGTGATATTCAATCTCAGGCATTAATTAATAAATGCAAGGAAAAGAAGATAACTGTGCATAGCGCATTATGTACGCTTTTTCTCCCAGATTTTCCGATTATTAATAATCCTGTTAATTTGAGGAAGAGACTAGCATATAATGTGGGTCAATCAGTAGGTTGTTTTGCTGGTGGATTGCTTATTAAAAAAAAATATAAAAATCAACAAGGTTTTTGGAAAAACGCTAAAAAGTATCATAAAAAGTTAAATAAAAATCTACGAAACAAAAGTGTGTTTAAAGTTTTCCAAACAATTTCGAGAGTAGTTCCATTGAAAGCCATTAAGGAGATTGGACCCATATATCTTGAATTAGCTAGTAAAAGTCAACCTTTTGGAGTTACTAATCTTGGATCCTTAGATAAATTCAATATTTTATTAAGATCTGATAACTTTATAGTCGAGAATATATATGGTGGAGTCTCCCCGGGAATTTTAAATGCTCTTGTTTTAGCAGTTTTTACTATTGAAAATAGGATTCATTTCCACTTCCATTACTATAAACCACCTCATACAGAAGAAGAAATCGAAGATTATGTTTTCAATGCTCTGAATCAGTTGAATTCAGCATTAAATAACTAATTTTTTAATAATTAACTAGTACTTGACTTATACATTTAAAGAATAATAGAAATAATATCATTTTATTAACCAATGTTAGATATTAATAATATCAGAAACGTTTGTGTGGTTGGGGCAGGTGTGATGGGCCAAGGAATTGCTCAGGTGTCCTTAATGGCAGATTATTACGTCACTCTAATCGATTTAAATGAGAAAATCGTAGAGAATGGGTTAATAAAGATTCATGAAGGCTTGGAAAAAGTTAAAATTAAGGGAAACATGGGAGAAGGTATTCTCGTTAGTGATCTAATGAAAAAATGTACAAAATCTATTGATTTACCATCTGCAGTCAAAGATGCTGACTTTGTCTTTGAGGCGGTAGTGGAGAAGATGGAGATTAAAAAAAAAGTATGTAATGTAGTTATGCAACATTCACCTCCCCATTGTGTTTTTGCCTCAAATACATCAACCTTTAGAATAACTGACATTGCAGAAGATTCAAAAAGACCTGATAAGGTTATTGGTATGCACTTTTTTCCACCAGTAGCTATTCAATGTTGTGTTGAAGTAATGAAAGGAGAAAAAACTTCTGATGAAGTTCTAGATATGTGTGTAGCCCTTGGTGAAAAATTACCTTGCGTTAAAAGAAAAAGGCTTTCAGTACGAATTGAAAAAGAGAGTCCAGGATTTATTGCTAATAGATTATTAATCCCTACAACGATTTATACAAATTGGATTTTCGACAAAGCATATGAAATGAACATTCCATGGGAGCAGATTGATGCTGATGCTGGAGCAGGACCGCTAGTTTCAATGGGTCCATGTCAATTAACTGATTATCTTGGAATAGATGTTAGTTATAATAGCATGAAGAGTTATGAAACATACATATCTTCTGATTTTGCTCCTGGTAAAGTACTTACTAAACTCGTAGCAGAAGGAAATTTAGGAAAAAAAACGGGAAAAGGTTTTTATGATTGGACGAAAGGAACTCCGAAAATAAATTTGAGCAAAAAAGCAGGTTTATTTGATCCTGAAATCAATTTAGCCATTGAATTAAATGAAGGTTGCAAGCTTCTGGAAGAAGGAATTATTGCTGGTTACAAAATCATTGATGATGTTATATTAAAAGGAACCAATATGCCCGGTCCATTTAGTGTGGGAGTACATAATTTTAATAAATGGTCCATACTGCTCAAAGATATTGCAGAAAGGACTGGAAAAAATTATCTTAAACCTTGTGAATTAATGAAATCTGGAGATTTTGTAAAGATGAAAAAATAATTTTGTTCTCATTTAAATTGGTTAAAAGCTATAATTCTCTGTTTTGAGATACTCATTATTTTTTTTATTTAAATATAACAACTTACACTATTCAGTAAGTTTTTTCAAATTTAGATTTTGACTATGTATAAAGAATATACTGATAAACCACCAATCTTCCACTGCAAAAAATGTGGTTGGAATATCTTCTCCTCTAAAATTAAAGAAATTTATGGGGAAAATGATGGTAACTATTTTTGTTATAAATGCGGTTCTAATTTAATGCGATCATTTTATGATAATGAATATAATCTTGATTTTTTAAAACATTCTGAATCTTTGTATGAGGATCAAGGAAGTATTAGAGCAGTATGTAGAAAACTGGAAAATGATGGTTATCACATTGAGCGAAGAAAATTAAAAAGAAATTTAGAGAATAAGTTTCAACAAGAAGGGAGAGATTTTAATAAATGGTTTAACAAATACAAAAAATATCAGAGAGGATTTCATTATAAAGATTCAGAAGTCAATGTATGGATAAGTATGTACGAAAAAGTAGGGAGTTTCTTAGAAATTTCTCGAATATTAGCTAATAACAATAAAAAGAGTCCTGATTATAAGACAATAGCAATTAGGATTAAAGAAAAATTAGTAAGTGAAGGTAGAGATTTCGGTTCTTGGAAAGCTTATTTTAAAAGAGTTAACCCAAATTATTTTTTACCAAATTATAATTTTTCTGATGCCAAAGAATGGAAGAAATTATATGAACAATGGGGTTCTTATCGTGCTGTAGAAAATGTTATTAGTATAGATCATCATGTTCTAAAAAATCATATTTTTCAGCTAGCTAATAAGGAGGGGTGGGATTTCGACGAATGGGAAGAGAAGTATTCTAAAGGACGCTTTAAGTACGATAAGAGTGATTTAGAATTATGGATTAAACTATTCGAAGAATTCGGGAGTTTCTTAGCAATCAGCAATTTCTTAAATCGAAATACAGGTCAATCTCCTGATTCTAAAAATATTAAAAGGAGATTAAAAGAAGAATTCCAATTTAGAGGATTGGACTTTGATATGTGGGTTGAAGATAATAAAAAGGTTGGACTATATAGTAATGAAGAAGTAAAAGAATGGAAATCCCTGTATGAAGAATTAGGTAATTTTACAGCTGTAAGTGATTATTTAGAGGAAAATTTTGGAGAAGGTCCAGATCCAACAACTATAAAAAATAGAATGAAATCTTTGTTTCAAGAAAAAGGTTGGAAATTCAAATCTTGGGTTATAAAATTTTACAATGATAATTCAGAAAGACATTATCTCATAGGAAAATATATACACTGGATTTTAGAATACATCTTTATTGATTATACATTAAATCATGATATAAAAGGATATTTTGAGGTAATGCCAAATCGATTTAATGGTAGTTTGACTTCTGTGGATAATGTAATTATTAAATCATCATTTGATATTATAAATATTGACTATACTATCTCTACTAAAAAAAGAGTGTTTTATCATAAATGTAAAAAAGGTTATCAATCATTAAATAGACAGTTAATTATTGTAGCTTTAAATATTGATGAATCAGAGGCAATTCTAAAAAAGAACGTGATTCCATATAAAAAGAATGTAAAAATTATGAATGCTAAAAAATTTTGTAGATACATGAAATATTACGGAAATTATTTAGAAAACTTTTATGATGCCATTGGAACTATGAAAGAAGCGTTTTCAGATGACTTCTTTTTAATCAAATTAGAAAAGATAGCAAAAGAAGCAAGGATAGAACTCGAAAAATTAGCTGCGATTTATCCAATTTCTCAAGAAAATTATGAATTAGATATTTCTTGGTGGAAAAACTATTAAAAAATAAAAAAATTTATTGATAATTATATTAATCTTAGAAATCTTTGAATCTGGGATTGAATTAAGAGTAGTTGTATATTTCTTGCCCCACCAATGACTTCTTCAATTTTGCTTACATCCGTTAACTCATCCACAGGGGTATTATCTGTTACAGAAACTCCCCCCATATGCTGTTGTACTTCATAACAAATATCGTGTGTAAGCTTTGCTGTATAATACTTTCCCTGCGAAGAAATTGCAGCGCACCATTTCTCTGCATCTTTTGAAGGTTTATCAGCAAAAAGGATTTTTTCATCATAGATAGTTGCTGCCTGAAGTGCTAAACTTGTTGCGGCAGTTGATTTTGTAAGCAAATCTGCTAATCCATAGCCTACACCTTGATATCTGATAACTGGTTTTCCAAATTGTTGCCTTAGGTTAGTATAGATAATCCCATATATTAATCCTGCCCAACAAATACCTATTCCTGAACCCATTTTAAGCGTGAAAGCAGAAATTGCTTAATTCACTATACCTAATCGTTCAGGAACTAATCCTTCAAATAATCTTACATATCCTAATCCATCATCAGCTAAAACATAATCTTTTGGGACTTTTACATTGTTTAAAATGGTATGAGCAATATGCACACGAGGAACTGAATTAATTTTTAGACGCTCTGTTCGAACTCCAAATTCACGTTTTATCATAGCTTGCACCATTGTGTCTCTTGGCTGAGCTTCGTCGTAAACTCCATAGCAACAAAAATAATCTGCTTTAGGACCATTAGTGGTATATACTTTCTCACCATTGTAAATGACTCCATCATCGGTTTTTGTACAAATAGTAGTCATGTTGACTGCATCAGAACCTCTTGCAGGTTCCGTTATTCCAATGCACCCAATCTTTCGACCAGACATAAGCTCATCCTGAACTTTTTGTATAGTATCTCCAGTGCCACCATGGGTATAGTAATGAAATGTGGGGTTTCCTGCCAATATTCCACTTGCTAATCTTGCCAGTTCAAGTTGGGGGTCTAATAAGGAGAGATGGGTTCCCAATAAAATTTCTTTTTTCATTCCATATGGAGTAAAATCTCTCCACTCATTTATTCGTTGTAAATAACCATGTTTTCCTAATTCTGGAAATAATTCATACACATCTTTAGATTTATCTATTTTTGGATGGAGCTCCAAACAAAAATTCTGAAGTTCTTTACAGTACTCCTTTTCCTCATCATTCAACATCGGAAAGACATTATCATTAAAAATTTTAAATACATTTTCCAATGTCATTTTTTCATGAATTTTATCATCAATAATTTTCTCTTGCATTTTCATTTTACTCAAGTTTAATTAATCATGTTAAGTTTGAAAGAATTATATTATGTAGTCTAAATTTTCTATTGTAATTAAAGTTTAGATAATAATCTTTCAACTCTTTTTGATGGAATATTCACTTTTTATTCATTAAATTTAGAGCCTGAATTATCAAAGTATTCTAATGTGGTTATAATAAACTCACAGAGCTTTTTCAATAACGAAACATCCACATTTTCCAGTGAATCATGCTCAGAATGCATAAACCTACCTACCTCAGAGCTCCCATATTCGAAAAGGTTAAAATTTTTTCGACTTAAATAGATTCCATCAGTATGAATACCTCGAGAAATTGGATTGATGAATGTGTTAATTCTATATTCTTTTCCTTTTTTTTTAAAGAAATTATAGTAACTTAAGTTATTGTTAAGAGAATTTTTACTGATAACAGCATTAACGCTTTTTCCTAAAGATTCAAAATTGTTAACAATTGACTTTTTCCGGTTAATATTATTTATTATTTTATAAAAATTTCGAATTCCCATAGTCCCTGATTCTTCTGCTCCTGTTAGTACAAACCAAAGGTTATAATTATTATTATTTTTTTTTATTGCGGAAAAGTAGTTTAATAGCTCTAAGACACAAGCTATACCTGAAGCATCGTCAACAGCCCCCTTAGATTTATTATTAGTAGTGTTAGAAGTTAAAATTAATGTTGCGATTAAATTTATTGAAAGCAAAATCATTGCTAAGATATTTAAAAGCATATAAAACAGAGCTAAAAAAGTCCTTAAGATTAATATCACTGTAATTCCAAATATAGATATTGTAAATAAAAATATATTTAATCCTCTTGTTCTTGCTGTAATTCGCTGGCCTTTTGAATCTATGTGTGCTATGAAAAAAATATTATAGTCTTCATTATCATTATTAGATGGTAATTGTGAGGAATTTGATTTTATCTTTACATAAAGATTTTGAGATTCAAATATTTTACCAATTTTAATATTTTCTGGATTTCTGGTTATTAGAAAAAAGGGAAAGAAAGCGATAATAGTAGAAAGTAAACTAATCAACACAAATAGTGAACTTAAATTTAAAAACAGAGTAAGTAATATCCAAAAAGTAAGAGGAAACGCTATTTTAGGATAAATTCGTGAATAAAAAGTTGAAAATTTAAAGGTTTGAATTTCAGGAATTAAGCCCATTTCTTCAATTTTTTTCTTGGCAAGGCTAAAAGCTTTTTTTTCATGAATTGTTCCTGATAACCTCGGAAAAGTAAATATTTCTAAGTTATTTCTTATTCGATTTTCATCTATTATCATAATAATGCTCTTTATTTTAGTTGTTTTTGATTAAGAAGACTTTCCATGAAACTAAGCATAGTTTTCTTTTATGTAATTCTGTACTGTTTTAATCTCATTAAGATGAGTGTTTCTTTTTCCAAAAATATAAAATCTAACATCAGGACCAGTACCACTAGGTCTAAAATACAATGTAGAATCTTCACTCTTTAACTGATAAATATCAATTAATTGATTATTATCGGATAATGCTTGAACTTTATAGTCTTTATTTGCTATGGAAATAGTTTTACCATCGTTTTGTTCGAAATTGTTCATTATTCGGACTTTTTCTTCATCGATAGCGGGAATTGTACGATTAATTCCTACTATAGACCAATCTATCGATTCTGATAGCACAAAACCTCTTGAAATTAGTTCCGCAGCAAGTACTAATGCGGGTACAGGATATTTATCAGCAATTATTGGAAATTCAGAGTAAAATTCAATAATATCAGTATGTTCCTTTTTCCTCGCTTTTAAAATATTTAAAGTATGCCCGCCAGATTCTTCCCACATAACAACCATAAACTCCTCATCAATTATCCCTTTTTTATTTATAAGTTGAGAAAATCTCTTCTTAAGTGGTTTAGGATTATCAATTTTTACTAATTCGTTATTTTCATCCTCAAAATAAAGAATTGCTGTATCTACTTTAGATTTATCTACTTTGATTCCAAGTAGAAAATATAAGATCACTCCTAAATGTTTATAACCTACACCAGTCAAAATATTTAAAAGACTTGTTTCATCTCCTCTTGGATCAGTAGGAATAGTTCTAACATTGATTATTTTTTTGTTGAATTCTTTAGCTAAAATATTATGCATTGCTGAATAGATTTCGTTTGGAATGTAAATAAAATACTGTCCGTGTTGTTTTACATATAATGCAATTCGATCACGATCAGCATCGAGAAGTAAAGCCAGATTGGAATGAGTTTCAGTCATAATTTTTTGTAATTTTTCTTCTCTAACCTCTTTAATTGGGTTAGGAGGATCAATCACTTCTTCAATAACAGTCACATTTGCACCTAATTGTTTAAACAAGTTGACTATTCCTCTTGCTTTTCCCAAATATGGCCAAATTACAATGTTTTTATTTTTTAGGCTTGTTATTTCAATAATTTTAGATAGAATAGATATTACATATTCATTATTCTTTTGTTCAGCATCAATAGAAATAGGCTTAAAGTAGGGTTTAAGAGGGATTTCCTTTAATTTTATGGCCATCTTTGAAATATCCTTGAATAAATCCCCTGAAATAGGTATTGGGTATTCAATATAAAATTTTATACCATTCCATGATAAATCATTATGGGAAGCTGTTAAAACTATAATTAATTTAATATCCTCAAATAAGGCTACTGAAGCCGCACCATAAGGTGATGATACTCTAGAGTCTCCAAGTTCATCAACTTGATAATAAATTTGATAACCGTCATAAGAAAATATTTGAGAACAATATGTCAGGAGGATTTTTTTGCTTGGACGGTCATCTGTAACGATTAAAATCTTTAGGTCTTTCTCTTTGTTTATTTTTTTAAATTTTTGACTGATTGCTTTGAAAACTCGCAAAAATAGAAATAGTTTACGTTTAGGTAGAATATATTTTTTTTGACCATCAACCTCTTTAATATCGAAAATCTGAATTCTCAATCCAGAAGTGGGAGCAACAATAGGATCAACAATCTTTATTTCCTCCTCAGTTAACTCTGGTAATTTTAAAATATGGAAATCTTCGTGTTGCTCAATATTAATTTCTTCAATTCCAAAGTCAATCATTTCATAACCTTCTAAATAACAGATTAATATCGAAAAATGTTTACAATTATAAATTTCTTATGTATTTCTCGAAAAAGGATAAAGGATTAAAATTGGAGTAGAAAATCTATTTAACGTTTATTTTTAGGGTAGATTTTTCTTATTGCTTCTCTCAATATAGCATGAATCTTTTCCCGATAAACGGGATTTATAGCAATCATTCCATGAACCTTTATAGAAGGATGACGATCTGCTTTTGATAACCAATTTTCGCAGAATTCAGGAGTTAATCGATTTGGTAAATCTTGTTTGTTTGCTATTCCAATTACTAATGTATCTTTGTAGTATTCATCCAAAATATCCTTTATTATCTTTTTACTATGATTAACGTTTTCAAAGGTAGAATCTAAAACTAATAAGGCTATTTCTGTACTGTCTAATAAGCTCTTCCATAGAGATCTGTAATTTTTTTGACCAGCGAAATCCCAAAATACAATAGAACGAGGTATATCATCAAAACCATCGTAAGAAGTAATATCTACATTTATAGTAGGAATATATTCTAAGTCTATATCTTTACCACATATCAAATGTAATAGCGTTGTTTTCCCAACGCCTCCAATTCCTATTATAGAAACCTTAATTTCTCCTAGAATAGTGTTATCTATTTCCCTTTCGAATTCTCTAAATATTGCGCGGTTTCCGGACCAATTGCCATCAGAAAAAATTTTTCCGTATTTTTCTTCAAATTTCTTTCTTATAATTGTGATCTTGGAATTAATTGTGGCATCATCTTCTTCTAAATCAGTGCAAACTACAATAATAATTTCATCTATAATAGTATAATAATATTTGAATTCATTTGTTGCGAATGATCTAATTTCACTTTGACTGATTTCTTTCATAAATCCCGAGAAGGCACTTAGGAATCCAGCTAATAAATCTCTATCAACATCAACATTACCATAATTCCTAAATAACAGTGATTTTCCGTCTCTTGTAAAAAGATTCACGTATTGTATTATTTTTACCACATCAACTTAATTTTTGACACGAAGATAAAACAATATTTAAGTGCTAAATAAAGTAATAAATATTTAAAATAAAAATTGATCTTTTTATTAGATCTAAAATAATTTTATAATCAGTTAATATGACAAACACCAATGAAATTGATGAAAAAAACATTTCTCAGAAAATGAAAGAACTAAATGAAAGAATGCTGACTTTTTCATCTATCTTAGAAAAGTTTGGATTAGATATTATAACTAAATTAGGTCAAACAAACCTAAAAATAAATATGTTAACTGATAAAGTAACTGAATTACATAAAGTCACTTTAGATATAAAAAGTTTGATTCCTCAATTAAACAACGTAATTGAAAGTCAAAAAATGTTAGAACGTGAGTTAGATTTAGTAAAGTCATTAATCATCAACCTTCAAGTTAATGGCCATAAGACGGAAATTTTGAAGAACGAAATTGACAGGGATAAGACGGCATCCAATAAAAAAGAACTTATAATTACAAAATTAACAGATTTAAATGGTGATTTAGAAACCTTAGAAGACCCCCAAATTGTTATAACTAGCTTAGAACAAATTAAAGAAGATATATTCGAATTTACTGGAGGCCATCGAATTCTGTATGAGATTTCACAGATAATTAATCGATTAAGTTCATCAAAAGGACTTTCTGAACTTTATGATAAGAATAAATCATCCTCTAAACCTCTAAAAGAGTATCTTCAAGAAAAAATAATCTTCTGGATTAACAAGCTTATGTTTAAAGACAAGAAGGTAATTTAAAATTTGATCATTAAAACAAGTATTAACAGTATTTTCTGTAATCGATACGAGGTAACTTATCAATTGGATATGGGAGTAATGCATCATCTGGAATAGGATCAATATAAAAATGACGAAAAACTTCGTGTTGCATCCGACAAACTGAATTTTTATGATCATAGGCAGGATGACGAACCATTTTCATCCAAATTCTTTTTAAAGAATGTTCACGAATATTACCAAAGGAAAGTGGCGTAAAGTCACAAGGAGAGATATCACCATAAGCTGAAGCATAGAATTGAATATTTCCAGCTAAACACCCTATTCCTGCCAAATAAGCTTCCAATGAATTTTGCCAAGATTGCGATGAAAGTGGAGGAACTGTTCCTTTTCGAAATTCTTTAGCAGAATACTGATGGATTTCTTCTCGCTGTTCTGGAGTAAGGACTTCACTTGTATCTTTTAACATTTTACCAGTAGGTACACCATCAAACATTATTATATTCTGAGCACCAACTTTCTTTCCTAGTTCATGCAATTGTTTATACATGCCCCTTTCAGTATGGGAACGAATTGCATAAGAAGAGAGTCCAACAAAGATCCCTTTTTCCTTTGCCTTTTTCAATCCCTCTATCGCTGTATTAAAAATACCGGGCATTTTTCTCAAATTGTCATGTTCCTCTGGAATTGGGCTATCAATGCTAACAAAAAGTGAATATAAGCCAGCTTTAGCTAGCTTTTCTACATTTTCTTCTGTAAGATATTGTCCATTAGTAAACATAACAGGCATTGCTTTTTTTTGATTTACATGGGAGATTAATTCAAAAAGGTCCTCTCGAAGCAACGGTTCTCCTCCTGTGAAGGCAATTATTGTCACCCCTAGTTTCTGTGCATCGTCAATAAGTTTTTTTGCCTCTTCTGTACTAAGTTCTTTTTGATCTTCTTTTAAATGCTTACCCGCGCTACAATGCACACAATTACATTGACATCGATAAGTAACCGCAAATGTCATAGCTATCGGCCAAGAATGGTCCAATAAATAATCTTTCAAGATTCCCAGTAAAGCACGAAATTGAGGGCGACTCCCGATAGGGGGCGCAAAAGTATTTGAAACAGTCTTGCCCTTCCATTTACCAACAACAGTATTTTTATAAAAATTAGCTTGTAGCATAATCATGAGGATGAAACCGACTTTATCAAAAAAAGGATTTAGAATTCCAGTACCAATTACTTCACCACTAGCCAGCCTTTTATAACTGAGCATCTTTCTACCCAAGAACTTCCAGAATATCTGTTCTCGTTCCATGGGAAATTTTTACCTCTACAAACTCTTTTTAATAATCCTTATTCTTTAATGTTAATAAATGTTTCTAAATCTAATTCTTAAACAAATCCTATAGTTTTTGTCAAAAATAACGATATTTTAGACAGAATAATTTTTGTTTTAAAGAAAAGGGTAAATAAAAAGTACTATTTTAAATCTTTTTTATTCTTATAGACTAATTCTGCTATTTTATGAAATATTTCTTTTACATTTGCCCCTGTTAATGCAGAAGTTTCAAAATATGGAGCATTTAATTTTTCAGAAAGGTGTTCAGCCATGGGTAATATGATTTTTCGATCATCCACTAAATCCATTTTATTACCAATTAAAATACGAGGAATTCCACTAAGTCCGAATTTCACAGCGGTTGAATACCAATTATTAATATTGCTAAACGTACTCGAGCGCGTTATATCAAACACTAGTATCATTCCATCTGCACCATTAAAATAAGGACGATGGAGCATATAAAATTGGGGTTGTCCAGCTACATCCCAGAACATTAAATTTACCGTGGCATCTAAAACATCTAAGTTGATAGGTTCTTTGACGATATTCACTCCAACAGTGGCTAAATATCTTTCCTCAAACTGTCTAGTTACAAATTTGGTTAGAAGGCTTGTCTTTCCCACAGCTGGATCCCCTATAACTATGACTTTGTATATCGATTCAGTTCTCCCTTGAAATACAATATCACTATTGTTCATGGTTCAATTTTTTTACGATTTATTTATAATAATTATATTAAATATGGAGTTTAAATTTAAAAATTTTGATGATTCTTCTTAATTTGAATAGGGAGAGTTCGTTTTTTTACACTTAATTAGGAAAATTTTATAATTTTTTTTTCTTGGAAGGTAGAATTTTTTCTATCTTCTCGCGCTATAAAAAAAATTCTATCTAAAAGAAAATTCTGCGGTATCCAATTACTTTCAAGATTGTTTATAGTTTCTATTAAGACTTTTTTTCCTTTAATTTGACCAATACTTAAATGTGGAGTAAAACCGTTTCTATACAGGTTTAAATCATTACAATCCGGTACGAGTTTTAAGATTCTTTCCTGAAGTTTGATAATAGGTGCCATAGGGTCTGGTCTCAACCATATTGTGAAATTTTGATGCCCATGGGTAAAATAATTAAATGATTTCAAACTAATCTCAAATGGTGGTATTTGCTGACAAATAACATTAAATTGTGGTTCCAAATTATCAAAATCATAGATGGGTCGAAAAGGATAGATTAAATTAATATGAGGCATCCATCTTTTTATCTGGCAGTCGTATTGTCTTCTAATTTTTTGGATTGGCTCCCAAATTTCTTTAGGTGGAATAATAACGATTGCAGTTGTATACACTTTATCCATACGCCTATTCTTATTTTATGAAAATTTACCGTTTAATTAAGATACGCGTAAAAATTAATAAGCTACCATTAATCAATGGTCCTATTACTCCAAAGTCCATTTCAAAATAAAACCAAAACGGAGTCGAAAAGTCATCAGCCGTTGGTGGCGAGGAGTAGTTCTCCCAGGCTCCGAATTCAACCATAATATCATAGTAAGATACAAATGATATTTCAATCATCCATAATATCGTAGCTATCAGTATTAGTATTCCACACCAGGTCCAAAGATTTTTTTTATTTTCGATAGAGTTTTTTTTCCTTCGCATTCTAAGAGCGTCCATCATTACAATTAAACTGGTAGTCAATATTATAAAAGAGCTTATAATCCCTGATATTAAATATGTACCCTCTAAAAAAATATTATTTGATATAGCAACAACACCACGATCTAATTTACTGACCCACATTCCCCAAATCCAAAATTTAAAGGAATTGCCTTCACTTTCTACTATATATCCTGCAGGAGTAATAAGAGATATTATAGCTATCAAACCACCTATAAATGGTAAAACCCATAAATATGATGACAACTCAGTCTCAAATTTTCCTATCTTCATAATTACTCAATATAATTTTTGAATTAACACTTTAATATTTTTAAGAATGATGACCTAATATTTATTTACTCATATCTCATGTTTTAAAAAACATATATAAGGTTTTAATAGAATACTAATTATTTAGTTAATGCATATGCAGATTAAACATAGGCATTATATTCAGAAATCAGAAGTAAAAACCTTAAAAGAAGATTTTTTAAAACAATATGATGAAATATTTTTAAATCAATTATTTCCAAAGAAAGCTAAGATCGAGCTTATTCAAACCGAGAAAGGAGATATATTGTATGCAATCGACAAAGAGTTGAAGATTTGGAAAACAGATGCTGATGGCTTCATTCCTGTGTTAACCTTTTTACTCAATCATAAAGTAAATATTAAGACTATAGTAGTAGACATGGGAGCAATTCGTTATGTAGCAAATGGAGCAGACATTATGCGACCAGGTATAACTCAAATTGATCCATCAATAGAAAAGAATGATATTGTACAAATTGTCGATGAAACTCATAATCGCGCCATAGCAGTTGGAAAAGCATTATTTAATGCAGAGGATATGAAATCTATGAATTCAGGCAAAGTAGTAAAAAATCTCCATACTATTCAAGATGCAGTATGGGAATTTGAAAAGGAATTTACTTAAATTCCTTAATTAAAATTGGCATTATACTCTCTCGTTCTAAATTTGAACATAAATTAAAGTCTGAACTTTCAATATCACAAGAGTCAAACTGGTAATCCTTAAAAAGAGTCATAATCAATCTTAAACCATTTTCGCAAAATTGATTATTATTAGTTTTATCAACGAGCTCCATTAATTTTACTATTGAATTTGATTTCCACAGAATTTTTTTTTTATCAATTCCAATTGTCTTTAGAAAATTATCATAAAGAGAGAGATAAAAGTCCAGTTCACTAATCATTAATCTGTATACCTCCTCTTATTAAGGTCAAAAAATGGTAATCATTATATGTTTTTAAAATACCTTTTTTTGTCCAAATAACGTTGCTATAACACAAACTTCCAATAGAAAATTTTTGATGATAACCCCAAGTAAATGATTTTTAGTGGGAACTCTCACAAATTTTACTTTGTGATTTAAATATGAATTTTCAGTTTTCTTGTTTATGAGGTATCTGAGTAATAAAGGAAGATGCGAATTAAAGTTTACATAATATGTGGATATATTCTCGATAACACACCATTCTATAATTGAACTCTATCTTATATTACTCAGATACTACTCGAGGGGTCATTATCTGAGATATTCTGATGACTCCCAGACAATATAAAAAAATAAAGTTGTGTGTGTGATTTAATGAGTATGTATAGGAGCTATTTGTTGAAAAATCAATTTTGGGCAAAAAAGGGAAACGAAAAAAGAGATGACTCAAGTGGAGAGAAGATTTTTATAAAACACGATTCGGAAATTGGAGGTATATATGCAATTATAAACATTAATGATAGAAAAGGTGTAAAGATAATTGTTAATGGTGAAGAGCATTGGTTTAACAATTTTGACAAATTAGACACCTTTCTTAGTCGATTGAAGCAGAAGGAAAATGATTTTATTAAAATTCTTCGAAGAAAAAATATGTCAAATAAATTAAGAACGTTAGATTTGTAGTTCTTTTAGAAATTCTATGTATTAATATCAATCTAACCACTTAGTTTTCCCTTTACCTTTACTTCGAATTTGATTTAAGTATTTTGGGACCATAACTTCTATTTTTATTTCTCATAAATTGGTTGAAGTCCCGATTGAAAATGTCTCAGCTTTAAATCTGAACCACGAGATATTTTTACCTTAGGAATTCTTTCTCTATTTCTATATAACTCCGTAATAGCGGCTGTTGCATAATCTATATGAGATTTATTATACATATTTCTTGGAATAGCAAACCTTACTAAATTTAAGATCCCTTTTCTTTGCTCGACGGTTTTATTATCCCATTCGAAAGCAAATGGACCTAACTCACATGCTCTAATCCCGTAATGCTTAACTAATTCAATTGTAAATCCAACGCCTCCAAAATCATCTATTCTCATATCAGTCCCCTCAAAAAATTTATCCATATTCAGATAAACAGCATGACCTCCAGGAGGGAGAACAACTGGTACTCCATTTTCTGCTAGATTTTTTGCAAAGTATTGAATTTGAGTAATTCGGCCCTTGAGATATATTTCATTTGTTACCTCATATAAGCCCGTGGCTATAGACATAATATCTCGACCACTTAAACCTCCATAAGAATCGTTTCCAAATGTTAGGATTTGTTTTTCCTTTAATTTTGTTCCAATATCTTCTTTATTAGAATATTTTTTATGAAAAATACCATTATCCCTAAAAAAAAGACCTCCTCCAATATTTGCTAATCCATCTTTTTTAAAACTAATCGTAAAACCATCTGCATACGAGAACATCTCTTGAATAATTTTAGGAATTGAACGCTTATTATAACCTTCTTCATACTTTTTAATAAAAAATGCATTTTCTGCAAATCTACAAGCATCAAAGAAAAGAGGGATTTCATATTTTTGTGCTATATTATGAATCTGTTCAATATTTTTCATAGCAACTGGCTGGCCAGCAGCAGTGTTATTAGTAATTGTTAAATAAATAAGTGGAACACTCTCGGAACCTTTTTGATTAATAAATTCCTCTAGTTCTTTTATTTCCATATTACCTTTAAATGGATTTTTAACATCAAGTTGTTCAAGAGGGAAAGGATCAAATAAATTGACAGAGAATATATTTATAGGGATTATATCATTAGCAGCAATATTTGCTTCTGTAGTATCAAAATGTCCGTTATTAGGAATATAAAAAGTATTATTAGGAGCAATTTCTCTGAGGATAGGAGCAATCGTTGAAAAGAGTAAATGTTCAGCACATCTTCCTTGCGGCACAAGAAAGCTATTTGGTCTTATTAGTTGGAATTTACCACCATTTACAAATCCTCCTTCAAATGATGTTAGATATAATTCTTTCATCAATATTTCAATATTTTGCTCTCCTGAGAGTATCAAATTCAAAACTTTTTTGGGTCTATCTCCTCTTTCAAAAACATCTCTTATGGCATCAAGAAGGACATAATATCCTTTATTACGCCCATAAGCCTCATCACCGTGAAATAGAGAAGACCATTGTAAGTCAGTCATTGTAGATGTTCCACTATCAGAAAGAAAATCTAAAATAAGCATATCAGCAGGAAAGGAAAACATACTATATTCAGTTTCTCTAAGAGCACGTTCTCGTTGTTCTTTAGTGACTTGTTTAATATTCCTAATAATTAATGAGCGTTTTGTCGGTACGGGAACTCCCAATTCATGCATAGGCTTCATAATTTTAACCAACTAAAAATAATTAAAGGGACATTTTCACTTAAATATAAAGGAATGATAAATCAATATTTTTTAATAATTAAAAGACGATATTAAAGTTTTTTTTATTGTCTCAAGAAGCTTTACAATCTTACAAGATATTATTCCAAAAAACATTAAGCTTTATATTTTTTGATATCTCAAATAGTTATAAAAAATAAAGTGATAATATGCAACTTCCTGATTACATCAAAGATCGTTACTGGAAAGATTTTTTACCAGCAGGAATGACTGTAGAAATTGATATTCCTGAAGATATTTCTTTAGTTGATATATTTAAAAATGGTGCTCAAGAATATGGCAACCAGATTTGTATGGATTACTATGGGAGAGAATTTACATTTAATGAAATGAATATTTTAACACGGAGATTTGCCAGAGGATTACATAATTTGGGTGTTAAAAAGGGTGATGTTGTAGCTATTTGGTCACCTAATTGTCCACACTTCAGCTTTGCATATTTTGCAGCTTTAAGTCTTGGAGCAACTTTAACCGCCTTAAGTCCATTATTCGTGGCTCGAGAGATACTGTATCAAATTAAGGATTCTGGAGCAAAATTCTTGATTTTAATAGATAGATTCTATAGTCAGTATGAACGTGTTCATACAGAACTAGACTTAAAAAAGGTAATTGTTATGAATGTTGAAGGTAAAATTCCAGATATTCCGGAAACAGATAAAGTTATCCATTTTAATACTATCATGGAACAAAACGTTTCCCCTTTAACAGATTCAGAATTGAAAGTTAATATAAATCCCAAAAAAGATATCGCAGTTATTCAATATACAGGTGGTACTACTGGACTTCCAAAAGGGGCATGTTTATCTCATTACAATATTATAGCAAATATGTTACAAATGAAACAAATCTCTGATTACATGAAAAATGAATATATTAAGAGCAATTTTATTAATCTTTCAGTTTTACCTTGGTATCATATTTATGGGCAAACTTGCGAATTAGCTCAAGCACCATTAATCGGAGCTAAAGGTTATATTTTAGCTACATTTGATATTCCTACAATTTTAGAGATAATAGAAAAGAAAAAGCCTAATTTAATGCTTGGTGTGCCTACTATGTTCATAAGCCTTTTAAATTATCCTCAAAGTAAAAATGTTGATTTTTCTAGCCTAAAATATGCTAATGTCGGAGCAGGATCATTACCTACGGAGGTATTCAAAGCATGGAAGGACAAAACAGGATTTGAAATGGGAGAGGGTTATGGTCTTAGTGAAACAAGCCCCACAGTGACTAATTCTCCTCCATGGGCAAGAAAGAAGTATGGTAGCTGTGGTCATCCCGTTGCAAACACGCTTGTGGGGATTATCGATGAAAATTTAAATTTTTTACCTATTGGAGAAGCTGGAGAATTGGTTGTTTCAGGACCTCAGGTGATGGTAGGTTATTTTAATCGCCCAGAAGAGAACAAAAAAGTATTTTTTGAAGCTGGAGGATTTAGATGGCTCCGAACTGGTGATTTTGCTAAATTAGATGAGGAAGGATATATTTTTATCCTTGATCGAGTCAAGGATATGATAAAGTATAAAGGACATAGCGTCTATCCTCGAGAAATTGAGGAAATCTTATATGAACATCCCGCAATTATGGAATGCTCTGTATTTGGTGTTCCAGATCCAATGAAAGGAGAACAAATAGTCGCTTATATTATTCTTAAGCCTGAATATAAAGGCAAAGTTAGTGAAGATGAGATCCTCCATTTTGCAAAAGAAAATTTGGCAGCATACAAGTATCCAAGATTAATAAAATTCGTACGCAATTTACCAAAAAGCGCTGTTGGAAAAGTCTTAAGGAGAGTTATTCGAGAGAAAGAAGAGAAAAAAAGAAAATAGATTTAATTCTTAAATTGCCTTATTACAATTAGAATAATTACAATTAAAAAAATAATGAATCAGAGGATTGAAAGATTAAGAAGCCAAAGTCGAGAGGCAATTCCTTATCTTTCTTTAGAACGGGCTTCAATTATCACTGAATTTTATCAAAAGGGAACGTGTCAGAAGTATTCTGCTCCTGTAGCTAGAGCTAAATTATTTAAATATTTATTAGACCGTAAAAAGATATGCATTAATGAAGGGGAATTAATAGTTGGGGAACGTGGACCAGAACCCAAAGCAACACCAACTTATCCTGAAGTATGCTGCCATAGTATTGAAGATTTAGAGGTATTAAATACAAGGAAAAAAATTTCATTTAAAGTATCAGAAGAAGTAAAAAACCAATCAGAAGAACAAATCATTCCTTTTTGGAAAGAGAAATCAATAAGAAAGAAAATTTTTGCGCAGATGGACCAAGAATGGATTAATGCCTATAAAGCAGGCGTTTTTACAGAATTTATGGAACAAAGAGCTCCTGGTCACACTGTAGCAGGAAAAAATATTTGGAAAAAAGGATTTTTGGATTTTAAAAATGAAATAAAAAAAAGTATTGAAGATCTGGATTTCTTTAATGATCCCATCGCTTTTAACAAAAGAGAACAACTTAGAGCTATGAATATTGCCGCAGATGCAATAATCTCTTATGCAAAACGACATTCTGAACTTGCAAAACAATTAGCTGAAAAAGAATCTAATATAGCAAGAAAAAAAGAATTAGAAAAAATCTGTGAAATTTGTTCTCGCGTCCCCGCACACGCACCAAGAACTTTCTGGGAAGCCCTTCAACACTACTGGTTCATTCATTTAGGAGTTATTATTGAATTTAATACATGGGATTCTTTTAATCCAGGACGATTAGATCAGCACCTCTATCCTTTCTATAAAAATGATATTGCTGAAGGAATATTATCTAAGGAAGAAGCAATTGAATTACTTCAAGCATTTTGGATTAAGTTTAATAATCAACCTGCTCCTCCAAAAGTTGGTGTAACTGCTGAAGAGAGTAGCACTTATACAGATTTTTGTAATATTAATATTGGTGGTCTAAAAGAAGATGGTTCAGATGGTGTTAATGAACTATCCTATCTCTTATTGGATGTAATTGAGGAAATGAGAATTGTACAACCAAGTAGTAATGTCCAGATTAGCAAAAAAACACCAGACGGGTTCTTAAAACGAGCTTTAAACATTATTAAAACTGGATTTGGTCAACCCTCAATATTTAATACAGATGCAATAATTCAAGAGTTAACTAGGCAGGGTAAAACTTTGATAGATGCTCGAAATGGTGGGGCGAGTGGATGTATTGAATCAGGTGCATTTGGAAAAGAGGCATACATTCTCACGGGATACTTCAACCTCGTTAAAATACTTGAGATTACACTAAATAATGGGTTGGATCCATTAACAAGTAGTCAAATTGGATTAAGAACTGGAGATCCGACTAGTTTCAAGTCATTTAATGAATTTTTAGATGCGTATAATAGACAAATCAAATATTTTGCAGATATTAAAATTAAAGCTAATCTGATTATAGAAAAGTTGTGGCATCAGCTTCCAGCAGTATTTCTATCGATAATTATAGAAGATTGCATTAAAAAAGGATTAGATTATCATGAGGGGGGTGCAAAATATAATACATCATATATACAAATTGTAGGGATAGGAAGTATAACTGATTGCTTAACCTCATTGAAGTATAACATATTTGATAAAAAAATATTTTCAATGAAAGATATGATGAACGCATTAAAAAGAAATTTTGAAGGTTATGAAGAAATACGACAGAAAATTTTGTATAAAACTCCAAAATATGGAAATGATAATGATTATGCTGACTCTATAACACAGCAAGTATTTAATATTGTCTATAATGTTATTAATAATCGACCGAATACTAGGGCTGGACTACATCACATTAATTTACTCCCCACTACAGTTCATATCTATTTTGGAAAAGTAACTGGAGCCACTCCTGATGGAAGAAAAGCCTATATGCCCTTATCAGAGGGCATTTCTCCTGTGCAGGGAGCAGACATTAATGGTCCCACTGCAGTACTTAAATCTGCTGCAAAAATTGATCAGTTTAAAACTGGAGGAACTCTACTAAATCAAAAATTTACACCCCAATTACTTTCAAACGATTCTGGAATAGAAAAAGTTGCTCATTTAATTAGAGCATATTTTAACATGAACGGACACCATATCCAATTCAATGTTGTCACAGCTGAAATGTTAAAAGCCGCTCAAAATAATCCCGAACAGTATAAAGATTTAATTGTTCGGGTTGCTGGATATAGCGATTACTATATTAATTTGGGGAAAGATTTACAAGATGAAATCATAAAAAGAACAGAACATATGACTTTTTAAAGTAGTTTAGGTCTTTCGAGATTTAAGCACTTCAGCTCTTTCTTTTAAAATACTCCTAATTTGGTGTCTATCTTTTGGAAACCATTTTATTGCTAGAAGCCATAATACTACTCCTGGGATAATACATAAAATAACAACGATTACTGTAATTTGATAATTTGTATTAGTAAAAAGCAATAATACTCCACATAATAATGGTCCAATTCCCCTCCCAAATTGCTCCAAGAACTGATTCCATGATACAATTTGACCTTGTGCCTCAGGTAAGTTAATTTGTTGAATAACTGGACTCTGATTTACAATATACAATGAAAAAATCGACCTAGATGTAAAGAAGAGTGCCCCCATAATCCACATTGTGGGTAAGGACATTATAAAGAGGATATTCTCTCCTTGTTCTGGAGTTAAGGGAGTCCAAGGCAGGAAAAAGAAAAGAGCAAAAGTGACCAAGCCACCTATAATAGAAATTACTATAATCGGTAGTCTCTTTACCTGATCTTTGATAGCAATCTTATCACTAACCCTTGATAACAAAATTTGACCCACTAATCCTCCAGTTAAGCCAAAAATAACCATAAAAACGCCTATTGAAAAGGGAGCAAGATTATATGGAGGGTTTTGGACGTAATTCAATATTAAAAAATTTAGGCTACTCATAAGGATACATGTAAAAATTCCTTCAACAAGAGCAACAGAATTAGTTTTACTAAGCATTGTTTTGCGCATCATTTTCCTATCTATTTCAAAATCATATTCAATTGACTCATCTTGAAGTATTTGATATAGTTCCTCTTGTTGTGCACCTCTTTTTGGCTCCTTGTTTTGTATAGCAAAGATAAAGCCCCCAA
The DNA here is from genome assembly GCA_048939995.1 of Promethearchaeota archaeon. Taxonomy (GTDB): domain Archaea; phylum Asgardarchaeota; class Lokiarchaeia; order Sigyniarchaeales; family SOKP01; genus SOKP01. The sequence goes on along the minus strand of JBHLOY010000002.1, from coordinate 6,011 downwards.
GAAGAATAAAAGTGCCTATACCCCAAAAGAATTCCCTCCAAAAACCATTTTGGACTAAAAGGGTTGCAACTAACCACCCAATAATATTAGTTGTATTAAGTACAATCTGATATACCCCAAAAAATCGAGATCGTTTTTCTTGCGCCACAATATCATTAGATAATGAGTTAATAGCTGGCCATGATCCTCCAGCAAAAAAACCAAATAAAGTAATAAAAATGAAAAAATACCACCATGTGTTGACTTCACCACCATAAACAGCAAATCCTAATAAGAGCATAGATATTCCACGAAAAATTGAAATGATAATTATAATCTTTTTACGAGAATATTTGTCAATAAGTCTACCAAATAATAGTCCTGAAAAAGATGATGCCCAAGATAAAGTGGTATACAATATTCCCATTTCTAAGGCATGAATATCTGCTGGATCATTTGGCCATATAATTAGAGCAAGAGGCACAACTAATACGATAATTGCGCCATATGCTATACTCTGAAAACCATTCAAAAGGTATAAAGGCCAAAAAATTCTGTTAAAAGATGGTTTAGTGCTTTGGTTCATATCTTCGAAACTCTACAACAATATCCCTTTAATGTTTGGTAAAATGAGTTTTATAATTTTAATATATTGAATTAATGTTTTTCAAATATTGTAAATCGAGTGAAAATAGATTATGATGTGGAGATTTTTTGTTCAACACTAACTATTATTTGATTATAATAGTCTAAATAGTGCTCATTGACAATATTTCGGTATCTAGAAAGAAATTTAGTAATTTCTCGCATCAAGGAAATTATGTGACGTGAATCTTTAAGGAAAAATCCTGCTAAAAATAGCCCAAATGTTATATATAAGTTGAGTCTTTTCCCCATATTAATAACCTTCTAATTTAATTAAATAACGTCAAATTAATTAATAACGTAATAACGATTTCATTATATATAATTTTCTTACACATAATATTGGAAACTAAATATAGTATATAATAATTAAAAAAAGGTTTTGCTTTCATACTAAATCAAATATTATAGTTTAGAATATGTTTTTATATAAAAGAACACTTAACTAAAGATAAATTAATAGATAGATTATTAGAGCGTTAAAGAAGTATTAGATGCCTATGAATAGCGATAATCAATTAGTAAAAGCCCTTCATTCCAAATCCATTAGAGGGATTATTTTTGATTTTGATGGAACCCTTCTTGATATTAGCAAACCACTTCGAACATCGATAGAAGAAGTTTTTGAAAGGAAAAAGTTAGCTGCAGATGTTAATACTACAATAGAAGAAATTGGGGCTTTGATGGAAACTATTCAAGCTTTACCTCTTCCGAAAATATTACTTCAGTCTCATGAGTTAGTGAAACATATCTCTTCTTTTCAATCATTAACTTATCTAAAAAAATTAGAGATTGCTGCAAGAATTTTTACAAAGTACTTAACCTATGCAAAGGAGGCTCCGTTCTTTCCTGGATCTATCGAATTGTTGAAAAAGTTGAAAAAGTCATATGATCTTTTTATTGTATCTCATAATCAAACAAGAAACTTGATGGATCATTTGGAAAGAGAAGGAATTGAAAACTTATTCAAAGGGGTTTATGGTGCGGATGTATTACCAGAACTTAAACCAAGCCCTGAAGCATTGATTCCTGTTTTTGAAAATTACAAATCTTATAAAGTTAAAGATTTTATAATGATCGGAGATATGCCCTCCGATATTGAAGCTGGACAAGAAGCAGGGGTTTGGACTGTAGGAGTATCTACAGGTGTAAGTAAGAAAGAAACTCTAGCTAATTTCCATCCGAGTTTGGTAATTGAATCATTAGAAGAGTTTAAAAAGATAATTGGAAAAAAATCATTATCAGACTCAAATACTCAAGAAGGTTTAAAAATCAAATCTTAAAAAAATTCAGCCAATTTCACGATGAGAATCTTTAATTAATGATCTCACGATTTCTTTCTTTAATTTACAATCATACTTTCTCCAGTATGATTCTAACCATTATATTTTTATATAAACAAGTCTTTAAGTAAAGATAATTTAGTACTAAAAGTATACTTTTATTAATTTTACTATCCGTTTTTAATAACTTAAATTAGAGAAAATTAGTTGAGAAAAATGCAAACTGAAAAATCAAATCAAATTATTTCAAAAGATTATGATTATGAGCCAGCCAAAGTCATGGAACAAAAACTTAAGGAAGATTTAAAGTTAGAAAAACCCCACCAAAATGCACTCTATAAGGTTTTAAAGTATAATCCAATTGATCCTCTGAATGATCTTTATCGTAATATCATTGAAAGGCTTAATCTAACAGATTTAGAAAAACGTTTAGAATGGAGAGCTGCTAATATATGGGTGAAACTCGCTGCTAGAGTCCTCTGGAACTTCAAAGCAGAGTACCCGAAGAAAAACATTTTCCCAGAATGGGGGCCAGTTGTTCTCGTCTCTAGTCACCAAAGCCATCTTGATCCCTTCTTTTGTGGGTGCGCCATGCATCGTAGAATTCATTGGATGAGTAAATTAGAGAATTTTCAAACCCCTATAGTTAGGACTCTCTTTACAAACTTAAGTGCTTTTAAACTGGATCGAGAAAATCCATCATTAGGATGGGATACCGCTAAGGACCTTTTACGTCAAGGAGAAGTGGTAGGAATTTTTCCAGAAGGAACTCGTTCTGTTGATGGAGAATTGGGTGAGTTTAAAACAGGTGCAGTAAGAATGGCAATTGAGATGGATTGTCCAATTGTACCTATGGCGGTTATTGGTTCGCAAAACGCATTACCAAAGGGAAAGTTAGTTATGAAACCTACCCAAGTTATAACCCGAGTAGGAGAACCAATTTATTATCATGATTACAAACTTGATAAAATGAGTTATGAGGATATTCGAAGATTAACAAATGAGTTAAGAACAGTAATTTTTGAATTAAAGGAAGGCACATATGGTAAAACTGAGCAAGATCTTTCAATAGGAGCACCAACTGATCTTGAAACAAAACCAAAATTCAACATCAAAAGATATGGAAAAGATATATTAAAAGGCACTTTACAACTCATTGATGATTCATGGTATGCCTTAATTGAAGCCTTAAGGGATTTAAAAGTTGACTGGAAATTTAAAGAAACAGTGTATATGTTTTCAGCTCAGGTTGTGGATAAGTGGTTAAATCTGATGGCGCCCTATAAGATTATTGATTTTGAAAATATCCCTAATAAAGGAGGTTTTATCCTTTGTACAAACCACAATTCAGAATGGGATGTCATTATGCTAGCTACCCTTTTTGGAATCCATAAAAAGCGATACATTTGGCAGATGTCGAAGCAATCACTATTTCAATATCCTGTAGTAAATGCATGGGTTAGAACTCACTTTGCATTTCCGTTAAGACGGGGTGCTCATGATGTAGATTCTTATAATTATGCTAAATTTTTATTGAATAAAGATCAAGTTGTAACAATATACCCAGAAGGAACAACAAATACAGGTGGTGGAGAGTTACTAGAAGGGCACACTGGTGCTATGCGATTAGCAATTGAAGCTCAAGTGCCAATAGTATTAATTGGAATTACAGGTACAGAAGATACTTATCCAAAACACGCTAAAATGTTGAATTTCTATAAAGGAAATGTCTTTAAGGCAGGTCCACCCTTTATGGAACACAAACAATATTGGGGTAAAACAATGCCAGATTATGACGAATTGAAACGATTAACAAACAATATGATGGCACAGATCAAAGAATTATTGCTTTATGATGAACCTGATGCGTAATTTGCTTGAGGAATTTTTAATATGGCAACAAGTTCGGACAACGAGAAAAAAAAAATAAAAGTTGGTATCCCTAGAGCCCTTCACTTCTATCGCTATTTTCCTTTTTGGAAAAAACTTTTAGAAGAATTAGATGCCGAGCTAGTGCTTAGTCCTCCGACTAATAAAAAAATTGTAGAAGAAGGAGTAACTCATGGATTTGGTGAGTTATGCATTCCAATGAAAATTTATTATGGTCAAGTACTAAAACTTATCGAAAATAATCCCGATTTAGATTACATCTTTGTTCCGAGATATGTTGCTGAAGTAAAGGAAGCATATTTTTGTCCAAAATTTTTGTCTTTACCAGATGTAATCAAAATTTTACCTAAGATTCCTAAGATTTTAAATTTTGAGGTTAATGTGAAAGAATTCCCTATAGCAACCTCTGTTATTGAACTTGGAAAAGAATTGGGCCAAAACCAGACAAAATCATTAGAAGCATATAGAACTGCTCAAAAATATTTTGATCAATATCATGATTTCTTACGACAAGGTGTATCCGTAAATTATGCACTAAGATTAGTCCAAAGAGATGTTCCTTTCAAAGTTCCAAAGAAAAAACACACTGGAGATATTAGATTTTTACTTTTAGGACATGCTTACAATATTTTTGACACCTATATTAATTTAGATTTTCAGAAAAAACTCCAAGATCACGGGGTTGAAATACTTGCTATCGAAAATTTACCAGAATTCATTTTTAAGGAGCCCGTTATCGTAAATCCCAGAGGAGGAAAACTACGGAATTATTGGAGACATGAAGAAGAGATTATGCAATCAATACGATATTTTTTAAGAGAAGGAAGAGATGAAATTGATGGTGTAATTTTCTTAATTAGTTTTGCTTGTGGTCCAGATAGTTTGATTTCTGAGTTGATTATGCGAGATATGAAAGTCGTAGGATTACCTTTCTTAGAGATAACAATGGATGAACATTCAGGAGAAGCCGGAATGCTTACCCGTATCGAAAGTTTTGTCGAAATGGTACGTAGGAAGAGGAAGAAGCTTGGATTAGGTCCACGAGATAGAATTAAAATTAACTCAGCTCAAGGAGTTTAGTTGAGCAACATATCTTTATCTAAGGAGATAATTAAAGTTTAAACCAAAATATTTTTTTAATCTTATAAACTATGGAAAAGAACTACTTAATTGAGTTTAAATATGAAATCTAAAAATATCAGTGTAAATATAAAAGAAAACCATGAAATTCCTTTTAAAGAAACCTATATAGTTATTCATAACTCTAAACATAAGATAGATATCCATCAAAAATTTTCCATTTCGAAAAATAATCAAAAAATTGAATTAACTTTTGAAGAATGTGAAAGACTGATGAATTTACTCTTTTATTATGTTTTCAAGGAAAATTATCAATACTCTAAAGATAAAGTGTTAATTTATAGAGAGTAAATCTTAAATGTAAAGAGAATTGCTCGATTGACTAGCAAATATGTTAAAAGCATTAATAAAAATACATACTTTTGAGAATCTGTTTATAATGGGTAATTTTTTATATAAGACCGTGTTATTTAATTAAAAAGTTAGTTAAGTAAACTTCTGAGATTAACTCTTAATATTTAAAATAATTAAAATCAAAGAAGCATAAGATAAATCCATCAAAATGCTTGGGTAGTTTAGGAGAATAATAGAGATGCTAATTAGCTTTCCTAATATGGGGCTAAATTTGGTTGCCTTTAAAACCTTATTTACTAGCCTTGATCTAGATGTGGTCGTTCCACCACTTTTTACTGAAGTAAAAGATTCCTACTTTTGTCTGAAATTTTTATCCTTACCTGATGTTATCAAAATTTTGCCTAACATTCCAAAAATTTTGAATTTTGAGGTGAAACCTTGTGTTTGACATGAGCGAAGAAAAACTAGCAATACATAAAAGAAAAGTAGAAGCGATCTCTGAAATGGTTAGAAATGCGTACGATAACGCGAAGCCGGGGGAATATTTCTCTCTAAAAAAGGCGAGCGTTTCCCACATGGCTCCACAGCCGGATAACCCGAAATATAGTGACAAGCCGATAGACGTGAAGTCACTTACAGACATTATTGAGATAAACACGGATACAAGGACGTGTATTGCAGAAGCAGGGGTTACTTTTGTTAAGCTTGCAAGAGAAACCTTAAAGTATGGGCTTGTACCGCAATGTGTTTCCGAGCTCAAGGGAATCACGATAGGCGGGG
>JBHLOY010000018.1:0-34613 GCA_048939995.1 Promethearchaeota archaeon | reverse complement strand
TTTTTAACAATTAATTATTTTAATTGCAACTTTTTAGGGGATATAGGTTTGAACTAATAGAGTACTATCACGAATTCCATTACCCACATATGAACCCATAATAGAAATGGTCAAATTATGAAAACCAGCAGATATGACGCTTGTAATTTGAAGAGTTACAGAACCATACTGATCTGCACCATTGCTTGCGTAAATTAGTTCGGGGTAAGTAGGAGGACCTTTTTTCAAACCATCTAAAACAAAGTTAAATTGAATTGCTGTTAATCCCCCTCCGGTCACGACAGCATAGGTATTAAAAAGAAAATAGACTGATTCTCCGGAATTTACTGTAAAATTAACTGTAAGGGCATCTAAAAAAATATCAGTACTAGTGGGATTAGTTGCATACATATTTGGGTCATAGCTAAACCAGGTGTTTTGAATTCCAAAATTAGTATCTTGGACTGGGGGGAACACTAATGTATAAACTCCTAACCCTAAACCAGATATTGCTATTAAAAGAGCGATTATACCTAACCCTTTTCCATTTGATATAAAATTTCACCTTTTTAATTTTATTTAATTTGAATATAAATTATTTGTATTTAAATAAGAGTAAGGGGAAGGTTTTTGTTAAAAAGTTTGAATTCTGAAGTTATATCATATGAGTTATGTAGTTACAATGCCTTTATCAAATTGCCCGATCTTAACCCCGCTAGCATCCATGCTCCAAAAAACTCTAGCGTAAACTTATTTTCAGGAAGATTATATATTCCTCTTTCATTCATTCGTTTTACAAATTGGCTGATTACAAAATCATCGTTAGGATTTTTGTCCCACATTGCGATGAAAAAATCTTTCCATTCAAAATAAGCAGATTTTACCAGATTGGGAAAATTATGAGCATTTGACTCAGTTAAAATCCCATAATGAGCAAGGGCAATGGAATCATAATCTAAATTTTTAACTTTCTCAATAGTTGTGAGGTATTTTTCTTCTGAAAATTCCGGAGGCATAATTAACGGCATAATATGCTTCAATGTCCATAAGTTACCTAAACTATCTCCTATAAATAACACTTTATGATTTGGTTCAAAAATAGAAATGCCACAGTTTGTATGACCGGGGGTTTCAAGAATCAATAATTCTAATTCGCCCAAATCAATCTTGTCTCCATCTTTTAAAGGAGTTAAACCTTCAATTTTTTCTAAATCTGGTAAAAAAGGAAACTCAATAAACGGTTCATTAAATTTTTTAGGATCTTTAAGAGATTGTATTCCATTTTTTCCAACCATTATTTCCATGTTTGGATATCTTTCCCGAAATACAGGCGTTCCAGCAGCATGATCCCAATGAGAGTGGGTTAATATAAGTAAATCGGGAGTAATGCTCATATTTTCCAGTTTTTTAATGCAATGTTTTGCTTCTTGAGGGGCAGCAGCATCAATTAACGCTGTTCTTTTAGTGCCTTCTATTAAATATATGCCCGTGTCTTTTGGCATCCCTAGCATATTTGTATCTATTAATGTTATGTTTTCATTAAATTTTCCTTCATCATTAATCCAAGGCATTCTCATCAACTCAAAATTACTCAATTGAACTTTTATATCATTGAATTTCTTTAAATAAATGTATTAAGTATTAATATGTTAATAGTATATTCCTTTTTTTTATAAGGCTAACTTTTAAGTAAAGACAATCCATCTCTAACGTATTCTATATGAGGAAAAAATATGAAAGCACTTTTATTAGACGGTAGTTTAAAGAATGATTTTGGAAGCATTGGTTCTTTATTACAAGAAGAACTTGCTAGGCATGTATTTGACGTGGAATCAATCTTATTAAGAGAAACTAAAGTTGCACCTTGTCAAGGTGAATTTGATTGTTGGATGAAAACACCAGGGGAATGTAAAACCGACGATGATGGTCGAGAGCTCGCTAAAAAAATGGTTCAGAATGATCTGGTTATTCATTTGACGCCTATTACATTTGGTGGATATTCCTCGGAGCTTAAAAAAGTATTAGATCGGTTTATTCCAGTTCTCTTGCCGTACTTTACAAAAAGAAATGGAGAGACTCATCATAAGTATCGTTATAAGAAGAGAAGTTCAATTATTGCAGTTGGAGTTTTAGATACCCCAGATGAGGAAAAGGAGTCTGTATTCAAGGAATTGGTGAATCGTAATTCGCTTAATATGGGCGCACCTATTCATGAAGCTATAATATATATTAAAAACCTAAGTAAAGATGATTTCATTAAAGATTTTAGCAATTTATTAGAAAAAGTGGAGGGAATAGCATGAGCACAGATAAAAAGGTACTTTTGTTAGTTGGGAGCCCAAAAGGAGAAAAAAGTTCTTCAGCATCTCTCGGAAATTACCTCATCTCTAAATTAGAAGAATTAGGGATGGAAAGTGAGACAGGATTTGTTCACCGGCTTGTCAATCGAGAAGAAACAATAAAAAAGCTTTTTGATATGATTGCCCAAGCAGATTTAATAGTCCTTTCATTCCCATTATACGTTGATAGTTTACCAGCTCCAGTAGTTAAAGCAATGGAACTTATTAAAGAAGAAAGAGATCGATTAGAATCTAAAAAATCTAAAAATTTCATCGCCATCTCTCAAAATGGATTCCCTGAATTTTACCAAAATTTGACTGCACTACGTATATGTAAAATTTTTGCTGAAGATTGTGAATTTGTATGGAAAGGTGGACTTGCTCTTGGTCAAGGAGGGTCGATTGGTGGAATGCCTCTATTAGAGAGAGGAGGAATGGTGAGAAATGTCGTGAAGGGATTAGATATTACAGCTCAAGCTTTAGCGGAGGGTAAAGAGATCCCTCAGGAAGCAGTTGACTTATTTTCGAAAAGATTCATCCCAAATTTTTTCTATAATTCAATTGTCAACTTGGGTTGGAGATTACAGAAACGTAAACATACCAAAAAAAAAATAAAGGAAAAACCTTATTTACTTTAAATCTGATGTGAGAAATGATATTCTTTTACTCAAGAAATTTGAATAAAACTTTTAGAAATTTGTCAGGTTGCTCTGAATGTAGCAAATGAGCGTTTGAATCGAAATATACGATTTCTGCTCTCGGAATTTTCTCAGCTAGTAGTTCAGCATTACTTGGTGGGACCATAATATCTTGTTTACCATGCAAAATCAAAGTAGGAATATTCATATTTTTCAATTTTCTACATGAGGTATATCTCATCCATGCGGTCATTTGGGCTTTAAATGTGGTGGGTCCAGTTGGAAGTATCAGAATGTCATCAACCTTTTTTACCATAAAGTCAGGATTTTCTTCCATGAACTTCTTGGTAAAAACATGATTCATACCCTCTTCTACTAGATTTCTCGTATGACCTTTCCTTGATAATTTTCCTAATATCTTTTGAGTTTCTATTGAAGGCATTTCTGCCTTGGATCCTCCACAGCTTGTTCCATAAAGGACAAGCTTTTTGATCCGCTCTGGAAATTTAAGAGATAATTCTTGCGCTATCATTCCTCCCATGGAATGACCAACGATGTGAGCTTGATTAATATGTAAAGCATCCATTAGGCCTACTACATCAGTAGCCATAAGTTCTATTGTTAAATCTCCTTCCAACTTATCACTCCTTCCTACACCTCTGTTATCAAAAAGAATAGTCTTGAAACGTTTTGAGAGTTCATCTATCAGAGGAATATCCCACCAAAATACATTCTCAGATAAGCCTTGTATCATTATAAGAGGAAACCCATTACCATGAATCTCGTAATAAAGATTTGTACTATCAATCTTAACTTTAGGCAAATTTAATACAACAGTACTTCATTTATTTTTGGATTTATTTTTTTAAAGAAAAATTAATTAAAAAGGTTACTACTCTCAGACTAGAATTATAAAAAAACTGCGTCTAATAGCTTGGAAGATTTTAACTATCATCATTAATAATAAAAATTATGACTAATGTATTTTTGATATCCTTAATCCCAAGTATATTTAAATCTATACTTTTACCATTCATTTAATGGATAATATAAACTTTGTTCAAGATGAAAAAGTACTTTGGCAAGGAACATCCTCCTTATCCTATGAGAGGGTTATAATTAAGTATATTAACCTTATATTTACTACACCCATCTTATTTACGTTGTTAATAGAAGCTTTTACTTCCAATTCACCAATAGTACTCGTTCCATATATTATATTCGGATTTGGAGTAAACATTTTTGCTTTCTTAATAATAAGGATGTATCTACGCTCCTACACAGAGAGACTCAAAGAACCTCCCGAGTTTTATGTAACAAATAAAAGAATAATTTCGAAGGATCCTGATAATGCTCATAAGAAGTATTTTCCTGATATTCCAAGTGGCATAACAATTAAAGAGAAGTTAATCATTATGGATATTGAGAATCTATCAAAGATTAAATTTCATAAATTTAGAAAGATGTGGGATTTATACTTTTACCTTGAAAAGAGAAATACTGCGCCATGGTGGATCAAATTCGATGATTTAGAGTCAATTGATATAATTAAAGCAATTTTAATTGATATCCCCTTCTTTAAGTGTATTTTAAAAAAGAAAAATAAAGAAATTTATTCTAAAGTTTGAGTAAAATTTCGAATTTCAGAGTAACTACTATATTCAGCCACTTCATACTCAAGTCTAAAAGGTCTAAAAGCTTGGAAGGATTTGATTATTATCAATTTGGATTATACATTAATGTAAGTTCCAAGTATGTTTTTATTGAGTGATTAAAAGAAAATTGGTCTATGTAAATTTATTAAACAATATTTCACTTTATAAAAACATGAAAGTACAGATTATGACTGATACTAGGTTTGGAAATGGAAAGTTGTTAGCGGAAGCTCTTAAAGAAGAGTTTTCAGCTGAAATGGACATCAATATTGCTGATGTGAAGGATGTATCTCCAAAAAACATTGTTGAGTATCTTCCAGATGTAATTATTTTAGGAGGAGCAGTACGAGCGTTTAGAGGAGGTCCAAAATCACAGAAATGGTTAAATGACCTAAATAAAGCATTGGGAAAAGCTGGTAAAAAAATTCAATATGGGACTGGTTTTCTAACCCATGCAATGCCAACAGAAAAAGTCCAAGGATATGCAAAGAAGTATTTAAATAAAATAGAAAAAGCATCGATGGTTGAAAAGACCTATTACGAATTGTTAACTGCGAGAGTTAAGGAAATTAAAGGTCCAATACTTCCCGAAGAAATGGAAAAAGCTAAAGGGTATATTAAGGAATTCATCAACTGGCTCAAATTGTAATACCATTAGAAAATCTTTTATTGAATTAACTCTTTTTCTTTAATATTCAAATTATGTCATAATGTGAGAAACATAGCTCTTTTAATAATTAGTGGAATATACGCAATAGTAATAGGAATAGGGATTATAGGACTTTGGACAATGCTGCTTCTAACAAAGCAAGTTCCAGAATTAAAAACAGAATCTATATCAATAAAGTTTCATATCACTGCTGAAATGGTCATGGGAATTCTATGTCTCTTGAGTGGAATTTTTCTCCTTATTGGATTCTCCTGGGCGCCGTATTTCTTTATTCTCGCAATGGGATTAGTAATTTATGCAGTTATTAATTCTTCAGGATATTATGGTCAAAGAAAGCAATGGATATTTGTACTCATGTTTGGTATAATTCTTATTGCTTCAATTAGTCTTGTTATATTGAATATATTAATACTATTTCTATAATAAAACTCTTCAATCCCATCTAAGCAGTCTAGGTATTCTTTATTTATGATGATCTCTGACTTTTTCAAATCGCTTCCTTGACTTAAGGCAAAGTCAAAATCTAATTTTATGTCCTTATTTGAGTACTAATATAAAAAACTTTATAAATGAATAAATTAATATATCTATATAGAATGGTTCGTTATAGAACCTTTCGATATAGAGCAATCAATCTTAATTAGTTATAGTGATGAAAAAATGAAAATTAAGAGGAAAGGTGGTTTTCTCATCTCACAAATACATCAAATTGCCGGAAGGAAATTTGCAAGAAAATTGAAAAAGCATAAAATCAAAATTAATCCAGGACAAGGTAGAATACTATTTGCTCTCTGGGAAAAAGATGGAATTTCCATTCGAGATCTTACCAAACGTACTTCATTAGGCAAATCAACGATATCTACCATGCTAAAACGTATGCGTGATGAGGGATATTTAAAAATAGAACACCCCCCTGGCAATGAGCGCACAAAACTAGTTTATATGCTTCAACAGAGCAAAGAAATGGAGTCTTCTTTTGAAAAACTCGCAGAAGAAATGAATAACATCTATTATAAAGGCTTTACAAACGATGAAATTATTGAATTTGAAGAAAACCTTGAAAGAATTTTACATAATTTAAAAGTACATAAAGATTGATTGTGGAATGAATATAAAAAATATAAACAATAAAAAATAATGAAGGAGACTAATTTAAACGAAACTTTGAATATTTTATTTAACTTAAAATCAGTTCGGAATTATACAAAAGAGGAAATAAGAAAAGAAGATCTTGATTTAATTTTGAATGCTGCAATTCGAGCAGCAAACTCTGGTAATCGTCAAGTATTTTCGATTATCGTTATCGATGATAATAAATTACTGGAAAAATATTTTTATGGAGCAAATAAAGCGCTTGTATTTATTGTAGATTTCAATCGTTGGTTTGATTTAGCAAGACATTTGGGTTATAGTATTGAAGAATCTATTGATGGAATGCGAGGATTTACCATTAGTAGTATGGATGCTATGCTAGCGGCTCAGAGTGCTGCAATTGCTGCAAAATCACTCGGAATTGGTTCTTTATTTACTACAACACTTCATCGGCAAGATCTGTTTGAAGTATATAAGTTTTTAGGACTTCCTGAAAAATACTGTTTTCCTTATCTCTCCCTTTGTCTTGGATATTCTGATGAAGAATCCAAACCACTAAAAGGGCGGGTTAAAAAGGGAGTTATCCATTATCGAAAATATCAATCGTTGTCCCAAGAAGAATTAGATGAACAAATCTTAGAATATGATAATGAAGCAAATAATCTTGGGCTTTCTTCCGCCCAACAACAAAGAAAAGAAGAGGGTTTCGATCACTATCTAAGCTTTTACTTCGCAAATTGGTCGAAACCGCAACCAAAGGAAGAAATTGAAAACTTCTATGCTGCACTTCAGCGATCTGAGTTATTCCAGGCTAAAAAATTTCTTAATCTTAATTAAATTTTTTTTATATTAACTTTTTTTCTATTATTTTTAACTATGGAGCATTTTAGGACTTATTTATCTGCTTTGTTCCTTATGATACCAATAGGTTAATTATATACTTAATCAAATTATTAAATACATTGTTTGACCATTGCTACTGTTAAAGTGAGAAAAAAGCAATGTTATTTGTTTTTAACATAAATTTAAAAATTATAAGAAGAATTTATCAGACCTAGACTTTATTATAAATTAAATTTATTTAAATTAAATTTATTTAAACAATAAATGAATGAAAAGGCTAAATTATTCAACAAAACAATAAAGAAAAAAGTTGGAGAAATTTATAGCTTTTTAAATCTGGTTTTAGGTTATGCTTTTCTATTACCAACGCTATTAATTTTCGGAATCACCCTCCAAACCCATCTCATGGAAGATATTGACTGGGAGTTTTTATATAATGCTGTGACCTTTCCATTTATAATTTCGGCTTTATTGTTGATTACTTTTTATATGGCAATAACCCTATCTTATAAGTCATATTATAAGCGGCAGATAACAAAGCATGGCTTAAAATGTGTTTTATGCGAAAAAAATGCAATAATTGAATTATATAAAATACCATACTTTTTTATTACTTTTGGAATTCCTTTATGTGAACAACATGCTAAATCATTAGATGAAAACCCTGAAATTTTTCTCTATAAAGAACAAAAGTTATATAAAAAATATAATCGTATTATCCTCTGGTTTAACATTTTAATAATTGCTTTTGGTTTAATTAACTTGATTTATTTCGGATATTTCTATGGATTTATTGGAAATATCCCTTTGAATATCTTAATCTATCTACTTTTCGCATTCGAATTACTTTTTCACTTTTTTCTTTATATACGGATGTTCTTATTAGTAAGAGCTGGAATTTCTAGTTTGAGTTTTATTTAATTTTTTCTACTTCCTAAATACTTTCGAACTTTTAATAGCCATTTTATTTACTCTTATAGGATTAAAAGCTCCAGAATAATAATAGCGTTACGATAACGAATAAATTCTTTTTTTTAATTTTTTTTAATCTGCCTATTAGATGGAAAATTAATTATTTTCTCCTTGGTTAATTTTCCTTGTTGATTATGATTAAAAAAGAAATAAAAAAAATGAGTAATTGTATAAACCAGAAAATAAGTTTTTTGTTGTTACTAAAACTTAGAAAAAATAGATTTAATATCTTCTATGATTTCTATAACAATCTCGACAATAAACATCTCTGCCTTCTGTTGGCTTAAATGGAACTTCGCACTGACTTCCGCAGTCTGCACATGTAGCTTTATGCATCGTTCTATTGCCGTAATTTCTATTAGACATAATTTCACCAAATTTTAATTTTATACTTGAAACTTTGAATTTTCTCTGTCCAAGCATGCAATATAAATTTTTACATTTAATAAACCTTGGTATTATGAAAAATGCATTTTAAAATACTGTTAGAAAATATCTTATTTATTTTTAGAATAACAGAGTTAAATTAAGATATTTTAAGAAAAAAAAATGAAAATACTTAAAATTTTAAGACATTATGGCCAATATTCTGTTTAAGATACTTTCTTAGGCTAAAAGATTTATTTATTTTTGGATTAGATCTCGGGATTTCTTTATTTATATACTTATATATCCTTAATTATTGATTTTCAAATTAAAAAATAATAAAATAATTTTGTAGTTAAGTCGGTTTTAAACCTTATTTAATTCATCATTAATTCCAGCAATTTTTTTTACCATCTCTTTTCTAGCTTCAATATCATACTGGGTTGTAATTGCGATACTCTCCATTACAGGGGACCCACCCCCATGATAACTTCCAAAAAGATGAACTCCTCCTGTCGCAGAGCAGTACATATCGCCAACATATCGCCAAAATTGTGCAGCATTGTCAGGAGAAATCTTTGGATTTCGAGTGATGTATTTATAGAGTTGATCCTTAAGTTCGGGATTCACAAAGTCTCTTTCATGAGGGAATGTTGCTGGAATCCCGCCTGAAATATCTGTGATTATCTCAGCTTCACGGAAGACATTTTCTCCCGATAAACATCTTCCTGCATTACAATAAATTGAATTTGGAATGTAACTGCCAGGACCATAAGGTACAAATCCTATTCCAGGCATATATACTTCTGGTTTGCCTAGATCCGATGCTGTGTATCCCGCAGCATAACCAAGTTCTGTTACCAGAATTAATTCCGCTAATTTACTCCTAACATGCGATGTTCTATGGATGTTATTATATTCAGCAGCTAACGCAGCAGTTCCCACTACTAAATCTCCAATAGCAGGTTTACAACCTGAATAGCTATGACGATGAAATAGAGCAAATAATAACGCAAGAGCACCCGCATGTTGATATTCACCACAAAGAAATACGCGTTCCCATGGTACAAACACATCATCAAAAATGATGTAGGAGTCAGTCGCCCCGGGCATAAAACCACGTTTAAAGTATTCTCTCGGGCGTAAATTATGGATGGTTATTACTTGCTTTACACCTTCATAATCTGCAGGAATCGCAAATGATACGGCATAATCTTTATCTTCTGGTCTTAATGCTCTTGTAGGAACTACTAAAATCTCATCAGATACAGAAGCTTCTGAAATGTGAAGCTTACATCCGCGAACGATAATTCCATCATCTTTTTTTTCAACAACTCGAACATACATATCTGGGTCTTGCTGATCTGCTGGTCTCTTTATTCGATCGCCTTTAACATCAGTCTGAGCACAAGCAGCGATTAAGTCTTCCTTCTGAAATCGTGCTAACCATTTTTTAAAATTATCGTGATAATTAGTTGTACCATTATTAGACTTATCTGCCTCATAGCTCACATTATATACTGCGTTTGTTCCATCACATCCCATGCAACGTTGAATACATCCGCCAACTTTCTGACAAATCTTTCTCGTCATATCTTGCTTTTTATGAAGATCATCAGTATTTTGATGAATATGTGTGAATCTATTAATAATTTCACCCGAAAGATGTGATTTTGCAAGGATTAAATCAGCATATTCTGGGTCCTCAACTACGTCGAATGTTGTACCGATTGTGTTAATGCAAGGCATTTGACGCTCATCTAACCGATCAATAATTTCACCATCAAAGTAAATATTTTTCTTCATTTTGCTTAAATCCTTCATGTATTCTTCTTTTGTTCTCATTTTGTATTCCTCTATTCAAAAATTTTCAAAAGATAATAATTAAAAAAGATCAATATCTGCTAATGCTTCTAAGTTATTTAAAACTTTAATTAATTGCTAATTTATATTAATCCATCCAATGGAAGGTTTAGAATTTTTCAGAAAAAAAAATATTAAGCAGTCATTTCTTATTCTTCAATACGTTCTAGTTTGAAAACAACTGGTTTCAATCCATCTGAGCACGCTGAGTATTTTATCCCAGTCAATTCTCCTTCTGTAAAATTACCTTTCATAGTTAAAATAGCAATGTCTCGATAAATATCAACCCATGCCCAACGACAGAAACCTTCTGGCATAGTTAATTCATTTTCAACAACAAATTCCTGTCCTTCTTGAACCTCTGTACAATCTTTTACAATAAAACCATTGGGGAATTTGAAATCATATCCCAAAACATCTTTGGATGTGAATTTTTTCAAAACTGTTATTTTTACTTTAGGTCTCAATCTTAATCACCAAAATTATTTTTCCTTTTTTATTCGTTCGATTTTAAAGATTACAGGTCGTATACCATCTGGGCATACACCGAAGATAGTATCTTCTCCAGTCCAATCCTCAATACTTCCACCTAACCTAAGAACTTCTACATGTTTATTAATCGCATTAAACGCATGTATGCAGATAAATTTTTCAGGCATCGCACCCGTCTCTGGTATGATGAATTGATCTCCTTCATTAAAAAAGCCACATTTAGGTATTAACTTTCCTGATTCTCTAATGAAATCATTCCCTATGATATCTTTAGGTTCGAAAACTTTCACAACCGTAATTTTGAGAGAAAAGCTCATTTTTTATCACTTAGTTCTTTTAATCTTAATTAGAACTCATACTATCAAAAAATTCTTTGCTAAAATGTTTGAGGTCCTTATCTATTCTTGTATCATGGAAAACTTTATCACAATATGGACCCCCCTCTGCAATTGTGGAGTTCCTAGTCATAAGAAAATTCTCATTTATTATTTTAGCATGTTGATAATCAGGATAGCACATTATAGTGTAAATCAATTCTTTATCATCTATACCGTCTAATGATTCAACTGCTGGGCAATTATCAATGCGAATAATATAAACTCCATTTTCCACAGTGCTGTAAACTACAGCGAATTCATTATCCGTACTTTTTCTTTTATCCCCAATACGTTTATTATAAAATTCATCTAAGGAATCATAGTGCTCGAATGTTGATTTTATGTATATATAATATTGATCTACATAATCTTTGAACAATTTAATAGCTTCATATCTTCCGAGGATTTTAATTAGCGCTACTAATTGATAATATCTTGGTAAAATAATTCCGCGCCAATAATATCTGCTGGGAATTTCGATTTCATCGATACTATTTGCTTGTTCCATTGAAATCCCTAGTTCTTGTCTCATTAAATCTCCATGTAATCTAACAAGTTCCATATTAGATTTTAGATTATTGTATTTGGATAAATTGCCAATTTTATAATCTCCTGCTGATGATAGTTTAATCAAACATTGAAAATCATCAATCAGTTGATTTACATAATCTTTGAATTTATTTTCATTATTCTTAATATATCCAAGCAAAAAATCCAATCTTATGTAAATATTTTCAAAATACTCAACTGGTTTGATTTTAAATATTTTATTTTTTGTTTTTCTTTCAAATGTATGAAATTTCATTTTTAGTAACTCATTTTCTTTATTCTATGTAAATCTTTGATACATTATCCTCTTGTTCTCATTATGAAAATTTCTATGCCTCTTCCTTAGTTTTAATTCGTTCCCCAAGGCGGTAATAATTAAAGTCGCCTCCTGTAGTCCAGATAATTGGATGAATCTTCCTCCAATCGAGCTTTATTTTTCCATCTTCTTTAATTGTATATTGTGGATTAACATAAGATTTAATTACCTTGCCAATAATTCCTTCACCGTCACCATAATCAAGGATTTCATGTACTTTACATTCAATGTTTACTGGACACTCACGAATCATTGGTGCGGTTTTTAACTCTCCGTAAAAATTATCAAAAAGGGTACTTTTATCGATGTCTCGCCCTGATTTACTTCCACAAATATTTGTTTGTTCCACTAAATTATCTGAAGGAATATTTACGCTAAACGTCATATTCTCATGAATTCCAATTGTTGTATAACGTTTTGGATATAAGCTGAAGAAAATGTACCTACCAAAAACAAATGGACAACTGTATCCAATAACCAGATAATTAGGCTTATTATGAACATTAGCTCCCACCAAAATTACAGGTAAAGGACTTAAAAGATTCCCTTCAATAATTTGTTTATTTAAATTTTCTTTATTTGTTTCTTTGCTCATTTTTAATCATTTTTCATACTTTTTTCCAATCTCAAATGCCGGGGCGAGGTTTTCACCAACTTTCCAATAATTATTTTGTGAATATGTGTAGCTTTTAAGCTTTGCAATATTTGGTATCCCTTCTGTTAAATATGCCTCATCAGCATAGGCATTAACTACTTTTCCGATAAAAATTTCGTGGCCTTCCTCTATTTCCACTAATTCCCTTGTCTTGAAGGTCTTTATAACCTCACATTCTAGATTTAGGGGTGAAGCGCTTACCATTGGCGCGGTTTTGAGATCACCATAGAAAACATCAAATACTTTTGATTTATCTTCCTCTTTTCCTGAGACTATACCGCAATAGTCTATCTTTTCGGCTAAATTTTCAGTGGGGGTATTAACGCTAAATGTTTTATTTTCGTTGATCCCAATATTAGTATAATGAGTTTCCCAAGAAGCTATTGAAATTAATGGTGGTTGATTTTCAACAATACAGACATAAGCCAAGGGCTCAAAATTTGGTTTTCCATTCACATTAGCACCAATAAGAACTACGGGCATAGGAAATAAATAGGCTTTGGGAGGAATTTTATTTTTATTCATCTTATTTTTACCTTGAGTTTTATGAATTCTATAGTATATTCTAATATAAATAGATGAAATTAATGAACTACAAATGAAGTTCATGTTAATATCATAACTAATCTTATAATTTTTCAAAGAAATTCTAAAAAGAAGAAAAATAAAAAAAATGATTTATT
Organism: Promethearchaeota archaeon; assembly: GCA_048939995.1. Lineage (GTDB taxonomy): Archaea > Asgardarchaeota > Lokiarchaeia > Sigyniarchaeales > SOKP01 > SOKP01. Next base: position 21,124 of record JBHLOY010000018.1, on the reverse strand, counting down.
ATTAAATTCTATTTCCTCGCTCTTTTAAGTGATAAATGTTTGAACTAATAGACTGTTTGAAGTAACTCCATTACTAGAATTTGTACCCCACACAGAAATTGTCACATTATGAAGACCTGGAGATAATATTTTTGTGGCTTGAAGAGCAACCGAACCATATTGATCTGCACTATCGCTAGCAAAGATACATTGTGGTCCAACAGGGTGAGCTTGTATCGTACCATCTAACACAAAGTTAATTTGAATCAATGAAAGTCCCCCCCCAAATACAGCTGCCATTCCAATATAAAGAAAATGCACCGATTCTCCTGGATTTACAGTAAAATTGAGTAGAAGAGGATCTATAACAATAAATGAAGCAATGGGATTGGTAAAAACATCGGTTGAGTAGGAATTGAACCATGTTTCTTGAATTTCAAAATTAGTATCGGAAACTTGAACAGGAGGGAACACAAATGTATAAATTCCTAATCCTAACCCTGATAGTGCTATTAAAAGAGCTAAAATGCTTAATCCTTTTCCTTTTGACATAATATTTTCCTTTTTTCAATTTATTTAATTCGAATATATATTCCATCAATTTAAATCGTAGTAAAATTAGATTTACTTATTAATTATTGGTTCTCCAAAATAACATCCTCATTACCCATTGATTAGGTAAAGAGAAATATTGTTTTCTGTTAAAATTTTAAAGGAATTATACAACTCGTGAATAGGATTTTTAAACATCTAATTCTCGGATGGTTGAAACAAAATTCATAGCTTAGTTGTTAAAATGGTTAAATTAAGGATTAATGCATTTGGATTAAATTTAAATGTAAAATACTCTTAATTCTGATTTATACTCTAATTTAATAAAAATGTTAGAGTTTTAAAAAGAGGTGACGTCAATTAAGAAAAAAGTAGTATTATTATTGAGTTTCTTATCGCTACTGATAATACCGTTGACATTAGTTTTTGCTATTACTCCTATAGTTGCCCACACAGAGGATTCCCCCTTTATGACCGATTTAATAGCAGGGGGCGGAAATCCAGAATCTGCTATTGATGTTGGAGATGTACTTGTATGGAATGACGGGGAATTTCTTTACGTAAAATATCAAACAATCGATGATTGGTATTTGGTTGAAACTCACTTAGCAGTTAACACAACATTAGAAGGAATCCCACAAACAAAACCTAACAAGCAAGGAAAGGGTGGAGGTAATCCTATTCCGGGTCACTTTAAGTGGAAACGAGAGTATTATCCTCCTGAACAAGAAGATTTATTTGTTATTGATTTAGACGGTTGGAATATCAATACGGAATTATATATTGCCGCTCATGCTGAAGTAATACATATTGCCAGTATTTGTGAAATGATAGTCAGTGATTCAGATGTGGTGTGGGAAGACTTGTCTAATATTTGGCAACCCGCAGTACTATGTTGGACTCATGGGTCATGGCCTTCTATTACTGGAGCGAGTTGGATATGGAGAACTGAATTTACAGATCCTGCTTGGGAATATGCCAATGTACCCCAATATTCGGTTTTACCCGATGAATATGGTTGGTTATTTAAAAAAGATTTTATTCTCCCTGATACAGCCCATAATATCATAGGAACGATGGCTATCACTACAGATAATTCATATAAATTATGGGTAAATGAAATTGATGTAGGTGGAGATGGAACAATGCACAAAGATGGTCCTGGCAGTCATGAGTGGGAGACTATTGAAACATACGATATCTCGGATAAATTGGTCTCGGGAGAAAATAATATCTCGATCAGGGCATTGAATTATTTTGGTAGTGGATCCTCATCAAGTAATCCTGCTGGGCTAATTTTCAAAGCTAGTATCTGTTATGATTATATTGATATGGAGGAATCTGCTTGGGGTGCTGGTTTTGATTTTCCCGGAAAAAATTGGGCCACTTATTTTACATATAATGTTCAGGGTGTTGAAACACATTTCGTTGAATACCCTGAAACTGGAAATGTATATATAGGATATGAAGATTGGCCAGATGGTGACTTTGATTATAATGACTTCGGAATGACCTTTTCATTAGAAGAAATCTATGATCAAGAATGGAATTTAATGAGAATCACAATGGAATTTACAGCTGTAATCTATGATTCAGGAATGGATCACCTGATACATATTGAAAGACCGATAGTCGGAGAATCTACAGTCATGATTGAGAGAATAAATAATATTCCCTCTCCGGGACCTATCTTAGGTAAGGACGAAACTCCAGAGGGGATACATCCTTTTGATGGAGATGTAGATATTATTCTCTTTAATACTCAGAAATTCACATATCCTCAAAAACAGATAGGAGAAATAGTATTAATAGAGATTATTGTTCATGATCCATTGTCAAATCCTAAGGATCTTGATCTAGCTCCCCCTAGAGAATTTTTAAACGAAGCTTCAGAACCCTTTTATGATATGGATTCAATCATGGCAAATTATGACCCATGGGAAGAAGGAACCTTATATGGAAGTCTCTTTCATATCCATAATATACAATCCACTTTTACCTTTGGTTCCCCAAGTATTGAAGTTCCCTACATTTTGGTTGTTCCATTCAACGACTGGATCCCGCCTTATGAATCTACAATTATAACATCTCCATATGGAAACTTTGATGATTTCTATAGATATGGTACAACGTCGAATTGGTATGATCCTAGCATGGTGACAAATAATATAGTTGGACCAGGTGGCTTATCCTGGGGCCCCTATCCATAAACATAAATATCAAGATTTTAAGCAATACATATAATCTATTTTTTTTTTTTTTGTTATTATGGAAATATGAATTAGCCTTCTATCTCCTTTTTAGGTTGGGATCAGAAAAAAAAAATAAATTATTTAATTTTTGAAATAATCTCAATTTCAATCAAGGGCTGCTACAACTTGTAGTAGTGCTTCAGTGATTAATGGAGCCATTTGATAACCCATGCTATTAGATTCGCCAACTTCTCCAGTTCCTGGAGCCCATTGATCTTGAGGTATAATATATCCAAGTTGTTCTGGGGTTAATCCTAGTAAGAAACCATATTTTGGCATATAGCTTTTTACAAGAAGTGAAATTTCTGAAAATAGTTCTCCTGGCACGGTAACCATCTCTATTGGCCCCATCCTTACTCCAGACATAAATGTTGTGAGTTTATAGCCTTCTTCAGTTAAATAATACTCTCGAAAGATAAGTCCGTTAGTCATAAGATAAATGAATCCTGGATTTTCAATAGGTAATTCGACACTAATTTGAGTCAGTTGAAGTGGAAGATTCTTGAACACTTTTGCACTTTCCAAAGCCTGATTAGCCCACTCAGCTATAGTATATCCATATTCTACTGCAGCATCATATTGTTCATCGTCATAACGATCCCATGGGCTATCGTATTTAATATACATATAGGGATTAATGTTACCTTGCGCCCCATTAAAGTATACACCTATTCCTCCATGATCCTGTTCGAGTTTATCAACCAGAAAACCACAAAAGTCTGCGGAAGCTAGATGTCCTGTCATAGTAACTACGGGATGCGTAGCAAAATTTACTAACGTGGCAATTGTTTCACCTTCAGCATCAACAAATTTAAGCACAGTGAGTTCGTCATCTGTTGGTCCTGGCTCTGGATAAAATCTCCTATTAAATGTCAATCCTTCTACCCAGATCGAGCCCACATGGACTTCTGCTCTCCTCATATCATTTAAAGCTTCTCCAATAGCAAAAACCACTTTTTCAATTACCATCGGTTTATATACGTTTACGATATAAGGGTTAAGATTCCCAAAGTAAACACCAATTATATCTACATCGCAACCATGAGAATGAGTGGAGCCAATTAGTAGATAATCAGTATTAATTCCGTATTGAGCTTCTACCATAGCCGCTATTGGCTCATTTATATCTGTGAATCCATGATTTTGGACGTCCAAAGTAACCATGATTACATATTTTCCTTTCCATTCAATTATGATGCATCTCGCATAGAGGTCATCGTTTACTCCATCGTCATCGAGATATGTAGTATCTGGCGTAATAATAACTTTTGAGGCGCCTACAGAAATTCCACTACCATTAAGATTTTTTTTTGCGAATACTACATTTGGAATGAACATCGAAACGCATATAAAAACCAAAGTAATAAGAATTGCATTCCTAGTTCTTTTTTGAACCATTCTAATCTTTTTCTCCTATTTTTTGATATAGAGAATTTCAATCTATTGATTGAAACCAAATTAGATTTTCGTCTAAATACTATTTAATACTTTGCTCCTAAACAGAAAATAATCAATAATGATTCAATATTCATCTGATTTCTTATTTAGTACTTCATTAATAGCTTTTTTAAAGATCTCAAGAGTTGAGCTCCAAAAATCAGTTCTTTAATAAACTAAATTTAATGAAGTTTATTTTTCCTTTAATTTCTCATCCAATATGTTATTAAAAACTTCTTTAAAAACTTTATAGGGTTGAGCTCCAAAAATTAGTCTATCTTCAACAATAAAAGCAGGAACACCATTTATCCCATACTTTCTTATTTCTTTTAAGGACTGTTGTACAGCTTTGAAAGGCTCATCTGTATCTAAGTAGTTTTCTATCTCCTTTTTATTCAGCCCAACTGATTTAGCAAGATCTAATAATAAATTTTTATCTCCAATATCTTTGCCTTCTAACCAATAAGCATCCAGTACTAATTTATGAAATTCTTCAAATCTCCCCTCTTTCCGAGCAAATTCTGAAATATATAGAGCTAATCGTGAATTCGGTAATTTTTCTGAAAATTTTAGCTCTAAACCATCCTCATCCGCAAGGCGTTTAACGTTAGTGAACGCCATCTCTAAATAACCCTTTGGGAAGGGCAAATCTTCAGTTAATGCACCTCCCTTTGGTGTTTCTGGATGAATCTCAAATGGCTTCCATTCAACGTCAAGATTGTAGTCTTTTTTGAGTTGTTGTATTCGATGATAGCCTATATAGCAAAATGGGCAAATATAATCAGAATACGCTATTACCTTTAATTTTGTATGACTCATATGTAGGTTTAAGAAGAAAAGACAATATTAAATATTTTTTTCAATTAAAAAATAAGAATTATAGGTGATTAACTTTGATTATAATTGCGTTAATTCACCTTCAATGATAAATAAAAAAAATTCAGCCTTGTGCTAATTTAATTCCAAATTCTTTGCATTTTGGTAAGTCTTCTTCTGTTATAGGCCCTTTTGAAACTCCTGTACCCTTAACTTTTATAGATAGTCCTGGACTTGCTTTTGTTAAATCCGGCAATGTTTCGCTGATCTGTTTCTCCATCTCCCTAACAGCTTTCTCAAAATCAGCGGTTATATAGGTATCGAATACAGTATAGGCTTTTACCTTTAATTGAGATTTTGGAAGTTTATTTATAAATTTCTTTACCGAACCTACATGTTTTCCAAAATGATTCGGAGATCCAATTAAAATTAAGTCATAGGAGGCTTCTTTTTTAAGATTAACATCTTTGACATTATTAACTACAACTTCATTACCTTCAATAGAAGCGATTCCTTCTGCGATTAATTTAGCTACTTTTTCAGTATTTCCATATTTTGTATAATAAACTATAAGAACTTTCAGGTTAATTCACCTCTTTTCATAATATTATTGGGAATCAATTTTCCTAATTAAACCTTATAATTAAGCTTTTACAATAAATTATATTATTATTACAACGCTAAAGAAAATGAATGAATGAAATTCTCATGAATCTGTCAATTAAAATATTGCAATCCGATTTGTGGAACAGTAGTTTCACGAAAAAGTTTAATTTAAATATTATGATTATGAATCAAAAATTGGGCTCCTATATATTTTAATTTTATTTTGTGACTAAATATTAATAAGAATAATAAGAAAGTCCAAAACAAGATAGAAGTATCACAAATTATGAAAAGATATGGATATTACGTAATCAATTTATCCTTAGAAGAAGTTTGGAATAGAACATTAGTATTTTTTGATAATCATAAAGGTAAAATAGAAAATCAATATGTATCTACTAATAATTTATATCGAAAGCTCACAATACGCCATCCTTTTTCAATACATCTTTATGGTACCTCCACAGGTGAAATATATGAAATGATTTTTGGTTATAATCCTTCTGATAACAAAACATATGTCAATGTTTCTGTTAAATATTCAAATTTTGGAAGGGGTATACCATCGAAAGTACCAAAAGACATGATGAAAGAATGGGCTTATGAAATGGACATTATTCCTATGAAATTAGTTAAAGAAGCCGATTACAATTTCTTAGCTAATCTTGATAAAATCCAAGAAATTCCGCTAGATCAAATTTCAAATTTATCAAAAGTATTTTGTGCCATTTGTGGCGAAGAAAATAGAAAAAAGAATACTTATTGTGTTTCTTGTGGAACCAAATTAGGTGCTTAAGTTTTTGTGCATCTAAATACAATCAGAAAAAAAAATAGAATTAGATTTAAAGAAGTGCTTTTATCAATCCAATATCTTCAATAGCATTAGTAAGTATTTCTTTTATGTATTCACCTACATTTTGAGAAATTTTTTCTTTATTTAATAAATAATCTACTTTGGATATAACTCGTTGTAGTTTTACTTGAGCACAGTGTAATAGATGGCAAGGATTTTTCCCTAAAGAAAGAAAAATCATCGTTAGATCCAACTTAAATGAAGCAGTTTTAATTAGATGTTGTAAACACATTATTGGATTGTTCTTTATGGTTTTTTCAATATAATCTATCAAGTTTAATAAGTTTATTTCAACATCTGCTGTATTAGAGCCCATTTCGCTGTCTAAAGAAGCTCCCATAAGGAAAACAATACAATTTCTGATACTGTGGAATTCCTCCACTACAAAAGTTTCAATTGTTTTGCACCTTCTTAATTTCATCTCAGTCATCCATAGTAAATATCTAGCTTTTTTATTGTAAAATAAACTACAAGTAATTTTTCCCTCTTCAATGCAATAATATGCTTCAATTATACAATTTTGAGCTAAATCTAATCTGTTAATTAAACAATGCTTAAACTGAGATTCTAAATTTAAATTTATATAACTTTTTATTCCCTCTATCTTCCAAATAACAAATTGGTACATATCCTCCATTGATATTTCAAATAGCCCGCAAATGGAAGAACTTAAAGCATCTCCTTCCCTATCATTATCACCATCAGTTGCTTGAATCTCAATATTTAGCATTTTATTTTCAAAAAACCATATATTCCTAAGAACAAAAATGAAATGATTGTCATTCTCCTCGACACTGAGAGGGGAAATCAATTCCTCATTAATCATAATTTCAAAATTTTCTATTCCGCTATAATCAAGAGCAGTCAAGGAAATAATTATAAATTCAAACTCAAACTCTATTAAAAAATTAGATAATACAGGAGGATCAATATCATCATCAATAATAGTAACTGTATTATTCAGTGAGCCTAACAAAGGCTTTGTAGGATGTTTATTCATAACTTCTACTAATATGCTGTGATCTCCTAAACTACATGGAACATTATATGTTCCAAAACTAGTTCCTACAAGTATGTCATCAATATAGACTTTAATAGTCTCATAATTTATACCACTTTCATCATCATAAGCAAATACATCCCATGCACCAGGATTTTCATCTGTACCATCTCCTATAGGAACATTATCAATAATAATAACTGGTGGAGTTTTGTCCACTTTTTCCTTCCTTTGTTTGTTTGGGTTATCTGATGAATCTTCTGAGTCAATCTGTATAATAGCTCCATATGCTATTGGTAAGGTGATGCTCAAAAGCACTACAGATATAACTAATACTGTTATCTTTTTATGCAAAAAGTAACACCCCAATGTTATATTACCCAATAACACATATACCCGACATATTTAAATTTATGGAGGAAAATTCAAATTCTCCTTATAGTTTGTCCCGTTTGCAGTAGGAAAAATATAAGTTTGTCCCGTTTGCGGAAGGAAAAATATCAGAAGGTCCAGTCAGTTCTGATCTTATTAATTTTGCTCCTTTTTTTATTAGTGAAAGGGTAAGCGTTTTGATATATATCTCGTTTTTTTATCTATCCATTTTATTTATCTAATTTTCTCAGATTTTTTGAATTTTTTGAATTCTGGTATAGTTCTTTCAATTTATGCCGTTACAGAGTTAACTTTTTAAAACAATTAAAGTAAAATTTCTAAAAATGATTTATCACTTCAAATCTTATATAATTCCTATATATAAGACACTATTACATTTATATATCTGAATTTTCTTTATAATTCTTAGTATCTTAAATCATACTTATTTAAATATCTAAGTTAATAAAGGAGATAACTTACATAAGAGCTTCAGATTAAAAAACTTATTAAAAAAAAGGTAAATTTCGATATCAGAAGGATATCGTATAAATATAGCATTAGTTGAGGCTTTATGTCAAGTTATAAGTTAAAATTGATTTTGGCTGGTGCCAGTGCAGTCTGTAGAGAAGAGTTAATGAAAAATGTCATCAAAAATCGGTTTTCTGCAAATTATAAACTCACAGTAGGCGTGGATATTCTCACTAAGGATGTAGAATTTCGACCTGGAGAAATTGCAACTCTTTCCATTTGGGATATCGGTGGACAACAGCGATTTGAATTTATCCGATCGAGATTCTATAAGGGTGCGGCAGGAGTTATATTAGTTTTTGATTTAACTCGGGAACAAACATATACTCAAACGAAAGTATGGTTAACTGAAATAAGACAGTTTTTAGGACCGAATATTCCTTTTATGCTAATTGGGAATAAAGCTCGCTTAACAGATAACATTAAAGTAGACATAGATAAGAACAAAGTAATTGAATTTGTTTTAGCTGCGGGTGGAATTTATATTGAAGCATCACCTAATATGGTTTCTAATATTAAAAAAGCGTTTAGAGATTTAACAAATAGAATTATAGATTCAAGAAATCCAAACTGATTTTTATTAATAAATCTTGAAATAAGATTACTATTTCAATTTTTGCCTTATTAATGCAACCTCTCTAGGAAAATTCTTAGTGAGCCTATTCTTTTTTAAATTCTCCTTTATAATCATCTGAATGGGTTTATTCTCCATAATAATATAATCCTCTAAAAATTTAAAACCTTCAACTGGATTCGCTTGCACTATAACACTCAATGTATAAGATAACCCTTTTTTCAAAATTTTAAATTCATCCGAGGAGAAATCATCGCAAGAGATGATCTTAGAAAATATAAGTTCATGAAGTACTAGAGCAATTTTGGATATTTTATTGTTAATCAAGACAGAAGGATGAGCTACTCCTGCTGCTATAGCTCGCATTGTAAGCCAATCCTCATCTCCAATCCAGTTTTTTAGTTCAATTAAAGTCTTATGAGGATGCTGTATTAATAATTTCTGAAGTCCGAATGCTACAGACTCTCTCATTCTCCATCTCTGATCGTTAGATTGTGCTTTAAGAATAGTTAAGGATTCATTGTAGTACTCAGGATTGGAAGAACCAATAGCACCAATAGCCCAAGTTCCACAAAAAGGTAAGAATTCTTTTGGATTATTTGTAGGAGCTTTATCAGGAGTAAAGCTAATTAAGAATAAACATAAATCCCATAATTTTTTAGAATTACTAACTTTAAACTCTGCACTAATATCTGCAAATGCATTAGCCAACTCCAAATTTGCTCTACGCCCTGGAAGATGGCTATTATTTAAAAAATATTCTTGGATTAATCGCTTATCATCAATTTCAAGATAATTCCTAATAATTCTACTTAATTCGATATGATATTTCTCTCTTTTGTTCATTTTTTAGATTTTCTATCCTCCTTTATTGCGCTTATATCAAGATCTGAAGGTTATTCGATTTCAGTTTGAAGGCTTTCTAATTCAATTTTGCCTTTCTCTTCAAATTTTGGTTTTTTGAATGCTTTCCTCCAAAAAAGAAATATTAATACAAATATTATACCAGATGTTAATGGTAAAATAGCAGATGGGAGATACTGAATAATCAAACCTCCAAGAATTGGACAAAGTATTTGTGCTATGCTAGTTAGAGAATTATTCACTCCCAAGATGCTTCCTGTTTCTTCCTTTTCAACAGCTAAAGTTAGTTTACTAGTTAAAATAGGCCGACCCACCCCGGTTCCATAAGATAAGAAGAATAATGGGAGAAAAACGATAATAAAATTTGTTGTAAACGCTAAAAATATCATTGAAAAAATCAAACTAATAATCCCAGACAATAAAAGAGCGTTTTCGCTAATTCTTTTTAATAAAGGGTCTATCAAAAAACTTTGAAATAATACTCTTGTAAATCCAACCCATGTTAGATAGAATCCTAACTCTTGTGCAGAGATAACTAATTGTACCTGGGCAAATAAGCTAAAAGTTGACATAAAGATAAAAAATCCAAAATTATAGATGAAGAATATCAATAATAGACTTCGGATCATTGAGGATTTGAAGAACCGATTTGCTTCCTTTATAGGAAGAACATCCTCAAATCTCAAACTAAGTTTATTGTTTTTCTCAGTTAAAGATTCTGGTAAAAATATAATAACTAAAATAATTGATAGTAAACTGATCCCAGCAGCCATGAACATGGGAGTAGAATAACTTATAACAGAGAGAGTTCCACCAATAACTGGACCAAATATTAGAGCTAATCCAAAGACTGCACTTGAATATCCATATACTCTAGTCCTATTTTTAGGAGTAGTAATATCACTCAAATACGCTTGGCTTACTGTCATATTACTTCCTAACAATCCATCAACAAGCCGAGCTGCTACGAGTATCCAAACATTTATAGACATACCAAGAAGTAAAAATCCTGTAAGTGTACTCAATTGACTGAATATCAAGACAGGCTTCCTACCAAACCGATCGCTCAATTTACCTGTAATAGGACTGGCAAAAAGTTGACAGAAACTAAAAATACTGAGGACTAATCCTATCTGGAATGCATTTAATCCAAGTGAAAGCCCTAAAAATGGAATAACAGGCATTACAATACTGAAACCCAAAATTTCAGTAAACATTATCATGAAGATTATAAGGATTTTTTTGTTCAACTTCCTCTTAGGTGTATTTTCAGATAACATTTGCTCGGCCATTTAGCGCTTTATCCTTTTGATCTTAGAGCAGTAAAGACAATATAAGTTTTCAGATTATAAAATATTTAGATTTATCGGAGTATTATTATAAAGCCATGTATGGTATAATATATATTTATGTTATAGGACGCAATCCTATAGTCCTTCTTTCACTAATATTTTTTGAAAGAATTCATCCCTACTTTTTAAATTATTTTCTTTTTAAACTAAAATAGTGAGCAAATGTTTCATTATCTTTTCCATATTTATTTCGAATGATTCTCTTAAATGTTCCAAAATCTAGCCGTTCTTTCATATTATCAGCTCATCAATCAGCATGAACTATAATTGTAATGTCAGAATCCGGTATCAGACTAAAGTTAACATTGCTCCTTAAAGGCATAAATTCTTTGTTAGGCCCATATGCATCGACACCACAATCATCATAAATCTTATTCTCTTCAATATCCCAAATAAGTTGGAGATAACTATGAATTAAGTCTTCATATAAGGGAAATACGGATTTTTCAGGATGTTCCATCATATTTTTATCAATCTGGCTTAAAGCATCAATGATCGATCCAGCATCATCCATCTCAAGGACATAATTGACTCCTTTTGAATGCGTTTTCTCGGGATCTGGGGCAAAGATCGTTAAGGTTATCGTTTTCATAGCATTTATCACGTGAAATTTTATTTAATATAAGAAATCTAAAAATTTATTTAAATAATATCTTTTCAATCTAAATTCAAATAAATTTATTGTAATTTACTCACCTTGTATTTTACCTATTAAGTGAGGATGGATTTTTCGTTCGTTTACAACCGTTTCTGGTATTTATGTTTAAAAATTCGAAAATATCCCCAAGTAGAATACCAATATGCTTATTATATTAATTGAACAGTGAGCTATGATCGATAAATATACATTTCTATAACGGTAAACAATAAAGGACAATAATAAACTTATTGGAATCATAAAGATGATATTATATATCTGCCAGAAATGTTGAATCGCTATTAAGAACCCACTTATCAATACTGAATAAACACCATATCTAGATAACCTTGGTAATAAAAATCCTCTCCAGTAGAATTCTTCTATAATGGGATTAATAATTCCATCAACGATAAGTTGAAATATAAAAAGCATTTGTATTACTAAAAATGAGCTTGTATAAAGTAAAGGATTTGAATCTAATAACCATTCAGGAAGCCAAGAAAATAATGTATTAGCCAAAACGATATTTATTGGAGTTGTAATAGCACTAATTATAAAAATCACCGCTACAATAAAGATAGGGGTAGCAAAATAATTTCTTTTTGTCTGTGGTTCTCGATTCATGATAATTCCTTGTAATGAAATTTTACGATTTTTTCTCTTAGCTAAATATAACATATAACCAATTTGAAAAGGTTCTCCAATAAGAATAAAACCAAATAACAAACCAAATTCAGGCGTTAACCCGATTGTCAATAAGAATGGTGTAAAACTTAATACAAATATAGTTATTGCCATTCCTGGAAATAGGTGTAGAAAAATAGATTTAACTAACGAATGTTGACTTGAGCTTTCTTCAGTCATCTCTATCATTAAAATTTCATTAAAACATGAAAAGTAAGTTTTCTAGTAATCTTTATCATTAAAATGTTCTTGATGTCAGTTTTTACCTGAATAATAGTTAATCAGATGGATTCTAAAACGAGTCGAAGATGAGTTAATGGTAATTCTCGATGGTTTCCTATTGGATAAACCACCTGTTGATGAAAATCGTAGGGATCACCTCTCTGCTAAAGCTGTAGCACTTGTAAACTTTTAATAATGCATTTTTAACATTAAAGCATTTTAATGAGTTTATCTTATATATTATCACCTCATAATTGGTGTAATAATATCAGTTTAGCTACTTTAAGTCTTGAAAGGATCTTAAACAAAATTTTTAAGTCAGAAAACGGAATTAAAAAAGTCATATTGGTAGATAAAACAGGGTTAACTATTAATATTAATTTATTGATCTTAATACCTGGAATTTTATTAGCAGTATTTTCATTTTCCTCTTTCAATTTCAACCTTTCAGTACCTCCAACAGACTCCCCAGGCTCAACTATGATTCTTACAATACTAATTAAATTTCCATTAATCTTCATCAGTCTATTATTTATGACTACTAGAATAAATCCCATACGTATCCTAGTATGAAAATAAGGACAATAAATTAAAAAATATTAAAAATGATTTTGTATCTTATGGTATTAGATAAGAACAAAGATCGCATTGAAATCGTAAAATATAGTTAAATAATCAATAAAATAAAAGAAATTTTAAATTTAGATTTACAATTACTCTATATATTTTCACATTTCAACACCATACCCACATTTAAAGAAAGTTTGTTCTCTTATCCATCGACTACGATCATAGAAATCTGAAACGAAAAGGGTTGGAGCACCCCAAATACCGAGTTCAGTATAGATTGGAATGTAAACTGTTCCATAGCCTAAAAAACCAAAATTAAAATTAGTAGAATTTAATCCCCTTAGAGCAGCTCTATCTATTTCTATTTCAAAAATTCGATGTAAATACGGTGAATTTATTGAAGATTGAAAACCAAATTTAACTATAGAGTTTGATTCATTTAAGGTTGTTAAATATATAAGATCGTTTACTGGAAATACAAGATCAGCGATATATAGTGTATCATTAATGGTTCCTGCCTCTGGTATAAAACATAAAAGTTCTTGTCCTGGATTTGTTATTTGGCTATTCCAAGATTCATCAGTAGGAAATTCAGACAAGGAATTATCTGTATCAATCCATACTGATAGAAACTCATCAGTTGTATCATTAGTAATATCACTAGCAAAATCTATTAAAATATAAAGTGAGTTTGGTGCTAGATGAATATAAAAAAAATTATGGGTATTCAAATCTTCATTGTCAACTAACAAATATTCTATAAATTGCCAATCAGAGTATTGCCAACCTTCGCCTGCGTTAAAATTACCGTCAATAGAAACATTAAACACACCCTCTTCTATTATTCTTGGGAAGATGTAACCAATAAAACCGCCAGATATCCCTGCTACGAAAAAAGTTCCTATAATAAAACCTATAAAATTCTTTCTTCTTATTGACATAGAGATCACATATTATTTTAGACTTAATAGTTAAAGAATATTTTTATATAATCTCTTTTTTTAATTTAAATGCTTGTAGAGATAAACTTCTTTAGATTTTAATTAATCAATTATATAATTATATAAGTAAATATTACCCAACTATAACTAAAAGAAGTGTTCTTGACTAATGAATAAAAAACTAATAGTAATGTGTGGAGCATATTGTGGAATATGCGAATGGAAAGAGAAAACTAACTGCTTGGGATGCCAAAAATGTAAAGGTGAAATGTTTAGGGGAGAGTGTAAGGTAGCAAAATGTTGTCATGATAAAGGTTATCTTCATTGCGATTTTTGCCCAGATCTACCCTGTACGGAGCTTCAACAAGCATTCGATGATCCAGAACATGGTGATCATGGTGAAAGATTGGCTAATCTGAGAAATTGGGCTAAGGGGGATGAAGCTATTCTTAGATTGAGGACATTTCCTAAGAAAGTATAGCTTGGACATCATAATAATAAAAAGAAGTAAAATAAAAAAAAATAAAGCCATTCTTATTCCATGAAACGATTACATTAAATTAATTTTCCATGGGCGAAATGAGTTCTGTTTTAATTAAAGATTCAAGAGCATCAATAACTGAATTTTCATTCTTCTCAACCAATAATTCAAGGATTTTATCCAAATAAAATGATGTTTCATCTTTCATTATCGAATCAATGATACTTAAAATGTGTTTTTCCATAGAGCTTAATTCATGGTTTTTACATATTTTCGCTCTTGCTGCTGTGTCTGTAATAGTAAAAAGCCCTTTATAATATAGCTCAAAATACTCATTTAATATTGAAGGAATTAAAGTTCGAAATTTATCTAAAGAACCATCCCAATTTTCTAATTCTTCAAAAAGATTTAGATTTAATGCTATAGTAAATGCTCTAATTTGACGCTTTAATCTTTCAGAATGTTTCTGCTTAAGAACAAATGCAACTCTGACATCTCCCTCGTCAGTAATAAGACACTTGAAATGTTTAAGATCTAATTCTATAATTTTTTCACCCATCTCAGTATCAACTGATTCATTTTCGGAAAATTCTTCACTTATCATGGTGATTGCTTGAATGAATCCTGAAAAAAGTTCATTTTGATTCTTCTCTAAGATTGAATAACTTTTTGAAAAGATTGGTACCCCACTTAACTTCTGGATTATTATTATTGCTTGAATATTTTTAAGATCTTTAAATCTTTGTGTTCTTGCTAATAATTCAGATTCCTTCCTTCTTTTCCTAGGTAATAGTACATAAGATCTAACAGTTAAAGAAGCCAATACAGATATTATTAATATAGAAATAAGAATTATCCAAATAGGAAAAGGTTGAGAACTCGATCTTATAGAAAAACTACCCATTGAAGCAGAACTCTGATGTCCTGCCCCATCAATTTGATACAAGCAGAAGTAATAAGTTCCGGGTTGAAGAGGTCCTGTATATTCATAATAACTACCTGATGGACCGATATTTGTAATATTTATATCAAACACAAATCCAGGTGTAGCAAAAGGATCTATTTCATTATCTATAATCAATCTATACATAGATATTCCAGATGGATCATTACCATCCATCCAATCAAAAATAATGGGTAAAACCACTTCTCCTTGATTGTTACTTACAAAAATAGGAGGTGATGGAGGTATTGTATCTTGAACTGTAATGTTACCTTTTAAAATATTCCAGTTACCACTCTTATCTTCCATATGGATTCTGTATTGATAAAAAATCCAGTTATTTGGTATCCATGTATCAAATTGCCATGTGTCTCCATAAATATTTATCATAGAATGATTCGTTCCTTCGAATTCTATTAAGGATTGATTAATTCCAGCAAAATCATAGACATTTAGTCTAATAATCTGATTGTCCCCTAACTCTAAAGGATCAGCACTTTCATACATATTAGAATAGATGGGGATAACAGTGTCTTGAAATAATATTGAACTACTAAGATAATTCAAATTATCATTATTATCAATTATATAAATTGTATAAGAATAATTACCTATTGAATTTGGTATCCAAGAACTATACTGCCATATATCACCACCTATATTTATCATAGTGTGGTTAGCATTTTGATATTCTATTGAAACACCTTTTATGTTAGCTAAATCAGTACAATTAATTGAAATAGTCAATGGAGACCCCAACTCAACAGGATTAACGCTTTCAAATAGATCTGAATACATAGGGGGTATTGTATCTTGAACCAAAATTGAATCACTATAGAAATTCCAATTATTATTATTATCTTGTGCCCATATCGTAAAAGCCAAAATTCCAGTGGTAGATGGACTCCAAAGATCATATTGCCACATATTTCCTTCTATATTTGTCATCGAGTGATTGAAATTTTCGAATTCGATTAGAACTTGGTTAATATCTGATAAATCAGTAGAATTTACTGATATAATTATTGTATCCCCAAATTCTAAGGGATCTTCACTCTTAGCAAGGCCTGAAAAAGCGGGTGGTGTTGTATCTACAATATCGAAAGTATCACTTAATGAATTCCAGTTATTATCTGTATCATTTGCATATATTTCATAATTAACAGTTCCAACTAAAGATCGCGTCCAGGTATATTCATAAGAATATCCGCCAATATAGGCCATTGTATTATTTATTCCTTCCAATTCAATGAATACAGTTGATACACTGGTCTCAATATCATATACATCCACGGTTATTGTGATGTTATCCCCTAATTCTAACGGATCCACACTTTCGGTAAGATTTTCTATAAATGGTGCTGTAGTTGATATGACCGTGATTATTCCTGTTGTTATATTCCAATTATCCTCCATATCTTGCATATAGACTTTATACAGATAATCTCCTCCGAGTAAAGGCTTCCAATTACTCCAGCTCCATGTGTTTCCACTGATTAACCTCATTGTATGATTGAAGTATGTTCCAGAAGGAGTATTTGCATATTCTAAAAGAACTTGATTTACTCCAGAACCTGGAGAGTCGTAAACCTTGATAGATATACTTTCATTTTGCCCTAATTGTAAAGGATCCGCGCTTTCAATTAAATTTGAATAGGCTGGTGGAGTACTATCAATAACTTCAATCGATCCTATTGTAGAATTCCAATTATGACAATTATCTTCCATCCATATCGTATATGAGTAATTACCAACACTAGATGGAGTCCAAGAATCATACTGCCATGTATCTCCACCAATATTTGACATTGTATGGTTCAAGCTTTCAAATTCGATTTTAACTTGGTTAATGCCAGAAGGATCGGTGACATTTATGCTAATAACTTCTATATCTCCTAATTCTATTGGATCAGCACTTTCTATTAGATTTGAATAATTAGGGGGTAGATTGTCAACTATTAATTCTGAATCTATAGTAAAGAAATTTAAGGGATCATATTGATTGTTGTATTCAGTAGTAACCCACCCAGCTGAACAAGCTGAGTTAGAAACCCTAACCTCATCTAAGCTAGCACTAGAAGAACTAGAAGGCGAACCACCAGGAAAGTCTGTTATAGCGTTTATATAAAATGGTTCTGGATTATCAAGAGATCCATAAACAGGGATTGGGGAAAGTGCGTATTCATAACCATCAAGGTATAGTCGGAGAAAATACCAATCTTTTACTAAAACAACATGATGCCATATATTATCATCCACAGGGAAACTCGTTTCAATATATTTACTTATTGTACCGTCATTAATTTCTCCCCTAAGTCTATCCATGGCAGTAATCCAAATTGAATATCTTATTCCACTAATGAATGCTCCTTTTGCAGCAAGAAATCCATCATTAACACCATCATATTTAAACCATAAAGATAATGAAAAATTACCTTTACCCATGTTTAATGAACCATTATCTCCGCAATAAATAAAATCTTTTATGCCACTATCAAAATCAATACTTCCATCAATTTGTCCGTTTACCTGATCATCTGGATCTAAATTAACTGCAATCCCATGATTATTATTTGATGAACTTTCTTTCATCTGAGGGGGTGGGCCAGAAGGATCCTCACTTAAATGCCAAACACCTTTAAAATTAGAACCCCAAACATCCTCTGGATTTTCCTGAGGTCCCATAGTTGAATTTCCATAATACATGTAAATCACAGTATCTATTGATGTATGAAGATTCGGAATTCGAATCCAAACAATTAACTGTACATAAGTGCTGTTATAAACCGGATTAAAGAGTTCTATTTCATGATCCAACCAAACAGTATCATTAGCAAATGCAATATCATCCCCATCTGATTGCGCATGATAGTATAAATCTGAATCATTAATAGAAATTAAAATGGGAAAATTCTTATGAATCCCCATTCCAATTACTTCGTTATGGTCAATTGTTATTGTTTTATAATATTTGAAAAACTGTTTATGAGGAGGACCACTTGAAGACGTTTTTATTAAGAATTTTGTATCATCCATTAAATTCTCAGAATTTATCATATTATTACGACTGTTTGGGAGGAAAATAATTAACATTATGCTAAAGATAAGTATAAAGAAAATGAAACAACGGTTTTTTTTACTTTTAAAATCTTCTTTTCTTATCGTTGTTGTTTCATCTCATTTAATTTAAATTAATAAAAATTGAAGCAAATTACCGCAAATTCTTAATTATATAGGTTAATATATCCTTATCCTTACAAATAAAGAAAAAACATTTATATAAATTTTTTTAAATTATCTGGAAAATTTTATAAAATTCTCTTAAAGCTTATTCTTAGAATAAATGTACTCAAGGATCATAATTGATTGTCTTGATCCAGATTAAGATTCCGAATCCTAAAACTTTAGAAACTGTACTTTGTGAAATTTTCTAGTTAATTCCACTTAATTTATTAAGTCTTTTTGTTATGTTTCACAATTTTTACCACATTCCCTTTTTTATGCCCTTTTACAACATACTGGTGAGTCTCAGTAATCTGGTCCAATAGATAACATCTATCTATGACCGACTTCAGCTTTCCCTCCTCAATGAGTACTTTGAGGAAGATTAAATGTTCAGTCTCATATGTCAGTTCTTTAGCTAAATTGTAATTCCAGTTGATTATTGGATGATTCTTGAGATTCTGGAAAGGGGATGCCCTTTAGCCTTCATTTCCAATTCATTAAACCATCCAAAAGGGAGGCGAAGTACTGAATAACCTTTTAAAATCAGCATTGATTCGATTTTTTTAAAAGACTCAAAGGCGAACTCTAAGGTACTAAGTTGACCAAAAAGATGAGCAAATGGTATGATTACTACATTTGAGATCTTTAGTTGCTTAATTATTTTTTCTATTTCATTTGTACCTTTTTCTAGTATCTCAGCTTTTGCTTCATCTGACTTCTCCATACTTACAAAAAGAACTAATGCGTTTTTAACCTGATTTTCTTTATTTTCTTCTGTAATTTCCTCAATAATCTTAGAACGACCTTTTTTTGTTATATTATGCCGAAAATAATCCACATGAAACGATAAGAATCTCATTTTTCTTCTATTTTTTTAATTTTTATTATAAATTAAGTGTTTGCTTACTCTCTGTAACCAGAGTTTATTGCGCATAAACCACATACTCTATTTTCAGCTCGATTAATAATGAATTTTTTTAGAATTTCTTCAATATTGGTTGCACTTTTAGATGGTTTTTGATTTTTTACAGCAATATAATCATCTTCTCCTAATAAAAATATGTTTAATTTAACTCGTTCAAGCAAGAGTGCTGTGGCTAATTGTATCGCATTGAATGCATATTCATCACCATAAGGACTTCTATTAATAATAAGAGTGATCGTCTTACTTACTTTTTCAGCTTGAAATAAAAAGAGTATGTTTTTATTTTTTATCTGTGAATTTTTTTAAATCCAATTCTTCAAATAGAATTTTAACAGGTATACCCATGTGAAACCAATAAATATATTTCTCTTGATTAGGGTTTTCCTTTTGCTCCTTGATACACTGTTCTTCAAATTCCATAACTAATTCAAAAAGTAGTTTTTGCCATCTCTTCCATTGATTCTCAGTAAAAAAGAAATGGCCCCCAAAAAAGTGACTAAGATCGAGTTTTGTATAATCAACCGTTTTATAAATTTCTTTTCTAATTTCTACAATCTCATCAGAATCTGTTTCTTCTAAATATGTCAAGAATTTGAGATAATTATCCAAAAGCCTTCTAATATAAATTACTACAGATTTTCCTGATTTAGTAGTCTTTTGAACATATTCCTTATTATAACCTTGTGAAAGATCATAAGCGGGTAATGAGGTTATTTCATCAGCATCAGGAGTTAAAGAATAATAATGGGCCTCTAAATTGGCCCTAATATGTTCTCTTTTAGAAATTTCAATAATTCCAAGCTCGATTAATTTTTGCAAATGAGGATGTATTGTAGATTTTGACTTTCCTAATTTTTTCGCTAATTCAGTAAAACTTAATTCAGGATATACGTTTAATAGACCCCATATTTGTAATCGTATCCCTGTTAAAACTGACATATCTATTGTTGGTTTTATTTGATTTTCTTCCATACCAGTTACCTTTAAGACAATTTATTGAATGTTAAAATACAAATTTTTATTACTTACTACTCCTCTTTTTTTCTCTTTATTTATTTTAATAGAATCAATTCAAGTTTATAAGTATTATTAATAATACGAATAACAAAAAGTCGATTATATTAAAAATATTTTTGCTTCTATATTATTTTGTTGAATTACATCGAATCGATTCATATAACTTTATGCTTTTATTTTAAATTTATCAAAATCATTTTGAAGATTCTGGTTTCTATTATTCGATTAATACCGAAATATTTAAATACGAATGTAATCTAATTTATAAATGAAACCGAATAATAGAGA
>JBHLOY010000017.1:0-35506 GCA_048939995.1 Promethearchaeota archaeon | reverse complement strand
AAATCATAGAATTTTCTTAGTTGGTCCATTTGGACACCTTTACAATCAAATTCTAATTGAATTGAGGTTGAGAATTTCTCACATCAGAAATCTTATTAGCTAGTTCTTCTTCTATTTTTATTGCTTCTTGATATGCGCGTTCAGCTTCTTCATACCTTCCGAGATCATCATATAGTCTTCCAAGGCTCTTCTGCGTCATCGCAACGTTGGATTTATATACATCTGGATTTTTCTTAGCTAACTCTTTATCTATCTCTAATGCTTCTAAATATGCATGTTCAGCATCCTCAAACCTTCCTAATTTCCAATACAATATTCCAAGGTTATATTGCATCATCGAAACATTGGATTTATGTGTATCAGGATTCATGGCAGCTAGTTCTTTATATATATTTAATGCTTGCAGATATGCGTGTTCAGTTTCCTCAAGCCTTCCTAAATCAGCATATAATAATCCAAAATTATTCTGCGTTAAAGCAATAGCAGGTCTATATTCTTCGGGATTTTCCTTAGCTAACTCTTTACATATTTCTAATGCTTCTTGATAAGCGAGTTCCGCCTCCCCATACTTTCCTAGCTTCCAATAAAATATTCCAAGGTTATTCTGTGCCATAGCAACTTTTGGTAAATAGATTTCTGGATTTTTCTTAGCTAACTCTTTATATTTTTCTATAGTCTCTAGATATACCTTTTCTGAATTTTCAGCATCTTTTATATTCATATTTTTATGATTTCGAATTTAGGATTAAAATAATTAAGTTATTTTTAGTTAAAGTTATATTTATAATTGATTCAGAACCCCTAACCTATTAAGAACTAATCTTCAAAAAAAGTAATTAAAACCTGAATTTGAACTTATATTTCCATATAAATTTTAATCAATTGCGGGAGAATATTTAAAAATGCTCAAACCTTGTGTATGTTAAAACAGTGGATAATATAAATGAGTAAAAAACCTTTTTAGCGGATAAAGATTAACTAATTTTATTATTCATAGGATTTCATAGAAAGAGTTCACTAAGCTCATTTATCACGCTTACAATGGTATGGCTTAACATACCCCGAAAGGTTCTCCATACGTCACCATAATCAATTGTGTTTTGTTACTTGCAATAATGAATTATAATAAATTACTATTCCTGATAAGAAGATTTTATGTCAAATTAAAAACTAAATAGGGCCAACTATTATCTCCATCTGTTTTAACCGTATCAATTTTGGGTTGTGTTCGATTAAAAATGTCTGTGGCTCTCACGTATATAGTTTTGAATCCTGTTGTCATTTCAGAAGTAGTAAGTTCTAATTGCCAAAAAACCCAAACATGGTTAAAATCAACACTTTTAATTATTTTTGCTTGGTACCAATCAAATTCATCATTAACGGTATATTCCACTTTTGATATTCTAGTTCCTCCATAAGCTGCACCCCCAATTAAAATTGAATCGCCCCTTTTCACTGAAATATAGCTTTCTGGGAAAAAAATTTTGGAGTCTACAGCCATAGGAGGTGAAGTGTCCCAACCCCGATCATCCCAATAATCGTTTAATGGCATGTTAATTACCTCAATTCCAGTTACCCAAGCAGGTTGTTTAGCTCCATAGTAACCAGGGTTTATTATTCTTAAAGGAAACCCTTGAGCCTGTGGTAAAGTTTGATTATTGATGAAAAGTGCTCCTATGACTGGATTATTAATTAATTGTTCCATTGTATGGGTCGCATAATAACCATCTGCAGCGTAATATTTAACACCAGTTGCATTACTCTTTATTTCAAGCGAGCTTAATAAATCGTAAATGCTAAATCCAGTCCAATTGGCTGTGGAAATTAAGGAACCTGAAACAGGATTTCCAATACATTCTATTGTTAATGGGAATTTAATTAAGGGCAGAGCTCGTAACTCAGAAAGGCTGTAATTTGTAGGATTCTCGATACAACCTGTTATCTCTAACTTATAACTTTGTTCATCAATTATAGGGACATCTCCGATTCGAGTAATATAATAATCCTCAGTTTTAGTATAAAAATCAGGAAAGTCGCCAGAATAAATTGTAGTGGAAAAATTATCTAGAATTATACTTAACATAATGACTGAGTTAATTACTAAAAATGCTAGTATCGCTCCAATAATAATCATTTTCTTCTTTCTCATCATTCTGGATTAAAAATAATATCTTACATAGTAGTTTTTAGGATACTTATGCAATGTTTTATTTAATTATGCCTATTAAGATTGAAAATTTATTCTTTTAAATAGGATAATCCTCAGAAAATTAATGTTCCTACTTATTTTTAAAGGAAATTAGAAATTATTGAAAATTTTGAAAAAGACAAAAATCTATATTTATGAAGTTTATATTTTTTTTAGAATAATTTCTATTAAAGGGAAATAAGGGGTATTTTATAATGAGAACAAAGGGTAAAGGCATTTTTGCTTTTTTAGTGTTTTTTCTATTAATTTTTTCAATAACTAGTCAAAATAATTTGAAAGATGGTATTGAAACTATGCAAGAGGATTTAAAAATTAGAACATATAATTTAAAACCAGCGGGATTTTGGAATAACTTTACGTTTATCCATATTACTGATTTAAATTGGACCATTGCTAATCAATCTGATTGGTGTTCTGGTTCAGGTACTTGGCGCAGCCCCTATTTAATTGAAAATATGATAATTAATGCAACTGATTCTCCAGTCGGTTGTGGTATTTTTATTGAAAATTCCATTAACGTTTATTTTACAATTAAAAATGTTACGATTTTTGGGTCTGCTAATGGAATCAAATTAGAAAATACGAATAATGGTGCTTTAATTAGGAATCTTCTTTCAGGCAACCTAGACTCCGGAATCAACATGATTAATTGCGCTAATAATACACTCCTACGAAATACTTTAATGAATAATGGTTTGTGTGGAATCAATTTGACCTCGAATTGTAATAACAATAGAATCCTTGAAAATACGGTAAAAAATGAAGGTACAAACTTTCAAGATACGGGGATATATCTTAGAAGTTTTTGTGATAATAATGATATTTTCGGAAATTCGATATATGATAATAATGTCTATGGAATAAACATTGATAATAATTGCGAAGAAAATATAATATTTAATAATACGATTACAAATAAAGCCACAAATCAGCAAGATTATGGTATAAGGCTACACACTGATTGTGATCAAAATACTATCTCACTCAACTTGTTTGAAGATCTTAATAATTATGGAATATACATGGTCACCTCTGATCAAAGTTATGTTGCGGGTAATCAAATAATAGACTGCGGCACTGGAATGTGGATGTTAATAGACTTCCAGACTGAAATTACTGACAATACGATCTCAGGGGGATCCTATGGAATTATTATGAGTGCGTGTGATGGGGGCAAGATATATAGAAATTTTATAAATGAAACAGTAAATTATGCGATACGAATAATTCTCAATTCCGACAATAATGAATTTTATGATAACGTTATTAAAGATAATATTAACATGGGCATACAACTTGATGATCCTTCCGACACTAATAATAACTTCTATAAAAACGCCTTTATCTCAAATGGAATTCATGCTTATGATAATGGAACGGCAAATTTTTGGGACAATTCGGTGATTGGGAATTATTGGGACGATTATACCGGTGAGGATTTAAATACTGATCATATTGGTGATACCTCGTACAATATTTCAGGTGATGCAAATGCAAATGACACTCTTCCTATGTACGATCATGGGGTTCCCGTTATAACCATCAACACTCCAACATCAAGTACTTATGGAACGAATGCTCCTGAATTTAATATTTTCATTAATGATCCGTATATATATTCTATGTGGTATGTTATAAATAATAGTGGTGTAAAATACTACTTTACAGAAAATGGGACAATTAACGAGGAAGTATGGGATGCATTAGCTGATGGCAATGTCATTATCACATTTTATGTTCGAGATATTGCATGGAATCTTGGTTCTAATTCCGTAAATTTAATTAAAGGTATCTCCGAAGGGCCTCATAACGGAAATCCTCCCCTCGATGTAATAATTATCATAGTTATTGGTATCATCGTAATATTAATAATCGCAGTTACTATTATTGTAATGAGAGTTTCACTTAAGAGAAGAATAAAAAAATCAAGGAAACTCAATGAAGAACAATTATCAGAAGCACAATATTTTAAAGACATCACTAGCATTCTTACAATTTTAGCCATACATAATGAATCAGGTTTATGCTTATCTAAAATGGCACTTCATGGTGGTATTGGATTGGATGAAAATTTATTCACTGGCTTTATATCTGCTATAGGAAGTTTTAAAAATGAACTTGCTAAACAGATGGGTCTGCAAGTTCGGGGTGAAGGGGGAGATAATGTTATTGAGTACAAAGAATTTACAATAACCCTTATGGATGGTGTATATCTTAGATTAGGTTTAGTGTCTTACAGCAGTCTTGGAGATTTGATAAAAGAAAAGTGTGGACAGATTTTAAGGGCATATGAAAATAAGCATATTGATGATTTAAAAAACTTTGACGGTGAACTCCAGGTTTTCAATGATTTTGAGGAATCAATTAAAAAGGGACTTGATGTGAATCTAAATAAAAAATGCATCATTAATGTAAAACAATTAGATAAATATGATGCTCCTGAATCATTTAAAACCATTTTAAAAGATTTTAAGTCAAAGTCTGATGGTTTTTATCCTGCCGAAGTCACCTATACCCTCGTACGAGAAATGGATATTTCAGATCAAGAAGCTAATTTTTTGGTCTATGAAGCCTACAAAAATCAAATATTTTTACCAATAAACTAAGAATTTACAAAATTTTCTTTGATTATATATCTACAATTCTAATTTCTTTTTTCTTCTCTTTTCTTTCCTTTTCTTTAACCAATAGCCTCCTACTTTCTGCTTGGTAGGTTTTACTAATTGCGCGCAATTTGGACATAAACCATTAAAATTTCTATTCTGTTCCTCTGAGATTTCCATACCACAATTTATACAATTAGGCATGATAATTAGATTAAATTTTATGTTAAAATAAACCACTTATTCTTATAATACCTACTTTTTTAAGAAGGGTAAAATAAAAAAAGTCTTTAAAAAGGTCAACACAACCTTTTAATAAAATTAATAAGATTAAGATTTAAGTATTGAAATTTTGAATAGGTGTTAGATATCATTGAAAATAAAGAAGGGTTTACTAATGATGATTTGATGGAGATTTTCAATGGACAAAAGGTTGTTGGGAACCGATATAAAAGCCATTTCTTTGCTATGTTCTCTCAACTTTTCTGCACGATGGCAGAAGTAGTTATAAACGAATTTGGAGAAAAAGGAAAGGAAGTTATAGGGAATGCTGTGAAGAAGTATGGGAAAGAACGAGGAAGGAGAATCGCAGAGTTGGTTAGATCATTAGGCAAGGAACTCAATTTGAAGAATTTTTTTATATATGGAGATTTGGATGCGAAAAGCACTTTAAAGTATAAACCAAGAATAATAGATGGCAATTTAGAAATCGTGGGAAGAGAATGTGTGTTTTGCAATGGTTGTCAAGAGTGGGATAAATTGGAGTATGGCCAGATTTATTGTCAATATATTGACGTTTCAATTTTAAAAGGATATAACCCGAATCTCAAGATTGAAGTCCCCTCAACATTATCTAAGGGAGATAAAAAGTGTATATTAAGATATATAGTAAAAGAAAAAAAATAGAATCTATCTTTTTTTCCTATCCTTTGAATATGATATAGAGTAAAGCGAATCTAAAAAAATACCATCATTCTCATGAAGAAAATCTATTAAACAATCTTTACATCTAATTTCAGCCCAAGTCCCACTCTCTGATTCTCCATACATCGTGAAATATTCATTAGTTAAGATTTTACACTTTTGGCACTGTTTCTTTTCGATTTCACTCATAAATGATCTATTTATTTTGGATTATTAAATTCTCATTTAGTTAATAATATTATAGAATTGACAATATTTAAATTAGTAAAATTGAACTAAAGCTGAAGTATCTTTTTAAAGTATAATCTAATAAATCTTTGGTCAGTCTTAGTTGGTGAGACAAACAATTATAATGTAGAAATTTCTACAGGAATAATCGAATACATTCCAGGAGAATACAACTGGCGCGGGATACAAGCTGATGGTTGGATGGTTATCCATTGCTTATGGCTTGTTGGTAAAGCAAAAAATAAAGGACATGGGAACAAATTACTACAAAACGCGGTTGAAGATGCAAAAAGGCTAGGAATGCATGGGATTGTGGGTATGTCAGCAGAAAAAGGAGGTTGGCTTCCAAACAAAAAAATCTTTCTGAACAATGGATTTGAAAAAGTTGATGAAATAGCACCCAATTTTAGTTTATATGCAAAAGCCTTTAATAAAAATGCTCCAAAACCCCGCTTTTATCCTATGATTGAAAAGAATCAAAAAGAGTGTTCCCAAGGTGCAGTGATAATTTTTACGGATCAATGTCCTTATATTACAGACCTTGTAGAAGAATTGAAAACTGCGAATACAAAAGATAAAGTTAAAGCTATTAAAATTAATAATTGTAAAGAAGCGCAACAAAATGGAGTGTACCCGTATGGCACTTATTGCATAATTTGTGACGGTGAGATTTCTCTCTATAAGCATTCAAGCAAGAAAGAGATTTATAGCGTTTTGAATAAGTGAAAGTAATTAACAGCATTCACTTTTTATCAGCACTTCTTTTATTTTCAATGTATTTTACATAGTCAAGTTCTTTTTCTTTATGAATTTTAATCAAGTCATTTTTTTTAGAGAGCCATTCAGGACCATCTAATGGGTATAAAAACATTAAAACAGCTCCTAAGACTAAAAAAATTGAAGGAATAAGATAGAATCCAACCATGATTCCCAACTGAGCGAGAAAATCTTGAGTTATCTGTTCCGGTTCGAACCCAGAGACGCCTATTATTACTAGAAATAACCAGTTTGCCACTGAGATAGCTGGTTTTGTAAGTAATGCATTAATTCCTGAATAAGTTGTTTCTCTACGTTTTCCGGTTCTAACCTCATCATAATCAACAATATCGGCTATTACAATTTGGTTAGATAACATATAACCGGAAATTCCAATACCGATTAAGATAAACCCTATCATAGCAGAGAATAAGTTCCAACCAATGAAAAAGGTCAAAAGGAAGCTCAAACCTGACCATAACATAGCAAGGATGAAGGTTTTCTTTACCCCATATTTACTAATCAATTTATTAAATACCGCTAAAAAGGCAAAGATCATAAGAAATACGATTATTAAAGGAATTGTGGTTATAAAGCCAGTTAAAATTAAAACATAATCAACGTAGTAAAAAATAGCTGTTGTAAGGATTGTTTGAGCCATAGTAAAAGAGAAGTTTGAAATTTCAAAGATGAGAAATGGTTCATTTTTGAAAGTTTCTTTTATTCCTTTTATGATTGGGAGGGTATCTTCCATTTGAGTATACTTATTTTCTTTTAAATAAAAACTACTTAGGAATAAAATCGCTGTAGATAAGATTCCAACAAAAATCATTGCAATATAAAAAACTATTGGAGCATCAGGTGAATCATTTCCAGTCAGTAATAAAATTGGTAAAACAAAAGATAATAACAGTGAAAAAGAGGTAATTACATTGCTATATACCAATAAATTTCCTCTTTCTTTAGCAGTAATAGCCATTTCAGCAGGAAGGGTGAAATTTATCAGGCCTAAAATTGTAAATAATGTATCAAAAACAAATAAAATAATAATAAAATTAAAGAAAAGAGCTGTTTGATTATTTATATCAACAAATGGAGTCCAGCATAATATGAACACTATTCCATAAATTGGGGCACCAAATCGAATATATGGTATTCTCCTCCCATATTTTTCTGATTTAGTGTGATCCTCAATGAAACCAAATAGGGGATCATTAATCGCATTCCAAAATGCAAAGATTAACCACGCAATTCCAATCAATTCGGCATTTAAACCTAAAACCGTATTATAGAAGAAAGTAATTGCTGAAAATGCAATATTCGAAGATAAATTAATACCTGCACCTAAACCCCCATATGCTAATTTTGATTTTAATGGTAATTTTTCAGTTATCAATATCTTCTCACATTAAATATTGACTTAAGTACGTAATTAAATCTTTAGTACTATTTTTTCTTTAAAATAAATGTTAAACTTATTTCCTTTAGAGTTAATAAATATATATCAAAATTAATTTACTCTAATTAAGAATCTAAATATATGGTCTTTTATATTACAAAAAAATAAATTTATGAAAATTAATTTAATATTTAAATAGAAATTTATAGCTAGATTTTAAAAATAAAATAACCTAATAGCGTTCATGACTGAGGAAGAGAAATTTAATTCGGAAATCAAGGAGATCACAGAAATATTTAAATTCTTAACAGAAGGAGAACCATCCCCAGATGATGAAATAGATGCTAGGGAACTCCTTATCGAACATTTCAGCGAAATCTCTAATTTAGATGAATTCCCAGAACATAATAATCTTATTAAATCGATCCTTCAAAAATTAGAAGATTGGGATACATTGGATTTATGGTTTTTAGAAACCTCAATTCCTAACGATATTAGAGACTTATTGAATATTCCTCAAAGTAGAAAAAAACCATTAAAAGAAGATTTAAAAGCCAGTCATGAACAAATTACTGAAAGAACAGAAATTGATGTAACAAAGATAGTAGACAAAGTATCAGAACAATTCAAAGGAGAAATTGAAGGTTTAAAAGGAAAGATTGAAGAACTTAAAAAAGAACTAGAACAAAAGGATAAAACTCTTCAATCTATTTCTCAAAAGAAAAGAGTTCAAAAAATCATATTAAGCAAAGAGCCAAAATTACCTCCTCCCAAAATTAAGATCCCAGTTTTCAAAAAACCAATTGTAAAACCAGAAGTTAAGCCTAAACCTGAAATAGATGAACCTCAACCAATAACCGAGAATCCTATAGAATTTAGTAATGATCACAAGGATTTGACTCCAATTCCATTAAACTCGGATGCAGAAACAAAGTTTAATGATACACTACCAAATCCAGATGTAATTGAAGATGAGAAACCTCGTTTTGAAGTCCCAAAAGAGCTTGAAGAGATTCCAATAATTACAGAAAAGCGTAAAATCACTCCGATTGTTGTTGAAGAGTCTGTTGACGAACCTAAAAAGGCAGAAGTAGAGGAAAAGCAATCTGTTGTCTTTTCAGTTGAAAAACCAAAAGTTTCATCTATGAAAGTTGAGGAAGTTGAAACTGGTACTATTAAGTCAAGTTCAATGGACCTTTTTAATGTTTTTTCATCAGTTGGGGAAAAAGTCTCAAAACCAAAAGAAAAAAAAGCTGAATTAAAAGCACCTATGAGACCTATTAAAGAACCAACTAAAGAAACTCCCCCAATTGCCTCATTTATTAATCTAAGTCAATCTAAGAAATTTATTAGTCAAGAATTAACTCCCATATCAGAAGACGAAGAGTTACCAAATGATAAGGATTCTTTGTATCAAGAATTAATTGCTCTAGAAGGAAAAAGATATGCGTTAGAAAAAAATTTTAAGGAATTAGATAACAACTATCAAAAAGGATCCATTTCCGAGGCTGATCATAAAAATCAGAATGATAAACTTAAAAGCAGATTAGATGAAATTACTTCAAGGATAAATAAAATTAGAAGGATAATTGCTAGTTTATAGTTTAAAATGTAATTTAATCTGACATATTATTGTCGACTTCGAATACAGGGGGCACTTTTAACTTATGATTTGTAGAAGCGATCATACTTTTAACTTTTTCAACTTTTTTCTCATTTAAATCATTAATCTCTAATTTATGATCCAATCTGTATAAAATTTCATCTAGTTCACTGTAACTAATCCCAATCTCACCTTCATCAGTTTGTCCAGGCCATAATCCAGCAGAAGGGGGTTTTTTAATTATCCTTTCAGGAAGTTTGAGTTGCTTCGCGATTTCCTTTACTTCACTTTTATACAGCATCCCCAAAGGCTCAAAGTCTACCCCCCCATCTCCATATTTAGTAAAATATCCAATTGCCAGTTCAGATCTATTACCCGTACCTGCTACTAAATAATTATCTATAGATTGAGCAACATAATACAAAGAAATCATTCTAAGTCTTGGTTTAATATTAGCTTTTGAGATTTTGTTGGGTTCAAAGTAGGGCGAAAGGGATTGGACTAGTTGATTATAGGAGTTTTCTAAATTTATGATTGTCAATTTAATTCCTAGATGATCCGCAATCAACTTAGCGTCTTCAAGATCTTGAGATACCGATTCACATGGAAGGCCTAATCCCATTACATTCTTATTACCAATTGCATTTACACATAATGCTGCTGTCACAGAACTATCAATACCACCACTCAAACCTAAGACTACTCCGTTGGCATTAGCAGAAAAAACATAGTTCTTTATCCAACTCTGAATAGCCTCAGTCAATTTATTATAATTAAGTACCCGCATAGTTTATAATAATCTTTTCTTATTAAAAAATCATTTATAAAAGCGTAGAAAAGCTAAGATTAAAATAAGATATTTTTGATAATAAATTAAAAAAGCAATTCTTAATTATGCTAGTTATTATAAACACCAATTTATATAAAAAAACTGAGTTATAATGAGTGAGGAATTTAAAGCAATTATTGATTCATCCTATAATAATGGAACTCCGATTTGGCTTTATACTGATGATTATATTTTTGGGATGGTCCCGGCAGATCCTAATGGGTCTCGCTGGATAGAAATCTCATATACATTTGAGGATCCAACAGAACCCCTTATTAAAAGAGAAAGAGATGCAGAGTTATCGTATCAGTTTTTACTCGAAGAAGTCGAAAAGGGAGTTTCTTTCTACATTCAAGATTTAAATGTCCTTTCCTTAAAAGAATTTGCTCAAACACTTGAAAGTAAATCTGGTTCTGATAAAATGAATGCTATTATAACAGAACTCACAAATAATGCTTCAAAATATTCTGCAAATTTGCCTATAGTTAAAGGAAAAGATAATTTAAACATTTTAAAAGAAAAAGTGAAATAATTTTTAAAGATTTTTTCTAATTTTCAAACTTTTGGAATTAAGGATCAATTAAATATACAAATTTTTTCTTTGAGGATGTTTTCGAGTAAATTCCTCGTCCACTCTTCGTGCAAGTTGATATCCTAAATTCGTCTCCTTTTCTTGGATGATTTTTTTTAGATAGTTACCATGATTATGTGAATACTTTTCTATACCAGCCGCAATAATGTTTTGATCAGTGTTAATTGGCACAACCATTCCAAACAGACGTAGCATATCATCTGGTGACATCTTTTTTCCAATCTTTTCGTCAATATCTTTATCAATATTACGTACAGTGGCACCCATTGTCAAAGAAGAATAAGGATTCAACATCTTGGATTTTAACCAATATGCATCGGGTTTTTTTGTAATAAATGTATCTGTATTGCCATGATCATCCTTTGTTCCAATTATTCGCCATCCTTTGGAATCCTTATCATAGTCTTTTTTCATTTTTTTGATAACTGTCTTTATAGGAGCAACTCCGTAATAATCTTCTTCTTCCTTATTGGTCATATTTCAACTTATATTATATCAATAAAAATATAAAAAGATAAAGAATAATCTCCATAAGATGTATATTGTTCATGGGTTAAATTCTTTTTTATAGGATTAATAATTCAATCAATTTAAAAAGATGAAATTTTCAGAGAATAATTTCCAAGAAATCAACGACTTATATCTTTCTGTTTTAAGTGCAATTTCTTTCAAAAAATTCTCAAAGTTAAAAGAAGACTTAAATCTAATTGATAGTGTTGAAAAACTTTTTGAAAAGAACTATACTAACCGCAAGAAAGAGGGTGTATTTTATACCAAGAAAGAGATTTCAGACTTTATTTTCTCTCAAGCATTAATCTCACTATTGAATAATATGTTAGAGCCACTAAAAGTTACTAAATTTACTGATTTATATTCACTTGAACCTAAAATCTTAAGTAAAGTTAAAAAAGTTTTATTAAGTATTAGAATTTGTGATCCAGCTTGTGGTTCTGGAGTTTTCATTATAAGTGCTGCTGAAATGCTTTATGACTTAATACTAAAGCTTAACCTTGAAGGAGATCTTGAAAATCTAAAGCTAACAATCTTGAGAAACCTCTATGGTTTTGAAATTAACAAATCTGCATTAAAATTAAGTAAACTAAAACTATTGAGATGGCTATTTGACGAAAATTTTGCTCAATTAAAACAAACAATATTTATTTTAGATTCAAATTTAAAGTTAAAAAATAGTTTGATTGAGCTTCAACATGATAATTTTGATATGATTATTGGAAACCCACCATATGGTAATATTCTCAAGGAAAATGATAAACAAATCCTTAAGGAGGATGATATATTTTACAATGATATTTATTGTGCCTTTATCTTAAAAGCTATTGATTGGACGGATAAAATAATAGCATTTTTAGTGCCTAAGAGCTTTCTATTTAGGCAAGGATATGTAAATTTTAGAAATTTGCTCTTGTTTAAAACCAATCTGTTGAAAATTTATGATGTCGGACCTAATGTTTTTAAAAAAGCAACTAACGAAGTTCAAATAATCATTTATGAAAAAAGAGCAAATAACTCAAAGGATTTAAGAGTCTATAAATACCCTAACAGTGAAGTCATTCTGTATAAAAATCAGAAAGTAGATGCTCTTAGAATTTGTAATAACAAAAATTGTAATTTATATGACAAAACCAGAAAGGTTTTTGTATATACTTTTCAGAAGATCTGCCCATACTGTTTTTCTGAAACATCATTAATGAATCGTATTAGAATTAAACCTAGTCAAGAAATATTAAAAATTATTAACAAAATTGAACAAAAAGGCGATTTAAATTATTTGAATATCCAAGCATTTCCAAATATGATACGAGGTGAAGAAGCAAAAGGATTAAAAATGATAAAAACCCTGATAGTAGATAATCCTGACAAATCTTGTTTATTCATTAATGCTAAAGAAGATTTTACGTATTTTTATTTTCAAAAAAATAAATCCCTCAATTTAGATAAAATAAATGCTAAAAATTTAAAGGGAAACCATTTAGAATATTATATTAATCCCAAATTACTTATTAAACATAATAACGTTTATCCTCAAGCTCTATTCACAGAAGAAAAGGTATGTTTTACCTCATCAATATATTCTCTTCTACATTCTGATGTTTCTGAATTGAAATATTTGTGCGGAATACTTAATTCAATTATTATGCAGTTCTATTGTATTTACGGAATTAATAACCAACAAAACACCACAATTAATTTGAATCAATATATGATAAGACACCTTCCGATAATCCACTGTCAACAAGATATAAAGCAAAAGATAATTGGTAGAGCTGAAAAAATCTCCAATGAATTATCTAAATATAAAGGAATACTGTCTGCCCAAGCTAAACAATACATAAAAGAAAATGATAATATAATTTTTAGATTGTATTCAATTTCTAATGAAGAAAAAACTATGATTATATCTATCACTAAAAAACAAATAGAATTCTTTAAAAAGATATATTAAGCTAAGGGGATATTATTTCTCTAATTTAAAATGAAAATCACAGATATCATTACCTATTCCGATAAATTTTGTTCTTTTTAATTTAATCTTTGGATTAAAATTTTTAATAACAGGTTCTAAGTATGGTATACACATCTCTTTACAAATTGAAGCAATATAATCATGACGTTCAGGATTTCTTTGCATGGCATCAAGATAAGGGCACTTGTTAATATTAATGATAACCTCTCTCTCATTTTTTTTAATTATCTTATGATAATTGCCTTCACAATTCCAGATAAATGATAAAATAAAAATAAGATCTTGAAGGGATCGGCTCTTAATGTCCAAATATTTAATTACTCTCCTAAAGATTATTTCATATAATTCTTGCCATACTTTAATATCTAATTTTAATGCTGTATCAAAATTAATTTGATTTTCAACCTCAATAATCCATAAACCATCAAGTGTTCTAAAATTCTTTTCAAAATAGAACAATTTTCCATACTTATCCACCTTTTTCTCTAAAACTTTAGCAAAAGACTTTTTTGAAATAGATATGCCATTTTCACTAAAGACAAAATTACAATCATTATCACCTAATCCCTTAAAATGACTTCTGCTTATCCTGAAACTATTATTAAATTCAAGAACAATAGATTCATATAAGGGAATACAAACATTGTTGCATATTAAGGGTATTTTTTGATGGCGATCGGGATTACGATACATTGTAGCATAATAGGGGCAACTTTTGATGATGATTTGGACTTGAGATTGGTTAGTCAAAAAAATCTCATAATTCCAGCCTTCCACAGACCATCTAAATGTCAGAATTCTGATAAGATCAATTAGATGATTACTTTTTATATTTAAATACTTTTTCAGTCTCTGAAAGACAATTTTCAGCAACCTCTTCCAAACACTTAAATCAATACTTAACGCAATCTCCCAACTCGTTTCTTCTTCAGTTTGAATCATCCATAATCCATCTAATGTGAAAAAATTACGCTCAAAAAAAAAAAGTTTGTCGTTAATAGATATTGGCTTCAATTTCTAATCCTAATTTATTAGCTATAATTTTAAATAATGAAATGTTTCAACATTATATATAGTATTAATATTGATTATAATATTAAAAATCAGAGAATTAAATTCCTTTTCTCTGTTCTAATTTTTAGATTAGTTTTAATCTTTATTCTAAATAATTCAGAAAACTAATTGTAGTTAAATTCTTAACTAATAATATTCAATAATGTTTAAATAGAAAGATAATTTATAAAGAATTAGACAGATCTAAATAATATTAAAGTTTTTATTATCTAGATATGTAAATTAGTCAAATAAGGCTAAAATTTTGCTGGAAGTCAATTTAAAAAACTTCTTTAGGTAATTATTTATTAAAAAGGAATCGCTTTTAGAGGAAGAGGCTAAAAATGGAATCAATCTTATTTGCTCTTTTACTAAGCCTACTAGCGGGACTTTCAACTACTTTTGGAAGTATAATCTCATTTTTTATGAAAAACCCTAGCCCAAAGTTTCTTTCATTCATCATGGGGTTTTCAGCAGGAGTAATGATTTTAGTATCGTTTGTAGAATTACTCCAAGCAAGTATTGAGACACAGGGTCTTTTTCTAGGGTTGGTATTTTTCTTTTTAGGCATGCTAATTATGTTCGGGATTGATATGGTAGTGTCACACCAATATGAATTTGAAGATTCTATTGAGTATTTCATAAATAAAAATGGTGAACACAAACCTCACCTTCATTATGGTCATAGACATCGTAGAAGGTATCATCATCGAGGGGAAAAACGAGAGATAAATTTAATGAAAACTTCAATATTCATATTTTTCGGAGTGTTTATCCATAACTTCCCTGAGGGAATTGTAACTTTTATAGGAACTTTAACAGAAGCGAATCTTGGAATCTTATTAACCATTGCTATAGCTTTACATAACATTCCAGAAGGAATTGCTGTATCAGTACCGATATATGCCTCTACCTTAAATAAGAAGAAGGCATTCAAGTGGTCGTTCTTATCGGGGATGAGTGAGCCTTTGGGTGCGATTATTACGTGGATAATATTATTTCCTTTTATAAGTGAGATTGTATTGAGTGCTATGTTAGGAATTGTGGGGGGAATAATGATCTATATTTCTTTAGATGAATTATTACCAGTTTCGCGCTCATTGGCTAAAGAACACTATTCAATATTGGGAATAATCACTGGTATGTTTATAATGGCATTGAGTTTACTACTGTTATAATTGCTAATGGGAGCTATATTTAATATTAAATAACTTTTTTGCATTATTGTGAAAAATGGCTTCATAGAATTTTCTTGGAAGATTAAACTCTAATAATCCCTTTGTAGAATTTTCATATTCATAAGGAATATTTGGGAAATCTGAACCAAAGAGTATCCTGTCTTGATAGGATAGTAACTTTTCAGGGCCTGGTCGCTTACTATCGCGTTCAGGAAATATATTATTGGGAATGTAAATCATTGCGGTATCTAAATATAGATTCTCATATTTGTCTAATAAATTTAAAAACTTCTGGTATTCAAATGCTCCCATGTGAGCTATAATAATATTCATATCCTCATATTTTTCAATGAACTTCAGAAAAACCTTATAACCAACAAACTTATTACGATAGGGAGCTGTACCGATATGAACTGCTAACCACTTTCCTCTATCGATTAATAATTTATAAATAGGAGTCATTCTATCATCATTTAGGAAGAAGTTTTGCACTAAAGGTTGTATTTTTATTCCATAGAAGTTGTATTCTTCAAAAGACTTTACGACATATTCAACTCGATTATGATCCTGAGGCCAAACACATCCAAATGGAATAACTTGTTTATGATCTAAGGTAAGATTATATGTCCAGTCATTTATATACTCTGCTACGTTTTCTTTATGCGCATAATTATATGCTGTGAAGAAATCTACACTTTTTTTAACAAGAATTCGTATTAACTCAGTTGTTGATAATTTATAATTAATTGGCCACCCCTCAATTCTATTTTTGTCATTAGGCCGTTCAAAAAAATTCCAGATCGCCTTAAATATTTGAGGTGGGAAGAAATGACAATGCACATCAATATAATTAAAGTCAAAATGCGAAAAAGTCATTATAAAATGAAATTCAAAGTTTAATAAAATCTTAATTGATTAGTTAAAAATTAGATTTATAATAATGAAAACTATGAGAAATATCATTAAAATTGAGGCATCAAACTTACCTAAATTTTCCTTTTTTGATTTTACATGATAATAAACAATTAATCCCAGTAACAATAACCAATTGTAAGTTAATATTTGATTAAATCCAATTTGAACAGCAATTAATCCACCTAAACCAAAGGTTAGAGATAGATTCCAGATCACTTTTCCCATCATTCCTCCTAAACCAATTTCAAAACTACCCTTCTTAATTGACTTAAAAACTAATGTTAATTCCTCAACATTGGTAACAAAGGCGATGATTAAAAATCCAAAAATTTCTTCAGAGATTCCAGTCAAATTTATTAATATTTCGGCTGAATAAATGAGAATTTCACCTCCAAGAATGATAAAGAAGAGTCCAATAATTATCATTATTATTCTTTTAACTATAGAGCCTTTACTGAATTCTACTTTCTGTTCTTTGAGCTCTTCTGCTATATCTTTAATTTCGACAGTATCTAAAACTCCTTTTTTCGAAATATCTCTTATTGATTTTATAATATAAATTATATACAAAATCAGAGCGGCTAATCCAAAAAGCAACAAACCATATTCAACGAAAAAACTCAATAGAAGGAATATCATGCATATATAAAGAATCTCAAAATAAAATCGAGAAATAGACTTTAAAGTTATATTATAAAAAAAAGCGGGTAGTGCGAAACATAAGGTTAGTGAAAAAATTGAATTTCCAATAATATTACCGATTGTAATAAACGGCAATCCATTAATGGCAGCAATAATCGATGCAATTGATTCTTCAGGATCAATCCCCAGCACTAATAATCCAATTATAAATGGAGATAATTTGCATATTAAGCAGAGTTCCTTAAGATTATCAAGAAAGATATCCGCCGCAAAATATATCAATAAATATCCTCCAATGAATAATAGAATCCAGATTAAGATATTCCACATAACAAGAAATCTAATGTATCCATTACTATAATAATTTATTTTAAGAATAGAGAGTTAGGGGAAAATAAGAAAAAAAATAATATTATTCCGGTTTTTTATGTAAAACTGTACTTAATTCGGTTTTGAGTAAATCCCGAATTGCTACACGAATAACTTCTGAACGATTAGGATAAACATTCATTTGGACAAGTTCTTCTATGCCACGAAGATAAGCTTCGGGTACATGACAAGTTATTAACTTCAACTTTTTACTACCACCTTTTATTATTGGAGTATTTAATACTTACGAGAGTAAACAGAGTAATAATTGAATATATTACATATGTATTACACTCAAAAGAATAGTACAAAAAGTGAGCAAAGCAATTTTGAATTATTGATAGAAATTATAAAATTTTTTGAATCAAATTTTGTAATACGTTGAAATATGAGGTTTCTTAACTTTTAGAATAAAAAACTTTATATTTCGATTACTGATATATCAATTATCGATACAATTTTGAAAATCAATATTTTGGTGATGTATTGTAATGGTTGAAGATATTGCCGATAAGTTTGGAAAAGCAATGAAAAAAGGGTTCATAAGTACACTAACTTTATTAGTTTTAGAAAAAGAACCAATGCATGGACGCCAGATAAAAAAAGCAATTGAAGAACGCTCTTTTGGAGTATGGGATCCGATTGCCGACTCAACAATATATACAATTCTTAAGAATTTACGAGAGAAAAATTTGATTGAACCTATTAAGCAAGAAGAAGATGAGAAAGTCATTATTTATGAAATTACCGAAGCTGGTAAAAAGACCCTTGATATAATGATTAAGAAAGAACAAGAAATAAGGGAATCAATAAGATCTATTATCACATCTACTTTTGGAATTAAAGATGAATTTCCAGACATCCAAAAAGATTTTTTCAGACATGGACCTCCATTTAATCGAATTGGTTCTGAGACAGATGATATCAACGTTTTACGATTTCAAAGGTCATTTGTCAAAAAGCGGATCGAAATACTAAACACAAAACTTCAAAATATTGAACAAAAGATTTCAAAATTGGAAAATCAAAATAAAAAGTAAACTAAAAAAATGAAATCAATGTCAGATATAGTAATTAAACTAGAAAACATAACAAAACGATTCGGAAATTTTACTGCAGTAGATAAAATTAACCTCGAAGTGTGCAGTGGAGAAACTGTGGGTTTAGTTGGCCCAAATGGTGCTGGAAAAACCACAACAATAAAGATGATTGCAAAAATCTTAAGACCAAATTCAGGTAAAATCTTAGTTAGAACTAATCATAGTCATTTAGAAGATTTACAAAATATATCAAGTACAGTTAGCCAGATGGGCTTTTTGATTGACATACCTAATTTTTACAACATGACGGCTTATGAATTACTTAAATATTTTGCTAAAATTCAAAAGTATCCAAGAGATAAGATCAATGATAGAATTGATGAACTTTTAACTCTGTTTGGGCTTTCAGAATGGAAATATGAAAAAGTGAAGAACTTTTCGAAAGGGATGACCCAGAAATTAGGAATCATTCAAGCTATTATTCATGACCCAGAGATCGTCATTCTAGACGAACCTCAGACCGGTCTTGACCCCCTTGCTAGAATTGAAATACGAAAATACATCCGAGAGCTTCAATCTCAAGGAAAAACTATATTTGTTGCTTCTCATATGCTATATGAAATTTCAGAGGTATGCGATAAAATTGCTTTGATTAATTATGGAAAAATTATCGGGTTTGACACTGTGGAAAATTTAGCATCAAATTTAAGAACCAGTATGTTAAATTGTATTTTGCTCAAACCACTTGAGCCTGAAAAACTAGGTCCAATTATAAATCGTTTAACCAAAAGACTTAATCCATATTTAGATCTGGATTTGGATCCTTCTATATCGGCCATTCCAATAAAATATAAACCCGAAAAACAAGAATTAAAGTTTTATTATGATGGTAAAGCCGAATCAAGAGCAGAAATTCTGAAAATTCTCATTAAGGATTTTGAATCGGATTTCTCAATAGTTTCATTTACACAACCAAAAACATCGCAATTAGAAATGGTATACTCCGAAATGGTGAAAAACAATGAACCAGAAGCAATAAGGAGATGACTTAAAAATGGTAAATAATATTCAGCGTGGTATTGGGATTAAACCAATTTTGGATACAATGGTATTCGAGATAAAGAAGCAGAAAAAGAAATTTTATTTCTTTTTAGCAGTAGCAATTGTAGTAGTATTTTTAGTTGGGTACTTTTTACAGCTAATCCCTGGAAATCTTCTCCCAGATACACAAGCAGATTTTTTTAGCGATGGATTAACTTTTATTTCATTCCTAACTTTATTTGCTGCTTGTCTCTTCTTTTCAGGAATTATTTGTTCTGAATTTGACAAAAAAACTGGGTTTATAGTGTTTCCTAAGATAAACAAATATAAATTAATTTTAGGAAAATACTTAGGTAATTTACTGATAGTCGCTTTTATTGTATCTGTTTATTATTTCTTCTTAGCATTACTAGGATTTTTCTATTATGGTGGTCCTATTACTATTCGGCTCTTATATTCCTATGGTTTTGCTTTATTGTATGTAATTACATTGAGTAGTTTTGTTACGCTGTTTAGTTCATTTTTGAGAAGCGAAACTATTACAATCATTATTACACTAATAATTCTTCTCATTGGTCTTAATATCGCAGATCAAATTGTTACATTGGTGTTTCGAGATAGTTTTGAACCTTTATATTCAGTATCATATTTAGGTAGTCTTATAACATCAATACTCGAAAATCCTTTCCCTGATCCGAGATATGTTGAATTTTCATTTGGTGGAATGGGGCCTGGAGGTTTTGGTGGTAGTTTTACTATTGGCAATTGGATAACACCCAGTGTTGAGATAGGGACTACCTTACTAATTGTATACATTGTTGTTTTCTTTATACTAGCAGCTTTACTATTCAAAAGGAGGCAATTGTAAAGATGGTTAACAAGAGAAGTAAATTCAGTTTGGTAGGATTGATCATTTTTGGAATGCTAATTACTACTGTATCAGCTGCTACAAGCTATCAATCTACCTTAGTAAAAGGAACCGAAGAGTTCATAATAACCCAGTATGATGATATAGCATGGAAAACTACAGTTAATACAACTACAACACCTACTGATTGGTTTGGAGGAACAGCAAACATAACAAATTCGAAGAGCAAGTTTACAATAAAAGGTTGGAGTTATACCACCTGGCAACTATATGATGTTTTTACGTCTATTGTCATGCCCAAATATTTCAACCCAGAAGAAATGATTATGTTATTAGAGACCTTGAATTTTCAAGGTTACAATGAGACTACAATTAATACAGGTTATCCTTTAAATTATACATTGTGGTATGGATTACGTGCTGTATGGAATTTTACAGATAGTGATTTTGAAGAAGAACCTAGTTATATCGATGGAGTTTTCGTACTGGAGAACCCATTTCTCTTTAAAGTAATGTTAGACGATTATAACAATCTTTCGACAGAGCTTAATGGATTGATGCTTCCACCAGGATATACTTTTCCACTTTTAACTGCTGATGATTTTCTGTGGCAGATTTCTCTAAATGGTTTAGCAATTGCAGAACCTCAAGAGGAGTATCTAACAAATCTAGTTAATGAACTGGGGTGCAAGAATATTTCTGCAAATGGTAAAACTCTTGTAATTGAACGCTCAGGTATTGCAAATTACACAGTTGAGATCACATATGGAGCTAAAGGATTAATATCAACCTTTTCTGTGAAAAATAATGAAGGTATAATTTTTGAATTTCTAAGCAGAGACTCCAATTGGCTTTTTTATACGATCTTAATAATTCTAGCATGTATTGTAGTCGGATTAGTGCTGTTTTTAATCCTTAGGCAAAGAAAGTTAAAAAAAAATCGTTAATTTTATTTCTACTTATCATATTTTTATTTTATATCTTTTAATTGTTTTATCTGGTTAAGCGTTAGTAATTTTTCTCGGTTTAGTGTCATATCCGTCATTTTCCATTAATTTATATAACTTTTCAGTATAAATTTTGAGGACAAAAGTATCTAAAGAATTATAAATTCATAAATGAGTGAGAGAAAAGAAAATAAAAGCATAAAATAATAAAGAAAAAAAAATGATAATTAATTGAGGTGCTTAAGAATTAAAAAAGTACTACGTTCCAGTCGTTAGATTAAAAGACTTATAATTCTGAAGCGCCTCTCCTTTTTTAGTTCTGTCCCTCATTTATATCGATATGTTTTGCAGGTTTTTTCCCTAAAGTTATTCTTAATAATCCATTTGCCATCTTCGATGATATTAAATCTTCATTTGCGTCTGTCGGAAGTTGAATATCCATATTGACATCGATAAATCTAAAACCATAAAAAGGAAATGGAATTCCTTTCTCCTCTTCTTTCTTCGTTCCTTCTTTTTCAGGAACTTTAGGTTTTTTAGCACTAACATTAAGATTTTTATTTATCAATGATACTTGAACATCTTCCTTTGTGCGCCCTGGTAAAGGAACTGTAATTAAGTACTCGTTTCCAAGATCCTCGATATTATAGGGTATCCAATTACCAAATCCCCCCATAAATTGTCTCATAAATTTACCTGCCATATGTTTCATTCGTGCCATATCTCTTGGAGAACAACAACCTGCCCACATATTCGGTCCATGATGTTTTTCATCACACATATTTATTACCTCTCTTTTTTAATCTATTATTCAACTTATTGGTGAGTTCTACTCCTTCTCAAAACCTCTCTCGTATTCGTCATCTCCTACGATGGGAATCGTTTTAGCTTTTTGATCTCTTTCATTCTTTAAATTATCTAATACTTTTTGATAAGATTCAATCTCAATATCAATTTCTTCTAATCTATGCACTAATCTCCGCTTACTAAACTTTAGTTCTTTCAAAATTCTCTCCAAGCGATTAATATTTTTTAATGAATAATCTTCCTTGTCAATTTCTCTGTGATGAGGAGAACAATGAAAAGGAAAACAAGTCATTACCCTATTAATTCTTTTTTCATCAGGTAGCCATGTTTGAACCACTGTTCTAATGTAATCTCCAAGAGTGTTCATACTTGATTCTAAATTATCCTTCAGTACCTCCTCAAGACGTTCTATTCCAGTCTTTGTAATTTTATAGATTTTTTTTTGACGGTTGTTCTCATCAATGATTTCTTCAGCCTCAACAAAGGCTCTCTCTTCAAGGCGCCCTAATAAAGGATAAATTGTACCGGGAGAAGCTCTCCACATTGGTTTAAATGTCTGATTGATTTCGAGAATTATATCATAACCAGAAATTCCCGTACTTTCATAATTTTTAATGATAGAAAGTACTAAAATATCTAATCCTGAAAAGGGTCC
This sequence comes from Promethearchaeota archaeon, assembly GCA_048939995.1. GTDB lineage: Archaea > Asgardarchaeota > Lokiarchaeia > Sigyniarchaeales > SOKP01 > SOKP01. The sequence goes on along the minus strand of JBHLOY010000017.1, from coordinate 12,363 downwards.
TCCGTGATATCCACTAAATCTCTTACCAAAAAACAATTTTTAACTCACCAATTTTAATTTCGATTTCCGATAGGTGCATATATCATAAATCGAAACTTACTTTAATATAGATAAACTACCTATATAAATATATCTGAAATCGAAGAAGACCTTTTCTAGTTCTTTTTGAATCTTTTTAGGAGAAAAATTAATTAGTTAATTATTTGGTCTTTCTCAATTACTTTCCGGTTAAAATTCATAGTCTCTAGATCAGCTAATACATAAGTTAAATAATTTTCATATTGGTGGGATTGTCCTGGTTGAATACACAGTGTTCTTTTTAAATAGGAATACCATTTACCAGAAACATCAGGAGATTCGTGAATATGCCCGTGAAATGAAATTTTTGGTTGATTCTCTTCAAGAAAGTCATAGATCGCCCTTGACCCCACTTTGCGCGCATCATAGCATACATCAAGACTTAGATGAGAAGGAGGATTATGGATTATATAAATTGCATTATTCATATCAAAAGGTTTTACTAATTTGTTGATTTCGTCTTTTATTGTCGGTAAATTCTCAGCATAGGAAAACCAATCTTCAAGTTTTTTCCATCCATTAGTAGAGGAAAGATATTGCTTACCAATTTGCTTTGGATGCTTAAAATTAGTAGTGTCCTTTCTCGCCCTATCTTTTAGACCAAAAGGCAGATCCGTTACCCAATTCATCCCAATAAATTCATATTTACTACCAACTATCTGGAATCGAGTCTGAGCTATATTTTCAATATATTTGGACTTATCGCAAGTTTCTTGAAATAGCTCGTCAAATATGATTAAATCATCATTTCCTAACAACCCCAAATAATAAATTTTCATTGCTTCAAACTTCGAAAAATAATCATCAAGAAAGTTAGTTATAAACTTATTTTGATGTAATAAATTACCTCTGAATGGAAGCATATCTCCACCATTTATTACTACATCAGGTTTGAACAACTTGGTTAAATTATAAATTTTATCGAATTTCCACTCAATCCCATGTAAATCAGTGACGTATAATATTTTCATTATTCTATAACCTTATATTTAACAAGATTAAAAATTTAAAATTAATTACAATTTTTAATTTTAGGATTTTCTAAGTAAGTTTTTTATAGAAAGATATCAAATACAATTTTATTATTAAAAAATTGAAAATCTGAAAAGGCGATAATCGATGTTATTCCAATTGGTTGAAATCAATAGTATTCTCTTTTTTATCTTAACCTTATTACTAATATTAGGATATCTATTTCTCGTTATTACTGGTGCAATAAATTTAAAAAGAGAAGAGAATCTTAAAGCTCCACTATTTTTAATAATCATTGGGGCTGTTGAGATTGTATACGAGCTTCTAAAGTGGCAATTATATAACTATCTTCCCTTCCTTATGGGTTATACTATGTTGAGTTACAGGATAACCTATTCAATCATGAGGATTGTCCCATATGTCATATCAATAATCACTTTTGGGGTATTGATTATAATTTTAGCGAAACGGAATAAAGAAAACTTTGGAAAAAAGTTACTTTTGTCAGGAATTTTCTGGATTATTTATGCTGCTACCTTGTTAATTATTAATATTTACGGCTTGTTCCCGGTTACACCTACAGTGATCGTGATCTTCATTAACTTATCACTTATAGTAATAGCTTTTATGGTAGCCTCGAGAATTTTTTTGCTATTATATTCAATTAAAATGAATGAGAAAAACCTACTCGTTGCATCAATATTATTTATCACAGCTTCAACGGTATTCATTTTTTATAATATTATCGATATATTCATTGCTTTTTTCCCTTAAAAATAAATCATATTTTGTTTTTTTACTTCAATACATTTTAGTGATTTCTTTAGGTATCCCTTATTGACTAAAGTTTTTTAAATAAAGAAGTCGATTTTATTTATAAATTTAAAAATCTAAAAAAGACGTTTTATAACCATGTTATTTCAATTGATTGAAACCAGAATTGTTCTTGATATAATTGGACTCTCCTTGTTAATAATAGCTTATCTATTTATCGTAATTGCTGGTGCATTAAATTTAAAAAAAGAAGAAAAGCTTCAAGGTTCTATATTTTTCATAATTATAGGGGCTATTGAGATTGTATATGGGCTTTTAAAGGGACGGTTATCTTCTCTAGTTTACACTTTTATGGGGTTTACACCATTAACTATGAATATAAACCATATTATTATGTATATCATACCAAATATCATATCAATGATTACTTTTGGGATATTGATAATAATTTTAGGAAAAAAAAATAGTGATCGTTTTGGAAAAAATTTACTCTTGTCAGGAATTTTCTGGATTGTTTATTCTGTAATTCTGTTAATTGTAAATATAATTATGTTCCCAGCATCGCTTTTTCCACTAACTCCAACTTTAGTTCTAATTTTTGAGATAATTGCTATTATAATAATACCCCTAATGGTAGTATCGAGGATATTCTTATTGTTATATGCATTAAAAATACGTGTAAAATGTTTAACCATATCATCAATAATTTTGATTATTGCTTCAGCAGTATTTTTCATTTATTGGATTATCACTTTGCTGATGATTTTAGTCCCATAAAGGTTTTTCAAAATTATTTTTTTTAAATTTTTATTTTTCAGAATTAGTGAATTCTTTTACAAGATGTACAATATCAGCTTTTCTATAGGATGAGGGAACAGTAATATGATTTTCCTTACAAAAATCCTTTAATTGTTTAACAGTCCAATTATTATAGTTTGATTCTTTTTTATCAACCTTATTAAATAGAGAATCTAATTCTAAAATTTCTATAGCCTCAATTTCTCCAACTTCATTATTAAAGTAGATACGTAGTTTATGCCCCTCTAATTCGAATATTTCTTTTGGAACATTATAAATTGGCTCCCATTCCTTTTCTTCAATTACTTCTCCAAAGATATTTACTTTCTTTATTACTTCCCCATAAAGTATATTAGTTCCAGTCAATATATTCTTTCTTTTATAATTATCAGGAGTTCCCTTTTTAAGGACTTTCTCTAAAATATTTTTAGATTGCTTTTCAATTTTTAATTGTTTAAAAGATTTTGAAGAAAAAGGTTTTGGATTAGTATTATGATCATTTATTTTATGATCTTCAGAGGTTTTCACTTCAAGGTTTTTTCCCTCAGATTTTTTACTCTCTATTGGCTTTTGAACATTGCTTTTAAATCCAAAGGCAGTAAGAAATTCTATTGGTTCTTCTCCTTGATCCACTGAAACAATCCTACATCTATGGAAACCTGCTTGTTGCATTAATTCTTGTTGCAATTCAGATGCAACTCGCGAAGCAATAAACTTTTTTCTTACAGAGGACTCTACCCCTTTCCAAATGAAAATGCATCTTAAATCTTCTCTAACAATTATAGTTACTTGAGAAGGATGTAAAACACCATCCCCTTTGGCGTCGCGAAAATCTTCTTCTTCAATATCTAGTCTTTTATATTCACCATTATCATATAGTTCAAATACCATAAAATTCGAATAGATTCCTGTCATTGTCCTGTTTAACTCTAAATGTAGTTTAATTAATATCTATCAAATCCTAATCTTGTTTATATAAATAGAGAGAGAATTTTTATTGAATTATTAGTTTACAAAAATAATAATAGAATTTATTTATTAGATTTTGCTTCTGCTTCACCTTTCATTCTCTTCTCACGTTCTTTTATAAATTTCCTCACTGGACGAAAAACCATATAAAACCCTTGTTGATAAGGCCGATAACCATGCAGAAATTTTCCGAATTTAGATCCAAAATAATACCAAAATATATAAGATGTAAATAAAAAAACAGCAAATAAATCCAATCCAGATTGAGGCATTATTCCAAGATCGATACCAAAAAGTAAGAAAGAATTCCACATAAAGTATCTTCCACTGTCAATAGATGGAATATTTACCCAAGGAATTACATTTAACCAGATAATATCAACTATTCCAGTATAAATAAAAATGTCCAGAAATAACAACCCTGATATAAAAATTATTGCTAAAAAAACAATCCAATCTTTATTTCTTTTTCTAAGGTATTTTCGATACAAGTAGGAATTTAACCAACCAAATAAGAAATTACCAATAAGTCCTTCTAAAAAGCTCATTTTTGATATTCACTCTCCAACCAATTATTTCTAAGATACCATTCCACAGTATTCTTTGTAGTACTTATGTAGTCAGGAAATTTAAATTCAAATCCTAATTTCTTAATTTTCTCATTAGAGAAAAGATATTGATATTTTGTATAAGCTGCCATATCTAAATCTACTGGTGGTCTTGTATTCATTTTCCTAGCTTTCTTGACTTTCCTTTTTTCAAGCCAAAAAAGATATTTTGAGAAAAATTTGTAAATTGGCCACCATATCGGAAAATTAAAATACTCAACGTTTAAAAGATCAGCAAGATATTCTAAAAAATCTTGTTGATAACACATATTAATAGCAGCATTATATATTTGTCCAATAGATTCATCTTTTTCGGCTAAAAATATCGCTAGACGTACTAAATCTTCTACATGAATTAAGGGCATACCTAATCGTTTTTTCTTAGGATAAACATGGATACCCGGACCAAAACCTGATTTATTTACGAGTTGGATGATATGAAATGTCCCATATATTTGGCTTGGTCCCATTATAGGTGCTGGACGAATTATTGTAGCTTTCAACCCAAATTTTGCCGAATATTCATTTATAACATTCTCTTGTTCCATCTTGCTGATGCTATAATCGTTTTGAGGGTTAAGAGGGATAGTTTCATCAGCAGGAATAGGGTATCCGCTTTCTGCTTTTATATATTTTGGCTCACCATACACACCACATGTACTCCAATGGATGAAACGTACTTTGTTCAAATCCTGCGTTCTATTAATTATCTCGAGGAAATTTTTAGTACCCTGTACGTTAATCTTTCTCAAAATACTTAATTCTGCAAAATAGTCATAAAGACTCGCAACATGGAAAATAATATCAAATTTATTCCCTTCAAATAATCTTTCAATAGTATCTTTAGCGGTTAAGTCAGCAGGAATATATGAAACCCGATCATTCTCTAAAACTTCTGTCATGTACTTAAACCTACTACTAAATACTTTTTCTTTTGTCATTAAACTAGTTCTTTCTTCGGTTGGTAAGTCTGTAGCAATGATCTCCCATTCAGGCCTTGAGTCTAGTACTTCCTTTACTAAAAATGTACCCGTGTGCCCTTTAGCACCATCTATTAATACTAATTTACCCAAACTTTAATCACTCATATTGTTAATAAAGCTATATATATTCTTCCAATTATAAACCCTAAATATATTACCATTACACTCAACCTTCTGATTCCATGGTTGATCAAATAATAATAACACTCTTTTTTTCAATTTCTTTATAGAAGCGGCTAAATTAGGGGAATCATCGATGTAAATATCAAATTTATGCTGTAATTTTACATCATAGGGTCTAGGTTCCATAAAAAAAAGTTCTTTATATTGAACGTTTTTCTTTATCCCATGAAATCTTAATTTTTCTAAAGTAGGTTCCTTAAATCTAACTTGTCTCGCGGTAACGATATACACACCATGGTTTAAATTTAATTTTTTCAATATTTCTGGAGCATCCTCATCAATAAATGGTATGATTAAGGATTTTTCATAAACTCTATAAAACACGTCAAACGCTTGCTTTTCTGTTATATTCCAATCTTTAAAGAATTCCCAGTTCCTCACGTCATGTTTTTCATAATTAGTATTGTAAAGGTTATTGAATTCTTCACAGTAAGTTATCATTACATCCAATAGTACGCCATCTATATCAACTGAGATTTTCATTATGGATCGTCTCTTTTTATAATTAAAAATTCTTTTATTGACATTTAAAAATTATTTAGATATATTAAAGATACTTTAAACAAATTTATCTAATTAGCCTGGAATATACACGATATTTTATACAATTGTTCAACAAATTCAAAAAATATTAAAAATTATTTAAATTTCTTAACTATTCCTAAATTGGTCTCTTTTTTTTTCCTGTTTCACTGAAAAAAGAAAGATTTTTAAGTGTCAACTGATTTATTTTTCGTGGGAATCAATTCCCATAAAAAAAAAAAAAATCAAAAAAAGAAGGTGATAGAAAAGCAGATTTCATAGTAAGTATGCCATTATGGATAAATCCAGCACTTTGAAAAAGCAAATATTCCTCTTTTTCTTTTTAAAAAAAAAAAAGTTATTGTAGGACTCGCTTCATACCATAAAACCAAAGAAATGAATTTTATGTCCAGTCCCTGAAGCAAATCCTGCTTGAATGATTACCGTAATTTTGCTGTAATCGTTTTTACCTTTATAAATTTCGTGTTTTTTAGAGGTTTGATGACAAATAATAGTCCATGACATACGTATTGTGTAAATTCTAAACTCTATTGTGGTTGCATTAATATAGATTGCAGCTTTACCCCATAAGTACTTCTTCCCGAGACTAATTCTTCCATAACCTATAAGCATTTTATGGCTCATTAGCCATTCATAAGTAGGTTGACTTACTTGTGCTGCAGAAAATTCTCCAGAATAAACATCTAAATGACCGTATCCCCAAAGATATATTCCTGTGAAGTCTGGATTTGCAGTACCACGTCTGAAGGGACCCCAATAGGCTAATCCCATTAACTCGCTTGTAAAAGCTAGAATTGGAACATCAATCTCACAATAGTGGTCATCAAAATCAAATGATACATATGGGCAATTATCCCAGTTACTTATTGCAGCACTCTCAAGACCTAATCTTGAGGGCCAATACCTATCAAAAGTAGCATCGATATGTATCATCACAGCAGGATCACCATACCCTCCATAAATGTTACTAACTACACCAGGACCCCATGCCATATAAATCATGAATGCAGCCCATTCTTGTATGTTTTCCCAAGGCAAGCCTGTGAATGGATTTATTGTAGGTTCAAGAGGATTTCCTGGTGGAAATTCGGCAGGCGCAGTGGGGTTTTGATCAGCATACTGCATTACAAATATCGATCCAGGGCTACCACCTACTTCACTAGCCCAATTACCTGTTGCTATCATACCAGCAATCATTGCAGGCAAGTCATATGAATTAGTAACTAGCTCAGGATATTTAGCTCCTGTTCCACCATCTCGTAGAAGGATACCTTTGAGATCTTCCTCCCAATACATTGATGCATAATTCATCGTTGCGCTTCCTCCAAAACTATCACCTGCTAAATATACTCGTTTAACTCCAGATACTGCTTTAGATAATTCTACTGCTTCTTTTATATCACCAATCCACTGATCCCATCCCCAATTTGCCATAAAACCAAGTTCAGGAGGATTTAAATATGGGTTTACAAAATGGGTTCTATAATCTATGGAATAGACATCAAAGTTTCTATTAGCAAGGTAGAAGGCAAAACTATGATCCTCATCTGCGGTCCACCAGTCTTCAGGTGGATTTGAAGTTAATTGTTCACCATTACTCCAAGTCCCAGGTAAAACGAATACTACCCCTTCAGGTTCAATGCCGGCTTTTACTAACCTATGAACACCAATTCTATCAAAAGGACCATACGGAGCTCTTCGCATCTGCCATATATACTCTCTTAATTCGGGATAGGCTTTTACATCCCTACTATCTACCGTCATTGTCCATTTTAATAGGCTTGCAGGAGTCGTATCAATGTCATTAATGATATCTATGAACATTTTAGTTGTTGGAACTAAAGCATCTTTAGCTACTGTATCTAGTGTATCATATTGAGTGAACTGAGGGGAATTGTGGGAGATAAAATTGATTGTTGGTATTCCAAGTTCATGGAATTTTCCTCCCTCCCCTGGAACAGCAAAAGCTCCTGGTAGGCACGACGTCCGTACCATATCATTCTTTACAATCGCTTCTGATGCATAAGAAAGTAGATATTCATTCGCCGAAAAGAAAGGTCCTGAAAGAAACATTCCTCTGGGCGCAACCAATCCAGTTTCAACGAATTCTCCATCAATTACTTTGATTTGTTTGCTAATCATCTCGATATTTATAGCACACGCAACTTTAGGCAATACATCATATGCCAAGCAGTCATATTCAGTCCAATCTGCCTTTTTACCAAAGTGACTGGCAAAACTGACAAACATTAATGTTTTCTCTCTTGAATATCTAGGTATTTGAGCAAAATACTTAGCTAAAGCCATAACTATTGATACTCCTGAAGCTTCATTAGTAGCCCATCCATCATGGTGGGATACAACCATGATTATATCATCTGTTTTTCCTGGCAAAGATCCATAAACGTTGTAAGTTGTCCCAGGTCCATCTGTTCCAGTTAAGATCATGTTTGCAGTGACCGGACCTCCTGCTAATAAATCTTTCAGATAATTGCCATCATTTGGACTTATAGTGATACCAGGTAATTCCCCATTAGAATACCAATGAAGATATTGATTTACGTAATCGGGCATGCAAGTCATTATTCCAATGTATCCAACAGCACCATAAGTATACGCTAAATTATATGAGCTATCTAGATTAGCTAGAGGCCAATTTTCAGTAGCTAATGGATCATTAGCAAAAGTGTTATCTGGATCCCACTCAAATAAGATAAAAGGTTCAAGAATTGCTCTAGGCCATGGTGCGGCTAAAACATCCACAAGTACTATTTTACCTTCAATCCCTACAGATGTGTCAATATCATTAAATTCAGTATCTGATCCCGTCCCTACATAGACTAGATCAGCTGAAACTCCTTCAGGAGGTGTAAAATCGGCATATCGTAAGAAGTAACATGGTATATCTTCATCATCTCCTCCAGCATTAATCGTTAATTCCCATTGATCTGGGAAATTAACAGTTGCGAGGACCGGTTCTAAAAAGGTATCTTTTAGCCCAACTTGTTCAAACTTTTGTAAGACATAATCTGCTCCTTCCCAGTATGATCCTGTTCCTGGCATTCGGTAACCGTATGGACCTTGATTACCAATCTCACATAGATCTTCAACCCAACTAAAAATCTCATCTTCTGAAGGAATCTTCGATTTTTTCTTTCCTTTCTCATAATTACAAGATACTACTGGATTAATCATTAAGCAAAATCCTAAGATAAAAAGGATGGTTATGAAATATACTATTAATTTTTTATTTTGCATAAATTTCACCAGATATTACATTTTTGTAATAAATTTGAATCGTATAATCATTGAGATAAACCTATATATAAAGATTTTGATTTCAAATTTTTTTGTACTATGAAGGAAATGTAGATTTTATAAGAAAACAAAAATACAAATTAAAATTAGTACAATCATGATAAATAAAACAAATAAAAACCTAGAAAATATAAAGGGGATTTTATCAGATATAGATGGCACTTTATATTTCAAAGGCTCGGTAATTCCGGGAGTTATTGATGCAATATCTAAACTTCGAAAAATGAGATTGAAGTTCTTATTCTTAACAAATACAGATAGTAGATCTCCTAAAACAATACATACCCAATTAGTCAACTTTGGATTTTCTATTAAGGAAAATGAGATTTTTACCCCCATTAATGCTTTAAAAGAATTCTTATCAATTCAATCGGAAAAAAGTATATATTTAGTAGCATCAAAAGAAATTGAAAGTCTATTTCATGAATTTAATTTAATTAAAGGCGATCAAGTACCTGATTATGTAATAATTTCAGATTTTAGAGACAATTGGGATCTTAATCGTCTAAATACTGCATTCAAATATCTTATGAAGGGAGCTAAACTTTTTGGAACTCAAGGGAATCGTTACTTTTTAGATCAAAAAGGTGAACCTGTAATTGATACTGGCTCATTAGTGAAAATGTTAGCAGAAACAGCAAGAATTCCTTATAAAATCTTTGGCAAACCATCTACAGAATTCTTTAGCCAAGCATTAACAAAACTGAAACTCAAATCTAATGAATGCATTGTAATTGGAGATGATTTTGAATCAGATATTAAAGGAGCTAATAATGCCAATATAAAATCTATCTTGGTAAAAACCGGGAAAGGTTTTCATTTTAAACCATCAAATAATGAAAAAGAACCATTTCTTATTATAGAATCTTTTGAGTCCCTTTTAGAGTATTTATAATGAAAAATAGGACAAAAAAACTAAGAATTACTTAATTCTTCTGAGGGGTTATCTGAGCCATTATTTTTATACATTTGGTAAGATTCTTTAACTTCGTCGAGATTTACAGTAATTAGAGTGTGAAGATGATGCCTTCTTTCAAATTGATATATTTTTGTTTGATTTAAGGGACTGTTTGGATGAATTAATACGTATTCTTTACATTTAATACAAGCTCGAGCTCTCATAGCTTATAGCACTCTCTGAAGACTTTATCGAATTAATGAAAAGAATTTTTGATATTTCAAATTTATGTTTTTAGATCAAAAATTTAGATTTCCATGAGGTTAGGAATAGTGGAGTCATAAAGTTCTTTCATTTTAAGAACGTCAAGTGCAAGATTTCCCACTTTTAAACCAGTAACCTTAATGATTGGATCTTTAATTAGTGTACCGATCTTTTTAACAAATACACCAAATTTTAGAGCTAGTTTCAAGACTTTTTGGTAATTTTCTGGATTAATCTCAATTACGAATCTACCAGCACTTTCACTAAATAATAGCTCATCATCTCTTAACTTGTGAGTATTATACTCATCTAAATTCACTTCTAATCCTAATTTATTTTTAAAGCACATCTCTCCAAGAGTTATTACAAATCCACCTTTATTAACATCATGATTCGCTTTCACAAGTTTATTTTTATATAATTCTTGAATAAACTTCCACCTATTAACTATTTCAACTTCTTTAATTTTAGGCGGGTTTCCTCCTTCAATGTTATAAATAACTGAATGATACTCTGAGCCTCCTAACTCTGCTTTAGTATCTCCAATTATTAACACATCATCCCCAACATTTTTGAAGGGCAATGTTATAATATTTTCTTTTCCATCAAGAACACCTACAATCATAATGACTGGAGAGGGTTTAACTACAGTATTATTTACATCATCCTCGTTATAGAATGACACATTTCCTCCAACAACAGGAATCCTTAGACTTTTACAGCAATCTGCCATTCCTCTAACAGCTTCAGCAAAAAACCAAAAAGAATCGGGTTTTTCAGGATTTCCAAAATTACAACAGTTTACCATTGCTTTTGGTTTTGCTCCATTTGCAATCACATTCCCCGCTACTTCAATAATACCACCTTTAGCACCTTCATAGGGGTCAAGATAACAATGCTTTGAATTGGTACCTGCACTTGCAGCTATAAACTTATTAGTACCTATAATTCTCAGTACCCCAGAATCCCCTTCACCACACTTTACGACAGAACGTATCCCTACTTCATGATCATACTGTCTATATACCCATTCTTTATTACATATATTCTCAGATGCAATCAATTTGTAGATAATCTGATCCAATCCAGAAGATAGTTCTGGAGTCTTCTGAAGTAGTAAATCATCAAGATAATTAGGACGTTTTTCGTTACGGGGAATAGTCGGAGATTCAGAAAGAGCAATTGAAGGTAAACTAACAACTGAATTATCTCCGTCATAGATATTTAGTATTTTAGAATCATTTGTACGACCAATGACAGCATGCAGCATTTCAAATTTTCTAAATACATTTAATATTGTCCCTAATCCCTCAGGTTTAACGATAAAAGCCATTCTTTCTTGAGACTCTGATAACATAATTTCGAATGAATTCATATTTGGCTCACGAGTAAAAATTTTTCTCATATCAACCTTAGCACCAGTACCACCATCACCTGTCAACTCACTTAAAGCACAAGACAAACCTCCACCTCCAAGATCTTTTAGCCCTCTTACATACCCAGTCTTAATAGCTTCTAAAGTAGCTTCAATAATCATCTTTTTTGTAAAGGGGTCACCAATTTGCACTGCTGGTCTATCAGCTTCTGAAAGTTCAGTAAGAGTTCTTGAAGCAAAAGTAACTCCATGTATTCCATCCCTGCCAGTTGATCCCCCCATTAAAACAATATAATCCCCAGGATAGTATGCTCTACTTGGGGCATGCTTAAAATCCTCGATCCTTCCCAATCCAATACAAGCAACATTTACAAGACAATTACTCTCAAAGCTTTTATCAAATTCGACTTCTCCCCCTATAGTTGGTATTCCAGTGCAATTACCATAATCTGCTATTCCTTTTACAACGTATTTAAACAACCATTGCGAGTGAGGATTATTCTTTAACGGTCCGAACCGCAATGGATCTAATAAAGCAATAGGTCGTACTCCCATACATAGAATATCTCTTATTATCCCCCCTATCCCTGTTGCAGCTCC
>JBHLOY010000016.1:0-38361 GCA_048939995.1 Promethearchaeota archaeon | reverse complement strand
GCAATCAATCAAATGGATCTCTTACACAAGAGAAATATTGATTTGGATTTTAAAAAATTAGAAGATTTTTTTCAAATACCAGTTATACCCGTAATTGCTGTACATGGAAAAGGAGTTCATCAACTTCTTGAAGAGGCAATAGAAGTGCTAGTGAATCACCCTAAAATAAATTATCCTTCCCATTCACATCCTCATAACGGTAGAAGCAAACGGAGAAAAGAATATCATCATGATTATAATCAGAGCTATTTTCATAGAAAGGTTAAAAAACAATTTCCATTAAATCATGAATTTTTATTCCCCGAATTATCAAATATACTTTCTTTTGGAAAAGAAGTTGAGATAAAAATTAAAGAACTTGCTAAGTATTTTAATGCCAATCAAGATTTTTTATCTAATTTTCATTATCCTTTAAGATTTTTAGCAATAAAGCTCCTAGAAGATGATGAAGAAATTAAAAAATTATTTCTAGATAATGAAATATCATCGAAGGTAATTCAAATAGCTAACAACTTAAGGAATGAACTTGAAGAACTTCATGGTGAAGATATTAGTACTATAATCTCTTCAGAAATTTATAATAACATTAATAAAGTTATACACCAGGTTTTAATTGTAAAATCAGGAAAGCAAGCTAAAAAATTATCAATGTCTGATAAAATTGATCATCTTACCACTCATTCCATATTTGGCTATCTTATCTTAATTTTAGTAGTAATTGGAATCTATATGTTTACTTTTACAATAGGTGATTTTCTTGGTGAGATGGTTGATAGTTGGTATGTTGTTTGGACTAATGGAATTTATTCATTATTTGGAGAAAATAATTTAATTATAAAAATACTTTGGGATGGAGGGATGGGAGGATTAATAGGGGCAATTGGAGGCGTTTTAGTTTATGTGATCCCATTTTTCTTCATAATTGAAGTTTTACAAGATTCTGGATATTTACCACGAGCAGCATTTTTAATGGATAGAATTATGCATATAATTGGAGTCCACGGAAAAACCATAATTCCAATGATATTAGGGTTTGGCTGTAACGTACCTGCTTGTGCAGGCTGCAGAATTATGGAAACACAAAGGGAAAAGAAAATTTCTATTGTTTTGACTTCTCTGATACCGTGTGCTGCAACAATGACTGTGGTTATGGGACTGGTTGGACGATATTTGGGATTTGGATGGGTTGTCTTTCTTTTTGCTATAAATTTTGCAGTTATCCTAATTGTTGGTAGAATTCTAAATAAAATAATGCCCGGAGAATGTACAGAATTAATTATGGAAATGCATGATTATCGTATACCAAATCATAATGTTATAGCAAAGCAGACATGGCTAAGAAGTAAAGAATTTATTTTTAGAGCACTTCCAATAATAGTTATTTTAGGAATAGTTTTAGAAATTCTGTTGATCTTTAATGCGTTGGAACCAATAAATCTGATAGTTTCCCCAATATCCGTATTATGGTTAGGATTGCCTGCTGCCGCTGGTATTTTTTTAATATATGGAATCTTACGTAAAGAATTGACACTTGTTCTTCTAGCTATCTTCGCAGGGAATTTGGGACTTTCTCTTTTAGAACTTTTAACTCCTATTCAGATGATTGTGTTTAGTTTAGTAACAATGCTTTATATTCCATGTTTCGCAACTATTATCATTATTGCTAAACAGACAAATTGGAAATATGCACTAAAGATTTCAGCAATGGAAATTGCCATAGCTTTACTTATTGGAGGAATTGTTAACTGGGGATATATTCTTTTTTCATCATTATAAGGTAATCATTATTTGTTCAGGAGAATATTAATCTCAAAATTTGAAAAAAAAAAGTATTACAGATATTAACATAGTGTTGGTTAAGATTTTGGGACAATTTTTGCAACTGAATTATAAAGAACTGTTCACTTATTCCTTTTTTTTATAAAAATTAGTATTATTTACTCTCAGTCATTTGTGTTATTAAATTTCAAATAATCATTTATGAGATAAAATAGAAAATGATGCCAATTGGGCCATTAATGACAGAACATCGATTAATTGAAAAGATGATCGCCCTTATGGATGAGGAGATCATCAAAATGAAGAAATATAACAAAGCAAATCCTATTTTCATTAACATTGCTGTAGACTTTATTAGAATGTATGCTGATAGAACCCATCATGGAAAAGAAGAAGATATTCTCTTTCGAGACCTCGAAAAGAAAGAAATCTCTCCGAATCATAACAAGATAATGGAAGAGCTTGTACAAGAACATATCTGGGCAAGATCTACAGTCGGTAAGTTAGTGGAGGCTAAAAATCTATACGTAAATGGTAATAAAAATGTAGTAAATAAAATTGTTGATCTAATAGGTGAATTAACTACTTTTTACCCAAAGCATATAGAGAAAGAAGACAAGCATTTTTTTATTCCTGTAATGAAATATTTCACCAACGAAGAACAAAATAAGATGCTCCAAGAGTTTTGGGATTTTGATAAGACTCTTATTCATGAAAAGTATAAAAAAGTTGTAGAGGATCTTCAAAATAGATAATTGCTTTGCATATTTGAACTACTTAAGTTTCATTTCATTGCTTTCACTTCTACAACTTTATTTCATTTTTATACAATATTGTAAATCATCAACTTACATTTTAATATAAAAACTTTCTCTAATTATTAGACGTGAAAATTATGAGTAGAATCAATTCAAAATTTGGATATCTACTTATACTGCTTTTTCTAATCTCAGCATTATTAATATCTATTGCTCCATATAAAAATCAGATACAGCAAAGCACATCTCAAATTAATACAAGTGCAGGCCCAAATAGGTATAAACTTATTGTAGGTCATCCTTATAATTGGGTTGATGCTTCTAGTGGAACTGAATTGATACTAGGTGATGATAATTCTGTGTCAACTACATTGCCATTTAATTTCACCTTTTATGACGGTGAGTTTATAAAAATCCATATTGTAACAGAGGGTTATCTAACTTTTTCATTTAAGTCCGTTCAAACAAGTGGAACAATACCTTCAAGTCATCCACACCATCAAAACATTATTGCCCCATACTGGGTTAACTTGGATGGATCTTCAGGGCAAATGTATATTAAAAATTTTAGTTCTTATTGGGTAGCTGCTTGGGAAAATTTTAATCTTGATAATGGTTCATTTACAGGCTCCTTTGAAACTATTTTATACAATAATGGTGATATTGTCTTTAATTATGATATATTAGAAAATGTAAGTATCTATGCATGTGGATTAAATTATGGAGATGGAGTTAATTATAGTTCTTATAACGAAATAGTCTCAGGCCTTAATGATTTTTCACTAGAGTTTAGTTTAGTTAGTGGTAGTGGTACTAATGGGGCTTTTGATAGTAATCTTATCAACACAATTATTGGGGTGGTTGTAACTCTAAGTATTTTATCTACATTAGGAGGCATCACTTTATATTACTATAAAAAGAATCCGGAACAGTTTAAAGCAAGGTTAAATCGAGGGAAAGCGAAAATTAAAGAAGGTGCATCAAAATTGAAAGAAAAAGTTAGCAAGGAGAAAAAAGAAATTAAACAGAAAACTCCTAAGAATGAATAATAAAGGCTTAGCTTTATCTTTATTCTATTTTTTATATTGTAACAAGTATATAAAGATAATCATTGTCTCCCCTTCTAATCAAATTACCTCACTCTAAAATTTTTGTTTTAGGATTAAGTTTTAACTTTAACTGGAACTACTGCCACTCCCTTCATTGTACCTCCACCCCCTCCAGGAGGTTTAAAAATAAATGGATATGGAAAAGATCCTCCTTCATCATCGTCTTTTTTATGTCCACACCATTCACAGATGTCTCTATCCTTTGGAATTACTTTCCCGCAATATGAGCATTTCTTCTGCCTCTTTAACAAATTTTCCATGATTTTAAGCTTCTGTTTCTCATCTAAAACCTTATTTTGCAAAACCATATTCCCAATTATATCTGCTGTGTTTATTCCTGGCTTTTGCAATTCTAGCTGATTATTAATCTCTTGAATGCAGTCTAGAATAGTCTCACCGGTTTTTTCATCGACTCTATTAAATAGATTTTCTAATGCTGATTTAAGAGTCAATAAAGAGTGGGCATTATTCCATATTCCATATTTTAGCACATATTTTGGAATAAAGGGTGTTATAGCTTGTCTTTGAATAATTAAAAGAAGTGTGTTTTTACCATTGGGAAGATTTAATATTTTTAATAAAATATCTTCAGTTAAAGTTGGAATTTTATGGATGCAAATTTTTAAAAGCCATAATAAAATCTTAGGTTGAGATGAGAGTTTCTCAATAAGATTAGATGACTCTAAAATTGTTTGTAACTCATCGGGTGTAAATTCTTTGATATAACCTTGAGCAAATAGATATTGAACGACAGAAGGATATCCACTTTCAAGCCTTAATGCAATTTCTTCTTTAAACACTTTTCGAGCCTTAACATCTCCCGCTTTAGCCAATTCTCTTAGCATTGGAAAAGAAATATTGCTCATTAAAATCCTCGTATCATAGTCGTGTTCAACCCAGGCTTGAATGTTTGAACAATGCCCCCAAAATTCTTGTTTTGGTGTAATTGTGTGATACTGATCTCGCACAGGAAAAGCCATAGGACCAGTCACGATTCTATTTTGATGTAAATGCCTAGTATATATTTTTGCTGCTTCATCAATTGAATCTATCTCATCATATAGAGGTATGTCGGCTTTTGAAATGTTTAAGATTAATCGAATACATTGAATAAACCTCTTACCATTAATATAAATATAAGTTCTGCCATTCTCCAATCTAAGGGTTATATATTGATTGATTTTTTTTTCAAGCGAAGGAGGTGATTTATACCTATTTAGTCTATTATGTTGAATCCAATTTGCGTTGATAGCATCTACTACATTTGGTATGCCTACGTTGAGAGCATCTACTACATTTGCCTTTTTTACTCCTATATTAGCACGTATCCAATGTGCACCAAAAGCATTTTTGATAACTTTCTTTCGATTTTTTATGTCGCGCTCGAAAATGAAATAGAGTAAAATAAAAACTAATATAAGAGCTAATCCAGTTATAGCCAGACAAATTACTATGATCGGATTTACCCCTAAAAGATTTAATTTATTTTTTATTTATATTATTTATTCTTGCCAATTATTGACAAAAAAATCCAATTATTTATATATTTTATTTTTTTATTCCTACCTTCTATAATAATTCTATTAATAAAATTTTATTAAATGAGATAATTAAACGCGGAATGTACGATTCCATCAAATAGATGCAGATTCCTACTATAAGCCCATCCTTATATTAATTCTGGACAGATTAGATACAATAGAAAAGAAGGTCAATTCACTGGTTTCTAACGATTAACTTTTTCAAAATAATTTTATTGTTAGATAAAATTTGATTTAACATTTAACTTAAGAAAATAATAACAAGGATAAATATTACAAATATTAAACCAAAAATGAATATATAATAAGCTGCTTCAAAGACCTTATAATTCCTTTTTTGTTTTTTGGGGAATTCCCCCACAAACTTCGTTTCTTGTTTTAGTTTCTGATATTCTTCCTTTTTAGTTAAATAAATAGATCCATCCGAAGCTTTAAAGATAGTCATCCGTATTATAAACAGATTAACTCCTACGGTATTTTGTAGCATATCTGCTTTCTTTATTTTATTTTGAAATTCTTTCCACTCTTTATCGTTTAACGGTTTCATTACTCCCTCTTTAATAGATTCTACTCTCAGCTGTATTGAAATAAAAATAAAAAAGAAAAATTAGTTTATTGAACTTATTTTACTAATGCAATTGACTCTTCACAAAAATCATCTTGTCCTTTTCTAAACTTTTCCAGCTCATATTGTAAGTCAGGATTTAATTCCTTCACTAAACTATCCATAAATGGTATAGCACTCCGTCGGCAAAACATCTCCGGATTTAAACCCATCATTATAGCGGCTTCATATACGGGGCATTTCCCTACTTTCATGCTAACCTTATCATCACTCTCTTTTAGTATTTCTGAATTAATACCAAATCCCTTAATAGCGCCTGAAGCTAAAATTGAAGCGTTTTTTGGAGTCATCTCTTTAATTTTCTCCCTTCTCGCTTGACTCTTTGACATTCTACCTTGTAGGGCTCCCATGTTCTGGCAAGTAGTTTCAATCATATTATACGTTTTCTCTTCTCCAATTTGCTTTACCACCGTACCTATAAACGCATCGAGTAAAATAAATGCATTTTTTGCTCCATTAAAGGTATCCTCAAGTGAAATTTTTATTCCCTCTCTTAAATTTTAATTAGATTTCTTGATAATGGTTCATATAATTTATATACAATATTGTAAGTAACAAATTTACATTTTAATATAAAAAACTTTCTCTAGGATTAAATTTTAATCCCTTAATCTTAATCTTTTACGGGAAAATACTCATTCCGATATAATTTTCAACAATTTACCAAAATAAAAACTTTAGATAAAATAAATGATCAAAAACCCTAAAAAATACCTCTCAAATTAAAGAAAATCCAAAAAAGTGATTCAAATTTTAACATCTATTATTCAAACTCAAGTAAAGAATATCATTAGAACAGATATTTATAATAAAAAATAAAAAAAAGTTGATTAAGATTTTGGGAAAATTGTTGCTACAGCGCTCAATACTAACCCTATAATGATACTTAGAAAGGTCACCAGTATTAGAATATCGGTATTTGAAATAATATACCTTCCAACTACTACTAAAGTATAACTAACAGCCTGAAACGAAACTATTAGTGTAAAAATTAAGCCAACCATCGCTCCATTATTGGCTTTAAATCCATCAAATTTAGCAATTCCAGTCGCAAAATATTTCAAAATGAAGGTAGTGATAAATACTGCGATCAATACAACAATACCATAAATTGGCAGAAAACTGCTTGAGATATTTTCAATATTTTGTTTGATAAAGGCTTCACTAAACGCGACAATAATTAACGCCTCTCCTGGAAGCCCTCTTATCAGATTTTCTACATAATCTGTCATAACTATTCATTTATTTTTTACAATTTAAATTTAGAATTCTCTAATATAACGAGTATTTCTTTAATATAAGAATTTACCTCTAATTCTGGAAATCATTGGAGCCTTTATTTGTTATATTCTCTTTCACCCTATTTTGAGTACGTAGTTGAATTATCAATTCAACTAAAGATTTGAATGATTTTTCAATATCTTGGCTAGCGTTTGAAGACGTTTTCATGGAATGCGATAGATTATACATATTAGTGGTTTCAATACCTTCCTCTTTAATTACTTTGTCAGTCTCTACTAAATGAATTTTATTAACTATTAAGAAAACGAGGATCTTACGACTAATTTCTCGAATAGTTTGTAACCAAAAAGGCAAACGCTCCAATGCTTCTAGATTTGTAACATCATGCACAATAATAACGCATTGTGAACCAGAAATATAATATTTTAACATTTCAATAAATTTACTCTTGTCTATTCTTGTCATATCCCATATTTCTAACTGTATTGTTCTCCTCAATGAAGAATTTTTATCTTGTTGATAAAAGATCTTAGTATAGAGATCAAACCCAAGGATTAATTTATTATTTGCCAGGAAAAGACCGGAACGATACTTCCGGAGTAATCCATTACCTAAAACAGGATCCCCTAATAATGAAATTTTCATTCTCATTTTTTCTGGTTCCTTTGAATCCCTTCTAATCATTCTAATCGGATATTCCATAGATTTGCGAGGTATAAAATCACGATATATGATGGCTACTAGAATACCTAAAAAGCCGCTTAAAAGTGGTAGTATTAGAATAATGACTAAAAAAGCTATTAATTCAGATATATATTCTGCATTTACTATAATCAATATGATCAGAGAAACAATTACTATTAAAAGACTTGTAATGCACAAATAATTTCCTAATCTCGATCGCTTCATAATAATCCCTTTTAGAACAACCCATAATATCTTAACCTAATTGAATATATATATTTCACATTATTGTCAATAATTATGTTACAATATAACGTCCAAAAACTATAATATGATGGACTTTATTATACTAGGCAGTAAAACAATTTTAATGAAAATTTACATTTAGAGTTGATATTATGGGGTTTGATAAATCAATTGAAGATCCATGGGAAAGAGAAGAGTCAGAAGAGGAAATCCTTGAAAAAGAAAGAATTGAACAAGAAAAGCTTGAGCAAGAAAGGTTAGAACAAGAAAGACTAGAGCAAGAAAGACTTGAAAAAGAAAGACTTGAAATGGAACGACTTGAAATGGAACGACTTGAAAGAGAAAGGCTCCAAAAAGAACGATTTGAACAACTGAAAATGGATAGCAAATTATATCCCAATAACTCACTCTTTATGATCCCTAGTTGGAGTGATTTATTAGGCTATCCCGCACTAGGAACCTATGTTAATCATCCCGTCTCAAAAATTGAGACAGATGGCGTTATCTTTTTTAGTGGGTATGATTATTCAATTGAAACTAATAAAGGAACTCTTCATTACTTATTTGGCATAGGCTATTACTTTCTTAAATTTGAATTAGAGTCCGGCAAATATGTGACTGATAAGAGAATATTAACTGGATTAGTATTACCTGATTTCGCGTATGATTTAATGGCTACTTCAGCAAATATCACTTTAGAAGAAGATCCCGACGTAATTATAGCAGAAAAAGTGATAAAAGTCCCTGTTGATTTGTCTAATAAATCAGAGGACCACTTAACCTTCATAAAGGGGGCGCTAATGCGAAATGTGTTTATACCTCATAAGGATATCTTTTTGGAAATGATGGAACAAATACGAAAAGAGGATTCATATCCCATCTCAATTGAAGGTCATAAGATTATAAGTGCACATTGGGATTATTATAACCAAATCTTGGTTTCTGATAAAATGAGAACCAGTGGAGACTCAGCTTACCTCAACCCAACAGCAGGGTTATATGGGATTAAATTTACAGCAGATGCACTTTTAGATGCAACAATCTCTAATATGAACCTCAGCATTATTGAGGATAATATTAAAACCTTAAAAAGGATTTATTCTAATCTTGAGTTTGATCCTATGTATCTATTCTCCATAATAGAACAAGCAGGATTAAATTTAAGATCGAATATGCCACCAATTTCTTCAAAACGAGACTCAGGTACTTCTAAAGCATCGGTTTTTGCCTCGGCTGAAGATCGTCTTTATGCATTTATCAGTTGGCCTATTCAATTTCAGAGAAAAGCAAAACAAGAATCTAAAGTATTACCCAAACTTGTAGAATCACCCTCAAACTGGGAACAAATTGATGCGAAAGCTCCCGATATTTCCAAAATACGAACGGAAATACGAGAAATGGAACAAGAAGCATTTGAATTAGAAACTTTAAAATCTGAAACTGTGGAACTTAAACCATTACCGCCACCACCTAACCCAGATATTAACCAAATACTTCTCTACTTAAAAAAAGTAATCGCAGAAAATTATGATATGCCATCTATCGGACAAGCTTTTGAGGTTGCGAGAGAAAGTGCACGACAAATGGGAGTAAGCTCAACCACGCTACACCAAGCGAAAATCTGGGAAATGAGTAAATATACTAATATTTATATTAAAAAAGAACCGGGTTTTGGATTGTCAGAAAAAGAAAAAGGGGACTTGTCTCGAAAAATCGATGAGTGGATTTTTGAGATTGCAGAACGAGAAAGGTTGGAAAAAGAACGAATAGAAAAAGCTCGTTTGGAGAAAGAAAGATTAGAAAGATTAGAACGGGAAAGAAAAGAGCGAGAAAGACAAGAAATGCAGAGAAAAGAAATGGAGCGGCTGGAACAAATGCGTGTAGAAAAGGAAAGGCTAGCCCAAGAACATTTGAAAAGAGAACGATTGGAAAAAATTGAAAGAGAGAAAGAAGAAGCTTTAAGATTAGAAACAGAACGATTAAAAAAAGAACAAGCAGAACTAGAAGCTATTGAAAGAGAGAAACAAGAACTTAAAAGGTTAAAACTAGAACGAAAACAAAAAGAAAAAGAAGCAAAACAAGAGGCAAAAAAACAAAAAAAATTGGAAAAACAAAAGAAAAAACTAGAAAAAAAGAAGTTAAAAGAACAAGAAAAATTGAAGAACCTTGATTAGAATGTAGGATACTCCCTCACTTTCAAGAAATAATCAATCTAAACCCCCCTAAGGCAATTTCAGACTTAAACAATTCGCTAAACATCTATTTATACAGGCATTGCAATTGATGCATTTAGATGGAAATTGTAAAATTGCCTTCTTATTTTCTTCATTAAAGAGATATACGCTTCTTGGACATACTTCAATACATAATCTGCATCCAATACATTTTTCTCTCTCAATATAGATTTGTCCATAAGGTTGTAACTTATATTCTTCAAATAGAAATCTCATCTTCTTTTTACCTTGTTTCCATTTTTTTTCCCCTAATTCGCTCTTATAAATAGGAGTTAAACCATGAAAATCTTCTGCCATAATTAATGTTAAAAACAAGGATAGAAGCAATTCCCAGATAAGAATGAATAGAGATTTGATTATGAATAAATTGAATGTAAGGATTAATATGATTATTATTATTTCATATATCCATATTTTTAACTTCCCCGTCTTCGTTTGAATGCTAGGTAATATTATTAGAGAACCATAAATAATCCCTATAAAAATAAAAAGACTAGATATATATAGGATAATATTTAGAATTGGCAAAAAAGTGGCTAAAATCCAATAAACCACTGAAAATAGCAGAAATAAAGTAAAAAAATACATCGTTCCAATCTCTAATTTTTGGGAAATAGGAAACTTTACAATACTCTGATTATCTGATTTGTGATAATTGCTTTCAATATATTCTGGAATATCTATAGCATAAACAGGACCAAACTTGACTTCCCATCCAACTTTTTCCTTTATAATAATAGGATCAATTCCTGGCGCACTCAATTGAGGTAGAATTAAGCTTCTGTGAGAAACTAAATTATCAATTCCACTTGTCTTAATAATTGACAAAACTGAATCTGTATTAAAATCATCACCACATGCGCCACACCAGACGTTAATTCCATTAGAGGGAGCAATTAAAAGATAACAGTTTAGCCCCTGAATAGCTTTTAGAACTCTCTTAACAGTTAAAGCAAAGTTGCATGTTAATAAAACAGGACTTTCACTATTAGGGTTCCCGATTTTCATTAATTGAGGCTCAATAGGAAAACCGATCCACCTAAAAAGAAAGCTCCCTATTAATTTTAAACTATTTCCAACTTTCATATTTTTCGTTCAAAAATTGATCTTTATTTGATTTTTTCAATATATTTCTTTCTTAAGTCTCATTAATTTTAAAGTATCTAAGAGATACAATTTTTCTTCTACAATTGAAAATCCATTTTGTGCTAATTTTTTTTCAAAATTTACTAAAGCTGATGTTGTTAATTGCGTTCTAAGGAATGTTATAAGTGCTAAGGGAACCCGTATCATAAAATAAATAACCTTTTTCCATAGCCTCTTTGGTTTCACCTCATCAATCAAAAAAAATTCCCCATTATCCTTTAGAATTCGATTTATTTGTTTTAAACAAAATTCTTGTTCCTTTTCATATAATTCACTAAAGAGTAAAATGGCAACTATTTTATCAAAAGATTTGGTATTAAACGTATCATCCATTTCTATTACGGATTTATGCATAATCTCGATTTCTTGATTTAATCCTTCATCGGATATTTTTTTACTGGCTACTTCTAACATTTTTTTTGAATTGTCTATCCCTATGACTTTAGCCCCTTTTTTAGCAGCTAAGATTGCCAGAGTTCCGGTTCCCATTCCAATATCTAAAATAATATCATTCTTTAGAAGATAATTCTCAACAAGATATTGTTCAACTTTTATTAGTTTACCCAAAGTTAACAATTTTATTCCTTTATCGTATTTCTCAGCTTTATGTTCTAAAGATTTCATGTAAACATAAGACATGAGATCATTACTCCTCTTTATAAAATATTACAATGCTAAATATTATTCAAATATATTGCAACTTTCTTATTAAAATCTAGTGGCTAGGATTTTTACTCTTTTTTTAAAATTCGATTACCGTAATTAAATTCGGTTTAAAGGAACGAGAAAAATCCTTCATAATTATACTTAGTTTGTACTTAATTCATGTTTTATAAAATGAAATCATTAACAATATAGTGAATTTATAAAAAAAAAAAAAAGAATCCCATTAAACAATAGCTAACTGAGAAGATTTGTTAAGATTTGGTTCAATCTGGATTGGTCTCAATAAGTTTTTCACATCTCCATCACAAGTTTGAAAACAAGTCTTTAATTCTTGAATTACTTCTATCATTTGACCTTTATTTATCTCCCTTTCAGGTCTTTTTTCTTCTTTTCTTATTTTTATTATTGGGGAATTCTGACAAGATGTAAAATTATTGGTTCTTAACTCCCTCATGATATTCTTAACTAATTTTATTTCCATTTTTAAAAATTTGATTTCTTCTTGTACATTAATGGGATTATCTTGAAGATTTATAATTTTATAACATGTGGGACCATATCCTAATTCAATACTCTTAGCTGATTTCAAAACTCTCCCACATCTTTTACACAAAACTGCCATATTTATCTCACTTTTTACTTTACTATTGCTAAGAGGCTACTTTCTCTAGCCCTTTTTAATCATAATGAAAATATTCTAATTTATAATTATTGAATTTTTTTGTAAGATCTGGAAAGCTTGATAACCTTCTAATTATTTATAAAAAATTGGCAATTTCTACAAAATTCCAAAATTTATTCCAATCATCAATCTTTCCGGTAGTGGAAAGACCAGCCCTAAGGTTATCAGGCTGTGCGTTCGTCACCGAATTCAAGACATACTTCATTTGTAATACTTTTTTCATTACTTCGGAAGTCTTGAAGGACGTTATCCTGCTATGCTTGAAAAAATCATGAAATTTAGCCCATTCACGGTAGGGACTGTTTGGTTTCAAACGGGGTTTTATGGCGTCCCCGACTTGTGCAAGCAACCACTTGTAGCGGACTGGAATCTCTTCCTTAAACTCCAAACCTTTTCGAGCTATTACATAACTTGCCAATACATGAGTAGAGAAGTTATATAAACGTGAATATTTATACTTGCCAATTAAAGAAGTGTATGCAGGATGTATTATCCTGATTGCAACACCTCGTTTAAGGCATTTTCGTTCTAACAAATCTAATGCTGATGTTTTAAAATTATTTAATTTTCTATTGCGTTTTTTTCCATAAGAGAACTCTTGTTCAAAAGAAAGGTCTTCAATAACCAATCCTTTATTTTTATGAATACAATAATTCACCACTTTGTTCATTTTATAGCTAATAAAATCATTTCGCTTATTACTACGATAAGAATGTAAATTTCCAAATTTTATTTCATGATAACTCTTAAAGTTCCCATGTATATCCACATTACTAAGGGAAACAAAATTGTAATTCATGTCAAGCCCAATCGCTCCATTTTCAAAACCGTGGAGAGGCTCTTCTTCTGCGGTCTCGTAGGAAACATGTGCAAAATAGCGGACTCTTCCTTTATAGAGCCTCCTTATCACTTCTACTTTGTAGAGTTCTAAACCAAGTATTTCATTGAACCACTTTTCTTGAGTGAAATTGATTGTAAAGGGAATTATTAACCATTTCTTTCCTTTCTCTTTAGAGAATGTCCTTACTTTTAAAGCCATGTCGGGAAGGACTTTCAAGTTCAGATTAACTCCTTTCCTTTTGCCTACACAACAAAACGATGAGTCTCTTCGAATTCTAAACTCAACTTTACTTATTTTTCGTAATAGTCGCTTTCTGAATAGTCTCTTTGTACCAAATAACACAGGTTTGAATTGTATGGTAATTAATTTGTTTTCAGCAGAGGATAACCGAGAATAAAGTCCTTTTAACCGTCTATCCTTGGTATCCTTTTCCAAAATCCTCGCTATTTTCTTCTTAATTGTTTCGATTTGATTTGTGAGGAACCTTTCTCGCTTTTCAAGCCATGCTTCTTGTTGAGTTAACTTTGTCTCACAGTCGATTAGAATGCTATTTACATAAGGATTATTCCGGCAAAGTTCCATTAATTGAGGTTGGATAATTTTACGTCTTTCATTTTTAGATAAATCCATATCTCTTAATTCATAAAATAATTTATATCCAACTCGCTTTACTTTATTATAAATAGTAAAGATTTCACATAATTTACTCTCTTGCGAGACCGTCGGATTTAATCGAAATTTTGTAGTTTGTTTCATCTATTTATCTCTCTTCCTCAACCTTTTTAAAGAAAAATGTTTCCGATGTTTTGTTGACTTTAATGCTCATGGCATTTTAAGAATTAATGTAGGGGTGCAAAAAGAAGTTCGAAAATTTAAATCATAAAAGAGCAACAATTTTTTGATGTTAATAACAAATGATAAGTTTTTATAAAATTTCAACAAACAGTTGAAATAATATAATTTTATATTTTATCAATGAATTCTGTTAGATCCCTACATTTTTTTTCTTTTTTTAATAAACAAATAAATTTATATACATGAAATAGGATTATTTAACTTGGATTGAAAGGAAGTATAATTTCTCGGAAATATAGTTGGTTTCTAGCCAAAGTAACTGCTAGTATCATAAATTTTGAGAATATAGTTATTGTCAACCAAGAAACTATCAAGAAATATGATCTATTACCTGGTAGATATATCAAAATAAGCAGCCTCTTTCAAGATCAATCTAACAAGAGATTTTTGGATAAATTCATCCTCCTACCATATTTCCAAGAAATTGCCAATAATTACTGGCTTTTACGAGATGTAATCCAATCACTTGCTAATAATACATATCATTATCTTGATAAAGAATATATCAGCCAAATAATTAAATTAATGAGCTGCTTTTATCAAGCAAGCACTAACAAAAGCAAATTAAAACTAGAAGTATTACTGGAATTTGAGGAAGAAGAAAGCGACCAAATGAGGATTGCGCTACCTGAATCGTGGCTAAATGAACATAGCATTGATCTAGGAGAAACCGTGGTATTAAGAAATGATTTCCCTTCACCTATTATTTTTTGAAGCGTATTACTTTTTGTTCTAACCTTAGGATCTACTCCATTGATATAAGCCTTAAACACGAATAAACCTACAGAATTTGAGTTTCCATTTGAACCGGTTTTGAATAGTATACTATAAATCGAAGAATTTATATATTAATTTAGGTAATTTCACAATATTGTATAAAATTATTTAATCCCGAAATCCACTATGAGAAAGAGAGACAGAAAGTTTCAAGAAATTCGCCTTGAAGATAACGAAACATTTGAAAATTATGTGAAAAAGCGAGAGGATGATAAGAAATACGGTACTGATTTTAGAAAGATTGCTAAGTTGGTTCCCCAAAAACCTTTTCATCATGCTTGGAGATTTGATACTGCTCCAGGTGAGGATTGGTCGCCTTATAGGAAAGTTGGGATAGGTTGGAAATTGAAACCCACTATTGTTTTAGCAATAATTTTCTTTGGAATCCCTCTTATAGCTTATCCTCTATTGTATTTGATATATGGATATCCACAATTAATGTGGGTTGCATTCTGGAATGATTTTTGGCTATATTTGTTTTTTACAATATTTACAATATTTATAACAAAATTAATAGGATATTCTCTTAATAAATTTGATAATCTTTTAAGACCATATGGTAAAGAAAAAGAAAAGATCATGAGCTTATTTATTAATAAATTGGAATTTGTTAAATTTTCAGTGCGATCTTTTGAAAAGGTTTATAGTGCTGTTTGGGTATATCTAGGATTTATTTGTTTTGTTGGAAAATTAATATATGATATTATTATGCTGACTAATGTACCCTTTTATCTTAGTATGCTTTTAGCACCATTACCAGAATGGACCACAGTTTTTAATCTGCTACGTAATTTAGGAATAGATTTAATCATATTTCAAACAATAACATTTTTCGGAGCGTTAATCTATGGGTTGTTTCATTTAGGGAGTCTTGGTCACGACCCAATAAGTCTTAGTATAACTCCTTATAAAGAGATGTTAATATCCATTATTAAAAAAGTAATAGACGCTTTTAACTATCAAAAAAGTATTAACTTAATTACAAAGGAAAAAGAGCATTTTTCTGGGCAAGAAACTCATCAAAATCTCAAATTTAGTGGAAAAACTTATTTTGAATTCCAACGAGCTAATAGGATGATTGGAGAATTTTTATTTAACATTTCAATATCATTAATTATTTTCTTAATACTATTTGAATTGGCACTTGGTGTAATAAATTGGTTAAATTTTATTCAAAGTTCACTTGTCATTTTCTACTTTAATTTATTTACTATATTAGCAACTATTTTAATATTCATTGCAGTCATAATTTTCATTTTTCCCCAGTGGTATATTCATAAAATTTTAAAGGAATTTAAAAACGAGCTAATTGATTTATATTATACTTTGGCTTCACGTCTTGAGTATTTGTATTATATAATGATGTTAGATCAAAGATCTCCGGATGATAAGCTAGAATGGGAGTCAAGAAGTGTAATTTTGAATGATATTTCAAGAATCGAAATGAATATTGAAAATGTTAAATCTCTTGGAACTTGGAGCTATGACTTTCCAAATAAAATGAAAAGAACATTATTTGTAATTCTTTCACCACTAATTTCTTTAAGCATATTAATACTTCGAGTTTTATCTGGACTAGGTTTTTTTTAAAAAAAAGCCTTTTAATTAGAATTCTAAGGATTTGTTTAATTCAGGTATTATAACATCAATCTCTGAATTTTTAAAGAATTTCATAAAGAAATCACTATTATCTGTATGTATCGGAATAAGATATTGAGGATTGACTTTATTTATGAAATGAATCAAATCATGAGACGTCGCATGCCCTGATGCATGAATCCGATATGCAGGTATTCCAATATTCAACAATCGATTACAAATGGTATTAGTATTATCATAAAACTCTTCAACATATGGGTCAATACTCGATGAAATAAATAACCCCTTCAGCTTAAAATTTAGGTTCTTCATCAAATCATCATAAAGATGCGTAATGTAGATAAAATAATTCTTCTTTAAATCATTTAGTTGACTATATTGAAGAAAACGTTCTTCTTGTCTTTGTTTGTAGATTGCTTGACGGATATTACTCTGCCAATTATATCTTGCCTGTCCCTTTTTTAATATATAAATATGCTCATCCTTTAGAATATTAGGATCCATCATTGTTTCATGAATTGCATCCTTATTCAAAAGATAATAGAAATATGCATCTCTTTCGGTAATTATGTACTTCCAACCATGTTCTCTAGCTATATCTGAAAACGTCCTAAATCGATCCCAATCGATTCGATCATACTTCACTAAAATATAATCAAAAGGATTTCTCTTGAATAATCTTTGTAGATTTGATTTGACCGATTCTTCAGATTCCACCACTCCCTTGTTAATCTTTGTTCCCTCGCAAATCAAAACTTTGACTCCACTTGAGATTAAATTCTTGTTTTCTTCGGTTAAATCTGGTTGAGATAAATACAGCGTATTAGAGCCAATTTCCCCAAGAAATTCTTCTGTCATATGGGATAAAGGGCCATGCATTCGAAAATCACCTGTATAAACTATAGACCCCGCTGAACTATAAATTATAAAGCCATATGCCGCAGGGATCGAATGATCCACGTGAAAAGGGACTATTTTCACGCCATTAATATCCAATGTATCCCCGGTCCTAAACGTGTGCCAATTCAGTCCTTTAAAATTGTTTTCTAATGTTTTCTTAGTCGACTTATAGAAAGCCATAATGATTTTTTTGGTAACAACACCCGTGTAAATTGGAATTTCACGGTTTATAAATGCTAGCCCCAAAAAATGGTCCTTATGGGGGTGTGAGATTAAAATTGCATCCAAATTTGTAGGGAAATCTCTATCTTTGAGCCTTTGATTATAAGGTCCAACTTGTTTCGTATAGAAATTCTCAATCAGAAGATTCTTTTCGCTCGGAATTACATGAAATGCTATCAATTCTTCAATAGACGATGGATGCCCTCCCTTTTCATATAATCCTTTAAATCTTCTGATATTTACACCAAAGTCCAAAATTAATTTCACGCCATAATTAAAGTCTTCCAAGAAGATGATGTTTCCCCCTACTTCATTTACACCACCTAATAACCGTATGCTCACTGACTTTTCCATTTGGTGTCCTCCTACTAATTACTCACTCTAAACAATTAAAAATTAGAAAGTCTCTAATCTGGATACTTTTTGGTATATATACATTAAGCTACTACTTATTTATAACTTCTCTTATTTGCAAAGAGCAATAAGTTAAAATTTCATATCAAAAAAAAATCAAAAAAAAATTTAGTTTTATCTATCTTTCTTTCTCACGATAAAACCAATAATTAGTATTATGATAGGTAAAGCAAATTCAAAACTAAGACGGAATGTATCGGTTATAGTCCAGAGTCCTGAATACTCTCCCAATATCCATCCTAAAATATATGCTATGTCTTCAACAAGCCATAACAACGATTGGGCTAAAATAAGAATACCTAAAATTATAATAAAATCGCTTAGTTTCATGATAAAATTATCAAGGATTTTATTTATAAATGTTTTTATAAAGTAGATGTATATGCAGTTGCTTTTATTTCCAATAAATGAAAGAGAAATAAGAAACCATAATAATTATAAAAGCAAGTTTAATGTTTTATGGTAGAAATAAATGGTTTTAATCACAGCCCAAAACATCCGTTAATTTTCTTCTTTTTAGCTTTTTTCGAGTTTCCTTAATGAAACGATTTCTGTCTATACAATCTCTTAAATTATGATGATAATAATATAAGGATTGATCTCTTTTATTGCCTGTTTGGTATTTAGCTCTTATCATAATAATTATTTCTAGTAATTTAATAAATCTACCATTCATATCAACTAAATTAAAAGATTTTAATCTTAGTTTTATAAAAATTACATATTTTCAACAGAAGACATACGCTTAATAAGATAAAATAAGATTCTATTGATATTTTCATAAGTACTTTTCGAGTAATTTTCTAAGGAAATCGAGATATTATCTTAGCTTTCGTTTGGGCCTATTTTTCTTTCGAATAACTCTTTCTAGGGGCAAAAAGTTTGACACATATCCTTGATATTCTTTCTTTTGCCGAGGAAGAAGAAAAACGGAACCATACTTCGATTGTAAATAGATATACAAGGCAGAGAGTAGTCTGAGGGTGACTAAAGTGAAGATTACATTCCCATGAGGACTTAAATCAATATGAGCGTCTATATTGAATCCATAATGCTTTTTCCAAATAGAAACATGTACTGAGGTCCCATTATCAAAAAACTTTCTAAACTGAAACCGACGAGAATCATTATTTATAGGTATAAAACCTCTTTCTAAAAAGAATTTAGCTAATATGTTAACCTCATTTTGAGCAGGACACCGATTTAATATCCACTTTATGAATTGCTTTTTCTTATGTCTAATAGTTTTTCTATGTAGAGTTGAACTTACTGGTTTAGTTTCGCTTAAAAAATCCTCAATCATCTTTTTTCCATACAAGATTCTATTAAAACTCATTTAAATACCTCTTTATTTGAATTTATAAAGTGTTTAAGCTAGTTGACGCTAAAATTGACCTGAAAAGATATTAACAACTAAAACTGAAGAGTTTTCTTGATAAACTACTACCTAATACGTACCCCTAAATATTATAATAATAAAGGTATTTAAATCTATCAATTCTAATTCCCTTTTTTCCCATGACTAAAAATAAATGAGATTATGAGAGATATTAACTAAAAAGGGAATAAAATACTTTTTGTCGCATATTCAAAAATCAACATGAATCAATTTCGCATTATTAAAAAGCTATAAATTATAATTATAGTAGAATTTGTTAGCCAAAGCAGTCTTCTACTTATAAAAGTAGTTTGTAAAAAGTATAATAAGAGTTTGAGATCTAATCCTTCAAAAATGAAAATAAGAGTAATTTATGGGGATTACACCTTTTTCCTATTTGATTGATTTGTCTAAAATTGTGCTCCAAGTAACTAACTATGTATTTCAATTATATAAAGAATTACAAAAAAGTCATCCTATGGAAGTTCTTTCATTAGAAACCTCAAATTATGAGGTAATAACAATTGGTACAAAAATCTTCTTCCTGATTAGCTTCAGTATATCTTCAGCATCTTTAACTTGAGATTTACTTTAATAAGCTGCGATTCATTCCTTACTCTAATATCGGTGGCAATTTTAAATTAAAAAAATAATGGATTAAGATTTTCCATGCTAAATAATGGTTAAAATGTTAATTCCAATTGATGGAATAAAAAAAAGTTTAGTTTGTGTTATATTATGCTTAATGAATACTGTTTCTATTAAAAAAAAATGAAAAAAAATTTAGATTTACTAATTGGTTTTGTCAACAATAAAAATTGTTAATCCGCGAATTTTTACTTTACTATAAAAGGTCGCATCATTTCGTTGTCTTCGTGATCGAGAATGTGGCAGTGCCATACGTATCCAGGACCAGTAGTGGGATCGAAGGGATATTGGTTAATAAATGGAATATATGTATCGACATCCAAAGGTGCAAACCTAACCCGTATGATAGTAATTTCACCAGGATTTACTTGAATAGTGTCTTTCCAGCCCATTTCGTTCAGAGCGGGAAGCATAGGTTTTCCCTTTAGGTAGGGAATCAAAGCAGCGAGACCTGTTGCAGGCGCTCCTACATTTATCGTCGGGCTAGTAAAAGGCAAGTCCGTCATTGGATCTACTACACCATTCACCCCATACCAATCAATAAGGTACTTATTGACATCGAATCTCTGGCGGCTGATGGCCTGGAATTGTACAAGATGTAGGTGTATGGGATGAGTGTCTGCTGTTGGGTTGACAATAATCCAATCCTCGGTCGATCCAACAAGTGGTTCTTCTGAAATTGCTTGGATTTGATTTCCTGCCCATTTTTGTCCATCAAGGAATATTTCTGTTGGTCCGAGCATTCCCATTTTCTCGATAAGTGTCAATGTTCTGCTTGGCGCATTACTAACTAGTGTCGGTATTGAACTGGGAAGTGTTAGCGGAATTGTAGTGGGTTGATTCGGGTCGCTGA
Organism: Promethearchaeota archaeon; assembly: GCA_048939995.1. GTDB lineage: Archaea > Asgardarchaeota > Lokiarchaeia > Sigyniarchaeales > SOKP01 > SOKP01. Next base: position 17,162 of record JBHLOY010000016.1, on the reverse strand, counting down.
GTGGACCATTGACAGTAAATTGCATTATTGTACCAACAGTCTTTGGATCTGATGTAGTACCTGACGGGAACGGAGCATTAGCACTATTCCTCATGATCACTCTATCACCTGGGGAAAGCATTGAAAAATCGATGAGTATGTCCATTCTCTCGCCAGGTGCCATCGTCAAGCGGGTGAGTGGAACGGGTGCTGAGAGATAGCCTCCATCTGTTCCGATTTGATAAAACATTAAGGGAGGTGGATTCAATAGCGGATTCGCGGGTTTTACTTGAAACCATAGAGTATAGAAGCGAGCATTTGAACCATCCAAAAGACGGAAACGATACTGAGCTTGTTCAACGTTGAGATTGGGCCAGAGTTTACCATTGACCATGATTGTGTTACCAAAGAACTCTGGTTGCCAATAGGGATGAACCATAGGGTCAAGACCAATTTTTGGGAACCACATTGAGCCATCATTATTAAATGATCGATCTTGGATCACTATAGGATACTCATAATCACCAAAAGGTAGGGGTGTAGTGTCAGTAGGATCTCTGAGCAGATAGAAACCTGCTAGACCCGACATCACATTAATACGGGTTATGCCGAGACTGTGATCGTGATACCAGAGGGTTGTGGGAGGTTGTTGGTTGGGGTAAAAAAATTTCGCTTCATTAGGGTTTTCTGTTCCAACGGTATCTACGTCGAAAGCATCACCTCGAATTCCATCATAAGTAAACCAGGCCTCGGGATGTCCATCAGAAGTAGAATGAACTTCACCACCGTGCAAGTGTGGGATTAATGGGATAGGGCTTTGCGCGCCCTCGAAACCAGGAGGAAAAGTTGGCCAAGGTAATGGAGGATCCATAGGGATCATATTGGGATTTGCCCAATGTAGTGTTGGATCAACAGCGAACATGTGTGAGGAGGTTATATAGTTCTGCCAGTTTACACTGACAGGAGTTCCTCTAATAGCTTCAAACGTAGGACCAGGTGCAAATCTGAAAAATTCATTTGTTTGTCCAGTAAGTGGGTTTAAATCCACTATGCCTCCATAACCCCAAACCTCTGTCATTGGGAATGGCTGACCTGGATTTACTGGATTCGGTGTATTTGGGGGGATTATTTGCTGTGTGAATTTAGTCATACTAATTGTGTATTCATCAACTCCACTAACAGTTGTAGGCACGTATACTGGAGGTTTAACCAATTGGTTAACAAACTTTGGTATCGTAAGGGGATCTAGTGTTGGGAAGTCCATCGGCACTGGTTTTGCAGCAGAAACTGGGCGTATAATTCCTGAAGCAAGTACAACGGCAAATAGCAATTGGATTGTTAATAAGGAAAAATAAATCTTCTTTTTCAATTCCTAATCCTCTTTTTTATCTATATATTTTATTTGATGTTTTTTATCAATGTATTTTATTTAAAATTGATCTTTATGAAAAATAATCAGGACTTTTAGATATAGCAAAAAAACATAATGTAAATGTAGATGCAGTTGCTTTTATTTCCAATCAATAAATCATTTTTGGATTAAAAATGAAAACAACTATAAGACATTTTAGCTAATTGGGAAGCAAGGGCTTTTCTGTTTGATGTGTAAAACCCAAATGGATTCAACTTAAAGCTTTTAAAATTTCCAGCTTTTTCCTTATAAAAAGAGTGAATAAAAAGTATAGAACTGAAAAAGAAGTGGTACATCTGATTATTTAACATTTATGTCAATAACTAGAAGAATCATCTTAGGATTTTTCATTAGAAAAATCGTCCCTCAATATTATGAGGCAATAACAATTGGTACAAAAATCTTCTTATTGATTAGCTTCAGTATATCTTCAGCGTCTTTAACTTGAAATTTACTTTTCTTTTCAAATAGGCTTGAAACATAAAAATGATCCGAATTTCTCTGTTCCATTACTTTTAAAGCCCGATTGATAATGGATCTTTCATTTTGGGTTATTCTTATGTGTTCCTTCTTTCCAACTTTTAACGGATATATTAAAGCTATTTGTAAATGTTTCTCAAGGATAATACGAATATTTTGGAACCTACTTAAATCTCCATCAAATTTCTCTATACTTTTACCAAACCTATCATCAATGTCCAGGGACAATGAATCAACCGATTTTATAAAATCTTCTGAAGGATTACCCTTCATAATAAAAACTAATCTGACATCTTTAAATTCTGACATTAATATCTTAGAATCTTGGTATTCTAATTTAATTGTCTGGGATTCGTTTCTACTTTTGGTAAGTTCTATCCCAAAACCTCTAATTGCTTGAAGAAATCCTGATACAAGAGTGGAATCAATTTCTTCCCCTGCTATTATTTGATCATAAAGACATAAGCCAGAATTTTTATCTGAAACGATAAAGTAATCTATATTTAAAGCATCCATATATTCATTATAAATTTTTTCTCTTCTTTTTGCTTTTATCCTTTTAGTTCTTTTAGCCAACGTAAATGATGATATCGTGGTTATGATAATAATAGATAACAAAATAAGGATACCATACAGCACTTCTATTGAAATTGTAAATGGGACTTCAATATGGAATTCATAAGTTACCAATCCAGCGTCTGTCGCGTTATTCCAGAATGCATAACTCATATATATTCCTTCTTCTGGATTAGCAGATAGACTATATTGATATAAATTAGGATCCCCTGGTATTCGTAAGGTTTTACTGTCAATTAAAAATCCTAATGAATTATAAAGGAAAATGGTATAGTTTCCCGGCATAGCAGGGTCTTGAATGGAAAAAAATATATTTTGTTGAGGTCCAAAGGTATCTTTAGGAACATTTAAGGGAAAATTAATATTAGGTGAACTCGAAAGAATTTCCCAAGAGGCACCATTTATAATTGTCATGTTTGGTAAATATAAAACTCTTCTAGAATAGTTTACAGAAACTTGAGAAGTGATGTTTAGAGAGTTCCGTAATACTGAAAAATTATCCCAATTATTAGGAAAATTAAATGTCATCGAGTAATTATATGAAAATCTGGTGATCGAAGGCTGCAAGATCCATTGAATATTTGAATCTTTCCTAATTAAACCTGTAGCTTTCTCAATAAAATTATTATGAATTGATACGCGGAAATTATAATTCAATAATAACTCGACTGAAATATTATTTGAAATAAAAATATTCAAACTATAACTTTCTGGACAAAAATTCAGGTTTGAAGCCGAAAATTCTCCAATTCCTATAACTCCTCCATTTTGAACTTGATATAAGTTATCACCAATTCGAGCAGTCATATTTATTTCTTCTGGATAGTAAGATTTATTAACTTGCTGCTTAATTCTATGTAGAAAAACATCACCGAACCTGTTTTCCCATTGGTGCCAATGATCATCGTATCTACACATATAAAGCGAAGAATTCTCATTTTGATTATTAATATACCAGTAATATCTATCCCAAAAATCCGCATCTGATCCATCTATTACTAGGCAGTAATATCCTGGAGAAAGAACTATCGGAGAATCAAAAGTTTGTGTGTACCAACTAGGAATTAAACTAATATTTAATTCAACTTGCTGTCCATATACAATTCCATCCGGTCTGTGAGATATTGAATTCCACCCTTCGATCCTTACATACACGTGCCCAGGAGTGCTTGATCCTTGATATTTATAACCAAAAATATCCACAGCAAAAATAGTACATTGCTCGGTAATATTTAATTGCATACCACAAATTTCATAATCATTTCGGCGGATCGTCTCAAATCCAGATTCTTGATCTTCTATTGTAACTGTTTCCCTACCCATTTTAATACTTGTAAAATTAATTACAACTGACGATAAATTCCATGTAGATGATGGAATATCGATATTTACGGAAGAATCATTACTTTTTTCACCAAAATTATTAGCATATTCAGTTAAAATGAGAGAAGTATTTATTTGTAAATCTGGAGCTTGAGTTTGAGCTTTACTAGGATTCATAAAGATCAATATCTGGAAAAAAAATAGAATTGAGAAGCTTATCACATATTTCGTTCTAGCTTTTAATCGCATCCTTATACCAAAACTAATAATAATAATTGAATTATTTATATTTACTTCATTTTTGTAAAAAAATTTCAGAGCATATTGTTACTTTAAGCTTAATGAATAGATATTAGAGACTAGAGTATTATCGATACTATCTGCATATATAATTTACCCGGTTAGATGATTGGGAGATATAAATATTAATGAAAAAATATATCTAGATTATAAATACATCATGAAGGATATTGATCTTAAATCAGATAGGATCTCAATTTTAGAAAAAATTCTCCTAACAAGTGAAAATGAAAACGAAAAATTAGAGGCAATCAATCAATTATCTAGAAAAAGCGACAATCGAGCTCAAATAGCCATCTTGAAGGCTCTTAAAGATAAGTCTGGTTCTGTGAGAGAGAATGCGGTTAATAATCTAAAACCATCTAGCATCCCTGGTGAAACCCTCATTCCATACTTATTAGACTTGATAGATGATGAATTCCCTCAAATCCGGGAAAAAGCAATACAACTATTAAAGGAAATGGCAAGGGAGGAACTTCTGCCTTATTTTCTCCATAAACTCAATGATGAGAGCGATCTGGTACGATCCATAGCAATCCAAGCAATAGGAGAATTAGATCATAAAGTTCTCCTTGAATCTTTTATAAAACAATATCAAACTGAAACATCATTCCGCATAAAGCGTTCTTTGTTACAAGCTATTTCTAAAATTGGAGAAAAAACTACTATAGATTTTCTAATCAAGATTTTACAAAACGAGCGCGAGGCGACTGAGCTACGATACCAAGCTGCTCTAGCGCTAGCAAAATCAGGCAGTCCAAAAGCATTTCCTTCGATAACATCTGTAATAAATAAAGATATAACTAAGATCAGCATGTCTACTGGATTTGTCTCGTTTCCATCATCAAAACTTAGAATTAGATTGATTGAATCCTTAGCCTTTATTAATGAGGAAAGAACAGTTGACTTCCTAATCGAATTATGCAAGCTTGAATTTGAAAGCAAAATTTTATCATTTCCAACCCTAAAAGATCTTCAATTTATTGGAGGATTGGAAAAGCTGAGTGATCCTGCTCGGTTTATATTAGTCATCATTAGAATATTAGGGCGACTTGGAAATGAAAAAGCGATCCCATTCTTATTTAATTGTCTCAACAGCGTTTATGATGCCGTTCGACTCCAATGTGTGGCAGCTCTCTTTTTGTTCAATAATGATTCAGTGAATGAACGTTTATTATTAATATTAGCTGATAAGAGTGAGGAAAGACAATTTAAAATGATGATGATCGCTATAATGGAACATACGGATGAAGAAGGTCTAATAAATTTAAAAAATAAATCGGGAAAAATCATCCCAAACAGAGGTTGGGAAACATATAGGAGTACATTAGCCAGGACATTTGGTTTAATGAAACTAATCATCTGAAAATTAAATACTAATTAACTTATTGATAATTTACCTATTTTTTTCATAAAAAATGGAGTTTTCCTTATACATAGAAGAAAGCCTTATGCTCCTTATTATAAGATAGATTTATATTTTTGTCAAATATTAATTTATTAATTTTTATTCATAATGGATGGTAAAAACAATGAAAATTAGAAATACCAGAAAATTTATTCTTTTTATTGTCACCAAGCCTTTAATAATAATTTTTACCGTTCTTACCTTAATTTTTCCGATGTATCAAATTATTTATCTTGGATTCACTTATACAAGCAAAGATTTATTCTTTTTTATATTTGAATTCATAACTGTTTTCGGGGTCATCCTAAACTTCTTTAAAATAACCAATAAGAAAAGAATTTTTAAAATCTTTGGAGAGCTTGGATTTTATATTCTATTTGGTAATTTTGCTTCTTGTATAATTAGTATTCCGATAGTATTGGCTATAGCTGGTTCTGTCACTAGTTTCTCCATTGATTTGGGGCTCTATTTTACAATAGCTATTTTGGTTCTGATAACCATTGAAAGCTTTTTAAGCGACAGAATTACTCGGACAGAAGTTGCTCACATTTCAGAACATATTGATCTAGAAGAGAAAATAAAAGAAAAGAGTGAAAAAGCTCAAAAAGTGAAAAAAGGGCTTAAAATAATTGGAAAAACAGCGGGTAAAATAGCAGTAGAAACTATAGGAGATAAAATCTCTGAAGCAACGGGAAATGAGGTAACAAAGCAATTAACTCAACTAACTGGTAATACAAATATTGGAGAACTTGCCGGAAAGTTAACGGAAAAAGGAATCGCTAAAGTAACCGAATACGCCGCTGATAAGGTTACAGATAAGATATTTGGAACGCCCCAAGAAACTCCTTTAGAGCAAAAAATCACAATAACTGATATTAAAAACAGACTATTAGGAATTATAAAATCAAAGAAAAGAGTAAATTTAGACTATATCGAGAAATTTATCAAACTAGCCCGTGAAGAAATCATTGGTTTAATTTATAATCTTATCGGAGAAGGTGAAATCGAAGGCACATTCAACTTCGATGATACAATTTTCACATTAAATAATCAAAAACAAGATAATCCAATTCTTTAAATCTTTATTTTTTTAATAAACTTAGTTATTATTTATTTTTTTTAAACACTCATTCTTTTTATATCTAAATTCTTCAATTTTGGCTATTTCTTCTTCTCGTTCTAGTTGTACTAACAATTGGGAAATCCGTTCACATTTATCATATAGTGTAGCTGCCTCTTCAAAGAAATTATTACTGTATGATACTTCTGCATTTTGATTTAATTCAAATCTATATTTTTCTAAATTTTCTAATTTCAAACTATTCTTTTGAAAGTAATCAATTAATTCCGACTGGTAATAACTAGATGAATCTGAATCTCTTAATTTTTTTGATATATCCATTAGATCCTGATATACTTGAAATACTTGCACAGAGTCACCCTCACTTTTTGATTGATCCAGAAGTTCTAATCTTTTATCGCGTTCTTCTAATAGACCTTCAATTCCAGCAATTAATTCTGAAAATATTTTTGCTTCATCTTCTCTCTCTAAGTTAATAAGAAGATCCCTTCCAAGCTTAAATTGTTTTTGGGCCTCTAAATAAGCTCCTTCAGTGAATAGTTGCTCTCCCATATTTTTTATCTCATTAATGCGAGTTTCGAGTTCTTGCTCGTTGGTTAATTCTTTACCAAATAAAGATTGATCTTGCGTATCATCGAATATCATATCTTGAAATTCTATTGCTTGGTTCACAGGCTGTGGACTTGATATCTTGCTAATATGGGAGGATATTATCTTAAGGGCTATCTTTTTACGTTTTGGTTTCATGTCCTTTTTTAACCTTTTTCGAACTATAACTATTGCTATTAAAGAACCAACTACACTTGCTAAGATTATCATAATAGTAATCAAATTATTATTACCAGGCTCGCCATCGCCAGTCTGAATAATTGTGAAAGCTCCTATTGTATAACTACTTTGATGACCTACTCCATCAATTTGAGCTAAGAAATAAAAATAATCCCCAATTGTAAGATTTTGAGGTAATATGAAATAACTACTCTCTGGTCCTACATTAGTAATATTAAAGAAATATACATATCCTGGAGTTGTGAGTGGATCAATCTCATTATCGATAATCAGAATATAATATGAGATACCCGAGGGATCACTGCCATCCAACCAATCGAAAACAATTATACCACTCACTTCACCAACTGGGTTGTTGGTAAATACCGGTGGTAGGGGAGGAAGGGTATCTTGAACAGTAATGTTAGCTGTCATAGAATTCCAATTACCACTCATATCTTCTATATATATTTTGTATTGATAAAGAATCCAATTATTTGGTATCCATGAATCATATTGCCATGTGTCTCCATAAATGTTTGTCATGGAATGATTTGCTCCTTCAATTTCTATTAAGGATTGATTAATACCAGCATAATCGTAATTATCTATTCTGATAATCACTGTATCCCCCAACTCCAGAGGATCAACACTTTCGAAAAAATTAGAGTAAGTCGGGAGTATTGTATCTTGAAATAGTATTGAACCAGTTGTAGAATTCAAATTATTATTTATATCAGTAATATAAATCGTATAAGTATAATTTCCTATTGAATTTGGACCCCAAGAATTAAACCGCCATATGTTCCCACCAATATTTATCATAGAATGATTAGAATTTTCGAACTCCATTAGAACCTCTTTAACACCTGCTAGATCAGTCGCATTAATAGAAATAGTCAAAAGATCTCCTAATTCAACAATACTCTCACTTTCAGTTAAATCTGAATATTTTGGAAGGATAGTATCACGAACGATAAACGAATCAGTAATAAAGCCCCAATTACCATTACTATCTTCAGCCCATACCGTGTATGACCAATTTCCCGTAGCAGAAGGGTTCCATAGATTATATTGCCACTCATTTCCTCCTATATTTGTCATCGAATGATTACCCCCTTCAAACTCAATTTTAACCTGGTTAATATCTGATAAATCAGTTGAATTCACAGAGATTACAACTGTTTCCCCAAATTCTAAGGGGTCTTCACTCTTAATAGGATTTGAAAAAGTTGGGGAAATTGTGTCTACAATGTCAAAGCTATTAGTTAATGAATTCCAGTTATTGTCTGTGTCATTAGTATATATAGTGTAATAAAAAGTGCCAACATAGGATATGGTGTAATTAAATTCATACCTAAATCCGATTGTGTTAATCATCGTATGATTAGTACCTTCTATCTCAATTAATACTACGTCTACGCTAGACTCGTTATCATAAACATCAATTCCAATAGTAATGTAATTTCCTAATTCTAAAGGATCCTCACTCTCAGTAAGATTTTCTAAGGTAGGTGCAGTCGTAGATACTACCATTATCGTTCCGCTGGTCATATTCCAATTATTCTCCATATCTTGCATATAGATGGTATATGAATGTGGTCCTAAGGATGCATTCCAATTAGACCACATCCAAGTATTTCCTCCCATAAAAATCATAGTATGGTTTGAAGACCCATATTCTAAAAGAACTTGATTCACCCCGGAACCTGGAGAGTCATAGACCTTAATAGTAATTGTCTCATTTTGCCCTAATTGTAAAGGATCTGCACTTTCAATAAGATCTGAATAAGTTGGTGAAATAGTGTCAATCACTTCGATTGTGCCAATGGTAAAATTCCAGTTATGATAATTATCTTCTATCCATATTGTATATGTATAATTATTTACACTAGTAGGAGTCCAGGAGTCATATTGCCAAGTATCGTCTCCAATATTTGTCATGGAATGATTTGAACCGGAGTATTCAATTTTCACTTGTTTAATACCTGAAGGATCTGAAACATTTATAGTAATAACCTCTGTTTCGCCTAGTTCTAATGGATCTGAACTTTCTGTTGGATTAGAATATTTAGGAGGGGTAATATCAAACGATACTTCCTCAGCTACAGTCAAAAAAGATTTTGGATTAAATTGGTTATTGTATTCAGTAGCAATCCAATCAGAAGAACGAGCTACAGCACAGATTCTAGGCTCATCTATTATCCCATCAACAGGGTAAAAATTATTGGATACCAATAAGTTTTTATCTGAAGATAAGTTGCCAAATACAACATTCGCATCATTGTAAAAAGATCCATCTCTGTATATGATCATTTTCCCTGATGTTCTATTTACAACTCCAACTAGAAACTTCCAAGCATCCAAAGTTATACTAGGCCATCCTACTGAGCTTGCTTGAGTTCCATTTGAAACATAAAACGAACTTGTCATACCATTGTTTACTTCTAAAGTATAGCCTACATTCCCGCTACTCGTCCCACCTTTATACAAGGGCATTTGAAATGTGCCAGTATTTTGGTCAATCTTAATCCACACACTAACAGTAAAACTACTTGTTCCCACATCTAAATGATCGTCAACGGGGTCTCCATAGTCAAGCTTAGTGCCAGATATTCCATCAAAATCGTATGCGTTACCAATCAAACCACTTACACCTTGAGTTACTCCAGTTGAGGGTATTCCTTCAGTTCCATGAGTGGTAGAATCCATTGAATTACCACTTATTTCAGATAAATGCCAAACTCCTCTATAATTCTTACCCCAAACAGCAGTTGGATTCTGTTGATCTGATATTGTCGCATTTCCATAATACATTCGAATAGTAGTATCTGAAGAGGTTGAGAGCCTTGGTATAGAAACCCAAGCAATAAGTTGAGCATGACTGCTGTTAAAGTTTTGACTAAAAAGTTCTATTTCATGGTTTAACCATGCACCATTATACGCAAATGCGATATCATCACCGTCTCCTTGAGCTTTATCATGTAGATCTTCATCGAAAGTGGAAATCAGCAAAGGAAAATTAAAAAGGTCATGTGAACCACTTACTTTTTTATGGTCTATAATTATTTCTTTGTAATACTTGAAATAGTGCTCATTAGGTGGAATACCTGACAAAGGATACTCTTTCCCGATTGAATAAAACGAGTTTGGATTATTTTGGTTATCAAATTCAGTGTTAATCCAATCTCCACTTCTTGCTTTATCTGAGATACGGACTTCATCAATCTGACCATTAAATTTATTCGGGTAAATATCAACATTTACATCTGCTATCCTCAAGGGCGCGTTACCTGTATCAGGCGTTGCCGTGGCACCGGTGTTTTGAGCGCGCTGAACGCCATTGACAAAAAGGGTTAGGGTGTCCGCACCTGCATCATGCACTCCTACTACATGATACCATTGGCCTAAACTAAGCGATGTTACCCAGCTGGCTGCAACCACATTACTAAATCCCGTAGAGGGTTCATAATAAACCTCAATCGCCTGACCGGCAGTTAGAATTTTGTTCTCAAGCATAATTCCATAATTGTGATTCTCACCGGGGTCATCGCTGGACATGCCCTTCCCCACTACGCTCCGTAAATCTCCAACCGGGGGCAAATCATTGGTATTTATCCAAGCTGAAACTGTAAAGGAACCTAGAATGGTAAGCGAGGAGGAATCATTTGCCTCTAAATAATCATCACCCCCGTCAAAATCTAAACTACCGTCGATCTGTCCTGGCACTTGGTCACCGCTTGTCATACTTCCGTAATCTGTGCCATCATTATTATTGGGAGTTGAATCCTTAAATGCTGGACTGGAATCCGTAGGGTCTTCGCTTAAATGCCACACACCCTTATAATTGCTATCCCATACCCCTTCAGGGTTTTCTCGCGATCCCAATGTTGAATTCCCGTAATACATACGAATAATTGTATCCACTGAAGTCGAAAGTTTCGGTATCCGAACCCAAGCAACTAGTTGAGCATGAGTTGAGTTATAGGCCTTATTAAAGAGTTCAATTTCATGTTCAAACCAAGACGTACTGTCCGAAAATGCGATATCATCACCATCTGGTTGAACGTTGTCATGTAAATCTTCATCAAAACAAGAGAACAAAAGTGGAAAGTTAAGAAGATCATCTGGACCACTTACCAGTGTATGATCTATTGTTATTTCTTTATAATATAGGAAATGTTGAGCTTCAGGAGGATGATCTGAAACACTGTATTCTTTTCCAATTGAATAAAAAGAATTTGGATCGAATTGATTGTCGTATTCAGTTTTGATCCAATCAGCTGAACGAGCGATATTTGAGATACGGACTTCATCAAGTGTTCCATTATAATAATTAGGTGGAGGCTCATCTCCTCTAGTGGCAAACCTTACAGGATTTGGTGCATCATATTGAGAAGATATAATACCTGTTGCATTTTCATCTACTTTCTGACCATTAAGGAACATTCTTGAATAAATTGAAGGTTCAAACACACCAACAACGTGATACCATTGATTGATAGTAATTGTTACATTGCCAACGTCATCAGCATGAATCTCACCATTTCTAGCATAGCGGTATATTAAATAACCATGAGTTAAGTTTTTTGGATCAAAACTTATATCCCAACCTCTTTGATGGGATGGTCCGTTTTTAGATATTAAATAAGTATTCCCATAGTAATCAGCTTTAAACCACCCTTCAACTGTTATAGCCCCTGTTATTTGCAGTTCTGTAGGATTACCGAAATCAACATATTCATCATTCCCATCAAAATTCAAACACCCATCAATTTGACCGTCTATTTGATCTCCTGAATTCATGCTACCTTGAGTAGTCCCATCATGGTTGTTGGAAGTTGAATCATATATTGTTCCTGGAGGATCTTCTGATAAATGCCAGACTCCCTTATAATTTGTATCCCATACGCCTGTAGGGTTTTCTCTAGAGCTCATTGTAGCATTTCCATAATATAGATATATTATTGTATCGAAAGACGTTGAGAGAGATGGCACTCGAACCCATGCAACTAACTTAGCATGAGTTGAATTAAATTCCTGTTCGAATGATTCAATCTCATGATCTAACCATTCAGTATTTTTAGCAAATGCAATATCATTCCCGGTTGATTGAACATCATCATGTAAGTCTGAATCGAAAATAGAAATCAACACAGGAAAATTATTATGACTACTAGTTCCAGAAACCTTGGTATGGTCAATCGATATTACCTTATAATACTTGAAATAGTGCTTATTAGGAAGACTGCTTGAAGAGGATTGAATTAAGGATTCTGGGCTGTCCATAGAATTTTCATAATTCAATTCCTTGATATCGCTGATTGGAAGGAAAAAAATCGAAATAATATTAAAAATGAGGATAAAAAATACTAAATAACAAAATTTGCTTCGCTTATGATACCTTTTTCTTATCATGCTTCTATCAACTCTTTGAATTCAGATAAATAAAGAATAAACTTATAAAGTAAGCTTTATCAAATACTTAGACAAAAGGGTATAATATACTCTTATTCCTTTAAAAAAAGAAAAAACAACGCTTATATAAATGTATTTAAGTTTGAAATTCATTCACATTTTTAAATGATTAACTTTGAAAAAATTCTCTTAATTGAATTACCCTTTCGGATAAAACATTCCTCACTACAAACCATTTCTAAAATCGGAGACGAAATTACCATAGATTTCCTTATCAAGATTTTGTAGAATGAATTATTATTGTCACAATAGAACGCACTAAATTTCTCTTAAAATTTTTTCCATTCTATTTGTCTCTTTAAATTCAAGATTTAGATTTAGATAACTCTACTTTTTTCAATTCCAAATAATTATTTTCATTAATCAAACTATTCTAAAGAATAGTGCCTTATCATAAATATTTAAATAAGATTTATAACCAAATATATATTGAAGATACTCCAATGGTTTAAGTATTGAGAATTAGTAAAACTAGATGTATTAAGTGTGGGGGCTATATTTCTTGGGATTATTATCCTAAGTTGTATAAACTTAGTTATTATTGTTTGTCAGATTCTCCCAGCTTTTTTTCCCAATATGTAGTCCAATATTTTTTACTAATTTCTTTTTCAATAAGAGCTTTCTTTTTGTCTTTATGAAAATTAGGCATGTGAGGACAAAAATAATCATCTCCTAAGCTCTCAACAGAAGCTCTACTATGCATGACGGCATCACATCGCCCTCTCCAATAACTACATTTTCCATCAGATTCTGGGTTATAAGATAAACAGACTTTTGTTGGAGGTTTCATTTTTGGTTCTGGTATTTGATCTAAGAGTTCTCTAATTGATACTTTTTTTTCATCCACTTTTAGCACCTAACATAAACAATGATATCCTATCCAATAATATATTTATCAGAATAAAATTTCAGTATATTTAACGGCTGTCCTTCGGTCATTCTTAAAATAAAACCTGTGTCCTTATTCTTATACCAAAAAATAGAGGTAGCCATAAATAAATAACTCTCTATAATTACAATGTAATCTTTATCCCATAAGTTTGCATCTTTAGAATCGAATTCGCCAATTTTAAGAAAAAGTGAGGTATGAATCGAATCTTTCTCAATCGCTAAAGCTGTTACTTTGCTTTTTCCTTTTAACTTTCTACTAATGTCTGTCTCTGCTCTCACGGCATCTGGTTTTCTTTCGGGAATATGCCACGTTTTGATAGCAGTTGTTAATTCACTCAAATAATCAATTGGTTTTAAGTTATACCTGTTCAAATCACCATTCTCGCTTGATGAATCAACTTTTTCGCTTGAAAATATTTCATTGTATGCTTTATAAAAGGAATCTGATTCTCTTTTCTTCCTATGATATAAATCTTTTAATCTTAAGGGATCACCATTAACTCGCCTTAGGTTTACTGATAAATTCTCATCAAAATTCCACATTAAGAATGTTTCTGCCTTAGTTTCAAAAATGCTTAATATATTATCAGTTTTCTCAACTCTTTTTTCAAAATTATCTTTATCAAAATTACCAACAATTAAAGCCATAATAAAGATATCAAATTCAAAAGATTCTACGCAATAAATTTTAACTGCTGTAACTGAATTATTTATTCTAAAGTTAATTTTAATAAGACCTTCTGCTCGAGTTCTTAAGCCATCATTATCCCCAACGATATCCCAACTTTCCATTGCGTGTTTGAACTTCTCAGTATAATCAAGAAAACCCAAATTGAAAGAATTACCTAACATTACAATCTAACAGATATTATCTGTTAATTAATTTTTGACAAAATTATATATTAATTGCATTATAAAACTACCTATTTTTAATCTTTTTTAGTATTCTTCGGAAGATTAGTTACCAATAAGGTTTCCTAGGCTTTAAAAAGGTATTTATCGTCAAATTTAAATATAGAGAATAGATAATATATACAGTTTTGTAAGTCTGTAAGATACTGTTTGGAGAAAGATAAGTTTATGGCACCGGTAAAAGATAGAGAAGAAGAATCCAGTTTTGTTTGGAATATAAGAAATTATTTTGAAATTATGGATGAAGATCATGATCCACCCTTATATCTTTATGCTGATAAATTATGGGTGGGAGATAATAAATTATTTATTAGAACCGCTCATGATGACAAACCAAATCCAGATTTAGGCTTCAAGAAAGAAGATCAAAAAAATGTTTATTCTATAGATCTTGAGGAGTTTTATAATTTATTTATTGGATTTCGAAATATGGGAACACATGAAGTCTATATAGAGAGAGATGAGGACAGTCTTTTTGAAGTAGAAAAGATAGATTTAATGATTACAAGTGGATTAGATAAATTAAAAAACCTTTTTAAAGAAGATAAAGAAATTTTTAAGGTTTTGAACAATGTAAAAGAACCTTTTGGCATAGTTTATGCGTTTGATATCTTGAATAAAAAACGATTGAAAGAAAAAGTTCTTAATATAAAAGCTATGTTAGGAAATAATTTTATTGTCATGGGTCCAATACGTGACTCAGAAGTAAAAATGTTCTTGCAAGAAAATCAAATTAAAGTAATTCCAGATCAATTTAAATTCTTCGATAAATTGAAAAATTCCATGTTTTAACCTAAGATTATCAGATCGAAAGCTATTCTTCATGGAACCGCCGTCTGAGAACAAAATTTCATTTTAAATCTTTTAATTCATCAGGGCCAAAATTTTTTACTAAAAAGATTAATGCATCTCGGCGACGATTTTCTCGCCATTGTTCCATTCTTTCGGCTAATTGAGTTATTCCATACTTCTTACCCTCTTCGAGTATCCTTTCATGTTTATCGAAAAACAAAATCCCTAAAGAATCTAGAAATTTGCATAAATAATACCAGCAATCCATTACTTTCTTCCCCCCAGAGTCAGAGATCTTGCCATTACTTTTTCCTGCCATATAAATTGGCAACAACTTATCCATAAATTTATCCATAATATGCGATAAAAAATTAGCACCTCTTGAATTAAAAACCCTATCTAGATCTATAACATTTTGGTTTATCATGTTATAAACACCCTCCAAATTTTTTTTTAGAAAATAGATAAAAATTATTTATTATAAATATTAGCAATTCGAAATATTGTCTAGTGCTTTTACTCCTTATTCATTAACTTATTCTTTTAACTTTGAAGGATCTATTATTACTCGAGGTATTTCTTTGCTTGGTAACGTTATTTTGTCTTTAGGAAATATAGAATAAATAATTGCAGAATCCATAGGAACTAGCTGCTGATTAAGAAAAATGATCCAGTAATACTTATCAAGTTCATCGTTAGTTCCAAATATCGCCTGAATTGAACTTAATCCAAATTCTTTCCTTTTGAAATATGCAACATATGAACTGTCTTGACAATATCCAAAACCATATGTAGAACAATGATATTCGGTAGATATGAAGACCATTAGGCTTTTCCCGATGTTTACGTCTAACTGAGTATGTAATTCCATCCTTAGTTCTTCGATACTCTCGTCATAAAAATAATTGTAACCCAGATTTATTGCCATACAATTATTTCCTTTATAATCTTCAAAAATAGATATCATAGGATCTATGATTAACTCAACAAAGAATAAGGAATTCTCTTCATCTTGAGAAGGATATATTGATTTTTTTGCGATATTTTCAACCAATTATTTAATTGTATCTTTTAACCAGTTAAGATTATCATCCTTAACTTTGTCAATCGCTCTAAAGATATAACTTAATGCTCTATCTGCGTGAATTTTTAGAAACCTCACAAAATAAATTGTAAATTTTATACAAAAAAGTAATAGTAACTAATTATTTATATCTTTATCAAAATTACCAGCAATCAAAGCCAGCTATCGTCAAATTTAAATATAGAGAATAGATAATATATACAGTTTTGTAAGAAGCTGTTAGAAGATAAATCTATATAATTTTCTTTAAAACCTAAATAAAGTAATATTTTAAGTGATTTTTATGTTTGAAAAAATTAAATTTATAGATATTAACATTAGGGACAAATTAGTAAAGGCAATGAAAGAGTGGGATAAACAAGTTTTCCTAAACGATGAAGATTACAATTATAATAAAAACATTATAACAAAACAATTAGAAGATGGTTTAGATGTCAAAAGTGAATATCTAGAACGAATGAAATCGTTTTACTTGCTTCATTTTAAGCTCGGAGAAAGGAAATTATCATTTAGAGAAAATGCCCAACTAGGGATGACATTTCTAATTACGACTGATGAGTATGGAGATAAAATAAAACTTCTTTCTAACAAAGGAAGACCTTTTAAAATTAAAGAATTATTTTTTGAAAGAAAAAATAGCACAATTGAAAAAAACAATCAAGAAGAAAAAATTTGTAAT
>JBHLOY010000004.1:0-283482 GCA_048939995.1 Promethearchaeota archaeon | reverse complement strand
TTTCATAGTTTTGATCAAATACTTGACTAGGTAAAATTTCTTAGAATTAAAATGTTAATTTCCTTCCCTAATATGGGACCAAATTGGGTTGCATTCAAAACTTTATTTGAATCATTAGATTTAGAGGTAATTCTCCCTGATCCTACCAACCGTGAAGCTGTCAAAATCGGAGTAAAACATAGCCCTGAATTTGTGTGTTTTCCCTTTAAAGCAACAATCGGAGACTTCAAGAATGCTCTAGATAAAGGTGCAGACGTATTAGTTATGGCTATTGACTGCGGACCATGTCGATTTGGTTTCTATGCAAGCGTGCAAGAACGAATATTAAGGGATATGGGTTACAAGGATTTTATCATGATTCCTCTAGACCAGGCTGATCTTCTGGAGTTTCATTGGGTTAAAACTCTTCAGGAGGTAACAGGGAGAAGAGATCCCTTTATTTACTCAAAATTTATTAAAGCCGTTATATTTTTTTTGAAAAAAGCAAAATTATTGAATGATATACAAACAGCAGAAGGTCTTTTTCGAGCGTATGAACGCAACCAAGGAGACACTACCAATATTGTAAAAGAATTATTAATCAAGCTTGATGAAACTAATACATTGAAAGGTTTAAGAAATTTTAAACATGTTATTAAAGAAGATTTTAATCAAATTGATGTTGATAAAACTCGAGACCCCTTAAAGGTCGCTATATCGGGAGAAATCCACATCTCTCTTGAACCTTATGTAAATCTTGATATTAGACGCAAATTAGGTGAAATGCAAGTGGAAATCCATCAAAATTTGAGTTTATGGGACTGGGTTGTACATAAGTTCCATCTAAATTATCACAGAAAGTGGCTAGAGTATTTAGCAAAACCTTATCTTCCAATGGATATAGGAGGTGAGTGTGTGTGGGTTCTTGGAGAATACATTGATAGAGCCCGTGCAGGTTTCGATGGTTTTGTTCACCAGTACCCATTTACTTGTATGCCAGAAGTAACTGCTAGAACGATTATAACAAATAAGTTAAAAAGTGTATACGACTTACCTATCATTTACTTTTCATTCGATGAGCAATCTGGGATGGAAGGCTTTAAAACAAGGTTAGAGGCATTTGTAGACCTCATGTATGCTCGTCGTGAGCATAAACTCAGCCAGAAGAGAGATTATTTGAAGCGAGATTTAGAAAATGTTTATCATGATTATGGAAGTAGTTTTTATAAAGAATGTTATCAAATTATTCAAAGTCAATGATAAAGTGATGCTATGGTTGAAGTTTCTGATGATGTAAGAATAGAAAAAGAGAAGAAGGATTGTTTTTTAGGTATTGATATTGGAAGTGTTAGTTGTAAATTTGTATTAATGGATACTGATGGAAAGGTTTTAACAAGTGTTTTTTTACGTAATGAAGGTTCCCCTATTGATTCTGCTAAAGTGGGTATGTCTGAGTTACGGAATAAGATTGAAGAAAAGCCTGAATTAAAAAATTATGCAATACGTTGTTGTGGTACGACCGGTTCAGCAAGATATCTAACAAAGGCAGTGGTGGGAGGAGATCTTGCAAAGACAGAAATTATCGCTCATGCTGTTGCAGCACAATCCATGTATCCCGATGTACGAACTATTCTTGAGATAGGCGGTCAAGATTCAAAGATTATCATCCTTAGAGATGGAATTATTGTAGATTTTGCGATGAATTCAATATGTGCCGCTGGAACGGGTTCATTTTTAGACCACCAAGCAACAAGGCTTGGAATACCCATTGAAGATTTTGGAGATTATGCAATTCGATCAAAAAACCCTTTGAGTATTGCAGGCAGGTGTACAGTTTTCGCTGAATCTGATATGATTCATAAACAAAATGCTGGATATAGTAAAGAAGATATAATTGCAGGGTTATGTGATTCCTTGGTTCGTAATTATTTGAATAATTTAGCTAAAGCGAAAGAATTAGAAGAGCCAATTGTGTTCCAAGGAGGAGTTTCCTACAACAAAGGAATGATAGAGGCTTTCGAACGTCATTTAAAGGTTAAAATTATTGTACCAAAATACAATGTTCTCATGGGCGCATTAGGCATGGCGATACTTGTTAGGGATTATTATTTGGAGCATGAACATGAAACAAGTTTTAGAGGTTTGGAAGTGGCAGAAATCGAGTTTAAAACCTCTGCTTTTAATTGCGGGGATTGTCCCAATCAATGCGAAATAGTACAGGTCAAAATGCCAGAATATGGCAATCAAGTAATCGCTAGATGGGGATCTAGATGCGGTAAATGGGATAACCTAACTTAGGGAGGTGTAGGAGGTAATTTGACAGAATTTATTAAAAATTTAAAAGAATTAGGCGAGGAGTTTCTTGAGACTCTTCACCATAAGACTAAATTATCAACAATATTTGATATTTTTTTAGAGAAAGTAATTCCAACATTCGTATCTGAGAAGGAATTGAAGGATTATTATGAAAGACGAATGGAGGAGGTTAATGATTTTATAGATAAATTATAAAAATTAAAAAAAAGAGGATAAAAATGGCAGAAACAACTCAAGAGCCGGAAGCAGAAACAAAAGGAAAAGATAAGCTTTTTAGTAAGGAATTAATGAACGATGTGCTTTATGCTTCAGTAAAAGGGCTTAGCTGGGCAGGTTTAGCGCTTTTTGCGGACTTAAAAATTGATGGAAGAGAAAACATTCCATTAAGAAATAAGGCTATTTTAACAACAATTAGTGATAATGCCTTAAGAGATATGGCAATAATCAGTCAAGTATCTGGAAGACGAATTCATTTTATGGTACATCATAAACTAATGAAGCATCAGCTTTATGGACCAGTGTTGAAAGCACTTGGCATGTTCAGAAGTACCTATGATAAAGAAGATACTGAACCGATTGATAAAGTGTTTCATTACCTGAATGAAGTAGGAGATCTTGTGGCTATGACGCCGGAATCTAAATTGGATCGTGAAACACAAGTTAAAGCTATGGCAGGTATTATTAAGTTTGCTGTTGCAGGAATGGCACCAATTATTCCATTAGCAATATACACTGAAAAAACAAAACTATTTAATATGATAAGTTCTTCTGGAATACGTGTAAAAGTTGGAACACCATTGAAGATTGAAAAACATTTAAACCGAGATAAGTATAGGGCCCAAAGGTATGAATTAGCTGAAGATATCATTAATATCATTGAATCATTAAAAGTAAAACCGGAACCTGATGAAGTATAAAGTTTAATCTAATAATTAATCTTTATTTAAGGATTTTAGAATATTTATTTTGTTGATTCCTTAATCTATTAATCCAAACTCTCTTATCTCAAATAATCAAAAATATTGATACGAGCACAATTATGGTAGACTTTATTAAAGTAGAAGGAAATGCTACTGAAAGAGGAAACCAGCAAGGAGAAATATTGAAAGATAAAATACATAATATGTTTGATATTGTTTTTCATTCAACTATGTTCTCTGAAGTTACTTCCAAATTAATACCACTTTCAATAATTAAGTTTGCTTTAGGAGTTTTAGGAAAGAAGAATATTAAAAAAGCTACGGAAAGATTTCTTCCAAATCAATATGAAAAAATGATTGGTTTAAGCAAAGGTGCTGATATAAAAAAAGCTGTAATCTATGGAGCTCATTTCATGGAAATTATGTCAGGAAACCCGAAATCAGTATACAAGAATCCCCCTATTCAAGCATGTTCTATGATCTTTGCACTTCCAAATGCCACATCAAACAATTCAATGATCTTCGGTCGTAATTATGATTTTCCTAACGTTCTGCAACCATTTCAAGTTGTTCGTGAAGAAATACCTGAAAATGGTTATAATAATCTTAATTTCACTCAATATCCCCTGGGAGGTTCACATATGGGAATCAATGAAAGAGGATTAACAATTGGCTATAATTATGGACGTTCTTGGAAAAAAGACCCTTTAGATTTTAGGTTGAAAGGCATTCCGGGAACTTTTATTGTGCAAGAAGTGCTAGAAACCTGTGGAACCACTCAAGAAGCCGTCGATTTTATTACTAAATTTCAAGCACGAGCAAATGGTTGCCATTATGGACTTATGGATACCTTGGGAGATACCTGTGTTATTGAAACAACTAGTACAAGATACGCAATTCGTCGACCTGAAGATGATATTTTAGCCCATACTAACCATTATCAAACAGATAAGCTTAAAGATGCCAATTTACCAGATTATGTAAGATTTAAAATGGAGAATATGGATATTTCACCCATAGAATCTCCTATTAGACGTTATAAGAGAGAAATTGAGTTATTAACAGAAAAGAAGGGGCAAATCAATATTGACACTATTAAAATGATATTAAGAGATCATGGTAATAGAGAACCGGATGATTTTACTGTATGTACACATGGTCCTTCTGCAGGTACTTTAGGTTCGATAATTGTTTTACCAAATGAGAAAGAATTTTGGGTTACTGATAATCATCCATGCAAAACGGAATATCAGAAATTTTCCTTATAGGGTTATTTCATTTAAAAATAAAAAGTTTTGATTTTTTGTGTTAAATTAGTATCTTGTTCTCGTCGCCTGAATTCGAAGTTTAGCTTTAGTGTTTTCTTTTTCATCCTGTAAAATTACATATTGTGTTGGAAAGGGCAATTTGATTTCGAACTCTTGTTCTGTAACTGTATGATCTTTTTTTAGATCATCTCGTTCCCTCAATATTACTTTAATTTTTTCGGTAGTCGGTTTATCAGCCCTCACGGTTTTAAATTGAGACCAAAGGGACATATCAGCTTTGGAAGTAAATTCTTGATTTCTCTGCAATTTGATTGTTCCTTTATTAGGCCATCTAGCTTTAAATAGCTTAGGTCCATCAATCTTGAAATAGAATTCGCCTCGCCAGCCAAGAATATCATAATCCTTAAGAGTTTTTAAGCTCATAAGCTCTATGCTTATTAGATAACGCTCCTTCTCTTTTCCTACTTGATCTTGATCAAATGTTTGATCTTTGGCATAAGTCTTTTTTGCTTTGGCATAATAACGTCTTGGAATATTAAATTCACCTTTAATCCTAAATTATTGTTTTTATTTGCATATAGTGTAGAAATATATAATTTTTTCAGTTAAATATCCTAATAATAATCGATAAATAATTAGTAGTTATTATTAGGTTTTACTAGAAGTTAAGTTATAATTTTTTAAACTTTAGAAGTTTTAATTAGTTAATACAATTTACAACTTTTAGGAGATTAATTTGGCCCAAGAGGAATTTTTTAAAGAAATTTCAAATGCAATTGTGAGTCTAGAAAGAGATAAAGCGATCTACTTGGCAGAAAAAGCAGTAAATGAAGGCATGGACCTATTGAGCGTAATAGAAAAAGGTTTTGGATCAGGAATCCGTCGTATAGGAAATTTATGGGAAGAGGGTGATTTTTTTTTACCCGAGTTGATGTTGGGGGGAAATATAGTTCAAGAATCAATGGAAATACTTTTACCACATTTAAGAGAAAATAAAACAAATATAAAATCGGGAAAAGTGGTAATTGCTACAATCGAAGGGGATATTCATTCTATTGGTAAAACTATTGTGGCAACAATGCTTAGTGCCAATGGATTTGAGGTATATGATTTAGGAGCTGATGTTGCGATTGATAAAATTATCAAATCTGCTCTAGACAAAGATGCGGATATAATTGGTGTTTCAGCTTTATTAACAACCACCATGGTTGGTCAAAGAGAATTAATTGATAAATTAAAGGAAAGAGGCATACGGGATAGATTTAAGGTAATATTTGGTGGTGCTCCAGTGACCAAGTCTTGGGTTGAAGAATGTAATGCAGATGGCTATGCAGATAATGCCATTGAAGCTGTCAAATTAGTGAAAAGTCTACTAAAACATGCCAATTAACATAAGGAGATGAAATTGTTATTAATATATTTGAAAGTTGGTTAAGAAATCCTTCAAAAATAATTTTATTTGATGGCGGAATGGGCACAGAAATTTTCAAATATGGGATCACACCTGGAAAACTTCCAGATCTGTTAAATATTGAACAACCTGATGTAATCTCAGAAATTCATAAATCGTATTACCTTGCTGGTTCAGATATGTGTCAAACTAATACTTTTGGATCTAATTTCTTGAATCTTCAAAAATACAAACTTGAAAATCGTATTAAAGAAATAAATGAGAAAGCTCTTGAAAATTTAAAGAAAGCGTGTCCACCTGAACATTTAATGGTAGGAGATATTGGGCCCTCCGGTGAATATAAACCTCCCATCGGAAAAGCAACATTTGATCAATGGTACTCAAGCTATTTGGAGCAGGTGAAACATCTGGAAGCTGGTGTTGATTTATGGCATATTGAAACTATTTCTGATATTGATGAAATGATTGCAGCTATAAAAGCAATAAAAAAACTTTCTAACAAACCAATCATCAGCTCTATGACTTATAAGAAAACTAAACGGGGCTTTTTTACTATTATGGGACACTCATTGCAACAATGTATAGAAAAAGTTGAAGACGAAAAAGTAGAAGTAATAGGAAGTAACTGTACGTTAGCTTCGAAAGATATGATTGAATTGGTTGGAGAAATGAGTAAATTTACAACAAAACCTTTATCTATTAAACCAAATGCAGGCAAACCTAGAGTGAAACCGGGAGGACTAACGTATTATGATCAGTCAGAAAAAGAATTTGGAAAGGATATTCTTGAAATAATTGAAGCTGGTGCTAAAATTGTTGGAGGATGTTGCGGTACATCTCCTAAAACTATAAGAGATGTTAAAGATCGTATAGATTCTTATATTAAAAAGTGATTTAAATATGACCATCTTAAAACCTAATATCCAGTTATTAGATCAAGAACACAAGCTTCAAATCTTTAGCGAAGCAAAAGACATTCTTGAAACTCAAGGAATTTTTTTGGAAAATAAAGAAGCAAGTGAAATATTTAAAGCGCAAGGTATTCCAGAAAAAGATTCTCGTTATTATATACCATCAGATTTAGTAGATAAATGTTTGAGGTCGGCTCCATCTGAAATCAAATTATATGATCGAGAGGGTCAAAACTACCTTTCATTAAGTGATGACAATGTCCATTACGATCCTGGATCGGCTGCAATTTTTTTATTAGATGAAAATACGGGAGAAATAAGGGAAGCGCTTTCAAAAGATTTTGTACGCTTTTCAAAAATAGTTGAACAACTTCCATTCATTGATGCCCAGAGTACTGCAATCATTTATCAAGACGTGCCAAAAGAGGCTCAAGATTGGCATAGATTATATCTTGCATTGTCTCATTGTTATAAGCCTATTATTACTGGAACATTTCGTAAAGAAAGTTTTAGAATTATGAAGGAGCTTTTGTTAGCTTGTAGATCATCAGAGCAAGATTTGGCTAAGAAACCACTTGCTATATTTGATGCCTGTCCCAGTCCTCCATTAAAGTGGTCAGATCTAACCACTCAATCTCTTATTGATGCTGCTAAAAGTATGATCCCATCCGAATTTGTTTCAATGCCATTGGCAGGTGCTAATGCTCCAATAACTTTGATTGGTTCAATAACACAACACTGTGCTGAGTCCTTAGCAGGAGTAGTAATTGTTCAATTGACAAGGAAAAAGGCTCCATTAATATGGGGGGGATCCCCTGCAATTTTGGATATGAAAAGTGGTACTACACCAATGGGAGCTATTGAAACTATGATGATAAATATAGGAGATATTGAAATGGGAAAATTCCTAAATCTCCCAACTCATGCTTATATGAGTTTAAGTGATTCAAAAGTACCAGATGCGCAGGCAGGGTTTGAAGCGGGAATTGGTGCTCTCTTAGCAACTTTAGCAGGTGTAAACATGGTTTCTGGGCCAGGTATGATAGATTTTGAATCTACGCAGAGTATTGAAAAACTAATAATTGATAATGAGATAATTGGGATGGCGAGAAGATTTTTAAGAGGGATTGAGGACCACGGAACACCATTTGCCTCTGATATTCTTAAAGCATATGAGGTAAAACATGAACTATTATCTCATCCATTGACATTAAGGTTATTTAAGAAAGAATTGTTTATACCAAGTTCGATTATTGATAGATCAACACGCGATACATGGAAGGAATTAGGATCTAAATCTATAAGGATAAGAGCAAGGGAACAGGCATTAACTTTGGAAAATAAACCATTTATAAAAACTATCGATGAAAATTTAGCTAATGAATTAAATGAAATCGTTAAGGATAATTTGTAATACTAATGTATCCTTTCATAATTAATGAGAAGAACTGCTATCAATACAATAATCCCTCCTAATACGTTCCAAATTACGACTTCGTCACTCCTTTGAAAAATTAATGAAAAAAATAATGTAAGAAAGGGCTCAATATATAAAAATGAAGCTACTTTAGCTGATTTTAATTTCTTTTGAGCGTATTGCCATATATAATATCCTATGACATAGCAACCTACTCCTAGATATATAGAGGATAATAATAGAACTGGATTCGAAAGATTTTGGATGAGTATTTCAAGTTCTTGATTGATTAAAAGTAAGATTAATAATTCTATCGTTCCTAAATAACATATATATTTATTCATTCTGTTAGCAGAACTCGTTTTACCTATTTTTTTACTTATAGTAGAATAGATTGCCCAAAATACTGGTGTCATGAGCGCAAACATATATCCTAAGAAATTAGGAGACAAGGGGGTTAAATTTTCAATAGTTCCTCCTGATATTAACAAAAAACCCCCAAAAGTGGCAATTATAAAACCAAAAATCTTTATTTTACCTAGTTTTTCTTTAAAAAAGATAATTGCTAATGTCGCGATTATAACAGGTGCTAATAAACATACAAATAGAGCTGGAATCGACGGTCCAATTAAATTGATAGATGAATATTGAGTAAAGAAAAATAATGAAACTCCAAAAAGGCTTGAAATGAAAATGTAAATCCAATCTCTTTTTGAATAAGCTTTATTCAAATTAAGATTGTTATTCTCATCAATTTTTCTCTTATTAAGCGTTTGGTATAAATCTATCAAGAGATAGGCAATTGAAGCAATAGTGAACCTATAAAATGCTATTGAAAGCGAAGGTATAAATTCAATTAATACATCTACTACGATAAATGAAAAACTCCAAATGCTTATCATTAAGATTAACAGAAAATATATTGCTAACATTAGAAAAAGGCTTTACAAACAAGATTTTATATTACTAAGTTTTATCTATATTTGTAAAATTAATAGTTGTAATTATTATTTTTGGAACGTGACACTTTGAAAAAGATTAAATTTTCTTTGAATCTTGGGGTTATTGACAGAGATAATTATGGAAATGAACTTATTATTGAATACTTAAAGCAAATGGCATTAAACTCGAATGCACATGACATATCAATCGAGTTTTTAGTTGTATTTAAAGATGTTCCGATCAAAGTTGAACTATTTAATGCTCTAAATTATAACCATTTGTCAGATAATTATTCAAAAATTAAGAGACTTGATGTACTTATTAATGTTGTGGACATTTTTAGTCTCAATTCTTTAGAAGACATCAAATTTGAAGAGTTTGAAACTTTCAACAAGATTTACATGTTTCATGGGATTTCTATTCTTTTAGGAGTAAATAAAGACTTAATTGAAAAAAAAATTGTTTCAAACCGAGAGAGAATAACTACTATTGATCTTATCAGAAAAACCAAAGAATTAGGTTTTTTATATTGTTTTGAAATTCAGAATAAAAAACAAGATCTTTTAGAACTCTTTAATAAAATTTTTGATAATTTTATATTGAAATTGGGTAATATCAATCCAGAATTATTAAAAAATGCCATTTCTTATGGAAAAGAATTAAAAAAGCATACTAATTTTTAATTCATCTACTTGTAAAGATTTAATAATTACAATTCTCATAATATAATCAGAAATAATAATAACACAAACAAAATAACTTAAAGTTGAGATCTGTTTATGGGAGAACGTACAAATAATCTTTTAACTATTGAAAAAACTGATGGTCGCCGTAAATGTCCCATGTGCGCGAATGAAGAGAAGAATATGATTCATGAATCAACTGATAAAACAAATATAATTAGTGATTATCCTAGAGTTTATGGTAAGAAATATAGATGTGGAAAATGTGGAACTGAATGGCGTGAAAAGTAGGTATATTCTTGAATTTTTTTTACTCTTTTTTTAATTTTTAAAATTACATTTTATTTTAGAAGTCCAGATTTCTTAAAACCTTCCCTCATATCTGCTTGAAATGGTCCTGGGGTTCCCTTTATAAATATTTCTAGGATGACCTGATTTTGCACCTCTCTAGAGCCTGTCTTTTTTGCTTTTTCTGTTGCAAGAGAGGAGATTGCCATTCGTGCCATAGATTGAAACTGAGGGGGTGATATGTTTATTAACTCATCGAAAATCCTTTTAGTTTCATGTTCCCATATTAAACTAGAATGCGGCAAATTATTCTAAAACCAGAAAGGAATTGCTTAAATTAATTTATGGCTTTTTGGAGCCTGTTGTGAGAAACATGGGTGCTGTACTTAGAAAGAATAACCTATTAAGACGATGAATATCCATTCCAGAAAAATATTTAGTGTTGTAATTTATTACATTGTTTAATGAAGATATCTTAGCTTGCTTAAAAGCATAAACAATCTCAGGGAAGGAATGATACCTAAAGTGTATTCCAAATTTCTCAGGAAATTGAAACGCGGGAGAACCAGGGAAAGCAAAATAAGGTTCATTCATAATTGTTATTGGTTTAGCGGTTGATTTTCCATATTTGAAGAGACATTTCATTGCAAATTTAAAGTCATTAACGAAATCTAGGCGTGTTTGAAAAGGATATCCAATTGTTAACCAAATTCTAAGTATCATTCTAAATAGGTTGGCATTTTTGATTAAATCATTAATTTGGTTTTCTGGAAATCTAAAAGTTGGATCACAGACTTTAGCAACTTTTTGATGGACTTTTGGTGAAATTGTCCGAGGAGAAATACTAATCGAAGAATATCTTCTTATAAAGGTTTTATAAAATATCTTCCACATTTCTTTAGGGAATGGGAGTCGCCATATCTCTAAATCTCCTCCAAGATCAAAACTCTCTTTCTGTATTAGACCAAATAGTCTTTTCCAATACTTTAAATTACTTTGATAAGAACCATGTCCAAAAAAGACACTAGGAATTTTATATTTAGAACTTATTTTATGTATATCATTTACTATTTTTTCTGGTGATCTGAGAATTACTGATTCTCGACCCATGTAGCTTTGTTGAGCTCTTTGACCACCCCCACAAAGAGGACAATTGAAAGGACAACCTCTTCCGATAGGAAGATTGAAAGAGATACCCATAAGCTTTCTACTACATTCAAGATACTTTTTTGCATTTTTTAGGAGTGATACATTAGTAAACTCTAAATCATCTAAATCTTTTGCTACATAGGATAAAGGATTTTTCTTTATGTGCTTGCTAGAGTCTCGATAAGATAAATTGGGGACAGAATCGAAAGAATTATGATTTATATTCTCAACGTACTTTAAAAGAGGAATTTCACCCTCACCTCTGACTATGCCGTCTATAGAGGGATAGTATTCAAGGATTTCTCTATGGTAGTATGAAGCGCTGAAACCTCCCAGCAGTATTTTAGCGTTAGGATTTATATTTTTAACTATTTTAGATACTTCAATAGCACCGTGAGAATGATGTATCCAATGTAAGTCTATTGCACATACATCAAAATCAATACTCTTAAGATAAGTCTTCAGATTCCAATTTTTTTCCAAATATTGTTCTAAAGGGTAATTAATGATTTTAACACCAAAACCCTCTTTTTTAAGCTTATCACCTATTGCAAAAACCCCCATAGGAATGAAAATAAAGGCTCCTCTAATAAATTTCACGACTCTACCATAATCCGGTTTTAATAATCTAGGGGGATGAATGAAAATTAGATCATAATGTTTCAAAATAACTACCAGAAATTTTTAGTTGAAATTATTTCCTAATTAAATTGAGATTTAAGATAATATTGAATCGATTTATTTAAAATTAATTAATATATCTTAATTTGATGAACAATATTTCAATTGCAAAAGATTTATTATATATTAAAAACAAAAAAAAACATTAGTTAGTAAGTTAATTTTTGATAAAATTACGGGGATATAAACTTGTTTACAATCCTACAAGTAATAGATTTACCCAGATTTATACAAATATTCATAGTACAAGGCTTTTCTGGTTTATTTTTCCTATTCATGACCTATAAGATTTTAAAAAGAGAATATAAAGGTTTAAACTTAATTTTAAGCTTATTTTATTTTACTGCTGCTGCAGGAGTTATTATAAACATAATTTATGCTTTCATTTTTAATGAACTTATAGTATTCATCCTCCATTTTATAACATACTATCTTTTATGCATTTCGCTCGGATTTTTACTCATATTTGTCTTAATTCTTTGGAAATCAGAAAAGATAATTACTTTACCTGCTCAAGTATTAATTATTATTATTTTTGGGATAACTTTATTTGGATTATTACTTATTCCTGGGGGAATTACGATTGACTCCTCCACTAATTGGAAACCTGATTGGAATTGGCCATTTTTTATATACAGTACTATTCTTTGTAGTTTTGTCACTATTCTTCCTACAATATTTTTTGCATTAAGGATCTATCTTAAATTAGAACATCAAGAACTTAAAAAGAAATGGAAATATTTCTTGATAGGAATATTTGCTTATTTCTTTCTATATTATGGTACATCTCTTTCAAATACATTAGCGGATCCTGCATTTAGGGGCATTTGGTCAATTATATCACTACCTACGTTAATTGCCCTTTACTTTATATATTACGGTGTCGCGAAACAACTATAAATCTCAAGTATTTTTCTAAATCTGTTGTATTTTTTAAATAATAGCAAATGTTAAATGCATTTAAATTATTAAATTACAATAATAATTACAAATTTCAAAAAAAAATTCAATGTGAGTGATAAGATTATGGTATTATATCAATTAGATCCAACAAGAATTCTCACTGTATTTGTTGCACAAGGACTAGTTTTTGCTTTCTTCCTCTTTTTAGCAATTAAGACTCTTAAACGAGATACAAAAAGATTGAATATAATCTTCTCAGCTTTTTATATATTTGCTATATTTGGCTCATTTGTGAATTTTGTTTATGTATTTCTTACAGATGTATCTACAATTCTTATCTTGAACTTTATTACTAATTTCTGCATATTCTATGCACCAATATTCCTTTTTGTTTTTAATTTGATACTTTTAAAATCTGAGATGGTGATAACAACCAGTAAGCAATTAATTATCTTTTTTGTTTATGGGATCGCAATGTTTGGAATGATAATCTTTTATTTCACTCCTATACCTGGAGTTACTCTGAATCCTAACTTTTCTCCAGTTTGGAGTATTCAATTCTTTATATATCTGTTAATAGTCGAAACTATACTAATTCTGCCTTTACTCTATTTATCATTTCAAATTTATAGAAAATTCGAAGATATAAATTTAAAAAAAAAGTGGAAATTTTTTATATTAGGATTTTGTGCTCTCAGTTTGTTCATGTACGGTATTTTTGTATCGAACACTCTTGATGTCCCAACATTCAGAACCATTATAAGTGCAATAGGAGTGATCTTAGGATTAGCAGGAGGATATTTAATGTACTATGGTGTGGGGCGTCAAATAGAGAAATAATATTTTAATTAGAGAGAATTTTTTAAATTATAAAATTTTTTTTTTCCGTATTAATAAGATTATATAAAGCATAAATATATTCGATTAATACAAATAGATTTAAAATACCTGATAAGAACTTCAGAGAGATATATTTCAAAGTAAATATTTTTAGTTTCTGCATTATGTCTAATGAGCTTGAGCGAATAAGGGGAATTGGGCCAGTAGCTGCTATTAATTTGAATAAAGCAGGTGTTAGTTCAATTGAGGATATTGCAAATGCAAAACCCGAAGAGCTAGCTTGGATCAAAGGAATAGGACTGATTTCTGCCAAGAAAATTATTGAAAATGCTAATGAACTCCTCAGATTAGAAAAAAACATTCAGAAAGTATTGGATTCAATAAAAGAAAATTTTGCTAAAAGTTGTCCTAAGTGTGGTGGTTCAATGCAAACTAAATATATTATCTTAGGACCAGAAAGACGTTTAAAAGCAAAACAATGCATATTATGTAAGTTCTACATGCCATTATAACCAGAAAAAAATACCACTTACTTAATTAATATTACCAAAATCCAAAGAAAAATAGAAAGATATAAGAAAACGCATAAATTGATACAAATATCGCTCCTGCTCGGCGATCTACTTTTTTTCTAACTGCAACTATAGTTATAACAATAAAACTTGCAATTAAAGTATATAGGACAGTTGGCACAATTAGCCTTGCTGTTACACTTTGTGGAAAAAGGGCCTGACCAATCGCGATTGAGAGAGTAGAATCTACGATACAAGAGCCGATTATATCTCCAATGGCTATTTCATGATGCTTTAATCTTAATGCGTTAATATCTACAGCTAATTCAGGTAAAGAAGTTCCTACAGAAACTATAAAGAAACTAATAATGTATTCATGCACATTTAGTACGCTGGATATTATTATAACAGAATTAACTATCATGTAAGAACTGATTGTAACCCCTCCAAAACCTAATGCAGCAATTAATAGATGGTACTTTTTAGGTTTGGGAGCCTTTAATTTTTGAATCATACCCACTCTTTGGAGAATACTTTCCTTATTAGCATTATATATTAACCATATGTATATACCCAAACAAGACATCATAAGTATAGCATCAAGTCTAGTAAAATAACCTTTTTCAACCACTGTAAATATTAATATCAATGATAAAACCTCACATGCGCCTAAGATGATAATATCTTTTCTATGAACATAAAAAACACCAGATATTAATGGTAATAACCCAAATACTAGTGTAAGTTGAGTTAAATCTGAACCTACACTGTCTCCTACATCTATGTCTCCATGACCAAGCGCACATGATATGATTGAATTAAAGATTTCTGAGATATCAGTCCCAATTGAGACTAATGCTACTCCAATTACCAGTGGAGAAACTCCTAGTGCTGCAGCAAGGATAGCTGAATGTTTAACTGCTTTTATACTACTATAAATTATTAAGCCTAATCCTCCTATCAGCACGAAAATAGCAAGTATAAATGTACCTATCTCTGACATTTTTGAACTGATGGTCTTTAGTTTTATATTGTATAAGGGCTCCTATACTTTTCTTATAGCATTAAAGAGTCCTAGAATCAGATTAAGACTTTCTAAATAGTCTTGATATTATTGATTCAATGTGTCAACTTACTGAATTAGAATCCCAATTTGAGAGTGATATTAAATATTTAAATATTTTTATTTTTTTAAAATGCCTTAAATGTTTCTCAGATAAATGAGATATAACTGGAGTTAATCCAATTATGGGGTTTTTCTTCTCTAAATCCCCAATTGGTTAAAGATTGCCCTATTTTTTACTAAAATCTTAAATTATTATTTTTTCATAAAGAGATCAATCTAAAAAATGACTAATAATTTGTATCAGAAAAGCAATAAAAAGCACTAATATAAATTATAACACTCAATTCTAGTTCTATGTTTAAATTCACTTAAAGTTTTAAAATGCTGTCTCATTAGAATACTAAATACTCTTATAAATTATAATTAGTTTATTGAAACTTATATTTAGAAAATATGGAAGAAATTTTTATAGAATTTCGTAATGTCTCTAAAAAATATAAAGAATTACTTGCTTTAGATAAAGTATCATTCTCTATCAATAAAGGAGACGTTTTTGGATATATTGGCCCTAATGGAGCTGGTAAAACAACTACAATTAAGATATTAGTTGGACTAATAAGAGATTATAAAGGAAAAGTTCTTATTAATGGAGAAGATTTAAAACTTCATTATAATGAACTCTCAAGGATTTTGGGATATCACCCTCAAGAAGTTGGGTTTCAATCATGGAGAACAGTCAATCATACTCTAACAACCTTTGGAAAACTCTCTGGTCTGGAAAGTGAATTTTTAAAATCTAAAATTAATGAGATATTAGAATTTGTAAACTTAAAAGAATTTCAAGATAAAAAAGTTGTTCATTTATCGGGAGGGATGGTCCAAAAATTAAGATTAGCGCAAGCATTATTAAGTGATCCAGAAATTCTCATTTTAGATGAGCCACTTTCAGGATTAGATCCAATGAGCAGATATCAACTCAAGAATTTGGTTAAACAGCTAGGATCTGAAGGAAAAACCATTTTATTTTCTTCTCATATTTTAAGTGATGTCCAAGATGTTGCCATTAAAATAGGAATTTTACATCAAGGTAAAATTAAAAGAATAGGAACTCCAACAGAGCTCCAACTTGATTTCCACATAGGAAATATTGTTCAAATTATCTATGCTAAAGATGAAAAAATGTGTGAAGAATTAGAAGAACTTGAATTTGTGGAAAAAGTCGAATTATTTGATCAAATTATACAAAAAATCCACTTAAAATCAAATTTTGATGTTGATATTTGCATGCATCACATTTTAAAGAAAATTATCAATGAAAATTGCAAATTCAGAAACATATCTTTAGTAACCCCCAGTTTAGAAGAAGTATATTTAAATTATGTCGGAGGGAAAATGAAATGAGCTTAAAAATTTTATTTTTTGATGAGTTAAAGGGTTTCTACAAATCAAAGGTTATGATAATTTTATGGATTGGTATGCCTCTGCTAACCATAATTATGCATTTTATACAACCAGACACTGAAGGATTTCCATTTACTACTCTAGTTGCTATAGTTACAGCAACTATTGGAGGAACGCTAGGATCCGCGATGTTAGGCACTTCTATGGCAAATGAGATGAGCTATCATGTCTATGAATTATTTCTAATTAGGCCTGTTAAAAGATATAACCTTATATTAGCAAAATTTTTTGCTGTGTATCTGTGTTTATTTATAGCAGCAATATTTTCATTAATCGCTGGTTTAATTATTGATTACTTCACAATTGGCATTCTGTCGCCAACATTCATTAAGTTGACGTTTGAATCTCTTGTAACGAGTATGGCAGCAATGGCAATTTCTTGTTCAATAGGAGTTTTCTTCGGAACATTAATTCGTTCTGTAGCAGCAGCAGCTATATTATCAGTTTATGTTGGAAATCAATTATCTGCTATTTCTGTCCTTGTAACACTATTTATTCAAATTATAAATCCGATATTATTAACATCTATTGTAGGAATAAGCTTGACATTAACCTTTCTTATAATAGCAATTGTTATATTAAAAAAGAAACAATTTTAAGTCTTTAAAAATAAGTATAAATAAACTTTACCAACGCCAGTAGATATCTTCAGCATGTCCAAGCATATCCTTTATATAAATCCTCTCTCCATTGTCCAAAACTAAATCACCTGAATATAATCCATGTAATAAAGAAGAATTTAAATATATTAATCCAAAATTAATTTTTTCACGATGAGGAATTAAGGGTTTTAGCGTCATATTAAAACGGTTATCATTGCTGCTGATTTTCCACGGTTTTGTTGGGTCTCGGTTCTCATAATGAAAGTAGATTTCATCAATTTTATGAGCCTTACCGTCATAGAAAATAAGGTTTTCTGTGTGTGTTGAGAGATCTCCAAATCCATAACCAATATTAAATGCAACAGGAACCTCACCGATAATTCCACATGCTGATCCCCATAACCAATGAGTTTTATACGGCCAAATTCCTCTTCCCCAATCCATTAGTCCAAAGGATGATTCAGGCTCAAAACTATAATATTTTTCTCCTATTTTTATTTTTCCTTCAGCAGGCATCATATTTATTTTATGGTTATAGTAAAATAATTTTGGATTTTCCTTATAGCCTGTTACAACTACTGTATTATCCCAATTAGGATTATCAAAGAGAGTGATCTTACCTTTTATACCCTTATCTAAGAAATTTTTATCATCAATAGTAAGAATTCTATTATGTCCTTTCCTTTCAATAGTGGCTTTAAATTTCGGAGTAGGAAATTCTATGAAAAAGTCATTCATAGAGCTTAAAGGCAAAAGTTTTGATTTAGTAAAGAATTTCATCGGTGCTTTGCTATATCTTTTCCCATTGATAAAATCAAGCCAAACATAACTCATCTGGGTTAAATATCCAATATCTCCTATAGTTAATTGAAATCCAAATTCCTTGTTTAAAATTGAAAAATGATCCCATTCTTTAATTCTTGCCCAGCCTTTACCAATGTTTTTTTTATTATAGGTTAATATTGGTTTCTTGGACCATCCTTTTTGAACTAATGTACCATCTTCATTAAGTAGATTAGATGGTTCTGTTATTTCTTGTTGTTTTCCCATGCATAACAACTATTGGTTTAGTAATATAATAAAAATTGATAAAAAAATATAAAGAATTCCTTATTTTGAAGCCTGTTTCTTTTTTGGAATTTTTAAAGAAACTATTAGAAGTAGGATAGCCACTACCACAAAAAATACCCCCGTAAATAATTGCGGATTGACAGAAAAAAAGAAAAAAAGAGTAGGGTCAATCAAAAAAAATATTGAAATCAAATAATAAATGATGACAACAAGTGATATTATTATTGGCCACTTAGAAGCTTTTGAAGATTTTCTAATTTCCGAAATTTTCTTAAATATGATTTTTGGAAAGTACTTATCGAAGAAACCTTTCAGGACAATCATCAGAATTAAATAAATTATCACTAAATTTATTACTAAAATGAATATATCAAAATAAAAATAAAGGAAATAAACTATTGAAACGAGTAAAAGGTATGTGGAATATTGTATAAAGAAAATAATTATCCACTTGCTTAATTTATTTCCAGGTGCAAATTCATCAAAAACATAACTAGACTTCTTTTTCCCAAATAGTCTGACTCTAAATAAAAAAATCGATATAAGAAAAATAAATATAAATGGTAAGGTCGCAAAAGTGGTTAATAGCAAATATATAAATCTAGGGTGCAATATGTAAATTAAAGTTGGAGTTAATGTGGCAATAAATTGAATCAGGATCATTATAACCAGTTTTGCTTTAGCTTGATCACGATTTACAATAGGAAGTGCACCAATTATGCTTTTTCCTGTATTTTCTATACTCAAGATATTATATACAATTGTACCAGAAATGATGGGACCAAAACCGACCATTACTAGCCAATTATAAAATAGATCACCTCCTAATAATGCTCCTTGTCCAGCATAACTAATATTAAAAAAAATCGTAAAAACAAATGACATGACCAAGGGCATTATGAAATACATGAAAGTTTGCAAATTTCTTGATGCAATTAATAAATCTTTTTTAAGAAAAGCTTTAAAAGGTGAAAGTTTATGAACTTTTAATATATAATCCTCATTTAATAAAACCGATTCGTTGAATTTAGGTGTTAATGATAAAATATTGTCAATAGATTTCATTGCCTTACTAAAAAAGAAATAGATCAATATTGCGTATAAAACCATACCAATTAGAGGACTAAGCCAGAGATTAATTACCATCTCTGGAAAATTGATAAAATAGATAATTGAATAAACCGGACTGAAAGGAAATGGAATAGAACTTAAAATGAGGTTATAAAGAGGAGAATAATATAAATCAGCAGAAGCAATGATAAAAGAGATCATAGAGCTTAAAATTAATTGAATAGCAAAAATAGTACCGAATATTATTATAGCATAACTAAATACGTTCAAAATTTGGAGGAACAATGATTTTCTCATACTTTTATTCTTTAATCTTATCACATTACCTATTTTTTCACCAAGGATAATTAAAATGGTAATTGAAAACAGTACATTAAGAACAGAACATCCTAAAGAGATAAGAAAAACAATGAAATTTTGGGTAACCACGAGAATCATTATCGGAAATGAAAAAATATTTGCTAAAATTGGGATATCGAAATTATGAAAAATTGTTAATAACGTCAATCGCTTTAGTTCCTTCCGGGAGAAGGGGAGGGTTTTAAACCAATCAAAAATCTCTCCTGACATGATATTAATTAAATTAAATACCCCCATTAAAAAAAAGTCGAAAAATTGAACTATAATAAAGGTTTGGAGAACTAGACTTTGGATAAACATAATAATTTGTACGTCTGCTCCAGCGTTTGTAAGTGAGGAAGTACTGTCTAAAAAGGATAAGATCGGGAATAATGGTAAAAGTATAAAGATAATAGCGTTGATGATTTTATATGAAATAAATTTTAACTTAAGAGAAATTCTTTTCTTCTTATACTTTTCCAATATTGTGCTTGTTGCTTCACTTTTTAGTTGTAGCTGTTCCTCTATTATTATTTCATATGATATATTTTTAGCTACAGCATACTTGCTTATTTTGTTTGCTTTCATTAATTAACAATTTACGCTTTTAATCTTACTAAAGATTTAATTCATGAAAAAATAAATATCTATAGCTTTATTTCATTTTCAACCCAAAATAAAATCAAAATTTTAGGATTTATAAAACTTTTTTGCAGATGTTTTCGATCTTTTCAAAGGTATTATTAATTATGTCGTCTGTATGGAGTATACAAGTATAAAAACGACTTCCCGCTACTGAAATGATTTCCTGATCCACTAGAGCCGCTCCCATTTGATCCATAAATTCCTTTCTTTCTTTAATTTGTGGTGCTTGGCTGGGATCTGTTATATTTATTCCAAAAACACAAGAAGTATGAAAATGTACCGTTCCGCCATAATTATATGAGAACCATGGTAGGTTGTATTTTTCAAATATTTTATTTAATCCTGCCGAGATTTTTGCAGCAGCAATTCCTGCAATCTCAGTAGCATTAGTTTCTTCAACAAATTTAATTGCCCAATAAGCAGCCGCACATGTTAAAGGATTTGCGGCTAAAGTGCCACCGCAATAAGCTCTTTTAGCCCCTCCACCGACTCCTGCTGCTACAGTAGCCATAACATCTGATCGTCCACCTAAAGCCGCAGCAGAAGGATATCCATGACCTACAATCTTACCAAACACAGAGAGATCTGGAGTATACCCAAAATAACCTTGACCTCCCCCCATATGAAGTCTAAATGCACATACCACTTCATCACTGATTAAGAGAGTGTCATTTTGATGACAAAGTTCTTCTGCCTCTTTATTAAATTCTGGCCTTATGGGTATTGCGCCACTTTCTCCCCCCATTGGTTCTAATATTACTGCTGCAACTTTCTTTTTTTCTCTAAACGACTCTCTCAAAGCTTCAATATCATTAGGAGGAACAGACTCAATATTCTTGAAGATTTCTTTAGGAATCCCATGTGACTCCATTCTTTTTGTACCTGGTATATGCATATCATAAACAAGCTGATCTGACCATCCATGATAGCTCCCTCCTATCTTGATGACATATTTTTTCCCAGTAAATACACGTGCAACTCGAATTGCTAACATATCTGCTTCTGTTCCACTCTGCAGCCATCTGATAGACTCACAAGATGGAAAATGCTTATATAATTGTTCTGCTGCTAAATACTCATATTCGTGCGTTATTCCATGGCAAGGACCTGTCTCTCCAATAACATCTAAAATTTTATCTGTTAATGGCTTATAATTATGTCCTAATATAATGGGGCCTCCACACATTAAATAATCTAAAAGAACAACATTGTCTATTGTTTGCATAAAGCAATCGTAAACACGCTTACTTGTTAAAGGAAACGGATAATTGAAAGCTAAATTATGCTCCACTCCACCTGGAATCACCTTCTTTGCTCTTTCAAAAGCGTCTTTCGATTTTGGGTGCTTTTTCTCGTATCTTTCTATAATACCTTTTAATTCTTTGGGCTTAAATCTTCTCAAAGGTTGGCTTACTATATTTTCAATCTTAGTAATTTGCTCTTCGTACTTCATATTTAAAAACTCGTTATTATGTTTAATAATTTAATAATTTCATCAAAAAAGAAGTTTATTTTTTGAGAGAAGCCATTAAAAAAAGTCAAAAATTGGTTATTGGGACAATAATTTTTTTCGCAATTAATAATTCGATAGCATCAATTATTAAATCTTCATTATACCTACTCATTTGTTGGATGATTTCTAAGAGTTTAAAGGAATTGTTATCTTTTAAAATCTGAAAAATAATTTTTAATACGCGATATTGTTGATGATTTAGATGGTATTTCTTTTTTATCGAATCTAAATTTTTTTCCATATTATTAATTTTAAACTGATGCTTATAATATAATTCGAAATATTCGTCAAGATAAAGAGGGATTACTTCTCGAAAGTAACTTAAATTATGATTAAAATTTTTAATTTTATCTTCTATTTCAAAAAACACCTTTAGAGCAAAATTAAATAAGACTTGTTTTAATCTCTTAGATGCTTTTGTTAAAATAACCAATACTGTACGCAAATCTCCTATATCCAAGATAAGACAATGAAATGACTTTAAATCTAATTCTATTATCTTATGTTCCTCAATCTTGCTTTTGGGTTGATTTAACGAACGATTAGCAGGTAATTCATCAGCAATATTCTGACCTATTATAGAAATTGCTTGTATAAATCCTGAAAAAATTACATCCTTACCTTCTAATTGCTTAGAATAACTGTGTGTAAAAATTGCAAGTCCGCTTGGTTTATGTATCAAAAAGAGAGCTTGAATATTATTTATATCCTTAAATTTTTGAGTTCTTCTTAATAACAAGTTTTTATTCCTAATTTTTCTTGGTGTCCATATATAGGCTCTAAGGCTCAATGATCCTAATATTGCAATAAGAATTAGTGATATTATTAAAGTTATAAAAAGAAATATTGGAAATTGGGAGTCTTCAAAATATACCAAATATGATATCACAAAATTGACATCATCAATTGAAATTTTGATAACTCTATCTAAAACAAAGGTATCAGCAATAAAGATTTGAAATGAAAGAGTAATATTAATATTCTTTAATATAAGAGATGTAATATCCATTCCACCCGCTCCTAAGTCTTGAAAAGTAGCATTCATTGAATTTAAAACAAGGCTTATATCACTTTCATAATTGTTTACTAAAACTTTTAGTCTAGAATTAGGAGTAAATGAAGTCCTCCAATCTGGGTCAATCTTATAATTAAAATTAAGGTAAGCAGCAGATACTTCAAGGTTATTACCTTCCAGAGAATCTCCTATTTGATTCCAGTAAATGTATGTTAAACGATCAATCTTTTTCTCGTAAGTAAATGTTAAATTAACATATTTAATTATTGCTTCATCAAAAGTATCAATATCCCAGAAATCAGCCAAATTATCTTCAGTATGAAGTCTGATTCCTAACGTGATTGTGAAATTTGAGTTATCGGTGCTTAACACAGAGGTAAGGTAAAAAATTAATAATTCTTCTGGAACTGATATCATATAGGTGTCGAATAAATAATCTTTTCCAGGTGGATTACCAGTTCCAATTTCTTCTGTTTGGAAATAAGAAATCTCATAAATCTTATTTTTTGCTAAATCTGAAATCAATACGTAAAATCTTATGAAATCTCCAATACTATAGGTATCTATTGGATCACTAGGGTTAATTCTTGCGAATCTATGAAACAAATTATCACTACTACGGTCTAAATTTTCATCAACTGTTGCATTTACGATAGCTTGAATAGAGGCGGATGTAATTATATAATCTGATATATTTATGGGTAACGTGATATTTTGATCCCAATGGACACATGGGTTTTGAACAGCAGTGACATCATCAAACTCATGAGAGATTCTGCATCCATAATTAGTGATTTCAAAGATATCAGTTTGATTTGGAAAATTAGGATTAACTGTGGCCGCCCAATCTGAAGCAGATGGAGGATCAGAAATAATCGAAAATACGTTTTTTTCTCCTAATATTTCAAAATTTGCACATCCCTCGCATACATTCATATTTAAATCTGTTGAATCGCCTTCAATAACAGAATACCAACTATCAGTTGAATTTTCAAATGATCCATTATCTATCCATTGTTGTGTATAATGCTCAGTGGAGGACGATTGAAGAATTATTGTCTCTTTTGTTTCAATTTTAGGCCTTAAAT
Organism: Promethearchaeota archaeon; assembly: GCA_048939995.1. GTDB lineage: Archaea > Asgardarchaeota > Lokiarchaeia > Sigyniarchaeales > SOKP01 > SOKP01. The sequence goes on along the minus strand of JBHLOY010000004.1, from coordinate 259,391 downwards.
TATTTATAAAGATAAAAGAAGAACAGCAGAGCAGAATTAGAAAACTAAATAATCCAATTAATTTTCTTCCACTTAAACATTCAATTTGATTACGGATCATTATTCAAAATTAATCTGACTTAATATCTTAAAATTAGAGAAAGCCGACTTATTAACGCCTTAACCTTGACCTAATGATAAAATTTGACATATTTATATATGATCATTTTTCATTGATTTGAATTCAAAAAAAGGTTTAAAACAATACTTCTTTGATTCTTGGTAAAGAACCTTTATTTAGGTGTACAACATTTAATTTAATTATGACGAATACTGAAAAAAAATATATACTTGCTATAGATAATGGAACAGGAGGACCTAAAAGTGCAATCGTGTCCACTCACGGGGATGTACTTGAATGGGCTTTCCAAGAGGTCCCTTTGCATGTAACAAAAGGAGGAGGAGCGGAGCAAAATCCAGATCAATGGTGGGATGCTATATTAAAAACAGCTAAACAAGTAATTGATAGTGGATGCGTTCCTGTGGAAGACATTGTAGGAGTATGTACTACAAGTCAATGGAGTGGTACAGTGCCATTAGATAAAGATGGTAATCATTTAATGAACGCGATAATTTGGATGGATATTCGCGGAGCATCCGAGATTCAAAAGTTTTATAAGGGTCTACTTCAATTTGGAGGAGTAAATGTAATTAAAGCATTAAAGTTTGTTAAAAGAACTGGTGGAGCTCCAACCTTAAGTGGAAAAGATCCTGTTGCACATATATTATGGCTTAAAAATGAACATCCAGAGATTTATGAAAAGTCATTTATGTTTTTAGAGCCTCAAGATTATATTAATCTAAGATTAACTGGAAAATTTGCCTCATCATATACAACTATAGGAATTCATTGGTTAACTGATATTAGAGATATTAACAATATTAGTTATTCTAAAAAATTAATCAAAATGCTAAAAATAGATATGGAAAAATTTCCTTCTGAGTTATTAAATTCGACTGATATTCTAGGTCCAATAAAGAATGAGATAGCTGATGAATTAGGATTAGATAAGAACACAAAAGTCGTTGCTGGAGCTCCTGATGTCCCATCTGCTGCTATTGGTTCAGGGGCTGTTCGGGATTATGAGACACATTTATACATTGGAACTAGTGATTGGTTAGTTTGTCATATTCCTTTCAAAAAGACCGATATTTTTCATAATATGGGCGCTATTGCTTCAGGAATTCCTGGTAGATATATGATAATCAATGAACAAGAAATAGCAGGTGGCACTTTATCGTTTCTTAGGGATAAAATACTTTACCATAAAGATGAACTTTTAAGGGAAGAAGCTGTTCCTGATGTCTATAAAATCTTTGATAAGATTGTTGAAGAAACGCCACCTGGTTCAAATGATCTTATTTTTACTCCATGGCTTATAGGAGAGAGAGCGCCTATAGATGATCACACAATTAGAGGAGGATTATATAACATATCTTTAGAAATGTCGAGGAAGCATTTAATTAGGGCAATTTTTGAAGGTGTAGCTTATAATGTTAGATGGCTTTTTATGTATGTCGAAAGATTTGTAAGAAAATTAAAGAAAAAGGGAGGAATTAGTATACCAAAGAAGCAAGTTGTTATTCCAGAAATAAATATCATTGGAGGAGGAGCTAGCAGCAATATATGGTGTCAGATTTTTGCTGATGTATTAAATCGAACAATAAAGCAAGTAGAAAATCCTATACAAGCAAATGCTCGTGGAGCAGCATTTATTGCTTCAGTTGGGCTTGGTTATATTGATTGGGATCACATTCCAAAGCATATTGAGTATTCAAATATCTTTAAACCAGATCCAGATAATAGAGAAATCTATGATAAACTCTTCAATGAATATTTAAATATTTATAAGATTATGAGAAAAATCTATAAGAGACTTAACTTCCAATGAATTCATAATAAATTATTTTTTTCTTATTTAATTTTTGAAACTAAAATAGGCGAAACTCTTCGACTAATAAATTCTTTAATATATCTCATACGTGATTTATTAACTGAAGAAAACGTTAAGCGATCATTCATTTCTTTAATTAAATCTTTCTCTGATATTTTATTACAGGCATTAAGGATTGAAACCGCAAATTCAACGTCTCTTATAAATCGCAGAATAGAATCTGCTATTACCTTGAATTGAATTCCATTTTCATTCTTCTCTTTTAGTGCATTTCTTAGAATTACTTGTTCATATTTTATATCCGTCTCAAAAGGATCTTGTATCACATGCTTGTAAGAATTTATTAGAAAATCTAATTTCTGTTGATCAGCAACCATAGCGTAATAAAAACCAGGATTTGGATATATTTCCGGATCATATTCAATTTTTTCTAATACATGAGAATTTCTATAATTTTCAGGAATTAATTCATCAATAATATGATTTAGAGAATCTACATTTATATTCTCATTCATTTTACTGATAATAAAGCATGGATAGCCAAATAAATTAGCGTGGATTAATCCAGCGACACAATTGAAACCGAATTCACGAATAAAGTTTCTAATAGAAGACTCTTTTGGTTGTTCTTCTTGAACCTCTTCTCCAGGTTTTATTTTCGAAATGAACATATCTATAGTTTCATATCCTAAGATTTTACCGGTTGGATCTGCTAAAATCATGAAGCGATCTTCACATACAGCTCCCTGAGGTACTTGAATCTTTATGAAACCATACTTCTTTTGAGAAAAAACTTTTAGTGGAATTCTTAAACTTTTTGCAGTCCCACAAGCAGGACATGCTATTTCTAACTCTTTAACAGCTTGTTCCATTTCAACCCCACCAACTTATAAAGATGAAAATATATTCTTAAACCTAAAATTTAGAAATAAAATTTGTATAAAACACTCGAAATATATAACAAAAGTATAATAAAAAAACTAGTATTAAAAATTATGTCAAAAAAAGAAAATTAATTAAAAAAGAACAACTATCCTCTTATCTCTTTTCCTTCTTTAATTTTATCTAAATCTTTCTCTTGGAGCTCTCTCCGTTGTACTTTACCCGTCATACTTATAGGCATCTTCCTAATAACTTCAATTAAACTAGGGGCTTTCCATTTCGCCATATTATTTAAGCACCATTCTTTTAATTCATCGATCGTAATATCTCTATCGATTTTAAATCCCTTCTTTAAAGTTATGTAAGCCTTAACTTGTTCACCTCTTTCTACATCAGGTAAACCAACAACAGCCACTTCATCAATCATTTCATGATGACCCATGAGCTCTTCCACTTCTTTTGGAAATACAGAATGACCAGAAACTTTTATTAGAGATTTCTTACGATCTCGTATTTCAACCCATCCATGCTCATCCATGAATCCGATATCTCCCGTAAGAAGCCAGCGCTTCCCACCCCAATACTTTATATTATCTTCCTGTTCTTTTTGTTTACCTAAATAGCCTAACATAATATGCGGTCCTGCGCAACATATCTCTCCTGTATTTTCTATTCCAAATCCGCCTCTTTCTTTGGTGCCATCACAGATTGGACCTGCTTCAAAATTTTCAGAATCAAAAATAGCCCAATCAGCACCAGGAATTGGTAATCCTAATTTTCCAGTTTTAGTAGGTCCCCAAAAAGGAGCAATACTTTGCATGGGAGATGTCTCAGTCAATCCATAACCAGAACGTATTGAACAGAAAATCTCTTCAAATGGAATTCGCACATAGTCGTGGAGAGGTCCAGCACCTTGATTTGCATATCTCAATTTCTTCCAAAAATCGTACTTTTTCTTGAATTCATCTACTCCCATTTCATTTACAAAATCGGTAAGTCTTTTAAATAACATTTCAACACCAACATACATTATTCCTTCAGGAGCATCTATTTTATTTATCGCTTCACACAAAACATCATCTGAAGGTGGTTTTGGGAATAAAAGCATAACCATTCCCAAACCAAGAGCTGCATTCATAACACATGTCAAACCGAAGCTATGGAAAAACGGAATAGATCCGATGGTTATCATTCCCGCCTTCAGATTTGTCCAAGGTTTCGCCATATTAAGATTACAGCTGAGATTCGCATGGGAGAGCATAGCCACCTTTGGCAATCCAGTAGTTCCTCCCGTCATTAAATAGACAGCTGGATCCACCCAAGGATCAATTCTGGTTTCTATTTCAATTGGTTTTGTATTCTTGATAATTTTATCCATCCAATATACTTTATAGTGTTCTGTTTCATTTGGGATCTTATCTCTAGCATTTGGAATTCCTAATTTTTCGATTGTGGCTTCATCAGCAGTCAGAAAATCAGCAAAATTCGAAGGAATTACATACTTCACACTTGTTTTAGGTAGGATATCCTTAGGTCCTGCGATATAAAGCATATCCATCATTACAAATACTTTAGCGTTAGTCATGTTTAAGGAGTGTAAAAGTTCCATTGGTCTATAAGTAGGATTGATACCTTGAGCAATAGCTCCTATATATTGACATCCCATATAAGCTACGACAAAATTGATAGAATTTGGCAGGTCTATTGCTACTACATCGCCCTTTCTGATACCTAAATCATCATAGAGGAATGACCCAAATCGTTTAGCGTAATCAAATAAAGTTCTAAGTGTTACGCGCTCAATATATGAACCATAGACAAAATCGCAAATATGTTTGTCCCAGGTTTCATATCTGTTAGCAGCATCTATAAAGTAGTCCCATAATGGCAAAACTACAACATCTTCTATATCCTTTAATTGGTGCGGAACTCCTTCTGGCCAATAACCACCAGTAAACCATACTTTCGATTCATCTATATGGAATTCTTCATCTTCTATGCTTGGCATATTAAACTCATTATTTTTTTGTTTTTTATTAAATTTAATTTTCATATATTCTAATAATATGAATGATTTATGATTATATAATAATTTAACTTGACAATTTTATAAATTTATTATTGAATAAATCACCTATATGATAATTCATGGGTTTTAAAGACAATCTTAAACAAAAACTAAAATCTGTATTAACAGAACAAGAACTTTCTTATCTACCTAGCGGATTTCAAAATTTAGGTAAGGTTATAATATTGCGATTGGACTCAAAACTCTTTGAAAGCAGATTTTTGATTGGGGAAGCATGTTTAGATATTTTTCCCAATTATAGATCTGTGTATCTTAATTCTGGTAAAATAGTTGGAAAGTTTAGAACTCCAGAAAAAATGGAATTGATTGCAGGAGAAGACAACCCCATAGTTGAACATAAGGAACATAATGTGATATATAAATTTGATATTACAAAATTAATGTTTAGTAAAGGCAATGTGAACGAGAGGAAGTATTTGGCAACTTTAGTCAAAGAAAATGAAATTATCGTGGATATGTTTGCTGGAATAGGTTATTTTTCTCTACCGATTGCTAAAAATGCTAAACCTAAAAGGATTTATAGTATTGAATTAAATCCAGATGCGTATCGCTATTTAGTTGAAAATATTAAACTTAATCATCTTGAGGATATTATCATTCCAATTCAAGGGGATTGTAAACAAGAAGTAATAAAATTAAGTAAATCCGGAATATTAGTAGATAGAGTTATCATGGGTGTGTTTCCTGCACCAAAGGATTATGTTAAAGACGCTTTATCACTTGTAAAGGAAAAAGGTACGATATATCACTATGAAGGAGTCACAAAAAAGGAAGAATATTTATTATTGTTTGAGGAATTTAAAGCGATAGCTAAAACAGAGAATTTAAATTGCAAAATTCTGGGGAAACGATTTGTTAAATCATACGGACCTAATTTATACCATACAGTAATTGATATATTAGCCCTAAAGACTTAGATTTACTTCGATTAATCAAAAATTACACAATGAGCTAAAAAGAAATTTAAAAATAAGAAGTATTATTATTTAACAGAGTAAAAAGGAATGATCAAAAACTATGAAGAATGATATTGCAATTGGGTTAGATTACTCGCATAATAATATGTTAAGTCTAGAAGCTCCCAGTTATGCTGATTTCACCCAATTCCTGTTCAATTCTGGATATAAATTAGGTAAAATTGAAGCTGGTTTCTCCTCAGAGAAGTTAGGAAATTATGATGTAATAATTATATCAACTCCTAAAAATATTAGTCTAAATCCGAAAGAGATAGAAACTCTTGAGGACTTTGTAAGAAATGGTGGAAGTTTGTTAATAATGGGAGCTAGAGGGGGAGATTATCTAAACCGCACCAACTTAAATGAATTAACACGTAATTTTGGGTTTAAGTTTGCTTCTGATGAAATATCTGATTCGGTTACTTATGTTAATCTGCAAAAACGCCCTTTACTGCAAAATTTTAAACCCCATTTTATAACTGAACAAATAAAGAAAATTGTTCTCTCAAATCCATGCTCTATTGAAGTTTTAGACTTTTTAGAAGAAAAAAACATTAGGATTGAAATGATTGTTAAAGGAGGATTAAATTGCTGGAGAAATGTATTTGATGGAGAGGAATGGATTGAGGAGGATTGCCCAAAAATTCCATTAATGGTAGCTGTTGAGTATTTCAAGGGAAAAGTTGTTGCTTTCGGTACTTTATCAATTTTATCTTCATTAGGACGTGAATATGGCTTTTCAGCATTTGATAATGATTTAATTATAGCTAACATTTTGAGATGGTTAACCACAGATATTGAAATGGAAGGAAAAGTAATTACAATTGATCTTCAATTAGATCTATTTCATTGGGCTAGCTCTGTTATAAGAGCAGAAGATTGGGATAACTTTTCAGATCTGATTAATGCAAGTCTAAAATATTTTAAGGATAATTATAATGAAATTTTGAAAGAAGTTGAAAAATTAAAAAAAGATAAATTAGAAAGGAAAAAAGAACATTTAGAAGCAATCAAAAAAGCTTTGGAAAATCAAGAAAAACCCGAAGAAGAGTTATTAGAGGTTATTCCAGAAAGGAGTAAAGAAGATTTAGAAGATATACTGGGAGCAATTGAAGATTTGACAGGGGAGAAATTAGAACGTACAATTGATTTTAAGAAAGAGGAGAAAATGAAGCAGGGATTGGCTAAATTACCTGAAGATTTAAATGATTGGACGGTGAGGGAATTAAAAAAATTTTGCAGTGAATATGAGATAGAATTACCTTCTAATGCAAGAAAGGCTGATATTATTGATGTTATTAAATTTGTATTTGGAATTGAATAATTTATTTTAATAAAATAAAATAGAAATCTTATCCTTCTTTTTTAACCCTAAAATGTTATTACATTGATGATGGAAAAATTTTTAATAGTTTTAGGATCAAATTGGCAACTTTCTTTAGCAGAATTAGATAATGTTTTGAATTACTCCCAATTTAAGGGGAAAATTACAGATTATTCAGCCAATATAGCCATTGTTGAGTTTGAGAAATTACATAAAGATAAGCATTATATTAATAAACTCATGGAATTCCAATATATGTTAGGTGGGACTCAAAAAGTAGCAAGGATATTTGATTTCATCCATATTCATGATATATTTGAAGCGTTTCCTTTAAAGATTGATAATTTCAAAAAAATTCAAAAAGTTCGAGAAAAGATTATATCAGTCTTAGATGCTAGCTTAGAGAAAATATTTCTTAAAATACAGAATGAAAGTATATTTTATGCAGTCTCCATATACCCAAATCTTTATGAAGAGGAATATTACTCAAAGGTATTAGTAAAACATTTTTTACCTTTTCTAAATAAAGAAATAATGAATATTTTAAAAGAAAAGGGCGTGAAAAAAGCATTATATTATCAATATCCAGAAGAATATATTAAAAAGGGAACATTAAATCCTATTTTTCCACATCATATTATTAAATATGGTTTATTCAATAAAGATCGAGCTGAGATTATTTTTGGCTTTACAGAAGAAGGTGTATATATTGCTAGAACATATACTTGTGATGATCCAAATTTTAAAAAAAAGATTGATGAAGAGAGACCATATAAAGAATTCAAGAGTAGTATATCACCAAAATTAGCACTGATTATGCTAAATTTCTTGAATCTATTTGGTAATAGGCATAAAAATACCATCCTTGATCCTTTTGTAGGAAATGGAACTATTCTTTTGTTTGCTTTAATTCAAGATTTTCAAATTTATGGTTCGGACATAGATAAAGTGAAGGTTAATAATACAATTAGAAATGTAAACTGGTTATTAAATGAACTTGAAGAACCAACCCCACTCTTATTAATGGATAAAATAATTTTGACAGATATTGTTAACTTATCAGTTGTGTTCAAAGAAAAGTTTTTTGATGGAATATGTACCGAGCCAGAATTAGGTCCTTTTTATACAGAAAAACCATACTATACTGAGGCTAAAACGTTAATTGAATCTAAGCTAGAGCCAATCTATGAAAGTACATTTAAGGAAAGTTATAAAGTTCTTAAAGATAATGGGCGAATTTGTATTATTTCTCCTATTTTCGAAACTTTGGATGGAGGAGATGTTCAAATAAATATCGAAAAGATCGCAATTGAAAATAAATTTAAGTTAATTCCATTATTGGATACTAATCGGATTATTAATAAGTCCAATAGAAAGTTACAATTTCAAAAAAGCCAAACAAGAGCGTTGATTGACGCTAAAAAAGGACAAATCGTTAAAAGGAAGATTTATTTATTTGAAAAATAAACCTAAAAAGAGCTTTATATGGAGATTACAGAAATTTTAGATAATATAGAAGGGGCACTTAAAGGAGAAGCTCATTTGGATGAATTAGCAAATAAAAAGCAAGATCCTTTTAAAATTTTAATATCAACTATACTATCGGCAAGAACTCGAGATGCAAATACTAAGGAAGCAACTGAAATGTTATTCGCTAGATATCATACTCCACAAGAAATTGCCAACGCAGATATCGTGGAATTGGAACAGCTTATTTTTAAATCTGGTTTCTATAAAGTAAAAGCTACTCGCATAAAAGAAGTTTCCAAGGTATTATTAGAACAATTTAAGGGGATAGTTCCAGATAAATTCGAAGATTTATTAACCCTCCCAGGTGTAGGGGCAAAAACCGCAAATTGCGTTTTAGTTTACGCCTTTAAGATTCCTGCTATTCCTGTAGATACACATGTACATAGGATAAGTAATAGGTTAGGATGGGTTAAAACTAAAAATCCTCAAGATACTGAGAAAGAATTAAAAATATTAATTCCTAAGAGGGAATGGATTCGTATTAATCGCTTACTCGTTAGATTTGGTCAGGAATGTTGTTTACCTAATAATCCTAAGTGTAATGTTTGTCCATTAAACAAATCCTGTCCGAAAGATTTTTCCATGGAAATTAAGAAGGAAAGAAGTAATAAAACCAAATCTTCCTAATATCTTTCAAATTATTAATATTGATCCACTTTTTTCTTTTTTTTTAGGAAAAGGCTAAAAAAGAAACCTCCCAATAATCCAAAAATATGTGCATAAAAATTTATTCCCGGTGAAAATGATGATATTATAAAATATACAATATATATCCCACTTAGTATTAATAAGATCCTATTCTTTTGTTTTATAATAAAAGCAAGAGCTGCTCCAATTAATCCAAAAATGCAACCTGATGCTCCTAGGCTAATCGTATTTAAAGGGAGTAAAATTAGTGAAAAAAGATTTCCGATTAATCCTGAAATAAGATATAAACCAATATAAGCTATTCGTGAAAAGTTGGATTCAATAAATGTTCCAAATATTAATAGTGCAAACATATTGGAAAATATATGGAGAATATCATTATGAAGAAACATTGCAGAAATTAATCGCCAAAATTCATAATAGTTAATGATTCGATCGTTATCTTGTACTAATAAAAGGAATATACTCGGCTCAAGAGCAAAGTTGATCGATATAAAGGAAACAATATTAATTGTGATTAAAATAAAAGTGATTCTTGCTTCTCGAAAGCCTTCAGTTGATAATACAAACATAATTTTAATGTGTGGGAATTTTTTGAATTGTGGAGTTAAATAACTTTATAAATATATTATTATAAAAAGATATAATAACATGATTTATCATAATTTTGTTAGATATTATGGAAAATACTAATAATTTCTATTCAAAAATACAACTACTATTATCATTATTATATAATGGGTATCTAAAAGATCTTAGATTATTCAAAGCGTTTTTAGATGTAAGACTAGATAATTTTATCCCCAAGGAAATATTACCATCTGTAAGAATCTATGATGACGCGCCTGTTCTTTTTTACTATGAGAAGGAACGGCCTGAAAATTTAAGGACAGTTTCAGCGCCTCATATGATTACCATAATGCTTCAAAATTTGATCTTAAATGAAAATGACGACTTATTGATATTAGGGGCAAAAAGTGGATATATCGCAGCTTTGGCACATAAACTAGCTCCAAAAGGAAAAATTGTAATTTTAGAAGCGAATTCTAGAATAGCAAAAATTACTCAAGGAAATCTAGAACGTCATGGTTTGAGCAATAAAATTCAAATTTTAGTGAAGAATCCTTTAAATGGCCTACCAGAGATGAGCCCTTGGAAAAAGATTTTAGTAACAGGTGCTATTAGGCAAGAAAAAATATATCCCTTGTTAGATCAACTCGATCATAATTATGGTGTTTTATTCGCCCCTATTGGTGAGGATTTTATACAGGTTTATACTCAGGTTTTAAGAGTTAATAACCATTATTATGGAAAAAAACACCTCTCGGTAAGATTTACGCCATTAATTACCCAGATTGAACTCGATGAGTTAAGATTGATAACTGATATTGATGAAATTGAAGAATTTAATGATTCTAAAAGTGAAACCAAAGAGCATATGAACCAAATTTCTATCACCTATACGAAAGATATTATAGAAGATATAAACTTGGAACCAAAATCAAAAGAGCCTTCTATAGATATACATCCTAAAAACATTTTTTTAGCCTTTCTGGAAAATATGAATGATACAATTGAAGTGTTGAAGAATGTCCAAGATTTAGAACAATGGACTAACTTTATTGAGAACTGTAGAACAATAGTCGAGATTTTTAGGAAATATAAACGGGGAATTAAAGTAAATGTAACAAATATAGAAATTTCATTAAATCAAATTAAGTCTTATCTCATAGTAGAAAAAAACATCGAATTAGATAAAATTTCAGAAGAGCAATTACTAAATAAGAAGATTGATTTATTTCAGAAACAAATAAAAGAAATAGAGAAGTTACAGAAACATATCAAAATTGAAATGAATAAAATAAAAGATAACTAAATCTATTTTTAAAAAAAAGCTTTATTTTAAAAATCTCAAAACTTCTTTCATAAAATCAGGTAGATCATCTGGTTTTCGAGACGTTATTAAGTTGTTATCAACCACTACAGATTTATCTTCAAATCTGGCACCTGCGTTTATCATATCATCTCTAATTGCAAAATAACTTGTAGCTTTACGGTCTCTTATTATTTTAGCAGAAATTAAAACCCACCCCGCATGACACACGGCACCAACTAGTTTTTTTTGTTCATCCATTTTTGCAACGAAATCTAAAACTTCTTTTTCTCGTCGTAGATAATCAGGATTTTTAGTACCACCAGGTATTATCACTCCATCATAATCCTGAGTATTTGCTTCTCTAACCAATTTATCTGGTTTTAATGGGTATCCATGTTTCCCTATGATTTCTCTTCTATGTAAACTGATCAACTCTGTAACAATCCCTTCTTCTTCCAATCTTAATTTTGGATATAATAATTCAGCATCCTCAAAACCATCAGTTGCCAAGATTGCGACTTTTTTAGTCATTTTTTCAAACCCTCACTTAATCTTTATTCTTCAAATAGTATGTAAATATTTTATAATTTGGGTTATAATTTATTAGAATTTAATACGATAAAGCTAATATATAGACGTTTGACTTAGGATTAAATTAATTTTTTAAAATGAAATTATAAAATCCTATATAAACTATAACAACAGCAAGTATTATAAAGACGTAGCTATAAGGTCGTGGAACGAGGCGGAAAGGGGTTTTTTTCTTGTAATCGAGATATTCATTCCCATAAAAAGGTATAAGGATATATTTCTCCTCTAGAATTGCATGTGATTCTAATAGAATAATAAAGATAGGCACAAATACGATGGTTAGAAACGAATCAAAAATAAAGCTAAAACCTATGAATATTAAGAACCAAGAAAGATAATTAGGATGCCTAATTATTTTATAAATCCCATATTTTGTTAATTTCGAGTCCTTAGGTTTAGAAACTTTTTCCTTAGATAGCTTCCGCGCTATGGAAGTAATTTTAAAGCCTGCAATAGTAAAAATGATTCCCAAAATTAAAAACCATGCCCAGAAATCTTGAAAATAACTGAGATTCTCTTTATAAATAAATTGAATAATATTAGATGTAAGAAGCAAGATAAATATTATAAAAAAGGTCCATAATATTGCAAAGAATTTTGTATAATATTTTTTTATTTTTACTCGGTTAACTTTTAAAGTAATTGCCCAATAGAGAGGAAAATTAATTATAAATAATATTTCGAAGATAATTGTTAAAATAACCATATTTTAGACCTTTTGTATTTTTGAATATAATTGTTTTTCTGTTTATAGTAAAAAATAAAAAATTTTGTTAAGATTATTATAATAATTTGGTGCATCAAAATAATAATTACTTTTGGTTTATTATTAGAAATTTCAATAGTTTAATGAAATCTGCTATTGAAGGACCAGATTGCACAGATCCTAATATTTGTAAAGGTGGTTGTTGCTCTATAAAGATTGATGTTCCTAAAGTATTAGCTGAAGAATACATTAGCAGAAGATACGCAACTACAGGAGACTTTACTAGAAGTGATGTTTTTGCATTTGAATTAAGATTTAATGATAAAAATGGAAAATGTTTTCTATTTGATAATAAACTAAATGGATGTAAAGTTCATAATTCTGGCATAAAACCACCTCAATGCTGGATATATCCTACTAATTTCTCAAATCCAGAAAATGGTGTAATTAAATGTAAAAAATCAGCAGAGTGGGAAATAAGTGATCCAGAAAAGACAATTCAAGCTGAAAAATTGTTAGAAATCTACAATTTTTTATGTAAGTTAGAAGCCAAATCTGAAATGAAAAGGGTTCGGTATCGCTTAGGTTTGAATTCTACAACTGAAGAGCGTAGAAATACTGAGATTTTAAAACAAGCTATACTAAGTATTCCACCAAGTAGGTTAGGAGGATTTATTGATAAATGGGATAATTTTAATATTCTTTTAGTGGATGGTTATTCACTACAGATGAAAAAATTCTGCCTAGAAAATAATAGAGCTTGTCCTTTACTCCCACACGATTTTTTAGATTGCAAGTATGTATGTAACAAAATAGCTAATCGCATAATTTTATTTTTAAAGCAAAATCTGATCGATTTTATTAAGCTGAATGGAATGGATGTTAATGGTGAATATCCATTACATAAGCTCTTTAACCATTTCAAGGTAGGAAAGGAATTGCGACATTGATTTTTTAAATTTTTTGTCGGTTCAAAGCTCTTACTTTATAAACGAATGATTTTCAAAAATACACCCATAATATGTATATATTACATATTTTTATGATGATTAGTAGGAATTATACAACTAACATTTAAATAATACGTAAACGATTTATTTAAATAAAAAGAGTCGTGATTTCATGTCATTTAATGAAACCCCTTTAGCTGAATTAGCAAAAAAAGTCTTTTCTGAAAAATTTCAGTATAATAATAATCCTCAAAAATTAAAAGGAAAATCCGGAAAACTATGGGATTTCAATGCTATTGTGGATGATGGAAAATATGGAAAATATGGAATATTTATTCGAGATTGGAAAAGAGAAATCTCTATAACTCAATTACGACAACTCCATAAAGCATGCCTTGATGTTCCGGACATTGAAGGGGGAATAATGGTGTGCAATATCGCAACTGATTTTGCTCGCGACTATTCTAATCAATTTGGGATACAACTTCTTAGTAGGGGGCATTTAGTTTCGAAACTAAGAAATCGCGAGTTTCAATTTTAAGAAATTTTCGAAGTTACAATCTTAGTTTTTGTTTAAACAGAGTCTGATTGGAACTAACATCTTGAATAGAAAAATAGTATTCAAAATTTGAGATTATATTTGGTAAAATAATAATTAATTCCTCTTCAGGAAGCCATTTTTCAATATTTTCACGTAAAACCTCTTTTTCGAAGAATTCTTGAATAGAAATAACTTTTGCATATATGTTATTAAATTCTTTACTTGTTTGATTTTTAATTAAGATTTCAACTTCCTGAGTATCTGGATCTATATCAGTGCTTAAAATCTTAAATTGATTTCGAATTCCATATGTGTCATTTGCTAAAACTTTTGATTCAAACAGTTTTACATTTGAAAAGCCTAAATTTCCCTCTTCACTTACAATATAGTTAATTGGGACTCCTTTTAACGATAAATATGATATAGCTTTTTGAAGTTTGAAAGTTGTAGAATCCGTTTTTTTGATTACAGCATCAAAATATTGGACACATGTATTTTTGATTAAAACGCTTATTCGTTTTTTAATAGTATCGCCGATCTGAATTAAAGTTAAGGTTGAAGGCGTTTTTATGGCATTCATTTTTGCCACTTCAGAATCTATCAAGCGAGTGAATTTTAATGCAAAATGCTTTGTTAATCGTTCAGCCATTCTTTTGAGAAGAGCTCCTCCAAAGATATCCATATCAACTGGTAAAGCTAAAATTAAAACGAGTGTTTCATAAGTATCTCCTTCAGAACCTGACCGTCGTTTTTCTCTCTGTGAAGGTACTAAAAATTTCTTTGCAAAATAGATTTTTTCCTTATATTCTAAATCCATACGATCAGGAGAGGTCTGATCGCTTATATCAAGAAACCAAATGGAATGGATTCTAATTAACCGCATAACATCGAGATTATTTTTTAAAGATTCATCCGGAGTGATAAGAAGTGGCATTGGGCCAAATTCCTCATCAAAGTAGAGTAAGAAAATTTCACATAGTTGCACAGGTTCTACATTATCCTTGCGAATCGTTTCGATATTATTCATTAGATCAACACTAAATCTTTTTAATGTGTGGCACAAGAGATACATGGATCAAAAGCTCTTATCATAATTTGAACTTTTCTATTGAGAGATTCTAAATCTTCTTTTTTGTATAACTCTTGAGCGTAATTTTTAATTTTTTCATTCAAAAGGGGAAAATTAATTTCAGTGGCTATAAAGAGTTTAACATTATCAATAACCTTAGATTTATTCAAATGGTAGTGGTGTATGAGGGTCCCACGTGGAGCTTCAACCATTCCAATACCCTCTTGATTTAAAGTGGAATTAAGAGAGGGAAGTGGTTCTTTAATTTCTAGACTATGTTTATTTAATATCTCTAGACTACCCTTTATTTCATTAGAGATCTCTAATAGTTGCAAAATGTTCATAAGTAATAGATTTTCTTTCCAATTATTATCAAAGTTATTTATTATAGTATTTTTTTCAATTTCATTATTATTTTTTACTAAAAAGAATCTTGCGATAGGTCCAGTTAAGATATTCTTTATATCAGATAAAAATTTTATTCCAAACAAACAAGAGTCTTTATCAAAATAGTTTTCGTAATCATTGATTTCAAAATTTATTCTATTCTGATTGAAAGGAATAATGCTTAGAGTCCCATTATATCTATCATATTTTCCTTGATTAGTCATTCCTAGATATGATAGATTCGATATATTAAATTCATAAGGAGGATTCTTAGTAGAGAATAATTCAACGAAGCGATCTAAAACATATTGTATATTAGAAGCAGATTTCTGCAAATATTTTTGGGCAAGTAGAATTTTCTTTTTTGAAGGGTAGTAGATCATTCCTCCGGGAACAGGGGTAATCAAATGAATTATCCTTCCTCCAAAAAGATTATTTAACTCAGTTCCTGCTTTAATTAAATCAAAAACGCAAGTACTCAATTGAGAATCAAATCTAATTAAATTGTATGAATCAATTCCATTTTTAAACACTTGAAAAATTTCTAAAAGATCTGGTAAGGTTTGAAAGAAAAAATGCATAATATGAGATTTAATTAATTCTCCCGTCATTAATAATCTTCGAAGTAAAGTAGCTTGAGAACTAGGTTGGATTTCATAAATTTTTTCAATTGCTTTACAACTAGCAATTGTTTGGGAAGCATGACATAGACCGCAAATTCGTGAAACAATCTTAGGGATATCACTTAATTTCTTACCTATTAAAATGTTTTCGAATCCCCTAAATGCAGAAATTTCGAATTCAACATGGTCAATATGCTCATTTTGTATGAAATAATTTACTTTCCCATGGCCTTCAACTCTTGAACATACATTTATTACCTTCTGTACTCTTCCTCACCCTCTTAATGTTGGTTTTGAAAATCTGTAAAAAATACCCGAATATCTCTTTAATTTATTGGATAGTTGAACCAGACTTAAGAAATTAATTAGGTTTGAAGTAAACTGTTTTTTAGGAGGACCTAAGCATCCCTCACATGGTATTCCCAGTTCTATACATTTATTATTACACCCTTCTCGAGTAATCGGTCCTAAACATAAAATTCCATTATTTAAAAAGCATTCTCGTTTATCTGACATAATTTCAGAATTAGAAGGACTAAGTTTTGAGATTTGAGAATTTAAATGCATTTCATCTTTGAGAGGACAAGAAATACACATATTTTTTTCTGATAAAATAATGCTCTTATTTTCAATTAGTCTCATTAAGGAATTTCCTAGCAGATTTGTTGGAGGGGGGCAACCAGGTATAAATCCATCAATATCTATAAATTTTGAGATTTGATCAGAATTTTTTCTTTTAGATAATCCCAAAATTCCCCCAAAAGTAGCACAGGTACCTAAAGCATAAACTTTTTTTGCATGTTTCCTAATATTCTTCAAAGTTGCTATTTGACTGATTTCTGAAACACAACCCTCTATTAATGCGATATCTGAATCATTAACTTCAATTTGGTCTGAAATAAATGGGAAAAATGAAATTTCGGTCCTTTCTAAAAATTGAGAAAACATATCTAAAGCCATCAATGTTGAAATACATCCACTGCATGAAGTTAATGAAGCTACAATAAATTTAAGTTTGATTAGTAGCCCCCTCCTTTAAAATATTATAAAATTTATTTGCGATCTCAGCAAACTTATGGCCCTCTACAGCATTTAAATTTTTAAATATAATTCGGTTGCTATATTTGGGATTTAATATCCTTTTTAGGAGAGTTATCTTTTTTTGTGCTTTTTCAATACCATCAATATATCTGCAAGCATCTTTCCTGCATCCTATTACCATTACTCCATCAAATCCGACCTCAAAAGATTTAAAAATAAATTCAGTATCTAATCTTCCAGTACAGGGAATGCGGATCACAAAAATATTTGGTTGATATAACTCCTTTTTTAGACCAGCATCATCAGCTGCGGCATAACCACAAGAAGAACAACAAAAAGCGATAATTTTAGGATTTTTAGCAAATTTTGAATAAATCTCAATTGTTCTTAAAATCTTTTCTGAAGTATCGATGTTCATTTCAATGGCGTTTGTAGAACACACTCCAGCGCATGTACCACATCCTTTACATTTAAATTTATCAATATTAATCTTATTCGATTCTATAGTTATTGCATTATAAGGACATGCTTTCTCACATAATCCACATAATCCACATTTATCTTCATTAATTTCAATTCCAGTAAATTCAGCTAATAAATAATCATTTGAGAGTAGTGCAATAATTTTTAACGCAACAGTATTCACTGTAGAAAGGGTAGTTTGGTAATTTAAAGCCCCAAATATTGTTCCAACTCCATAAATACCTGACGCTAGGGTTTCTTCACTCATAAAACCGTAATCATTCAATGTAAAATCCATGAATCTACGTAATATTTTTAGATCTTTATTAGGTATACATTTGAGATTTAAAACTATCAGATCGCTTGGAAATTCAATATTATCGGCTATAACATAGTTAATTTTACCATTAGACTCAATAGATATGTTATTAGCGTAAAGAAATCTTGGATTGGTTGATTTTAGAAATATCTCATCTTTATTTTTTAATTTACTTAAATCGTAAAAAACATTTACTTCACAGTCAGGACTTCTTATTTTAATATCCTCAATATATTTTTGCGCTAAGTTTTCAGAATATTCTGCAAGATATTTAGATGGACCAACTTCTTGAATGATTGAAATGGAATTTATCGGTTTTTTATCTGATAACCTTAGCAATTTTCCCTCAGTAATGCCATCCGAAGATAGAATTCTCTCAAATTCAGCAGAAGTGATAATATCTTTTTGAGGATTATATAGATATTTCACTAGATTGGAGTACAGGTCAGCACCTATAGCTATAACTTTAACTCCGACTTTAATTCGAACTTTTTCAACTTTTTGGCTTAGATCTATTGCTTTATTAATACAAACACGTTCACATATCTTACAGTTTAAACAATTATTAATATCTTCTTCGTCAATTAGAGGAGCATATGGATATGCATTTTGGAAGGGGATATATATTATTTTTCGATTAGTTAAATCAAATTCATACTGATTTTTCTTTTCTTTGCCACACACATTTATGCATTGTTTGCACCCAGTACACTTTTTCTCATCAACAAATCGAGGTTTCTTGATTAAATCTAAGCTAAAATTTCCTACTTCTCCAGAAACGGTTTCTACTTCAGTGTTAGTCAAAATTTCAATATTTTTTTCTTTTACGATTTCACCAATTAATTCGGAAATAAAACATATAGAGCAATCCCCCATGTTAGAAATCCGATGCCATCTGGCTACTTTCCCGCCTAAAGTAGGTGATTTTTCAATTAGGTATACTTTTATCCCTGCACGTGAAAGATTAAGGGCTAATGTCATACCTGCGATACCACCCCCTAATATTGCACAGCTTTTTTCCACTTCTACAGTTTTTATTTTAACCTCTTTTTGAAGCCTTACACGTTCAACTGCAGCCTCAATTAATAAACTCGCTTTCTTTAATGCTAATAAAGGATCAAATTGTTGAATATTTGAATGATGAACCCAACAACATTGTTCCCTAATATTTGCTATTTCAATATTTGCATTATCAATCACATCTTTGAAAATTCGCTCAAAAATATGTTGATGAGTTTTAGGGGAACAAGCAGCTATAACAACTTTGTTTAAAAAATTTTCTTTTGACCAATTTGTTATATTATTTAAATTTTTTTCTTGGCATAAATTATCAAAAACCTTCACTGAAACTACTCCATCTAATTTTTCAATTTGACTTTCCAATGCATTGATATTTATTATATTGGATATTTCAGTATTACAACCACATAAAATCACTCCTATTCTACTAATTTCACTCCCTTTTTTATCTAAGTATTCTATTTCTTCACCTGCTAAAATACGCTTGCTCAAATTCATAATTCTTAAAATTTTTTTGCCATCTTCACTTAAATAATAAGATTTTTTATCTTTATTTATTAAGGACCCTAATTTTTTCAAATGGAAATTTAACTGACCTGTTTGATTGATACCCATTTTTTCCATTAAATCGGTGTATGGGATGAATCCTTCTTTTTCTAACAAGAGTAGGATTTTTTGTCGAAAAGGGTGAGATAAGATACTATAAATACCTATGGTTAAATCTCCTCTTTTGATTAAATTTTTTGTTAATTTTGAAATTTGACAATTTTATTTCTCTTCATGATAATGATAGTTATCGATCTATTTAAACTTTGTCAGGATTTGATCAATGAGATTTTCTACTTCAAAAATGAGAATGGCGCTATCAGTCGGAGAAATTTCGATTTTGCATATAACAAATAAAATTTTGTTAAAAGAAATCTTGACTAAAAAAATTATCAAATTATCACAAAATTTTCTTGTCAAACTCTTTTTATTCTGAGAATTTGATTATAATCTTAGAGTAATATTAAACTTTTAAATAAAGGTTTAGAGAGAGGTGTTTTATAAAATGGAGGTTTTGGAATTAAAGCCTATAAAAAATAAAAAAATTATTGCCTATATTTCCTCGAAAGAAAATGCTAAGTATTTTCAAAATAAAGATACCACAAAACTAAGAGAATTTTTAAGAAAGAACAATGTAGATTTTGTGACAGTAGATTTTCAAGTTAATATGAAAGAATTTAGCAAAACTCCGTTTGCTCTAACATTAAATGAGCTTAAAATCCCTTATTTCCAAGTTGATATTCCAGATTATGCAATGGGATATTTATATCAAGAAATTATTGAAAACCAACAGTTACAAACTGAATTATTTGAAGAATATGAAAATATGATTGAGAAAGAGTCATATAAAGGGCTTAGTTTAAAAAATTGGATTGACATGTTAGGTGAAGAGATTCAGGAAAAAGAAATATTTCTAAGTTTAAAACTAAGACCTCAATGGATTGTTAAGAGAATGTTAGACTTATTGTCAAAGTACGAAAAAGACATCATTGCTTTTGTACATTTTGTTCAAGAAGATATTTGTGAAGATATTTGCCCAGAGATTACAAACAATTTGAGGGAATTAGGTGTAAAAGTAGTTTCTTATAATAAAAAACATACAATACAAAATATAATATTTTAAAAGAAGGAGGAGATAATAAATGCCAGAAGTGTTAGAATTAAAATCATTAAAGGATAAATATTTAAAATTGATAATGGTTGAGAGTGAATTCCCAATTGATTGGTGGTTTGAAGTTCCTGATGAAATTAAAGAAGATATTATTTGGAATCTTCATTTAATTTCAAAAGAATACCTCCAATTGATTGATTCGTTAATTGAAAAGTATAAACCTGATTTTGCTGTGGAAGAAAAGCCGAATTTTTGGAATAACGCAAATCAAGCAAATGATCCATTAAAAACTCTATTTGAAAAAAGGAAGATTCCTTTCAAACTTGCTGATATTTCTGAAAATGCTGAATTATATCTTTCATCAGCCTTAGATGAACATAGATCTACAATTAAAAATCTTGAATGTAGAATTAGAGAACTAATCCAAAAGCAAGGAAAAGTTCCCGAAGATGATGAACTGTTTCAAAAGTTAATATTATGGAAGGAGTATTTAAAGAAGGATTATGATAATCAAGAAGATGAAGTAAGATATAAAGTAAGAGAAGCATGGATGATGATGAATATTCTTAATCTTGCGAAGAATGTAGAAGGAAAGAAGTTGAAAGGGATGTTTATATGCGATGTTCGACATTTTAATGGGATTGAAAAACTATCAGAAGATTTAGGCATAGAAATGGAACAAGTTAAAATTAAAAGAACTATTAAAACTGAGGAACTTGAAAAGGATTTCGAAAAAGATGTAGAAATTGATATTTCAAAATAAAATTTTTTATTATAAAATTGAATTACGAAATGAGTTGAAAAAAATGGTTGAGAAAAGTGTGGAAAGTATTTTAGGAAAAAAATCTATAATCGAATTAACTCCAATTATTATAAAGAAACAAGATACCTCCGATAAAATTTGTTACTTTTTTGATACAGACGATAATGCATCTCCATTTGATATAAATATGGCCTATGATGCTGGTTTTGATATTGTTATACCTCTCAATAAAATGAAAGCAGAATATGTTCCTAAATTAGTTCAAGATGCAATATTTTCTAGGAAACCTAGTGCCCCTACAGCTTTCTTTATTGGTGGTTCAGATGTAAAAGAAGGCGAAAAAATAGCTAAAGCCGTTAAAAATTCATTAGTACCACCTTTCGAGTGTCCTATCATTATTGACCCCAGAGGATCGCACACTACTGCATCTGCGGTCGTCGCCATGACAATTAGTATTGCCAATAAGAAACATGGTATTAGAGATTTAAAAGATAAGAAAGTGGTGATATTTGGTGCAGGACCTGTTGGTAGAATTGCTGCAGTTTTAGCGGGAAAGATGGGGTGTAAAACCTATATTGTTGAGACTTGGGAGAAATCTAATAAAGATTTCATAAATACTTTAGCAAAAGAGCTTAATGAAGAAACCGGAGGAGAATCAGAAAAGATTTTTGGAGTATTTGCTCCAGGACCAGAACAACGGTTTGAAATCGCAGAAGATGCACTTGTAATATGGTCTCTCGCAGCAGCGGGAGTTGAAATATTAAGTTCAGAATGGATGCAAAAATTACCAGGTAAAAAGATTGTTATCGATATTAATCTTGTACCTCCCTACGGTATTGAAGGTATTAAACCAAAACATAAAAATGATGAGATTTATCCAGGAGTATTTTGTATTGGTGCTTTAGCGCTAGGAGCACTGAAAGCGAATACAGAGAGTCAAATTTTAAGAGAAGCTTCAAAAACAAAGGGATTAAAGATATTTGATTATAATTATGCCTTTGAAATAGCATCGGGATTACTTAATAAGTAAAAATAACCTTATTTTTTTTTTTTTTAAAAGGGGTGATTAAATTGGAAGTAGAAAAAAAATTAAGAATTAAAGATGCGTTTAAGGAAGATGCTGGCAGAGGAATTGTTCGAATTGATCCAAATGTAATAAACATATTAGATTTAAAAATTGGTGATATAATACGGATCAACCACCCGGTATTAAACAAAAAAACTGTTGCTTTATTATCTACAGGAAGGAGTGAAGACAAAGGAAAGGGAATAATTAGAATGGATCCTTCTTTAAGACGAAATCTAAATGCCTCCATTGATGAGTTAGTAGAAATAAAAAAAATAAAGGCTGATTTAGCCGAAGTGATAACTTTTGCTGGTTTAGATTCTTCTTTAGTCCCACGAGATCCCCAAGCTTTAGCAAGAAAATTAGAAAATCGAGTTATCATGAAGGGTGATAGTCTAAGTTTCTATGCTATGGCTCATAGGATTGATTTAGTTGTTATGGATTATACACCTAAAACAGAAGCTGTTAGAATTAATCTAAATACAAAAATAATTTTTACTGAAAATACTCAAGCTTCAATTGAGATTAAAAGAAAAGTGGTAAAGTATGAAGGAATCAGCGATATAGAGGAAAAATTACAAAAAATTCGTGAAAGAATAACTTATGAGGATATAGGGGGTTTAGAAGATACAATCCAGAAGATAAGAGAGATGATTGAACTTCCATTAAGACATCCAGAACTATTTGAGAGGATAGGAATTGATCCTCCTAAAGGAGTTTTACTTCATGGCCCCCCTGGTACAGGAAAGACCTTAATAGCAAAAGCTGTTGCTTCTGAAACTGATGCTCATTTTATAAGTGTCAGTGGCCCTGAAATAATGAGTAAATTTTTTGGTCAAAGTGAAGAAAATCTAAGAAAAATTTTCGAAGAGGGGAAAGAAAATGCTCCATCAATAATTTTTTTAGATGAATTGGACTCTCTTGCTCCAAAAAGAGATGAAGGAAAAAACCAAGCAGAATCAAGAGTCGTTGCTCAATTGCTTTCTCTAATGGATGGCTTAAAGGGAAGGGGTGAAATGATAATTATAGGAGCGACGAATAAAGTTAATAATGTTGATAATGCTTTAAGGAGACCAGGTAGATTTGATCGGGAAATTGAAATCAAGGTTCCAGATACTGATGGACGAAATGAAATTTTATTAATTCATACTCGAGGGATACCCTTAGATGAAAGTGTAGATTTAAGAGAATTAGCTGAAAAGACTCATGGATTTATTGGTGCTGATATTAAAGCCCTCTGTAGAGAAGGAGCAATGCTAGCTATTAAGGAAATTATCCCCGAAATAGATTTAGATAAACCTATCCCTGAAGAAGTATTAAGTAAATTAAAAATTAAAATGCATCATTTCATTGAAGCCTTAAACAGTATTGAGCCCTCTGCATTAAGGGAAGTGTTGATTACTCAGCCAACAGAAACTTGGGACGATATTGGCGGCTTAGAAGATGTTAAACAACAATTAAGAGAAGTGATAGAATGGCCATTAAAATATCCAGAGTTTTATAAATACATGAAATCAAAACCTCCAAGTGGAATTTTAATGTTTGGACTCCCTGGGACAGGTAAAACTTTATTGGCTAAAGCACTTGCTCACGAAAGCGAAATCAATTTTATTTCAGTAAAAGGTCCCGAATTTCTATCTAAATGGGTAGGTGAAAGTGCTAAAGCGGTTCGAGAAACCTTTCGAAAGGCAAGATCTGCTGCGCCTTGCATAATTTTCTTTGATGAAATAGATGCTATAGCTTCAAGACGGGCTGAATCTTCTAGTTCAAGAGTAAATGAACAAGTTGTTGCTCAACTTCTAACAGAAATGGATGGACTTGAAGAATTGAAGAATGTAGTCTTGATTGCTGCTACAAATCGCCCCGATTTATTAGATCCAGCTTTATTGAGATCAGGTAGATTTGGAAGACACATAGAGATTCCATTACCAAATAAAATTTCTCGTAAGAAGATATTTGGGATTCATTTATCTAATCGTCCTATAGATAATAATGTTGATATTGAAGTATTAGCAGAAATGTTAGAGGGATATACTGGCGCTGATATTAAAGCAGTATGCGAGGAAGCCTCAATTTTAGCAATTAGGAGAGTAGTATTCGATACTAATGCCGATCTCACAAATCCTGCCTCATATACGAAAGTCAAAATTTCTCAAGAGGATTTTGAAAAAGCAACTGATAAAATAAAAAGGGGGGCAGATAAAGCTAAGCACTCATATAAAGAAGCTATCAAGGAACTACCAGAGGATCTTTATCGCTAACTTTTATATTCTTATTTTAAAAAAATTACTTAAAAATAATTTTGATAAAAAAATTTATCAAACCTATAAAAAATCTTCTTATCAAATTTTTTAAATTGAGAGATAATGGTTATTTACTCAGATAAAACAAAATTTTAAACTTTCTAAAAAGGTTGTGGTTTTAATGGAAATTGACGTGAAAAATTTGGATGAAATGGAAAGAAAAGTCATTGATGATTCATGCAAGCAATTTTTACCTGAATTTTCGATAGGGTATCTTGAATTAGAATATTTTGAGAAACAAAAACAATTGAGTGAGTATATGAGAGCTTATGATGAATTAGAAGACAAAGAATCATTTAATGCTCAATATATAGCATCTCTAATTGATAACCTTAAATTAGAGCTTTATTAATCAATAATCATTTATCCCTTTTTCTAATAATAAACTTATTTAATTTTAGAAAATACTTACTGCAAAAAGGTTTTCACAATATAAAGTGATATTTATTGGTTTCACGTAGAGTAAAAGATATAGAATATGCAATAAGAGATATTGCTGTTATTGCAAATGAAGTAAAAAAATCCGGAAAAGAGGTTATTTCTCTAAATATTGGAGATCCCGCTATTTATGACTTTGAGACACCTAAATTTATTTCTAAAGCATTAGCAAGTGCAAGCCTTAATGGGAAGAACTATTATGCTGATTCCATGGGGGTTATGGAGCTAAGAGAAGAACTTAGTAAATTTATGAGACGTAAGTATAATCTAAATATAAGTTCTAGTGATATTGTAATTACAACAGGTGTAACTGAAGCAATTTATTTTCTTTTGGCGGCACTCGTTGAGAAAAGCGATGAGTTTCTTATACCCGGCCCTACTTATCCACTATATATTAATAATACGCGATTTTATGATGGAATTCCGGTAGAATATGAATTAGACGAAAAAGATGATTGGGATCCTAATATTGATGATTTAAGAAAAAAAATTACCAATAAAACTAAAGGAATTTTAATTTGTAGTCCAAACAATCCTACAGGTGTTTTATATAGAGAAAAGAGAGTTAAAGAAATTATTGACTTAGCAGGAGAGTTTAATTTACCAATATTGTCAGATGAGATTTATGATCAAATTACCTATGAAAGGGATTTTGTATGTCCAGCTAGTTTAAGTAAGGATGTCCCCATAATTGGGATGAATGGATTTTCAAAAGCACATCTAATGACTGGCTGGAGGTTGGGTTATTTATATTACCATGATCCAGCACATAAATTATCCGAGTTAAAAGAAGGTATAGCAAAAATGGCAAGAGCTCGTTTATCTGCTAGTACAATAGCTCAATATGCCGCTGTTGAAATTTTTAGAACTAAAAGTAATCACACCAAAGAAATGGTAAGAAAATTAAAAGAACGGCGTGACTATTCCTACAAAAGATTAAAAGAGATTGAAGGAATAAATTGTGTAAATGCTAGTGGGGCTTTTTACTTATTCCCAAAAATAGAACTTCAGGATTTTTCTAAATGGAAGAATGATAAGGATTTTGCTATCAGTTTTCTTAAAGAAAAAGGAGTGTGTACTGTTTTTGGTTCTGGTTTTGGAGAATACGGTAAAGGACATATTAGACTAACATTCCTACCTAATAAGGAAATACTTGAAAAAACATTTAATTCTTTAGAGGAGTTCTTAAAATAAAAGTTAAAATTCCTCATCTAGGATTGTCCCGCAATTAGGACAATACCTTTTTGTACTTGAAAAATCTTCAATTTTCTTATTATTAATGAAAGGCTTTAAATAGAATATTTAAAATCATATTTGTTCTTGTATAACTTTTGTTTGATGTCTTTCTTTTTTAAAGTTAAAAATATCAGTTACAAATGAATCAAGATTCCTCTCATGAGAAATAATGAACATTTGGGAAGTATCTAGTTTCTCAAATACTTCTTGCATCTTATTAATTTGCTCTTGACTGAATCCATCAGTAGGTTCATCTAAAATTAATAGATCCTTAGTTTTAACTTCTTGATATCGTTCATTGATTATCTTATTTAAAGCAAGTCTGTATGATAAAGATAAGGCGCTTTTTTCTCCTCCAGATAGATCATTAAATGGTGAATCATACCCATTCACTGTTATTACGGGCTCAAAATCATCTAATCGAATTTCTACTTCAATATTTTGATCCTCTACTAAAGTTGTAAACCACTCTCTAAAATATTCATTAAATTGAAGGGCACTTGAAGATATAATTTCTCTTTCAATATCCCTTATAAGGATCTGGAATTTATCTCTAATCCAGTCTCTTAAATCTGATACATATTCAAGTTTTTTTCTAAGTAGATTTTTTCTTTTTAGATCATCTTTTAATGTGATTAATTCTGAATTTAAGACTTTAAGATTCGTCTGTTCAGCGACTAAACTTTTTTCAAATTCTACCTTTTTTTCATTTATTTCCTTAATTAAATTCTTCTGGTTTATAAATTTAGCATTCAATTTGGCTTCTAGTTCTTTTAACTTTTCTAAATCTGTTATATCGTACTTATTAAGAACATCAACTATTAATTTTTTGTTCTGTTCAATAATTTCATTATATTGATTGATAATTTTGTTTAATGCGCCTTCTCTTTTCCTTTTTTCCTCAAGTAACTTTAATAAAGCTTCCTTCTGTGTTTTAACACTATTATACTCTTTCAAAGTTTTTAAATGTAATTCATATTTAAGTATTTGAGTCTCCAAATCCTGGAATTCTCTTGAATATCGCTTAATTGTTTCATTTATCTCTTTAAGTTCTAAATCAAATCTTTCTTGTTCGTGTATTTCTTGGCCACATAAAGAACATTTACCTTCTTTCAAAAGATTATTTATATCTTCAACTTTTTTCTCCAAAACTGCTTTTTTTTTCTCTATATTAGATTGGAGTTTATTTGATTTCTTAAGTTGAGCCTCTAAGTACTCTTCAGTCATATCAGCCTCTATTTTTATCTGAGGTAAGTTATTTATTTCTATTTCAGAATCTGAAATTTCTCTGATTAATATATCTAATGAGTTTTGGTTTTGCGTTTTAGAATCTGTTGAACTTATAATAGTTTTTTGATAATTTTCTATTTGAATAAGTTTCTTAGAATATTCATTTAATTCTAACTGTATTTTTTCACCTTTTAGTTCCTCTCTTTCCAATTCTTTTGCTTTTTCTTTTATGACACCTTGTATTTTTTCAATTTTCTTTTTTTGTTCCTCTATTTCCTGTTCTTTCATAGGGATCAAGAGCTCAGGTTGTCCAATCGTCTCTAGAATGATTTGTGTTTCTTTCCCTTCATGATATAAATAATCATTAATTACGTTAACATTTTTTAGAGCAATTTCATACTTTTCAATACCAAAAACTTCTTTTAAAATTTCAAATCTTTCATCTGGTTTCGCTTGTAGTATTTCCTTTACTTGTTCTTGTGGAGTGTAGACTGTATAACGAAATATCGGAATCTTTTGAGCCTTCTCATAACGAGTTATTGAATAATTTAGAAGGGCTAATACTTTTTTTCTTAGATCTGTAGGGGCATAAGAAGTTTCTGACACATTATTGTCTGTATATTCAATAAATGAGCCTTCTTCTTGAGTAACAGCGGACTTTTTATCTTTAATAAATCTTTTCAATTTCCTTTTAATAGTATATTTTTTATTATCAATAAGAAAGGTTAATTCAACTGAACCTCTATTTTCACCTCTTCTTAAGAGAGAATCACCCCCTAAGTCTGCGGCAGTCAACGTTCCGAATAATCCAAATTCTATTGCTTTTAAGACTGAAGATTTGCCGCTTCCAATATCTCCATAGAATAGAATTGTTGAAGCAGGAAATTCTCTTTCTAAATTCATTATACTTCTTATATTCTTTATTTTCACTGATTCGATGATCATTTTCTCATTCCTTTTTTTCATCTATCTGAAAAATTCTTTTAAAATTAGTTACTAATAAATCATTATAGTCTTTTACTTTCGTACCTTCTTCTCTTTCCTTTCCAATTATCGCTATAAGCTCATGTATCCTGTTCTCTAAATCTTTTTTAGTAACATTTTTAATATTTGTATTTTGAACATGTTCATGAATAAATACATCTTCTATTTCTTCATTTTTTTTTCCAGTTGGAACCTTTATAGAGGTAAATTCTTTTGAGGATAGTGAAAACTTATTTATTAAAACCTCATAAGCGCCATTTTGTTTTAAAGATTGGATAAAACTATTAGTTTTAATTTCATAGGTTTTACCAGATGATAGAATTCCATGAATTCGCAGTGTGATGATTTTATCTTTGACACTGAGAGTCTCAAACTTCTCTTTAAGAATGCTTTGAACTTGTAAAGCAGTCTTATTATCACAATTAAAATCCATAGTAATTACATCTTTTATTTTTAAAGGAATAAATTTAACGCTAAAGTCACATTTATTATCATCCATATCCCCCGAGACTATACAAAAGCCTCCAAATTTATAACTCTCGATTTCTCGAAAATTAGTTAAACTTAAAGCTCCTGGATAAATGATATTATTTTTATATGATATTTTTATTGGGTTCGCTCTTAATTCTTGTGGAACAGTTTTATGAAGATGCCCCCCTGCGTAATAATGAAAATTTTTGGGTAAACCAGATTTAGGAGTAGATTCCATCTGTTTAAATTCGATTGGTTTTAATTCATTTAACATTGTATGGAAAACAAAAATCTTAATTCCAGGTTCAGTTTCTAAAAACTGCTTATCTAATCTCTCATAATCTTCAATTTCCAAACTTCTCTTTCTCGCTCTTAATCCGGTTAATTTAATTTGAGTTTTTGGGTCTTGAGTAAAAGATAATTTTAGTTTATCATCGATAGTTTCTCCTTCTGATACGTTTATAAAAAGTCCGGCAGTTACTAAAGGCCGAATCATAGATTTATTTGAGGGAGAAAAGTCATGTGATCCCATAATGCCATAAACAGGTATCCCATTATCCTTTAATTTCTTTAGCTCTCTAACCGTTAAATCCACAACCTCAACTTTTGGATTGCTAACATCAAATAAATCTCCACTAATTATCACGAAATCGACGTCTTCTTTGATGATTATATTAATTGCCTCTTCAAAAGCTCTATATCCAAGAACGTTTAATCTTTCATTTCTCCACGCACCTAAATGGCAATCTGACAAATGAGCAAATTTGATTTTCATAATCTAGCCTTTTTTTTTATTCTATTATGAGAATCCCGGCGAAGCTTTCTTTATTTTCTTTTCAGATTGAAGATTACTCCTTATCAACTTATCGAATAATGGTATTTTAATTGGTATCGCAAACTTTGTAAAGTTAGAAGTAACAATTGCTTCACCAATAT
Organism: Promethearchaeota archaeon; assembly: GCA_048939995.1. GTDB lineage: Archaea > Asgardarchaeota > Lokiarchaeia > Sigyniarchaeales > SOKP01 > SOKP01. The sequence goes on along the minus strand of JBHLOY010000004.1, from coordinate 229,359 downwards.
CTAAGCTTGCTATGGTCTGACTATCGTCAGATAAATCTTGTGCTGAGCTTTCTATTAATACGCGCCTTTCTGGACCCATTTCATTACCAAGTATTATCTTTGTATTCATATTAGCAAGTATTTCACGAGGAATTAAGCTTGGTAATTGAGTAATTCCTATTAAACCAATCTTAAATTTTCTTCCTTCTCTTGCAATTTTTCCAAAAACATTCTCTTTAACTTCTAATGCTTTAATTCCAATTACTCGAGGAGCTTCTTCAAGCACAATCGTTATAACAGGTTTATCTTCTAATTCATCTTTAAACTTATAATATTTATATCGATTAAATATACTCTCAACTATAATTGTAGCAATGAATATTTCTTCATTTCCTGAAAAAAGAGAAGTATCAATGATTACTGTTTTTCCGTTAGCTAAGAAACTTATCATATCTTCAATAGTAGATTCGTAGCTATCGAGGGTGTAAATTCCATTTTCAATAATATTGTCTTCATCATCAAATCCAAATTCAAGCAATAATGCTAGCTTTCTGCGTAGGACTGATATTGTAATCGTATTTATCCCTTCAGGTAACTTCTCATTTTTATCAAAAATCTTTTGTATCCATTGCTTTTTATATAATCTATAGTATAGAGTTAGTGCATCACTTTGTGCTTGAGACAGATCTATACTCCCTAAAACATGACTTGGGTAAAGATATTTTACATTAAATTTTAAATCAAGTTTCTTAGGTATGTTTCGAGAAGTATAATATTTTACATATTCATTACTTTTTGGGTGATCTTTAAGACCCTTTACTTTTGGAGTTCCATAGTACTCATTATGTGGATCGAATACTAACTTCCCACACGATAAATTTTCGATAATGTTATATAAAATTACTTTTACCAGATTACTTTTACCTCTTCCTGTTGTAGCTGGAATCAGAACATGATGGCGCAAAACTTCTGAAGCACTAACACTCACATCTATATCTAATACTTTAGAGCCAGAGCGAACTTTTCCTAAGGTTATAGGATCATCAAATCTCTTTTCCTTAAAAAATTGTAGATGGTCCTCAGTAATTTCATAAATTGCTCCAAAAAATTGAGGAAGCTTTTTTGGTAAAAACAATTGAAGGTTTTTGACATTAATAAGGGGTTTTGCTTGAGCTAAAACGTAATTTCTTAACTCAGGTTCATATATCTTAAGATCCATACCTTCTCTTTCTAATCCATATCCTGCTATTAATTCTAAAGAACTTTCTGGAATTTGACTCCCATAGAATAAATCCTTTATCTGAAATATTGAATAATCATCTTTATGCGTTCCAGCTATAAATAGTTGCCCTAATTCAAATTCCTCCTTGGACTTCTGCCTTAAAATAAGAGAAACAAAAGAACCAGAGACAAAACTACCAATCTTTTTTCCTAAATCCATCATTCTAATATCATTTTATATTATTTTCTTATTTTATTTAAAATATCATGAGCATCTATTGAACGCAATCGTGATACTATATGTTTATTAAATATATCTTTATCAAATTCAACTAATAACTGAATTTTTTCAGACTCCACTTCCCTCTTCGAGATTCTTGCTAATTGATCTACTTTGATAAAGCCATAAGGATATCCTAGAAATGCTGGATCATTTGCATTATTAGCGATATTAGAAATAATTATTTCCCTTTCTTTTTTATCAAGTAAATTAGATTGCTCTAGGTAAATATCAAATCGAAATGAATATGGTGAATCCTTATTTAACTTAAGAAAGAAAAGATCTGCTTGATTGTCAGCTTTGGCAAACCTTATCGTAGGATAATAGTACCATCGTGATTTAGGATATTTGGAATTACCAATTATATTTATTTGAGCATTTAAAGAGGTTCCTCCTCTATTTAGTAATCGGCATGACTTTGACAAGCCAGTAATATATACATTTTTATTAATTCCAGCAGAATGTACTTCATTAGCCAGTCTAGCTTCCCCAGGGTATCCAGTTTGCAGCGATCCATCGCGAATAAAGATTTCCCCATTATTTAATTCATTTTGAATGAATTGGTTAGCATATGTCCATTCACTAAATCGCATTGCAATACTACCATGATTCTCAATAGGCATGATAAACTTACCTTGCATTCTAATTGATGGATCCTTATAGGGAATAATAAGATCTTTTTGAGGCAAATACTTATTATAATCAAATTCCTTTGAGAAATATCGCGTTCTAAAAACGATTTCGCCTTTATCATTTTTTTCAGAAATAGTAGCCGAATAAAACTCAATCATAAAAGGAATGTTTTGGGGCATAACTATATTTCTCGAATTAAATATGATTCCTGCCACTCGGCAAAGACTAATACTAAAATCTGAACCTTTTATTATAGGTTCTGTTCCTCCATCAACAAATCCTATAGGTCTTTGATCTTCAACATCAGGTATTTTAAAAATATGATCATCTGAGATTGTGAATGATTCTTCACCATCTTCTATTGTTAGAGCAGAGTCATCTTCTACAAAATCTGTTTTCTTTTCTTCAATAAATTTTATACATTCTTGAAGTGCTGACAGCTTTTTTACAGATCTCATTTTGGAATCTGAATTTTTTTTATTATTTGAGATTTAACAATACAATAAGATTTATCTAAAATCTTTAAAGTTTCATATTATTTTTTTAATAATATATCAATTCACTCATTTTTAAAGCAATAAGAGTATTCAAGTTTTAAAATTTACATAATCTCCCCGCGAGGTCGAGTTTCAAATAAAAATAAAAAAAATAGAGATTGAAGGTTCTTAGTATTGATGAAGAGAAAGTTTTTTCTCTATAAGTTTACTTTGGTGGTGCTAAAACGATCTCAATGCTTGAGACGTTATTATTTTGACCATTTTCACCTTCTAATTGTTCAGTGGAGAGCTTAATATCTTTGTATATTGTGCCTTTTAGAAATCTGTTTCTTAAAATCTCACACACATCTACTGCATGAGAGATTGCTCTTCCACGGGCCTTAACGGTGCATTCCTCACCCTTGTTAAGGATCATCATAGTCGCCATTACATAATTCATAGTAGGACGACGGCCCACGAACACGGCGTTTTCTTCTTTTTTTGACATGTTTAAAACCTCTATGTTTGTTTGTTATATAACTTGTTTTTTTGTTTGTATGTACTCATGTACTATCGTAATCATAAAATTACGAGTAATAACATTTCTTTTGAATATTTGATTTCATAAAAATCTTATTATGACTTTAATAATAAAGAACTTACGAAATTACTCTAAATTTTCTGGCTTAGGTTCATTTTTCTTTTTTTCTTCTTTCACTACATCCCAAATTATACTTATAATTAAAATAGCGGAAATAATGACAAGTAGGGGAATTAATAAACCGGAGTCTGCAAGGATTATTTTTACCCAACCAATGTATGGTATGCCCCCACATACAATTCCATATATTTTATAATCAGGAACCCAACCTTCATCAACAGAAGGATTAGCATCTCCTTTTGTTTGAAATTCCCAGTAACTACCAGCATAATGTTTGTTAACTACTCGATGAACTATTGGATCGGCTGGGGGGAAGCTCCAAACTCCATGTGCGTCAAATACTATAATATCACCATCCTTATCTTCAATTGTACCATTTCTAATAGAAGCAGGATTCACTCCTCTTACAAAAAGCAAATCCCCCTCGTTTAAAGCTGGTTTCATTGATCCAGAAACTACAACAACAACAGGAGTTTGAGTATTTAATGAAACTTGCAAAATAAAATAAAGTAAAAATGAGCCAAAGAAAGCAATAAAAATCATACTTACTGCAATTATAACTTTTTTCTTAGATATTGCTTTTTTTTCTTTCTTAGAATCTAGTTTTGGATCATTTTCTTTCATATTTCAAATATATATCGTTTCTTTTGTCTAAATAAATAAATTTAGGAATATAAATTTTGTTTTAAAGAATAAATTCTGACTTAAAATTAAATGTTAGCAATAATTGCTTTCATATTATTTAAACATTAAAAAATAGATCAAAAAAGTTTGAACAAAGGAAGAAAATGTTTTATATAATAACATCCTAATCTTTAGATATTAGTAGATCGAATATATAAAATCCCTTCTAGGTTTAGGTGGAATAATTTGCTTTTAGAAAACCCTGTTTTAAAAGGTTATATTGTTAACGAAATCAAAAAAGAAATAGAAGATAGAGGTTTTAATATTGAAAAATTGTACGTGGAACATTTCATTGAAAACTTTCAAGAAGAGTATCATCGATTACCTCAAAAGAATGAGATTAATTCTATTGTTAAAAGTTATATTAAAGTAATTGAAGATGATAAGGAAGAGAATATATCTATTAAGAAAGAGAAAACTGTCTCTGAACAAATGGAACCAATTATAAAAAACTTCATTCAAAAGAAAAATATCCTAAAGTCAATATCTAAGAAGCCGATGTTTAAGTATTCTGAAGAAATTTTAACTCTTCCTAAACCAAATGGACGTCGGACTTGTCCTATTTGTGGGAATGAAAGTTGGTTTAAAATCCACGAAATTATAGACAAACACTACATAATAAGCCATTATCCGCGTGTTTATGGGAAGAAGTACTCATGTAGTGGCTGTGGTTGCCAATGGAGAGAAGGATAAGATAGCAATATTGATATATAAAGATTTAATTTTACTGTATATTAAATTAACTCGTCTTAAGTAAACATTTAAATAAATCGATATTTAAAAATATATTACAAATTAAATTTACGTTTTTATTTTGGGTTTTATAATGGAAGTAGATCATGCTGTTATTTACAATCCAATGGCAAATAAAGGAAAAGTGGCCAAGGATATTGCATTAGTAACTCGATATCTGGATAATTTAAATGTTTCATATAAGCTTTACCCAACTGCTCATGAGGGTCATGCAATTGAATTAGCAATTAATCTTGCTAAAGAGGGTTATAGAGTGATAGCTGCAGGTGGAGATGGAACTGCAAATGAGGTACTCCATGGAACAATAAGCTCAAATTCAGGTGCTCTTTGTGGCTTTATTCCGATGGGTTCCGGAAATGACATTCCTGCGGCAGTAGGGTATAAAGCAGATATTAAAAGGGCATGTGAAATTATTGCTGAAGGACATTCAAGTAAATGTGACATTGGGTTTGCAAGAACTGACGCTGGAGTAGAAAGGTATTTCCTTGGTATAGGATCTCAAGGATTCGATTCAGAGGTAGCAAGATTATCAAATGAAAATAAAGAAAAAGACTACAATATGATAATTCTTAGTGCATTAAAATCATGGGAAAACAAAGAAATTATAGTTAAAATGGATAATGACACATATGAAGGAGAAGCAAATCTAGCTGCTGTTGGACTTTCTGGAGCATATGGAGGTGGAATGTTTATCTGTCAAAGAGCTAACATTAATGATGGTCTTTTTGATATAAGTGTTGTTAATATTGATAAGGTTCAATTAGCTAGGCAATTTAGGAAAATGTATTCTGCGTCTCTTCTTCCACATCCAAATGTGAAAGAATTTCGAAGTCAGAAAGTAAGAGTTGAAATGAGAGGTTCACAAGGCGATTCATATTTCAGTCAAGTTGATGGTGAAGTATTAGGACCAGTTCCAGTCACATATGAGTGTATTCATAATGGTTATGAATTTATTAGACCAAGAACAAATGAGTTTGCTGAAGAATTCAAATTAAAGTATGGTCACTATATGTGGGAATGTTGGGACGAATTAAAAAGTCGTAAAAGTAAATAATACTTAAATTTTGCCTAATTCTTAATATATAATTATAAAGAGTAAATCAATATGGATAGTTGGAATTTCATTTTTACTAAGAATGGTAAAACATTCTTAGAACCACATCCAAATATGGGAGAAATAAAGGAACTTTTTCAAAAAAATAATTGCAAGAAGATACTCGATATTGGATGTGGTACAGGAAGGCATTTAGTTTATTTTTCTAAATATGGTTTTGATGTTTATGGAGTAGATGCTTCACCTAAAGGTTTGGAAATTGCTCGAAAGTGGTTAATTGAAGAAAATTTAAAAGCAACACTAATTCAACATAGAATCGAGAAGAAATTTCCTTTTGAAAATGGCTTTTTTGATGCTATTATTTCAACTCAAGTTATTCATCATAATTTGATGAAAGATATCTTATTTACTATAAAAGAAATCGAGAGAATTTTAAGACAAGGGGGGTATATATTTATAACTTTTCCCATATTAAGCGGTGGAACTAAGGTTGATGAGTGGGAACTAAAAGAAATAGAAAAAGGAACATTTATTCCATTATCAGGTCCAGAAAAAGGTCTATATCATCATTTTTTTACAATAGAAGAAATTTATGAAGTTTTTCACTCTTTTGATATATTAAAAGTTTATATTGACAAAACAAAACATCGGGCTATTTTAGGAATTAAAGAATAATACTACTAGTTTAGCCTAAATCATATTCAGTAAATAGTTTTCGGAAAAAGATTTGTTTCCCCGCCAATTTTCCTAATTCAAGCGCAGCTTTAGAATATCTCATCATTAGAGCAATATTCCCCTCAATCTTCACTCTACCTGACATAATAAATTGATTTGGATTAATTCTTTTTGTACCCATTTCTTTCCAAATATTAAGTGGTGCACTTAAGATTAATATAGCATCTCGTGGAATATCTTCATTTGGAGCTAAAATGTTTATTCCTAAACACTTTCCATCCTTAAGATCTAGAAAGATTCTTAAACTGTCAATTATTTCACCACTAGCACCCATCATCCATAGTAAAGCCCCCTCAAATTCGACTCCCCACCCTTTTGCTGCCCGATTATAATCTTGACTATTATTGATCGCGCTGCAAAATTCTTCCTCAAAATTTTCGCTAATTTTCAATATATCTTTGTATTTTACCACTCTTTATCACATTTTTTTTAGGAAAAGTTAAAATTTTTTTTATAATTTGAAATTTTATAATGAATTTTACATGGGAAATTATAATTATTTTATCATTTTGTGGGTTAATATTTGGATTAATAAGCGTTATGAGTGGACAAGGAGGAGGTATTTTTTATGTTAGTTTTATTACTATATTCCTTCTAGTCCCCATTAATGTTTCAATTGATACCTCAAATTTCATAATCTTATTAACTTCAGCTTCAGGATTTTTAACATACTTAAAAGGGAAAAGAACTGATTTAAAGAATTCCTTGATATATAGTGGATTTTCTATACTTGGATGTTTACTAAGCACACTAATATTGCTATTTATAGAAATAAATAATGTAATTCTAAGAATATTGTTTGCCACCTTATTGCTTACTTCGGGATTATATATGGTATTTAAAAGTATTCATAATCACAGAATATCAAATAATCAGCATAAAGAGAATAATAATATAAGTTTTAATGAAGATTTCTCATTTTTGAGAGATTATGATTATAAGGAGAAAATGAGGGTTACTATTCCTCTTTTCTTATTGGCAGGTTTTATTTCAAACTTTTTGGGAATTGGAGGTGGAGTAATTATTACTCCTGGATTAAATCTAGTCTTGAATTTTCCAATTCATTATGCTACAGCAGTTTCCACTTCAATAATTTTCTTTACTGCAATTTATAATTCAATAACAAAATTATTGATAGGTCAAGTAGAGTTAGCTCTAGGACTTACACTTGGCATAGGATCCATTATAGGGGCGTTCCTGGGAGCCAATGTTTCAAAGAGAATGCCAAATCTTTATCTTCAACTATTGGTAGCAGCAACTTTGATAGGATTTGCTTTTAGAATGTATTTCTAATAAGTATTTTCGGTATTTACATTTCTTTTTTTCTTAGATATCCATTTTATTGAAAAAATTAATAAGAATGACACGCCAATTAACGCTAATATTATTATTATAGTAATTATAACATCAGTATCTACTAGATTAATATCTTCTTTCCAAGGATAATTGCCTTGATAATCATTAGATAACAGAATCAGATAGTTATTATAAAGAAATTGTTCAACTGTTTCTCCTGTAATGTCTAGGCTCATATTTGAGATATTAGATAAATCATCTTGGACTGTATGATGATATGGCCATTCAGGATTATTCCAAAATTTTATAATTAAGTCTGCTGAGGGTATTCCATAGTTTACAAAAGCAACATGGTCATCAGTTATCCTTGCTGAATATGCATCATTTGGAAATTGAGATGTATAGCCTAACTGCTGACCAATTTCGAATAGTTCGCCTAATAATGACGAAGTCGAATACTGTTCATTTATAAATTGAAGATTTACCCCTCCAACCATATCTAATAAGATCATGCAATCAAAATACTCGTTTGAGAAGTTATAAAAACTATTAATTGAATTCACAAAAGCTTTTGATCCTTCGCACCAATCCCAACCCTCAATACCAGCATCATAATCAAAGCCTTGATCTTCCCCATCTAAAAATAAAAACCAGATTTGACAGCTAAGATTCATTATTTTTTCATATAAAACTCGGGCTAATTCAACTAAAACTCCGCATCCACTTGCTCCGTCATTAGCGCCTGGAACTGGCTTTGTTCTATTTCCAATTATTGGATCTTTTGTTGCTTTTGCTCTAGAATCATAATGAGATGCCAATATAACTATATTGTTATAATTTTCATTTAACTTGAATAAAACATTTTGACAATCAATTGAATGAACTGTGAAATTATGTAGTATATAGGTTATATTAATATCAATTTCTTGGAATTTAGTTATAAAATATTGGGCACATTTCTCTCTACCTTGCGTGCCAGGAATCCTAAAATGACTTTGGTTAATTTCTATTTGATCTTGAACATAAAGAAATGCATTATCTCCTTCGAATTTCAAATCAATATCAATATTTTGTATATAATTCCGATTTACCAAGACAAGAGGTAACAAAAAACCACTGGCTATTATTGAAATTAATAAGATTATAGAAATGATCTTATATGTCCTTTTAATTGACTCCACCTAATAGAATTTTAAATTCAAAAAAAATTAAAAAAGGTTTATATTAATTTTTCATATGGGTTCAAAGCCTAGATCGACTCTGGTTTCTCCACCTTGAAGCTCAGTTTTTATAAAGCTAACTTTCACAGGAGTCTCTATCTTTATTGTTTCCGGTTTTGTCTCATCTACTCCGATTAATTGGCCCGATACCATAGGACCCTCATCAAGTTTAATAACTGAAAAACAATAAGGTTTCTTCATAGAATAACCCTTACCCACCATAAAGGTTGTTCCAACGCCTATACAAGAATATGCGGCAATTTTTCCCTTACCAGACATTTCTACCCATTCTAACTCTGTTGAGTTACATTTAGTGCATAATTTTCTTGGAGGAACATAATTAGCACTACATTTCTTGCACTTAGAACCCATAAGCCTATTATTCGTCATATAATCTAAATAGTTTTGAATCGTAATTTCTTTTTCTTCAGACATCTTTTTCACCTCATTTTTGATAGATAGTTACAACACAGGTTCCACCACTACCACCTAAATTATGAGTCAGAGCCCTTTCAACGTCGAATTTAACTTGTCTATTCCTTTCAGCAATACCTCTCATCTGCTTAAACGTTTCAACTACCATTGCTGCCCCCGTAGCTCCAACTGGATGGCCCTTACTCTTCAAACCACCCGAAGTATTAATTGGTAAAGCCCCATCACGTCTTGTTTCTCCATTTTTAATTGCTTCTACAGCTTTTCCTGTTTCGTAAAAGCCTAAATCTTCTAGAGCAACTATCTCTGCTATAGTAAAACAGTCGTGTACTTCTGCTATCTGAATTTCATTTGGTTTTAAACCAGACATTTTATACGCTTGTCTTACTGCTTCTTTTGCAGCTATAAAACTTGTAATACTTTCTCTATCATGTAATGATAAGGATGCACTTCCTTGACCTGTACCAGTTATCCATATTGGTGTGTCTGTAAACTTTTTTGCGATATCTTTAGCTGCTAAAAAAACACAGGCAGCACCATCGGTCACGAGAGAACAATCAAATAACCGAAGCGGTGAAGCGATATATGGATTTGAACTACTCTTCAAAAAGTCAAATTCATTTTTCCAATCTGGAGCTTCTTTTCCTTGGCTTTCAAACTTCTTTACTTTACTCTTCATTATATCATCAATGGATTGTTGCATTTGGGCATAGGGATTTTCTTTACCATTCTGGTGATTTTTAATTGCTACTCTCATTAAATCTTCTGGAGTAGTCCCATGTTTATGAAAATGGGCTGAAGCGATAGCAGCATATAATCCAGGGAATGTAGCTCCAGCAGGATATTCGAACAAATTATCTGATGCGGTAGCTAATGTGTCGGTCACTAATGTTGTCGAAACTTCTGTCATACTCTCAACACCACATACCGCAATTACATCATGAATTCCTGATGCTATTGCTATAATTGCTTGTCGTAGAGCGACTCCACTACTTGCACAAGCACCCTCCATTCTTGGAGCGGGTTTTGGTGTTAGCCCAACAAGATTTGCCATTTGAGGACCTAAGTGTCCTTGATGATTAAATAAATCTGATGAATAATTACCTACATAACATGCATCAACATCTTTAGGTTCTATCCCATTATCTGTTTTGCTAACAGCATCTAACCAGGCATCAATCCATAAATCTGGATTTCTTTTTGTTGGAAACCATTGACCAAATTTACTCATTCCTGCTCCAACCACAGCAACTTGTCTTGCTAATTTTGCCATATTATCATCTTAAGTTTTTTATTCGAAATAAAATTGTATTTTAACTTATGGAATCTTTGAATTATTTTATTTTTTATTTTTTAAAAAAATTTGAAAATTAAGGCATGACTTTATATTAGGTTTTTTCCTCACACTTTTTAATGATTAGATCATGAATTTTACTTACATTTTTCTCAAACTCAAAAGGAAAAAATTTAACGCCTAATCTTGATTTCAAAAGTGGGGGTATATGTTCTGAGCTAAAAAAGACAGGAATAATTGGTATTTCCATACTATCTGCTGCTGTCCATTCTTTCATTATTGGTTTAGATTTTAAAGCATTAGGGGAACAAAATAGGAGCATAAGATCACATTTACCTAAATATTCATCCATATATTCATAAATGTTGTCTTTCATGTCCTCTTGCCAATAAAAGACTTTCTCTATTTCGTGGTAAGTAGTTAATGATCTTGCAATCTCTTGAACCTTAAACCAATCAGCATCTTTAGTAGCATAACTAATAAAAATTAAAATCTTTTTACCAGGAGGTATTGTAGATGCAACTTCAATTGAAGCAGCTTCAGATGGTTTAAATATAATTTTATTTTTGATAATTTCTGCATCCAATTCTCCTCTTAATATCAATTTCTCAATCAATTCTTCAATCTTTTGAGGTTCTAAGCCAGTTTTAGCGGCTAAATTATCAAATTTTATTTCTCTATGTGTTTGTGATATTTTTTTCTTGATATATTTGTTAAATTCATTTTCAATAACGATATCTTTAAAACGAAAATTCTGAACTCTCCAATCTGCGACTTCTAAATCCTTAATGTAATCTAAAATCTGACTGGTATACGTTTTATCATAAAATACGCTTTTTAAAGATAAATATTGATAAGTATATAAAATTAGATCTTTTTTCTTTCTTAGAACAAAAGGATAGTTTCTATAAGTCTCCTTATCCATTAATTTAATAACCGGTCGAGATTCAAAATGTGCCATACCTAATTCAAAGAATACATTTGGATCTGGGTAGGTTAAGATTGCGATGCATAGGTCCATAGTCAAAATTGCTTTGTAAACTTGTTCAGATAAGATTTCAAGGCTATTTTCAGATAATAATCTAAGTTTTCGTTCTGATAGCAATCCAGGTTCGAATGATGTTACCTTAGATTTTAAGTCCATAATTGTATAAGGTTTAAGATCGAACTTTTTTAATCCTGGTTTAATTATATAATTAAATACGCTATCAATGTGTTCCCACGTATCTGATCCTTCCCGGCCAATAGGTTGAATTATATAACATTTTTTTGAATTATCTTTTTGAATTGAATCTTTAATTTTTTGGATCTTTTCGAAGTTAAATGGTTGGAGGGCCTCCCAATCATTTAATTCAATTTCTTTTACTCTATTAATTATATCATTAATGACATCCTCAACATTTAATTGAGTTAAATCCTTTAGATCGTAATTTACATTATGTTCATTATTGAGGTGGAATGGGAGGGACTCTCCTTTTGCCTTCAAGAAGATAAGAGGCTTGCCAGCACATTTAGCGATAGCAGTTTGATAATATATTAACGGATGATCTTTTGAATGAATTATTATACATAGATCATAGGTGGGTATTAAATCAAATACTTTATTGGTTAATTTCGTTTCACAGAATGTTTCTATTCCACAATTTTCCATCGCTGGTTTAATAATTTGATTAAAAACTTGATCATATTTATCTACACGGATGGGAGATATCACAAAGCATTTGGGCATATGTAAACATCAAAATTGGAGTATTGAATAAATGAATAGAAAATATTTTATATTTGATATATCTAATTTTTTATTATTTAAAACTTAAAGATATTGTTTTTTTAATCAAGAAAGGTAAATTTAAAATTATTATAAGTCATTATTATGTTTTAATATTAAAAGGGTAAAATACTGATGATTGGTTTCTATATTTTAGAAATGATTATTGTAGGGATAACAGTTATAATTACATTTATAGGAGGGTTTATTGAACTACGCTTAAATCGAACAAATTGGCTAAATAGATGGTTTGCGCTATTTTTCTACTCTGCTTCTTTTGGATTTTTGTTATATCTAATTTATCATTTGATATTTTGTGGTGGATGTGAGTCTCTCATTATTTCAATCAGGATTCCAGCTCAAATCTTTTTCAATTTCATTCCTATATCCTTGGTAATGACAGTTTTTATCTTAGAAAAATCCCAAAAAGTAGCTATGAGTATTAAATATTTCGGAACAATGATGATTTTATTTATCCTAATGAGTTTTGGATTCTTTATATGGAGACCATCTTTGAACCTAAGTTTGTATGAACAGGGTATGGTTGATACTTTGACTACTGGTGCTGCTTTAATATGGTTCTCTTTGGTAAATCTTCTAAGGATTAGTTTAGCGATTTATGTTATATGCAAATATGCAATGATGACTAAAAAGGTTGAAGGAGGAACTAAAAAAAGATTACAATGGTTTTTTGTAGGAATAATTATAGTCGTTATTGGACTCGCATCAAATTTAATTGGTGGCATTTCTGAAGAAATGTTAACTGAGAGTCTTGCCTTAATTCTATTTAATTTAGGGGGAATTTTAATTATCAAAGGGTTTTTTATTTAAAATCAAGGCCTTTCATTTTCCTGAGTCTGTTTAGTGCTTTTTTATAACCTTTGCTTTTTAAAGCCCATTTCTCTAGATTAGCACAAGGAAATTCATCACATTCATAACAATAATTTAGTTTTTTTATCTTAGAACAACAATCTCGAATCCAACACTCTGAACTCCAACATTCATCAATTGGACCTCTACAAGTACTACACGAAAAATCTTCTGGTTTAACATTATCCCACGCACCTTCAAAAGTTCTTATTAAGTCTTTAGCAATCTTAGGATTATTGGGAGCAAGATAAATGTTGCACCTTCCACAATCAATACCACAATAAGCTATTAATCTATTTTCTATTTTTTCATTCATATTATGAGATAATTATTATTTCTATAATTTTTTTATTGATTTCTATTTTGGTTTAATTCTTAAGATTTCTTTTCTTTCTTTTCCTTTTAATCTTCGAATTGAATAAAGAGTTATTGTTGATGAAACACCCTTTTTCCTCAATTCTTTAATATAATTTAACACTTTTTCTTTATTTTTTCCAACCATATTATCTTTAAGTGCCCAACCAACTGCTTTTCTTACTAAATCCTCATTATTCCATATTAAATTATCACATAATTTTAGGAGATAATCTAGGTGTTCACCACTAGCTCCAACTTTTCTTGTAAAAACAACGACACTTGCTCGTTTTTTCCATAGATGCTGAGAATCATTCCACTTTTCTAACAATTTTTTTACTTCATTAGGATATCTCTTTAACAAAGGTTGCATTATATAGAGAGAAAAAGAATCTGTTGGACCCCAACCAGTAAAAGTGCTAACAATTTCATCAAGATAATCAAAATATTTGGGTCTTAATTCTGGTAGACTAATTTTTAGAATTTGTAATCCAAAGCTAGTTTGTCCAATATATCCCGATTTGTAAAATTTACTTGATAACTCTAACCTTTCATCAAAGGAAAGCATTTTAAATTGATTATGATATTTCTTAACTATATTGTCTATTTCTGGTACACTTAAGTTATAAGCTCTATATCCATATTTGTTGAAAACTTCATGATTCCAACTTAAATAATCATCCTTTGATTTAAATTTACTAATGGCTTCCTTTTCTAGATCACTTATAATTTTCCTATAAAGTTTATTAATATCCATTTTTTTAATTAAATTTCTTATTAATATTCAATACCTAACCTTGCAGTGATCCCTTTTGAAGAGTAATAATGTTTAATCATCCTCATTTCAGTTAATAAGTCAGCTCTTTCTTTTATCTTGGGATGTATATTAGGACCACCAGTCAATATTAATTCAACTTTTTCGGGTTTTTTATTTATTAATTCCAAGACTTCTTCAACCGCAATCAAATTATATTCGATAGCAACCCCGATCTCATCTAAAATTACTATATCATATTTATCACTCGTAATAATTTCTTCAGCAAATTTCAATGCTTTTTTAGCCTCCTCATAGTCGATTTCTCTTGGTTCAGAAATAAGATCGGGTGTACCAAATTGTTTAAGTTCAAAATTATCTGTATTTTTAATTGCATTCACCTCTCCATATTTGTCCCAACCCTTCATAAATTGAATCATGTAAACTTTGAAACCTTGTCCAGTAGCACGAAATCCTTGACCTAATGCGGCTGTAGTCTTTCCTTTACCTCTTCCAAAGTAACATTGCACTAAGCCAATAGTCAGCCTTTTTCGAGTTATTTTTAATCACCAAATAAAATGTCAAATATAAGTTAAATATTAATAATAATCTTTAATCAATAAAAATGATTTAAATTGAATAAAATTTAAATTTTCTATATTTTTCAATGCACATTTTTAAAGATACTATAGTCTCAAGAGTGTTGTAATTTACATTATGATAAAATAATTGATGAAGGAGAGCCGTCAATGCTGCAATTATCTATAAATCACCAAAAGAGAAGCGATAAAAATATTTTAATTAAATTATTTTAGAAATTTTTTTCTAATTATTAACTTTGAAAAAGATTTAAAAATTCTATTTTCTAATAATATTCTTGAAGAAGTCCAGTATTTTACAAAAGACAGTAAAAAATGATTAGTTTGAAAAAATTTAAATTAACAAAACTATGTGTAGTATCTATAGTCTTACTATCGATATCCTTGAGTATTTCGACTCATGAGTATCCCTTTTATGAGCTAAAAAGAGCTACCACCGACTTAGATTCACATAATCCTGTCGCATCAAACCCGAAAGAGTTTATCTCTGTCTGGGATACAACAAAGATAAGTGAGGGTTCTAGCAGTAGCAATCAAGTATGCCTACCATTAGAATCGAGTGGAACATATAATTTCACAGTAGAATGGGGGGATATGAACAATGATACAATCATAAATTGGGATCAACCTACTGCTATACACACCTATAATTCCGAAGGAGTATATACTATAAGCATCATGGGAACTATTATTGGATGGAGATTTGGTTTCGGGGGTGATAAGCTAAAGATACTCCAAATTCAACAATGGGGTTGCTTGCAATTAGGAAATTCAGAAAAATATTTTTCAGGATGTTCTAATTTAGCACTTACTGCAACTGATGATATAAATTTAACGGGAACAACAAGTTTACATTCTGCTTTTAGGAATTGCCCCAGTTTAAGTAGCAATGGTAATATGAATAATTGGGACACCTCCAAGGTCACTAATATGGATTTTATGTTCTATGGAGCTTCTTCATTCAATATATCCATCGATAACTGGAATGTCTCCAGAGTGACAACTATGAGATTCATGTTCCATGGAGCTTCTTCATTCAATCAATACCTTGGTGACTGGGATGTCTCGAGTGTGAATGACATGAGTTATATGTTTACCGACTCATCCTCATTCAACCAACCCATAGGTGACTGGAATGTCTCAAATGTGACAAATATGGATTATATATTCTATTTTGCTTCATCATTCAATCAACCCCTGGGCAACTGGGATGTCCCGAGCGTAAATACAATGAGATTCATGTTCTGTTTTGCTCCTTCGTTTGATCAGCCTCTCGGTAATTGGAACGTCTCAAATGTGAAAAATATGGATTATATGTTCTATGGGGTTGCACTATCGACCTCGAATTATGATCAATTATTAATAGGTTGGTCGCAACTTTCCTTGCGATTTAATGTAACTTTTGATGCAGGTTCCTCCAAATATAGTAGTGCAGCCAAGGATGCAAAACAAGCTATTATTAATAATTTTAATTGGCTTATTAGAGATGGGGGAATTGTAACATCAGTAACAGATGGAGAAATTCCAAGTATATATATATTGGTTTTTGTAGTTTTAATCATTACTATCGGTCTGATTATAAATAAGAGAACTATTAAAAATAGAAAAGTAAATCCAACTGATTCATTATGATGTGAGATAGATCGAATTTAATTTAGATGCAAGAAGAGACAGAATCAGATTAAATGTGGTTTAAACTTTGCCTATTTTACTAATAATAATCCTTCTTTTTAGTTTAAAAAGGAATAAAAAATAAATTTAAGATTGGAAATATTTCATCATTTAATTATTTTTTATATAAAAAAGGGTCAAGAATCTAAATATGAGTTCAAATACAGAGGAGAAAGATGTTTACAGAAGACTTCAATTACATCTTGATAAAATGCCCATTGGTTTTCCACGAACCAAATCAGGATCTGATATACGATTATTAAAGCATTTATTTAGTCCTGATGAAGCTGAAACTGCTATGTTATTACGATTTGGCTGGAATCGTGATCTCGAAACATTAGACACTATCTATGAGCGAGTTAAAAATAAAAATATCTCGAAGGAGGACTTAGAAGAGAAACTTGATTGTATGACTAAAAAGGGTCTAATCATGTTCAAAAAAGAAAATGGTGTTAAGTTCTATGGTAATGCACTTTTAATGGTTGGAATATTTGAATTCCAAGTGAATAAGCTTGATAACTTTCCCAAAGAGTTCATTAAAGATTTCCACGATTATTTTGATGAAGGATGGCTAAAAGAAGCATTCCGAGTGAAAGGAGCTCAATTGCGTACAATACCAGTTGAAAAAAGTATCAATATTAAACAAAATGTCAGCTTTTATGATGATTTGAAAGAACTTATTGAAACTACTGAAGGTCCATTTATGGTTACTAATTGTATTTGTAGGCAATTGAAAGACATTATGGAAGAATCATGTGAACTTACTTCACGGAGAGAACTTTGTCTAGGATTCGGTTTCGGAGCTAAACTTTATATCGAGCAAGGTTGGGGACGTGAAATAACAAAGGATGAAGCACTAAACATCTTACTACAAAACCAAGAAGATGGATTAGTCCTTCAACCAGATAATTCTCAACAGTTATGTTTTATTTGTAGTTGTTGTAGTTGTTGTTGTGAATCCTTATCCAGATATGTGAAGCTTCCAAATCCAGGACAACTAACAATTTCAAACTATTTTGCTGAAGTGGATCCTGAACTCTGTACAGGTTGTGGAACATGCAAGGAGACTTGTCCGATGGAAGCAATTATTTTGGAAAATGAATTATCATCTATTATTCAGAAACGTTGTATTGGATGTGGAAATTGCATTGTAAAGTGTCCTTCAGAAGCAATTGAATTAAAAAAGAAAGATAAGCAATTTATGCCATTTCCAACTATGGACGATTTATTTGACAGAATAAGTCAAAGAAAGAGTAAGATCCTAAAAATATAATAAATGAGAAGATTTTATGGAAGATTTAAAACAATTAGATACTAAATTAAATAAATACTTACGATTAAGTACTTTTCCTATTGGCGTCAAGCTATTAGAAGATTCAAAAGAACTTGACAAAATAAAATTTCTTAAAAAACCTGAAGAGAAATTAGTTATTTGTCAAATTTTTAGTTATGCACGATATTATGGATGGACAATGGGTTGCACAAAAGAGGATAATCTATGTCCTCTCGCTGGAATATCGCTTGGATTTGAAGGATCACATAAACTTTTTGAGGAAGGGGCTTTTTTCATCGGAAGATATAATGAAACTAAAGA
The DNA here is from genome assembly GCA_048939995.1 of Promethearchaeota archaeon. Taxonomy (GTDB): domain Archaea; phylum Asgardarchaeota; class Lokiarchaeia; order Sigyniarchaeales; family SOKP01; genus SOKP01. The sequence goes on along the minus strand of JBHLOY010000004.1, from coordinate 211,031 downwards.
GGCTGCCAAAAAAACTACAGCAAGTATTCCTAAAATTCCATTTGGTAAATACAATGCTATTGTTGCTGGGGCTTTGCATCGAATAGATTTCAAGCCGGATTTATTATTGATTTGGGGAAACTCAGCTCAGATTATGCGCATTATCCAAGGATATTTATGGAAAAAAGGGGGGAGAATTTCAATAACAACATTTTGTGATGGAGTGTGCGCCGATACAATTTCAAATCCCATATTGACAGATGATTTACAAATTGCTTTTCCGTGCTTAGGGGATCGTCGTTATGGAATGGCAAAAGATTCAGATTTAATAGCTTCAATCCCATTTGCTTTGATTAATGATATAATTCATGGAATGGAAGAAACTCACAAATTTGGAACTCGTTATCCCATCCCTTTTAAGTTGGGAACTCCCGAATACTTTATCAAATTAAAAGAACAATTAGAAAAAGTGAAAAAGAATTAAATATACTTAATATTTTCACAATCCAAAATTAGAATAATTAACTATATTCATATTAATTTTAATTAGATAAAAAATTATAATTGTAAAGTATTTTATTATAGCTATTTTTGTATCGAGAGATTACTAATGAGAAAAAGTAAATTAATGTCCTTAAGTGATGCCGTCTCAACATTCATTCAAGATGGTGATCTTGTTGGATTTGGAGGATTGTCATTTTGGAGAAAACCAATTAGTGCCTGTAGGGAGATTATTAAACAAAATAAAAAGAAATTAACAATATGCACTTTTGTGGGTGGAATTGAAGTGGATATGTTAATTGGAGCTGAATGTGTTTCTGAGGTAAAATCATGTTTCGTTTCAGTTGAAATATTTGGTATGGCTCCTAACTATAAGAACGCGGTAGAATCTGGTTCTGTTAAGATATCTGAAGAAAGTGAGGCGACGATTGCTTTAGGATTAAGAGCGTCTTATCTAAAAGTACCTTTTATGCCTTTGAAAGGGATTATCGGTACTGATTTTTCTAAAGTTCGAAAAGATATTAAACAAATTGAAGATCCACTTGGTTCAGGAGTTCAAGTTATGGCAGTCCCTAAAATTGATTTGGATGTTGCTATTTTGCATGTACCTTATGCTGATGAGTGCGGAAATGGAAATATTGCTGGAGCAGTTTGGATGGACGATGATATGGCAAAAACAGCCAAAAAAACAATAATTATATGTGAAAAACTTGTTGAAACTGAAGATATTAGGTATTCACCTGGAAAAGCTCAACTTCCGATGCAAACTACTAGTGCAGTAGTCAGGTCTCCATTTGGAGCGCATCCTACAAGTTGTTATCCCATATATACATTTGATCCTCTCCATATTCAAGAATATCTTAAATTGACATTTGAAGAATATAAAAATAAGTTCATTTTTGGTAAGAATCATACGCAATATCTCGAGGAAGCAGGAGGAATACAAACTATTCTTAATATATTGTTATAAAATTAGTATTGATGTGTGTTAATATGAAAATAAATAAAAAAGATTATCAAACGATAGATTTAATAGAGAAGAGAAGAACAATTCGCGCATACAATTCAAAAAATCTTAGCCAAGAAGAAATAGATTTAATTATCCATGGAGCAATGAGAGCACCAACAGCAGGAAATATGATGTTTTATTCTATTATTCAAGTGACTGACCAAGACATAAAAAATAAATTAGCGAAAACATGCGATAATCAACCTCACATAGCTAAGGCACCTTTAGTCTTAGTATTTCTAGCTGATATGCAAAGATGGTGGGATTATTTTAATGTTTGCGAGGTAGAAGAATTATGCGCTGAGATGGGTTTGAATTTTGAGACACCTCAAGAATCTGATTTACTTCTTGCTTGTTGCGATGCCTTAATTGCAGCCCAAAATGCGGTAATAACAGCTGAAGCTTTAGGGATCGGTTCATGTTATATTGGTGATATTATAGAAAATATTGAAATCCATCGTGAGCTTCTTAACTTGTCTAAATGGGTATTTCCTATCACTATGGTCTGTTTTGGTTACCCTAAAGGTGATAAGGAGCATATTCCATTACAACCTCGATTTCCTCAAAAATTTATTCATTTCATTAACCAATATAAAAGATTAAATAAACAAGATTTTAACGAAATGTTTGAAGGAGTGGAACGAGGCTATTATATAAAATATGCTAAAAATATAGGACAAAAATTTTATTTTGCAAAATTGGCTGCAGATTACTCAAAGGAAATGCGCCGCTCTGTTAAAATTGCAATTAATGATTGGATTAAAAGTTAGATTAAAGAGGGAAAAAATGACTGAATATTCAAAAGATTATAGTGTAGATGAAATAATGACAATCTTAATGGCAAGGGAGGTAAGAAATGATGATGTTATGATTGTTGGTGTTGCCACTCCTATGGTCTGGGCTGCTTTTACTTTAGCGAAACTAACCCATGCAACTGATGCTATTTATCATTATATTATGGGTAATACATTTGTTTTAGAGCCTCGTCAAGTGTCTCTTCTCTATTTAGAAATGAATACAGCTAGAGCTTATCGATTCCAAAATTCAGTAGAATGCACACTTGAATCATTACCTTCTGATAAATTAACAACTATAGAATTTTTTAGACCAGCACAAATCGATCAATATGGAAATACTAATAACATCTGTATAGGAAATTGGGAAAAACCCAAAGTTAGACTTCCTGGTTGTGCTGGAATAGCAGATTTTAGTATGTTTTATTCTCGCGGTTCATTTTTATATACTCCTCGACATGATACAAGAACCTTTGTTCCAACTGAGAAGCTATTTTTTATTTCAGGAGTAGGATTTCAAGATGGTAAATCATCTATATGTGGAGGTTCCGGTCCTCAATGCGTAATAACAAATTTAGCTTATTTAGACTTTGATAAAGTAAGTAAAAGTATGAGAGTCATATCTATTCATCCGGGTGTAAGCATTGAAAGTGTAAAAGAATCAACAGGATTTGAATTATTAATTAACGATAATCTAAAAAAGACGACACCTCCTACTGTAAATGAAATCAAAATTTTAAGGGAAAGAGTTGATCCATTAAGCATTAGAAAATTAGAAGTGCTTGCTGGAAAAGAACGAGAAGATTTATTGAATGAAATTATTCAAGAAGAATTAAAAATGGAAAATAAGTTTCCTAAATTATTAAAATAAAAGGATAAAAAAGAATTGAAAAAGCTCATTATTCTGATTGGATCTCATCGATTATATCTCCAATCAATCGTTCAGCCTTTTAGATGATAATGAGTTTAGTGCTGGAATTTCTTCCTGATTTATAAATAATTTTATTTCTCTTCCTTGACGGAATAATGAAATTATATTCTTTCTTGATAATTTATCAATATGATACTTTACAGAGCTTCGAGTGATATTTAATTTTTTAGCGATTGAAAATGAATTAATCCCAGGATTATTTTCAATAAGATCTAAAATCTCTAAGGTAGTTTTTGATTTAGCAATTAGTCTACGTAGGCTTTTTTCTTGTGTCTTATCTGTGAATGTTGGAAAAAATGTAATATATTGCCCTAACTTTTCTTTTTTTATTATCCCATACTCTAAAAGTACTTCAAGATGCCATTGTAATTGCCCTTTTTGTAAATTACATTGTCTAAGGAGCTCATTATTGTGAATTCCAGGTTCAGTTAGAATTCTTTCGATTATTTTTTTCCGTTTCTCATTCTTAAATACATCATCGAAAGTTAAATAGGTGAATCTTTCAGATATAATACTTTTTCTTCTGAAATAGTCCTTGTATTGATTAACAGTTATAACAATAAAGTAAGATATTAAAATTATAATGAAAAATGATAAAGCTCCAACCAATAACCATATATAATCGCTCGGTTCAAAAAACACTCCATATGAAGAAACAAGGACAATAATAGCTAATAAAGAAATAAAAATGAAAGAAATTATTATAGATAGTTTGACATAAAACAACCGACTATATTTCCATACCTTTTCTTTCCAACCCATATTAAATAAAAAAAATGGTTAATTAAAGACTTTAAATTTATTTTTTTATATCCACTAATGCTTCTTTTTTAGAGCAATACGCGGTAACATAAAACCCACAGAATTTTTATACTCAATAAACTCATCACCAAACTTATACTTCAAAGCAAAATCTTCAATTTTAGCCAATATTATATAAGCCAGAACTTCTATAAGCCAAATAATTAAAATAACTGAATAGGTGTCTAATATAGGAAAATACGATATTGGGGTAGTTTGAAATACAACTAACGTCATCCCAAAAGTCATAATTATAAATGCAACATATTGAGGGTGTCTAATAATTTTATAAGGTCCTTTATTAATTAATTGTTTTCTATGAGTCAATTGAAAAATAAAAGAATATAAATAAATTGTAAAACCAAACAAAGTGATGTATATCCCTGGTGTCCTAAATAGAAACAGTAAATCGTAAATTAGAATGCTTGGATTTTGAAAGAAGTAGAAAATGTAAGCAACAATTGGAACACTCATTATACCAAACCATACTGCGGTTGCGGGTACATACTGAAAAATTGGAATAAAAATTGAAGAGAGGCTAGTTGTGATTGATATTATCTTATTTTTAATTTTGTCACTTCTATAACTCATTTTTTTTCACTCCATAATTTATGGACTTAACAAGAAAGTTAATATCATGCTTATAAAACTTATTGGTGCACTTGTAATACAAAGTATAATTTATTACCCTAAAAAAAATGGAAGGATCCATTAATGAAATTTAAGCTGCCCAAAACAAGAGAGAGGAAAAGGCAAATTACAAAATATTTTTTAAATTACAATTTATTGGAATTTATTTACCTAATTCTATTATTTCAATGAGTTTTTTCTTTCTCATTTAATTGATTAGGTGCACTTATCTAGCCTTTACAAACCTTTTAAATGTCATAAGATTGAATTAATATTAATCACAAAAATATTAACAGGTCTTTTTATGCCAAAACAGAAGGTTAGTGATATTAAAATGTACTATGAGTCGACTGGAGAGGGTGAACCCTTACTATTGATTCATGGATTAGGTTCAAGCACTCGTGATTGGGAATTTCAAGTACCAACTTTTTCTCAGAAATATCAGGTTATCACCATAGATCTTAGAGGCCATGGAAAAACAGACAAACCGAAGGGACCTTATAATATGCAGATGTTTGCCAAAGATATTGCAGAATTACTTGAAATAATAGGGGTTACTTCAACACATATTCTAGGAATATCCTTAGGAGGAGGAATTGCATTTCAATTTGCTGTAGATTATCCCGAATTAGTGAAAAGCCTTATAATTGTTAATGCGGGTATTGAAATACCAGCAGACTCATTTAAGATGAAATTAGAAGCATTTAAGCGCATTTCTATCGTAAGATTAGTCGGAATGAAAAAAATGGGACAAGTTCTTGCCCCAAGATTGTTTATAAAACCTGAGCAAGAAGATTTGCGTCAGAAATTAATCGAAAGATGGCAAGAAAATGATAAGAAAGCATATCTTTCAGCAATGCGTGCATTAATTGGCTGGAGTATTCGAGATCACTTAGACAAGATTAAATGTCCAACATTGATTATTGGATCTGATCAAGATTATGCTCCTTCTTCCATTAAAGAAGAATACACTGCACTACTTCCAAACGCAAAGTTTATAGAAATTAAAGATGCTGGACATGCTGTTGCTATTGAGAAACCAGAGGAATTCAATGAAATAGTTATGAATTTCTTATCAAATTAATTTTATTTCTTTTTTATTTCAAAGTTAATATTTTCAAATTTATCATGGATAGAACGATAAATTTTAAATTTCCCATCATCTAACGCATTGTTTATTATGTTATTAATCTCATTTTCATCAATGAGACTTTTAGAGACTAATTCTTCCACCTTAGAATAGATTAATTCCTTAATTTTATACCTAAAACGGGTTTTTCTCTTCTCATTTATAAGTCCTGACAATTCAACATGATTTTTATGATCCTTAATATTTTGGAGAAGTTCTTCAATTCCCTCACTATTAATCGCATCTGTCATAATTACTGGTGGCCTCCAACCACTTTGAAAAATCGTATCATCAAGCATCATTTCGATTTGAACTGCTATATCTTCTCCACCCAAATCTTTTTTGTTAATATCATAAATATCACCTATTTCAATAATCCCTGCTTTCTGCATTTGAATTGCATCGCCATATCCAGGCACAAGAACAACAACAATAGTATATGCTAGATCATATACATCAAACTCTGCTTGTCCAACGCCCACCGTCTCTATAATTATTATATCCATCCCCCATGCCTCATATAAAAGGCTAATATCAAAAACTGCTCTTGAAATTCCGCCTTTATAGCCTCTTGAAGCAAGACTACGTAAAAATACATTTGGATGTAAAGAGATGTTAGACATTCGCACACGATCGCCTAAAAAAGCACCTCCACTGAAAGGAGATGTCGGGTCTACACAAATTATTCCAACAGATTTACCCTCTTCTAAAAATCTTTGGGTTAATGCCCCAGTTAGAGTACTTTTGCCTACACCTGGAGAACCTGTTATTCCTATAATATAAGAATCATGTTTAATACCTTCAAAACGTTTAAAAATCTCATAAACCTCTTCAGGTTCATTTTCAATGACAGAAATTAACCTTGCTAATGCTATTTTATCTTTCTTCTTAAATTTTTCTACCAGATTATCGATATCATGCATATCTTTCAAACTTATATTTCCCCGCAAAATGAAAGGCTATTTAAATTAGACAAATTAAAAAAATATTACATGTTTTTTTTATTTTTTGACATGTGTTCTTATAAAATCTACTATATCTGAAGTCATTGATCCAGGACCATACACGTTCGCAACACCCATTTCCTTTAACTTATTGAAATCTTTAGCTGGTATTACCCCACCAACAAGGATCATTATATGATCGAACACACCTCGTTCTTTTAAAAGATCAATTACGTTTTGAGTATACGCAAAATGCGCCCCAGAGTGGATACTCAGACCTATTACGTCTACATCTTCCTGGATAGCAGCTTCTACAATTTGCTCTACATTCTGGAACCCTCCAAATATTAATTCCATTCCAGCATCCCTTAAAGCACGTGATACTACGATTCCTCCGCGCCAGTGGCCATCTATTCCTGGTTTAGACATTAGAATTCGTATCTTTTTATCGCTCAACTTAAGCACCTCAATTAAATAGCTAATGGGGGCTCCCAGATACCCCAAATTTCTCGATAAATATCACAAACTTCTCCAACTGTTGCACCTTCTCTAGTTGCTTCCATTACTAAAGGCATCACATTTTCTTCTTTTTCACATGCATTACGTAATTTATCCATAATCTTTTCTAATTTTGCGTTGTCTCTACGTGCTTTCAATTTATTAATACGATTTACTTCAATATCAATTGCTTCTTTATTAGTTCTAAACACATCAGTCACAGTATCGTATGATACAGGATATTTATTAACTCCAAGCATAATTTCTTCTCCCTTTTCAATACGCATCCGTCTCTTATGAAAAGCATCTCTCATCTCTTTATATAACCACCCTGTAGATAATGCTTTATCTATAGATCCAACTCCCTGAATTTTATCGAGGTATTTCCATACTCTTTCTTCCACCTCATCAGTTAACCATTCTACATAATAGCTTCCAGCCAAGGGATCTATGGTATTAGTGACTCTTGTCTCATCAGCAACTACTTGTTGAGTTCTTAAAGCAACAAGAGCTGCCTCTTCAGATGGTAAACAAATAGCTTCATCGTAAGAATTGGTATGCAAAGATTGACACCCACCTAAATTAGCTTCTAATCCTTGAATCGCTGTACGGACTATATTAATCATAGGAAGCTGAGCAGTTAACGAACTTCCTGCAGTTTGTACATGAAATCTAAATGCGAGGTTCTTCTTGTCCTTAACATCATATTTATCCTTCATCAATTTATACCAAATTCGTCTTGCTGCACGGAATTTCGCGATCTCTTCAAAAAAATCCTTATGAGCAGCCAAATGAAAAGCCAATCTTCCTACAAAATCATCAGCTTTCCAACCCCTTTCTACTAAATTATCAATATGAGAACAGGCACTTCCAAATACGAAACCAAGCTCTTGAATAGCATCAATTCCGCCTTCTCGATAATTATATCCCGTAAAATTAATTGGATGCCATTTTGGTACATTCTTTTGTGCAATAGTCCATTCAATAAAATCGCAAGCAACTCGAAGCAAATGATTTGGGGGGCAATTTTTATAAGGAATATATCCTACAGTCATAGTTAAAATATCATTTTGAGTAGTTCCCATTAAGGTTTTGATATCATATCCTCGCATTTTTGCCATATTAAAGTACATTGAACAAACTGGTGCACAAGTAAATGGTTCAACAACTAAAGCAACGCTAACTTTGTCTATTGGAATATCTTCAGTAAGAGCAAAAAGACTGTCAATACAATACAATGGAACGCCAGAGGTTCCTACTTCAGGTGCTCCATCTGGGTTAGTTGGATCGATCCCATTAAATGTTAATGCATCAACAGCCGCGCTAAAACCTGTTTCTCCGTTTTCATATAAATATTTCCATCTTTTATTAGTTTCTTCGGGTGTTCCATGACCAGAAAATAATCTCATTGTCCATAATTGCCCTCTATACATGGAAGGATAAACTCCCCTTGTATATGGAGGTTCACCGGGAAGTCCTACCTTTTCAAAATAATCACCTTTTACATCCAATGGAGTGTAAAGAGGTTTAATCGGGATTTCTGAATCAGTAACGAACTTTACATCTCTTTCCTTTAATTTTTTATACTTTTCTTCCCATTCTTGCTTTTTTAATTCTAATCTATACAGATAATTTTTGTCAAACAAGAGATAATCACATAATTTTATTTCATTTAATTGATATAATAAGTTAATTTATTGTTATTTACTAAAATATTTAATCGTTTAAATTAGTTTAAATTATTGACTTTTCTGAAACTGAACTAATGTTTTTAACTCAATTTAACCAATTAGAGGTAGAGAAATTATATCCTATAAAGAAAGATGGTTTTTAACTTTTCATTTTAGCTATTTTCTGAAAGTTTTTACTTAAAATATTATAAGAAGATTTAAATTCGTCTTTATAGCATAGAATATTAAAGGTGATAAATAAATGACTTTAAAATGCAGTAATTGTGGTAGAACAGTGGAATCATTACCCTTAGATTGTGGATATAGTATTTCGTTTAACGAAGAGACAAAGATGTGGGATTGTTATATGGAGGATTGTGGCTTCATAGCATTTACAGAATTTTTATGTTCTGATTGTTGTAAAAAGAGAGGGAAAAGATCTTAAATTCAATAAAATATTTCCATACCATAATCTGATTGGATTTCTAAATCTAGATTTAGAATTTTTGTTATAAAGAAATTTTATTAATCGTTAGAAAAGGAAGCATTATGAATTTATTTAGAAATCTTAAAAAGCATAAAGTACTTGTTGCTTCCCTATTATTTTATATAGTAATATTGATTTTACTTTATTCCAATAGATTTGAATCCTATATCTATTATGAGAGAATTGAGTTTGAATCTTCAGGGGCTAAAATTTATGCGAATCTATATCATCCTACTAACCATATAGATTTTCAAAGTGAAGCTCCATTAGTGATATATGCCCATGGGCTAGGGAGTCAAAAAGATTTAGACATTAGAATACCAAATGAATTAACTAAAAGAGGTTTTTATGTAGCCTCTATAGATTATCGTGGTGGTGGAGAAAGTACGGGCCACCTTTTAGATATTAATACGGAACCCTATCGAAATAGAACCAGAGTACCAGCAATTGCCCAAGATTGTTCTAAATTATTAGATGTTATAGAAAGGCTGTCTTTTTATAATAGAATTAACTCTTCCCAAATAGCAATAGTTGGGCATTCATTAGGTGGAGCAGTCGCCTTAATGAACAGCGCATTAGATGCTCGCTTTAAAGTTACGATTACGTGGGCTGGTGTAGTAAACTTTAGTGCTGAAATATCAGGAATTGAGCTAAATGAGGATTTTTTGAAATATAATCCTGCAAATATAATTAATAGTTCAAACCCATCCAATCTTTTAGTAATCCAATCTATTTATGATACAACCGTATCCTATAAAGAAAATGCTTTATTAGCTCAAAAATTAACTAATTGTACTTTAATAAATATTACTGAACATTTATTTGGAGGAGCCCATTATTTATTTTCTGACAAAGTTCTTTTAAGTACAATTAGTTGGTTAGAATCGAAATTTTTTGGATCTACTATGATTAATGGCCCCATTCTATTATCCTACAAATATTCTCTAACTTTACTTTTATTAGGTATAGTTGGTTCATTTATCACATCATTAAGATTAATAAGGTATAGCTCAAAGTTCTTTTCATTTAATTTTGAAGAAGACTCCCAAAAAAAGATACCTGCTAGAAATGATATAAAACCAAATAAGAAGTTAATTCTCAAAGAGGTCCTTACAATTATTCTCTATTTTATTGGATTTATTAGTATTTGGATAATATTCTATTCAATATTAGGAATCATTGGTATAATCATTGCACCCATAATTATAATATTAATTCATTTTTGTGTAATTTTTTTAAAATATATTTTAACAGCAGAAAGAATTGGTCAAGGTATAAGTGAATATATAGAGAACCGCCTTAAAGATGAAATAAAATCACAATTCCATAAGAATGTTTTATCATTTTCTTTTATTTCAGCTTTTATTTTTCTCATTTTTTATATTTCATATTCTTTAAGTTATCCATTCGCATTTTTCTCACCAGTAAATATTATTTCTTTAATATTAGCTTATTCTATCTATCCCTTTTATTTAGCAATAGAACTTTTTTATAGAAAAATAATTTTTCCTAGACTATATTTTATCAGAACGCCCTTTAAAAAGACAATATTTACTAGTTTTCTTGCCATAGTTAATGTTTTAATCTTAATGGCCTTGTCGTTCCAAATATTTATCATAGAGGCTCTGCTTGTAACATATTTTATCTTTTTAGCTGTAATTATAATAAATTCACTGGTTTATGAAAAAACTGGAAAATTTAGTTCTGTAATGATTAGTTCTTTTATAATTATTCAAATCTTTTTTGGTTCTGCAATTTCAAATATGCTAGGGATTGGATCATTGATGCAATTGTTTATTTAATTTTTTATAGAAATTGAGGGTTTTGTTTATGATTAAAGATAATAATTTTATGCAAAAAGAAAAAAAATTAATGGAATATGTAGAAAAATTTAGTTTTCCTAGACTTGCTGGATCCGAAGGTGAAAAAGAAGCAGTGAAGCTAACGATTAACACTTTTAAAGATATTGGATATGAAAAGAATCAGATAGAAACACTTAATTTTGAGTTTTCTACATTTTATTCTGAAGAACTTATAAAAATCATTGGGTTTATGAATATAGTTTTAATTTTTGCTTTATTATTGATTAAATATATTTACCCATTTTCAGCTATAATTACAGGCATCATATTTTTACTTATTTTTCTTTCAATGTTAAAAGTGTTGAAGCATCCAGAACTAAAAGGATTCTGGGAAAAACATTTTGGAACTTTGGTATCAGCAACGAATGTTTTCATAAAAATTCCAGCAAATAATTTAAAGAATGATGAATCAACGAGAAATATTATAGTATCAGCACATCTAGATTCCAAGTCTCAAACATTTAAGACAGTTTGGCGGGTAGTATTTTTTTCTATATGGCAATTGGGAATTATCATTTTTATAATTCTATTTGTTTTTTTCTTAGTCGACTTATATTTTAATCTTTTTAAGCCTTTTTTATTATTTTTAGAAATTTCTACTATAACTATTGCAAGTTTAATTATTTTTTCAATTTTAATGATTATATTAACGAGGACTAGAAATAAATCCCTTGGTTCTTTAGATAATGCATCAGGAATGAGTTTAGTTTTTATGTTAAGTTCATACTTTAAAAATAAACCTCTGGATAACTTTAATTTATGGTTTTGTCAGTTTTCTGCAGAAGAAATAGGCACCATGGGCTCTAGAGTTTTCCTTGATACTTTCCAGGAACTTACAAAAAAAAATACATTTCAAATTAATTTTGATATGATATCATGCCAAAATCATAAAAATAACGTTGAGTATATTAAATCTTATGGAATCTTTCCAAAAAAAAAAAGTTCTTCAATCTTAATTAATCATATTAATGAAATCGCTAAAGAAAAAAATATCCCTCTTCTTGGCCATACATTACTTTCTGGAGCTCATACAGATTCAGTTCCATTTCATTTGTTTAGGTTAGATACAATAGACTTTTCAACGCCAATTGCTGCTAAATATTCTCACAGTAAAGAGGATACCTCTAAAAAAGTGAGTGCCCAAGTTTTGCTTAACACATTAATCCTTACAGAGAATTTAATATTAAAACTCGATAAAAATTAGAAAATATAAATGTTATTGAAATAATTTAAGTTATATCAAGTTCCACTTCAATATCACTTAGTAGAAAATCAATCTGTTTTGCTTTTCGATTGATATTTAAAATAGTATCAAGATGGATTACTTCGTTATTTCCTAAAAACAACTGAATTGAACCTGATCTTAATAATAAAAGCTCAAAGATATCAGGAATTTCCTTTTTAATACGTAGACTTTTTGTGGGATACCTTACAGCAGAAACAAATATCCCTTTTTTATGGATTACTTCATTTCTTTCTAATTTCCAATAATCAAATCGAGTCGCTATCCAGGCTATTAAAATAGTAACTACTAAAGTCGCAGTGGAAGCCAAATAAAATTGATAGCTCATGATAATGTTAACCTCAAAAGACAATAATTCTGAAATTATCACTTCTGGATGGAAAAGAAAAGTGAATAATAATATTAAAATAATAGCAGCTAAGAGCAATATAAAGAATTTTATCGATGAGGTGTCAAAAGCTATAACAAACAAATTGGTAAAAAAAACTGTAATCCAAATTGCTCCAAGTCCAGGTTCATTAACTCCTATAAAATACTGTATTAGAAACAATATTAAAGATGTAATGCAGAGTGGATAAAAGAAAACAACCTTAGAATAGTTCCTCAAATATACTTTCTCTTCTTTCTTAATATCATTTTTAATCTTACTTTCAGATGGCAAGTTGGTTTCATCACTCATAATAACCATTTATAAAATCCATTAGTATTAAAATTATACTTGAAAGAGCAGTATACACTTTTTAAACATTATTAATTCAAACTATAAGAAATTTACTCCGAGGGGGATTTTTTTTTAAAGGCTCAGTATTTATTGCGTATATTAGCTCTTAATCCATTGAAATGTAATACCGGAATTTACCAGTGGGATCATCAATTTGCCACCTGTTGAAAAATTCAAACTTTTTTTTACTATTCCAAAGGTTTTCAATATTCTTAATACCTCTATGTAGATCAGTCAAAAGTGTAATATCACAAGGATAATTTCTATGAGATGGATAAAGATCTGAAATTTCTTTTTCATTGCATATATCTATCAACTTAGAGAGACTTTCGAGCACTTGAGGTAAATCATCTCTTTTTGGTAAGAACTGATCTCCATAATACGCTACATCACTAGTGAAGAGCTCGTTATTAGTTGTTAATAAGCATATAGATCCCGGAGAATGTCCTGGGCAATGGATAACCTCAATTTTAATTCCACCCAAATCAAAAGTATCTCCATCTCTTAAAGATTTAATATTAAGTGCTGGAGGAATTAGGAAGTTTTGTTTTTCATATATTTTAACAATTTCATTTGGCGAATCTTTAAGGTAAGATACATCATAGGATTTTGAAATAATAGACTTTTCATTTTCATGTATAAAAACTTCATCAAATTCAAAATTACCAAGCACGTGATCAAAATGTGCATGGGTACAGCACACTAATAACTTCCTTTTACCAATCAGTTTATTTACAACTGGTTTTAAAGGATACAATCCGCATCCAGTATCAAGTAAAACAGCGGAGTGTCTTCCTAAAAGTAAGTACATATTAAGAGGGTCATTAGTATAAACGGGATGAACAATCGAGATATTTTCATTAATCACATATAGATGATCTTTATATTTAGAAACCTTGAAATATTGGTTCTTATCATTCATAATTCAAATAATGGATATACCAGATTTAATTATAATAATTTATTTAATTATTTAATCGTTTAAAATATTTTAATTAGATAGTAATATTACATGTAAAAAACTAAAAATTGATGATTTATATGGATTTTTCGTTAACTGAGAAGCAGAAAATGATTAGAGAAAAGACCAGAGAATTCTGTGAACAGTATATTGTTCCTGTAGCTCAAGAATCTGATCAAAAATCTGAATTGGACCCTAATGTTATGGAAAAAATGAAAGAAATGAACTATTTTGGATCGTGTATCCCTGAAGAATATGGTGGTGCTGGTCTACACAATGATACGATAGCTTTTGCTATCATCACTGAGGAAATAGGTAGAGTAGACGCATCATGGTCTATTACAACTGGAGTTCATTGTAGCGTATGTACCTACCCAGTTTATATATTTGGAACTGAAGAACAACGACAAAATTTTCTTATTGATCTTGCAAAGGGGAACAAGATTGGTGCCTTTTGTTTAACTGAAGCAAACGCTGGATCTGATGCGGGGGGAGTACAATTAACTGCTGAAAAAGACAAAGATGAATATATACTTAATGGAAGTAAGATTTTTGCTACTAATGGAGGGATTGCAGAGACATTGTTAGTAGTAGCTAAAACCGGAGAAAAAGGAGCTAGAAAAGAATTAACAATATTTATTGTAGATACTGATACACCAGGTTATTCTGTGGGAGTTAAGGAGGATAAGTTAGGAGTGAGAGCTTCAAATACCTCTGAATTGGTATTTGATAATGTTAGAGTTCCTCAAGAAAACATTTTAGGACAAGTAGGGTCTGGATTTAAATTAGGACTCCAGATACTTGATTATGGAAGAATAACTATTGCTGCTCAATGCCTTGGTTTAGCTCAAGGTTGTTTAGAAGCCGCAGTTAAATATGCAAATGAACGGGAACAATTTGGTCAAAAGATTGCTAATTTTCAAGGAATTCAATGGAAAATTGCTGATATAAGTACGGCTGTAGAATCTTCTCGGCTATTGACTTATAAAGCAGCATGGATGTGCGATCAGGGGATGGATTATGGATTAACAGCATCAATGGCTAAATTGGTCGCGTCTGAAGCAGGTATGATGGCAGCTCATCAAGCAGTTCAAATTCATGGAGGATATGGGCTAATGAAAGCTTATCCAGTTGAAAGGATGTTTAGGGACGCGAAAATGGGTGAGATTTATGAGGGAACAAGTGAAATCCAGAGAATGGTGATCGCAAATCATATGTTAAGAACAAAATTTTGATCCTTTTTTTATAATTTTTTTATATTCGAAATAATGGTCAGTTACAGAGAATTATTGAAATATTTGTAAGAAAATGAATCTAAATGAAAAAATACGGTTTATATGTGGTTAAATATTTAATATTAGTAAGAAAGGCTCTTTATGTGATAATTTTTGAAAATCTTCGTCTGTATTAAGCAAGTTCCCGGAGTTTCAGAAGTAAAAATAGATCCTAAAACTAATACCTTAGTTCGTTCTGGAATTCCTTCAATTGTTAATCCACATGATAAGCATGCCATTGAATTGGCCCTCACAATAAGAGAAAAGTATGGGAGTGAAATAATAGCTATAAGTATGGGACCTCCACAAGCAGAACAGGCTTTACGGGAAGCTTTATCTATGGGTGCTGATAAAGCATATCTATTAACTGATAGAACTTTTGCTGGCGCCGACACTTTAGCAACTTCTCATACTTTAGCATTAGCAATTAAAAAAATATTACTCGAATTAAGAGACGAAAAATATTTAGTAATTTGTGGAACTCAAGCAATTGACGGAGACACTGCTCAAGTTGGTCCTGAATTAGCAGAAGAACTGGAGATTCCTCAAATTACATACGTATTAAATTTTCAATTAGAAGGAGAGAAATTAGTTGTAGAGAGAGCTTTTAGACCAGAAGAAGTGGTAGTAATTGAAACAAAATTGCCCGCTTTGATATCAGTACTAAAGGATATCAATACGCCACGAAATCCGGGTTTAAAGGGAATTGTGGATGCCTACCAAAAAAAGCAAATAATTTTTTGGAATGCTAAAGATTTAAAAGCTAATAAAAATGAGGTTGGACTAGATGGTTCAATGACAGAAGTCTGGAAGATATTCATCCCTGAAAGAAAAGGAGAACATATAAAACTTTGGGGCACTCATGAGGAGATATCAAGAAATTTGATAAAGCATCTAAAGAACGATAAAGTGATATAAGAGGAAGATATAATGAGCATAAAAATTGATACTGAATTATGCACTGGGTGCCAATCTTGTGTAAATTCATGCCCATATGGTGGGATTGAAGTTATTAATAATAAAGCAGTAATTACAAAAGATTGTAATTTATGTGGAGTTTGTGTGGATGCTTGTTCAGTCGAAGCTATTACTTTAGAACATGAAAAGTATATTGATAAAGTAGATAAAAGTCAGTATAGGGGGATTTGGGTTATTGCCGAACATTTTAAGCAAGAAATTAATAAAGTAGCTTATCAACTTTTAGGTAAAGGGCAAGAACTAGCAGGAATATTAGATGTAAAACTAACTTTAATCTTATTGGGGGATAAGCTAGATAATGAATTAAAAAAATTTGGTGAATTTGGGGCAGATGATGTAATTTATGTAAAGTCACCTATACTAAAAGATTATTATTCAGATTTATATGTTAATATTATAACAGAATTAATTAAAGAATATAAACCAGAAATTGTATTAATTGGTGCCACTCCAACAGGAAGAGATTTTGCACCAAGAGTTGCGAAAAGATTAAATGCAGGATTAACAGCAGATTGTACTGGTCTAGATATTGAAAAAAAGACTAGAAACTTAATGCAAACTCGACCTACTTTTGGTGGAAACATAATGGCTACCATTAGAACTCCAACGAGTAGACCTCAAATGGCAACAGTGAGACCAGGTATTTTCAAAATTAACAAAGATCATCCAAAACAAGTAAATGTTAAAATTATTGAAAAGGAATATAAAGAAAAGGATTCTGTTTCTAAAATTGTAAAAATAATTAATATGGAGAGAAAACAAGTGAATTTAGAGGATGCTGACATTATAGTAGCAGGTGGAAGAGGAGTTGGATCAAAAGAAGGGTTCAAATTAATTGAGGATTTAGCTAGAGAATTAGGTGCCGAATTAGGTGGATCCAGAGTAACCATTGAATTAAACTGGTTAGAGCAAGATAGACAAATTGGACAAACAGGTAAAACCGTCTCCCCAAAATTGTATATAGCCTGTGGAGTTTCTGGAGCAATTCAACATTTAGTCGGAATGCAAAATTCTGAAATAATAGTTGCCATCAATAAGGATCCCAATGCTCCCATCTTCAATGTTGCTCATTATGGAATTGTAGCTGATTTACACAAATTTATACCTATCCTTATAGATGAAATTAAAAAAACAGGAATTGAAGAATAAAATCATATTTTTATGTTCTAAGATTTACCATAAATCTGCCATTAGATTTAATTGTTAATTTAAAGTTAAAGGAAATATTTCTTTAAATCAATATAATGGTAAATGAGCAATTCAAAAGAAGAAAAAAAGTTGTAATGGAATGATATTTTAAGCCGAATTCGTGGAGGAATAATTATGGCCAAAATTTGACATTCCACTACATTGATAGAAAAAACTTTTTTTCTACAATATTCACAATAGTGACCCAACTATAAAAAGTTTTCGTCGATTTAATAAACGTTCTGTTTAAATATTCGATAAATTTACATTTTACAAATATATTTGAAATACTATATCCACTAATTTAGAACCATGCTCCTATTTCTCTATAGAAAAGCTAAGTTGGTTCATAATTTTAATAAAAAAAAAAAATTTTTCTCATAATTCATAGGACATAGTGCAATTTTTTTTAAATATACAAACCCAATTTACGCACAAATTTTCAATACTGAAGTTACTGACCCATTCAAAATAACATTTTATTAAGAACTTAATAAGCAAAAACTCTTAGCATAACTGTCAAATCTCTAGTGTAGTTTACCATAAATCCCATTCTATTAAATTCGTAATAATTCATTTATAGAAATAATCTTAATGCATTTCTAATTACAATTAAAACACCTATTACTCTAATAGTTTACTTAATATGTGTTTTAATGAACTATAACCCATCTATTTTTAAGATTGACTCATTTCATGTACTATCTAAACTAATTCACGAAAACTAGATTGCATTTTTTCAAATAAAAACCACTTAAATTTATTAATTGGTAAGAGATGTAGTATTTATGTTTAATTTCTTCAGAATATATAAATCTTAATGTGATTTGACATGTCAAGTCAAAACTCTGATAAAGAATATTATGTCCCTTTCTTGGGACTTTTAGAAGATTACGTTGGACGTTCTCCTTTAGATTATTATAGTTGGGGTCATATTGCCTTCGGAATTGCTAGTTTTACTATTTTTTCATTGATTATAAATCTATGGGAGTATTTTGTAGGACCTGCGACTATGCCTTGGTATTATCTACTGATTTTTGTTATTATAGTTGCAATAGGATGGGAAATTATTGAGAATACAATTCTATGGAAATTAGGATTAAAATATGAAAACAGAAGAGACTCTTTCAGCAATGCCTTATTTGACATCATTTTTATGACAGTTGGAGGATTAGCGTCATGGTTACTCAAATGGATTATTATGGACATGATTGGTGAACTAGGACGATATTATTATTTAGCAGCATTATCCTTATTCATTCTTATTTTGATTGCATACTTTATTGGATTTTATGTTACGAATAAAAACACAAAAAAAGCTAGACAAGAACGCCAAAAATTAATAAGTTAAACTTTTTTCTTTTTTCTTATTCTAAATTTAAATTAAAATATTGTCTAGAAAACAGTGCAGCTCCTAAAGCTCCTATAAACTGAGGGTTTGGAGGAATTAAAATATTTAATTTAATCTCATTTTTTAATATTTCACCAATAATTTTATTATGAGCAATTACTCCACCAGTAAGTACAATCGTACCTTCTAGTTCGGCCATCTCAATGATTCTTTTAATTACAGAGCCAAATACACTTTTTAGCAAGTCTTCAACTTTCTCCCCTTGTTTTATGCGAGAAAGAATCTCTGTTTTAGCAAAAACTGTACAATAACTTGCAAGAGGAGCATTTGAAGCAGATTTTGCTGCTAGATTATTTAATTCTGTGAGTGGAATATCGAGTTGATGGGCAATCTCCTCGATAAATGCACCTGTTCCTGCAGCACATTTTCTGTTCATTTTAAATCTAATTATCTTGCCTTTATTATCAAGTTTGATTACTTTAGTATCTTGTCCTCCTATATCGATAATTGTTATCTCCTTGGGAAAATAATGATATGCACCTTTTGCATGACAGCTAATTTCAGTCTTGTAAGTATTGGCAAAATCAACCTTACTTTTCCCATATCCTGTAGCAGTAATATGGTTTATATCAATTTTTGATAATGATGCACTAGAAAGAATCGCTTTAAACGCAGCACTACTTGAAGCTTCAATAGAAATACCAGTTCGTCTAACAAAAAAGCTTAGCAACTCCATTTTGATATTTATCAGCACTGCTTTAGTATATGAAGTTCCTGCATCTATACCAACAAAATAATATTCATCTTTCATGATTGATCGGAGGGAGCTCACATCCTTTAATTAGAGAGACAAAGATCTTATTATATGGTGTAGAAATACCTTCAAGCTTTCCATACTCAACTATTTTCCCATTAAGAAAATCAATTTCAGAAGGGTTTCCAGCATCTATATCTGCCTCCATCGAGACTCTGTGATGTCCTGCTTTATCCAAATATTCCATGGCTTTATCTAAAAAGTCTGGTTCGTAATTAATACCTCGTGCTTTAGCAACCTCAATACATTCGCGTAATATTTCTCTACAAAGATCTCTCGTGTCACTAAATCCCATGGTTTGTTTCATGGTTGTACGAGTCGTGACACATACAGGACTAATACAATTCAATATGCATTTCTTCCATTCGTACTTTTTTATATCTGGAGTAAATTTGGTATCTAATCCAGCTGAAGTGATGATTTCAGCTAGTTTTTTAGCCTTATTTTCAGCTTGAGTGGATAAAACGCCGATATAATTTGGAGGGTTGAAGAAAGACATCCTAATAACACCTTCTTCTATTAAGTTTCCAGCATAATTAACAACTACTCGAATTGTGTTTTCTACACCTCCGTATTTTGCTATAAGTTCTTCTGTGTCAAATCCATTCTGCAGACTAATTAAAGTAGTGGTTGGTTTTACAATACTTTTAATTTGAGGTAAGATCTCATTTAAACGAGATGCTTTTACAGCAATAAATAAAGTATCTACTTCTTTATTATGAAGTTCGTCTATTGAATAACAAATATTTTCTTCGGAGTATTTTGCATTAAATTCTTTTAGATTAGTTATGGTCAATCCCTTTTTTTTAATCATATCCATATGGCTCTTATAGACATCAACTAATACCACATTATGGCCTGCTTTGGCAAGATGTGCTGCTAAAATTCCTCCTGTTGGACCTATACCAATAATTCCAAATTTAAAAGTTTTCTCCATAATTAATCTTCTTTAAAATTAATTTTAAATTGATATATCTAATAATTTCTTCATTAATTCTGATAATTTTTCTGCTGCTACTCTTCTTTTTTGTAAATTAAGTGCGTTTGCATCTAAATATTGAAGTGCTCCAGGAATACAAAACTTTACACAGATTGGATCTCCTTCACAAAGGTCACATTTCAATATTTTTCTACTTTTATCTATTCCAACGCCCCCCAATGGACAAAACATAACACACATTTTACACCCTACGCATAAGTCTTCATTGATAAGCATAGCTCCTGTTTTTTGATCTCTGCTTATTGCACTCATAGGACAAACTGTTTCACAAATAGGTGTTTCACATTGCTGACAGACCATTGGGATGTATAATCCAGCATTTTCCCATTTTACGATATGGATTCTTGCTCTATTTGGATTACTTACTTTTTCATGGGAAATTGAACACACATTCTCACACAATCGGCATCCTGTGCATTTTTCTGTATCAACAAACAAAATCTTTGCCATGTTAATCCCTCTTTACTATATTATGTGAGTTGGTTCTTTCTCTAATTCGAGTTTCTCTAGTGTTTCTTGGGTTGGAACTCCCTCAGTATCCCATCCATGAAGGATATAATAATCATCTAACATGTTTTGAAATTTATCATAATCTATCTTTAAGCCCTGCACTCGCGGAAGCCCTATAGGAGTTGCTTCTTTAAAATATCTATCTGGCAAGATATCATCTTTGCGTGAAAAGCCTTCCCGATTATTGAATAATCTTTCAATTGTGTAAATTCTTTCACCAATTTCCATAAGTTCAGAAACAGAAAACTCCATCCCCGTAGCTAGTTTAATCAATCTTGAGAATTCTTCCCATTTTGGAGCATGAACAGCCAGAAAAACCGTTTGAAATTTACAAGTACCAAGTGAATCAGTTACTGCGTATAAGAGCTCTTGCCACCAAACCATACGACTCTTACCTACATATGATCTATAATCAGAAGACATCTTACCTCCATAAATTTCTTCCAGAAAATCTTCTGGCAATCCATAGAGATCGATAGCTGGACGTCCTCTTAGATGATCAGCTCCTCTCGTCGATGTAGTGATCCCCAAGGCTAGACTGGGTGTGGGACGTTCATCTGAGTGTAAATTACTCATCCCTTTTACTTCAATTGCATAATACTCAGATTCTTTACCTATTTTCGTTATTGCGCTCTTAAATCCATCTGCCAAAATATTACCAAAACCTTCGCGATAAGTAATTTTTTTAATCAATTCATAAAGTACTTCTTCATTACCCCATTCGAGTTTTAAGCCCTCGGTAACTTTTTCATTTATTATGCCTTTCTCATAAAGTTCCATCGCCCAAGCAATAAGGCCCCCTGTTTCTAAAGTATCCAAACCATATTTGTTAACAAGATGATTTGCTATAAGAATTGTCTCCATCTTTTTGCAATCGACCATAGTACCAAATGCCCCAAGAGAGGTATATTCCGGACCTTCTGCAAAAATGGGAGCAAAAGCTCCCTCTTTCAATATATAACGGTGTCTACAGCTAACAGGACAACCATAACAACCAGACATACCTATGGTGTATTTATCCATCTCTTCGGGTTCAATATCCCATCCTTTTTCTAATTGGTTTAATTGAAAATTTTTGGTTCTAATTAATCCAGTTGTATTAGTTGTGCTATATATAACGAGAGTTCCCCATTTGGAAGCTGCTCGAGAGTATCGATTCTTCATAACCATCTCGATAATATCTCTGCAATACTCTAACAACTCATCGGGGTAAGTAAATTCAATATCCAATGTTCCACGAGCTGAAATAGCTTTAAGATTTTTGGAACCCATAACACACCCCATACCAGTTCGTCCCGCAGAATTTTTCATTCCTGTTCTCACATTAGCAAAGCGTACAAGATTTTCACCTGCTTTACCTATTACTAACGATTTAATCTCCTCATCTCCATTTTTTGAACGTATTAAACCTTGTGTTTCAAATGTATTTTTACCCCAAATATTACTGGCATCTCGTATTTCTATATTCTCATCATTAATGAAAAGATAACTAGGCTTCTCAGCTTTTCCAGTAATAACAAGATGGTCAAATCCGGCCATTCTCATTTCAGGGGCAAAAAAACCTCCTATATTGGAATCACCAATAGCACCAGTTAATGGCGATTTCGCTGAAATATCACATCTCCCACTCCCTAGCGCAGGAATTCCTGTAAGTAAACCAGTACCTACAAGTAAGACATTTTCAGGACTTAAGGGGTCAATGCCAGGTAAAAGATGATTATAAAGTAGGTACATATTTATACCCCTACCGCCTAAATACTTTTTCCGAATTGATCTTGGAATATTTTTTGTATTAATTTCTCCAGTAGATAGATTAATATAAGCGATTTTTCTATTCCAAACTATAGTTTTCCACCTCTAATGCCTAATTTTATTAAAGCGAAATGTATCACGTTTTTAGTGCGATGGGAAAATATGCCCGCAGAAAGTACAGAACTAAACTCTGAAATAAATTTAATTATAGTATCCACTTATAAAATTAATATATTTTACCTTTTATTTAAATCATCCATTAGATTTAAATAATTCAACAAAAACAAATAGGTAGAAAAATAATTTAAAATATTAAATATAATAAGAAACATATAACATAAAACTAACCAAGGATTATAGAACAATAAGCGATCTATATATGAGTGAAGATGCTAAATGTCGATGCATGAATTGTCTGAAGCGTTTTTCAGTTCAAGAAAATGCAAAAGAAGCTACTTGTCCTCATTGTAATATCACATATAGAATTTCATGGCCTTGGCCAGGACAACCTAAAGTTCGAGGGCTGGCAAAATAATTCTTATTCATTCTGCATAGCTAATTCAAATATTTCTGTAATATCATAAATTTTTAATGACTTATTTATACTATTTTTCGCATGTGAGGCAAACCGGAAGTTGATTTGACATTGAGGACAAGCTGTCGTTAAAATATTCACATCTTTAGGTAAATCTTCCTTCAATCTAGTTTGAGTTGATTCTAGGCTTATTGTATTATTATAAGACCATAATCCACCTCCGCCTCCACAACATCGCGCACAATTTTTATTCTTTGACATTTCAATTAAATTCAAATTAGGTATTGCTTTTAACACATTGCGCGGGGGGTCGTAAATTTGACTATGTCTTCCAAGTGAACATGGATCATGATAAGTAATATTAAAGTTTAATGGTGTAAGGTTGATTTGTTCATTCTTTATAGCATTTTCAAGAAATTGAGATGTATGAAGTATATTACATGGCATTTGAACATTAAGAATCTCGGGATAAAGTCTTGTAAAAGTGTAATAACAACCTGAACAAGGAGTTATTAAGGTTTTAGCCTTGGTTCTTTCAACTCTTTCTACAACCTCCTCAGCGACCCTTCTTGCTTCAGCCCATAATCCTGTTGATATTAAGACATAACCACAACATCCTTCATCATTTCCTAATGTTGTATAATCAATTTTCATTTGGTTTAAGATATTAATGAGTGATTGAGCAGTTTTAGGAGTTCGAGTTGCAACTGTACACCCTAACCAGCAAAGGTTTTCTTTTTGTGCTTTGAGACTTGATCCAGAATAATTTTTTATTTTGGAAAGACGCCTATTAGATGGTATAGCGCTAGGGTTTCCATACTTTAAAATATTTTCGTTTGTTTGATGAAAAATTTGCGGTGCTAGATTTTCTTTTCTTAGCTGATGCCTTAGATACATTATAGCCTCGTGAAGCTCTAAATTTTGAAAACATTGAGCAAAGCAAAGACCACATTTAGTACAATTATATATTATATTAGCAACCTTTTCTGAAAATAGCAAATCTCCACGCATGATTCCTCTTATTATAAGTAATCTTCCTTTCGACGACCATGTTTCAATTCCATTAAAGGATTGGTTAACGGTACAATATCCACTGCATGTTTTGCATTTTTGACAATTACTTAAAGTCTTCCCTGAAAGCAAATTCTGTACTGCCAACGCAATATTTTTATAGGTTCCATACCCTCCTATGTTCAAATTCGTGAATAAATTAGTGCTTTGAACCGCTTCGGAACATGAATCAAGAACTGGGATTTCTATATTATCTAATAAAATTATGGGTGTAGCTGGTTTGTGTAAAGTTGATAAAGGTCTTCTTCCCCTCTCAATTAAAATCAGACCTTCTTGTTCAGCTAAATCCTTTATCTTCTTTTCTTCATCTAGTGAGGGGGACCTTATCACAATATCAGGTTTCGTGAGATTCTGATTTAAAAAGACTTTTTCAAAGGAATAAACGTATTGATCTTCCAAATCTGTTAATATTTGACCTTTCTCTAAAATTTGATTTAATTTTTTAACGATTTTATCCTTGGAATTCATTTACGTAATTTAGACTGAGAAGGTTTTAATAGCTTATTTGAAAATATCTAAGAGATATTTTTAACCTTGTGATTATTCTTTATAATTCTATTGAATAAAATTTTTAATGTCATTAAAATATTTAAGATTTAATGGCAAATGTCATACTTAAGTTGATGACAATATTTTCTGCAGATGTTGGTTTAACTGAGATCAATTATTCAAATGTTGAAACTCTAAAAGAAGTAATTGAACAATTCATGGGTGAACATAGAAAAAAAATAAGGAAAAATTTTGTAGATAAGTATGGAAATTTAGAGTCTCATGTAGTTATTTTAGTAAATGGGAGAAATTATTTATTTTTAGAAGATTTAGATACCAAACTAAAAGATGGAGATCAAATAGTTATCTCTCCTCCACTAGTTGGCGGATGAGAGTCAAAATTTTAAAAAAAATTAGTCTATAGGATAAGTAAATTAATCCAATCTGCAACAAGTGCAGGTTTTTCTTGTCCTCGTATTTCTATTGTATGGTGTGAAGTGAATTTCATACCTTGTTTTACCAATTCTACTTTTGAAATATAAGATACATCTCGAATATAGGCTCCAACAGGAACAGGAGAAATAAATCTTATTTTATCAAAACCGTAATTGATTATTGCTTTTGCATCTATAACATAGAATTGCATTGAATCTCTTTCACCATCCTGTAAAGTAAAGAATCCCAACATAGATAAAACAAAGAAACCATGAGCCACAGTTTTTCCATAAATGGAAGCTTTTGCTTTTTCAGGGTTGATATGAATGTATTGATGATCTTTTGTAAGATCTGCAAATTTGTTTATTTCAACTTGACTTACTTTGTACCATTTTGTCACAAATTCTTTGCCGATATAATTTTTAATTTCAATAGCTTTGATTTTATTTACCATTTTTTATTCTCTCTTATTAGGCTTTATTCTTTTAATTCTTCTAACTGTTCTATAAATGCCTCTATACTAGTTTTGGATTGCTCATCAGAAAGGCACCTTAAGTCATTCAGGTCTCCGTTTAAGATCAAGCTAGGGATTCTTGCTTGGAGTTCAATTCTTTGTGGCATTCCATAGCGACTGTTTGTATTATGTGGACAAGTCCTTGCATCATGAAAGATAATACCATCTGCTTTAAATAAATTTATCATCTTATTTAGGTAAATTTCTTTATATTCGTCTGATCGTACTATAAAGAGTTCAGTATATGCTTTTGCCATACTTCTAATGGGATCATTTTCATTAAAAGCTGTGAAAATCCAGCTATTACAATAAGTTGAAGCAACTATGCAGGTATTGAGGCTAGCAAATAATTCAGAATAGTGTTTCAATCTACCCCAGATAGGCATCCCTTCCCAGTAGAGCCTATAACGTTCATTCTCTACCGCTCCAATATGGTCTTTTACTCTCTGTTGTAGTTCAACTAATAAAATTTTATAATATTCTACAGCTTGGCTAGTTCCTCTCAAAACCACAGCAGGGCTCATATGGATTGTCCCATCAAAAAACGTAAATGGAGAAGGTATCGTAGCTGCTGTGTCTAAGATTTTTTTCCATAATTCGGAACATTCTCGAGAAAGTAACACTACATCTTTAAGTTTTTTAAGTTCAAAATCAATCATTGAAATGTCTTCTAATTGCTGAATAAGTTGTTCCATCTGCTGTCCTATAAAGTTGACATGTGCACGCGTAACCTTTCCAACTGTTCTGGGAGTAGAAATACCTAATAGGGGTGCTTTGAATTCATTAGCAAACCAGTTGAACCAATCTTGAACCTCTCGACATTGGTTAGTGTTGTAGACCAAAACATCTGGTTTTGGAACACTTTTAATATCCGAGTAGGCTTTAGTTAATGCTGTTTCTTTTTTTAAATAAGCACCGATATCAGCAGTGAGATATGAGCAAATCTCAGGGGAATAACCGATTGCATTAGCATACGGAATTAAATCCGTGGCCATTCTAGAAGCTCCTAACATAGCACTGTGATTCTCGGGAAAATATACTTTAAAATCTAGACTTCTTAGAATTTCTGCAGGACCAACACTCGAACACCAAGCAATTTTTTTATCATTGGTTCTTGAAGCACGATCTAGGTCATGATAGTACTCTGACATTATTTTATTTAATTCTTTAACCGCGTGTATTTTCTTTCTAAGCATTACTCGTGCCTTAATTTTTATATTATTTTGAACTTAAAATAAAAATAAATAATAGGATTAATTTTAGCCTACTTTTACATTTAAAATTAATGCGGCAGCAGTATCACCAGCTGCACATCCATCTGCTAAACCGTAACCCCCACCCTTCTCAACTAATTCTTCAATCAGTTCTATAATTATTCTCAGCATGGTAGGTGCCTGTGGATGCCCAAATATAAGTGAGCTTCCATAATTATTCATCAACTTCCAATCAATATCCATCTCTCTAGAAAAATATATATCATTTACAGCAAAAGGATTGTGTGTTTTTATCACAGATACATCTTCTATTGAAATTCCAGCTCTTTCTAAAGCTAATTTTGCTGCAGGAACAATAGCCATAGCCATATAACCTTTCTTTGTTTTATAATCACCATAAGAAATAACTCTCACTTCAATATCTTCTCTCTTTCTCATTTTTGCTGCTTTTTCTTGAGTGGTGACAATCATACCACAATTACCATCAGCTGGATGAGTTTGAGTTCCATACGTAATAGTTCCATCTGGAAGTACAGGTCTAAGTTTAGAAAGGCCTTCCATGGTAGTTGGATAAATTCCCTCATCTCCATTTACAGTAGCTATAACTTTTCTCCCTGAACGATCTTTTACCTCGATAGGCCCTATTATATACTTTTTCTGGAATGCTCTATCGTCCTTTAAAGAATCTTGATATTGTTTATAACGTAAGATAGTGACTTCATCTTGTTCCCCTTTTGTTATACCTACCTCTTTTGCAACATTCTCACCGGTTTGAATCATTGAATTCTTAGCATACGGGTCATACCCAAAATTATCCCATACCCAATTTTCTGAATCTAAAGTATTACCAGGGGCTTCTGGGTTAGGATAAGCCAAATGAGGTCCATTTGAACAGCGATCTGTACATACAATAAGAACATTTTTATTTAGTCCCGCTTCTATACTTTGTGCAGCGATTGAAACTGAATTTGTTCCAGTAGCGCATGCTTGACTTATAATAGGTGCGGTTATATGTTCAGCACCAATTAAACTTGCTAACCACGGTCCCCCATAAAAGCAGTTGAGTTGGGGAATAGTAATACCTAATAATAATTCATCAAATTCATTTGGTGATATTTTATTATCGTTCAAGAACTTGGAGGTCAGTTCTGCTGCAAACTTTATTGCATGAAGATTTTGGAAACTTCCTTGCCATCTACAAAAGGGAGTACTCCAATATTGACCATATGGTATATAAGCATTTTTAAAAGGCATGGTTTATACTTCTAATTTTTTTATTTTTATAATTATTTAGATTTTTTTATCATATCGTTCTCGTAATATTCGATGGATCACCTTTCCTGAGCCTGTTCTAGGCATTTCATCAGAGTTGATTATAAAAACTTCTTTAGGTATTTTAAATCGTGCTAATCTTTTTTCACAAAAAGTGCGTATATCTTTATTAATATCATCTGGAATCAAAGCCTCCTTGTTTAAAATGCAAAATGCAGTTACTTTCTCCCCCCATTTGTAGTCTTGTAAACCAATTACAGCACATTCAATAACCAATGGATGAGAAATAATGATTTTTTCCACTTCAGAAGGATAAACATGTTCCCCCCCTGTAATAATCATATTTGCTTTTCTATCTACTAGATAATAAAAGCCATCCTCATCCTTCTTAGCCATATCACCCGCTGTAAAGAATTCACCTCTAAAAGAGTCTTCAGTCTTTTCTGGCAACTTATAATATTTATCAAACATTTGAGGCCCCCGAGAATATAACTCACCTATTTCACCTAAAGGTACAGGTTTTCCATCTTCATCAAGTATTTGAATGCTATCAGTTCCGATGCATTCCTTCCCAATAGATCCCAGTTTATTCATTTGATCTTCGGGTCTTAAGATTGTGACAAGTCCTGCCTCAGTTGAACCATATGCCTCAAAAAGTTTCGCTCTATTAAAGAGATTCATTACCTCTAGCTTCATTTGTTTTGTTGCAGGAGCTGAAGAGGTTAAAAGAGCCCGAATAGAATTGAGATTATATTTTTTCTTTATGTTTTCTGGGAGACTTAGTATTAAATTATAATGAGTAGGTATCATCGAAGTAAACGTAATTTTTTCATTGTCAATAATTTTTAATACCTCTTCAGGATCGAATTTATACTCAATATGAATATAAACCGGTGCTCCTAAATATGTAAATACGAATGAGTAGAAGGTAGAATTCACATGAGACAATGGCATCAAGATCATTCCATAATCTTGGGGTGTGAAAGAAAATTCCGCTTCATTAATTAAGAAAAAGGCAATGTAAGAGCGATGAGATCGTACTACTCCTTTCGGTGTCCCGGTTGTTCCTGAAGTATAAAGAATAACCCATGTATCTTCTGGACTAATTTTTAAAGGTGGATATGAACTAATTCCCATTTCTATAATTTCTTCATAAAGTAACCAACCATTAGCAGGATTATCCGCTATTAATATGCGTTTAACTTCATCTAATCCTAATTCTTTAGCTCTCATCCAAATTTGTTCGGTTGCTTCTTTGAACCGTGAATCTACAATCAAATAAATTGAATCAGAATTGTTAATAATGAAAGAAATTTCCTCAGGATGTAGACGAAAGTTTAAAGGGACAATTATAAATCCTCCTTTAGCCGCGGCAGCATAAGTTTCCATGAATTCTATTGAATTATTTGATAAAATAGCGATCTTATCACCTTTTTTTAGTCCCAATTTGAGAAAGCCATTCGCAAGTTTATTAGTCCTTTCATTTAATTCCTTGAATGTTAGTTTACGTTTTGCATCTTTTAATGCAAGTTTATCTGGATATTTAGATGCATTAACCTTAATCATCTCGCCAATATTAAGCCATGACATTCTCTTATCCTCTACTAAGTATTACATTTTATTAATCTGTTTAAATTTATGTTGTTAAACAAGTAATTGAATGCTATATTTTGAAAATTTATATAAAATCCTTTCCGAAGTGACTATCTAATCTATATTACGATTCAGAACGATTTCTAAACATATTTTAATTTGATTTTTAACATTTATTTTAAATAATAAGTTTTTCCTTTTCCCATATTTATGGGAATTCAATAGTGAATCTGTTAAAAAAGAAAAAAAAAGTTACATAATTAAAACTTGTGCCTCTCCATCAGTTACTACTTCATTTTTCTGATTAAGTACTTTAGTTTCCACATCCAGAAATTGTAGTACTCCACTTTTTCCTTCTTTAGTGTATTTCTTTGTCACAGTCGCGACCGCAGTTAAAGTATCTCCTATAAACACAGGTTTTTTAAAGATCACCTTTTGAGATGCATAAAGAGCTCCAGGACCAAATAAATGAACGCCAAGTACTGCTGAGATTAAAGCAGAACTAAATGCTCCGTGTACCACTCTTTTTCCAAACATTTGAGTTTTTGCAAACTCTTCATTTACGTGAAGAGGATTAAAATCTCCACTGATTCCTGCAAATAAGGTTACGTCCGCTTCAGTAATAGTCTTACTACAAGAGGCTGAAGTCCCTTCTTCATAATCTTCAAATTTTACGATATTCGTTTTGGACATAAATTTATCTAATGAAAAAGTAGATAAAAATATTAACTAAAAATATCATTCATTTAAATTAGTCAGTTTCTTTTCGTTTGATATAAATTGTTCGCAAATTATTAAAATCTGCCTTTAAACAAGTTTGGCACTCCTCCTGTTCGTCAGGGACAGCAGGTTCAACACGTACTTCATAACCAATGGATTCATATAATTCTACATATTCATTTACTCTATTCTCTTCCACTGTAAATCCCCGTTCCCAATCTTTCCCTCTAAGTCGAAGATTTACCTCTTTTTCTTCCTCATGTTTTTCTTTTTTTGAGACCACAAGCATTCAGTTCTATTCTATATTTTACTCCTTGGCAATAAATATAATTATAATGTTTAGTTTAAATCTTATCCTTTTTAATTTATACATAAATCGTATCCTTAATGGTATTTTATTCCCACTTAAGTTATCCTATTAACAAATTTTAAATGAAGTTGTAGAATTATCTAAGAATAGTAATAAAAATATAAGAAATCAAAAAGTATTGAAGTGTTTGTAATGACATATACAAAAAGTCCAAATTTTACCGCTAAAGATCCAAAAGAATTTAACTTTAAAGAAATCATTTATGAGAAAAAAGGGTGGAAGGCAACAGTCACAATTAACCGCCCAGAGGTCTACAATGCTTATTCAACTCTTACATTAATGGAAATGATTGAAGCTTTTCATGATGCCGCATGGGATAATAAAGTAGCAGTCATAATTTTGACTGGTGCCGGTGAAAAAGCATTCTGTACAGGTGGTGATGTAAAAGAATATCAAGAGAGATTTACTGTACAACCTGCTGAATATTGGAAATGGATGAGCATTTTTCAAGAAGCTCATGATGTTTTCCGAAATATAGGTAAACCTACCATAGCACGGATTAATGGTATTGTCGCAGGTGGTGGTAATGAATGGAATATGGCATGTGATTTAGCCATTGCTGCAGAACATGCCACTATTCGACAAGTTGGAACAAGAGTCGGTTCTGTAGCGTGTGGAGGTGCTACACAATGGTTACCTATTATAGTTGGTGATCGACGAGCAAGAGAAATCCTATATTTATGTGAGCCTATTTCAGCACAGAAAGCGTTGGAATGGGGCTTAATAAATGAAGTAGTACCTTATGCGGAAATAGATGAGGCAATTGATAAGATGTGTGAGAAACTAATTGACAAATTTCCAGAATGCATGAGATATACAAAACAACAGGTTAACTTTTGGAAAGATTTTGTTTGGCACCAGACAATTGGTCATGCAAAAGATTGGTTATCAATTCATTATGCTTCATGGGAACCGCTTGAAGGAATGTCAGCATTTGTGGAAAAACGCCCTCCAAATTACCGAGGAGTAAGAGAAAGTCCTCATCCTGAGTTTTTATGGGGTCCACCTTCTGTAACATGCCCTTCTTGCCAAGCAAAAAATTTACCTTCCGATTTTGCTTTTTGCGGAAAATGTGGAGCTAAATTAAAGTAAAATAGCAATATTGAGTGAAAATTTGATGACTGATTTAATTATCGTTGAAAAAACCAATAGTATCGGAAAGATTACATTTAATAATGGTCCATTAAATATTCTAACAATTCGGATGATGGAACAAATCAACGAAGCTCTTGAAACATTTATAGAAGATGATTCACTAAAGCTAGTTATTTTTGATCATAATGGAAAAGCATTTTCAGCAGGGGTTGATGTAGGTGACCATATTGGTGAAAAAGCATCAAGAATGATCAAGGAATTCCATGGGATTTTTAGAAAACTTAACAAGATTAAATGTCCAATCATAGCAAGTGTTAAAGGGGCCGCTCTTGGAGGAGGATGCGAAATTGCCTTATTTTGTGATATTGTACTTTCCTCAGATAAAGCAAAATTTGGGCAACCTGAAATAAAAGTAGGAGTATTTCCACCTATAGCTGTATTAGCTTTTCCTCATATTATCGGGAATAAAAAAGCTTTTGAACTTATTATGTTAGGTGAAATTATTGATGCAAATGAAGCTCATAGGCTTGGGATTTCTAACCAAATTTTCCCAATCGAATCATATGAACAACAATTTGCACAATATATAGAATCTTTTGAGAATTTAAGTACAATTGTATTACAATATACAAAGAAAGCATTTAATAAAGCTTTAAAGTTCGATTTTGATAGAATATTAGATGAAATTGAAGAATTTTATCTTAAGGAACTAATGTCTACTCATGATGCAAATGAAGGTTTACTAGCATTTCTAGAGAAACGATCACCCAATTGGCAGAATCGTTAATTTTATTAAATTTAATAACAATTATATTTAAATTATTATAACAATACAACAAAATGTAGGAATTTAGGATGAAAGCCGCAATATTTGAAAAAGTTAAGGAACCCTTAAAGATAGATAATAATTATCCTGATCCAAATATTTCTGACGAGCTAGGTCAAGTTATTATAGAGATAGAAGCCTGTGGCGTTTGTCATACAGATTTTGGTTATTTAGAACATGGAGTACCTACAGTTAAGCGGCCTCCTCTAATATTAGGACATGAAATTTCAGGACGTATCAAAGATATAAGCGAGGATATAAAAAGTTTTAAAAGAGGAGATCACGTGATCATTCCTGCGGTACTCTCTTGCGGGTACTGTGTTAACTGCAGAACGGGTAGAGAAAATATCTGCCTTAATCAGATAATGCTTGGGAATCATATTAATGGCGGATTTGCTCAGCAAATTAAAGTTCCGATAAAAGATGTAGTTCATCTCCCTACTGAATTGTCATTAGAAGAAAGCTGTATTATTTCGGATGCAGTATCAACACCTTACCATGCTGTAAAGAATCGAGGTCAAGTAAGACCTGGAGATTGGGCGGTGGTTATAGGATGCGGTGGCATAGGTTTAAATGTGGTTCAAAATATTAAAGTAGCGGG
Source organism: Promethearchaeota archaeon (assembly GCA_048939995.1). Lineage (GTDB taxonomy): Archaea > Asgardarchaeota > Lokiarchaeia > Sigyniarchaeales > SOKP01 > SOKP01. Next base: position 177,269 of record JBHLOY010000004.1, on the reverse strand, counting down.
AGGGTTACCTATAGCTGTTGACATTGTCCCTAAAAAGTTAGAGATCGCTAAACAAATTGGAGCTGTAGAAACGATTTTAGCTAAAGATAAGGATGAAAGAGAGATAGTAGGAGTAATAAGAAAAATTACGGGAGGAGGAGCAGATATTGCTTTTGAGGCAATTGGTAACCCCACAACTATGAAACAAGCTTTTAACAGCTTGAGAACGGGAGGTCGCTTAGTTGCTGTGGGATATTCACCTGAACGTTGGGACGAGTTTGATATTGGCCGTGTAATGTTCCGAGAGATGGAAATTATGGGAAGCCTTGGTTGTCGCCCTGTTGATTATCCACATATTATTGATTTGGTTAAGAATGGTTCACTTCAACTTAAACCATTAATCACTCATAAATTTCCACTTTCAGAAATTAATGAAGCTTTCGACGTGATGCGTCGAGGAGAAGGAATTAGAATCATAATGTTATGTCAAAAATAGAGGTTAATAAAATTTTTAATTTAATTTTTACTTTCAAAAATAATGTGAATCAAGGGGATATTTATGATAAGAATGTTTTTTGATTCCATCTAATAGGAGGCATTAAAAGTGTTTGATCAGTTTAAAGATTGGTATGAATCACGTCATGATTATGCAAAAAAATGGAAAGAACGTACTGGGGGAAAAGTAATCGGATATTTCTGTACATATGTACCCGAAGAAATTCTCTATGCAGCAGATATTTTACCAGTAAGAATTTTGGGAAGTCATGAGCCACAAGATGTCTCTGAACCGCATATTTTTGCAATGTTTTGCCCTTTCTGTAGGGATTGTTTAGCGCAGGGATTAAAAGGGAGATATGACTATCTTGATGGCATTATGATAGCACAAAGCTGTCTCCATATTAGGCAAGCTTTCACAAGTTGGGAATTACATATCCCAGTGGATTTTTCATATTATCTACCACACCCGATGAATGTTCAAAGCAGTCATGCAGTTCCTTATCTAACAGAAGAATTAACATCATTTAAGAAAGCAGTTGAAAAATGGACAGGCAAAGAAATTACAGATGATGACATTCGACGAGGAATTGATATAATGAACAAGAACAGACAACTATTGCAGCAAGTATATGAATTTAGAAAAAATCCTAATCCTCCTTTAACGGGTCTTGAAGCAATGCATATGGTGGTTTCTTCACAAATGGTAGATAAAAGAGAACATAATAAAGCATTAGAGGAACTTTTGCAAAAACTACCATCAAGAACCTTAAATGAGCCAGGTGAGCGCTTAATGATATTAGGATCTGAAGATGATGATACTGAATTTGTAGCAATGGTGGAGGATTTAGGTGCAAGATTTGTTATTGATGATCACTGCACTGGTACTAGATATTTTAATACAGAGGTAAACACCAATGGAAATCCACTAGTTTCAATTGCTGAAAGGTATGTGAAACGTACACCATGTCCAAGTAAGGATTGGCCTCAACGTAAAAGACTAGATCGTATTCTTCAATTAGCGAAAGAATATAATGTCCAAGGAGCAATCATAATGCAAATGAAATTTTGCGACCCTCATGAACTTGATACCGTAGTAATCAAAGAAACTTTAGAAAATGACCTTAATATTCAAACTCTTTTCCTTGAATTTGATGTCACTGTACCTATTGGTCAGTTTAAAACTCGTGTTGAGGCATTTCTTGAAATTATTAGAGAAGAGGATCTTTTTTAAAAAAATGGAGGAATATAAATGAAAGAAACAAAATATCCAACGGAACCATTAAAGTGTTGGAATAAAGCTAAAATTCTTAGAGAAAATTATTATAAAGATTTTGCTGAAGCTCATGATAAAGGTGGGATCAGATGGGTAGGAGGAGCATGGTCTTTTGATGCGATTCCTGCTGGTTTAGGAGAGGATGTCTATTCTTTAACTGGGGAACCTTATGGTGCAACTGTAGCATTCGATGATAAATTTGCTTTAGAATGTCATGAAGCAACTGAAGCGAAAGGTTTTGCAAGGGATTTATGTTCTTATATGCGTAATTATTGGGGATCTATTTTACTCAACAAGTATGCATGGCCCCAATTTTCAGAAGAATTCCCTAAACCAGATTTTATTTGGCAAGATCATATTTGTTGTTCACATGCTAAATGGTATCAAGTAGCAAGCGACCTTGAGGGGGGAATTCCCATGTTTAGCATTGATGTATCCGTAGGACCATATGAAGAATTAACTGAACATAAGATAAACTATATTGTTGGACAAATGCACGATGGTATAAAATGGCTGGAGCAAGTAACTGGAAGAGATTATGACGATGAGCTTTTAATTAAAGCAGTTCAAAATGAATTTCGTTCATGTCATTATTGGGCAGCAATTTGTGAGCTTAATAAAGCGATACCTGCTCCATTAGATGAGAAGTCCATGTATTCATTATATGTTCTTGGTACCCTAAGAAAATCAGCCCAATGGACGGCAGATTTTTATGAAAAGGAATTATATCCAGAAGTAAAAGATCGTGTTGCAAGAGGTATAGCTGCTGTAGGGAATGAACAATGCCGTATTATGACAGATACTCAACCACCTTGGGCGTTTTTAAGAATTTTTAGATATTTAGAGCAATATGGTTGCGTTTCTGTTGGAAGTCTCTATACTTTTGGTCTTATTGGACTATGGGAAGTAAAAGAGGACGGAACGTGGGGACCAAGATCTATACCAGATATTGAATTAACAAATAGAGACGACGCTTTACGTGCTCTAGCTGAATGGAATTTAAGTAAACCAGAATGGCAACACTTTTATCATCCAAGACTAAAATCTGATATGATGATAAGAATCGCAAAAGAATGGAAGTTAGACGGAGTTTTTCTGCATTTTAATAGAGGATGTGAGGGATTAAGCCTCGGAATTGCAGAAAATCGATTAGCAATTCAAAAGGCAGGAATTCCAACAATGCCATTTGAAGGAAACATGGGAGATGAAAGAGAGTTCGATCTTGAACGAACTATGAAGCGTGTTGATGCTTTTATGGAATCACTAGGAATTGAAAAAATGAATTTATAAAATTAAAATTAATATAAAAGATTACAATGAAACGCTACATATCTTTTATAATAGCGGTTTTTGCAATTTTGGTAGTTTTCTTCACTCCTTTTGGTCTTCATATAGATCTAGGTCCAGGACCTAATTCTATTATTTCAATGGTATGGGAAATTCCATTAAGTCCAGCTTGGTATTCAATTAGAATTTTTAGTGCTTTCCAGTATTATTTACTTTATTGTTTTTTTAGAGTGATTTTTTTGGTAGAGATCTTTTTATTGATTATTGGAAAATATAATATGAAGCGTTTTATTTTAATTGGTTTCATCAGTGAGATGATTCCTTTAATATTATCATTACCAGCAATGTTTATACTTAATTCACAAGGAGAAAATCTATATCCAATTATTTTTCCTCTACCCTTTTTGATGATTTTTGATATAATATTAGTCTTTTTTATAAATCGATTAAGTCCTATTAAAATAAATACAACAATTTATAATAAAAATTTAAAAAACAATTAAGAGAGTGGGATGATATGATAACAGCAGGAATAGATTGTGGGTCTAAAAATACAAAAGTTGTTCTTTTAAAAGAAGAAAGTGTTTTATCAACTGCTTCCGTTTTAAGCGGATTTGATCAAGAAGAATCAGCAAAACAGGCTTTAGATAATGCTATCAAAGAAGCAGGAATAAATCGCGAAGATATTAAACATATTACTGTAACTGGAGCTGGGATGGAAGCAATTTCTTTCGCAAATGATAGTTTAACAACTGTGACCTGTGATGGTCGTGGTACCTTCTTTTTATTCCCCTCAGCTCGTACTATTATTGATATTGGGGCGGAAGAAGGATTAGTTGTAAAAATCGATGAAAATGGAAAAGTTAAAGATTTTGGAATAAATGAGAAATGCGCTGCTGGAGCTGGAGCGTTCATAGAAGCTATGTCAAGAGCACTAGAAGTAGATATCAAACTTATGGGAGAACTTTCTTTAAAATCAACAAAACAAATACCTATGAATGCTCAATGTACAATTTTTGCGGAATCTGAAGTCGTATCATTGATTCATCAAAAAACTTCAAAGGAAGATATAATTCGAGCAGTTCATGATGCAATTGCTGATAGGAATACAAGCATGGTACGTCAAATTGGTATTGAAAAAGAGGTCGCATTGATAGGGGGTGTTGCTAATAATATTGGTTTTGTAGATGCAATGAATAAGAACCTAGGTTTTGAACTCTTAGTACCTAAAGATGGTGTAGCCCCAGAATATGTAAGTGCATTAGGAGCAGCTTTAGTAGCTCAAGATAAAATTGGAGGTTAAAATAATGTCAAATGCAGAATCTGAAAAAGAATATTGGAGATGGACTGAATCTAGGTATACAAATCCTGATTTAGATTGGGAAAAAGGCGAGATCATTTCAGCAGGAGTAGATGTTGGATCAGTAAGTACTCAAGCTGTTATAATGGTAGATGGAGAAATTTATTGTTATTCCAGTATGCGTACTGGATCAAATAGTCCAGATAGTGCCAAAAATGCAATGGAATGGGCGCTTGAGGCTACTGGTCTAACTTTAGATAAGATTCAATACGTTGTAGGAACTGGATATGGTCGTGTAAATGTTCCATTTGCAAAGAGAGCAATCACAGAAATAGCTTGTCACGCGAGAGGAGCAAACTTTATCTATGGTCCTGAGATCAGAACGGTCTTAGATATGGGTGGTCAGGATTGTAAAGCGATACGATGCGATAGTCGAGGGAAAGTAACTGCATTCCTCATGAATGATAAATGCGCAGCAGGAACAGGTAGAGGAATGGAAGTTTTTGCAGATTTACTTCAAGTACACATTAATGATGTTGGGAAAATGTCGTTAGAAGTTGATGAAGAACCGGAACCAGTAAGTAGTACATGCGTTGTATTCGCAAAATCAGAAGCTGTGGGATTACTTAGAAAAGGCTGGCCAAAAGAAAAAGTGTTAGCGGCATATTGTTCAGCTATGGCACATCGAGTGGTAACTCTGTTATTACGACTCGGTATAGAAGAGAAATTTGCTATAACAGGGGGAATTGCTAAAAATATTGGGGTTGTTAAAAGAATCGAAGATGAGTTGAAACTTAAAGCTCCCGAACCAAACATTGATCCTCAACTTGCTGGTGCAATTGGAGCCGCTTTATTTGCTAAAGCCTTAATTGAAAAAGAACAAAAAAAAGCTTAAAGTATGAGGCAATCAAATGACAAAAGCGAATTATGGCTACAAGGATGGTTCAGGAGAATATTTTATAACTATTGATACAGATTTATGCAATTCATGTGGAAAATGTGTTAATGCATGTCCAGAAGGAGTTCTTGAAATGGGTGAAAATGAGTTGGATCCACTAGGTGATGAGATAATTGCAGTAGTTTCTGAAAACCATCGCAAGAAAATAAAGTATTCATGTGCTCCTTGTAAACGTGGTGAAAGAAAAGAATTGCCATGTGTGAAAGCTTGTGAACCAAAAGCAATTCTTCACTCTTGGTAATTTTTTGTGTTTTGTAAATTCACGGTTAAATCTTGTCTATATTTTTCAAATTACTAAAAAGTAATTAATTATATGATTAATTTTATTTAGAGAGTGTTCACCATGGAAACTATATCAATAACAATTAATGGTATTAAGATTGAGACTAAGAAAGGAAGTAATATATTAGAAGTATCGTTAAATTCAGGTCTATATATTCCTAGTCTCTGTGCCTACCCTGATTTGCCACCTTTAATAGGTTTAAAGCCAACTAATGAAATTTTCCAAGGAGATATTAAATTTGAAAATTCCGAATCTCAAGAACATCAAGGATGCCAAATTTGTGTAGTAAAAATAGAAGGAACAGAAGGATTAGTTACATCCTGCAATACAATAGTAGAAGAAGGAATGATAATTTTAACGGACACACCAGATATCCAAGCTTTTCGTCGTGAAAAATTGATGAATATCATATCAAATCATCCTCATGCCTGTTTAATTTGTGCACAACGTGAAGGTTGCAGCCGCGAACCTTGCTCTCCTAACGTTCCCATTGAGGAAAGATGTTGTCCAATTTTAGGACGATGTGAATTACAAAAAGTTGCAGAATATATTGGAATTAGGGAAGATACTCCTCGTTATAGACCCCAAGGTCGCCCCATTGTAGAAAATGAGCCTCTTTTCATGAGAAACTATGAGTTATGTATTGGGTGTACTAGATGTGTCAGAGTATGTCGTGATCTCCGTGGTGTTGAAGCATTAGGTTTTGTTTTTTCAAATGGAGAAACTATAGTTGGGACTCTTGCTCCTTCACTTAAAGAATCTGGTTGTAAATTTTGCGGAGCTTGTGTAGAAATTTGTCCTACAGGAGCTCTTACTGATAAGGATATCCTCTGGGCAGAACGAGAAAAACTACTAGTTCCCTGCAAAGAAGCTTGTCCATTAGGTATTGATGTCCCAAGATACATAAGATTAATTTCGGAGAAGAATTATAGTGAAGCTGCGGCAGTTATACGTGAAAAAACACCATTCCCCTCTGTTCTTGGAAGGGTGTGCTTTCATGAGTGTGAAAATGAATGCCGTCGAAACCAACTTAATGAAGCAATTGCTATATGTGCATTAAAACGTTTTGCAATGGATCATGACGGTGAAATATGGAGATCAAAAATAATTATTAAACCTTCAACTAATAAGAAAGTAGCAGTAGTTGGTTCGGGACCATCTGGATTAACAGCAGCATATTATTTAAGGAGATTAGGGCATTCAGTAACTGTTTTTGAAGCTAATTCTTATTTGGGAGGGATGTTAAATTTGGGTATTCCCGAATATCGTTTACCACGATCTGTTCTTCAAAAAGATTTTGACCACATCTTAAGCATAGGAATTGAAATTCAAACAGATAAAGTCGTGGGAGAACATCTATCTCTTGAAGATTTGAAAAAAGCGGGTTTTGATGCACTTTTCTTAGCTAATGGTGCCCAAAATACTAAAAAATTAAATATTGAAGGTTTAAATCTACCTAATATACTATGGGGCCTTGATTTTCTTAAACGAGTTAATCTTGGTGAAAACGTGAACGTAAATGATGATGTTATTGTTGTTGGTGGAGGAAATGTAGCTATAGATGTAGCTTTAACTGCTAAACGACTAGGAGCTAAAAATGTGCAATTAACTTGTTTAGAATGTAGAGAAGAAATGCCTGCTCATGAATGGGAAATTCAAAAAGCGTGCGATGAAGGTATAATACTTGATTGCTCTTGGGGGCCAAAAAGAATTGTCGAAAAAGAAGGAAAAATTTCTGAAGTTGAGTTGATCCATTGCGATTCTGTGTATGATGATAATAATGCATTTGATCCCATTTTTGATAATAATAATATAAAGTCTGTTAATACTGAGATGATAATATTGGCAATAGGACAAATCCCTGATTTAAGATTATTAGGGAGTGATAACCGAATTAAAATCACAGCGTCAGGTTTGATTGAGGTAAATAAAGAAACTTTACAAACAAATATCTCTGGGATTTTTGCAGGTGGAGAGGTAATAGAGAGTCCAAGCTCTGTAGTTGATGCAATCGCGATGGGAAAAAAAGCTGCTTCTTCAATTGATAAATATCTAGGAGGAACTGGTGAAATAGAAGATGTATTTATTGAGCAGGGTGTTCCTAACCCTAATTTGGGTCGTGATGAAAGTTTTTATGACAAACCACGAGAAAAGATGCCTCTTTTAGACTTAAAAGAGCGCTATGATACCTTTAATGAAATTGAATTAGGGTTTGACGAGACTTTAGCTTTAAATGAAACAAGTAGATGTTTAAGATGTGATCTGCGGTTTCATATTTCTCCTGTAGTGCTTCCCCCTCAAAAATGGGTGGAGTTCACAAATGAAAATATTCAATCAATCCCTGAAATTGAAGGTGTAGTTCAAGTTTTAAATGAGAATAAAGAAATTATTTTAATACAAGGAACTCCTAATTTGCGTTTAGCTATTGAAGAACAATTAAAGGCTAATAAGAAGGCATGTTATTTTAATTATGAAGAGGATCCAATGTACACTAAGAGAGAAAGTGAATTATTACAACAGTTTATGCAGGAATTCGGAAGATTTCCCGAAGGAAATGAAGAGTTAGATGATGATCTTTTTTAGAATATTTCTATAAATGTTCAATTACAGAATAACCATTCTTCTTTAGAATTTCAGCACCATTTTCATTATCATTTAATCTAAAAATGATTAAGGGTTGATCATCAATTATGCTCGTATAAAGATATTCTATATTGACATCATTCGTTCCTAGTAATTTAGCGATTTTATAGAGGGCTGAAATATTATCAGAAATTCTAACAGCTACAACTTCAGTAATCGAAAATAATATATCTGAATCTTCTAAAAGCCGAACGCATTTTTCGAATTGATCCACTAAAAGCAATAACAAACCGTATTCTTCAGTCTCAGCTACTGTTAAGGACCTTATATAAATCTTATTGTTCATTAAAGCCTCAAAAAATTCCGCAAGTTGCCCAGGTTTGTTAGGAAGGTATACAGAAATTTGATTTATAGGCATAATCCAAAATTAGCATATTATGGTTGTTAAAAAAAATCCAACTTAATTAAATTAGAAATGTAGATTCTATAAAAACAATACTAAAAAAAATTAAAAATTGTTTTAAAGTATCAATAGACTAGCTTTTTAAATAGAAGACTTGATATATTTTTAATTAAGACTATATATTTTTAATTCTTAGATTGAAATGATGAAATGGGATTTAAGATTCAGTGAACAGCTAAAATGGACAGCTGAATTGCGAGATAATTTGTATAATAAGGCAACTTTTTCACACAAAGATACTTTATTGCATATAGGATGCAGTACAGGAGAATTATTAAAAGAAATAGGAGTTAAATATAGTTTAAAATTACATGGTATAGATAATGACGAAGTTAAAATTGAATATGCGAGGGTCAATCTTGAAAAGAATATGATTAAAGCAATATTGGAGGTTATGGATATTTCCAATAATACATTCAACGATAAAGCTTTCGATATAGTTATATCATATTTCAGCTTTCTCTGGATAAAGGATTTGCGAAAGTCATTTTCAGAGATTTATAGAATCTTGGAGGATAAAGGCATTTTTTTAATTTTAGGGGAACCCGACTTTGGAGGTTTAGTTGAACATCCTGATACCAGTTTAAGAATGGAAATAATTTACAACCTAAAAAATTTAGGAGCAGATCCTGCAGTTGGAAGAAAATTAAATCAATTTTTCTCAAATCAATTTAAAGTTATTGAACATCTCTGTATTAGTTTTCCATGGATTCCAAATATTGACAAAGATAGCATGCATAAAGAAATTGACTTCTTTCAAGAGGTTTTGAATTTAAAACAATTTGATTTGAATCTAATAAGATCCAGTATTGATTTAGGCAATTATTTCTTATTTATACCAGTTTTCTGTTATTATCTAAAAAAAATTTAGTCTGGATAAGATTCTCTTATTTTCTCAAATAGTTTCTTATATTCTTCAATATATTTTTCATCATTAGTTTCTTTTATCTTTTGTAGAAGTTCGACTGATTTAGTCAGGGCTTCTGATTGAGCCTTAATCTTCTCTTTAAAGAATTCTTTTCTATAGTATGATTTAGCTAATTTTAATTCATTTTTAATTTCCTCAATCGAAATTTCAATTTTCTTTTGAGATTCTATTATTGAATCCGATAATTGCCGCTTCCTTTGTTCTAACTTAATACAATTATCACATATTAATTCACCCGATCTTTTTTCTCCTTTTTTAATCATAAAAGGATTACCGCAACGAGAACATTTAATAAGTTTAACGACAAGTTTATTTTCGTCGGTATCGGGCATAGACTGAAACAACTATCTTTTTAGGTTATAATCTAAGATTATACTCTTACTAAATTAGTAACTTTTTTAGAATTTAATTTTTAATTTTTTCTTTTATTTACCTTTTGAGAAGATTTATGATAAATCGGGTATTTATTTGTTTATGGATTTTTTACAAGTTATCCTCTTATTAATCCTAGGCTTTTTAGCAGGATTCGTTAGCGTAATTGCCGGTGTTGGTGGAGGGGTGTTTTTTGTCACATTTATTACTTTATTACTTCTAATTCCTATCAATATTGCTGTTGATACCTCAACCTTTGTAATCTTATTGTCATCTTCTGCAGGATTTATAACCTATTTAAGACAAAAACGAACAACTATTAGACTTTCATTAATTTTTGCTGTATTCTCTATTTTAGGGAGTATTTTATGCACCATACTCTTTTTATTTATCCAAATTGATAATATGGTTCTGAAAATGATATTTGCATCAACTCTACTCATTGCAGGAGGAAATATGATATATAAAGCAATCCAAACTAATAGATCTTCACAGAAAAAGGATCTAGTTCAACAAGATTTTTCTTTAAATGATCATGAATATAAATCAAATCTTAAAAGCTCTATTCCGTTATTTATATTGGCTGGATTTGCAGCTAATTTACTAGGAATTGGAGGGGGAATCATAAACACACCTGTACTTAATATTATTTTAGCATATCCAATTCATAATGCTACAGCCATATCAACATCTATTATTTTCCTTACAGCTATCTATAATACAATTATAAAAAGTATTCTGGGGCAAATTAATTATTTAATAGGTTTAATTATAGCGATTGGGGCAATTCTTGGCTCAATTATTGGAGCTAAAATTTCTAAAAAAATGCCAAAAGTATATCTTCAGTTTTTTGTTGCTATAGTATTAATAGGTTTAGCAATCAGGATGTACTTTTAATTGTTGAAGATATAAATTCTGAAAATCTTAAATTTAATAATAATTAAAATTAAAACATAAAACCAATTTTAGGAGTATTTTTTTTATGAGTAAGGGTTTTAAACTGCTTAGAGCTGAATATCTGTTTTCTGTTCTTATACCTTGTTTATTATGCATATATCTTAACAATTATGATATTATCACTCACATTTGGATTTTGGCTGGTTTTGGTTTCTATGCAATTACGGGAAATACACTCAATGATGTTATTGATATGAAAAATCCTAAAGAAAAGGAAACTCTGGAGCGGATTAAAGGTTATCAACGTAAGGAAATATTAGTTCTTGCTTTAAGTTCTTTTACTTTGGGAACCTTATGTTTTGTGAATGAAATTTTTAACACCCCAATTTTAGCTGTTTACTTAGCAATAATTGTATTCATGGTTATCTTTTATTGCTTTTTCAAAAAATTGGTAATAATTAACCATATAATACTAGGCATATCTCATATTTTCTTACCTTACTTTATGGTAAAGATAAACGCAGGAGATACACTTTTGAGTTATTTTCCAAACCTTAGCATATCTGAATGGCTAATAATTATACCAGTAGCCGCTGCTGGGTTTGTTGGACAAATGTTGCACGAAATGATTGATGGAGATGCTTTATCTAGACTAAAACCAAGATCTTCTCAGATTGTTATGTGGATTGCTTCATTAGTTACCTTAGGAATAAGCCTTACCTCAATCATTATTACTCAATATTTATTTGTTTTACCAGTTTTGATATTCCCTTTTGGAGTATTATATATTTTCAGAAAACCAAGAAAGGATTTATTAGGAAGAACTTCGTTAAAAGACACAGGGATAATTTTAGGGAATTTGATATTTATATATATTCTGATTTTAATCCTGGCATCTTAAAAGCAAATTAAAAGTCGATACTTAAAAGTTTATATTGAGTTTAACTAATATTAAATAAGATAATTTTCATCTAAATAAAATAACGTTTTTACAAAAGCAATATTTGTTACTAAAAATTATTAGGCATGTCCTAAATTTACCCTTAATGAAAAGTCTATTTTCTAGATTATTTCATTTATTACGAATTATTTTCAAATCTAAGTAAATTAATGAGGTAGAAGGTTATGTTTGTTCACATGTCGATTCATTATCCACAAAAAGGAAAGGAATCACTTTTAATTGATTCTATGCATCGCTTTGGTAGAGCTATGGAAAAAAAGAAGGGACTTATTATGGCTCATACCACCAAGGATGAAGATAAAAACATTTTAGTTGGACTTGCTATTTGGGATTCAAAAGAGGACTGGCTAGCAGCAAGACCAGCAATGATAGATGCTGTAAAAGATGATCCTTTTGAAGAGTGGGAAGAAAAACCTCCTGATGTCTATCATCTACATAAAATTTAGATTGAGAGTTTATGGATTTAGTTAATCCAAAATTTCAAAAGAGATCGAAATATCAAGAAAAACTTAATGATAAGATATCTCAATGTTTTATTTGCGAGCGCAAATGTAAAATTGCTATTGGAAATTCAGGTTTTTGCCAAACCCGAACAAATATTGATGGTGAGATTTATACTATTGTATATGGCTTAATTCCAGCGTTATCTTTTAATCCAATTGAAAAGAAACCCCTCTATCATTTTTATCCAGGTTCAACTGCTATCACAGTTGGGACATATGGATGTAATTTTAGCTGCTTTTGGTGCCAGAATCATCATCTTTCACATCCTAAAGAAGATATCTTTAAAATAGCTAAAAAGTTTAAAAATTATATCCCTCCCGAAACCCTAATAGATATAGCAATGCAGTATAATTGCCAGGGAACTTCAATTTCTTTTAATGAACCTACGTTACTTTTTGAATATTCCCTGGAAGTTTTTAAATTAGCTAAAGCGCAAGGTCTATACAATACTTATGTAACTAATGGTTATATGACTGAGTTTGTTTTACAAGATTTAATTAAACACGGATTAGATGCAATGAATATTGACATTAAAGGGAATGCTAAGATGGTTAAGAGATTTTGCGGAGCAGATATTGAGAATATATGGAGAAATGCTAAGTTTGCAAAAGAATCGGGGGTACATGTTGAAATAACCACACTTTTGATCGAAAATTTTAATACAGAAAAAAAAGTTATAGAAGAAATCTCACAGAGAATTTTAAATGATTTAGGTCAAGAAACTCCACTCCATCTAAGTCGCTTTTATCCACAATATAAATCACATGACTATGATCTATATAATCCTACAAAAGAAAAACTGTTATATGAAGCATATGAAATTGCGAAAGGAGAGGGATTAGAATATGTTTATCTAGGAAATTTATTAAACTCAAAATATGAAAGTACTTATTGCCCTAATTGTTCAGAATTGGTAATTAAACGTTCTGGATATACAATTAGTATCCTAAATTTAGATTCTGAAGGAAATTGTAAGACCTGTGGAAGATCAATTACAAAAATCTGAAGAAAGAACCAGTTATCATAATCTTTTTATTTAAAATAGAAATATTATTTTTTAATCCATAATTTAGCTAAATTATGACTGAATTATTCGCGGATGTAAACGGAATTAAAATTTGTTATGAGATTCAGGGTGAAGGGGATCCCCTTTTTCTAATTCACGGGTTTGCATCTAAAAAAGAAAGTTGGTTACCTCAATTCGGTCCTTTATCTAAACATTTTAAAGTAATTAGATATGATAATCGTGGATCAGGAGCTTCAGATCGCCCAGATCAACCATACACAATGGAATTATTTGCTGATGATCTAAATGAACTAATGATTTTTCTAAAAATTGAAAAAGCACATATTATTGGGCAATCTTTTGGTGGCATGATTGCACAACATTTCGCGGTAAGATATCCATCTAGAGTAAAGAAGCTTATTTTGATCAATACGATAGCTAAATGGCCGGAGAATAAATCAGGATTAAATGTATATTTGGATGGTCAAATCGATAAATATAATAATAGGTTAAATGACCCCGTTAAAGCATTTTTTGATTCTGCTCCTAGTGGTTATACTCTAAAATTTAGGAAAATGATGAAAGAAGATATGAAAAAGAAATTTTTTGGTCTTTTTTCAACAGAAGATTTAATTAAAGATACAACTTTTCGTCCTGCTACACCAAAAGATATAAGAAATCAAGGTTATGCACTTGGAAATCATAATATTTTAGATAGATTACATGGGATTAAGAATGAAACTTTAATTATTTGTGCTGAAAAAGATAAACAAATGCCCAAAGCTGTAAATCTGCAAATTTATGAAAGAATACCTAATAGTAAGTTTATAGTAATCGAAAAGGCAGGTCATGGATCGCCAAAAGAAAAAGCTCCTGAAGTTAATCAAAATATTATCAATTTTCTGAAAAGTTAATGAAGGTGGTAAAAATGAACGAATCCTATGCAGATGTTAATAATATTAAGATATGTTATGAAGAAAAGGGTGAAGGATACCCAGTTCTATTAGTACATGGATTTGGAGGCCAAAAAGAATGGTGGATCGGACAGTGGAACCCTTTATCTGAACATTTTAGAGTAATTAGATTTGATAATAGAAATGGGGGTAAGTCTGATCGTCCAAACAAACCAAATAGTTTGGACATACTTGCTGATGACGTTAAAGGGTTAATGGAATACCTAAAAATAGAGAAAGCTCATGTTATCGGATGGTCAATGGGAGGGATTATAGTTCAAAAATTTGCAGTTAAATACCCTCGTTATATAGACAAGCTAGTTTTGATTAATACTGTGAGAGGAGCCCCAGACGAAAAAGGTGTTGAGATAATCAGAGATAATCATTTAGCAGAATTAGAATATAGAAAAATAGATCAAGTGAAAGCATTTTGGAAAAGTGCACATTTAGGTTTTTATATTAAATTTAGAAAAGAAATGGAAGCAAATCCTAAAAAAAAATTCCATGATTTATGGTCAGTTGAAGATTTAATAGCCCTTCAAAATTTAAATCCTCTAACTCCTCAAGATATAATAAATCAATCTTATGCGCTCTTTCCACCAATAACATATGAAGAATTAAAACAGGTTAAAAACCCAACCTTGTTGATTGCTTCTTCTCATGATAGATTAACTTCTAGTAAATCAATGATTGAAATGCAGAAGGCAATTCCAAATAGCAGTTTAAAACAAATTGAATTTGCGGGGCATAATTCTCCTCTCTCGAAAGCACCTGAAGTAAATAAAACGATAATTCAATTTTTAAAGGAATAAATGTTTTAAAGTATGACTGAAGCTTACGCTAAGGTAAATGGTATTAAAATTTGTTATGAAATATTAGGTGAAGGATATCCAGTCATTTTAGTGCATGGGTTTGGTGATAAGAAGGAACATTTTCGTGCGCAAGTAGGAGATTTTTCTAAATATTTCAAAGTAATACGACTTGATAACAGAGGTGCTGGCAAATCGGATAGACCAGAAGGACCATATACTATGGAACTTTATGCCGATGACATAAATGCATTAATGGATTACCTGAAGGTGGAAAAAGCCCATATAATTGGTCATTCGTTTGGGGGAATGATAGTACAAAACTTTGTGTTGAAATATCCCAATCGAGTGAATAAGATTGTCTTGATAAATACATTTCCTGGACTTAAAACTACAAATACCTTCAATGATAAAGGTTTTGAGATGTATCAAAATAATGCTATTGAAGGTCTAAAAAAATTTATGAAAGATCCCATGAATAACTTTTTACAAGGTGCTAAGTATAGTTATTCACGTCCTTTCTGGAAATTAATGGTACAAAATCCAAAAAGAAAGTTTCATAATATATGGTCAGTTGAGGATCTTGTGGAAGAAAGACTTTCAAATCCTACCACTGTGGATGATATAAAAAACCAACTAGCAGCTGTAAAAACACATACAGTATATAATAGACTTCATGAAATTAAGAATGATGTTCTTATTTTATGCGCTGAAAAAGACAAAACAACACCTAAATTAGTGAATTTAAAAATGCATGAACAAATTCCAAACAGCAAGTTGATAATAATAGAAAATGCAGCACATCAATCTATTCTAGAAAAAGCTCCAGAAGTTAATAAGTATATCATAGATTTTCTAAGAGCAAAAGTCTTAAACAAAAAATTATAGATCGATTGTTAATTCTTGGTTAGCCAATCTATCCTTTTTTGATTCCATTTTTTTAAATCCCATGAGAAAAGGAACTAAAGCGATTGAACCTAATACAAAGCTTAAGAAATAGGGAGCAAAAAAGTTAAGCATAAAAGTCCCAGTTAAAGGTCCAATAATTTGTGCAAAGCTATCCAATCCAGAGGAAAAACCATTAATTTTTCCTTGTTCTCTAGGTGAAACCGATTGGCTGATTTTACTATTTAATGGCCCTCTCGTTAAAGATGCAGCAAAACTAATTATCAAAATCAATATAAAGAACATGATAACTGAAATAGAAAAACCTACAATTAAGAATGAGAATAGAAACATGGCTAATCCAAGGAGGATTGCGTTATTCTCTCCAAATCTGTTAATAGCTGGTTTGAAAAGAGTAAATCTAATTATTGCCCGGAAAATCCCAGAAATCATCAATAAAAGACCAATTTCGAATTCATTCAATCCAAATACAATTCTAGCGAAAAATGATAATGATGCCATAGCAATCATGAAAGAAGCAGTATGAAACCCAAATAACGTTAAATAAAACATTGCAACTTTATTTTTTCTAATTTTAACTACAATTGTAGTCTTTATATCATGATATTGCTTACGTTTTGATTTAGGCCAAGTTTCTTCTAATATAAACACTGTTATTATCATTGTAAATAACGATAATCCCGCAGCAAACAAACCAGGGAGCAATATCCCACCAATATAATAGAGAGTACCTCCTAAACCAGGTCCAATAAGAGAAGCTAATACATGAGCTACACCAATATTTGCCATTTGGATGCTCCTGTCTCTCGGTGGTACCTCATCACCGATAATTGCCTTTGCAATAGGAAAATTACCACCAAAAATTCCATCAACTATGCGCGATATAATAATCATCCAAATAGAGTTAGAAAAAGCCAGCATTAAAAATCCTGCAAACGTACCAGCTTGTGAAACTAAAAGCAATGGTTTTCTCCCATATCGGTCACTCAATTTACCTAATATCGGTCCAAAAATAAATGAAAACATAGCATTTACTGAAAGAGCGATCCCCATCAGAAAGATTTCTATTCCAAAATCTTCAGCGATAATAGGAGCCATGGGTAATATCATGGAGAACCCTATTATATCAATAAATACCGCAATCCAAAGTGGTGCAAGTGTTCGATATTTGAATATTTTTCTATTGGTTGATGACTTAATGCTACTTGGAGTTTTCCCTATCATAAAGCTTAATCCAATATATGTTGATAATATACCCTAAGATAGGAGTATAAAATTGATTTTAATCTAAAAGATTTTTGATTCTAAAAAAAATTATTCTAATTTAATTCTATATTTTTCCGTAGCAAAAACTCTTCCATTTTCATCGATATTACCACTATCAGTCTTTATATAATATGGTTTAATTGAAATTGAAAATTTCTCATCTGTTGTGGTCCAGCAAGCAAGAACTAAAATGTTCTTTTGTCTTAGTAGCTTATCCATAATATAGAAATCTTGTTGTGGGCCATATTCACCCCAATATTTTCCAATATATAATCCATTAACGAATAAATGCACATTATGTTTACCTTCTAAATGAATTCTTAGTGGTAATCTCGTATTTTCATTAATACTCCAGCGAAAAGTTGTTTTAAACCAGACTATCTGATCCTTTGGTGAAATTGAAGGGGTCCCTTTAAGTTCTGTCCAATCTTCACTCTCTCCCAGATGATAACCATATTTTTCCCCTGGTAATCCAGCAGTATTATAGGCTTGTTCTAATTTTGTAACATTTATTCCTGTAATAGACCACTTTTTTCTAGAAATTCTATTAGAAAATTTAGCAGATATAATCCCTCGAGGATTTCTTACATCACTCACTAAATGAGGATTACGACTATGACCTAGATTTTCTGTAAGGATATAGAGAACGTTCTTTCCACTTTTTAATGCTTTCTTTAGCTTATATGTTTTTTTTCCTAAAAAAGTTGGATCTGGTCCGTTTTTAGCTCCTGGAAGGAGATAAATAATGCTATAAGTATTATGTCCTCCAATAAATGTATCATTTAACCAAATTGCACACTTGTTTCTAATATTCAATTTTAAATTAAGCTTTTTTACCCTAGAGATTTCAAATTCGCATTTATAGAGTATATGACCACAAGTAAATTGATGATCTATAGGATCTTTTTCTTTTTTAAAGTCAATCTTTTTCCAGATTTCAGGATTAGAGCTCCAGTTTGTCTTGATATAATCCCATTTATTCAATTCGATTGTTGTAATATCTAGTCTCGGAGCGAACGTTCTTTTCTTTAATCCAGGAATAAGGCAATTTTCAACTCTTTTAAATTCAGAAGCATTAGAGTTCATTGTTAAGAGATATACTGTTTGGGTTCCCAAAATTTCAATATTAAGAACGTTATTCTCAAAAAAAATAGAATATGCCCCCCATGCTACTTGAAAATTATTATTAGAGAGATTAGCATTTATAGTTAATGCTTCTTGAAGTGATAGAATAATTATATATAAATTTTGATTATCCTTGTTTATGATCCAAGAATATCCCTCATTTGGGAATATAAATCTTGTAATTCCCCCTTGTTTATGGGTTTCACAATTACCTTGAACTTTAAAGTTAGTACCCCTCAAGATTAATTCTCCACCATTTTGATAAGCTATAATCAACCATCCATCATGGTATTTTCCTTTGACAATAATAGGTAGAGAACAAAACATAACAGAAAAATTACCTAGCCTATGATTGCCAAAAGCTATAAATGAATCCCGAGAGTCTAATTTGTGGAACCACTTATAAGGAATTTCAAAATTTTCAACTATTCGAACTTTAAATTTAGTATTTTCATTTTTATTAAAATTTCTAAAAAAGAAAAATCGAGTGCCATCTAAACTAATCCTTTCTAGATGGAATAGGTCATTCTCACTACATTCTAGAGATGGGATGTTAACTAAATCGGTAGAAACGAGACTATTATCAAAACTCTTAATAAATAAACTAAATAATCGTAAATGTCTGAATCGGTTTGACTGATAGCCATATTCTCTTATACAAGCAGAATAGTCATAACTAGTATAAACATCTAGGTCGGGTATAGAGCCCCAAGAGGTTCCTCCGTAGAACATATACAAAAGCATCATTGTAGAGCCTTGGGCTACCATACTTTGTTCTAACATCTTTTGATAAGTATGTCCATAATAATTATATAACTCATCGAATCCGTACTCTATTCCCCAATGGTTAAACCAACCACCTTGCAATTCTGGTATAAATATTGGAGATTTAGCCGCATTTTCACCAGATGATCTAACAATATTCTCAAGTTTATCTACTTTTTTTTTAAACTTCTTAGTTGACCACCCAGTATTAGTTATAGTTTTACGGAATTTAGGCGCAAAAATTACATATTTATCAAAACCATATAGGTCTACAATATCCTCCCATGATCCTTCTTCTTTCCTATCATTATGAAAAATAGGCACAGTAATACCCAATTTACGTGCGATAGCTATAAGTTCTACTATGTAACTTTTAAGACCTTTAAAAATCAATATTTTTTTATCATATTCATTTTCTACTTGAAAAGCTAATACACATCCTTTAGGATTATTAGTTATTTGATGCTTGGAGATGGTAGGAATGAATTCTTCATACCATTTTTTGCAGTATTCCATATATTTTGGATCATATTTGGATTTATATGTTCTCTTAAGGTTTCTTATTAAAACATTGCGCTTTGCTAAAAGCCAACCAGGAAAACCTCCAGCATTAGTTTCAGCACATATATAAGGACCAGGAGCGACAAATACATATAATCCTAGTTGCTCACATAGGGTTAACAAATAATCTATATCTCTATTGTCAGTAAAATAAAATTTATATTCATTTGGATTGTGATAACCCCAGTGAAAATAAATTCTGATGCAATTTAAACCAGCATTCTTATACATAGTTAAGATATCTTGCCAACGATCTCTATCTGGGCAACGCCAATAATGAAATTCACCTCCTATTAAAAAAACCCTTTTTCCATCTATTTTCAAGCTATATTTGTCCCATATTATATCTGACATAGCTCTAAATACCTTTCATCCTATTGATTCTATATCTGCTTGAAATTTGCTTAGTGAAATAATTGAGATTAATATCAAAACAATTGAAGCGAGAAACAATAATATATTTTCAAATTTTTGGTGAAATACAAATAAGCCTGCTAGAACAGGTACTATTAAAATGATTGCATTATGGATTGGTACAACTACAACTGCCTTAATTTTCTGAAGTGCAGTTTGAAAGAATACAATACTGATTAAATTGAATATAATCATTCCCCAAAATCCACAAAAGAGCCAGAAGTGTAGATAATCAAACCAAAAAATACCAAATATGATCTCCCAGATGAAAAGGGGATTGATGTTTGCATCATTATAGGCTTGGGCTAAAATATTTGTAAATGTAGCACCAAGCGAAAATAATAAGGATCCTATAATCATAATAAAAAATCCTTCTAGTCTTGTACCTCGTTTTTTTTTGGAGAGAAAAAAGGATAGAATACAAATAGATATAATAATGATCAAGAATAGCAGATATGGTAAAAGAAATTCAGTGAAATTAATCGTAATATCAGATATAATTGCTAATCCAATAAGAATTGGTGAAACAACGAGCATTCCAATTGATACAATTTCAAAAAGAGAAACTTTTTCTTTAAGTATTCTAATAGCAGAAATAACGAATATAACTAAACCAATCGTAGATACAGGCTGTACTACTAGGATTCCAACCATTCCCATCGCAATTACATAGGGAATCAACCCAATTAAACCCAGAAGGGTTCCAGCAAGCCAATATTTATTCTTGATAAATTCTTTAAAAGTTTTTAATAAGTTTCCTAAACCTTTTTCAATTTTTATTTCAGAGGATTCTTTAAGGCCTTTCTTTTGAAGGACCATCCCAAAATTAAAGCAAAATGTAGAAATGATGGCTATAATTATTCCTAGAGTAGTGGTTAGGATATCAATCATATGTTAAGTAAAAAGTATCCTTCTAAATAATTTTTTATAATCAATTATCAATAGTAATATTATGGATAATACAAAAGATCTTAAAAACTCAATAGAACAAGAAGATAAGAAAGTTGTAAAACTTCCAGCATTAGACTTTGTTAAAATAAATTTAATTAGCTTCCTAGTCCCGTTATACGCATGTCTGGGTCTCTTTCTTTTATTTGAATATGGTTTTATTAAATTGGTTTTTGGTTTCTATAGTATATTTCATATTATAATTCTTCCTGGATTTTTATTTCTGATATATTATATTTATCTTATTCTAATAATTGAATTTAGTGCTTTATGGACGAGACGTTGGAATAAAAAATCTCCTCCACAACAAGGTGTTTTTGCTCGGATTCTTGATGATCATAATAGTCCTGAAGGAAAAATGATAAAATATTATCATAAAAGAGGATTTATTATAAAGTTCCCTATGTGGCTAACTTCAAAATCACCATTTCCATGGCTGGTTAATCGGACTCTAAGAAGAATTGGTCATAATAAAATCGGAAAGAATGTAATTTACTGCAATGGATATGTAGGTTTAGAGTTTACTGATTTAGGAGACAATGTGTTTTTTTATCCATCATCAGGATTATCTTCTCATGCAGTAAATACAATTTTCGGAAAAATTACTATGATGGAGATAAAGATTGGTAAAAATACAACTTTTTATCCAGGAGATATCGCAGGTCCAAATGCTCTTACGATGGACAATAGCGTTATATTTCCAAATACAGTTTTACATAAAAATTGGAGAGGTGAACCGGGAAAACTTTATTATCAAGGTAGTCCAGGACGTCCAATAGAAATTAAACATCTAAAAAATCAAGAAAACTAATACTTTGGATATTTTCCGTATTTTTGTAAAAATTCTCTATACTTATTCATACTATCAAGTACTTTTCCAGCAAGATCAAAATTCTCAAAAACAGGCACATTCCTATTAAGCAATCTAAGCTTAAATTTATAGCGACTCTTATATTCCTCAAAACCCTCTGAAATCTTCAACATTACACAAACCATTGGTTTAGTGCAAATTCTTTTTGCTTTTCCTATATAAGTGATAAATAATTTATTTAAATCGGTCCCTTTTTCAAATCCCAATTTGCCTACAAGAGAATCTTCCAAATTTTTAAATCGTTCTGGGTCTTTGACAAAAATTATAGCAGAAATGTTTGGATCTTTATCTAAAGTTAATATTGTACGATAATATATATGCGGTAATGCCCCTTGAGCCCCTAGATCAATAGGATTTGCAAAATTAGTATTTACTTCATTTAAGAAACGTCCCATTTTGTTAATAGTTTTTTCTGTCAATTTAGGAATTTTTAGATCATACTTTTCTAGTGTATCTCCTGCTTCTATAGTGGATCCTCCTCCAATTCCAATTAAGCCAATATTCCTAGAACTTGGTAAATGAATTAGTTTAAAAGCAGATGCTAAAGCTGCCAGTTCTACAGAGTTATTCACGAGGAGACATCCAGTTTGTTTAGCAACAGCTTCCCATATCTTATTGTTACCTGCTAAACCTCCTGTGTGAGACATAATTGCTTTTCTTGTAGCTTCACCATATCCAGCTCTCCATAGTATGACTGGTTTGCGATTTAGATTACAATCTTTTGCTGTTTTCATAAATTTTCGTCCATTTTTTCGACTCTTAAGATTTTCAAGGTATAACCCTACAATAGCAGTTCGATTATCATACAAGAAGTATTCTAAAAAATCAGGATAGCTTAAATCGATTGCATTTCCAATAGATACCATTTTAGAAACTTCGACCCCATAAGCATCAGCTAATTGAGCTACATTTACTGCTAGGCCTCCTGATTGTAACACAGCACCAAAATTTCCAGCTTTTTTTGACTGGGCTCGCCCAATATATAATCCGGCTTCAGGATTGTAAATTCCTAAACAATTAGGGCCAATAATACGAATATCATATAATTTCGCTATATTTAAAACCTCTTTCTCAAGATTTTCATTACCAGCTTCAGAGAACCCAGAGGTAAAAATAGTCACAAAAGGCACTTTTTTCTGACCTACCTCTATCAACACACTTGGAACTAATTGTGCAGGGACCCCGATAATTACATAATCAATTGGTTTGTTTTCTGGAATCTCTAAAATTGAACCATAGACTTCTAATCCAAAGAGTTTTTGACCTTTTATACGAGGATTAAATACATAAATAGGATTTTTAAATCGATTCTTCATAATTTCAACAAAATAGCCCCCTCCTGCAGGATTGTATGATGCCCCTATGATTCCTATAGCTCTCGGATAAAATAAAGGTTTAAATTTCTTTAAGATTGATTCTTTAAAATCCAACATTATAATATAAGAAAGAAGACTATTTTATTTGAATTAAAAGGAGATAATAATCTACACCTAAAATATTTTTTTAAATAGAAAAACTTCTAACGTCCTAACAATTCCTTTGTTAGTTGAATATCATCGGTTATTATTCCATCGACTCCGAAAGCGATAAGTCTTTCAATATCGTTCCTTTCATTTACAGTCCAAACATTAACTTTTAAACCATTAACATGAGCATAATTCACTAATTTTTGATCCACACCCGCAAAATATGGATGAACAGCATAAAACTTTTTTTTAATTACTCTTTTAGTTGCTTTTTTTAAGTCTTTAGGATCTGATACTCTCTCAGAAATTAGGGCTCCCAGTTTTAATTTAGGTTCCAGCTTCTGAATTCTTAATAATTCATTGTGAATAAATGAACTAACAATACTTGATTCAATAAGATCTGCATTCCTTAACATTTCTACAACTTTCTCTCCAATATATTCACACTTTATTTCAATTTGCAACCCAATTTTTTTATTTGTTAATTCAATTACTTCTTCTAAAGTTGGGATTTGTTCCCCTTCTCCAACGTTTAATTTTTTTAATTCTTCCAAGGTCATCTCATCGACATTCCCTTCCAAGCCAGTAATTCTTAAGATATCATAGTCGTGAAACACAACGATTTTGCCATCTTTAGATGCTTGAATATCAAATTCAATATAGTTGGCTTGAAGTTCTATGGCTTTCTGAAAAGCAATTAAAGTATTCTCTGGTTTAACTTTACTCGCGCCTTTATGTCCTATAACTAGGATTTGTGGTTTACGTTCTTCCATTTTTTATAATATCCCTTATATCCATTAAGATGAAAAATCTACCAATTTTTAAATAGTTTTACTTAAATAGGTATTTATGATAAAATAGAGCTGTCAATTAGTGTTTTTGAGTTTATAGGATTATCAAAGAATTAATAATACAATCATCTTGTAATAGAGAAGTTTATATATTTTATTGAGTCACAATTTTATTGGTTTCCAATAAATTTATATATCAACATTATTTTCTATATTTCTGGATATTAAATTTGAACCAAAGAGTAAAGTTTTTAAAGCATAAAAAGGTGAATTACTGAGTAATGAGATTTTGCCCCAACTGCGACAATATATTAATCCCCAAAAATAAAAAATTGTTTTGCAAGGCATGCAACCAAGAATTCGATTTAGATACTAATTCACCAGAGGATTACAAATTAGTCAAATCGATTAAACATGATGAGAAAGAAGTCGCACCAATTATTATAAAGGAAGGGTTGAAAGGAGAAAGAATTTCAGAGCGAGAACGTAAAGCCTACGAGGATCTTTTCGATATTACTGAAGCTGATGGGTATTAGTGTTATAAATTAGGGGATTTGTGTATAATTAGTCTGTATCTTCTTCCTAGTTTTGTTATAAAATATCCAAAAAATTAATTAAAATTTAAACCTTTAAAATAAAATAAGTTTAATAAATTAATTGAAGTAATCTTCTAGCTAAAATTTTATAAACTGATTTTTATGACCGAAGAAAAGAAGAAGAGGTTAAAGGGTTTTGCTGGAATAGTAAGTAAACAAGTGGAACCTTTAAATAGTATTGAGAAGTTTAAGGAAGATTTTAAGGAAAAAGAACTTAAAATTCTTTTAAATGCTAAAGATGGAAAAATTGCTGCGTTATTAATTATCGATAAAGGAAGGATTTTTGTTGAGGCAATTGAAAACCAGCCAAAAGAAAATATAGAGAAAAAGAAAGTTGGCTGGGATGGTTTATTACAAGCAAAAACACAAGTGTTCGTAGACTTATTAGGTGGAGACAGCGTTTCAATGGGTAGTATCATTGGAAAAATTCTAACAGGTAGAATTAAAATTAGGGGAATTAAGAAAGTTTTAGTTCTACTAGAATTGTTTAAGTATTAGAAGTATTGGAAATTTACACTATTTTTTAAATTTCTATTTTAAATACATTCATTATAGAGAGTAACTTCTCTTTCAACTTTTCTAGATTTTCATCTTGAATAGACTGTATAATTACATTTTTATCCTGTTCATTGATTTCATGAAATTTATCCAGAAATGATCTTAAATATAGTATCTTTTTAGATGGAGTTTTTTTAATATCTAAAATCAATGTATCAAGAATAATTGAGATAGAATCCATATCTGCAGTTTCAGATGCACACATCTCCTTTGAATATCCCTCTTCTTGTAAAATCTTATGTTGTTTAATAATATCGTTTGTTATTTCAATGAGCATATCATTCCTGCTTAAAATTGGCAGTTCAGAAAGAGCTTTTTCTATTTCTAAATTCTTCTGATCAATTAATTTAATTTTTGATAAGGTTTCTTTAAGCTTATCATTTTCCATATAATAAATTACTTTTATTTAAATTTTTAAATTTTTCTTAATTTGAATATAAGGAGCAGTATGAATCATCAAACTAAACAAAAATTAAGTAAATTCCAAAAATTTATCAATTATAAATTTAAGGATCATAAAATCTTGTTTCAAGCACTAAGCACACCGCAATTTGGAAATGAAAATGATTTACCTAATTATGAAATTTTAGAGACTCTGGGAGATGCTGTAATAAAATTGATTTTTAGTTTAAAAATCTATAATGAAGGGGAGGTTGATCCGGGTAAATTAACTAAGATTAAACAGTGTCTAGAGAGTAATCGTACCTTTTCGAAAATTGCTTCAATTATGAACTTAGAATATTACATTTTTTCCTCGAATCATCAAAATATTAAAGACACTTCTATTCCCGCAGATGTATTTGAAGCGATCTGCGGAGCGTTATATATCGACTCGGGCTATGATTTAAAGGCTGTAGAGCAAAAAATTATTGATAGATTTATAAAAGACTGGAATATCTTTATCGAGGAGTCTATTGACTTTTCAAAGAATGAATTGCTAGAATTTTTGCAAAATAAATTGAAATTTACTCCCATAATTGAATTTGAATATGAAAAATTAGGGCCCGACCATGATCTTCAGTGGATTGCAAAGAATCCTAAAATTTTAGATCATAATAATAAACAAGTAATTATTGTTCCATCTGAGTTGAATTCCAGTAGGTTTAAGACTAAAAAAGATGCAGAAAAAGAATTAAGTGAGAAGATTCTTAAATTCTTGAAACAAACCTAAGAAGTCCATCCAAAAATCAAAAAATTTTCAATAATTCATACTTTTATTAAACTTAGTTATTTATCTTTTTAAAATAAAGATAAAGGTTTAATGTTCTAATCAATTAGAATCTGAATATTTAAAAAATTAAAAGTATTCAGTTAAATCTAAGGATAGAGAAAAAAGAAGATAACAAAATTTCACTATAAGATTATATTAATATTTAAAATTAGTTGTATCATCGAAAATTATTTGTTATGGGTAAAAAATCATGTCTGAAAATTCGATTATAGAAAAAACGGCTGAGATGGATGAATATGAAGAAGAAACAGGCAAATTAGCGATTTGGAAAGGAAGAGTAAGTAAGGCTTTTAAAAAATGGCAGCAAAAGAAACAAAAAGATGAGATAAAAAGTCAAAAACTAGATTCTTTAGCACTCTCTCGTGTAGAAAAAAGGAAACTAAAAGAGGATATCAAACATGGACGAGAACTCGGAAAGGATTATGATCATTTAATAATTGCTGAGAATCTTCATAAAACTTACTTACTAGGCAAAACCGCTGTAGCAGCGCTGAGAGGTGTAGATCTGATTATAGATAAAGGAGATTTTATAGATATAATGGGTCCAAGCGGAAGTGGAAAAACTACTTTACTAAATCTAATCGGAGGACTTGATACACCAACGAGAGGTAAGATTTTCTTAGAGGGCCGTAATATATCTATGTTAAATGATAATGATTTAGCAGATATTAGGAAAGAGAGAATTGGTTTCGTATTCCAATTCTATAATCTTTTACCTCAAATGACCGCTTTAGAAAACGTTATGGTTCCTTTACATTTTTCTGGTAAGTTAAGTAGAAGAGGTAAGAGAAAGAAAGCTCTTGATTTATTAAGATTGGTTGAACTTGAAGAAAGAGCCCATCATACTCCTTCAGAACTGTCAGGTGGTGAACAACAGAGAGTTGCTATAGCTAGAGCCTTTGCAAATGACCCTGCCATAGTGATTTTAGATGAACCTACAGGAGATCTCGATAGTAAGACAGGAGTAATGATCTTAAATCTTCTTAGAGACTTAAATAAACGAGGCGCAACGTTTGTAGCAGTAAGCCATGATGCTGCTGTTTCTGAGTTTGCTACAAGGGTTTTTCATATGAGAGATGGAAAGTTAACTCATGAGGGTAAAGTTGGGGGCTTGAAAGAAACTGAGGCGATAGAAACAAGAAGAAAATACGATGCTGAAGTTAACAAAGAAAAGTGTAAAACCCTGATTTTTAAGTATTTATTTGCTAATCAAGGTAAATCTGAGATACGATTGGATGATATAAAGAGTACCATCCCATCACAAATTATTATGAATTTACCAGAACATTTTAATGACATTCTGGTAGAACTATTAAAAGAAAACAATATTGATGGAAATGTGCAAGGAGAAATACTCACCTTTCTTTAATTGAATATGAATTTTATTTATAAAATTTCATGATAAATGCCAAAAATTAAAACAGTTTTTAAATACGCATTAAAAGATTTAGGAAAACAAAAAGTAAGAACCTCCGTCGGTATTATTGGAGTAATGATTTCGGTGGGTCTATTAGCGATAGTCCTATTTTTATCTGATTCTATTGCGGTGACTTATGTAGATTATATGGCGATCGATGCTGGAAACGCGGATATGAAAGTTACTGTAAGACATTATATTGGAGAACCTAAGGATCGATCTAATTATTTTGAATATAATCCTTTAGTTGATTCTATAAAACAGGATTTCCCCCAAATTGGCAATTTTATTCCACGGATGAATTTATGGGGTAATACAAATATTTCAGTAAGTAAAGAATCACCAGATCTTACCAATGAAATAAGTTCTGTATTTTTAGTAGGTATTAATTTTACTTTAGAAAATCAGATAAATTTTGGAGCTTTTGTACAGCCTGAAACAACCCAACTATTAGATATATCAGCTTTACCCTTAAATCATTGCGCTATTTATTACAAATTTAATGATATTATCAAATATGCAGAAAATGATACAATTGAGATTCGAATGAGGCTAAGACATGGGAATCAATCTTATTATAGGACGCAAAATCTCACTATTAACTCTGTTTTTGATTTTAACTTGAAATTCCCCCTATATTATTCCAATCAACCTTTAATGGTTGTTGATATTGAGACTATTTATTCTATTTTCGGTTCAGAATTTCAAGGAAGATGCAATGAATTAATAATGACTTTTAAAAATGGAAATGAATTTTACGATGCACGTGATTTAAGTGCATCTAAAGATCGAGTTAGAGAAATTGCAGGAGATGTTCGGTTACTTATAGGAATAAATCCATATAATATAGAACTACCTAAATTAGAAATACTTGGATTCTCAGAAATTTTAAGTGTTGGAATTACCATTATTTTTGTATTCGTGTCGATGATAGCAATGCTGATATCTGGTGTGTTAATTAATGGATTGCTGCAAACCTCCGTAGAGGAGAGAATCAGAGAATTTGGGATATTTAGAACGCTTGGGGCTACTAAAAAATATAATTTATCTATTGTATTCGTTCAAGGATTATTGTTATGTAATTTTGGAACAATATCCGGGATTCTTGGAGCCTATCTGGCAACTCAATTCATTATAGTTCCTATTGCAGAAGGAGTTGCTGCTGAAAGCATCCCCGGTTTAGCTGGAAATTTTGCTTTCTCTATAAGTTTTTGGTCTATTTTAATTTCATACTTAATTGGTATAATCGTTGGATTAATAGTTAGTTTATCCCCTGCATTAAAAGTTATGAAACTTCAACTTATTGAATCAATTCATCCATACCGGCATGAAGACACACTTTATCACCTACAACAAAAAGCATCAGTAAATTACAAATTAGTAATAATGGGCGTTATTCTAGCTATAAATGGTGCATTTGTACTCTTTGTAATACCGAGAGTATTAATCTCATCAGATTTTGTCTTAATGTCTGGGATCTTAATCGCACTATTGATAGTTTTTCTCATCGGACTAACATTGGCAGGATTAGGATTAATGCCCATAGTGTTAAGATTCTTTATTAGTGTGTTTCGTTTATTTTCTAAAAAATTAGCTCCTGTTTACAAAATATTTATTTTTCGCTATGCAAGAAGAAATGCAACTACTACAATTATTTTTGCTTTTACTTTTTCATTTGTAATTTTTACAGCAGCAGCAGTTCAGTTTCTTACGAATCAAGTTGAGATCGGAGCAAATTTATCATATGGCTCGGACTTGGTTATAGAAACAATTGGTTGGGAAGAAGAGGAAGAATCAAGTCAGGGAGGGCCATTTGGTCTACAGACGGCAGCATATTCTATTGACCCAACTAGGATATTAACTACTGATTTTGAGGAAGATTTATTAAGTATTAATGGTGTTGAAAAAGTTTCTAGTGTCATTGCAAGCCCTGCACATCTAACACAGATATACTCAGTAGAAGGAAAAGAATTCACAGCAGAAATAGGAGATTATGCAGGATTATTTACTCAAGAAGTAACATTACTAGGAATCGACGAGGAATATTCTTCTACTATAAATACCAACTTTATAGAGTTTACTAAAGGCGATCTTATTAGTTCTTTTGAACAATTGTTTGCAGTAAACATCGGATATACTTGTATTATCTCAGAAGGATTGTCAGTAAATTTAGATTTAACTATTAATGATCTCATTAGATTGGTAGTTCAAAGAGGAGATGAAAGTGAAATATATACATTTAGAATTGTAGGAGTCGCTGCAACTATGCCAGGATTTTTTGAGTATTTTGGTAGATCAGGCGGAATGGCAAATATGGGAGGAGTGATGATTTCGCATAATAATTATCTAGATCTTATGAATATTCCTCCCATTCCCTATTTAGACAAAGTTTTTATTAAACTCCACTCTAATGCTTTGAGAAATTCGCGAATAATACAAGAATTCATCGAAGATAACTACAATCCATATTATGATTTTGAAGTAACTGATCTAAAAAGTACTGTAGGCTTACAACAATCGTTTTTTTCTATATTGAATACATTTTTTAGCATAACACTTGATGCAACAATTATAATTTCTCTATTTGGATTGTTATCATCTTCTTACTCTACAATTTTGGAAAGGAAGAAAGAAATTGGTATTATACGGACTTTGGGGTTAAAAGGAAAACAAATAAATCATTTATTTACGATTGAAGCATTAATAATAATGCTAAGTAGTGGAACTGTGGGGGTACTAGTTGGGTGGTTAACTGGACTTTTATTGTCTTCATCCGTAAATTTATTATCTAATTTACCGAATAATCCCATATTTCCCTTAAGTAACATGATCATTATTTATGCGGTCTCAATTATAGCCACGTTAATTGGTATGAAATTATTATTGAGGAAAGTTCGTAAAAAAAAGATTGTTGATATATATCGGGAGACTATGTAAGAGGTATCATAATAATAGATGTGGAAATATATTAATCGAAAGTTGGTTGTAATTATAATTTCATTTTTATTTATTTTTCCAATTTCGATCTTAAATTTCATAAGTATTAACTATAACCAAGTCTCAGGAGATATACAAGAAGAAACAAAACTAAAGAGCTCTGATGTTGCTGGAACTGATCTTTATGCTGAAAAGATAGATACTTTTGTCGCAGGTAATCAATCTGTTATAAAGCAATCTCTTTTTACAAATGATACAAATATATTACCGAATCTCGACATCCGAGACCCAGCATTTTATAAATGTAACTTTCTGATAAGTGCATCAAATGGAATAACTCCAAAGATATTTCCGAGAATATTAAATGAGAATAATTTTACTAATCAATATTCTATTAGTTTCAATGGCTTTTCTGGATTTCTTTACTACGACAAAGAAGTTATAGAAGAAGATGCAAAAGTCCGAGCTAAGAGAGCTCTTGAGATTATTAAAAGAAAATTTTCGATTGACTTAATCATGATCAATGTTACAGAATCAAATTTCTTCCCTTTTATTGGATATTATCCAGATTGGGAGTTATTTTTTCAAGAAGTAACTAAAAATCTACCGATGGATGGTTATTGGAGTGCATTAGATTTAGACCGATTAACATCTAAAGAATATCTCCTAAATAATCATATTTCTTCTACTATTTTTACCCTTTACTCATTTGATTTCTTCGAAAAAGACATTTTAGAGTCAATTAAGCAAGTAAATTTTAATTTCGATTCGCTAGATTTATCTTTCGTTTATTCCTTAGAAATTGAAAACCTTTTTGAACAATTGACAGAAATAATTGTGGACTTTGAAAGTGTTTATGGTAATATTTCGCAATTTATAGATAATAATCAAACCATATCCCAAGAGGACTTTGAAGAATTTAGTGCGTTTTTTGATATATTATCATTATCTAATAAGTCCCATTATACCAGTCTAATGATACAATATGAGGGCATGGAAGGAGCTATTAAGAGGGTCGGCAAAAACCGATATGAGTTTAATTTATGGGATGCATTAAATTATTCTGGGGAATCTCTGAGACCAAGCGAAAAGATTTTTATTGTATTAACAGGTGCTTTTATGAGTGCAATTGACATAAACATACTCTGCACTGAGATTATAGATATGACGCCGAGATACTTCAATTTATATGAATTTCTTCTAGAACAAATTGAACTAATACTATTTTATGCAGATGTGGAGTTTGACATGGATATCGTAAGAGATTATACCTTCAATTTATTCTGGGTAGATCAAGGGGGGATTAAACGGAGTTATATCAAACCAGTAAATTTGAATGATGATACCGACTTCATTAACTTTTTACCTCTTCTAGGATTTCAAGGACTATCAGGTATTCCAACTGGTATTTTTGACCCCATCCAAGATTTTAGAATTACATATCTTACAAATACTTCTGATTCAAATTTAATTATAAAAAAACAATTAGTAAATAGTAATGCTTCATTTGGAGTTTTTCAAGATTTCTTATTTAATATAACTGCTCATAATGTAGGTAATCAGTCTGTTTGGGGAGTAAAAACACCTTTTCCTTTAAGTCTTGAAGATATCTTTTCAATTCTTGCTGGTCCGTTCAGTGATGCACTTCTAGATGATTTGTGGGAAATTGTGAGAATTGAATATCCTAATGAATATAATTCTTTAGAAGATTTTTTTAATTTTGATGAGGACCCCCGTATTTTTTATTTTGATTCGCTAGGAGTAGGTATAATTGATACTTACTATCCCAATATCAATAATATCTCAAATCTCTGGCCATATAATAGTGATGCAGATAATGTTTTAGATATTTTGTTTGATGCATATCCCATTTATTTAACAATTCTGGATCCAAATGAAGTTAAAGAGTTATTTACCAATGAAAATAGCATCTGGAACAAACAAAATTGGAAATTGAATCCAAATCAGAAGATTTCCTATATCTACTCAAACCTTTCTATAAATGCATTTGACTCTTATTCTGAATTTTATAGATTCAACTTTACTATTAAAGAGACCCCGGTATTACCTGTTATGATCTCTGGTAATTCTATTGGAGGTACAAATCCCTACATGGCATTATCTAATGATAAAGATAGTTGGATAATCGAATCAGAGGAACAGTATGCAAATCAGTATGAATTAGAACTTGTTTTTATTTTTCAAAATCAAACTAATATAAACCTTATTAATAAGTCTATAGATAGCGTTTCTATTACTATTAATTATACTGATCCTTTCGATCTTATTTCATTTGAAATCTTTGATTATTCCTTAGAAGAATATATAGATATGAATCCCAATTTAGACTCAAGAGAAAATGAGACTTCTACTTATTTCTATACAAATGTAAATAGGAATTTAAATTGGTTGTTCGATCCATATGAACAAAATAATTACACAGTTATCATACGTATAAGCGGAGAGGATTCAAACTCTTTTAATATTTCTATTAATGACTTTGATATATTTTTCTCCTATCGAAATGTAAATGAATACACTAGTTCAAGTGCTAGAGTAATTTATTCTTCTCAGACTGGAAACGTACAATATGTCCATAGGTCTAATTCAGTTTCACTTAGCACTAATAATATGAGTTCTATTATATCCTTTGCTTATCTAGGTAATTATAGTGCTAAGGCAGGTGAGATAAATACTTATAACTTGTATTTTCAAAATATTGGTACCAAGATTGCTTATGATATTAATATTTCAATTTTGATCCCCGGTATCGTTAAGGATGCCAATGATTTTTCTATTGATCAGAATCATTTAACCTATTTTTTACCTGAACTTGCTCCTTTAGAAGGCAAAGAAGTTAATTTTAGCTTTTATGTACCAAATTCTGAGTCTATATTTAACGCAAGAGTTACTTATAGGAATCCAAGCTTAATCTATAATACCAATACCAGTAAATTAAGTTCCATACCAAATGAAGTTAATATATTTGCTTTTATCGATTATATTAATTACATTCCATTTGTTCATTCATTTGGGATTTCTTATAACTCTTCAAATTTTAGCCCTTTAATTGGCGATCTATTTAATCTATCTATTATTATGAAAAATACAGGGATTGTAGAATTTCCTATATCCCAAATAAATATAACTTTGAGTGATCAATTTGGAGATTTGATTTATAGGAATCCTTCTAATAATTATTCTATAAAGGATTTAAATTTTAATAGTTCAAAAAAATTCGATTTTCTATTAAAAAAAAGGGATTGGAAGGGTTATTATTACCCTTCTATCAATTTCATCGATAATAAGGATAGCAGGGTTTTTCAAATTGCTGTCTCCGAATCAATTGTACTCGGAAATATTTCATTATTTATTCATAAATCTGTAAGTAAAAACCAGATTGAAGTTGGAGATGTAATTAGTGTAGAAATAACAGTTAGAAACATTGGTAATATTTGTATCAAAAACATCACATTAAGTGATATTGTCAGTTTTAACCAAATATATTTCGAACTTGTTGAGGGAAGCTTGATTACTAGGATTAGTTGCATTGCTCCAAATGAAACTGTTTTAATGATATATAAAATAAGAGCTAAGTCGCAATCTATTATTACTTTAAAAGCAGCGAGAATTGAATACTTCTTTTTAAGAAAAAAAATAGATATTTCAAACATTATTGAAGTAAAAATGATCATTCCCATAATGACTCAATTTTATTTTATATTAATCCCTTTTTTAACTTCATTAAGTGTCTTAATTATTTTCTTAAGGCATAATTATTCTCAAAAGTCGAAAAAGTTTGAAATCCAAAGACTTGAGGCCTCACTTTTCAGGACTGGTCCAAGGGATTCAATTCTAAAAATAAAGAGTTCATTAAAAGAGGAATTAGATAAGATATCTAAAATACAAAAAGGAGAGATAGAAAACTGAAATTGAAAATAAAATGCATGTGTTTGCTAGCATTATTTATTATTTCTAATATTGGTATGTTATTTCTACAATTCAATATCATCCCTTTTTCTCATCCTAATGCTGATCTCACTTTAAAACAGCCTCATGCTTCAGATAAAAGTAAAGAAAATGTTATTGTTTTCCATAATCAATCATCTTATGATCAAAATGCAAAAGTAAGATTCCAATATTATGGAGGAATACTAAAAGATGATTGGAATAATTTATTCAGCAGAATTTCAGGGTTTGCTGGTATAATTCCTCTTTCAAACTTAACTTTTTTTAGAAATGAATTTCCAGAAATGAATATTGAAGTAGATGAGATCATTGAGACTCAAATGAACTATGCTAGCTTTCAATCAGGGGCAAAAAATTCAAGTTGGTATATAAATGGATATAATGGGAACACAGATTCGTCAATTGCTATCTTAGATAGTGGTGTAAATGCCGACCAAATTTTTTTGAGGAATAAATTAATAGGAGGACAAAGTTTTGTTGATGAAAGTCCATTAACAGATGAATTTGGTCATGGAACACTAATCTCATCTATAATTGCTGGGACAGGGACAGATTCATATAATTCAAATACGCCATCAGTCATAGGCTTGCATGGAAATTACACACATTCAGATTTATTTGGTTATGATCCAAGCCCAAGAAATTTTACACTAAAAGTATGTTCATTTAACACTTCAAAGATTAATTCGAAAATAATTTTGAATTCAACATGGAATTTGATA
Source organism: Promethearchaeota archaeon (assembly GCA_048939995.1). Lineage (GTDB taxonomy): Archaea > Asgardarchaeota > Lokiarchaeia > Sigyniarchaeales > SOKP01 > SOKP01. Next base: position 141,672 of record JBHLOY010000004.1, on the reverse strand, counting down.
GAACCAGGGATTGATAAGTTTTGGTTTGAGTTATATTGCAATAATGATTTAGTAAATACCTCACAAAATATACTTCCAAATCAGCAAAACGTAATTAACCACCAAGTTTCTGGAAGTGGTCTAGGTGTTTATGATGTATATATAAAGTATCATCGTCAGACTAACAAATTTCCGGCATTCTTATTTAATTCAAATGTTTTAATCTTCCCCGAGTTTTATGTAAAATACAATAATCATTTTTCTGGTATTGCCAATAGCACAAAGGTCTTATCTTATAAAGTAGTAAATCGAACAGGAATGGGTTATACTTCTGATTTAATTTCTGCATTAGGGAGCTTAATTGAAAATAGAACAAAATATCATATTGTTAGTACATGTATAAGTATAGGAATTACAGGGAATGATTTTGGAGCAATTAACAAGGTTATTGATGACGTAATTGATAATGGAATTGTTGTTACAATCGCTGCGGGAAATCTAGGCATAAAAGGTACACAATCAACATTAAATAAATTAGCTCTCAAAAATAATGCAATTATAGTAGGAGCAATAAATGATAGAGATCAAGTTAGTTCCTACAGTGGAGCGGGGAAAGAATTAGATATTGTAGCACCAGGAGGTAGTAAATTACGAAATCATAGAACAATTATAGGTGCAGACTCTAAATCGAACAAAACCACCTCAGCTACTGGAACATCAATTTCTACGGCTATTGTATCAGCGGCAACTAATATTTTAATTGAGGCTATATGGGGTGATTGGATTGAATGGGAAAATCAAAATGTTCAAGAAAGGGTAAAAATTATTAAATCTATTCTTTTGATGACTGCTTCTGAAACGAATCTTCAAAGAGAAGATGATCCTAAAACCTCCATTAATGAGAGTCAATACTCCCCCACAAGTTTTTCAGGAATATTAAGTAGTTTAAAGGATGAGCACGAGGGTTATGGAAGAGTCAATATTCAGGCGGCAATTGATGCCCTTACAAAATTTTTGAAAGTGAATAATTCTATAGATGAATATCTGTATAGTTCTTCTGAAAAACCGTTTGGAAAGCATGCATTTGCCCGGAGAGTGAGCTTAATACCAAATAAGCAATATCTCTTCAATTTAACTGAAATAGATGAGACTGCTAATTTTGATTTATTCTTATTTTCAAATCAATCTAAAAACACTGGAGAACCACTAATTCTAGAAACTTCAAGAAAGTGGTACCAAAACTCGAATTCGCTTTATTTCACCCCCAAAAAAAATCAAACAGAATGTATTATTATTGTAAAAGCCTCCTACGGGTATGGGAATTTTACCTTAAAAATTTCTGAGGTTAATAATTATTATTCTCCCAAATTGAAAATTCCAGAGATCTCCTATTATGGAGGGGTTAAGAATACAACTGTCATGGGATTTCAAGAATTTTTAGGAAGCTATCATCCAAAAAACTATTCAATAGATCGCTATAGGTTCTATATTGATTACTATGATAATGATTCTTCCAATGTACCTCCTCAAGAAGTATATGTAAGCATCATAGAATTATCAAAGAATTTTACATTATCTCAACTAAATGAAATGGATATGAATTATACCAATGGAGCTTTATTTGCTAGTGATTATATTGAATTAAGAAAAGCTATTACTTATCACTACTTTTTTATTGCTAGTGATGGTTCTCATATAGTAAGATACCCAGAAGTTGGTGAATTATCGATTTCAATAGAATATCCCTATGATAGCGAAAAATTTCCTTACAATCATAGTTTTAACAATGGTTTGGGCAACTGGATTTATAATGGGACAGGGTGGGGATTGCTACGTCAGAAGAATTATTTTGACAATCGATCAGGAGTTTACACGAACAACTGGAGCTCAATGTATTTTGGGGCATTCCATACGTATCCTTCAAATTATTCTTATCAACCAGATTTACTAACTAATCCTTATCCAAATGGAACATTATTCAGTCCTCTATTTGATCTTACCCAAATAGATAATCAAACAACACTTCCATTCGCTAGATTTGGTTTTAGGACTAGTATTAATTCGGGTGATTTTATCATATTACAAATTAGCTTAAATTGGACTAATTGGATAACTTTACGAGTTTTTACTAATGAAGAGACAGAATGGCATATTGAAAGTTTTAATTTAACCGATTATGCAGGTTTTTTTGTCCAATTTAGATTTATATCATTATTAGATGACAATTTTGATCCTGTAAATTATAAAGGGTTTATTTTAGATTACTTTGAACTAACTAACTACTCAAATTCATTCACTCCCCGAATCAAATTCGATATTAACGAGGATATCTCTGCAACTAGTGGGTCTAAATTTGAAACTTTTAGCATTTCCTGCAATTATAGAGATAGAGACAATAACTATCCCGAATTTGTCTATATCGAACTCGATGGAACCAATTATTCCATGATTAACCTAATTGGGGCATGGAATTCAAATCATAGCATCAGATTTACCAGATCATTATTATTAGGAAAAATAGATAACCGTTCATTTAGATTTCATGTATCTGATGGGCTATATATCAATACTACTCAATGGTACAATGTGAATAATACACTTTTTAATTTTATTAATCCCCTCCCGAACCAATTTAATGTACTTTATAATGGAAAATTAATTGGGTATAAGTTTTCAAATGCATCATTAACTGATTTCTATGTTACAGGAAAACCAGATCCTAAAGAAAATACTGCATGGTTTAGGGGAGATAATACATGGCACCCTATTCAGCGTCTTGGTCAGTTTTATCTCTATGGGGGGATTGGGGAAAGCTTTGGAAGTGCATCTCAAGGTTATAACCCCAATTGGAATGCAAAATTAATAACACATCCACTATATTTGAGAAGTGAATATGATAGTTATTTACAGTATAATTTTGAAATTGTTCTACAAAATGAATATGGAGTTTCTCGAGAAAACTTGGATAGCTGTATTGTTTCTATCTCAAGAGATTATGGAGAAAGTTGGATAGTGTTAAAAAAGTATTTTTATGATAGTGAGACTTTATCCGGGAATGAGTCATTAGATATTTCAGAATATGCCAATGAAGTTATTATGGTAATGTTTAGTTTGAATTCTAACGATAATACTATAGGTTTAGGCTATGGATGGTTACTTTCAGAGATATATATAGGTTATGATGAAAACACGGATTTTATAAACCCAGAGATCCAATTGATTAAACCATTAGATCAAGAAATAATCAGTTCAATATATTATTTAATAGCAAGTATAACTGATAATGAAAATGTAGATAACTCAAAGATTTATATCTATATCGACGGAATTTTAATAGAAAGACAATTATATAGCTTTGATAGAAATACAGGGATTTTAGGATTTAATTGGGATACTACTTATTCCTCAGATGGAGTCCATCAAATAACAGTCATAGCTTTTGATGAGGAAGGCAATAGAGGTGAAGCATCTATAAGTGTTTTAATACAAAATGGATTCTTCAATTGGAGGACATGGGGTCCATGGGCATTAATTATTGTGATTATAGTGATTCTTAGTTTTATATCCTATAGAATAGTTAAAAGAGAAGTTAGGATCAGAAAGAAGAAAATTAGAGCAATACAAAAAATAAAAGTTGATCAAAAGGAAGTTGAACAAGCTTTAAAGATAAAGCAAATTGATCTACAGAAGGAAATTAAGATACCATTAACTCTACATTGCAAATATTGTAAGTCATGGTTCGAATCAAGCAAATTTGATTATATTTGTCCCATTTGTGAGCATGATCAGTTATATGTTGCATATAACTGCATCAATTGTAATAAATGGTATTTTAAAGATGAACCTTCTGAAAGTTATTACTGTAAAAATAAAAATTGTGAGGGTATCAGATTAGTAAGGAGAAAAAGTGAGGAAGTAAAAGATATATTGGCAAAAGAAGGGATTTTATTAAGAAAATTTGATCGAAAAAAAAGAAAATTTAGTATTTTGGATTAATATTTAGGTGAGATTTTGGGCATAAAAAAGATATTATATAAGATAAAAAGTAGAATTAATCTACGCTTTATGAAACATACTTGGTTGAGTTTAAAGAGGGATAAAGCTAAAGCTCTGTTTGCTGTATTAGGGATTATGATCTCAATCATTCTTTTAACAGCAATAGGGATGGTTAATGATACTATGTCCTATAACTATATGCAAATCATAACTAGTAGTACTGGTAATGCCGATATCATGATTTCTAAAAGGGTGCAGTCAGATATTAGTTATGACCCGTTTTTTGCCGAAAATTTAATAGATAACGATTTGCAGAATATTGAAGGAGTTCAAGAATTCTTCCCTAGAATAATGATGTTTATTAGAGTATCATCAAATTACACAAATAAAAATACCACTTTAGAATTATATGGTTTAGATTTTTTAAAAGAAGCAAGCAATGGACATATGGGCAATTTACAATTGGTGGATCAATATGGTTTAACAACGGGAAATCTATACTTAGACGAGCCAGAATTGGGCCAATGTGTGATCTTATGGAAAGTTGCTGAGTTAATGAATGTAACTTTGGGTGACTTTATACATTTAGAATATATACAAAATGAAATTGATTTAGAGGTCGTTGCAATTTGTAAGCAAGACCTTAAATTTTCAGAATTTGAAAATTCATTGATTCTAGTTAATATAGAACAAGCACAATTATTTTTAGACCGACAAAATGAAATTAATTTTATTTACGGAACTTTATCCAGTCCTGAATCGATATATGACATTCGAGATGTAGCAACAACACAAAGAAAGTTAAGGGAGATCGGAACACGGATTCAATTAAGATTAAATATTAATGAATACTCCGTTTCAATGCCAAAATTGGAAGAGCTTGGAGCAGAAGAGTTTATGATAATTGCAATGACTGTAATATTTTGGTTTATCACAATTATTGGAATCCTAATAACAGGTATATTAATAAATTCAATATTATCTACTTCAAGTGAAGAAAGACAAAGAGAATATGGGATTTTAAGGGTTGTTGGTGGTCGAAAAACGTTTCCAGTAAAAGTGGTGCTATTTGAAGGTGCAACAATCGGCGTAATTGGATCAGTTTTAGGAATATTAATTGGTTTAGTAGCAACACCACCAGTAGTAAACTTTTTATTTGTAATGACTGGGTTTAGGTTTCAAAGTGTTGCATATATTATTCAACCTCAAACTATTCTTCTTGCGTTTTTGATTGGTGCAGGAGGAGCGACGGTCGTTGCTTTATTACCTGCATTAAAAACAGCTAAAATAAATTTAATAAAAAGTATTACTCCTTTTCGAGCTAAAGAAGAAGGATGGGAGGTTAAGAAGGAAGGGAGTATGAATGTTAAAAGCTTTCTTATTGGGATCTCAATAGCAACGATTGGTATGGTTGTTTTTATTCTTCTACCAAACATAGTGGTTACAGGGGAATTCATGTTAATTGCTGGTCTATTTATTGGATTACTATGTGCTATTTTAATTGGGCTAGTTTTTGCCTCTGTGGGTATTGTACCTCTAATCCAACAAATTTTTCTTGGAATAATTAAACCAGCCATACGAAAATATGCTAATATTATTAACATCTCATTAAAGCGTAATAGAAGACGTAATACTAGCACAATTGTAATGTTTGCGATTAGCTTTTCGTTTATATTTTTTATAACAAGCGTAACTGAGATGGAATCTGAAAATATGTCTTTAAATTTGCAATTTCAATATGGTTCAGATTTAGTTTTAGTCAATCAAGGATTAGAAGGAGATCCTAACGCTATTACATTAGGAATGGCAGAAGAGATCAAGCATTTACAAGGTATTGATGATACTGCTATAACGTTATTTAATATGTTCGATATTACCTCTGCTTTATCATTAATTTATAGCTTTAGTGAAGGGGGTGGCATGTTTGATGAAGAGTCAATCAATGAAGCTTTTCTTAATGTTTTTGAATTTTACAGGGAACAATCAGAAAGAAAATATAAAGTTGAAGCTTCAGATCTTGCTGAATTTGAAGCTCTTGAGGCAGGTTTCATAGGGATTGAAGAGAATTTTATTAATTTAATAGATGAAGACTTAATTATATGGAATAGTGCTGGAAGTGGAACGGAATATTCCTATAACCAACTTTTTAGCCATAATGATACATGTGTTATTTCTGGAGCACTTGCAACTATTCTTGGAATAGAAGATGTAGGTGGGAAAATATTACTTTCTTTCTATGAAAATGAAACCATGGATGAAGTCAGAAACCCTTTAATCTTTACTGTTTGTGGGATTTCTGGAGGAATCCCAGGTTTTTTCAATTTTAGAAGCTCTGTTTCAATGGCAGAAGGAGGGGGTGTAATGGTTTCTTTGGAAAATTACATTCGCTTAATGAATGTAGAGAATTCTGAAAGCTCAGATATGACAGTAGATAAAATATTTCTTAGTCTAATCGATAACTCAGAGGAAAATATTGAACAAACTAAGGAAGATATCCAATCTGCTTATGAGGATAAAGAATTTTTTATTGATGATGCTATTTCGAAAATAACTTTTCTTAACGATATGTATGAACGACAAAGTACTTTAATGGAAATTATTAATTGGTTTGCTATTGCAATAGCAATCTTTGGGTTAATTAGCTCTATGTATGCTGTAATGCTTGAACGGAAATTCGAAATTGGCATTTTAAGATCACTAGGCATGAAAGTCAAAAATGTAAGAAAATTATTCCTAATTGAAAGTATAATTTTGATGCTTTCAAGTGGAACTATGGGAACAATTATCGGAACTTTTTGTGCATATATGCTAGAGACTAATATAGGATTAATTACAGAGATGCCAATAGTTTTTGAGATACCGTATGAGATTTTGTTCCGAGTTTACTTCATTTCAATAATGGTTGGGTTTATAGGCATGTATATTATACTTATAAGGTTAAGTAAGCAAACTGTAATGGATATATTTAGGCAGACATTTTAAGTAGATCTTAAAAATTCAATCATTTTTTTCCAGGCAATTCCTCTATGGGAAATCTTATTTTTTTCTTTGAGCGTTAATTCAGCAAAAGTTTTATTTTTTACTTTGTCTGAAATAAAAATAGGATCAAACCCAAAACCTTTAGATCCTCTTATCTTCTCTGAAACTCTTCCTTCTACTCTTCCCTCAAAGAAGAAAACTTTATTTAAAGGTTTGAAAAATAGAGCAATAATAGCAATAAAATGAGCTTTGGTCTGTTTAAAATTGTCAATTAAGCGCAACACTCCTTCATTTCCAATCGTTTTAAAAACATAAGAGGAATAAACTCCAGGAAATCCATTAAGTGGCTTGTCAATGAAAAATCCCGCATCTTCTACAAAGCATGAGCCTTTTACTTTTGATTTTACGCTATTTAATTTGAAAAAAGCGTTTTGTTTTACAGAATCTGCTTGTATTTCAGTAGTTTCAATATTTAATTGTTTTAATTTGTAGTGTAATTTTTCTTCTTCAAACATTTTAGTAATTTCAAGAAATTTATGATTATTTGAGGTTACAAAGTAAATCAGATTTTCTTCATTATTCATAATTAATATAGTTAGTTAGAATTTATTTAGGTATAGGACATTTCTCACCTAGAATAAATTAAAATTCCAAAATTTTATTTTGAAAAGTTCATTTAGAATTATATCTAGTTAATATTTGACTTAATATATCTGTGATATCATGGCTCGAATGCATAGTAGGAAAAAAGGAAAATCGGGTTCAACAAGACCAGCAAGGCTTGATCGCCCCCCATGGATTGAGTTATCAGGAGAAGAAGTTGAAAATGAGGTTGTAAAACTGGCAAGAAAAGGATTTTCTCAATCTAGAATTGGAATTATGTTACGAGATTCATATGGTATTCCACTTGTAAAGGTTGTTACAGGAAAATCGATTAGCCAAATACTTGAAGAGAATCAAATACAATCACCATTACCTGAAGATTTATCTAATTTGGTTAAAAAAGCATTAAGTATTCGAAAACATTTAGAAACTAATCATAAAGATCTCGAAGCTAAAAAAGGGTTAAATAGAACAGAATCAAAAGTCTATAGATTGATTAGATATTACAAGAAGAAAGGATACCTTGAGCCAGACTTTAAATATGATCCCGAAAAGATAAGAACCATTGTAATGAGGTAAATTATATTGAGTCAAAAAACCAGAAAAAGGAAAGCTAAAGTCAAGAAAGTAACTTTTAAAGAGAAGAATTGGTATCCTGTAATTGCTCCAAAAAGCTTCAATTTTAGAGAAATTGGAGAGATTATAGGACTACCAAATAATTTAATCGGAAGAACCCTTGAAATATTACTTTATGATATTACAGACGATTATTCTGACATCAGTCTAAAGCTAAAGTTTAAAATATCAGAAGTAGATTCTGAAAAAGAAGTCTGTAAGAGCATTTTTTGGGGCCATCAATATACTAATGACTATGTACGTTCATTAATTGGTAGAGGAAGTTCCAAAGTTCAAGTAATATTAAATCTATTTACTAAAGATAATTGGGGATTTCGACTTACTATTATATGTACGACCATAAGGAGAGCCCGGAGTTCTCAGCAGATTGTTATTAGAAAAATCATAATGGAAATTCTTAGAGAATTTGCTAAAAATCTTAATCATGAAAAATTCATTAATGGAATTATATATCATGAATTTGAAAATCAAATTAATAGAGTGGCTAAAACAATATATCCATTATCTAATTGCTCGATAATTAAAAGCAAAATTATCTCTATACCTGAAGGTGGAGAAGATAAAGAATATATTTCAAAGGAGGAAGAATTTGATATCGTAGAAGTCGATGTAAAGCGTACTCGTAAAAGTGAAATAAGAAGAACTGAAAGGATTAATGTTGCCAAATTGGCAAAAACTAAAACCTCAACAGCAGAAACGAATGAAACTGAAGCAGATAATTCGGAAACAGAGAATTAATTTAAGATCTATAACAATTATTTAGTTTATTATCGGTTTTTCAAGTAATTTATCTTTTCACCGTTAATTTTATTATAAATCAAATTGAATAATTAATGGTTATTAACAATTTTTATAGAAGGTAATTGTAATGTCAAGTAACGAGGGAAACCGAAATAATCCTTATTCATTTGATGATTACTTACTTGTTCGAAATAATTTTAACTATTATCGAGATGACCAATTTCTACAAACCTTAGTAAAACATTATGTACCAGACGCAGAATATGAAATCATAGATCGTGATTTACGCGCACTTTCTGATTACGTTTCTAATAAATGGAAAGATTTAGCTGATAAAGCAGCTGAACCAGAAAATAGATTAAAGGTAACTAAAATTAAACATTATGATGCTCATAATCATCGAATAGATAGGATTGAACGTTGCTGGGAAACAGAAACTTTGGAACGAGAAATTTTTAGTCTTGGACTTTGGGATCCAAATAGAAATACTCCATGGAGTAGATTTATTAAAATGTTTCTACTTTATCAAAATGGAGAAGCAGGGGTAATGTGTCCTGTAGCTTGCACCCATGGACTTATATGGATTCTTCAGAAGTATGAGAATGATTTATCTCATGAAACTCGTGAAATTCTTAATCATTTAAGGGAAGGAAAGAATGGAGATTATGGGAGAGGAGCTCAATTTGTGAGTGAAATCCAAGGAGGTAGTGATGTTCCAGCAAATCTAGTTGAAGCAGTATTTGAAAAAACAGAGGGTGATGATGGATTGTTAAATGTATGGAGAATTTATGGCCAAAAATTTTTTTGTTCTGCAGTTCATACTGATTATGCCCTTGTTACCGCTAAACCAAAAGGGGTCCCTTCTTCAACTAGAATAGGAGCATTTGTAGTTCCATCATGGCTTCCAAAAAATAAAGAGAGAGAAAGAAGGAATTCTTATACTATAGATCGTTTAAAACCTAAATTAGGGACTGCTGAATTACCAACTGCTGAAATTACTTATAATGGGGCGGTTGCCTATCCTATCGGTCCTCTTGAAAAGGGTTTAGCGGATGTAGTGGGAATCGTTCTTTCTCTATCCAGACTACATGTTGCATTTGGTATGGCAGCAGGAGCATTAAGAGCAATAAGAGAGGCAATTTTATATGCCCAGTTTCGATATGCTTTTGGAATTCCTGTATCTTCTTTTCCAATGATGATAAACCAAATCAATGAATTAGAGCATTTTGCAAAAAGAACTGCAGTAGGAACATTTAAAGTTTATTCTGAATTTATACATTTTGGAGAAGAATTAATTAGTGGTATAAGAGATCTACAAAAGATTGAGAATCTTGAAGAACGTAAGCGGCGATTTAGGTTACGTGAATTGGTAATGCTTCAAAAGATAGTTGTAGCAGACGAATGTCCTAAGATGATAAGAAGAGCAATATCATTTTTTGGAGGCCATGGTGTAATGGAGGATTTCCTCAGTTTACCGCGTTTTCATCGGGATTCTATGATCATGGAACTATGGGAAGGCCCAAGACTCGTTTTACTTACTCAAATTCATCGCGATTTTCAAAGAGTAAGAGAATGGTACCCTCCAGATGAATTTGTTAGAGATCTATTGAAAGGGAGTAATAGTGAGTTAATTGAAGATTGTGTGAATAAATTCTTAAAAATAATATCACATGATAGCTTATTGAGAAATGATGATGAAACATTAAAAATATGTAGAGATTGGGAGGAATTTTCAACAGAACTATTCATTGCATACCAAGAACAAGCTCTTAGAGAATTAAACTATACAGAAAAAGAACCCAAATTCTCTAGATTATTACGTAAATTCAAAAAAATCTTTCTTTAAATTTCTAATTTTTAAAATCAATCTATCTTTTTACTTATAGAACGGATTTGGTTTCAGTATCAATTTTCCTTCCGAATCTTGATAAAGGAGAGTATTTGCAGGGACATCCTCATTTACAAGAGTATGAGCTCCGATAATAGAATATTCGGCCACCGTTTTTCCACACATAAGACTTGCATTAATTCCAGTTTGACAATAGGGACCAAGGATAGCTCCCAGCTTCCTTCTTCCAGAACTTATCAACTTATTATCAATATTCATATTGATAGATTTATTATCAAATCTTAAATTTGATATTTTTGTTCCTGCTCCTAGATTAACATGTTCACATATTATTGAATCACCAATATAGTTAAAGTGCGGGATAGAGCTATCTGAAAAAATTATAGAATTCTTAACTTCAGACATTCCCACATGACAATTATCGTGGATGGATGTATAAGGTCGAATGAAAGTATTTGGTCCGATTATGCAATTATTTCCTATATAGCATGGTCCTTGGATATATGTACCAGACCGTACAAGAGTTTTTTCACCAATATACACTTCTCCGAATATGAATACATTATTTTCTACTATTCCTAAATTTTTTCCCTTTTGTGAGTCTAATAAATATTTGTTTGCATCTAAAAGTTCCCATGGTAAACCTATATCATTCCAATAGAAGTTTTTAATATTATAACCATAAATTTTACTGTTCATTTCATTTAGAAGGATCTCCATAGAGTCCGTAAATTCATATTCACCTCTAATTGACTTTTCAGTTTGTTGAATAGCATCGAAAATTTTAGATTTAAAAATGTAAATTCCAGCATTAGCTAAATTACCAATATTTAATTTAGGAGAAGGTTTTTCAATCAATTTTTTTACAAAACCATTTGAATCTAATGTGATAACACCATAATTTTGAGGATCTTTAACCTTAACCAAAGAAATTAAGCCATCACATGAGACTGAATTAAAGTTATCAATCAATTGATTAAATAAATTTGAATCTACTAAGAGATCTCCATTCATAAGCAGAAAGTGGTCATTCTTTACAAAATCTCTAGCATATCCCGTAGCATGAGCGGTACCTAAATATTCTTCTTGAGTAACGTAATTAATATTAACGTTAAATTTTTCTTTACCTGATCCAAAATAATCCTTAATCATTTCTTCTTTATATCCAACAACTAATAAGATCTGATCTATACCCGCATCTATTAAACCTAAAATATTATGTTCTAATAAAGGTCTTCCAGCTATAGGTATAAGAGGTTTCGGTCTTGTGGCAGTTATCGGTCTGAGTCTCTTTCCTTTACCAGCTGCCAAAATAACAGCTTTCATAAATATTAAAAAAAGAGCATATTATTAGAAATTAACGGTCAAATTCATGAATAATTTCGTTTAAGTAATTTACTAATGAACGATAGGGTTTTAAATCTCCAGAAAATTCTTGTTTTAAAGCCTCTTCTTTGGATATTTTGTCCTTTAATTGGAGAAAAATGTCTTTAATTCTATTGAAATCCCCAGAAGCTACAAAATCTAGAGAGTATCCATTAATATCTCCGAATAAAATCAACTTTTTATTTCCACTCTCTGCTAAATCGTAAAATTGTATTTCTTTAATGTTCATTTTTGCTCGAATTTGAGTATTCATAGCAATTGTGGCTAAACGTGCAGACAAATTAGAAGTAAATAAATCAATATTTTCATGAGTTGCTTCACGACGTAGATCGTTTAAAAGTGTTTTATCATATAACTGAGAAATAATTGGTAGACCCTGGGAGGAGACACCACAATATATTATTTTGTTTTCAATTTGAGTATAGGAATTATCGAGTTTTTCATCTTCAAGAGGATAATGATATTTTTCCCATAAATATGCTGTAATTAGTTTTATAACTTTAGAAAATTCAGATTTTTTTGAATATTCATTGTACTTGTTTGGATTGTCATAATTTGCGATTACTTTTTCGTAAAACTCGTTTAGCATATTATCTGCCGCCTCAGAGTTAGATAAAAAATCACCCGTTATACAGTAAAAGAGATTTTGAAAGTCATCAGTAACATGATGCTTTATAATCATTCGCTCTCTGCCTTCCAACCCCTCAAAAAAAATATTTCTTAAGCGCCAGACGTTTTTGGGATTAATACTTCTAATTAATTTTTCTACAAAGAGAACTATTTCGAAAACTGGATATTTATTTTCATTTGAAATATAGAGAATTTCATCATCTAAAATAATTGCAAATCCAGTTATCATAAATAAAATCTTAAAGTTTTAATTCTTCAAATATAATCGTATATCTACAGAAATTTAAAATTATTTTAATTTTAAATTTTTTATGATATCGGAGTAACAAAGAAACTCAAGATTGATTTTTGCATATAAAGGTAAATTTTTACAAGGTTATTAGAGCTTATAACAATTAACTTTTAATAATTCACAATATAAATATAAAATAATTCATCTATTAGAGATGATTTTAGTAGTTATATTAGGACTCTACAGAAGCTATTAATGAAAATAAAAAACTTAGAAAAAAAAAAAATTCAACGAGCTGCCGAGTTATTAATTGATTCAAAAGAAGCAATTGCTTTAACTGGTGCTGGCGTATCTACTGAATCTGGAATTCCAGATTTTCGAGGAGATGGGGGCATATGGGAAAAATATAAACCTGAAATCTATGGCAACATTCAAGCATTCTTAAAGAATCCTGCAAAATTTTGGGAATTAGCTCAAGAAATCGCCCCAAATTTATTTAAAGCAAAACCAAATCCCGGTCATTATGCTTTGGCAGAGTTAGAAAAAATGGATATTATTAAAGCTGTTATTACTCAAAATGTTGATGAGCTTCATCAAAAATCTGGTTCTGTAATAGTATATGAAGTACACGGTAATATAAATCGATTTAATTGCCTTGGATGTAAGTCTTCATATAATAAAGATCAGATTATGAGAAAACTTAAAAAAGAAAAAAAGGGGGCTCCTTTATGTGATTATTGTGGAGCACCTTTAAAACCATCAGTTGTTTTATTTGGAGAGGGTTTACCTAATTTTGAAATATTTCAATCGCGAGCATTATCTCAGAAAGCAGATATTATGCTAATTGCGGGATCATCTTTAGAAGTAGCTCCTATATGTGATTTACCTCTATATACTTTAAGAGATGGTGGCAAATTAATTATTGTAAACGATCAACCAACTCCTTTGGACGAAAGAGCTGAAATTGTGATTCGAAATAAGACTGGAATCATTTTGCCATTAATAGTTGAGGAAATTAAAAAAATTAAGCAAGAGCGAGAAGTAAATATTTAATTTTTTATTTTTCTTTATAATTTTGGATAAATTTCATGAATGAAGTTATTATTAAAAAAGATTGGAGAAAAGTAGATCTATCATTTGGTTTAGTGTTTCCTAACCAGTATGAATTAGGTTTGTCCTCATATACAATTAGACTACTTTATTATTTAATAAATTCTCATGAGAATTATGTATGTGAAAGAATATTTCTCCCAAAAAAAGTAAGATACCCCGCTTCTTCAGACTATTCTACAAATGATATAAGGAGCATAGAAAATAAAAGATTACTTCTAGATTTTGATATTCTAGGATTTTCTATTCATGATGAACATGATTTTAAAAATATATTGTGGATATTAGAAAAAGGAAGTATTCCCTTCTATTCCAAGGAACGAAAAGGGAATTATCCATTAATGATTGGTGGAGGTCATGTTGTAACTTCAAATCCGCTACCATTGAGTAAAATTTTTGATCTTTTCTTTATTGGAGACTGCGAGCCTAACCTTAATCAATTTTTAGCCAAATTCTTAGAATTTAAAACCAATAAAACTGATTTTGATATATTTCTAAAGGAATTAAGATCAATAAAAGGAATATATATTCCTGAATTAAAGAACAAGATAAAAAGAGTAACCTTAGAAAATCTAGATGAATCACACATTCCCATATTTCAATTTATTACTAAATCAAACGAGGAAAAAAAAGTATTTGAAGAAAATTTCTTTCTCGAAATAAATAGAGGATGTCCTTTTCAATGTAAATTCTGTATATCTTCATACCATAACTCTCCATTTCGTAATAGAAGTTATGAAAATATTTTAAAAACCGTGGAAGAAGCAATAGAATATTCTCATTTTGAAAAGATTTCGTTTATTGGTTCTTGTGTGTCATCCCATCCTAAATTTTCTGAAATATGTGAATTTATTGTAAATCAAGGAAAGAAATTAAGTATTCCTTCAATTAGGATTGACCATATAACACCAAAAATAATTAATATCTTTGAAAAAGCAAATTTCAAATCAGTTACGATCGCCCCAGAAACTGCTACTGAGTCATTAAGATATTCACTAAATAAGCAAATTTCAAATAAGAGAATACTAGACGTTCTTCATTTAATTGAAAATTCAAGAATTAGAAATGTTAAATTTTATTTTCTAATTGGTTTGCCTGAAGAAACCGATGAAGATATTACCCAAATAATTAAATTATTGAGAAAAGTTTCTGAATTTGGATTTGAATTTAATTCACTTAAAGTTAATATCAATCCCTTTATACCTAAATTTAATACACCCTTTGAAAACGAAGTAGATTCTTTTCTATCACAAAACTTAATGTTATTAATTAATAAATATAAGAAACTTGAACGTGAATTAAAAAAAATACCAGCAATTAAATTGAAATTTCAAAATTTAAAAGAAATTGTTAAGAAAGCTAGGGTTCAAACTATTTTTTCTTTAGGAGATGAGACTATTTCTGAACTTTTAATCAAACATTACTATTATGGAGCCACTCCTGGAGCTTTGAGAAGGGCTGAAAAAGAGCTAAAGCTCTCAATTGATGATTATTTGTTGAAAATAAAATCAGGATATAAACCTTGGAATATTTAAAAATAAAAAAAAGGATTATACTTTTTGAAAAGCCTTTTTTGCAGCCCCACAAACAGGACATTTATCGGGGGGTTCTCCTTCATGGGTATATCCACAAACTGAACATATGTGCATCTCTTTAACCATTAGATCTTCTCCTTGTTCCACTAATTTTAATGCTTTTTCATATAATTTATGATGAATTTTTTCTACCTCATTAGCATAATTAAAGGATCTTTCTGCATCTTTAATTTGTTCCACTTTGGCATAATTAATAAATTCAGGATACATTTTAGTGAATTCGTAAAATTCACCGCCGATAGCATCTTTTAAGTTTTCCATTGTGGATTTTATACCACCCAGTGCTCTTAAATGATTGTGGGCATGAACTGTTTCAGCAGCAGCAGCAGCTCTAAATAGTAAAGCTACACCAGGATAACCCTCTTGTTCTGCTTTTTTTGCGAAAGCTAAATATTTTCTGTTTGCTTGAGATTCACCAGCAAAAGCCTCTTTCAATCCTTCTTCTGTTTTTGTCATATTATATCTTATAATGATTTTAGTTAATTAATTTTAAGTGAAGAAAAGATAAAATTTTAATTTCATTTTTATAATTCATAAATTAATTGAAAACAACCTATGAATGGAAAATAATAAACAGTTAATTTAATAATTCTCTGATTTTAGCTACAATTTTATGTAAATAAAATTCAGCTACACCAAATTTAGTCTTAGTATCAAATATTAAAATAATTAGATAATTCTCATTAAAATATTCTGAAAATATTAACTCATTGTCTTTGGATGTATAAAACATTTTTAAAATAGAATTATTACAAATCTTGATCCTAAAATCTATTTCTTTCAAGACTTTCTTTAAAGATATTTTATTTCTGGCAGTAGAATAAAGAATTTTCCCTCCATCAGTTAAAAAGACTAATTCACTTATCTCATCATTCGATTGAATCATTTTTAAATATTTGATCACTTTATCTTCTTTTTCTAGATTATAATCACTGCTGGACATCTCTTTGATGATGTGTTTAATAATCTGGTCTAATTGATCATCATAAATGTACTCTATTCCTGTTTTAATATGATTTTTCTTGACATACTTCATAAATTTTACATTCACTCTAGATATGATTCTTTCAAGTATAATCGGATTTTCATGAACATCACATAATAGAGCATAGTAAAGAGTTCCTTTCTCGAGAATAATGAGTTTTACTCCTCCACCCATTTCTAGGGTTTTTATTTTATCTCCTATTAATTCTTTTGTAAAAGACATAAGAGCTGTAAAAAAAGAGGATATAAGTTGCTCTTGTTCTAGTCTAAAAACATCTGTAAAGCTAATTCCATAAATGCAAATTCCAGACCTATTAAACACAAGCAAATTATGAATACTTAATATTTCAGAGGATCTTTTAATTTTTGAGATAACTGAAGAGTTCTCTGGTAAAGTCATATCTCTTTGTTATTACTAAAATATAAAAAGCACCAACTTTTAATAAAAACAAATTTTTGGAGGAAATATTGCTTATATTAGAGTTTTTTAGCAGTGTATAATTTATGAATAAAACTGTTAATGTGTCTAAATGTAAAATAGACAAAAGGAAAAAAGATTATCCAAATCATCATTCCTAGTACTTGAGTATTAAAAATCTTTCTTTTATCGTCAATTAAATTAGGAAATCGGTGATAAATTAACTTCTTTTCATTTCTTTCACCGCTTACCAATCCTTTTCTATTATAGCCTTGTTGATAAGTTGAAGTTCTAATTGGAGATCGAAAATCTCGATATATCCATATAAACCAACCTGCAATGTAATTCTTTGAGTTTAACGTTCTAATTGTATAATCTAACACATACAGTTGTTTCTCTTCACTAAATCTTATTTGCTTTTTCCAATCAGCATGAAATCCATATTTTGCTCCTGCTCCAAATTCAGTATACACCCAAGGTTTGTTAAATATCGGTGTTCTCATAGTATCTAGAACTAAGCTAATTAACTTTACATTCCCAAAGTACCATCCAAAATAAGTATTTATTGTAGCAACATCAGCAGACCTTCTTAAAAAGTCGTGAGATAATTTCATAGTAACATAAGTTACTATTCTTGTATCATCAAGTTTTCGTGCAAATTCCATTAATCTTATGATAAATTTTGCACACTCTCTGCGATGTACGGGGATTTCATTCCCAACGCTCCACCAAATTACACTCGGATGATTAAAGTCCCTCTTTATTAGTTTATAAATCATTTTTATTGCTAATCTAAAAGTATCTTCATTCTTGAAATCGCAATATTGATAAACAGGGATTTCTTCCAAAATAAAAATCCCTAGTTTATCAGCTAATTCTACTATACTTTCATCATGTGGATAATGGGCGGTTCTTATGGCGTTAAATCCTAAGGCCTTGATATTTAAAATGTCTTCTTTTCGTTTTTCATAAGGTATCGTCCTTCCATAAGGCATGTACTCTTCATGTAGGCTTACTCCTTTTAACTTTATCTTCTCTTTATTCAAATAAATGTTTATACCCTTAACTTCAATTTGCCTGATTCCAAAATAAGTTTCAAATAATGTAGTTTTGTTAATATTAGGGGAATTGGAGTATATTTTTAAATAATATAAGTTTGGTTTATTAGGAGACCATAGTTTTGGATGCTTTATGTAGAGAGAAAACATATCCTCACTATTAAATACAGAACCCTCTCCTTGATGTAAAAGGGTCGTAAAATCTGTATCTAATACTTGCCAAATTAGAGATACCCTACCAATTGCTTTCACATAAATCTCTATATTCGCCTTATTTTGTGAAATAATAGTCGTCTTTATTTTCACATTTTCTATTCTACTTTTACTTAAAATCAATAAGTCAATGTCCCTATAGATTCCACCCCAATTTAACCAATCAAAATGAAGAGACGGTAGTCTTTCTTTTCTTCGTAAATTTTCAGTTCGAATTATAAGAAGATTTTCTTGTTGATGGATCGTATCTTTCAGTCTGAAAGAAAATGGAAGAAAACCTCCATCATTCTCTCCTAGAAAACTTCCATTTAGCCAAACTTTCGTGTGATAGTTGCTTCCTTTAATTCGAAGTTTATAAACATAACTATCTAAGTCTAGCTTTTCATTAAGATCAAATTGATAAAAATGCCAAAATATTCCCTCGAAATTCTCAAATCCCCTCAATAGATTAAAGCTTTTTGGAATATCTATATCCAATAGTTCATTATCATTTATGCTATAATTGTTAGGACTATACCACTTTTCAGAGATTCCAATATTATTAAAATCTGGCTTACATTTCCACTTTCCATTTAGAGAAATTGTTTCCATCCAAATTAATCCTAATTAAAAAATTATTGAGTAAAACACTTAATTAAAAAAATATTAGAAAATATAATAATGAAACCGTTTAATGTATCAACCTCTCATTACTTCATTTTTTGATTGGTTTCTTTTAACTCTACACATACTTTTTAAAAGTTTTAAAATAAACTCATCTAGAACCTATTTAAATCAGAGTAATTGGCTAATTTTATTGAGAAATTTGTAAACATTTAAAATCTTATAGTATACCACCTAAAAGATTGATTTTTTTAAAGTAAGGCTAGACTGATAATATTAACCTTCTATGATGGTTTTTCAACTAAGTTTAAATATAAGCTAAGAGAATTATATTTTAAATACAAATTTATTTTCAAAACAATTTAAAATTATAAAAGGAGGAATAAAAAATGGCTAAAAAACCCACACAAGATACTCTTTTCGTAAAAAGCAAAGTAAAGGAATACATCAAAGGTAAGGGCTGTAATACCGCATCAGAAGTTCTCGATGGAAATAAGTTAAACGCCATCTTACTTGATTTATTAAATAAGGCTGTCGAACGCGCTAAGGCAAACAATAGAAAAACTGTTCAAGAAAGAGATCTTTAGACCGAATTGGTTGATTAGGTAATAAATTAAATATATTTTTTTTCTAATATTTATAAAAAAAAAAAAAGAAATTTAATTTTGTGTTTTCTTATTTGCTCAAGTTCCCTCAAGCATTTCCAAGAGGATAGCTTCCATCATAATACCAGTTTGTACACCTATGGACATCGATTCTTCATACTCTGTTATATCCCATTCATCCTCCGGGATAATATAACCTAACTCATCATTACCTAGTCCTATCTGAAACTTAAATTTTCCAGTCATAGCTTCTCTTAGACGAAAACCTATACTAGGTAAGACTTCTCCAGGCAATGTGATCATTTGAGCATTTCCGATAGTAATTAGATTAACTTCTGTAGTTATTATTCCCATTCCTGGATGATCAACATACCAAGGTTCTCCTCTAGAAAGTATACCCATCAACATTGCACCGTAAAATTGCTCATTTTCTAAAGGAACTGAAAATAATTCTTTTTCCACGTTAAAAGCCATTTTAGGAGGTGCTTTTTTGACCCATCTGGGGGGCTTTAAGGCATTAATTGTGGCTTCAGCAAGTGTATAGCCTATTTCTTTCGCTTCCTCAAATTTATGTTCCTCTACATCTGGAGTAATCATCCCTCCTAAAGCGCCATTGAAGAAGATTGCAATTCCACCAAGTTTTTCTTCGACCTTATCACGGAGATATCCGACATAATCTGAAGTTATAACGAAATTATCAGACCAAAGAACTTCTGGGTGACCTGCATAATTGATCATTGTAGAGATGGTATTTCCCCTTTTGTCCTCTACTTTCATTAGATCTAAATTGGGATATACTCTTCCTGGATCACGGGCATTTTTCATCAATCCTGGAACACTGGTTGCAGCAAATCGTATTCTAGCTTTTTCTAAATTATAATAAGATTGACTGATACATTCTAGAATTTGATTTTTGATATATTCCATATATGGCCAATTAACTCCCCAATCTGGAAGTGGTGGGGTCCAAAGTCCTAAAGTGTCAGGTCCAGAGTGAGTGTGCGTACAAGCTATAATAACATTATTCGCATCTATACCATATTCCATCTCGATTTCTTGTCTAATATCGTCAACTAGATCGATATCATATCCGATTAAGTCAAGTGCTACGAGTACAATTGAAATTCCGCCATAATTTAAAATTAAACAACGAACATAGATATCATCATGAACAGCTACTGCGGGGCGATCTCCAAAACTGCCAAATCCAGCAAGAAAAACAGGCGATCCATCTGGATTTATAGGAACCCCTTCAGGTGTGGTCATTGGTGTTATTGGTAATGAAGATGCTCCAGCCAGTAATTTTAACTTAGGTTTTTTACATGCCGTAGCTCCTAAGGGAAAAGCAAAAATTGATAATCCCATAATTAGGATGAGTATTAGAATTTTTACTTTAGTTTTATGCATTTTTTGAGCACCTATATGATTAGAAGAAAATCAATTTTCTTGAAATCATTTGAATTATAATATAATTAGTTTTTTCTTAGATTTCAACACAATGTATAATAATGATTAGATATAAAAATCTTACTTATACGTCAAAAAATGATAAAAATAAGATGAGAACAAGAGAAAATCAAAAATTTTATACTGTATTTTCATTTAAATTATGTTTTTTATAATTTATAGTCATTACATACACAACTTATAGAATAAAAAATTCTAAAAAAAAATCGCCTTATCCGTTAACCCTACCCTTTTTAAGTAGAATTTTTTATTCTACATTCTCTCCTTCTCCTTAAATCTTTAAACGCTAATCTCTTTTTAATTCCTTATCAACAATGAAAAAACCTATTGATAAAACACTTTTTAATCTCTGTAAATCATCTTTTAACTTTCTTACTCGTTGATATGGTCCTGAAACAGCAATAATTTCCAAACATTTTTCATATTCTAAGTGAACATGCAAAGCAGATATAATAATGTCATGAAAATGATGTTGAATATCATTCTTTAAAATTTCATCTGTCTGTAGGATATTTGCATAAACAGGTCTTGAACTAAAATCATGGCTATGATAAGATTCATCGTGATCCATTCCATGTTGATGTCGATTTAAATCGTATATTTTCTCTTTACTTTCATTAATATCTTTTTGCTCAAAGTGTTTATGAGTCATGATTATAGAGATGCAACCAACAACATTTCCAGAGATAACAGAGATATATTCTTCACTCACCATTAATGATTTCATTGCTTTCCTAATTGCGTCAGACCTAGAAATATTTATAGTTTCTCTAAAAATCTCAAATTCATCATAAAGATCTTTGGGAAGAGAGACTGTAAATCGTTTATATTCTTCCATATTTCATAAAATAGTATAATTAGTTTGATTTATTTCTTTATAACAATCGCAATTGGAACTGATGCTTCACGCCATTGTGCAATCTTACCAGAATATTCTAAGTTTAGTTTTACGCGCCCATGATCTCCAAGAATTATCATTAAAGAATTAGCTCTTAATTGTTTGTAATTACTTAAAATCCATTTATCTGTACGAAGAATTAACTTTTCAATCAAGTCTTCGGGAGTCCTTTGTTTCAAAGCTTGTTGTTGTTTATGAAGATTTTCAA
This sequence comes from Promethearchaeota archaeon, assembly GCA_048939995.1. Classification (GTDB taxonomy): domain Archaea; phylum Asgardarchaeota; class Lokiarchaeia; order Sigyniarchaeales; family SOKP01; genus SOKP01. The sequence continues at coordinate 119,482 of JBHLOY010000004.1, read as the reverse complement.
AATCTAGATAATGCATTAGTGATATGTCAAAATTATTAATGGTTTTCGCACTCTCAATCCAAGTTGCCATGTCAGTATCTTTAGGGACTGAAAGCGTTCCACCAGCATATCGCTCTACATCTTTCTTTCTACCAATTAAGCATGATTTTTTTCCGTTTTCATTAAGATATCGCAAAAGGTGAAAACCATTGGGTTCCATCGTAAAACCCCCATAAAAAATTTGGTGAAGCACCCCTAAAGTATATGGATTTTTAGTGGATAATAACAACATCATTTCTGATTGCCTAATCATAAACTCAGGTTTATGATATGTGATTTCAAAAAGACCAAAATTATCAATGAGATTTATACTGATTCTTTCAATGCCTTGATATGCTTCGATCATAGAATCTACTGGTTCTGGAAGGACATCAAGAGGAGGATCAATATTTAGTAATTTTAAAAATGTAGCAGGTAACTGGTTCAAATAACATTTAATAGTTTGAAGTTCACTCATTCTATAGTCCCAAAATTATTAGTTTAATTTAATATTATTAGTTCTTAATTATTATAATAATTATCATAAAATAATTAGAATTTATTATTTTTAGTACTAGTATTTTACCCCAATTCTTATTAAAGAAAAAATTATTTAATTTCTTGAAAAGTGAGTAATGAATGAAAGTATTGTATATTGACACCTCTAATTCTGGAATTTCTGGAGATATGCTCTTGGCTGCCTTATTAGGTTTGATTTCTGACCCTAAATATGTATTAGATGAGCTAAAAATTTTAAAGAATTACATCAAAGGAGTTAAAAAGCTTGAGATTGATTTAGAAAAAGTAAAAAGAACTGGAATAGTGGTTAATCATCTTAAACTAGATATTGAAGAAAATAAGCATGATAGGTCAGCAAATAACCTAAAAGATTCATTACAAAGATTTTTAAATGAAAAAAAGTTTTCTGAATCAGCAAAAGAGTACGCTATTAATGTTTTAGGGACTTTATTTCAAGCAGAAGGAGAAGTTCATGATTCTTTAATAAATAATATTCATTTACATGAATTGAGTTCAGTGGACACATTATTGGATATAATAGGAGTATCAAAAACTTTAGATATTATAGGATATTTTGGAGAACCTTTTGAAATATATTGTAGCAAACTACCATTAGGAGCAGGTAAAATTAAAACAGCACATGGAATACTAGCTATTCCCGCACCAGCTACGATAAAAATATTAGAAAATTCTAACTTAACAACTGAATCCGGTCCTATAGAGAATGAATTAGTTACTCCAACTGGCGCAGCTTTATTAGTTAATCTAAAGCCCAAATTCTCTAGCTATGTTAATGAAATGATAATTAAAAAAGTAGTTTATAGCACAGGGGATAAAGAGTTTAAGGATTTCCTTAATATCTTACGGATTTTCTATGGTGAGGAATCCAATAAGGCAATTCAATCTAATCAACATTTCTTGAAAAGATATGTCGAGGATATTGTTGTGATTGAAACCGATGTTGATGATGTTTCTGGAGAATTATTAGGAAATTTAATTAAAATTTTGGAAAATAAACAGATTCTTGATATTCAAGTTATCCCGAGTATTACTAAAAAAAATAGACCGGGTCACATCGTAAAAGTATTGTGTCACCCCGAAAACAGTTTTAAAATTATTGAAACTTTACTAGATGAATTAGGAACTCTTGGTGTAAGATTTAACGCTCTAAAAAGGGTATGTATAGATAGGGATATAGTTACTGCAGAATTGAAAGTCCAAGGGAACCTTTACCGCATCTCATATAAGATCTCTTATTATGAAACAGAAAAGGGAAAAAAAATTGTTAATATTAAACCTGAATATGAAGATCTTAAAAGAGTTAGTAAAGAAACTGGAATTCCTGTGAAACAAATTCTCACTTATGCTCAAGAAAAGTTAAAGTCTTTATCCGAAGAGGTTAAGGGTTTTGATTACTAATAAATATATAAAAAAAAAGAAAGTAAGTTGATTTTTTCTTTTGATTCTATTCTAATTTAAAATTTATCAATGTTAAATTTATGTAATAGGTATTCATCTTCAGTTATTTCCTTTGAAAATTCTTTCAACCGAGAAATCTCTCTTTTAATGTCCTTTTCTTTTCTTAATTTACCTAACTCATGGAATATTTCTGCAGCTTCGTTAAATGTTTTAATACATTCGTTATAATTACCAGAAACCTCAAGATCCTCTGCCAAAAACACTAGACTTTCTGCTATATCCAGTTTTTTACCGAGTTTCTTCTGGATCTTTAATGATTGGTAGGAATATTTTAAGCCTAATGGATATTGTTTGAATTTAGTATATGTGCGGCCTATAGCTCTAAGAACCATTGCCTCCTCGGTCTTTAAGTTATTTTCTTGACAATATTTTAAAATATTATCCAAGAAATTTATTAATTCCTCTTTCTGAATTGTTTTCGAGCGCTCAATGTGATTAATCGCTTTCTCATAGCTCTCTATGGTGCTAAGTATATCGCCACTTTCAAAAAATTGTTTTGACCTTTCAAAATCTTCAATGGTTGCGACCATCGGTCTCAACTATAGTTTACAAAATTTTTTTCTGTAGATTTTATATAGAATTAGCTTCAATATTATCTATATTGATTTACCTATTTATACTTTCCTATTATTCTAAAGTATGTGTCTTACGCCCGAAAACTACTTTTTTAGCTTGGTGTTGTGAATGTTAATAAAATATGGTCTAATTCTTAATAAGATTATAAGGATGTTTTATGTAATTTTGTTCAAATAATCGTTTATATAAATCCAAAATTATGAAAAAACAACAAAAAATTAGATGCAAAAATAATATTTTTTTTATCTCTGTTTAATGAAATTGAAATCGTAATTTTTATAAAAAAGAAAAAAATTATTGTTTACATCAAACCAAGTGGAATGAAAATACATAAGGCAACTATTCCGATGGCATAGATTATCCCAACTATCTTTATTTTATCTTTTAACTCCGGTTTATCATATACATAAAAAGCACCTACGAAGAAATAGAAGTAACCTATGAAGAAAATAGGTATCAAACCAAATCCCCATGTCCAATGCCAGAACGGATATTCCCAAATAAGATAGCCTCCTAAGTTTAGAAATACTTCTACAATAACACAAAATAGTGCAAAGCCTGTAGCCATGGCCCATCTATTTGGGATTCTACCTCCAAACATCCTTTCGTCTTTATCTTTAGGGAGAAACTTGGCAAAAATAATCCCAGCAATTGCAAACATGAAGAAAATCTCAATATTCCATCCAACTAAAATTATATAAGCACTTGCTCCTGGAGTCGTCCAAAAAGCAGAATATTGAGAAAAAGCGAAAACCAAAGCGTTCCAGATTTCATTAATTAAGTCTAAGCCTAAGATCGTCAATCCTGCAAATATAGTACTCCAATCCTTCGTCTCTCTTGCTTTTTTAATTTCGACTCCGTAAATATAGAGCACAATAGCGAGGAGGGGGATTATGTACCATCCTGTATCGGGATTTAATACCCTCAATTTTGACCACGCTTCTAATGAAGCAGGAGTAGGAACCATATCAAATCAACCATTTTCAATTTCTTTTTAAAATAGATTGTTTATTTAATTCATTTAAGATATATTTATAGTTTTTTATGAATCAAATATTCTTGAAACAATTACTTAGCTATTTGATTTGCAATTAAAGCAGCAGAAGCTCCTGCTCCAAAACCATTATCAATATTTACTACCAAAAGTCCGGGAGAACAAGATTGTAACATAGTTGTTAAAGCGCCTAAACCTTTTTCTCCTAAACCATAACCGCTTGATACTGGAACACCTATAACTGGGACATCTACAAGAGCAGCAACAACACCAGGTAACGTTCCCTCCATTCCAGCACAGACGATAATAATGTGAACTCCGTTTTTTATCATATCACTAAGAGGGTTAAAAATACGGTGGATTCCTGCAATACCTAAATCATAACTAGTAATAACTTTGCAACCCATCGACTCGGCGATGACTTTTGCTTCTTCTGCTACCGGAATGTCAGAGCTTCCAGCAGTTATTATTCCTACAATCCCACTTTTTTTTTGGAATTCAAGGTCTTTTTCCTTTATAATTATAGTCTTAGCCAATTCATTGAAGTGTAAAACATAGTTCTCATTATTTTCAAATTCTTTCTTAATAGCATCTTTTTGATCTTTTTTATATCTTGAAATTATGGTAAATCTCTTACTCTTTAAGAATTTTTTAGCAATTTCAATAACAGTAGTAGGTATTTTATTTTCAGCATATATTACTTCAACTACGCCTGTACGAGTCTTTCTATAAATATCTAATTTAGCAAGATCTCCTACTTCCTCAATCAAGTTAGCTTTTAATAGTTTCTCTGCTTCTTCAATAGAACATTCCTTATTCAATAGTTTGTTCAAAATATCTCTCATATCTTCCATATACTTTCACAATAGATTAATAATTGCTCCTAATTATCTTTATGTATTATGTGTTCGGGAAAAGGTTTAATATTCTTAAGTGATGTACGTAAAAATGAGGGGTATACCTTAAGATTTTCAAGTTCGTTTATATTAAACCATCTAAAGATTAGTCTAAGTTCTTTTCCATAAACGTCATCTTTTTCAAACCCTAGCTGAGATTCATGTCCATAAAAAGTATCTTTTTCAACAACTTTTTTAGATTCTGGAGGAAATTGCATCAAATAGATAATTGATACTTCATGACAGGCTCGATTTTCATAATTAAAAAAATTTTCTACAAAATAGAGTGGTCTTACAATCTTAATCTCAACTCCGATTTCTTCTTTTATCTCTCTTATGAGTGTATCCTTAGAATTTTCCAAAAGTTCACATCGTCCTCCAGGTAGGGCCCAAAAATCATCTCCTACACTCCTATGCAACAAAATATTGTTGTTTGAAATAGCAACACCAGCAATTCTAAAGGCAAATCGCTTTTTTCCCTTCTCAAATGTTATCATTTAATATATTTTAATGATTACTTCTAATTAAATCAAATAAATAGGATTGATTATAAATGGAATTTTTTTTTGAAATTCATAGTAATTTACCCAGAGAAGGTCCAGGCGATAATAAATCCACTAAAAAAGCTTATTTATACCTCAAAGGTTTACCAGCTAATATTTGTATTTTAGATGTTGGATGTGGACCTGGAATGCAAACAATACAGTTAGCTAAACTAATAAATGGAACAATAATCGCGCTTGATAATCATCAACCTTTTTTGGATGAATTAGTTAAACGGGCTAAAAAAGTAGGTGTGATTAATAAAATACAAACAATAAATAAATCGATGTTTTCTCTGGATTTTGCTGAGGAGAGTTTTCATATTATTTGGTCGGAAGGAGCTGTGTACATTTATGGATTTGAAAATGCTCTAAAAGACTGGCAGAAATTCTTAAAAAGTAAGGGATTTTTTGTAGTCACGGAAGTTTCATGGTTAAAGGAGAATCCTCCTTCTGAATTAAAAGATTTTTGGGATAAAGCTTACCCAGCCATTAAAACTATTGAAGAGAATCAAAAGCTAATCATAGAAAATAATTATGAAATGATAAACTTTTTCAATGTTCCAGATTCGAGTTGGTGGGATAATTATTATCACCCTTTAGAGAAAAGGATTTCTTTTTTACGTAAATAATATCAAAATGATCATAAGATTCAGAAGCAACTAGATGAGGAGCTAGAAGAAATTGAGATTTTCAGAAAATATTCTAAATTTTATGGTTATGTGTTTTATATCATGCAAAAAGTTAGTTAAATTGAAAATTAGTTTTTAATTAGCATACAAAAAAAGTATTAACTTATCAATACTTTTCTGATAGTAAATATTATAATCATGTAAAATCTACTTTCAAATCTAAAATAAAAGTGATAATTGAAATGAAAATCGATTACACATCCTATAAAGATGTTGATTTAAAAGGAAAAAAAGTGTTAATGCGTGTAGACATCAATTCTAATATTGATGTTGAGAAGATGGAGATAAGGGATTCTCCAAGAATTCGTGCATTAGTTCCCGCCTTAGAAGAAATAAAAGATAGCGCGGTGATAATAATGGCACATCAATCGCGACCCGGAAATGAAGATTTCACGGATTTAGATCTTCATGCTAGGGAGATTGAAAAAGAATTAGGGCGTCCAGTAAAATTTGTGCCCGATATTTTTGGTGAAAAAGCTGTTCAAGCAATTAAAGATTTAAAACCAGGAGAAATCCTAGTTTTGAATAATATTAGAAAATGGGAGGGTGAAATGGCAAAATACAAAACTTTTAAAGATGCTGAAAATACTGAGATGGTTAAAACATTATATCCCCTAGTTGATTATGTTATTGTAGACGCGTTTGGAGCAGCCCACCGAGCCCACGTTTCTATCGTGGGTTGGCCTAAAATGTTAGCTGGTCCTATTACCGCTAATGAATTAAATGCTTTAAAAAAAATAATGGATATACCAGAAAAACCTATGTCTATGTTAATAGGTGGTGCTAAGGCAATTGATAAATTCAAGGCTATGAAATATAATTTTGATAATGAAAAGCTAGATTATGCCCTTTGTTCTGGACTAACTGCCATCTTGATTTTTGAAGCACTCGGTAAAAATATGGGAGAACCAAATCATAAAATCATTGCTAAAGATCTAGAGGAAAATAAAGATATGATTAAAGAAACTTATGAAAAATATAGAGATAAGATAATCCTTCCTGAAGATTTAGTAATAGATGATAATGGTAGTAGAAAAGTAATTACTATTGATGATGCTGGAATATATAATACTACAACTGGAGATATTGGTCCTAAAACCGAAGAGAAATTCAAAGAGATTATAATGAAATGCAAAACTATTGTAGCAAACGGACCTCCAGGAATCTTTGAGAAAGAAGTTTTCAGAGAGGCCACCAATGAGATGGTTAAGACGATGGTCAAGGCAACGAAAGAAAATGGGGCATTAACAATAATAGGGGGCGGTGAAATGGGAGCTGCTGCTTCTATGGCAGGTTTAGCAGATGAGGTCTCATTTATTTCTACTGCAGGAGGAGCAATGTTAGAAATCCTTTCAGGCAACGATCTCCCAATGATAAGAGCATTAAGAGAGAAGAAAATCTAAATAAATCCAAATTTTATTTTTTAATTTTTTCAATTAAGCCATAACTAAACGAAGTTTAAATTGAAAAAGTAATCCTGCAACTCTTTTTTGATAAGCTTTATATAGTAATAACTCTAAATATTAAAGCATCCAATATTTTGGTGATTTAAAATGACCATAACGTTTAATTTTTTTTTTCCGCTTGTATTTCTGTATTGGACCTGGTTAACATGGATTTTTTTTATCCTTTTAACCCTTGCATACTTATTTCTCATTTTAGGAAGCAAGGATCTAAAAAAGCACAATTTTGCGTCTACTAAGCTCTTATTTATCATCGGCATCATACTTTTAGTCTGGTATATTCTGGAACGGCTTGTTATTCCATCAATTTCCCTTTCTTCACCAACTCCAATGGAAATAATCATTGCTTATATCTATAACTTGTTTCTAGGATTCGGGATAGTTTACCAGGTTTTACATATTATATTAGGAATTGGATTTATTAAGGTCGGAAGTAACAATAGAGAACATGGTGGAACTGTCATCTTGGTTGGTGGTATCCTATACTTAATAACATGGATACTTAACATGGTTGGAAATATCATCTTATTAACGTCAGCAGTATTTAGCATTCCAATTCCATTTGGGTATATATTGTATGTTTTAAATTGGATTGCATATGTCACAATGATCGCGGCAGTCATCCTAATTTTTATCTTCAGTATCTTTACTAAAAGAGCTTTGTTTATTATTTTCGGTTCTTTATTTCTAGCTATCTACTCTTTTCAATTCTTACTTTTTATTGGACTTCTATAATTTTAATCAATTTCTTTTTTTTTTATTTAAATTGGTCTTATGGTGACTTTTATAATCTCAATTAAACTTGTTAAGAAAGATACCTAACAATTATATAATAAAAATCCTAACTTTAGATTGCATAACACATTTTTTGGGTGTTAATAAAATTGAAAGAATATAAGGTAGAAACTGTAGGTAATATCTATTCCAATTCAAAACGTGCAAAAGAATTCGAAGAAATCTTAAATAATCAGGCAGTAGAGGGTTGGGAATTAAAGTTAGCAGCTTCTTTCTACTTAGTATTTGAAAGAGAAAAAGGCTAGATAAAATTTCTATAATATATTTACAATTAAATTATTAATCCTTACTTTTTTTTTTGGGACTTTATGTTTTTGAGCTTAAAATACCAAAAAGGTAAAAAAAACCAATAAAATATTTATTCTTTAATAAAATAAATTACATATTATTAATTTCGATAATTATTAAATGATAAAATTATAAGAAGGGCCCGTGGTCTAGCCTGGTAAGCTTATAGGCCTGGAGTGACGTCCGCTTGACGTGCGGAAGGTCGTGTGTTCAAATCACGCCGGGCCCACTATTAAAGTAAATATAAAGGAATGATAAACAAAGATGCCAATTAGAGTTCGTTGGAGAACAAGGGAATATATACATTTTGCCTTAATGATTTTGGGGGGATGTGGACTTTTTCAGGTTCTGTTTATATTTATAGCTCAATACTTATTAAGAGTTGGAAATTATATAATTGTAATTTTAGTTCCTTTTGGAGCAATTATTGGATTATATTTTGGAACCACTATGATTTTTGAAGCTTTTGCTCAAGAGGAGCGAAGAAGGAAATTGAAAACTCAATATCAAAAGTCACGATTAGATTTTCCGGTAATTAAGAGACTATTAGAGTTTCCTGTTGTTAAACCATTGCTTATTATATACATAATCTTTACTCCTTTGTTCTTTATTGCGTTTTATGCTACACTTTACTATATAGGTAATTTATTTGCATTTTTAGTTGCTGAAATTTTTTCAACTTTAGTCTGCTTACTTATAGCAAATCTTATTGAGAAAAGATTTGGAAAAGTGAAAAGATACTAATATGTTTTTCTTTAGCAAATTATAATATGGATTAAGAGATCATAATAGTTTAATACCAAAACAGTTATTATGTATATAAATTAATAATTCACGAACTAGATAGATCAACCCTAGAAAAAAATATCTAATTAGGATCATGGTTAAAATACAAATTCGATGTCCTGCTTGTTCAAAAAGTAATTTTGTTGAGGTTTCAGATGATGAAGTCAAAAAAGCTTCTAAAGGGCTTTTTGCTGTAAACGTCGCTGAGGGTATAGTTTGTGAACATTCTTTTGTGGCATATGTTGATAAAAATTTTGCTGTTAGAGATGCTTTCATAGCAGATTTTCAAATTGAACTTCCAAGTACTATGCCTGAAGAAACTGTTGAAAAAAAAAGTGAATTATCAAAACTATTTGACATAGATTTGATTAAGTTAAATTTAACTGCCTCTTTATTGGGCTATGTTCTAAAAGCTATGATCTTTAAAAAAAAAATAGTATTAATTTCTAATCAACAATATTTATTTAATCAAATTTCAAATTTTTTTCATTATCTTACTGAAAATTCTTTTGGTATAGATTTAATTTTAATTAGTGAGGCTCAATATGATAAGAGCTCATATGGCAATCATTTTGCCTTTAAAGGTCGAGAAATTATTACCGATTTTGAAGGTAAGCTCCAAACTAAGAAAATAAATGTCGAGAAAACGATAATTCAAAAGTTTTTAAATGAATATGATCCAATGACAAGCTTGATCATTTTGAAGAATGAAATTCAAAAGGCATTTCAGCTCTCAAAAACGATTGTAGAATTCATTCATAACCTGAAAGAAAATGAAAGACTCTATTCTAAGAAGTTAATTACTGAGTTAGAGAAGAAACATAATATAAAGATAGCTATACCGTATTTGGATTTTCTTTATGAAATTGTAGAAAATTATTTTGAGGTACAAATTCCAAAAACATCAGGTATTTCCAATTTTCTTGGAACCTTATAAATTCATGGTAATAAATTTAATGTAAAATGAACTCATATACTCAGTAATACTTTTCACTTAATTCTAAAGAATAATTTAATCCGACCAGAAGTTAAGAGCTAAGCTTCTTCTTTTTCTCCATAATTCATTTTTTTCAGAGAATCCTAATATACCTACGCCTTGGTCACCATCTTTAACTTTCCACATTCCATTTATTGCCCCTATAAGTGCACCTGAGAGAGCTTCAAAACCTTGGGCGGTATATAAATCGCATTCAACTCCACGGTTAATAATAAACTTTAACTGACGTAAACCTTGTTGGTTTTTAGATTGCAACACTTTAAGTAAATTCTCAACCTCTGAATCAAGTTGATTATTAGGTACAACGCGATTCCATAAAGTCCAATCTACTGCCCTCTGAGCAGAATGCATCGCTCCAATAAAATTTATTTCTTTGGCTCTACGTCTTCCAATAAGGCGTGATAATCGAGTTGTTCCACCCCATCCAGGAGTTATACCCACATCCACTTCGGGCATACCCCACTTAGCCCTTTCAGTAGCTATTACGAAATCACAGACCATTGTAATTTCTAATCCACCACCCACAGCATAGCCATCAACAGCTGCAATTGTTATTTTGTCCAATTCCTCCAATTGATTAGCCATATTTTGATAATATCTTGCCCTTCGCATGATATCATTAGCATCCCCCCATTGCATCATTTCTTTGATATCATCTCCTACACAAAAATTATTTCCCGCCCCTTTTATGACAAGAAATTTTAGTTTTGTAGATCTTCGAACCTCCTCAATTGCTAATACTAGTTCATCCGAAAGTTGCATGCTTAAAGCATTCATCACTTCTGGTCTATTTAATGTTATCCAAGCCGTTTTCTCTTTTTCTTGGTATATTAATTGTTTAAATTCCATAATTATGGATTCAACTACAATATTTATAAAATTAAATTTTCACGTGAAACAGACATTTCACGAAAATTTCAACAAAATAGAAAATAACCGTATAGAAAACAGACTAATTTAAGCATGAAAATGCGTCGTCCGGGATTTGAACCCGGGTCCCGCGCGTTCTGCTTTTAAATATAAAATGGCAGGCGCGAATTCTACCACTATACTAACGACGCTTTTTCCGTATGTAATTTCTAATATATTAACAAATTAAAATCTATTGAAAATTTAATAAAATTTCAAGATACCTTTAAATTCGGACTTTTGAAAAAACATGCAATTATTGCACCAAGGCATTTATAGTAATTAATGATAAGAGGTTATATAACAAAAAATTAACTTTATAAGGGTTTAAACCATGATATTTCAATATACTCCCGATTTTGCAGTTTCTCCATTCGATCTCATTCATTATGCTTTTATAGTTTTTATTATATTGATGGTCATCAATTCAATTAAACAGAAATATAAGTATACTATTTTAATTACATGGATAGTTTTCTTTGTAGCATATATAATAATTCCTTTGTTATTTTATGGTATTCCACTATTAGCTATGCTTATTTTTTACCTCAATATTTCTTACATGGCCCCAATGTCATATTACTCTATAATTTTCTATATTTTTTTCGAACCTTTAAGTGTTTTATTAGTTACAGTGCTTTCTATATTTTTTAGTAGAAGGAAGAAGAAATTGATTAAGCACATCAGAGCGCCGGCACTTATTAAATCTTTTCCAATTGATAGAGAATTAATTTTTATCAGTTATGCAACAGTAGATTCAGATTTTTTTCAAATCCCCAAAATCACGCGAGTATTATCTAGTTATCCAGAAATTAAAGAAATATTATATTGGGAAGCAGATATGCATGATGATATATATCAGTATATGGATGATAATTTAAAACAATGTAAAGTCGTTCTTTTATTTTGTTCAAAAAATTCACTCTACTCTGAAGCTGTTAAAATGGAGTGGCGTTCAGCTTTAAAATTGGGTAAGAAATTAATTCCTATATTTGTTGAACCAAATGATATTCCTGCCTTATTATCGACTAAACTAGGGATACAATTTAAAGAAAGTGATCCATATACCACGATTGAAGATATTTATCAAATGATATTAAAAAAGTTAGAAATTGAACCTCTAAGAGAATTTACTAAATTTTTAGTTCCAAAGTGGATTACGGAAACAGATTTCAAAGAATTAAATCCAGAAACAACAGAAAAGTCGTTAATTTTTGATACTGATATAACTTCAAAAGATTTAGGGTTAAAAATGGGGTTGATTTTGCAGGAAAATAATTTTTTCGTTCCGGGATTGAAAGATATCCAAACTCCTAAAAAAAAAGTAAAAAAAAGATCAGATCCTTTAATCAGTGATAAGGGCTTAAATCATTTATATGGTTTTGCTGAATTAAAGGATGATTCTGAAGATATTTCTTTAAATATTAAAATCCAAAGAATTTCAGAAAATTTAAATAAAGTATTTATTAAGGCGGAGGGAAGAAGAGAGTGGGTTTTAAACGAAATCTTAAAGGATATAAACATGAAATTAATCGAATTAAAAAGCACAAATGAACTCATTCGAGATTATTCAGAACAATTAGTATCATTATTAGATCAAATAGGAGATATCGAAAAATTTCTAAGGAAAAATCTTAGTATTGATTTCAAGAAAATAGTAAGTATTCTTACTCAATATAACGAGAACGAGATTGAAAAGGAAGAGTTTATAATAAAATGCACTCAATTAGTAGGAAAGTCTTTTATTACCGCATTTATAGAAAATCGACACTCAATTTTAAAAGAAAGTAAAAAGATGAAAATTAAGAAACCAATTATTCATATATAATACTTTTTCATTAGAAATTTTTTTTCAATTTTTATTCTATAATATATTAAAGAAAAAATTAATGTTTGGTTAATCTCTTAATTCAAAAGTTATTTCAACGGATTTTATTATACCTAACTTGCTTGCATATCTTCTAATATATTCAGTTCGATGGTTTTTTAGTAAATCTGAGACTATTAATGTTGGAATAAAAGGGAGGACCATAAAAAAAGGGAATGGAATGAAAATTGCTAATAAAATAGAAAATAAACTTGTTAGACTCGCAGTTTCAACTAAAAATATAGTAATAAATTCAAAATAAGAAAATACAACTGAAACTCCAGCATAACCTTTTAGAAATTGTCCATACCAACGTCCTATCGAACGCACTTCTGGGGGATTTGGAGTCTTATCTAACGCATTTTTATTTGAATACAGTATACCTGAATCGCTTAAAAACCAAGTAGTAGCGAAAAGTATTGTCGCTAGAAAAAAAGTTATTACTAATAATACAACAAAAGTGGTGGCATAATCTGCCTGACTTGTAGGAATATTTCCTCTTGAAAAGGTTACAATTTCAGGTGTTAATAAGAATAGTGAAAAATTTATAGCCATTAATGCAGAGAATAAACCAGAAGAGAAATATTTAAATTTAGGGAATTCTGGCTTATCATAAATCCCATATTCCATTTTAGATTTAAAGATTTTTTTGTGAATATAGAGGAAAAGGGGTGAAATTGCATATCCCCCTACAAATAAGCCTAGTAGTGAAGAAATTGGCAATAGGAGGATAGAAAGTAAAGCTGTTTCTAATCCCATATCAGAAATAGGAATTAATTTAGTTAGATCGTCACTCCTTCCAATAATTAAAGATAACGCTATAGATATTCCGATCCAAAATAAACAATAAACCAAAAAGAACAATAGTGCACGCTTATATTTACTATTCTTCATATTTATTTCACCATAATCTGACTAATTTTCTCAAATATTAGATCTACATTTTCTCCAGTTTTAGAAGAACATTCTAAATATTCTAAGAAATTTTTTTCTTTAGCAAAATTATAAGCTTCTTCTTGAGAGACTGTCCTATTCTCTTTGAGATCTAATTTACTACCTATCAAGATCTTAGGCACAATTTGATTATGAGTTAGCAAACTCATAGAATTATCATATACTGAAAGCCAGTCTGTTAAATTGTTTAACGTATTATATCGTGTGATATCATACATGAAGATAGTTCCATGTGCACCAACTACGGTACTGGGTAATAAAAATCTAAACTTCTCTTCTCCTGCAAAATCCCATATGTGAAGAGTAATCTTATTGCCATTAAATTCAAGCTTCTTTACATAAAAATCCATACCTATAGTTAATTTGTAGGATTCTTTAAAAACACCGGAAAGATATCTGTGTGTTAGTGTAGTTTTCCCTACTGCTGCATCTCCAAATATACATACTTTATACTTGGTATCTTCCATTTTTAAAAATTGAGACGAATTATTCGCATGGATAATTTATATTTCTTATCAACAGTATACTAAATTTATAATATAAGAATTAACTATTCCATAGATTTAAAAATAAAGAATATATTGAATTAAAATTAAAATTAGTGATCTAAAATTTTGAAAATTCTGAAATTATTTGAGTCAATTGATGGGAAGATGCAAATTCTTCTACTTCTTGTATATTATTAGGAATTCCTTCTCGAACTCCAACCTCCATGCATTCTAATGAAGAAAGTGCCGTTGCTAGTTTAATTGTATGGTCTAAGGGAAATTGATTTAGTTTAGAGACCAATACTCCGCTTAAAAAAGCATCTCCAGCGCCAGTAGTATCCTTTACATCAACGTTATAGATTGAACTTTTGATTAATTTCTTTCCATCAGTTAACAACGAACCATTTGCTCCATCTGTAATTGAAACTAATTTTGGACCCAATTCATAGATCTTTCTGATGCTATAGTAATTATCAGATTCGGCCGTAAATTCCTTTGCTTCTTCCGCGTTCATGGAAATGACATCAGATTTATTTATCAATTTTTTTGCCCATTTAGGATTATTCTTAATGATTGACATACTTGGTGCACCAAATACTATACCCCCATTTTCTTTTGTAAAGTTTATTGCCTTCTCAATGGCTTGACATCCATTTTCAGATGTTAAAGAAGTCCAAGCAAAAGCTTTAATCCCTTTAAATAATTCTTCTTTTACTTCCTTCGGAGAAAGTAAATTATTAGCCCCCTTAAAAGCTAAAATACTTCTATCTTTTCCCCACTCGGTTTTCAAAATTACTGAAAATGCTGTATTATCTTCATCTGTTTGTTTTATATTGGAGGTATCTACACCTCTCTCCTTTAAATCGTCTAAACATATTTTTGCCGAGAAATCATTACCAATGACTCCTATATAAGTTGATTTTAACCCTAACATCGCACAATTTGAAGCAATATTAGCACCAGAACCTCCTGGAACAAATGTTACATTATCAATATTTAATTTGCGACTATATTCGATGGCTGTATATTTTTTAACTGATTCATTTTCAAATAGCTCAAATCTAAGAATATCTTTAACAGATATTATACAATCAAGAGTGCAACTACCAATAGAAATCAAATCAAAATTATTTTCCATTAAAACCACGATGATTTAAAAATTGACTTAAAGAATAAATTAAAGATAACGTTTTATCTTAAATAATTTTACTTCAAAATTTTTAAGAAAAAGGTTGAGTTTAATCTCTTGACTTTAACTTATTAAGTTCTTCTTCTAATTCCTTAATTTTTCCGTCAGGTTCTACAGAAGGTAAGGCTCCACCAATTTCTGCTCCAATCTCCGCATCGATCTCACCTAACACTTCTTTTACATCACTATCAGTTACAGCGGTATCAACCATCATATCATTTATTCCGTCAGATGTAATTTCTTCTGTTACGTTAAAATCTTCAATATCTACTCCAATTTGAGTCATTAGTTCTGTAATTTGTGGGATAGATAATGAATTTTTTAGCGCACCAAGACTCATCGCAATTCCTCGCATAATTTCAGCTACGTCTTTTACCGCACTAGCTTGTTCTAATTTAAAGACCATCCCTTCGAGGTTTGTTCGGAAGAGGTCTATTGCACGGCTCTGTTTTTTTACTTGGAGAAAGTTACGAGCATGGAATTCTGATCCTTGCATATCACCTTCCTTTCGAAGCTTGACAGCTTTATCTCTTGCTAGTTTCGCTGACATTTCCATTTTTTTAGTTTGTCTCATTAATCGTTTATTAAAAACTTTTAATTTAACTGTTGCAGAGCGTACAGTGTCCTTTTTCCTTCCACCAGAAAGCCAACCACTTAAATCTTTAAGAAAACCCATTTTGATTCAACAAATTTTCGTTATTTTATATTATATAAAAAAATTCGAGATTATATAATTTTTTGTAGACCAATAATTACGATTGTTATTTGAGTAAAATAATATATGTTAAGGAGATATCTTGATATTGTAGGAAAAAGAAAATTTGAAATAGCTTTTATTTAATATTTAATATAAGTGAAGATTGGTATTAGATTAATTTAAATAACAATTGAAATATTATAAAATAAAATAAGCTAAAAATAAGAGGTTTTTATTATCTCGTCAGTTGAGTCGAAACTATATCAGTATGCTGTTGAGGAAGCAAATAAAGCAATTGAATTAGACCAAAAAGGTCATCTCCACCAAGCAATGAATAAGTATTTTAGAGCAGCGGAGATACTTATTCAATTTATTAAATACAATAAAAATCCAATAATGATAAGAAGATGTAAAGATCAGATAGAACAGTATATGACTAGAGGTCAAGTTCTTAAAGAACATCTAAGTGGTCCACGAGTTCGGAGATCTCGTCCAAAATCAACTCCCAGCGAACCAAATGAAGGAGAACCAAAACCGGAAATTGGAGGTTTATCCACTGAAGAGCAAGAATTAATGGATTCAATTTCGGATACAATCTTGACAGAATCTCCTAATGTTAAATGGAATGAAATTGCAGGCTTGGGTGATTGTAAACAAGCAGTAAGAGAAGCGATAGTATTGCCAATCATGAAACCTGACTTATTTACAGGCGCTAGAAAGCCATGGTCAGGAATTTTACTATTTGGACCCCCCGGGTGTGGAAAAACTTTATTAGCAAAAGCTGCAGCTACTGAATGCAAGGCAACTTTTTTCAGTGTTTCATCTGCAGACTTATTAAGTAAATGGTTAGGCGAAAGCGAAAAATTAATCTCGTCTCTATTCAAATTAGCTCGTGCTAGAGCCCCAAGTCTGATTTTTATGGATGAAATCGATTCTGTAGCCACAACTAGAGGTAGTGGTCATGAAGGCGGGGGTGAAAGAAGAGTTAAAACACAGCTATTACAAGAAATTCAAGGAGTTAAATCAACTCATGATAGACCAATGCTCGTACTGGGAGCTACCAACCGACCATGGGATATAGATATAGCAATGTTAAGTAGATTTGAAAAGAAGGTATATGTCCCACTTCCAGATCAAGCGGCAAGAGTAGGGATCTTTAAAATTCATACTTCAGGAGTAAATTCAGCCTTAACAGAAGAAGATTATATTGAATTAGCTGTTCGTACTGACAGCTACTCAGGCCGGGACATATCTAATATATGTCGTGAAGTAATTATGATTCCTGTAAGGGAATTAGATATGGGAGGATTATTAGAAGATCCAGATAAAGAAGTAGTTGTGAGAGATATAAACCTAAAAGATTTTTTGAAAACAATTAAGAAAATAAAACCAATGACAACTAAATCTGAATTGAAAAAATATCAACAATGGGCTGAGGAATTCGGAGAATTTTAGTATGGAAGAACAAAGAGAAAAACCTAAAGACCTTATGGAAGAAATTGAGGAAAAATCTGAGATAGATTTAGAAGATTTAAGGAAAGAATTAGTCCGTTTAAAAGAATTAAAAAGACAAAGAGAGTTGGACAAACCTCAAGAAGAGAATATTGTTGAAGGAGAAATATCTTCTGAGATTGCTGAGAAGCCAATAGAAGAAAATATTGAAACTCGCTTAGACAAAATTGAGGACTTTCTAACAAGTACATTAGGAGACGTGGATTTAGAAGCATATAAGCAACATTCTGCTCAAATAGAGAAGGAACTTAAAAGTATAGAATTAGAATTAGTTGGAGAAGAGGGTGTTATTGCTAAAGAGGTCTCCACTTATGAGTTATTACTTAATGATTATCCGTGGCTTGAAGAAAAAAGGTATATATTCATGTACTCTATCCCTAATAAAAAAATTGATCTTAAAGATTTTGAATCATGGAAGAGTGAATGGTCAAAGGTCCTTTTTGATTATGCAAGATATGCAATCCTTCATATTTTATATTTAAGAAAATTAGAATCAGAAAAACCATTTTCTAAATTTGAGGATAGAAATACAGCATTAGAAATAATTGCCCAGGAATTAGTAGATAAAAAACAGGCAGAATGGCTTTCAAAAAGTAAAGAGAAACTAAGGATATATTGGAAAACTCTTGATAATTGGGCCGAGGAGATTTATGAATGGGCAATGGAGATTTCACCACTAGAACCTATTTTGATATTTGAGATCAGAGAATCTAATAGAGCCTTTAGCAACCTACCAAAAGAAGATTTACTTGAAATTTTCAAACGACTAGAAAAAAATGAACGTGGCAGAATAATTAAATCCGAGGATGGGCAAATTTCCTTCAAAATTAAGGTAGAGTAAAATATTATATTGATGGAAAGTACCATTGTTTACCCTTTAAAAGAGATTCTCTAAACTTTGCAATACCAGTTTGTTCAAGAGAACTTAAAGTTTTTAAAGCCCTGTCTTGAGGCCAATTTAAAGCGACACAAACATCTTCTAATGACACATAACCCTTATCTTTGGCAACTTCTATAACTTTTACTTGATCACTAGTATATTGAACTGGAAAAAATCTTATCATAATTGTACCAGAATCTAATTCCTCAACATCATCAATTACTTGATTTTTCTTTAATAGTTTTAAAGCCTTTTTTAAATCTTTAATTTCAACGTTCCCTTTTAAAATTCCAGTATGTATCATCTCAAAAACATCTGAAATTGGAATTATCCCGGCCCCAATTTCTTCTTTCTGCATAAGAACTCTTTGGTATGCTAGCATCCCTAGCTTTTCATGATCTACTTTAGAAGATTTTTTTAATACATCATGCTCTGTAATTTGTTCAGTTATAATTTTGGAGGTAGGAATCTTATACTCTTTCTGTAAATATTTTACTTCATCCTTCAATTCAGGAGTTAATGCTAAAATAACCCCGTGCTTTTTAGCTAATTCTCTTAACCTTTCTTTGGTAAACTTTTCTGTTTCTGCTTTTGCTTGGATGTCTTTAATTCTTAGCTCTGCTGCTTTTTTCTTGATTGCTTCTTCTAAGTCAATATCATCTTCTATTTTTCGAATACCCATTCTACTTAACACTATTTTTTAATATCTTACTTGATTAATATTAATAAATCTACTTATTTTTTTTGATTTTTTGGCATAATGAGCGTTAGACAAATTAATGATTTTGAAAAAAAAATCATAAGTAATTCTCTATCTCAAATTTCAAATAAATTCACTGTATTATTAGGAGAGAATAGATATTATCTTAATGTAATCTTAAATCAAGAATCTAAGAAGAATCAAATTCCAGTTTACCTAATTCATGAAAAACTAAACCTTTTCAAGCAGATAGTTAATTTTCCAAATATTTATTCTCTTGGTCTTTATTTTGGTTTTATAAAAAAAGGAGTTTTTTTTTTGAGTTTAGAAGGAGCTGAATTTTTATATAAAGAGAATTACATTTCCAAAAAATGCCAATTAATTGTAAACGAAGAAGGAGAAAAGGCAATTCTTTACGGAAATAATGTCTTAAAAAAAATGATATTATCTTTCCCCCTTGAAATAAAAATCAATAGAATAGTTATTATTTTAAACGAAATAAAAGAATTATTAGCAATTGGGTTAAATAAAATTGACGGCAATTATTTCAATAAATTTCACTCCGAGGATTTAATTGTAGCTAATTTAGTTGATAAAGGTTATTATCTAAGAAAAGAAAACTAGCTCTTATTTTATTCTTTTAATTAAGCAGAGAAAGAATCCAATTGTATCATGGAGATGAGGATACAATCTCTGAGAGTAGATAAGATCGTCTAAGAGGTTATTTCCGTTGAAATGTGTAATCCCTTGAATTCCATAGGTTTTTTCAATTTTCTGAATTTTAAATTTGGACTGACTTCTTAGAAGTTCATCTATTACAAATTCATTTTCTTCAGGACTAATCGAACAAGTACTATACAATAAGAACCCTCCTTTTTTCAAGGAATGGAGCCCAGAATTTAATAATTTTTTCTGTATTTCAGCCATTTTTTCTAAATCAGTTATAGTTCTACTTACTTTTCTGCTTGGATCCTCTCGAATCAACCCTTCACCAGTACAAGGGGCGTCCAATAAGATGCGATCTGCTTTAATGTTCAATTCTGTTATATTTCTTGCGTCAGTATTCAAAATGATTGAATTAGTAATTCCCATCCTACGTATATTCATTTCTAAGGAAGAAATTCTCCTCGGATTCTTTTCAATTAAAATAAGAGCTCCTTGATTATTCATTATTTGAGCTAAATGGGTAGATTTTCCTCCTGGAGCAGCACACATATCGATTACCGTTTCGTTTGGTTTGGGAGCAAGAATTATTGGTGGGAGCATAGATGCTTTATTTTGCAAATAATAATATCCTTGTAAGTATTCATGAGTAGACCCTAAGTTTAATTTAGTTTTTAAAACTTCAAATCCATAAGGGACCCATTCTAAGACTCTTAACTTGAAATCTTTTTTTATTAATTTATCTCTTAAAACCGCGGGGGATATTCTTAATGTATTGACTCTAATGGAGGGAATCAATGTTCTTTCATTTGCTTCTAAAAGTTTTATAGTATCTTCTAAACCTAAGAATTGAATATACCTTTCAATCATATAAGGAAGATAACCAAATTTTTGGGCGAGCTCTTGACTTCTTTTTTGAGGATTGGTTATTTTATTGTCAACTCAATTTATTTACATTAATACTTAATAAAAAATAATAAATTATATTTGTTATCAGTAAATTAAGTTGAACATCATGATTGAGGTCGAAATTAAAGTAGCTAATTATAATCCAGATTTATTATATAATAAAATAACCAAATTAAATGGGAAGTATATTATATCGCTAAATCATGAGGATACCTATTTCAACATGCCCAAAGGATTAAGAGATTTCAAAAAAACAGATGAAGCTCTTCGGTTAAGAGAAGCTATCGAATTTAATAAGAATAAGGATGAAAAACCTTACTTAAAAAAATTTTATATTACTTACAAAGGAAAAAGAATTGATCAAACAACAAAAACTCGAGAAGAAATTGAAACGGAAATAAAAGATATAAGAAGTATGAGAAATTTGTTAAGCCATTTGGGTTTTAAAGAGATCTTAACTGTAAAGAAGGAAAGAGAATTATATGAATTTTGGTTTAAAAACAAAAAGATAGATTTATTACTCGATTATTTACCAATTCTAAATCAAAATTTCATAGAAGCTGAAATACAAATAGAGGATAAAATAGAGATGATTAAGAGTAAAGACCTAATTTTTGATTTTCTTAAACAGTTCGGAATAACTGAAAAAGACTCAATAAGAGATTCTTATTTAGAATTAATAGCCAAAAAACTGAGTATGAAATAAGTAGGTTATGTTTGAATGTTTATAATGCTTAATTTGACAATAATTTAGTTATTTTTTGTATCTCAATTTCTAATTCTTTCTTGATTAAGCATAGATGAAAGTTTTCAAAAACTATCTTAGCAGCATCTCTTTGTATTGATTTTTGCTTCTTAGAAGATTTGTTAACAAAATCTAGAAACTCGTAATAATCTACATTACTTTCCATTCTTACATTCATCTCATAACTTTATAGATTCTTAATTTATTATAATTTACTCCTAATTGATATATCGTCAATAAGGATTAAAAATAATTTGGAGTCCAATTATTATCGCATCATTAACTTAATTGCTAAGTATCTACATGATTTAGTAGCTTTCTAAAAAGTAGCGTGGGAAATGGCTCCCACTATCTATTAATATTATCTCGAATCTTCTCAATGAATTTTGTTTTACTTTTAATTGATTAATCAATTGAGAAACTTGTCATAAATATCTAAGCTTCAAATAATATTATAATCAAGAATTTAAGAATTATGGCATTTAAAGAAAAGATTATATAATTATTGTCATCTCATCAAGGATTTTCTCCTTGCTTTTAGGTTTCAAATCTGTTTTAATATCTTGCAATTGAATTTTGGTCTGAGAAAATTTATTTCCTCTATTTAATCTATTAAATGTATTCTTTTTTTCTTTTGAGAAAATTCTAAAATTGAAATCCATAAGCTTTTCAGCACTTTTATTCTTGAATTTCATTAACCAATTGAACTCATCTAAATTAAGTATTATTTCATCAAGTAAAGTGATCTTTTTCAATTCAGTTGTAAAATAGGTGTCTCTCACCTTAATTGGAATTGGTCTGCCCCACTCTTGAAGCTCATCAATTAACAATAAGAAAAAAGCTAATGGGTGATTATCAAAAGTATATTCTTTCAATTGTGCCTTAAAATTGTGTAAAGCTATTGCTTTAGCCACTAAAAGGTATCCTGAGAGTTCATCATTGTTTTTAATTTCTTCTGGTGTGCCTAAACTATTCAATAAAGATAGGGCAGAAATTACGCCATGATCCAAATTTAATAGATTTGAATAGTTGTATTCTGGATGACCTTCTTCTGTTTTGAGATATACTTGAGTTTCTTGAGGGGTTAAACTTGGATTATCAACTCCCGCTCCGGCTCTTATAAGTGAGCGTGCTTCCTTTGAGAGATCCTCTTCAATTATTTTTAAATAATCTTCTTGTGAGCCTTTCCATGATAAACCAATTTCAAAGGGTATAAATTCAAGATCAAGGGTGGGATAACATTTTAGTAATTGATTTACTAATGAAAAATTAATTGCTGTTGTCATCTTACCTAGAGGGTAACCAATATCGTGAATTAACCCTGCAATCCACCAAAATTTATCTTTAATTTCGCTCTTTTCTAATTCAGTCAAATCTGAAATAACTCCCGCTAAATTACCTTGCCCCAAATCTTGTTCTAGAAGAAAATCTCCTAAAACAGCAACTCGGAGTGCATGTTCAGTATGATCTCTATAATATTTTTTAACACTAGTACTATATAAAAATGCTTCTAAATCTGGTAAAGCACGTAATAAATATAGTATCCCTTCGGAATCAATCCCACGTTCTTTTGACACGTCATAGAGAGCAACGGATAAGTTTTTTCGCCTTCCTGTTACAAAGTCAAGATCAAATTCTTGGCTTAACTGTCCTTTAATTTCATTTTGAACTGAGCTCATTATTTTATTAGCTAAGTCTGTCCCAAATTTTTTCCCTAAAAATCCTAAATTTGACAATTCTTTTTGAATATTAGGAATTTCTTTTCTAACAACAGCTAAGTTTTGATCAATATCTTTGAGGGAGGATATATCTCCATGTTTTTTAAGTTCTTCAAGTGTTTCAGATGGTATTTCTTTTACAGCTTTTTCGACAGTGTCAATTAGGTTATTTAACCAATTATTAAAGCTTTTACTTTGAGAAGAGATTCTCTCTAAAATCCATTTGTCGTTAATTATGTTATCTTTCAAAGTTAATACCTAATAAAATTCTAATAAGCGACAATAGTAAGCATTAAATTTTATCTTTTCTCTATTACATTAAAATTCAAATATGTGATATTAATGGAAGATATAAAGAAAAATGCTTTAATAATATATGAAGCTATATTCGAAGGGAAAAAAAAAGTTATTATTGATGAGATAGAATATCCTATTGAAAAATTCTCAAGTGGTATTAAATATTTAGATCTTTTTGGTTATCGTTATATTCAACAAAATTGGAAGAAGAAATCAGAATGGGGCAAAAAGGCACGTGAAGGTCATAAGATTATGTGGATTATAAAAGGGAGACGTTATATTGCTAGAATAATGGATGGAGAATATACAGATTTATTAAAAAAGGAGACTTGAGAAAATCTAACACACTATTTCTTTAAATTTATAAAGTTCTAATATATAGGATATTTGATGGAATAATTTTTCCTGAAAATCTACTAACACTTATAAATTCTTTAAAGGGAATTATTTGAGAAACTTTAAAATTATTGTTTTGGGAGACTATCAAGTTGGAAAAACATCGCTAATAAATAGATTTGTCTTTAATGAATTTTCAGAATTCCATTATCCTACAATAGGTTTTAATATTATAAAAAAGGTTGTTCAGCTTAATAATGATAAAGAGATTAATATTGTTTTCTGGGATACTGGAGGTTTAACAATTCAGAAAGATCAAATAAAAGAAAAAATCTTTAAATCTGTTGATGCTGTTATAATTGTAATCCAATCAACGATTAATGATTTTATATTAGCAGCAACCAGATGGTATGAATATGTTAAGACAAATTATGAATTTGATATTCCGATTTTCATAATTTCAACTAAATCTGACCTAATAAGACAAAAGGATACAATAAAAACTCAATTCAATAGTCTTCCTGAATTCTCTGTATCAGCTAAAACAGGTAATAATCTGAGTGAATCCTTCTTATCGATGATAAAAATTATTAAGAGTCATTATCAGAAGATTGATTATAGTATTGAAAGTAAATATAGAAAATATAATTTAGAGTCTAAAGAAATTGAGAATATAGAAAGAATTGAAGAATTTTTAGTCGAAAATTATATTCCATATGTTATCTATAACTTGAGCAAACTTGAGAAAGAGGGTTTTCCTTTATTATTTGGAATTGATAATAATTCTTTTGGTATTACTGTTAAAAATGGAAATATAACTGGAATAGGATTATTCAATTGTAATTTAAAAACACTTCCAGATTTTTTAGAAAACTTCAAATTTCTAAAAAGAATAACTTTGAGGTGTAATCCATTAAATAAAGTTCCAAGTGTACTCTTAAACTTACGTAATATTGAGTTCTTAGATTTAGCTCTGACTGATTTATCATTTGTACCAGAAGATTTTGGAAAGCTGAATAAATTAGTACAGTTACATCTAGAAAATAATAAATTAGTATTAATCCCTGATTCAATTGGAAATCTTCAATTATTAAAATTTCTTAACTTAGCAAATAATCCCATTTCAAGTTTGCCAACCTCTATTAGTAATTTAGCTAATCTACGAGATCTAAATTTAGAAGCTCCAGCTTTCTTTTTTAAGGGAGACTTAAAAGAATTACCAGATAATTTTGGAAAACTAAAAGCCTTACGGAAATTGGATTTAAGTTCTTGTAACCTCACATATTTACCAAACTCTTTTGGGAATTTAGAAGGACTAAGAATTTTAGATCTCTATGATAATAAATTAACAACTATACCAGAATCCATTGGAAATTTAAAATTACTTGAAAATCTAAATTTAGAAAATAATAAGTTAATATCTTTACCTGATTCTCTTAACCAGCTTTTAAATCTTAAAAGTATCAATTTAAAAAATAACCCCCTACGAAAGAAGGGCTCAGAAAAGTTTAAAGCTTTAGCTTTAAAAGCAACTGGTGAAAAGTATGAGCGTTTGATGTCGCTCAGTGAAACTTGTAAATTGGAAGAAGATTTCATTAAAGGTGTGAAACGTAGATTAGTAAGAAAGAGAATAGGATTCATTAAATCTTTAGTCTACGCTAGTTTAATCGCGTTAATAGGAACAATAACCTTTATAAATGTTAATATCGTAAGTCTAACCTCAAATTTTTTAGTATGGCTTTTTTTCCTTGGTTCTTTAATAATTAATCTCCTAATTGGGGCTTGTATTATTGCAACATTATCTCGATATCTCAAAATTTCCGTTATAGTTTTTAGATGGCGAATTTATAAATATTTTGACATCTTCGTTATATTATATCTAATATGGTCTATAAGGGCAGCTGTAAAGATCCTTTTATCAATTGAGCTAATTCCTTCAATTAATTTTATATTTGAATTTTCAATTCCTAAATCTTTTCTGAATTTATTAGTAAATTTTGGATATAATCTTGATCTTACTTTTTTAGAGAATCTGGATCTATTTTTTGGTCACTTTTACTTAAAAATTTTTAGTACTGCTCTTGTATTTTGGGCACTTTATCGAAATGGGTTTAAATATATTAAAAAAACAGCTTTTGAAGAGAAAGAACGAAAGAATGTCTGGATATTTCTAATTGTGGGTTTATTTGGAGCCTTTTCATTGGCAGTAATGAATTATAGTAATTTAAAACCTTTTTTAAGTATAGGTTATGATCTCGGAGTGATATTTGGAGGTTGGTTATTTATCTGGGAAAA
Organism: Promethearchaeota archaeon; assembly: GCA_048939995.1. GTDB lineage: Archaea > Asgardarchaeota > Lokiarchaeia > Sigyniarchaeales > SOKP01 > SOKP01. The sequence continues at coordinate 93,278 of JBHLOY010000004.1, read as the reverse complement.
AAATCGCCCTAAAAAATCATTCTTTTTATGTTACATTATTTTAATCTTTACAGGAATCTGTCTAATTTGGTTGATATCACTTTGGAGCATGCTATTTTCTTTGGTTTTTTGTATTGTATTCATAATTCTATATTTTATTATTCGAAGAGTTCAGAATAAGAAATTGTCCTTATATATTTATTGAACTCAAATTTTCAGTGAATCCAATGATTTAATTGATTCTGGCATATTTTCTACCGTATTTCCAGTAAGATCTAAAACCTTAAGATTTTTTAAATTAACCAAATTCTTCGGAATAATACTAAGCTTTCCTCCATCTTTTCTAAGACAAAGATATTCTAATTTTTCTAAGTTGCCAATAGAAGCAGGTAGTTCACTAATTTCATTATAGTTTAAATTTAAAATCTTTAAGTTTCTTAAATCTCCTATACATTCAGGTATAAATCTAATATTTTGATTTACCATACAAATTTCCTCTAAGAATTTTAATTTGCATAGTTCTTTCGGAAAGATACCTATACGTGAAAGCTCAGAGGATAAATAAAGAGTCGTTATATTGCCCACCTTATTAGTTTTGTAATAAAATAATAATGAATGAGAAGGAAAAACATCTAGATCTAATCGAATAAAAGCTTGACCAGTCAGAATTTCTAATAATCCTAATAATGAAACCTCCTTTGCATTTACTCCACTTTTAATGTATTTTTTAATGTAATAATCTTTTGAAGCTATAGTTAATACCCATTTTGGAATTGTTTCAATTTGATTATTTTGTAATACAAAATTTTTAAGATTGGAGAGATAACCATACTTATCTGGTAAATTTCCAATTTTACTTCGTTTAATTACTAAATTTTCTAACTTTGAGAGACATTGGAGCGATTTTGGTAATCTATCAAAGCCATCTAGTACCAAACCCGTAATGCATCTTTCTCTTATCGATTTAATCCTCCCTAATCCTTTAAATCCTATCTCTGTATTCTCCTTAAATAACTTTTTTTTTTCTGTTTCCTTAATTTCGAATTTAGATGAAAATTCTCTAAAAGTTTCTATAAATTTCTCATAATCGAGGTAATCTAATTCTAATATGAATCTAGCTTCTTGTTTATTTAAATTATAAATCTTTTCTAACTTTTTTAGAAGCTTTTCATGAAAAATTTTTAATTTTGGATTTTGTGATTGCTCAGTGAAATCCAACATTTTCTTAAAGAATAGAATTGACTTCTCATTCTCAATAAGCCAATCCAATGCCTTCTCTGTCTGATCAAGATTATTTCTAAGAGATATTTTAGCAGCATTTATCTTGACTAAAGTGGATTCATCAGTGATGATACTTTTTTCAATGATTCGTGAAATTCTCTCATTAAATAGCGATAATTTCCCAATTAAGTTAATGGCTTGAGCTCTTATGTCTTCATTATCACTTTCATTTATAAGCGATTCAAGAATCTTTAAAGTCTCAAATTTATTAATTTTATTCTTTTTAAAATCTTCATAAATTTTATTTGGATTAAGATTTTTATCCATCTTTAATAGCTTGTATAATTTTTAATTAGATTAAGCTTTTGTTTACCACTTCATGGTGACAGAAGTTAATTGATTGATTATTTTTAGTAATGAGTTTAATATTTTTTAAAACTTTAACATAAGAAGCTAATATGACTAAATCCTCGTTTTGACCTTTTAATTGAACGTTTTCCTCAAGAAGACAATTATCAGAAATTATTGATTTTTCAATATCTACATTCTTGGAAATATATGATTCATTATATATCAAAGTTTCTTTGATTTGCGTTCCTTTGTCTATGTAGACATTATCACCAATAATGACATTAGGACCTATAGTGCTATCTCCTCTGATAATAACTTTTCCTCCTATTACACAAGGATGGATAACTTTAGTAGTCGGATCAATATCAGCTGAAGCATCAATTAAAGACTGCCTTTTTTCATTTAAATTATCTAAAATATCATTCATTAATAAGATACTTCCTTTTAGTAAATCATAAGGCTTTCCAATATCTTTCCATATGCCGGTAATTGGAAAGTGATACAATGAATTTTCAGCAGCTAATTTATGAAAAATATCTCTTTCCATTGATATCTTTTTGTTTGGTTTAATATATCTAAAAATTTCAGGCTCTAAGATATATACACCTGCATTTATAGGCATTGGAATATGCTTCCCTTTTGGTGGTAGATATTCCTCTTTTTCAAGAAATTTTTGGAGTTGGTAAGTCTCTGGATTCACTATGAGGACTCCATAGGGTGAAGGATCCTGAACTATTTTGCTAGCAATTGTGCCCTTTGCTTTAGATCTTTCATGAAAATGAAGCATATCTTTAAAATCAAAGTTTACAATTACATCTCCATTTAACATGAAAAAATTTTCATCTTTTAAATAGGACTCGGCTAATTTGATTGCTCCGGCAGTTCCCATAGGATGTTTTTCGTTTGTATAGTGAATTTTTACTCCCAATCTGTTGCCATCTTTGAAATAGCTTTGTACAACCTCAGACATTACACTTACAGCAAGAATTATTTCTTTAATTCCAGCGGACTTCAAGAGCAATATCTGTCGTTCTATAACAGGTTTATTAACAACAGGTATCAGAGATTTAGGAATAGTACATGTTAGGGGTCTAAGCCGTGTTCCCCAACCTCCAGATAAAATTATCCCTTTAGTCATTTCATAAGTCCTTTATTTGAGTATTTGTAAGTAATTAATATTTTTTAAAAAAAATTTAGATTTATAACGATAATTATCTTAATTCATTTTTTTACTTATTCTTTGTCATAAACATGTTTATATTTAACAGAACGTATATTTGTAAATAATAATGTTATAATAACTGATATTATGATCAAAGAGGCAAAAGTTAAATAAAGAGGTATAATCCCGATTAACACTGCAAAAGTACCAGCTATTAAACTTGCCGGAGGTATTACAAGCCACGCAAGAGAAACAACGATTGACATTACTTTTCCTTGTTTTTCTGGTGGGACATGTAACTGGATAATTGTTAGAAAGTTTGTATTAATCAAAGGAGTCATTGCGGCACGTATCATCCCACCAATGCCTATCATTATGAATAAACCAATAGGAGAAAGTGCTGACATAAAGTAACCAACAGCCGAAATAAGAATACAGCCGGTAATTACTAACACTCTATTTTTATAATCCTTCTTAATTGTGGCTATTATAGCTCCGATAACCATTCCTATTTGCATTAATGCAATAATGAAAGCATAGGCAACCCCATTTGGATCTCCATTATGTATATCTGTCACAAATAAAGGTAATAATGTACCAAAAGGTACGCCTAAGAAGTTTACTACTGAAATAAGTACTAACAAAATTATAAGCCCGGGAACTTGTTTTACTCCTCGAATACCTTGCCTAAAATCCTTAAAAAAGGAAAACTGGTCTTTTTTAATCCCATTCTGCTTAATTTTCGGAATCTTAACTAAGATTAGGGGTAATAGTGCAATAAAAAAGGTAATAACATCAACCCATAAAACTGTAGCGATTGGAAAGAAACTATAAAGAAGCGCTCCAACAGCAGGTCCAGCTATTTGAACTAATCCATTTACTCCATAATCTATTGCATTCATTCTACTTAACTTATCTTTAGGAATCATTAATGGAATTATCGCTTTTATTGTTGGAAAATGAAACGCTTGACAAATTCCCCTAAGGCTATTGATCACGATTACAATCATAACTTCTTCTATTCTAAAAAAAAAGATCAGTATTAACAAGAATGTGATAAAAGCTTGTAAAGAATCCGCAATCATTATAATATGTTTTCTATTCCATTTATCAATAAAAACCCCAGCAATAGGGCTCAGAACTATTAACGGGAGCATCCCTAAGAAATTTGCTAAACCGAGTAAAAAAGCTGCTAGATCTCGATCAGGAGTGACTACATTAATCCACCAGATAATGACAAAATGTACTATGGATGAGCCAAGTAATGAAAATAATTGACCGCCCCAAAAAAAGAGGTAACTCTTAAAAGTGCCACTCGTTGCTATGGTATTCATATCAATTTTGATAAAGTATAATTCTAATATAGTAAGAAATAAAGATTTATATTTGTAGTTTTTGAGCTTGAAGTTAATTTGAAGAAACTTTACTTTTTAAAAAGTCGATCTGCTTCTTGAAGTAGCCTTCTTTGAACTTTTCCCATTATACTTTTAGGAATTTCATCAATAAATTCTATATATTTTGGTATTTTCCAGTGTGTCATATTTTCTTCTGCCCAATTTAGGATAATTTGTTCAGAAACCTTTCCAACATAATCGGATTTTAATGCAACCCATGCTTTGGCTATTTCTCCGACTTTTCCTTCTGGATCTGGTAACCCGGCAACAGCAGCTTCAGACACAGCATCATGTTTCATGAGCATTGTTTCGATTTCTGTAGGGAATACCGAGTGACCAGCAACTTTAATCAATTGCTTTTTTCTATCCATTAATGTAATAGTTCCATCTTCTCGCATATATCCGATATCACCAGTTCTTAACCAAATTCTACCATCCCATTGTTGTAAAGTCTCTTTAGTTTCTTCTGGTTGATCTAAATATTCTTTCATTACTTGTGGACCAAAAATACATACTTCTCCTACATTTTTTTCCCCATATTTCGAGCCGGGTAATCCATCAGCAATTGGTCCATTTTCTAGAGATGGAGCTCCAGCATCAAAAATACCCCAATCTGTCCCTGGCAAAGGCATACCAATTGTACCTATTGGACTTTCTCCAAAAAGGTTACCAGCACTTACAATAGGGCTTGCTTCTGATAATCCATATCCCTCTACAATTCTACCTCCTGTTCTTTTTTCAAATGCGTCTCTTATAGGAGAATGGAGCGGACCAGCTCCAGACACGTTTAATTTCATTTTTCCCATCAATTGAGGGAATTTCTTTAAGTGTGGATAGTCCGTTATCCTCTTGAATAATATTTCTGCTCCTGCATAAGCAAGACCTTGGGGAGCAGGTAATTTATCGATTGTTTTAAGTAAATCTTCTGTAGAAGGAGGCCTAACAAAAAGCATCATCCATCCTCCGAGACCAATAGCCACATTCATTACAGCAGTCATAGCGAATGAGTGGAATAAGGGTAAAACACCTACATCACCAATACCTGGCTGCTCACCACCAAAAATTTCTACCACCTGCTTTACGTTTGAAACTAGATTAAAATGCGTTAAAACTGTCGCCTTAGGGACTCCTGTAGTTCCTCCTGTCATTATATATGTGGCTGTGTGATTTATAGGATCAAAACTAACTTGTGGAATATTTGAAGGTGTATTTAAAAGCTCCAAAAATTTGTAAGAAGGTGAAAAATCAACTTTTCCGGAAGGCAATTTTCCCAGAATTTTTCCTAAGATTTTTTTAACACCTTTAATTCCTTTGGCTAAATCAATAATATTTGTATATATTACTAATTCTATATTTGTCTTATCAATGATAGGTGCTACCAAATCTTTATACAGCGAATCAAATACAATTAGTACTTTAGCTTTTGTTAATTCTAAATGATGTCGTACTTCTAAAGGCTTATACGTGGGATTTATACCAGTAGATATTGCTCCCAATTTTGCACATGCATAGAAGGCAATCACATATTGAAAACAATTTGGTAATAATAATGCAACTACGTCATTTTTACTTACACCTAGATTATGAAGTGCTGTTGCGAAAGAATCAATATATTTTCCTGCTTCATTATACGTCATCCAAGTATCTAAAAACCACATAAGGTTATAATCAGAATACTTTTTTTTTTGTCTTTCAAAAAATTCTCCAAGGCTTATATTTTCGAATTCAGTATTAAAAGGGATTCCTTGAGGCCACCAATGATGAAACCAACTTTTATCTTCATTAACATAAAATTTCTTCATAGAAATTAGACCTTTTTATATCATTTTTAGACGGTATAAACAATAATTAATAGACTTTAATATAAAAAGTTTATACGTTTATTAAAAATCTTAAAAGATGGGTTTTAAATGGTTTTAAAGGTCATTTATCACTTTCTTACTAAAGTAGAATACACCGGGGTCAATTCCCCTTTTTTCAGCAATCTTATAAAAGAGTAGTTGTAAAATTATAATTTCCATAATTGGGGCTAAGTGATTCTCAATAACATCGTGTTTATAGACCAAAACTTTAGCATTATTATGGATCTCCTCAAGTTTTTGGTCAAAATTTTGATTAGTTATATGCAAAATCTTTTTACATTTCCATTTATTTATAAGCTGATCTAGAAATTTACAACTAAGATCTAAGTTTTTATTATCTGCAGTAATTAGAATTATATTACTATCATCGTTGAGACATTCAATCCCTCCATGACGAAATGATGATATTGAACAAGCCTCTGAGTATGTTTTAAGAATTTCCTTACAACTTAGTGCTGCTTGATATGCAGTAACCATTGAAGATCCCCGGGATAAAATTTCAATAAAATCTAGGTCAGTTCCAATAAAATCCACTAGATCCGTCCAAACTTTATTTATTTTTTCCTCTTTAGTTATCAATGTATCGATCTCTTTAATTAACATTTCCACAATTTCATGTTCTTTGTCAGTTATGAAAAATTCACCGATTATTGCCTTTGCCAAAACATATAGTAATAATAGAGTGCAGACGTAGCTTTTTGAAGTTACAGACGTTTCCTTATCAAAATTCATTAAAATCTGTAATTCAGTCATTGAAGCAAGGTAGCTATTGGGATTATTTGTAATGCCTATGGTAAGAGGTGTATCCTCAATTGAATTAATTTTCCTTAGTAACTCTCTGATCTCACTCGACTCACCAGATTGAGAGATGATAACTATTCCCGTGTTCTTAAAGATATCTTGCCTTTTTTCAGGAAATAAGTTAAATAAAAATTCTCCCGAATCCCGGATTTCTGTTGTTATTCCATATTGGTTCAAAATGTAATAGGGTAAATAAGTTGAGATAAAACTCGAGCCTGCGCCTGTGAATATTAGCTTATTGATACCTCCTTTTTTTATGAAATCTTTTACAATTAAGAATTGAGATTTTCCTTCATTCAAAATATAATTCAAAGTATCTCTTAACGCTTGTGGTTGCGATTTTATCTCTGCTAAAAAATTATTCATAAATAATAATAACAAAAAATATAAAATAAAATTAATTTAAAGAATTCAAGTTAGAATATCTATAAGAGTTAAATGTTTATGATTTGTAAACATGGTTTTGATATAATTAGTTGTCCCATCTGTCGAATTTCTACTAATACAAGACCATCAAATGATTTAGGATCAAATCTTGTTAATGCAAATTTACTTAAACCAATAAATCCCGCCTTTAAACAACATTTTAACAATAAAAGTAAAATTGAGGGCCTAAGACCTAATTTTACTCATACTGTTCCAATTCCTAAGGTGATAGGTCAAATACCTAATTTTGAAAACAAAATTCTAATTGAAAAACTCAAAGATATCAATATTGCCAATTTTGATAAGTTTGGAATTTCAGAGAAAATTCCCTTATCAGAAAAAGAGTTAAATCTTAAAGATAAAGATTAATTTCGACCTATACTTAGTTGCATTTAATTAAGTTAGGTGATAATTTTCAACACACTTATTTAAATTATCACTGCAATTAATAATTAATATCCAATTTAAATTAATGAAAGGTGATATATTTTGGATTATCAAATGGAGATTTTTTGGCTAGGTCATGCTGCCTTTAAAATTAAGATGTTTAGTGGAAGTATTATTTATTTAGACCCATACAATATTAAAGAAGCAAAAGAAAAAGCAGATATAGTGGTGACCTCCCATACGCATGGTGATCATTTTTCCAAAGCAGATATAGAAAAAGTATGGCAAGATAATACAATTTTAATTGGACCTGAGAGTATTGCAAGCAGTCTAAAGGCTTTTAACGGGAAACCTCTGAGGATAGGAGATAGTTTTGACTATAAAGATCTACGTATAGAATTATTTCCATCATATACAATAAAAAAACCTACTCATCCAAAGAATAATCAATGGTCTGGTACAATTATTGAATCGGGTACAAAAAGTGTTTATCACGCTGGAGATACAGAAAGAATTCCTGAAATGAAAGTCTTGGCCAAAAGAAATATAACAGTGGCATTATTACCATGTGGAGGCACATATACCATGGATTTTGAAGAATCTACTGATGCGGCTATTGATATTAAGCCACAAGTTGTTGTCCCGATGCACTCCTGGGGAGCTGACCTAAATAAGTATAAGGAAATAATGAAAAAGAAAGATCCAAATATTAGAGTCGAGATCTTAGAGAATAAATCTTTAAGAATATAAATTCAATTTTTTTACTTCTCTCTTTTTTTACCCTCATACAAAAACGTTAAATAAAATATGATCATAATATAAACCATTCATTTCTTATTTGGTGATTTAATATAGAAACGAAAAAAGTGGTTGGTTTAATATTCGGGATACTTTTACTGTCAATAGGAATTGTTTTTGATGTATTTATAATATTATTTTATAATAATTATACAATTTTGGGCATAGAGTTATTTTTCACTGGTGTATTTCTTGGACCTATTTGTACTATCTTTGGAATTTCTATGATATTACCTAGTAAGCGCTCTACCAGAATTTTTTGGGTTATTATTGGATGTGTTCTTGGAGGGTTGATGATCTATTATGGAATATATCTATTACTTTATGCAATGCATTTACCAATTTTTAACCCCCAATATTCAATAGCATTCATTTTTCCCTATGTCTGTATAATAGGGGGAACACTTTTGATTGTAGGTTCTCCATTAAATTTCGCAAGAAATTCAAAGAAGAGGAAGAAATTGGATTCAATGACTCAATTAGATTTAGTTAATATGTTCAACTGTCCCAAATGTGGAACTATTGGTGCGATTTATTTTGTAAAACTTGTTCAAGATAAATTTTTAGTGAAACAAAAATGTCCTTTCCATGGAGGGAGACATTTTGAACTTCCAATAAGATTAAAGGATGGTTCTATTTCCCATTTCCTAGACGCTATATTTCGTTGCCCTAAATGTGGGCAAGAAGCCAAATTGTTTCATGCAAAATACTCAGGACCTTGGGCTTTAATAACAGTAGATTGTCCAACCCATGGATTGAAAGTCCATAAAATATGGAACTCCATTTACAATGAAATTACAAAAAGTAAAACCAAGGCTTAGAAAATTAATGTTTTAACTAGTTTTTTAAACACTTTTTTAGTTACATTTAGATCAATAAGTTAAAAGATCATCTAAAACAATAATTCTTATATATATTTAGATGAATATTGAGTAATACGATATAAATTGAAATCTATATCTTGTGAATCCAAAATATATTATTAAGAAGGTGATAAATTTAATGTTATTTATAACGTATTGGGAATTAAATCAAGATTTTGATCCATCAGAATTAGCTGAAATCGCCCAGAAGCTAATGAGTAAGAAACTATATCCCGTCGAGGGAGTTAAACAAATCGGATTTTATATTAGTACATCTGATTATTGGGGTATTACAATTGAAGAAGCTGATAATGAAGAACAAATGGCAAAAGGGTCAAATATGTGGAGACTTGCTAAACCAGGTTATATTAAGGTTATGAAAACTACACCGGCTATGGATGCTACAAAAATGATTCCTCTGATAATAAAATTAAAAAAGCAATTAGAAGATTAAAGTAAATTCAATTTCATTTAATCCAACATAACTTTTTTTTATTTCTAATTTAGGTTATTGTAATAACTGCTTTAACATAACAAATTCAGCTTTATTAGTTAGTGATTCTCTTAAAAAGTTTTTAAATCGAGATAGGAACATATCTCCTGTACTAATCCACCTATCTGGTCTAAAAAGAGCATTGTTCAATAAATCTAATGTATTTGTATGACTAAATAATATAGTTTTCATCTTTATTGCTTCCCAAGGGTGTAAATATAACACTAATAATTCTCTTTTAAAGATCCAATTACGTAAAGAGGGGTATAAAAGCGGTAATCTAAAAATTATATTGAAATTCGGATGGAATTCTTGAATTTCTTTATTCGTTTTCGGTTTTTGTGCTTTCAATTTGTGTGTCTTAATTGAAGAATCATATTTAAATCCTAAACTCTTTAAAATTGTAAATAAATAATTTGGAGTTTTTAAATATGGAGCTCTAAAACCTACAATTTCTTCATCTTGGCATATTTTTTCTAGAATCTGCTTATTTTGTTCTATTATTTTCTCACAGTCTTTATAATTCAACTGACTCAATCTCTCATGAGCTAATCCATGACATCCAATCTCATGTCCTTTATGATTAATTAATTTTATATACTGTGGTAAATGATTTGCAACGTTTCCAGTGCAGAAAAAAGTCCCTTTAATGTTAAAATCATCTAAAATCTTTAATATTTTTATAAGTCCGAATCTGGTTCCAAAGTAGGTATTCAAAACATTGGGAATGTCTCGTTCAACATCAAAAGTTAGAGCGATTTTCATTATACTAGTTTCAATCTCTAAGGTATGTGTGGCTAAAACATTTTATTTATAAACTATTTAATTTTTTTTGCTAAATCAAGATACATATCTTTCTTGGAATAATATTGACGGACACGTTTAAGGCTTCGTTTAACAGTTAAATGCCTTCCACTTGTTAATACTGAAATGAAAGTTAGAGTTTTAATCTTCCCTTTTTTTAATTTTCGACTTAAATATATTAAAGAATCAGAGAAAACCTTGTCAATTCCTAAAGAATTTGGTGGTTGTTTAAATCCCCCCGATTTAAAGAAGATGTCTCTTCTAACAATCATATTAGTTCCTGAGAGTTCAGGATATCCAACTAAGCTTTTACAAAAATAATATAAATGGCTGCCTAGATTTTGAAAAAAGTATTTTGTGATGGTATATTTAGGAGTCCCAATATTAAATGAAAAAGCAATTCCATCATAATATTTGATTCTGGCACTGCACGCAAAAAGATTTTCATTTTTATTAAATATTTTTAAGGCTTTTTGTAAAAAGAATGGATCTATTAGGGTATCAGCATCTAAAAATAACAATATATCTCCTGATGTTTTCTGAGCAGCGTAATTTAGCTGATAAGCCTTACCTTTTTTAGGTGATATATAGACTGTCGCAAAATTTTTAGCAATTGATACTGTTTCATCTGTACTTTGTCCATCACTTACAATTATTTCATAAGGAAAGGTACAAATTTGCTTCTTAACAGCTATTAAGGTTTCTTTTATTAAATTCTCCTCGTTATAAGCGGGAATCACTACTGATATTTTTGGCTTGAACATCTGGTTATTTGCCTTCATTTAATTTTCTATATTATATTAACTAGAATGATTATTATACTTTAATTCATTCATTTGAGAATATATGGTTTCTTAATATTTAAGAACAGATTTAAATTTAATAATCTAATAGTGACAAAAATGAAAAAAGCGTTTATAATACCCTTTATTTTTCTTATCGCTAGTGCAACAGTTCTTATTTTAATCATATTATCACGAGTATTTTTTTCAATTCCTTGGATTAATATAATATATGATTTTATAAGACCTTGGTTAGCCTTAATTTTTTATCAGTATAACATATATGTCTATGGTGGAATTATACTCTGTTTTGTAGCTCTGCTTCCCTTATTTGTGTTAGGATATAATATAGCAAAATCTAATCAATTAACGGGTTCAATTATATACATTTTCAGTTTATTGGGATACGTAATAATTATTTTATTAGCATCTATATATACTTATTTTAGTATATTATTCAATCAAGATCTGACTATTAATACTAGGTTAATGTTATTTCTTCTTTTTCTACCAGTAAATTTTGCAATAACCTTAATTCTTTTTTTGGTAAACATCGATTTCTACCTTTTTCTTAAAGATTTGATTAAATCTAGAAAAGTGTGGAAGCATAATAGACCAAAGTTTGATATAAAAGAGAAAGGGAAAATGACTTATATTAATATCGAAACTGATGAATTTATTTTTACACCAGTACCTATGTTAATTATAGCTAAACATCTTCAACAAAAGCGATATTCAATTGCTTGGTTTGTAAAGGGTGCTTTTAATCATTTATTTTCACTTATTATATCATACTTAATAGGGTGGCCAACTGCTAGGAATATGTTATTTCGCTTTTTAGGGATGAAAATAGGGAAGAATTGTCATATTTCACAAAAAGCTATACCAGATCCTTTATTACCCGATCTAATTGAGTTCGAAGATGGTAGTGGGTGCGGGATTGGTGTAAAGTTGTTAACTCATAATGCAATGAATATAAAGCATGGCAGCTTCAGTTTTGGACCCATTAAAGTCTGTGAAAATGCTAGAATAGGGGCATATTCGATTATCCTACCTGGAGTTACAATTGGAAAAGGATCAATTATTGGAGCACACTCAGTAGTGGCAGAAGACATTCCCCCATACTGCATTGCACTAGGATCTCCGGCGAAGGTTGTTAGGGAACTAACGGATCCTGAGAAAGAGGAAGTAAATAAGACTTATTGAATTACGATTTGAGGAAGTTTTCAATAAGTTCATTCACTTTCATATGTTTCTGAACCATTACTCTATGAGGACTGTTTTCAATAATGATAGCTTCTGAATTTGGAATTAGTTTACTTAAATTATTAAACATGGGTTTGGTAATAATTTTATCTTCACTGCCATAGATTATGAGCACTGGTTGAGAAATCAATAGATCTTTTTTGCCCAGGTGGAATTTTTGTGTCATATTTTTAAATGTGCTTAATACAACTGATTTAGGAATTTTCATAGCAGATAAATACAATTTCTTAAATACTTTATTTTCAGTTGTATTAGAGACAATTCTTCTAATGATAGATTTAAGAAACCTTCTATAAGAGAACTTAAAAATTAAGTTAACCCAAAATAACATAAATTTATCCTTATATGAAGAGGAGAATGAAGCGCTAGTGCTAATTAGAACTATCTTTTTTACCAAGTTTATATTTTTCATGGCAATATTTAATGCAATCATCCCCCCCAAAGAATGACCTACTAGATTCACTTCATTGTATCCAAGGATCTTAAGAAATTCTAATATTTGTGATGAAAAGAAATCAATTGAATATTTCATGTTTGGTTTACTAGACTTTCCAAAACCGGGTAAATCTAATATAATGATATGTTGTTTGGAATTAAAGTAACAAATTTGATGAGTCCATTCATTAGAACTTCCTAGCCAACCATGAATGAATAAAACTGGAATGGTTTGTAACTTATTCTCAGCATAAAAAAACCTTGATTGACTAACTTTAATAAACGGCATTTAATTATCTACAAAATTATTTTAAGATATTTTGATATATGAAATTTCTAATTGGGTGTTTAACAAAATTTGAGGGATTCCAATAACAAGGTTTAAAACAATTACAGTATTCAAATTTAAATTGCCTAATTTTTTTGACTCTTTTCTTATGCGATAACATAATAAAATCATTAAATTGAATATTAGTATTAACATCTTCACAAAGCATTATAGAACCATCGTTATTAATGGCATAATATAAATCTCCAGCATCACAGTTCCAATCATATAGTTTTTGATACCATTTATTCATAAAATAATAATAAGTATTAGGAGAAAAGAATTGAATCCCTTTTCTTTTAAGATTTTGGATTGTGTTTCTCAATTGGTTTATTTGTTCTTTCTTTAACAATAAATCAGGGCAATAGTTTCTATATTGATATTGTTCATTTGGATTCATTGATGAGTGGACTGGATCTATTGAGAAGCGGCAGTCAAGTTTTGAATTTATGATTTTTATCAAAGGAATTAATTCTTGGATATTATCTTTAGTAGGCACAATGTGAATACTATAATCAATATTTTCCGGATACTTCTTTTTGACTTCATAAAGTATTTGAACCAATTCTGGACGATACTTTTTAGGACTTATATCAGTTTCTTTTAATCCATCAATACTTATACCCAAAAGAAAGTATCCATACGAAGCAAATCTTTCAAGTAAATCTGCGTCTAATAAACATCCGTTGGTTACTACATGCGTAAAAATATTTAAATCTATGCAGTATTCTAAAAGCTCTCCTAAATCTGGTCGAAGTGTTGGTTCTCCTCCATATATTGTAATAAACCTACATCCTTGGTTATAGATTTCATTTATAATAGATTTCCATTTACTTACCGATATATCTGCCTTATAGCTTTTTTTCGAAGCAACGCAATAATAACAATTGAGATTACATTTACGAGTAAAAAATATGCTGACAAACACTGGTCCATCTATTACCCTTAAAATTCTTTTTATGTAACTTATTCCCAGTTTTCTTAAGATTTTATTTTTTTTATTCATTATTAAATTAAATTCTCTTAATCAGAATAGATTAAAATAAGTAAGACTACTAAAAAATATTAATGACTCAAGTTTTGGAACCTATCTCAATAGTTATTCCAACTAAAAATAGAGGTAATGTACTACCCAGTTTGATAAAAAATCTCTCAAATTTGAATTATCCGCAATATGAGATTATTATTGTTGACGATGGTTCAGTTGATAATACAAAGGAAATTTTAAAGAAATTCCAAATCAAATCAATAATTTTATCCAAGTCAGTTGGATCAGCAAACGCGAGAAATATTGGGATTAAACAGGCAAAATATAAAATTATAGCTCTTACTGATTCAGATTGTTTTGTCTCAAGAAATTGGCTAATAAATTTAGTTCCATTTTTAAATGAATATGATATAGTGGGAGGAAAAGTGGTATTCCGTGACAAATCAGAAGGTAAATTAAATCCTTTTAATTACAAAAATAAGGTTATTATTAACCGAGAATCAAACATAAATTTTCTCAATACATCTAATATGTTGTTTAAAAAAGAAGTATGGAATTTATCGGGTGGTTTCTTAAATTATAGAATTGAAGATTTAGAATTTTCTTGGAGATCTTTAAAAAAAGGTTATAAATTAATTTATGTTCCAAAGGGTCTAGTAATTCATTATGGAAAAAGAAATCCATTCCAAAATATTAAAAAATACTTTCAATACGGGAAAGCTTATTCTGAAATTGTCTCTATCCATGATATGGAATTTATATTCAAATCAGAACCAATTTTTAATTCTAAATCAGTTAGAGCATATCTACCATTAATAATCTATTCTAACGTTTTATTTTTAACATTTTTTATTGGCAGTTTTTTCCTATTTAATAAAATTTTTGGATTTTCGATTTTAAATGGTCTCTCTTTTCTTTTCATATATCTTTTGTTTCGGTTTGTAATAAAAATTGATGTAATTTACAAATTATACAAGTTTAGCATAACTTTTAGTATAATCTTTTATACTATTATTTACATTTTAAAAAGAGGAAAATTAAATAGACGGATTAATGTAGCCAATCAATAATAGAAGAACAACTTTTTCCTTGTAGATTTTTTAGTCGCCCGATAATCCTAAAAGTGGCACCCTCATACCCACATTCTGGACAATTCTTGTTTGAAATAAGTTCTACAATATCGTCAACTAGAACTGCTTGATTTACACTACCATTTACACCATAAGGAGTGATTACTTCTAAAAGTCCTTCCATTCCATCACTTACAGGATTAAGATTTTCTGTATCCCGAACGATAATCCTTGAAGTATTAGGGCAATGTAATAAAAAGTCTTGGTATTTTTCGGACCAATGCCCCCCAAAAAGTGTTGGACCTTCAGTAAAAGCATAAATATCAGCGATATCTTTTGGTTTAATATTAAAAACTTTCTCATAATTCTGAATAAATGTAAGTTTATCAACAGCATCTAATTTTGCCTCACCTTTAGTTCCATCCCACCCTCCTCCACCACATCCAACAAAGGAAATTCCATCTAAATCATAAAATACATTCTCCTTGAGTAGTCGATTCTTAAACATATTATTCATTAAGAGAGGACTTCCCCCGAATAAGATTTTACAAACTTTTATGTTTTTCCAATGTCCTGTAGCTACGATCTTTTTAATCATTTTTAACATTCTACTTACATCCAAAACAAAGCCACCTTTAATTGAAAAAGTTGATAGGATTGCCCAAATAGTTTTGAAAAATTTTCCTTTCACCATATATTCCTCATAGCCATAATATTCCCAGGGTTTATTCATACATGCCGTAAAATATCGTGTCTTTTTAACATGCTCGAAACCAGTAGCATTTTTTTTTGCCATCATTGACATCAAAAATCGACCTGGTGCAAAGTTAAATATGATACTACGACTATTTTCTGTTCTTAATTCTTTCCATCTAAAAAATTCAGTAAATACCTTAATTGAATTATATTGGATTTGATCGAAATCGTCTAAAGTGCGAGGAACTATAGATGGATCCCCCGATGTAGAAGATGAACATGAAAAAAGGATAATTTGATCAAGAGGCACTTTTAAAAGGTTTAGAACTCGATTTCCACTTTTTTTGTAAAGATCAGATGGAATATAGGGAATTGTATCTAGTGTATTAATATCAATTTCATCAGGAATCGAAAATTTAAATCTGTTACAAAGATCTTCCCTATAGTATCTACAATTATTATTGGATAATTTTATTTGTTCTAATAAGGCATCGCAAAATTGTTTATCCGAATAATGACGAGGTTCAGAATCAAAATATTTTGTTTTTAATTCTTCGGGTAAATAGTCATGTACTTTGTATTTCAAGAAAATCAACTAGGATTTAAAATTGTTTTGAATTGATTATAATAAATTTATTTTTCTATTTTTATATATATTCACTTTAAATTTAAGTAAAAAGGAAAAAAAATTTATTTTGTAGATAATGCTATTATTTCAGCTTCTTGTTTTTCAAATAGCATAGGAGTTTTTTCCCAACTTAATTCTTTTGGAAGTTTAAACTGACGTAAGAACATATATAAATGAATATACCCACTGACTAAAAAGAGGAGCAAAACACTATAGTGTTTATCCCCATATTTTCGTATCGCATTGACAAGATACCCAAACATGAAAAGTAAACAAGAACTGCTCCATATAAGGAAATAAAATTCTCCTATTAGGAAGAAAAGTACCATAAATCCAATAACTATAGGAATCCATGTATCTATATTCCCTATAAGCATCATTGTCATATTTCGGGCAATAATTAAAGATTTCCCATTTTTATGTTCACTTTTCATTGCCATTAACTGAGGCATATCAAAAATGAAACCAGCAAGCCATCTTGTGCGTTGTTGGGTTAAAATTTCCCATGTACTTGGCACATATTCATAGATTTTAGCCTTGGGAGAAAAAAGTATTTTTACTCCATCTAAATTTAATAGAACGCATAAATAAAGATCTTCTGTCATAGAATCTTCGTTAAATCCTCCATAATTTCGTAGAAATTTTGTTCTAACTGCAAAATTTCGTCCAAATGAATAAGCTGAAGACCCTAACCTATTTTTTATTTCAAAAAGCAAGCCTCCACCTGATACCATAGCATAATCAAGAAGAATTCCTCGAGTCAACTTATTTTCTTTCCAATTTTTGACTAATACTGGTCCGATAACTGCATTAGTTTTATCATCTTGAAATGGAGATATTAAATCTTTTAAGGTATTCGCTTCTAAAATACAACCTGAATCATAAAGAAGGACAATATCATGTTTCACATATTTTAAACCATAATTCAAAGCTGGAGGTTTCCCTTTTTTGGCTATATGCTCCGATAAAACCTTAATATCTATTGTATTGTATTTCAGGGCAAATTTTTGACAAAATTCTGTAGTGTCATCTGTGGAACCGCTTGTAATTATTACAATTTGAATATTCTCTTTTGGATAATTTGAATTAACAATAGAATTTAATGTTCTCTCCAATAAGACTCTCTCGCTTTTAGAGGCAATCATAATACTTATATTAGGGTAATAAGGTGTTTTAGTTTTATAACCACTTCCGAATGAAGCTAAAAAGTGAATTCCATAGTAAATAAGCAACCCCCATAACATAATAAGGCCTACTAATGGAAATATAAACCACCAATAGGTGAGAGGATCAGTAAAGAAAGCATTAATTGAATCCCTTACTCCAGATGTCCAGAAAGATGGAAAGTAAATGTGAAAGAGAACATATAAAACTACTAAGAAAAATCCATATAATATAATTTTTGATAATTTCATATGAGAATCACTCTCTTGTTTTTTATTTTAATACTCCATCTTTTTTATCCATTTCTTTTAATCCTTTATAAATGTATCGCCCAAAAAGTATAACTGATAAGACCATAATAATTAACAAACTAATTTGAAAAATGAACATTGTCCATGTAATTACCCAAGGATGTGTTGATGCCCATAAAGTTGTACCAGAGGGATTGATCACATATGTAATCAACACTCCAAGGCTAGAAATTCCATACATTGCAAAAAATGTAGCTGTTACTAAAAATCGTGTAATTCTTTCACCGACAAAGGGTTTTGTTTCATGCATTCCTAAACCTTCATGACGAGCCCTCATATATTCATAAATAAAAATTAGAAAGATATTTGTCCAAACTATCCATCTAAAATTAAGTCCATAAGCTGTTATGACCATGAAATTCGCGGGTATTAAGCATACAAACATTAAAGTATCACTTATTCGATCGATTACATTATCTAACCAAGCACCTCTTTTTGATTTTATATTTAGTAAACGAGCTATTGCTCCATCTATTCCATCAATAATACCTGTAAAGAGCACTAATATTGCTAAAGGAAGAAACCATACACCGTAAAAAGGTTGTTCAGAAAATAAATCAACACTAGGTAAAGTCCCTTTACCAAGCATAACAACACAATAAAAGATTAGGAAGGATAGAATTAAATTCATAAATGACACTTTATTTGGGCTTAACCCCCACTTTACAAAGATTTTTGCCCCCTTATATGTTATTGGCATATAAATCCGTCCAGCAGGGTCCTTTTTCATTTGATTAAACTGCGCTTCTAGCTTGTGAGCTTGACCATGATCTTTTAGCCAGTCTTTGATAAAATCATCAGATGTCATAAATTGTTGATTTGGTTTTCTATTAGGAATTCCACTGATTAAAATAATTATAAGAAGCCCTATTAAAATTAATGGAAATATTACTTCGAAAATAATTTCTGTCATATATTTGGCCTAGATTTAATATTTTATTTGTTTAACAATAAATTTTGATTTGTAATTTAATTTAGAGTTTCTAATATATATAAATTTAGTGCAAATCCCTTTTTGTACTTAAACTGTTATTTACCTGAAATCTAAATTACTTTAAATATAATACATAGTATTAAATAATCAAAGATTCATAAAAAAGTAAACAATAGATAAAAGGATTCAACTTGGAAATTGATGATAATCTAAAAAATAATACCTATGTTGCTTATATATCCATGGAAATAGGTTTAGATTCTAATATTCCCACTTATAGTGGAGGTTTAGGAGTATTATCAGGAGATACGGTGAGATCAGCAGCAGATTTAGAGATTCCAATGGTTGCTGTATGCCTATGCTATAGCTCAGGATACTTTTTTCAACTATTCAACGAAACAGGTGAACAAAAAGAGAAAGAAGTAGAATGGAATTTCTTTTATGAGTTTGATAAAGTAGAAAAACCCATTTGCATCAAAATTGAAAATAGAGAAGTCAAAGTTTCTGCATGGTTGTATAAAGTTATTGGTCAGTCTGGGCATGTCTTACCAGTTTATCTTCTTACTACTGACGTTGAGGGGAATGAATTATGGATGAAAAAAATGACAGGATCATTGTATGATTCAACTTCAAAATGGAACCGGATTGTGCAGGAAATAATTTTGGGAGTTGGGGGAGTACGACTTTTAAATTCATTAGGATATAATAATATTAAGACTTACCATCTAAATGAGGGACATGGAAGTTTTGCCACAGTAGAATTATTTAAAATGCTAAAGGGAGATATTGATAAGGTCAGATCTAAAGTAGTTTTCACCACTCACACGCCGGTTCCAGCGGGACATGATCGCTTTGATCAGAGTCTGGTAAATAAAGTCTTCGAGAACAGAATTCCCGATCAAATTCGGAAACTTGGAGAAGATAATGGACAATTTAATATGACATATTTAGGGATGAATCTTTCAAGATATAGGAATGGAGTTTCAAAAAAACACGCTGAAATAACTAGACAAATGTTTCCTAAATATGAAATTGATTCTATTACCAACGGTATTCATTTACCTTTTTGGATATCACAACCATTTAGAAAAATATTTGATAGGAAATTTCCTAATTGGAAAGCAAATCCTTCTTTGTTACAGAATGCAATCGAGTTGGATGATTTAGATTTATTTGATGCTCACATAGAAAATAAATTTAGTCTAATAAGCTATCAAAAAGGGCATTCATGGAATTTGTTGGATGAAGAACTTATTACAATTGGTTTTGCAAAAAGATTTGCCAGCTATAAAAGAGCTACCTTAATATTTCATGATATAGATAGATTAGGAAAAATTTGTAAAGGAAATGTTCAATTTATATTTGCAGGAAAGGCACATCCTAAAGATCAAATGGGGAAAGATTATATCAAGAAAGTCTATGAATCAGGAAATTATTTATATGAGAATTATGGAGTTAAAGTAGCTTTAATGGAAAATTATAATATGGATTTAGCACATATGCTAGTGTCGGGTTGTGATATTTGGCTTAATACTCCCGAAAGATATCGTGAAGCAAGTGGCACCAGTGGAATGAAGGCAGCATTAAATGGAGTATTAAATTTCAGTATTCAAGATGGATGGTGGCTAGAAGGATATAAAAGGAATAATTTATCAGGATGGGCTATCGGACCTAACGATAAAAATCCAAAAGATCCAGGCTTATCAAATAGCTGGGATGTCGATTCTAAGGAAATTTATAATATTTTAGAAAATAAGATTATACCAACCTATTTGAATCATGATGAATGGTTATTTAAATGTAAGAATGCTATTTCTCTTGCTGCATATTTCAATACTCATCGTATGATTGAAGAGTATGCTGAAAGAGCTTATAAATTGAAAAAGCAAAGACCTTGGAAATATTTTGATTAATCAACTATTCCACAATTGTGAATTAAAAATGGTCTTACTTTAACATAATCCTCAAAAGCTTCTTGTTTTAAGTAATCTTCAAAGGTTTGAGTAAAAATTTCCTCTAAGATATCAATTCCATAAATTAGTCCATCCATATCTTTTGTAATTAATAAAATGTAATCAGAAGTTGATTCCAAGTAAAAACAACCAGGTACATATTCAGTTTTAATAAATTTCTCAACAATTTGATTAGTCTTCCTAACGATCTCATTTGTGGTAAAAAGAATTATAAAAAATTCTTCACTGAACTCTTCTTTTAAATAAGAATCTCTTATTCCTGCAGCAGTTAAAGGGTTATCAGTATAATCTTTAAACAGAAATTGCAATCGATTCAATTCTTTTCTAAATTTATTTTTATTATGAAAAAAGCTGAATTCATTACTTAAAATTAAAGGATTACCATCTGGATATGAAATATTTCTTGGAGGTCTTTTGAATTCAAATTTTTGGCGATATTGATACATAGTAAATTTTTTCATTTTTATATTATTCTAATTAAGAACAAATATAGTAATGATAAAAATCATTTTTTATAAAAATTTCATGATTATATTTTGAAAAAATTTAGAAAATTTTGAAATCGTAATATGAAACTAGGAACTCTTCATCTAGACAATAATTTGTTATTAGCTCCTATGCAAGCAGTAACTACTGCTCCATATAGGAGATTTTGTAGAATGTTTCAAAAGATTGGTTTAGTTTCCGTCCCGATGATATACACTAAAAGAGTTATAAAAAATCCAAAAACCATCATTCCTGATTTGTATAGGATAGAAGAAGAGATTCCAATAAGTATTCAACTGATAGGCTCCGATTTAAAGGCATTAAAAGAAACTATACTATTCCTTGAGAGTTATAAATTTAATATTATTGATCTCAATGTTGGATGTCCTTCTAAACGAGCAAATAATTCTCAAGAGGGAGCATATTTATTGCAGGATCTAGATCTTTTAAAAAAACTTGTAAATATCGCTTCTAAGTTTTCCTCCAGGCCTATATCCTTAAAGATGAGAACGGGGATATCGGATAAAATTAATATCACAGAATTTTCAGCATTAATCAATAATTCTAACATTGAATTTCTAACTATTCATGGGAGGACTGCTAATGATAGATATGATGATTCCAAATTAGATATTGAGACTATTAAACAGATTAAAGCCCGAGTTAATATACCAGTTGTAGGGAACGGAAATATAGATAATCCTTTAATTGCAAAAAGTTTTTTAGATTATACAAATGTAGATGCAATTATGATTGGGAGAGGTTCTATAGGAAATCCAGAAATCTTTAACCAAATTAATGTCTTTCTAAAATATGGAAAAATTTATCCCTTTCAAAATGACAAAGAGAGAATGAGAAGACTTATCGAAATTTATGAAAAATGTTTAGATGAATTTATTGATGAAAGCTATTTAATCCCTGATTCAAGGGAAAAATACAAGTTTAAGGAATTAAAGCGAAACGCTATTTGGTTAACAAAAAATATTAGAGATTCTAATATAATTAGACAGAGACTTTCCAAAACAAAAGATTTAACAAATTTGAAGCACGCATTACAGCTTTATTTTGAAAATTCTATGAATTAGTATTATCCTCTATAAAGTATAGCAATATACATCATTATATGAACTGCAAGAATCAAGCCAATAATTATAGCTATCAAATTTATAATTTGGATTAGAAATCCCTCTATAGTCGTTGTTAGTTCTATTATTGTCCAAGAATAGTTTCCGGTTATTCCTGAAATTACATAATAATAAATTAAACATAGAAATTCAATAATAATGAATATAAATATTCTAAAACGAACAGATTCTTTTTTTGCTAGCTTCATAATCGTCAGTATGTTAATGAATGATATTTTAAATACTTGAAATCTTATATTTTTTTAGTAATTCTTCTGGACTAAAAACTCCGTCTTCAGTTATTATCGCCGTTACGAGTCGAAAAGGCGTTATATCAAACGCATAATTCAAACAGTCTACACCATCAGGTACGATTTGAAGTTTACCTAAGATTTGACTTACTTCACTACTATCCCTTTGCTCAATTGTCACATCCTCTATGGTTTCTTGAAGTGATAATGTTGAACTTGGTGCTGCTACATAAAAAGGTATGCTATTATCATTTGCAGCCAAAGCTACCAAATATGTACCTATTTTATTAAAAACTGCTTCTGATGTTACACGATCTGTTCCCACTATCACTTTCTTAACTTTTCCTAAACGCATCAATAATCCTGACGAAGTATCAGAAATTACCTTTACAGGAATTTTATCATATTGCAACTCAAAAGCTGTTAGTCTAGCCCCTTGTAATCTTGGGCGTGTTTCATCAGCGATTACACTAATTTTTTTCCCCTCCTCAATAGCAGTCCTAACAGGAGCTAAAGCAGTTCCATATTGAACAGTAGCCAGAGATCCAGCATTACAGTGAGTCAAAATAACGTCCCCATCTTCTAATAATTTAGCTCCATTTTTCCCGATTCTTTTATTTACATTAATGTCTTCTTGCGCCATGATTTTTACTTCTTCCACAACTAAATTAGATATATTAGTGGGATTATCTGGATATGTTTGAACAATTTTCATGACTCTGTCTACCGCCCAGAATAAATTAGAGGCTGTAGGTCTAGTTTTTCTTATTATAGTCGCAGCTTCAGCTATTTTTTCTGAAAACCTTTCTTTTGGTAATTCTTTATATTCAATCGTTGCTAATGCTACACCCATAGCTGCTGCAACTCCTATCGCAGGAGCACCTCTAATATTCATTATCTTAATTGCATTTGCTACATCTCTAAAATTGTCAAACTCGAGAAATTGTAAAGTGTAAGGAAGTTGAGTTTGATCAATCATTTTAACTTTGTTATTTATCCATTCAATTGAAGGGATCATAATTATAAAAGGCACAAATTTTAATTAAAACTTTTGAATAATTGAGCTCAGAAATGTTGAATACCATCTAAATAATAATGTATACTTTTAGACTATAGAAAATAGATTATTATAGGATGAGGGAATTATAAAATTAAGTTTTAAGAAATTTTGATCAGAAGGAAAAAATGATTCTTCATAAAGTAAAAAGTGAAGGAATAGCATCTTTATCATATTTTTTAGCTTCTGGAAATGAGGCATGTATTATAGATCCAAGAAGGGATGCTAAAGTTTTTCTTAAATTAGCTTGGGATGCTGAAGCGAATATAAAGTTTGTATTTGAAACACATCGTAATGAAGATTATGTAATTGGATCTAAAGAAATTGCTGATGTTGTTGATGTTGAGATTTACCACGGTCCTGGTTTGGATTGGAAGTATGGAAATACCCTTAAAGATGGACAAGAATTCACACTCGGTGTTTTAAGGATTAGAGCTATCCATACTCCGGGTCATACTGATGAAAGTACTTGTTATGCTATATTTGATACAACTACAGGAGATGAAGCAATTATGATATTTACGGGAGATGCTCTATTTGTTGGTGATACTGGACGGATTGATATGTATGGTCCTGATCTATCAAAAAAGAATGCTGAAAATCTCTATAATAGTTTATTTAATAAAATTTTACCTTTCGGGGATCAGGCTGTTATAATGCCAGCTCATGGAGCAGGTTCTGTCTGTGGTGCTGCCATAAATGAAAGGGAATTAAGCACTATTGGTTTAGAACGCTTGCAAAATCCAGCATTACAATTGAAAGATAAAGAAAAGTTTGTAGAATTCAAATTAAATGAGAAGCATTATTTTGCACCTTATTTTAAACAAATGGAAATATATAATTTACAAGGGCCACCCCTATTAAAAGATTTACCGCGATTCAAACCATTACTTCCTGAAGAATTTAAACCTAAAATAGAAGAGGGGGGAATTGTCGTTGATACTAGAAATCCAGCATCTTTTGGTTCAGTACATATTAAAGAATCATACAATATATGGCTAAAAGGATTACCATCCTATGTGGGTTGGGTTCTCCCTTATGATAAACCAATCCTACTTGTTGTAGAAAATTTCGAAGACTTAAATAAAGCTTATAAATATCTTCTAAGATTGGGTTATGATAATATTATGGGTTATTTAGTAGGTGGAATAATTGCTTGGTACAGCAACCATTTACCAACGGAAACAACTGGCATGATGACAGCTGATGTATTAAAAGAAAGGTTAGATCAAGGAGAAGAAACCTATCTTATCGATGTTCGTGGTGCTCCTGAATTAAAAGATGGTTATATAGAAGGAGCGAAAAATATTTATGTTGGTGAAATTGAAAAAAGAGCGGGGGATTTACCTAAAGATGTCCCAATAGTAACAGTCTGCAGGAATGGAGCTCGAGCTAGTATGGCAACCAGTATTTTAAAGAGAAATGGATTTAAAAATGTTTTCAATGTATTAGGGAGTATGAAAGCCTGGAAGAAAGCAAAATATCCAATTAAAAAGTAATAATATGAATTTTTAAAGTAATAATTTTCTGCATTTTTATTTTTAAAAATTTTAAGGATTAATAACAGGGATTTTTAATTCATAAAGAGAATTTTTATTATATTTCAAATCGTGTTTAAGTTAATAATTACAAAATTTGGTGAAACTAATATGGATGATGATATGAATGAATATTTTAAAGCAGCTCAAAATAGTCTTCAGAGATTAAGACAAGCGCATCCTGATGCTATGAAAGGATTTCAACAATTTTTCGGGGCTGCGAAAGCGGATGGGGCATTATCAGCTAAGTCAAAAGAATTAATCGGGATTGCTCTTTCAATTGCTTCTCAATGTAAATTTTGCGTAGCTTGGCATGTTAAACATGCATTAGATCATGGAGCTACGGAAGAGGAAATAATTGAAGCTAGTATGGTTGCTGGAACCTTAGGAGGCGGTCCTTCGCTAATGTTTACTAAATATGTCTTTAAAGCTTTAGAAGATTTTAAAAAATAGATTTTTCTAATCTAAAATTTAATTAATCAAAAAAGTGAAAGAAATGGTTGATATATTGAAAAAAGAATTAAATATGGATTTTGATAAAGCAGTACAGCATATTGAGAAAATTATTATTGAAGAAGGTTTTAGCCATATGCTAACTAAATCGATTGATGAAATTTTTAAGAAAAAGTTAGGAATAGATTATGATAAATATACTATTATACTTGCTTGTGGTCCAGAGTTTGCAAAAGGAGCATTAGATGTTTCAAAAAACGTTGGTTTGCTATTCCCATGTAGTTTTGTTGTCTATGAAGAAAAAGGGAAAGTTTATGTAAGCCATGCTTCAATAATGAAAATAGCTCCTGAAGTGGGTTTAGCTACCGCTGACAAGATGAAACCAGTTATAGAACTGACTGGTAAAGCTGTCCATGCAGCATGGGATAGATTTTAATTTTTTCTTTTTTTATAATAATCTTTTTAGTAAGTCAAATATTCATAAAAAGATTAAACTAAGCTAAATCATAATTTAAAATTAAGAAGAAAAATAATCTTTTTATGAATAACAAACACCTCCTTGAAAGAGATTTACTAAGAGTCACCATAGAGCAACATAATGAATTTACTTCAGAGATGATTGAGGTTAAGTGTAATGATCTTTGGGTACCTCTTCTTGGAAGTAATACAGGTTTTAGTACATTAAATTATTGGGAAAATAGTATTAAGCATACTAAAAAATTAAATTTTCTAAAAGATAAAAAGAAGAAATTGTATTATCAAATAGATGATGATGATTTTCTACTTAATTTGGATTATTGTCTTGAAGAAAGTGAAATACTTCATATAAGATATAAAATATCTAGTAAAAGAGACTTGGAGTTAAGTAAGTTAATTGTAAACTATTCTATATTTCTTGAAGGTAAACCGGATTTTATATGGGTACCTCATCTTCGTCCAGAAAAAGGGTATGTTATGGGAGATCATATATTTCGTTCTCCAGTAATTGTATATAAAAAACTAGATATAGCTTTTGCTTTTATACCGGATTTGAAAACTCTAGGAATAAACCACCCTTTTCAATCATTTATGGATTTTAATTTAAATCTTGAAAATCCCACTAATCAGCCTCAAATTAGTTATGGTTTTGGAAATTATCACCCAATAGCTCACACTTTTTTCAAACATGACCCATCTAAAATATGGAAAGTTGAAAAGGACACAGATTTAACTTTTCGATATTATATCATTATTTTTATTAAGAAGAGTGTATCTGAGATATTACAATCCATTAACAGTTTCTTCTGGCAGAAATATATTAGAAAAAATCTTTATGAAAGCTTCAATCCACAAGTATTGCCTTATGAAACGAATGTTAGAGAAGGTTTTGAAGCTATATTTCAAAGACATAACTATTGGGGAATATTTAAAATTGATGGAGTAGAATGCGGAGGAATTTGGCAGAGATCATGGGCAGGTGCTAAAAAAAGGCCAATCGAATTTATAAGACCTGAAGATCTTGAAAATCATAAACAAAGAAATACCACTGAAACGGCCAGTTCCGTTAAAGGAATTCATAAAATGATAAATGAGATGACTTACGATATTGAAAAAGTGAAATGGTTCGACAATTATATCTTTAAACATGCCTTTGTTCCAAGAACTGCCGAAATTTGGAACAATGCTTGGTTTCTTAATATTAGAACAGCATATAGCTTAAATTATTTCGGAAAAGAATGGAATAATAATGAGCTTATCGATAAATCAAATCTTATCTTAGACACTCTGCTAAATCTACCAAGAATTAAAGGAATTTTTCCAAGTATAATCTTTCCAGCAGCTCCAGAATCTTCAATAATTTCATATATTAATGGGTCTAAGGCTTATCTTTACAGTGATGAGTATAATCTAGTAGATGCTTGTCTTGCGATGTATTGGGCTCTGATTTATTACGAAGATCTTGAGAGAAAGGAGGAAATAATTGGAAAGAGTAAAGAATTATTTAAACTAATTTCTGATATTTGGCAAAAAACATCTCATATTCCAGTATTTATCAATTTTTCAGGAGAAGATATTATAATCAACGATACTTTATCCGATTCAGCCAGTTCAGGCGCAATATTGATGTTTTTGACAGAATTATATAAAAAGGATGAAAATCAAGAGATTATTGACTTGATGCAGACAATTGCAAATTATATCCAAGAAAACATAATTGTTGAAAATAAATGGCACGATTTTGAACTATTTTATAGTTGTACTAAATTCCCATCCAACTTTTTTGACAATTATACAAATAGTCATGTCATGAATACATTATGTATTTATTGGTGTGCAGAGGGGTTTAAGGAACTATATAAAATAACTAAAAACGTTGATTACCTTCATATAGGAGAACACATTCTAGCTGTCTTATCCTTGTTTCAACAAGTTTGGAATATGCCTTATATTAGTTATAATACATTTGGGGGTTTTGGAGTCCAAAATGGTGATGTCGAATTAAGCGATGCTCGACAAGCCTTATTTGTTAGAACTTATATGGACTATTATCTTTTAACTGAAAAAGAGGAATATATGGAAAGAGCTCTTGCAGCATTACGAGCATCTTGGGCTTTACAGTTACTTAAGCAATACGAAGAGATATGCCCTGGTAATATAAAGGGTATAAACACAATTGCTGCGGTTGATAAAGGGGCAATTTATGAAAATTATGGTCATACAGGGAGTGATTATAGAGTACCTGGTCAGATAACTTTCGATTGGGGGGTAGGTACTGCTTCAATGGCCACAGCTTATGCTAAAAATCATTTTGGTGATTTATTCATAGATTTTAAGAAGAAATTTGTATTTGGAATAGATAGCATTCTAATAAAATCATTTGATTTTAATGAGAATAGAATAAAAATAGTTTTTGAGAAGCTACCCGAGAAAAAACGAATAACCATTAAAGCTCGAGGAACTCCATATGCTGGAATAGAATTATTCTTAAATGAAGTCTCTTTTGGAGTTATTAAAAATGAATTTCTAGAATTGGGATTTAAGGTTAAAATCTAACAATAATTTAAGACTTAAATTTATGTGAATCAATATTAAATTATTAAGGATGTCAATACCATAGTGTAGCTAAATGTTAATTTATTGGTTAGGAGTCTTACTAGCCGTTTTGTCAGGAATTTCACATTTCTTAGGAATGCTAATCGAAAAGATAATTATAAATCAATTAAGTGCTGACGCAAAATTAATGAGAAGCCTTGTGAAATCTCCCTCATGGATATTTGCATTATTTCTTCGTTTTGGATTGGGCACAATCTTTTTCTTGATGGCTCAAGTCTTTATTGGTCCCGCAATCATTCCAGGTTTAATGGCATCTGGACTTATAGTATTAGCAATCGGCTCTGTGAAGGTAATCGGAGAGAAATTAACATTGCCAGAAATTTTGGCAATTTTTATGATGGTTGGAGCTATTTCTTTCCTTGGATTAAGCGAATTGTCAATTGAATTATCTGAATATAATTTATTGCAACTTGAATTTATAGTTCGAATGACTGTTTTTACATTAGCTTTAGCTATAATTGCTTTAATATTTCACTTTATTCAAGCTAAATATGGAAAATTTAGAGGAATTTTGCTAGCGCTCCTTTCAGGTTCCATGTTTTCATTATCGAATTTTTGGACTGGAATTTTAATGGGTGTAATCACTAAAGTATTTAGTGGAATATTTAATATCGGAGAATTAGTCCTTTTTATAGTCTCAGTAATAGTTCTTGTTGCAGTTAATTTATTAGGAGTGACAAAGATGGCTGCCGCTTTAAGATATGGCGATGCAAGTAAATTAGTTCCAATACAAAACCTTCCTACTCAAACTACACCATCAGTAATATATTTTTTAGTATTTCTTTTACTTCCACCAAGTACATTATCTATAATATTTTTCATTCTAGCCATTATGTTAATTATAGCGAGTTCATTTATATTAGCAAAACGACAAGCGGAGTTAGATAAGATAAAACAGATCAGTTCATTAGAAGAATAAGATTTAACTATTTAATGAATTTCTTATAATAAACAATGGAAAAAGATAATATCATTAAATCTCTTCAAAAAAAATTACCATGGGATAAATTTTTATCAATCATGGAGGAGGAAGGTTTTATAAAAACAAGATCTCCTAATTTTTTTCAATTAACTAATATAGAAGTATATAAAGAAGCATTTTTATCGGGAAAGGCATTAATTGTTAACTCTAAAGTTCAATCTGCAGGTCTTAATGACCCTTCACATCTTAATTTAACTCCATATGTAATTTTTAGACCTAGAACTGAGGATCAATTAAAAGCGATTATTTCTCATTCGCAAGAGCTAAAAATCCCTATAACTTTTGCTGGTGGAAAAACAGGATTATCGGGAGGTTATTCAAATTATGGTATAACAGTAGACCTTGCAGATTTACATTCCTTTGAAGATCCTTTTAAAATAGACTTTAAGAGGGAGGAAATAGTAGTAGAACAGAGTGCCCTCATATCTGATTTAATTAAATATGTTCAATTTCTTAGTAATGGTAAATTTATTTTTCCGATTCAACCTGCAAGTGCTCTAAAGCTCCCTGTAAGGGTAGGAGGAATTATCTCTTCAAACGCTAGTGGAGTTACATCGGGAAAATTAGGTTCGGCAGAGGATTGGATTAAAAGTATGCGAATCATGAATCCTAAAGGCGCGATAATCAAGGTAGAAAGAAATAATCCCCTTTTCAAAAGGATTGTTGGAGGTAACGGATGCTTTGGGGTGATCTTATCGGCTAAATTCAAATTATATAAACCCTCATTAGAATTAAAACGAGCAATACTTTATGGAAACAATATTGAATTAGCATTTGATGGTCTTCAATCTGTTCTCGATTGCAAAATTTTCCCTCTGATTAGTGAATTTGTGGTTTCAAATGAAAAATTACCTGGTAAATTTGATGATTTGAAATATGTAGAGGAATTAAATATCAAATGGGCTGTATTAATAAAGGGGACTTCAAAGGAGGTCGAAAACTTCATTAGTGTTATGAAAGAAAACGTAAAACTTAAATTCACCTTTCTAGGAGAAGATGAGTTTCAAGATTATCTTCAAGAAAGGTCTGCCTTTGCCCTTTTGATACAAACTACAGATTCATCTACAGATTATATCGCTTTTCCTGGATTTGAAGATATCTTGAGTGAGCCTAAAAATTTACCCAAAATAATCAATATAATTAATAGTATTTTTGTAAACCATGGATTTCATAAAATAATTTTTGGCTATGGTCATATTAATTTCCGTCAAGGCCAAGGAATATTACTACACATGCGTTTGCCAGTACCCATTGAATATTTTTATAAGGAGAATAATGATAACTTGAAAAAAGTGTGTGAAACTGTCTATCATGTCATAACGACACTTAGAGAAAAATATAAAGTTAAACATAAAGCAGAACATAGTCCGGGACCATTTATGGTTTGGTTGGATAATGAATATCGAAAGTTCTTACGAGGAGAGATTGAAATTAACCACGCTTTTGAGAATCCGCATTTAAAAATTTATGAAGAACTTCAAAAAAGATATGGAATTGATTCTAAAGATATGCAAAAAGAATTATTCCTGGAAGCTATGAATCTTTATCTTTCAAAGTTCTGATTAAAGCAACTTTTTCCACTTAGATTAGAAGCGTTGGTTTTGCCTCATAAACATTTATAAATTAAATCAGAGAATAATTATTATTTATATAATTATAATTAAAGAGCGTTTACATAAATGTCAAATGGATTCTTTGGTAAGATTTTATGGATTGATCTGGATAATGATTCCTTTAATGAAGAAAAACTTGGAGAGGATATATATAGACAATTTTTTGGTGGATATGGGTTAGCATGCAAATTAATATACGACCATCTTCCTCCAAAAATAGATCCTCTATCTCCTAAATCAATTCTAGGCTTTTTTCCAGGCTTGCTTACAGGTACGATAACACCTTTAAGTGGGAGATATATGACTGCAGGTAAGTCACCACTAACAGGAACCTGGGGAGATGCTAATTCAGGGGGGTTCTTTGGTCCAGAGATAAAAAAGTGTGGGTACGATGGAATATTAATAACAGGTGCTTCTAACACACCAAAGTATATCTCAATCATAAATGATCAAAAAGAGATTCAAGATGCTAATGGTATCTGGGGTTTAGATACAGTGGAAACTGACAAAAAGCTAAAAGATAAACATGGAAGTGTTCAAATATCATGTATTGGGTTAGCTGGTGAAAAGCAATCCTTAATCTCAGGAATTGTGACTGATAAAGGAAGAATTGCAGCAAGATGTGGATTAGGAGCTATTATGGGGGCTAAAAATTTGAAAGCTATAGTTCTTAAAGGGAATAATAAAGTTCCAGTTGCAAATAGAGAGCCTTTAATATCTATTACTCAAAAATATAATGAGGGAATAAATAATTCTGGACTTGGCACTATAACTGTTTATAAAACATTGGGTACAAGTGGTTTAACTGAAGCTTCTACTCAATCAGGTGACGCTCCAGTTAAAAATTGGGGGGGAAATACTAATGATGACTTTCAAATAGAGAGAGTAAGAAAAATAGGGGGCATAGAATTAAATAAGTATAAGATCAGAGAATATGGTTGTTTTTCCTGTTCTGTTCAATGTGGAGGTATTGTTAAAGTGCCAGAACTTAACCTTGAAGAAAGCCATATACCTGAATATGAGACTTGTGCTTCATTGGGAGTTCTTTTGCTTAATGATGATAAATTATCGATTTTTCAAATTAATGATTTATGCAATAGAGCAGGAATAGACACTATCTCGATTGGTGGTACTATTGCATTCGCAATTGAATGCTATGAAAATGGGATTATTAACAAAAGTCAAACTGACGGTCTGGAATTGAATTGGGGAAATTCTAAAGCAATAATAGAATTAAGTAAGAAAATAATAAAGAGAGAAGGATTTGGCGATCTTTTAGCTGATGGTTGCTACAGAGCTTCTAAACGTTTAGGCAAGGAAAGTGAAAAATACGCCATACATTCCATGGGTCAGGAACTAGGTATGCATGATCCAAAATTCTTTAAATCAATGGGTATTAGTTATGCTTTTGACCCAACTCCAGGTAAGCATACTTCTCCCAGTATCGATCTAATGGCTATTGGACCATTGATTAAACCTAATGGATTGATTGACGGTTTAAGTTTACCTAAAAGATGGAAACGAGTTGGTAGTGAGGATAGGGCTGTTGCTCAAAAAATGGCTGTTGGGTTAAAACAAGCTACAAATGCCTTAGGACTATGTGAATTCTTAAATTTTTATCAAAAATATCCATTAAAGGAAGCAATAAGTTCTGTAGTTGGTTGGGATCTCTCAATTGAGGAAATCCTAGAAGTTGGATATCGTATCCACTCCTTACGTCAAGCATTTACAATCCGAGAGGGTGTAATTATGGTAAATAACAACCTTCCGGGACGAGCAGTAGGTGACCCTCCTTTCGAAACTGGACCACATAAAGGAAAAACAGTTGATTTCAGAGAAGATTATAAAAATTTTTGTGAAGTAATAGGATGGAATCCCGAGAATGGTTATCCTCTAAAAGAAACTTTAAAAAGCTTAGATTTAGAATTTGTTTTAAAAGATATATACTAAATTTGCCATCTATTTCAATTGCTTTTAAACTTTAGATGTATTTTCTACCTAAATTTAATAATTAGTATCCAAAAGTAAACTATAATATTAAAATTTTAAATATATCCTTGACCTATTTAATAGCTAATGATTGAAAAAGAAGATTCAGTCCCAAAACTGAGTCAATATAAAAGGACCTTTATTTTGTGTATAATCGCATTTAGCCTTTACGTAATCGGGATAACGTTTATTATTGTTAATTATAATACCCCTAACGGCCAAGGCTTATTATATATTGCTCCTTTCGCTGTTATTGGGATGATATTTAGTTATATTGGGGTATCAATAGGACATACATTAAAACCTCAAGCATTGCAGTCGATTTTTAAGATTCTAATTGGATTTGGCTTCTTCTTGTTATTTGTATCATTTTTACCAATTATTGGATTATTTATTTTTTTTAGTTTAGGAGGTTGGTAAATAACATTTGAATTATTATTATTAATTATGCAAAGAGTGACGGAAGGTTAAGGCTCAAGTAGATGAACTCAAAATTGTTAAGTCACCAATCATATCCTGCTCGAGAAGAACAGATGTTCCAGCATTTTTGATGGATTGGGTCATTGGAAAAATAAAAGCTGGATATGTTGATGTTATAAATCCCTTCAATAGAAGTCAAATATATCGTGTATCCTTGAAACCAGAGCATGTAAAGTGTTGGGTTTGGTGGAGTAAAAACTTCTATAGTTGGATCAAAGTATACAAAAAATACCTACATCTTTTTAAGTTATATAAAGGACATTCTTTTCAATTTACAATCAATTCACCATCCGAATTAGAAGGTAATATTAAAATTTCTTTAGAAGAGAGATTTAACCAATTAAAGTGGCTGTTAGAGAATTTTGGAAAGATAGCAGTAAATTTTAGATTTGATCCAATAATATTTTATAAAAAAAAAGGGTCAGAACCTCTTAAAAACAATCTAGATAAGTTTGAATATATTATCAAAAGTATTTCATCTATAGGGCTTGATGAAATGATTTTTTCTTTTGCAACAATCTATTCAAAAGTAAAATATAGGATGATGTCAAGAGGTTTTATTCCAATCGATCCTCCAATTAAAAAGAAAATACAAATATTACATGAATTATTAGATATCTGTCATAAATATGAGGTAAAAATGCTAGCATGCTGTCAACCAGATTTGCTTGACATAAACGGAATTGAACAAGCACATTGTATCGATGCTTATAAAATTGATAAAATTGTAGGAGAGATCACTCCAAAAATAAAGGATTCAGGCCAAAGGAAAAGTTGTGGATGTTATAAATCAAAAGATATCGGCGGTTATACAGGAATTTTTCGTTGTATTCATAATTGCCACTATTGCTATGCTTCGCCAGCTAAGAAATAAAGATGTTATTTTTATCGATTATAATCTACAAAGTATTTATGTAATTCATAAAAAGGGGGAATAACACCTAATTCTTCAAAAATATCGTAAAAACAAAATGCACCCCATCGATCATATATTTTTCCTTCTGAGTTTACATATAAAATCGTTGCCCCTTCAAATTGAACTTTTTTATTAGTAGGTTTAAAGCCCCATCCAGTTCCCTTGTGTGTTCCATGACCTTGATATCGAACCCAAACCTTATCTTTTTGAGTAACCATTTCAACTATTTTATAATTTAAGTCTGGAAAAATTGATCTAAAATATTTTATTTCATGCTTTACTTGAGATGGCCCTACTTTATCTATATGAATCCAACTGGGATTATATTTTGAGTCTACAATTTCATCAGCTAAATCAAAATCAGGATTACTCCATACAACTTCAAACCATTTTCTCCCAATTTCTTCTAATGTATCCATTTTCAATCTTATTTTATGTTTTGAATTAATTTATTATAATGTGCTTTACTTTTAAGATCAATTAATAGGAATTGGGATGACTGAATGAACAAGCAAATTATTGATGATAGTTATGATGTGGTGATAATTGGGGCAGGTAATGGAGGTTTATTAGTCCAGGAGAATGCGGTTTCTGTCGATCCCTCCTAATCAAGGGGAATATCTATATTGTTCCAGTATCAGATTGGAGGCGAAATGCAGATAAAAAGTTCAAATTTTTCCATCCTTGTTCTCCTTATCCAATCTCTGGCCTCAAAATAGTAGTGCCAAGGCAATTGTAAAGGTAAAATTTAATCTATGACCACCCTAATCTTTTCATTTATTAAGTAAAATTTATTTTAAATACTTAATTCAATAGTTTTAATCTTCCAACCTAAAGAAAGTCATTTCAACAATGGATATAAAACTAAAATTTGGAATAAGTGCTTTCTTAATTATTTTACTCCAATCTAGCTTGAAGATATTAGGTGTAATAATTACTGGGAGTTTGAGCTTTTTATCCGAAACTGTAGATACCTTATCTGATATCTTTTTTGTCTTTTTGACGATTTTTTCTATTTATTTTAGTCAACGTCCACCAGATTATGAACACATGTATGGACACTCTAAGTTGGATTCAATTGGGGCAATGATCCAAGGGGTCTTCCTCATAACAACATATTTTTTTTTAATAATTAATGCAATTCAAGTAATTATAGAACAATCTTATAGCGTCAACAATCCAGGTTTTGGTTTCCAAATTCTTGTTATTTCCTTTTTAATTAACATTGTTTATTCTAGAATTTTAATCTGGCAAGGAAGGAAAAGAAAGAGCCTATCTCTGCAAGTACAAGGATTAAATTTATTTCAAGATTCCTTAAGAGCTATAATAGTAATCATAAGTTTTATCTTAGTATTATTTTTGAATATTACATTCCTAGATCCTGTTTTTAGTATAGTACTATCAATATGGATTATTTTGAGTGCAATCATACTCTTAAGAAAGGGAATAATAGATCTTGCTGATGTTAACCCTGTTAGCTCTCACATTATAGAAGAAATAAGAGAGAAAATATTTAAGCTAGAACACGTTAATGCTGTTGAGGATTTAAAGGTACGTGCTAGTGGGAATCAGCTTTTTATCGATGTTCGGCTTTCTGTTGAAGATCATATTTCGATAGTCCATGCTAATGAAATTACTAAAGCAATAAGTTCAATGTGTAAGTCCTATTTTCCTCCTTATAAGGTTGAAAGTATTATAGAAATGAATCCACTTGGAGGGGAAATATCAATGGGTGAAAAGATTATTAATTTACTTCCTTCAATGAAAAGTGAATTTCATGAAATTCTCGAATTTAAAGATTTAAACGTTTTTAGCATCGAAGACGTATATTTCCTTTCAATAACCATTGTAATCAATCAGGATTTATCTCTTAATGCTGCCCATGAAATTTGTAATAATTTTGAAAAGGAATTGAAAAGAGAAGAACCTCTTATTTCTCGAGTAATTACGCATATTGAATCAAGGGAATTAGCTGGCTTATCCACCAAACAATTGGTATGTAAAAGATTTAGTCAAGACGAATTACAAGTTATTCAAGAGAAAATTGAGGCAATTTTAAAGACTCAACCAGAAGTTAAGGGTTATCACGGATTTGAATTGTGGTCAACCCCAGATTTTTGCATTCTCGAGTTGCATATTTTTTTTGATGGAAATTTAAATATTTCTATGGTTCATAAAATTATTACTAAACTAGAGAAAAAGGTTATTAAAACCATTAAAATTAAAAATTTGAATGAAATTGTTTTTCATTCAGAGCCTTTAAAAGGTCGTAAAGACGGAATTATATTTTAAAAATTAAACTCATATTTTTCTAATCCTAATTCGTTCTTTATATATTTAACATCCTCCTGAAGGCTTTTATTCAGTGAGATTCCAGTCTTTGTTATCCTAACTTCATTATTATATTCTTTTTCACCAGCAGTATAAATTTTATCGGCTCCAGGTTCTTTTTTGGAATTTCTTAAAGTCCTCATAATATCACCAGTTGTTTTATTAAAAGAGTTTAACCCCATAAAATTCTCAATATTAATTGCTAAAAAGAAGTGTCCTACTGGCAATCTTTTTTGGTTATCTTTATAAATTCCAGCATTTTCTTTTAAAAAGTTGCCCTCTTGTAATGCAGATGAGAGAATTTCAACAAATGTGGCATAGCCGTATCCTTTATGTCCAGAAGTACTTTCTCCCTTTCCTCCCAATGGTAATAAGGCTGCTGAAGCTTCATCTAAATCATGCAGAACTTCTTCCGGATTATCCTCAATTCGCCCATTTTTAGTAATTATCAATCCAGTTGGAAGTGATTTATGTAGTCTATTATATACCTCAACCTTTCCTCTTTGTATGATTGAAGTAGCACAATCAATCACAAAAGGGATTTTTTCATCAGTTGGAGCACCCATAGTTAGAGGATTTGTACCTAATAAGGGTTCGACTCCAAACGTTGGAGGAACCATTGGTCTGGTATTTGTCGTTGTAATTCCAATCATCCCTTCTTTTATTGCCATAAGGGAATAGTATCCAGCAATCCCGAAGTGACTAGAGTTACGTACGGCAACAGCCCCTAGACCATACTTTTTAGCTTTTTTTATTGCTATTTTCATTGATTTGTATGCAATTACTGGTCCTAATCCAAATCCTCCATCAATAACTGCTGTGGTTGGAGTGTTTTTAATTAATTTTATTTTGGTTTTTGTTTTATAAATGCCCTGTTTAATCCTCTCATAATAAGTCCTTAATCTCTGAATACCATGAGACTCAATACCTCGTAGATCAGAAGCGATTAAAACATCAGATACAATTTCAGCATGTTTTTTAGGAGCTCCTAACTTAAAAAATACATCTCTGATGAAATGTTTCAATAATTTGTGATTTATATAGACTGTACCATCAAAGTCAATTTTCGAATCGTTTTCACTGGCGTCAGTAGTATACATCTGATCATCAAAAATTTGGTGATGATATTTATTTTATATTCTTTCTATTTAATTAAAATCCTATTTAAGATAAGGTGAGAATTAGGATTAGACAAGTTTAAAATACTTTTTGATCTTAAAAAAATAATAAAATTGTGATAAAAATGACTGAAGATGTGTTTAGACGATTACAGAAGCATTTTGATCAATTTCCAATAGGATTTCCAGCTACTGAATCAAGCGTGGAAATTCGTTTATTAAAACGCTTATTTACACCTGAAGAGGCAGAAGTTGCTTCTTTACTAAAGTTTGGGCATTTTGGTTCAGCAAGAGATTTTGAATCTTTAGACAGCATATATGAACGTGTGAAACATTCTATTGAAGATATAGAGAAATTATTAGATAATATGGCAAGAAAAGGTGCTATCATGGGTGTTACTAAAGATGGTGTGAAATCTTATGCTAATGCTCTTTTGATTTTAGGCATTTATGAATTTCAAGTCAATAAATTAACTAAAGGATTTATTGAAGATTTAAATCAATATTTGCAAGAAGCATGGGGTCCAGAAAATAGTAAGATAGAAACTCCTCAAATGCGTATAATACCAATAGGAGTAGATGTAAATCTCGGAAAGAAGATTGCAAAATTTGATGATATAAAAAACTTATTCGAAAAAGAACAGGGTCCTTTTGTTATAATCAACTGTGTGTGTCGTCAAAAACAAGATCTTCTAAATGAACCATGTCAAATGACCCAACGTAGAGAAGTGTGTATGGGATTTGGTGATTTAGCTCGGATGTATATTGAACAAGGTTGGGATAGAGAAATTAATAAAGATGAAGCACTTGAATTCTTGATAAAAAATGAACAAGAGGGGTTGATATTTCAACCTGGTAATTCCCAACGCATGGATTTTGTATGCAGTTGTTGTTATTGCTGTTGTGGGGGTATAGCAGGTCTTAAAAAACTTCCTAATCCAGCAGATTTCGCTACTAGCAACTATTATGCTGAAATTGATGAAGATTTATGTACTGGATGTGGAAATTGCATAAATCGATGTCAAATGGATGCGATAACTCTTGTCAATAATATTTCATCAATAGAACTAAAAAGATGTATAGGGTGTGGTAACTGCACTTTAGAATGTCTTTCAGATGCTATCACTTTACGTAAGAAGGAGCAACAAAATATTCCCCCTCTAAATGTTGAAGATTTAATTGAAAATATATGGCAGGAGAAAAAGAAAGTAAAATAAAGGGAATAAAAGAAATTAGAATGGAAACTTATATTGGTATAAAGCTTGCTCTTGTTGCATGATTTTGATATCGTCTTGAAGACTTTTATTTAAAGGTATTCCAGTCTTTCTCCTTTCTATTTCTTTGTTATATTCCTTTTCCCCCGCTGTATAAATCCTTTTAGCTTCCGGATCTTTTTTAGCACTCCTTAAGTCTCGCATAATCTTACCTGCCGTCTTTTTAAAGGAATCTAAACCTGCAAAATTATATATATTAATTGCTAAAAAAAAATGACCAACTTTTAATCTCTTTTGTCCCTCAACTTCGATACCTAAAGTATCTCTTAGAAAAATTCCTTCTTGTAATGCAGCTGATAGTAACTCCACTAAAGTTGCATATCCATATCCCTTATATCCTGCAGTTTCTTCACCCTTTCCACCTAAAGGTAATAAAGCGGCTTTCTTATGAAGCATTCCTTCTAATACTTCATTTGGGTCTGTCATAATTTCTCCTTCATCATTTATTACAGTGTTTTCTGGGAGTGGTTTATTAATTCTAGCATAAACTTCAACTTTTCCACGCTGTATTATAGAAGTAGCACAGTCAATTAAAAATGGAAAATTCTCATCAGTTGGAGCTCCCACTGTTAAGGGGTTGGTGCCTAACATCGGTTCTACTCCAAATGTAGGAGGAATTGATGGTCTTGCATTAGTTACAGCTAATCCAATCATTCCCTCTTTAATAGCCATTAAGCTATAGAACCCTGCTATGCCAAAGTGGCTAGAATTCTTAACAGCAACAGCACCCAAACCATATTCCTTCGCCTTTGTAATTGCCGTCTTCATTGCTTTATAAGCGATTACATGACCCATCCCATTATTTCCATCCCATAAAGCAGTTGTTGGACCATCTTTGATTATATCTATTTTAGTATTTACCTCATATATTCCTTGTTTTATTCGATCATAATACATTTTACATCTTTGAATTCCATGAGACTCAATCCCGCGCAAGTCAGAAGTAATTAATACTTCTGCGATTATTTTAGCATCCTCTTTGGGCACACCAAGCCCAATAAAGACATCTCTCATGAAATTTTCAAGAGTTTCAGGATTAAGGTATACTATTTCCTCAGACATTTTTTATTACTTAAATTTTTTAGTTAATACTAAATTCTAGAATCTTCTTCATTTCAATTTTATTATTATATTATAAGCATATCATGCAATTTTTTGTAGTGAGGTCCTTTTCTTATGATCTATGATTGTAAATGATATGAATGTAAAAGTAAAAGGTAGATTTTTTAAAGACGTATCGATAGACGATGATGATGACGATAGTATTACTTATGTGTTTCCTGATACTAGTGAATTCATTGCTATACTTAAAAGAAAATTAACAAAAGATTTGATAAAAGCAGAAAAGATTTGAATTTAAAACCCGATTCTTGCTCTCCAATCAAATTATTAGGACCATAAATATCATATCCCTCCGCTCCCTTACCATAAAGCGCGAACAACTCAACTTACGGCTGCTCCATCCCTGGCCTGGCCGGGTTTGTTATTGCAGGCTTATACCTTTCCTACAAAAGATACCACCTAGTTACCCGCCATCATGGGGAGAGTTTCTCCGGAATACAATACAGGCTAATAAAAACTCATGGAACCTTAAATCGGGCAATGTCCGCTAGGAGCGTTTTGCGGTCCGTCTAGCATGAGACTTCAGGCATGCCCCAGTTGCCCATTTAGAATAAAAAAGCAAGAAATAAAAGATTAATGATTTCTATTCATTTTTTAATTTTGTTTCTAAAAGATAGTTACAATGTCTATTACTATGTTCATCAAGAATGCACTCTTTAATATGAGCTTCAAAAAGGAAATTTGGAAGAAGTGAACTCAAAAAACTTCTAGTGTATGGAATACAAAGATTATTTTGAATAATTTTTGCTTGTTTTGGATTTCTTTTTCCACCAATTGGGCAGAATCTCTTAGAATATCTAAGAACTATATCATATGAATGGTCATCAATCTTCTTTATTGAAGTTTTTGCCCCTAAAACTTTATAGATTTGTTTCAAAGCTGGCTCTAAACCTATATATCCTTTTGCTTTAATTATATCGGCTAGTTTGGAACCTAATTTGGTAGAAACAGCTCTAGGAAGATTTTCTCCACCAAGATCGATCATTTCATTAATATATGCATGGAAAAATTTAAGCGCATCTTTTACCATAATTAATATCCCGCTAATTTCTGAGAAGTTAATCTTATCCTTAAACTTACATGAAAAGTCAAATTATTCTTATTTAAATTTATTTGTTTTTCTTAAATAATTAAGCTTGAAAGAAGCTAATTCAATTAAAATGAACTAGGTCAGTTTATTAAAAAGTTATCTTAGCTCTTCTTTCAGGGTATATCTTAAGAGCTTATCTTTATCCTCTTGAGCATAATCGATTCCAATTCTCTTCCCAAGAATAATATTTCTTGGATTAACTAACTCCCCATTGTTAAAAAATAGGATAGATCTTGGCGAACATGCATCCAAGCCGTTGAATTTTTTTTTTGTAATATTTAAAGCTATGCATAACTTACCTGGACCATCAACTAAATTTTGATAATTTTTGCTTACCTTTATCCCTCTATTTTCTTTCATTATTTCAATCCCTTCAATTGGATATAGTTTTCTTATCAAAACAGCACAAGGTATACCTTCTGGTTCAGTAACTATATTTAAGCAATAATACATCCCATATATAAAGTAAACATATAAAGTTCCTGGTTTCATATACATTACTTCAGTTCTTTCTGTTCTTTTATAATTATAACTATGACAGGCTTTATCACTAGGACCGATATAAGCCTCCACTTCAATAATCTTTCCTACAATAGTTCCTTTTTTTGTCTTTCTCACAATATATTTACCTATTAATTCTTTAGCAACTTCTTTTGTAGGCCTGTTAAAAAAATTCCTACTTAGTCTTTTCAATTCACTCATTTAATAACAAAACTTAAAATTTTAAAATTAGAATATGTTAGTTTCTCAATAAATCGCATTAAGACGATAAATAAGATTTAATAAGCTATTATTATTAAACAATTCTCTGCACTTTTAAGATCATTTTATTATCTTGTTTTTCTCAATAATCCATTTATCTACAATGAAAGTTTGATACTTTTCTTTACTTTCGACATCATAATCAGAATGAATTGTTGATTTAGGAATCCAAAATTCTTCTCCAGTTTCAAAAGTAATTAAAAGAGCTTTTGGACTTTCTACCTTCAATTTTGCGTTAACTTCTACAGTCTCAACGGAAACTCCGTATTCTGTTGTTTCGACAACTTGTAGGCCATCTCTCGCGGTAATATGTTCCGAAAATAAGCTATATTCAGATTCTGCATCAATTTTTTCTTCTTTTTCTTTGGATTCGAATGTCCCACTTGTGGCAAATTCAATTTTTTCTGATAATAAATGCTCTAAAAGCAATGTCATTAAATTTAAATTTGGAAATCGTAACTTTTTAGTATAATGACCAACCTTAATTGTCAATATTTGACGAGTCTCATCTTCCCAACCAACATAAATTTCAGTTTGGCGATCCTTAAAGACATGGTAGCCTCTCCAGTTTGCGCTTCTCCTATTAAGCACTTCTAATATACATATAATTTCTTCAATGGAGATTTTGACTGTTTTTCCTTCTCCTTTGCTTGAACTTTCCCATGTTCCATCACTTTTTCTATTAATGCAACTTAAAAAGATGTAGGGTACCATTTTTGTAGGACTAGTAAGAGTCATACTTGATTTTTGTCCATAGAATGTTTTAGTATGAAAATCTGCCATTTGAATCAATCTAGTTTGAATTATGAATGCAAAAGTTTGCTATTTAATAAAACTAATTCTCTGATTTAAATGTGTTTATGATTAAAAATCAGCTATTTACATTAATTCTATTTCTACAAGCACCGATTCAGGAATCTGTATTTTCATTATTAAATGCATGCTACGTTCATTTGCAATGATTTCAAAGAGTCTCTTATGGATTCTCATTTCATATTTAGCCCAATTGTTAGTTCCTTGTCCAGATACATTCTTTAAAACTGGAACTTTTAAGTGTTTAGTAGGTAAAGGGATGGGACCATGCTTTTTTATTCCTTGACTTTTACATACACTCTCAATTTGTTCGCACACGGAATTTAGAGAGTCTAGTTGTGTTGAGCTTAAACGGATTCTTGCAGCCTGCAAACTTCTGTACCTTTAGCTTATAATGATTATTAAAAATTTTAATAATTTTTCCTTGTAAATAGTAAGAACGATAATAATTTGTAAAATAAATATTTTATCATATTAACACTCCATTAAAACTCAAGAAAATCCCAA
Source organism: Promethearchaeota archaeon (assembly GCA_048939995.1). GTDB lineage: Archaea > Asgardarchaeota > Lokiarchaeia > Sigyniarchaeales > SOKP01 > SOKP01. The sequence continues at coordinate 49,163 of JBHLOY010000004.1, read as the reverse complement.
TAGAAATTTATTTCCTAAATTCACATTTTCCAAATATTTCTTGGCCACTTTCAAGCATTTTAATGCCTGTTCCTTTGGAGTGATGGGTAGATCTTTCATTTGATAAGCTCCGTGAAATATTAATAGACTGTATGGTATTTTTTTGTTGATTTCACTCAAGAATTTTGCAATCTGTTCCACTTCTTCATAGTTAACATATCCAGGTACCATCAATGTACAAGCACTTATTTCTGGCATAGTTTCTCCTCTAGTACCGAAATATTTTTCTGCTAAATATTGAAAATTTTTTAATGTTCGTTTATTGCTAATACCACATAAGGATAGATTCAGTTTCTCATTAAAAGCCTTTAAATCAAACTTAATGTTTCCTCCAGAAGTTAAGGCAATTTGCATACATTTCTCAGTTAGGTCTCGTCTTCCACTTCCATTCCATTCCCAACATATTCTAAATTTCCTCTCTGAATTTTCTTTCTTAATTTGCTCTAAAATCTTATTAGCTAAATTAATCGTGAAGGGTAATTGGGGTTCTGGAGTGCCTCCAAAATAACATAGACATGTAATCTTTTTATTTTTAACTATCTGATCTGCTAGAGATTCAACATCATACAAATATCTTTCTGAGATGTATTTATGAGAAGAATTTTGACAGAAAAGACAATTAAAGGAGCATCCATATAGGAATGCAGCATAAGAATATGTGCCAAATTCGGGACCTTCATAATTAGAATAAATAGGATATCCTGAAGATGTACCTGCTGGGCAAAACCAGACATTGCAACAATTAGTAGGATTTGGATCAAGATAACCATGAATATAGCCTTTAGAGCTTGAGGGAAAAGGTTGTGTGCCATTTTTATTTTTTGATTCATTTCTTAATCCGCAGTAGCTGATATCTCCAGTAGATAGGATACATTCATTAATACAAAAATTACATTTTAATTGGATATCTAAATCTTCTGTCTTAGGAGGTTTTCGGGGTAAATCAACCAAATTTCTTACTTGGCTATGTATTGAAAGAATATGGGGCTTAATAATTTCCCAATCTTTATTTAAAATACAATCACGACATACAGAAAGAACTTCTGAAATGATTTTATCTTTCTTTCCACAGAATTCACAATGACCTACTTTATATCACCACTTTTTTAAGCAAAAGAAAGGTTTGTCCCTTAGTTTGTTTTGGATTTTTTTTAATCACAAATCCATTAAATCCATTATTAATAAATGATGATTGAAAAAGAATTAAATCTTCTTCACTATTTGGATATAATTCTATAATTAATCTTCCATTTTTCTTTAATATATCTTTAAGCAACTTTACAGCATTATTTACTATTCTACTTTTTTCCTTACGATATTTTGCACCATGTAAAATAAAATTGTATGCCGAAATCGAAATTACATGATCAATTGATTCTGTTCTCAAAGGTAAATGCCTAATATCCGCAAGAATAAGATTTAGGTTGAAACCTTTTTCTAAATAATCAATTTTAGTTTTCGCTTTAAAGATCATGTCTAATAAAATATCTATTCCTATAACTCTAAATCCTGAATCTATTAATATTTCTGAAGAAAATCCAGTTCCACAACCTAAATCAAGGATTAAGTAGGGTTTTTTATCCAGAAAATCCTTCTTTCCAACTAAATCCAATTTTTTGTCAAATAAATATTGGATACAACTCAGAGTTGTTCGTTTTTGATTCCTTTCCATCCATTTAGAATTATCATACTCTGATGATTTTTCACCTACATAGGAGTCCGGAAATTCTGGAAGCTTATTTTTTCGCGTCATACAGAATAACATATATAAAAATCAGATAAACTATTTAAATAGGTAAACGAATATATATTTGTTAAAAATATACAACAATCAAGATTAAAATCAAATAGAGAGTAAAATGGCTGAAAAGAAAACTATTCTTGTTGTTGATGATGAACCTGATATTGTAAACCTTACCCAGAAATTTTTAGAATTAGATGAATATCATACTATAACTTGCAGTAATGGGAAAGAAGCTTTAAAGATTGTGGAAGAAAAGTTCAATGAAATCGTTTTAATCTTACTTGATCTAATGATGCCTGGTGTAAGTGGCTATGATGTGTTACGAAACATAAAATCTAACGACCTTTATAAAGATATATTAGTAGTAATTTTTACCGTTAAAAGTTTTAACGAAGACATTCAAAAAGGTAAGGCATTAGGAGCAGATGGGTATATTACAAAACCCTTTTCGGGCAAAGATCTATTAAAATATGTTAAAAACCTTTTAGAAGAAAAAGGATAACCTTGAGATTTTTTATCTATTTCTTGTTCTCTATTTAAGAGGAATATGGTATTTCATATTAACCAGAAGTAATATACCAAAATCAAAATTAGAATCGAAAGTGATGATATAATGCACAGTAGTTTTCTAATCATGTGATTTGCATGAGATCTTGGTTTCCTCTCTTCTCGGTTTAGTAATTTTGGATACAAGTTGTGATCATGCGGTTCAATTTGGTACCAATATGATGTTGAAGACCAATCATCTTTTCTATGATTATCATGACCATGTTCAATGGAAACGATTATTTCTTTATTAAAATATATTGGATCTTCGATATGATAACGATAATAAGTAATTTTCCCCCACCAGTTAAATCCACCAGGTAGAATAGTACCATGGTATGGGGCATGATACTTTGTGCTCTGACTCCACGCTTGATTAACATAATCCTCGGTCCCTGTTCCGTATAATGTAGGGACTTTTTTCTCGATATCTTCATCAATAAATATCATGTCATCACCTTCACCCGGCCAATTCAAAAACCAAGGCATAAAAGTTATATTATCAATATCCAAATGACACCCAACATAATGCCCTTTTCCTCTTGCTTCAAGGATTTTATAATTGTATTTTAAAGGCTCTTGATTCTTTCCAGAGAACATAAATTTAATTGGTTTTGTAGTTTTAAACTTCTTTCCTGATTCGGTATCTACTTGCTTTACATTCGGTGGATTTTCTCGATGCCATTGTGCATGAAATCTTCCATAATCGCTATCATTATCAAAACCTTCTTCATAAATCTCATAATCAATATAATAATATATTATAACTTTCTTTGTACTATCATTTTCAATAGTCATTTTAAATCCTTTAGAATAGGGCATAGGCCACCAACAATTAAATCCTCTTCCATTCCTCGGATTCATCTGTAATGGAAGTGAGACAAAACTTTTATGTTTTGCATGTCCCATCCCGAAAAAATCTCCAATTGGGACCTCCACACTTGGTTTATCATCAGGTTCACCATCCCAGTACATTCTGATTATTACATTACGTAAATAATATCTTGCCCTACAAGCCAATGTACACCAAATATGGGTAATGCATCCCGCTCCTTCATCAGTAGCTATAACTCTTTTTTCTCCAGGTTTTATAGTTACTGAATCGATATTTCCTCCTGTTTTATCAGAACTTGATATTCTTCTTCGTTTTAAGGAATCTGGCCTAATTTTCGCAATATCATGTAAACTTAATCTACCAATTTTCATATATATTCATTTAAATTTTTAAATATTAATAAAATTGTTTTATGACATAATAAAATATATCAAATTTTAAAAAATGGTGATTTAATTGCATTCTGTATCACTAAGCATTGTAGCTATTATTGCCCATCAAAAGGTACTTCATACAAGAAAAAGAAACTATAAATCTTTTTTTCTTACTTCTTTTAATAAATGTTTTTCAATTATAGAGCTTTATAGAATATAGCTAGATATAAATTTAATTGAGGTTAGAACATAAAGTGCCCACTAAAATTGTAGTTATTGGAATGGGGTATGTTGGGATCCCTATGGCAGTTATGTTAGCTGATGTAGAGGATTTTTATGTTGTTGGAATTCAACGAAGGTCAATGAGATCAGGATGGAAAATTGATTGGCTTAATGAAGGAAAAAACCCCTTTGAAGGTGAGGAACCGGGGTTAAATGATTTAATTAGTAGAGTAGTGAGAGACAAAAAATTCTATGTAACTGATAAATTTGATGTCTGTTCAGAAGCAGACTATATTCTAATTGATGTTCAAACTCCAGTTGAGATTGAAGATAAAATACCAAGATATGAATCACTTATAGAAGTTTCTGAAAAAATCTCTAAACATATGAAAAATGGAGTCACTATCATTATCGAGTCCACAGTTGCCCCGGGAACAACAGATAATATAGTTCAACCCATATTAGAAGAAGTTAGTGGATTAAAGAGAAGTGAGGGTTTTTATCTTGTATTTTCATTTGAACGAGGCATGCCTGGGAAATTAATAGAATTTATTACTGATATTCCACGTGTAATTGGAGGGGGTTGTAAAGAAGCAAATGAAAAAGCCAAGTTCTTATATAGAAAGGTAGTTAAGAGGGATTTACAAATCACTGATACTTTGACAGCAGAACTAACCAAATGTATAGAGAACGCATACAGGGACATAAACATCGCATTTGCAAATGAGATGGCATTATTATGTGAAGATTTTGGACGAAATATTTTTGAGATTATCGCGCTAATTAACCAAAGAGATGATAGGATGATGCATTTTCCTGGATCTGGGGTTGGAGGTCATTGTTTATCGAAGGATCCATGGCTACTTTTATATGGGTATAATCAATATACTCAGAAAAAAAATAAAGCAATGATAAAAATTATGCCAGATTCCAGAAATCTAAATGATTACATGCCTAAGCACATGGTAGAATTGATGGAAGATGCTTTGAATGAAAGTAAAAAACCAGTAGACAATATAAAGGTTTGCCTTTTAGGAGTGTCTTACAAAGCGAATACAGATGATACTCGAAATACCCCTTCAGAACATATTATCAAAACCTTAACAATGAAATATCACTCACATAATATTTTCTACGTAGCTCATGATCCATATGTAAAATCAAAAAATTATAATTTAACTGGCTTTACAAACGATTTTAATGAATGTGTATCTGATTCAGATGTTTTAATCTTTACAACTAATCATAAGGAATACTACAATATAGATTTGGATGATTTAAAGAAACGAGTAAGAACTCCAATTATTATTGATGGTAGAAATATCTTTGAGAAGAAAATAGTTGAGAGTAAAGGATTTATTTATAGAAAAGTTGGAGAAGGGGTTAATAACCCATTTTAAGAACTTATTTATCGTTAATCTCGAGCTTTCACATCGCTTTGAAGATTAGATCCTAATATTTTTGATTTAATCTGTGAGATTCTTTTTTGAGTTTATTTTTGTTTGCATACGTCTTTTCTTGAGAGATCGGAAACAGGCAATCACACCATCAATTATTCCTCATCCTGAACAAAAAGGATCATCGGATTCTGATTCATCAAGTCTATATTTCCACTCAGACATAATCCCATTAATTTTTAATTTATTATATTGAATATAAAATAGAAAATATTAAAGAATATTTATTATATTTAATAATTTTAGAAAGATACTAAAAATTTGAAATATTTTCAAAAATAATAGAAGAAAAACAATAAAAGTATGACGCAGTTATGGGTATAAAAGAGGAACTTTCTGAATTGAGAAAAAGTATGGATAGAATGGCTGAGGAGTTACATGAGACAAATAAAGCAATCAGAGAATCGTTAAAACTAACTTCTGATACAATTAAGCAGATGAGTGAGAATTTTTCAAAAACACTAGAAGAATCTCTTAAGATTATGCGGGATATGAAAATTCAGATGGATATTAAAGATACTATATTTAAAACTCTTGGAATAGATGGATTATTAGCTGATTTTTTGAAAAGAAAATAGAGAGCGCATAAAACTTTTAAACTTTTTGCTTCCTCTTTATCACAAAGTACATAATTATAAGAGAGAGTACATAAACAATGGCTATCATAAACCACAAAGCAAATTCAGGAGTAGATTGATTAATAACTGCTTCAATGGCTTTATAGATAAAAAAAATACTAAAAAGCCCCAATAGAGTTATTCGAGATCGTAGTTGATTACTCATAATAAACTAAATTCTTAATTCTTTATTAAATAAAATAATTTTTAAAATTAAAAGTATAATACACAATATCAAATTATGTGTTAATTGTAAGATAAAATGTCAAAAAATCCTCCTTTTTGTTATATTTGTGGAAAAAATTGTGAAGACCTCTTAAATGAGTGTTATTATTGTATTTGCGATATTACCATATGTAATGACTGCATAAAATCAGTTAAAAGAAGCGAAACTACTTGGATTTGCCCACATTGTCATGAAAGCCAAACTATTGAGAAAACAAGGTTATTTCGAGACTCTTAGTTTTTAGAGTCTTTCTTGATATATAATGATAAATAATTATAAACTTTCTAAATTACTATTTACTTAATATATAAAATAGAGAGATAGGACAATATGACTAAAATCTCGAAAATTTTAGAAATTGACAATTGCAATAAAGCTAGTTTATTAAAAGCAATTTACTCACCTAAATTTTGGGAAGAAATTAAACCCACCAAAAAGTTAGAAGCCCAGTTCATCGCTCCTAATGTTCTTTTTACTAAAGTATATGACGAAGTTAACATTATTAAAGTTCCAATAGAAATGGAAGGAGAATTAGTTTTGGTTGATAAAGGGGAGGAAAAAGACAAAGGAAGATTAATTGAATTCAACGTAAGGAATAATAAAGACGTAAGAGAATTAGAAGGAAGATTAAGAATTAAAGAATTGAATTCTAATAAATCTAAAGTGGGAGTATTTATCGAAAACTTCGTTTTAAGTAGTGATTTCCTTAATTTAATTGGTGGAGCTGCTGATCTTATTTTACAGATGAAATTAACAGACATGTTAAGAAATCTGGAGAAATTTTGTAAAACTAAAAATCTAGAAGAACTATTATGATGAGAAAATTTGCATTTACCAAAGAAATTTATTAAAGAACGTTTATATTTTACTTAGAAATATGATCTAATAATTTTGGGTTAAAACAAAATGAATATCTGGATTTTAGATTCGCATTCTGGAATAACTTTGTTATATAAACCTTATTTAGATTTAGCTCTAAACGAAGATTTGATTTCAGGTTTATTGACAGCAATCAATCAATTTACCGTATTTGAATTAAAACAAGATATTGAAAGCATTGATATGTCTGGTTTAAGATGGGTATATTTAGAAGATAAAGAGTTAAACTTATTGTTCATTGCTGCTGCTGAAAAAAATGTCAATGCTGACATTCTGAAAGCAAGATTGAACATAATTAAGTTGACTTTTATACAACAATATGCACAAAATAAAGAAGAATGGAAAGGGTTATGGAAAGGAAATACTGATCTTTTTAATCCTTTTAAAGATGTAATTGATGAATACTACTCCCAATGGCTGACAGCTGAAAACATTAGCACTTTGGCAGAGTATTTTGATATACTGGGTGTATTCCAACAAATTTTAAATTTATTAATTAATGTTATTGAAGGACATTTTCAACATGACAGTAAAGAAAGGGTTTATGAACGTATCGAAAGTATGTTCAACAATTATTTAAGTCATGATTATGTACAACAGCACCCAGAATTAAGTAAATTTTCATTTAACAGAGCTACGGGGATTAATATTATTAGTATAGATCCAAAAAATGTGGATATGATTATAGTTGAGAAGCAGATTGTGAATTTAATCAGAAGAATTATAGATATGATTAAATCTGAGGTAGGCTACCAAAAATGCTTAAATTATTTTATAGAGGAAAACATTTTTGAATATTTAGTATCAAATTTATCATTACTGAACGAATTAAATCTGTTTAAATTTCTTTTGCAACTGTTTTTATTAAATAAATAAGAATTTATCAAGATTTATTAAAAACAATTTATTTACATTATTATTAGTGATCTCATCTCTATTGTAGTTGTTTAGATGAATATTCCAGTTCTAATTATTCTATTTGTACTTTTTATCTTAATCATCTTAAGTTACTCAATTAAAAATGCTGATTTTGTTGCTATTTCTTTATTATGCATGTTCACTGGTGCAACAATTACTTTTGTAGCTCTAAAGATTCAATTTACAGAATTTATTCAGATGATCGAATGGGAAGCCATTATTATTATTCTCAGTATGAGTTTAATTACTAAAGTCGCTCAAGATTCAAATATTCTAGAATTTGTAGCGGTAAAATTATTTAAACTTTCTAAAGGAAACCAGAGAATATTCTTATATCTTCTTTGTGTTATAACTACTTTATTAGCAGCTATTATCACTGATGTGGTTGTAGTTTTAATTTTAGCTCCAGTTGTAGTCAGGTTATGTCATTTTCTAAAAATAAGAGCAGGAACTTATTTATTGGGGATGACTATATGCATAAATATTGGCTCGATGATTACTCCCTTTTCAAGTGGAGAAAATATCATTATAACCACCTATGGAGATTGGGCTTCAATAGTGCCTGAATTGAACACTTTATACTTTATTCAATATTATTGGATATTTTCTTTTTTATTATTATTTTTAACCATCTTTCTAATTGACCGGTTTCTACTATCTAAAGAGCCAAAAATCGAAGAACAACAGAAGCAATTTGTATTAGAATTAGTAGATGCTGATATTATGATAAAAAATAAAAAATATTTTTATTTTAATAGTATTGCAATAATTGTAACAATATCCTTATTTGCTATTTTACCTCTCCTCTATTTAACAGCTATAACTGCGGCATTAATACTTGTGATTGTAAACAAAAAGTTCACAAAAAAACCAATGGGAGAACTACTTAGAGATATCGAGTGGGAAATTATTTTTTTCTTCATTTCTTTATATATCATCGTTGGTTCTCTTATAGAAGCGGGATTTGGCGAAATTTTTCAATTAATTCCTTTTGCGGTTGTAAATCCAATACTATTGTCATTTTTACTGCTTATTGGAATTAGCTTAATCTCGGGATTTGTAGCTAATACCCCTACAGCCTTAATTTTTATTCCCATCGTGAATACCTTAATAAGCGACTTTTCTTTCCCATTTATTCCTCTCATATTTTCATTAATTGTTGCAATCAATCTTGGAGGAAATTTTATTCCACAAGGAGCCGCAGCAGATATGATGACTCTAAAGGTAGCTAGAGACAGTGGTGTGGAAAATCTTAATTATAAACGATTACTAAAAATGGGGGCAATTTTTGCTACAATCCATTTAATAATCGCAATGTTGTATCTGGTGATACTGATTCCCTTTTCAGGATAACTTGTTATGGGAAGAAGCCTCTTAGCTCTATGGCTTTAGCAAGCCTACCCACAGCTATAATATAAGCTGCTGTGCGAAGTTGAATCTTCCTTTCTTGAGAAATTTTATAAGTTTCCTCAAAAGCATCTAATATAATTCTCTTTAATTCCTTATTAATGCGATCTAATTTCCAGAAGTAGGAGTGGATATCCTGTAAATATTCAAAGTATGAAACACAAACGCCTCCGCTATTAGCTAAAATATCGGGTAATACATGGATTCCTTTTTTGAATAGGATTTTATCAGCTTCTGGGGTAGTAGGACCATTTGCCCCTTCCAAAATTATTTTACAGTTTAATTTATCAGCATTTATTTCAGTTATTTGATTCTCAATAGCTGCAGGGATTAACACATCACATTTACTAGTAAGAAGTTCTTCATTTGTAATGAATTTATATTTGCTATCTTTATAATTCTCTAAATAGTTACCATGATTCACCCATTCTAAAAGTTTAGGGATTTCTAACCCCTCTTCATAATATAAGCCAGTTGAAACATCTGATACAGCTAAAACTTTACACCCATCATCATAAAGTAATTTTGCAATCGTGCCCCCCACGTTTCCAAATCCTTGCACAATATAGCTTAATTGTTTGTGATCATAGTGTAATTTTTCGCATATTCCATGCAACACAAAATAAAGACCCATACCGGTTGCGGATTCCCTCCCCACAGATCCTCCAATTTCGATCGGTTTCCCTGTTACTACACCAGGTATTGATCTGCCTTTCTGCATTGAATAAGTATCCATAATCCATGCCATTATTCTGCGATCTGTCGCTATATCTGGAGCAGGGATATCCATATCAGGGCCTATCATGTTTATTATTTCTGCAGTATATCTTCGGGTTAACCTTTCTAATTCTATTGGTGATAACTTCCGTGAATCTACACAAACACCTCCTTTAGCTCCTCCAAGTGGTAAATTTAATAGGCTAGTTTTAAATGTCATCCAGGTAGCTAGTGCTTTGACTTCATCTAGATAAACATTTGGTGAATATCTAATTCCTCCTTTTCCAGGACCTCGAACAGTAGAATGATGTACTCGGTAACCTTCAAAGATTTTCAATGAACCATCATCCATTATGATTGGAATTGAAACAATTAAAGAGCGCTCAACTCTCTTAAGATATTCGGCAATATTCGGGTGTAATCCCATTTCCTTAGCAACAATATCAATTTGTTTTTTAGCTACATCAAAAGGGTTTATCTCATCTGGCATTAATAACCAATTGTTTAAAAATTACGTGATATATTTTTATTGAAAATAATTAAAGAAAGTATAATTTAAATTTAAGAAAAGCATAGAATATAAAAGTTACGGATTCTAAATTTCATAAAAATATTGAGCAAGTAAAATTACCAGTGGATACTCTGTTTCATATGGGCTCTAATCCCGAAATTTATTGATAGGGATTACATATAAATGGGTGATTCACTTAATATAATACAAAAAGAAATCTGATTAAAATGAAAATGTATCATTATAAAAAGCAAATTTTGATCTTTTTTGTCGTTTTTCTATGTTCTTCTTTTAGCTTTGTAACTTTTTGTAGTGTACAAATATATAATCCCAAAAATAACACTGAAGAGCTATTAGATACTGGAATAACAATCTATGCTCTGGATGATGATAATATCATTAAAAGTGGCATTAATTTATTGGAGAATAAGCTACAAGATTACGCAGATGTCGAAACCAAGGTCATTGATGATTTAAATTCTCTTGATGTACTTTTGGATTGCAATCCACATAACTATATTATCCTCTTTGGACACAGTAATGAAGAATCTCTTCTAATTCATAATGCAGCAATTTCTTGGAATAACCTAGTTGATGTAACATCAAAATACAATGATAAGTTAATAATTCTACCTACATGCTCAGGTCTATCAATTTACCAACATGATGTCCGAGCGTTAGACAATATTATTGCTCCGTTCATTAGTAAAGCAGATTATCGCATTGGAGTAGATTTCACTTTATTGACACTATCTCTTTATTTAAATGAAGAGAAGCTCTTTGAAGATTCTTTAACGCTAATAGAGAAAAATAGTAAACTATTAACTAATCCTCAACATTCTCTATTTCTCACTCTTGCTGCTATAGGATCTTATGATGAACCCGGTAAAGGATATATTGATATTTACAATGTCTTTCTAAATCAATATTATAATGAAGAATTTCTATTAGAATCTTCAGCAAGGCTTGCTATACATGCTGCAATGGAGATTCTACTTGGACATCCCCCCATTGGCGCTGTTCTAAATTTTCTTTTTGAATTATATATGTATTATGTGAATCTAAATCATTTTATTGACTTTTTCCAAAATACAGTTGGCAACTGGATTTTTGATTATGGTTATGATAGAGGCACTCATGTTGATTACTTAATGATCTATGACTGGCCATATTCTGAAAACTCAAGAATCATATATTATCTTCTAGTTGCAAGTATTACTCGATTTACCCTTTATTCCCCTAAATATGCTATTACCTCAACATCCTATAGAAGAGATATTTGGGAAGTGAGAATGTGTGTCGCTTTGGAACAAGTATACAGGATTCATTTTTTGAATTGGGATTTTAGCTTCTTAGAAACAGAAATAATACTTTGGAATCTTGATGCGGCATATACAAGAATATATTATTTACGCCCTCATGGCGGCATACCACGTTGATGTGACTAAGTCACATCTTTTTTTTTCTTTTTTCTAGTTGAAGTTATTACCTTCCTTATCGACGCGTGGAGTTATTCATATTTCGAAAGTATTCTGTCCAAAGATGAGATTAATCGTGAAGAAAGAACGAAAGGAAAAAGGAATCAGCCGTAAAGATTACGATGATCTCGACAAAGTGTATTATAACTCATTTGGTTAATTCTGTTTGTTATCACTATAAAAGTCATATCATAAACCTTTTCCTTATTTTTTAGATAAAATTGTATTATTAAAAAAATCCCAACTTTTTCCCTTTTAAATGAAAATTGTTTAAATAATTGTCCCCATTATATAGAACTATTGAAAAATACGTCATAATATAAAATTTCAAAAACATGTGAGATTAATGAGTGAGACACTCGACCCGTTTCTTATATCTCAAAAGCAATTAAGGGAAGCATGTGAATTAAAGGAGATTGGCAACGATATCTATCAGACTTTAAGTGAACCCGAAAGGTTTGTTCAAGTAAAAATTACCATTAAGATGGACGATGGGACTATAAAAACATTTAAGGGATTCCGAAGTCAGTATAATTCCGCAAGAGGTCCAATGAAAGGAGGGATACGATGGCACCCTGAAGAGAGTGCATCCTTGGTTAAGGCTCTTAGCGCGTGGATGACGTGGAAAACAGCATGTGTAGATATTCCACTTGGTGGAGCTAAGGGTGGCATCATTTGTGATCCGAAAGGAATGAGCAATAGGGAATTAGAAGTTCTAGCTAGGAGCTACATCAGGCAATTGGCAGACTTTATTGGACCTAATATTGATGTACCTGCTCCAGATGTTTATACAAATCCTCAAATTATGGCATGGATGATGGATGAGTATGAAAAGATAATACGTAAACATTCACCTTCTGTAATCACAGGGAAACCTTTACCATTAGGGGGGAGTGCTGGAAGGTCAATAGCAACGGCTAAAGGAGGAGTATTTACTATTAGAGAAGCAGCTAAAGACATTGGATTGGAGTTAAATGGAGCAAGCGTAGCTATACAGGGATATGGAAATGCAGGTTCTTGGGCGGCTAAAATTCTACACGATGATTTTGGATGCAAAATCATTTCTGTATCCGATTCCAAAGGTGGAATATATAATGAAAATGGGATCGATCCTTATATGGCTGCAAATCATAAAGAAAAGACGAGAACTGTTGTCGGTCTAGAAGGAACAAAAAAAATTACTAATGAAGAACTCCTTGAATTGGAATGTGATATTTTAGTTCCAGCAGCTCTTGAAAACGAAATTACTGAGAAGAATGCGAAGAATGTTAAAGCTAAAATCTTAGCTGAATTAGCAAATGGCCCTACCACACCCGATGCTGATAGAATTCTATTTAATAATGGCGTACTATTAATTCCTGACTTTTTATGTAATGCTGGTGGGGTAACTGTTTCATATTTCGAAATGGTACAAGGTTATTATATGTATTTTTGGACCGAAAAAGAAGTATTCGCTGCTTTAGATAGAATAATGACAAATGCTTATAGAGCGACTGTAGAGCATGCTAAGCAATATAACACCCATAATCGAATGGGAGCCTATATGATTTCAATCGATAGGGTTATCGAAGCCATGAAATTACGAGGATGGATTTGATATTTTAATTTTACTTTATTTTTATTTTCTCTTTTTTATCAGAAGATAATAATCTATATAGACTAAACTTATTTTAATTCAAGCAATTACTTTTTATAATTAACTGCAACATTGTGTGAATTTACAAAAATGATAATCGTATTAGATTTTGGAAGTCAATACACCCATTTAATTGCTAGGAGGATAAGAGAATTGGGGGTATATTCTGAGATCTATCCTTTTTATATTAATGTAGAAAGTATAAAAAAGATAAATCCTAATGCGATTATTTTATCTGGAGGTCCTCAATCTGTTTATGAAAAAGGAAGCCCTCAGCTTTCAAAGGATGTATTTCAATATATCCTAAGAAAAAAAATTCCATTATTAGGTATATGTTATGGATTTCATCTTATAGCATTGAATTCAGGAGGAACTATAATTGCTAAAGAAAAAAAAGAATACGGTAAAACTAACTTAGAAATTCTAGAAAATGATCTTATCTTTAGTGAGTTGGATAAAAATGTCCAAATTGTGTGGATGTCTCATGGAGATCAAGTAATAAAGTTACCAGTTAATTTTAAAGTGTTGGCTAAAACAGATACATGCCCCATCGCAGCTTATGCGAACCACGAAAAAAAGATTTTTGGACTTCAATTTCATCCAGAAGTGAAACACACTCTTAATGGACAATTAATTTTAGAAAATTTTTTATTTAGAGTCGCTGAATGTAATAAAGAATGGGAATTAAGCGATTGGATAACAAAAACTATAAAAAATATTCAAAAAAAAGCAGGTAAAGAATATAGGGTAATTTTAGGGCTTAGTGGAGGAGTCGATTCGTCTGTTACTGCTGCATTAATTCATAGAGCAATAGGTGATAGACTTCATTGTATTTTTGTAAATAATGGTCTTTTACGTAAAAATGAAGAAATAGAAGTTCAAGAGCTTTTTCAAGGACAATTACAATTCAAAAATTTTCATTTTGTAAATGCTGAAGAGATTTTTTTAGAAAATTTAAAGGATGTTGAAGATCCTGAAGAAAAACGTCAAATTATAGGGCATAAATTTATAGAAGTATTTGAAAAGAAAACATTAGAATTAGAAAAGCACTTTCCAAATATAAAATATCTTGCTCAAGGGACAATTTATCCCGATCGAGTTGAGACTGCTGCTACTAGTAAATCGGCTGCTAAAATTAAATCACATCATAATGTCACATTACCTAAAAATATGAAATTAGAATTGATCGAACCATTAAAGGACTTATATAAGGACGAGGTTAGGAAAATTGGATTAGAACTAGGATTACCAAAAGAATTGATCTATAGACATCCATTTCCTGGACCTGGACTCGCAGTTAGATGCCTTGGACCGATAGATAAAGAAAAGTTAGAAATGTTAAAGGAAGCTGATGCGATTCTATTGGAGGAAATCGAAAAAGCATCGCTCTATGAAAAACTCTGGCAGGTTTTTTGTGTATTACTGCCAATTAAAACAGTTGGCATTATGGGGGATTATCGAACATATGAATACATATGTTCTATAAGAGCTGTAGAATCTATTGATGCAATGACCGCAAACTTTGCGAAATTAGATTGGAATTTATTAGAAAAAATAGGCACACGAATTATCAATGAAGTTAAAGGCTTTAACAGGGTTGTTTATGATATTTCAAACAAACCCCCAAGTACAATTGAATATGAATAATTTAATTTTTTCTAGCAGATTTTAATTTCTTTTTTAATTTGATTAAGTACAAAATATTAATTTGATTTATATGACAAATGAAGAAATCGCATGGGATTTAACGGGCTTATTTAGAAGTCATAATGACACCAAAATAGGTAGCGTTATAAAAAATCTAAATAAGGAAGCTGAGGGTTTTGTTCAAAACTATAGAGGGAAAATAAAGAAACCAGAATTTACAAATAAAGATTTACTAACGTTATTTAAAAGACAAGAAGAGTTTGAAGCAAATTTAGATGAATTAGCTACATATTCATATATTTTATATGATGCAAACATGAAAATCCCAGAGTCCGAAATTTTAAAAAATAAAGTCGTTCAATTCAGTACTGAACTTGCTCAAAAACTAGCTTTTCTTGAACTAGATATAGGAAAATATGTATTTCAGAATGAAGATTTAATTGATGATGACCTATTAAAGAATTATAAACACTATTTGGAGAAAATTAGGAGAAAGCAACCACATCAATTATCAGAAATAGAAGAACAATTAATTTTAGAAAAGGATCAATTTGGTATTATTCAATGGAGTCAATTGCAAGCTAAATGGTTGAATACGAGAAAATTTAAAGTAAAGGTAATGGGAGAAGCCAAAATATTATCATATAATGATGCAAATAGTTTATTAAGCCATCCAGACCGAGATACGAGAATATCTGCTCAGAGATCAATCTATAGCAAGCTAGGGAAGGATGAATATATATTTTCAACAGCTTTGAGAAATATATGTGGAGATTGGATGAAAATCGTTAATAGAAGAAAGTACGATAATGCTTTACACGATAGCCTTATTACAAACGACACATCCCAAGAAATAATAGAAAATTTAATGAAAACTATTGAAAAGAACGCAAATGTATATAGAAGATATATGAAATTAAAGGCTAAACTCCTTAAATTACCAAAACTAAACTATGCTGATGTTTTAGCACCATTACTAGAAGCACCAGAAAAGAAATATAGCTGGCAAGAAACTAAAAATCTAGTAATTGAAGCTTATAATAAGTTTGATGAAGAGTTTGCTGGTTATGTTAGGGATATGTTTAACATGAACCATATTGATGCTAGTACTCGAGATGGAAAGAGAAACGGAGCATATTGTACTTCATGGTTTAATGGGAAATCCGCATTTATTCTTATGAACTATACTGGTCAATTAAGGGAAATTTTCACATTAGCTCATGAGTTAGGCCATGCAATTCATGATTATCTAGCTATGAAAGCTCAAACTTATTTCAATATTCATCCGGGATATACTGTTGCTGAGTGTGCATCCATTTTTGGTGAATTATTATTAACAGATTTATTATTAGAAAAATCTGAATCGGATGTCATTAAGCGAACGATTTTGGCAAACGTACTTGATGAGGCAGGCATGGCAGTCTTTCAAGTAAGCGCAAGATATTGGTTCGAACAAAATCTATATGATGCAATCAAAAAAAATGAATATTTAGATGGCCAAACTATAGCTAAACACTGGGTTGCCGGGCGAGATATGATATATGGAGAGGCTGTTGATTTTTTCGATGAACTTATTTGGGAATGGACAATGAAACCACACTATTTTAGAATAGGACTCAGGTTTTATAATTATCCGTATGTCTACGCTCAACTATTTGTGTATGCGCTCTATCAAAAATATAAAGCAGAAGGAAAAGCCTTTATTCCGAAGTTTAAAAAGTTATTAAGTGCAGGTGGTAGCTTGTCCTCTGTAGATTTAGGAAAAATTGTTGGGCTAGATATCACAAAAGCAGAATTTTGGGAGCTTGGTATTAAGCAATATGAAGAATTTGTAAACCAATTAGAAAAATTAATCTAAATCTCTTTTTATTATTTATTATCTATTTTAATTCTCATCATTCATATAGATGATAATAGCTCATGCCTTTATCCTGAATTGAAATTTTCAATGCTGGATCGCAATTCCACTGGTAAGGCTTTGTTTTTTCTAAAATTAATTCATAATCATCCAATTCTCTGACAATTTTTGATTTATGCGGAAAGTTGTCTAAACTTGCTAAAGTCTTCTTTGTATTACAATTCCAATCACGCTCTGTTCGTCCTAAATTGAAGATTGAACCAAAGAATATACAGTACTTTTCACACGTATGACATATATTCCTACCATAAGAATATTCAATTCCACACGATGGGCATTTAATCATCATTTTTTTGACACACTTACTATATAATGAAAATTAAAAGGATTTCTATGCAATTCCTATAATTTATAAAGCTTCATATTGCCGAGGTGTCCTGTCATAATAAATCTTTAGCTTATCAGGATATTTCATTTTGATCCTTTTTATAACTTTAGCAAGTGAGCTTCTATGTTCATATCCCATCGCAGCAGACCATTGTGCTGCTGTTGATTTTCCTAATTCCTTAAGTTTCTCGAGACACATTAATTCATATGTCCTATAAACGGCTTTCTTGGGTTTTATAATACTATCCATACTTGATTTTATTTTTTCTAATGCCATACTTTATTCACCTGCTAGGGTTTTTTTTTTTCATTTTAGTGGGACTTGCTTCCCACTGAAATTCTTTTAATATAAAATATAAATAGAAAATATTTAAGTTTATCGAAATATTGAAAATAGTGAAAATATTTTACTTGAATTGATGATTGTTATAATATTTTTAATACGTTCTAAAAATATATTTAAACCTTTTGTTTTAGGTTGAACAAATTCCTATTACATAAAGGCTGTATTACAAAAAATCTTCTGAAAATTTAGCCATCATATAAAAAAGAAACTTATTATTTTTCAATTCCCGATTTAAATAATTTCTATTTATAAAATTTTGAATTTGAAAGTTTTTAAATTAATTTATTTAAATAATTTATTAAGAAACTATAGTCATTATGCTCCAATTTGTTAAAAAATTTCCTTTATTTGCATAAGGTTTATATATGAAAGTGAATATCTGTTCTATATCGAACGTTCGAAATAGAACAATCGATAAAAAAAATTATAGAAGTATTAGAAAAAATATGGAAACTATGTCTTTTCGATATCAGTATAATCAAATTTACCGAAAGAAATGCAATTCTAATGCAGTATTATCTATTACTGAGATACTTCAATCAAAAATATATAATAAAGTTAAAAAATATGAGTAAAGTAAAAACTGGATGGAAATTACCCATACTGCCCTTACCAGTATGTCTTATAGGAGCCCATGTAAATGGCAAGCCAAATTTTAATACAGTTATATGGTTTAACATGATTCACGATAATCCTCCATTGATTGGTGTGGCTATGTCAAAAAAACATTATACGAATTCAGGAATAAAGGAAAATAGATCATTTAGTATTAATATTCCTACTCGTGAAATGGTTATAGTTACTGATTATTGTGGTCTACATTCTGGGGCTAGAGTTGATAAATCCAAGGAATTCGATCTTTTTTATGGGGAGCTTGGAACAGCCCCAATGATTAAAGAATGTGGAGTCAATATTGAATGTAAACTCATTAATATTAAAGAATTCAAGAACACTGATTTTTTTATAGGAGAAATTATCGAAATATATATTGATGAAAAATATGTAAAAGATGATAATCCCGTCGTTGAAAACTTTGACTCATTTATCTGTCTTATGCCTAACGGTCCATATCGAAAAATAGGGGATTATTTAGGAGAAGCGTATGAAGTAGGTACAACTTATAAACCTAAAAAATAAAAAATTTTCTGAATTAAATTAAAATTAAATTATAAACAATTAAGTAGAGGTGAAGTTAAAATTTCAAGAATACCATCTTATCGAATTGTAGAATTAAATGAAAAGAATATTGATGAATACGACCTTTTTTGCTTAAAAGAAAAAGATAAAGAAGGTTATAAAAATAAAGTTAACTGGTTAAAAGAACGTTTTAAAGAAGGGTTACATTTTAAGTTGCTAATGATCCAAGAGGAGGGAAATAATTATGTGTCAGGAGGTTTTATAGAATACATTCCTGGTGAATCAGTTTGGCGAGGTATTCATGCTCCTGGTTGGATGGCCATTCATTGCATATTAGTTAACAATAAATACCATAATCTTGAATTTGGTACAAAATTGTTACAAGAATGTTATAAAGATGCTAAGGGAATGAATGGTGCAGTAATTTTAACATCCCATGAGGGGGGTTGGGAACCCACAAATTCGCTTTTTTTAAAACATGGCTTTCAGAAAGTTGATGAAATTCCACCTTTCGAACTTTATGCCAAAAAATTTATTGAAGATGCACTTCTTCCAAAATTTAATCGACCTCCAAAACGAAATTATAAAGAGCTTGGGGTAAAACTTCTTGGAATTAAAACACAACAATGTCCTTATGTTGCACATATGACTGGTTTACTTGAGGTCTTAGCTAAAGAGCTGAAGATGGAATTGGTAATAGAAGATTTGAAAGATTCTAAAAGCGCCCAAGAAAACAGTTTACATCCTTATGCGACTTTTTGTGTATATTTCAATGGAGATTTTATTACTCGAATGCCCTATTATAAAGAAGATATTACTAAGCATATAAATAAGAAGTAAACAAGATGAGTAAAATGGATAAGGAAGAAGCAACAAAATTAAGTATGGAATTAATAGCGACCTCGAAAGCAGCATATTTAACAACTATTGATTCAAAAGGATATCCAATAACAAGAGCAATGTTTAACTTAAGAAATAAGGAACAGTTTCCAGAATTTTCTAAATTCTTCTCCGAGTTGGACAATAAATTTGAGATATATATCTCAACTAATACGGCATCATCTAAAACTGAACATATCAAGAAAAATCCTAAAATTTCTGTGTATTTTTGTGATCCCGAAGCCTTTAAAGGAGTAATGTTTGGGGGGGAAGTAGAGATTATAGATGATATGAATGTCAAGCGAAAAATTTGGCTAGATTGGTGGACAAGATATTACTTAAAAGGTTTAGAGGATCCAGATTACACATTACTCCGTTTGAGGCCAAAAACAGCACGATTTTATTATAAATTACAAAAAGTTCAATTCAAGCCCGGAGAAGAATAATCAATCGAGTTCACTTAAAATTATATAAGGTAGATTATAAATGGATTTAAATGAAGTAAAGAGATCAAGTATAGAATTAATAGAAAATTCTCTTGTTGCATATTTTTCAACAATTGATTCTGAGGGCTTTCCTATCACAAGAGCATTATTAAACACACGATATAAGGAACGATATCCTGAATTTTCTGAATTTTATGATAATCTGAAAGATAAGTACGTAATTTACTTCTCAACAAATACTAGCTCTTCTAAAATAGCCCATATAAAGGAAAACCCTAGAGTTGCTGTTTATTTTTGTGACACTGAACAATTTAAAGGAGTGATGTTTGGTGGTGAGGTAGAAATAATTGAAGATATGGAACTAAAGCGCCAATTCTGGTTAGATAGATCTATTAGGTATTATCCAAAGGGATTGGAAGATCCTGATTATACCATACTTCGATTCAAACCTAATGAAGGACGTTTCTACTACAAATTAGAACAAGTTGAATTTAAAATTTAATTAATTTGGCAGTTTTTGAAATGGGAAAAATTGAAAGAGGATATGTCAATGGAAGAGATATCCGATTAGTTTATATAGATTTTGGGGGATCGGGAGACACTGTTGTCCTATTACATGGACTTATGTCTAGAGCAACCAGTTGGTATGAGGCGGCACTTTGGTTAAGAGAAAGTTATCATGTTATTGCATTTGATCAAAGAGGGCATGGAAGAAGTGAAAAACCAGATTCAGATTACTCACGTGATATAATGATTCAAGATATTGCAATTGCCATGAATGAGCTAGGCATACATGATAGTATTGTGATTGGACATTCTATGGGGGGCTCGATAGCTTGGGGCTTAGCTGTCTTATACCCACAACTAGTTAAGGCTCTAATTATTGAAGATAAAAGTGCTCAAGCAGCCCCAATGGAAGCTCTTGATGAATGGGAAAAATTTTTTATGTCATGGCCAGTTCCATTCAGTTGCCTAAAAGAAGCAGGGATTTTTTTTGGAAATCTACATCCCACCTATGCTGATCACTTTATAGAACTACTTGAAGAAAAAGAATTGGGATACTATCCTATTTTTAAATTTAAGCATCTCCTTAAAATCTTAAGTTTAAGTTTTGGAAAATCAAAATGGGAAGAACTAGAACAAATAAAATGTCCTACACTGATAATTAAAGGGGGATCGAGTCAATTTAACCGCGAACATGCTGAAAAAATGTCAAAAGTAATAAAAAACTGTCAACTTATTGAAATTCCTGATGCTGGACATGTAGTGCATGATGATCAACCTGAATTATACAAAGTTGCAGTAACTAATTTTCTCATGAATTTATAGATGTTATAATAATTTATAATTGAAAGAAATGCTTGAAAATAATGTAGAGAAAAAGGAAAAGTTGAGAGAAGGAGGATTTTTGATTGGAAAGATCCGCAAACTTTCAGAGCGGATTTTTGCAAAAATACTCCGAGATTTTAATGTCACTGAAATAACTTCTGCTCAAGGTAGAGTAATGTTTCCACTTTGGCAAAAAGATAATATATCCTTTCAAGAACTTAAAAAGAAAACTTCGTTAAGTAAAGCTACTCTGTCTCATATGTTGGATAATCTTGAAAAATCGAACCACATAAAAAGAATTCCTGTTGCAAATGATAAAAGAACTATTAACATAAAGTTAACTAAAAAGAATAAAGCATTACAAGATAAATTTCTTCAAGTTTCTAATCAAATGAAAAATATTTATTATAATGGCTTTTCTGAAGAGGAGATTGATAATTTTGAAAACTATTTAAGAAGAATCCTAGAAAATTTGACGAAATATACCGAAGATAACAAAAAAAATTAACCTTTTCAAGTAGTTTTAGCCAGAAAGAATTTGTTAAAGGTAAAGCTTTTATTTATGAAAATAATAAAGTTCTTTATGCCAATATATATACTTGCAACTAAATTGCAAAACCCTGATTTAGTAGAGAAGAGGAAAGAACAGGGAGAGAAGTTCTTAAAGTTAGTGAGAGAGAAAGTTCCGGGGATTAAATGGATAGCTCATTATGCTATTCTTGGTCCCTATGATTTTATTGATATTTTTGAAGTTGAAAATGAACAAGAGGCTGCTAAAGTTTCGTTGTTATCTCGTGCCGCAGGAGCTATGTTCGCTGAAAGTTGGACAGCAATTCCTTACTCAGACTTTTTAGGATTGCTTAGCAGTTTAAAATAGTTAGTGTTAAAAATTGGAAAAGTTATTATAGAAATTCTTTTTTCATTGTCTCAATAAACTCAGGATCTCGTTTCGTAAATGGAATTCTTTCTTTTCCTGTATAGATATAGTGGGAGTTATGATTCTTGAAGAACTCTGAGAAAGGAATGATTAATTCAGAAATATCGGGAAACATTCTGTCATAAAAGTCCTTATTATTCACTTTAATTATTCCTATACTCATAAAGAATAGATTTAATCTTATCAATAAAAAACAATAGTCTCGACAAATTTAGTAATAGAAGTGATAATTACAATACGAATCTTCTATTGCTTCTTTTCAATTAGTTTTACGAGAGAATTTTCTTCTTTAATAACGTTCAATACAATATGAGTATTTGTTCTCTCAACGTAAGGAGATAAATGAAATTTTTTAATCATTGCACTCAGATCATCCCTTGATTTGAATCTAGCAAATATCAATGCATCATAAGTTCCTGTTATATCATAAACAGCAAAAGTATTTGGATGTTGAGAGATTTTTTCCTCAACTTCAAGCATCTTCCCTTTAGAAATAGTCACTTCGATAATGGCGATGATATTGTAGCCAAGTTTCTCAAAATCAATTTGTACGCCATAATTTTTAATAATCCCATTTTTAATCAGTTCCTCAATATGGTTTTTAATAGTTACTGGTGATTTTTTCAGTTCCGAAGCAATTTTATGATAAGTTGTACGCCCATCTTGACTTAGGATTTTTAAAATTTCTAAATCAACATCCTCAATATTCGGTTTGTTAGATTCGCTCATAAAAAGATAAATGTTATAATGATTTATTAGTTTTTCTTAATAATATCTTTAAAATTTATTGTTTGCTTTTAAAAGTTAGATTTATTATTGCTTGAAAGAATGTTATGGTTAGTTATCAAAAATGGTGAATAATGCTTATCATAATTTATCTGATATTTCTATAATCCCAGAGCCCATAAAAGTAACTCCGAAAGAAGGTTTTTTTAAATTAAATGCTAAAACTATTATATATTGTAATTCCGTAATGAATTTGGGTCACTATTTGAGAGATTTCATTAAACCCGCTACAGGTTTTCATTTAATTACGAAACAGTTTACCGAGAAAGAAAGTACAAATAACTCAATAACTCTAAAACTGATGAGTAAGAGCAGGGAGTCTTCAAGGGAAGGATATGAACTGATTATTTCTCCTGATAGAGTTGAATTAGAATCTAATGACCAAGAGGGATTATTTTATGGGATTCAAACATTAAGACAACTTTTTCCTCCAGAAATAGAATCTTCCCACAAGGAAGATATAGAATGGGAGATACCATGTGTTAAAATTGAAGACTCTCCTCGGTTTTCATGGAGAGGTTTTATGTTAGATGAAGCCCGTCATTTTTCTGGAAAACAAGAAGTGAAAAAAATTCTCGATATAATGGCTTTTCTAAAGCTTAATATCTTTCATTGGCATTTAACTGATTATCAAGGGTGGAGAATTGAGATAAAAAGGTTCCCTCGTTTAACTGAAGTTGGCTCAAAAAGAAAATCAACTTCCCTATATTTAAGTCGTAACAAATCAAATGGAAAGTACCATTCAGGATATTATTCGCAAGAGGATTTGAGGGAAATTGTTAATTATGCTAAAGAAAGGTACATAAAGATTGTTCCTGAAATTGATATGCCTGGTCATATTACCGCAGCTTTGGCAGCTTACCCCGAACTAGCATGTACCGACGAATCTTTTGAAGTTAGCATTCGTATTGGAATATTCCCAGAGGTACTATGTATAGGTAAAGAATCTATGTTCAATATTATTGAGAATATTCTTAAAGAGGTATGTGAGATATTTCCATCAGATTCAATCCATATCGGGGGTGATGAGGTTCTGACAAAAAGATGGAAAAAATGTGAATTATGTCAGAAAAGAATGATTACTGAAAATTTGAAATCTGAAAGAGAATTACAAGTATATTTTACAAATAGAATTTCAAAATTCCTAGAGAAAAATGGCAAACGCGTGATTATATGGAACGATATATTAGATAATAATATAAATAAAAAGATAATAGGGCAATATTGGATCGAAGATTTTAAGCAAGATTTAGCAAATATAAATAATAACAGAGAGATGATAATGTCAGAGATGGAATCTGTTTATTTTGATCATGGGTATAATAGAACGTCCCTTTCAAAAAGTTATAACTATGAACCAATTTCAGATTTAGTTGATAAAAAATACTATAAAAATATCCTCGGCATCGAGGCTTGTCTTTGGACTGAATTGATTTTAAATATTAAAGATTTAGAAAACAAATTATTTCCAAGATTAATGGCTATTTCAGAAAATGCTTGGAGTCTAAAAGAAAGGAAAAATTTTATATACTTTAAGATAAAGTTAAATAAATTTCGAAAACGAATGGATTATTTAGATATAAGATATGCTGAACGGGGTGAATGGTTCTAATTTCTTCTAATATAAGAAAATCTCTAGAGTATAAGAGGAGGCGATTTAAAGCGTTGGTATACTATTTATAATTAAGTTTAAACTATCAGTAAATCTAGATAATGGAACTTTTTCTTTTTTGAACTAACTTATCCTATTTTTTCCTAGGAGTTAATTGTAATGAATTATGGGTAAGTTTTTCTAGTTTCTATACATAAAATTAAATATTGTTGTTTAAGCAACAAAAAATCCTTCATTAACTTCAAAATAAGCACAAAAATTTAGATTATAATTGTTTAATCTTATACTTTATAATCTCGCCTTGAGGCGTTGCGGAGCGTACTTTTGGAGCCACATTTTTCACAATAATCAAATAACGTATGAGAAAATTCCCCACAATCAGAACAAATAAATGGGTATGTTTTTCTATATAATTTTTTATTCATGATAATAAAAATTCCTAGTTTAGTATAATATAAGAAATTATTATATTAATGTGTTTGTCTCTTTTGCAATTTTTTTTAAATTTTTTAATAGGAAAACCAGGATGATAAATGGAGTTTACTTCATTACACAATTCCTTAATTCGTATAATAGTTGAATTATCTAATTGAAATGTTAAAGGTTTATTTATAAATCGTTTAATGATTATAACCTCAACAGATTTAATATTTTTAGACTAATAAAGTTGAATTATGCAAGGAACATATAGCTTCTAGAAAAATGAACTTCAGAAAGTAATTTTCGATTTCATTTACGATGGTTCTAAATCTTGAACCTCACTGTGCAAATAGTATTAATTCTGAGGTAGATGAGTTTAAGCTCTAAATTTTTTCATATTTTTTTATAAATACATTTTAAAACTTAATTTTTACAAGGTACTTTTAGTTTTTGATTTAAAGCAATCACAGCAGTAAAAAGGAATCTTTATATGCCAATCTGAAAATCTATGTAGATTCAATGGAGCAATCCATATTTTTATAAACTTTTTTAAGTTAAAATTAAATTCCCTCTTAGTATAATCATAGGTATTCGAAAAATATAATTTCTCTTTACAACTCATATTAAAACAATAATGAGGGAAATTATTAGTCAAGATTAAGTTTAAAAGATTAAATAATTCTCTTTGCTTTTCTACTTGGTCATAATCTAACTTAGTTAATAGCTCATGGAGATTGATATACTTATTAATATAAGCATAAAATAATTCTTCGCAATACCAATCATCATATCTAATAGTGATCACTCAATACAATGAGATATAATCATAATAAGGTTCTATTAAAATATATTTCTTATTCTTCCTTTACTAAAATTGGAAAGATTAAATAATTTCTAGTTAAATATAAAAAGACGATAGATATTATTAAATGGAACGAATGTAATTAAGGTAATATACATGACATTTATATTTAAAGTTAGATTTCTAGTGATATTTCTTTTTATTATATATGCAAGCTGTACTTCGTTTATGGTACGAATGGATTTGATTCCATCTGATATGCTTCTCATTGAAATTTTTGATACATTAGTAATTTTTTTAATTAGCATGGCTTTAATAAATAAAATAGATTTAAAAGAAAATCGAAATGAAAAATAGTGAATGGAACTAAAATGAGTTCAACAAAGCCTTTGAAAAAAGGGAAAATAATTCCAAAATTGCAAATAGCTCTTGATCTGGAGATATTGGAAGAAGCTTTAGATCTAGCGCATAAAATAGCTCCCTTTGTTGATATTTTAGAGGCAGGGACTCCATTAATAAAGTCTGAAGGAATTCGTGTTATTAAAGAATTAAAAGAAGCCCATCCCGATAAACTGGTATGTGCTGATTTAAAAACGGCAGATGCAGGGTACTTAGAAGTAAAAATGGCAGCTAAATCAAAAGCAGATATTATAACTATCCTTGCTGATGCGTATAACATGACTATTCAAGAAGCTTTACGCGCTGCAAATGAGTTTCATGTTGAGATTATGGCTGATCTTATTGTTTCACGATCTCCGGCTATTAGATTAGCAGAGATAATAAACATTCATTATAAAGAAACTGCATTACATTATGCTGCTGTACATAGTGGGCTGGATCGCCAAGCCTCTCGCCAAGCTCCATTTTTTGAAATAGAATCTGTAGCTCGCATACGTAGTCATCCGAAATTGGCTGTTGCTGGTGGGATTCAAGTTAACGATATTCAAAAATTAATATCTTACCCAATAGAGATTATTATTGTGGGTGGAGCAATTACTCGTTCAAAAAACCCCATTCGAATAGCAGAAGAGATTCGAAATGAAATTAATAGATATACATTGTAAGTTTTTTGGTAGAAGTGAAAAAATTTTTATTCATGTTAAGAAAGAGATTAATTAATTTATTAAAATTAAGTTTAAATATGGTAATTTCATTAATAAAATTTGTACACAATCTTCTTTATAGGATTAAAATGGAAGAAAGGAAGTGAATTAAATTAAAATAAAAGTTTGTTTCAAATGCCATGAATATGTGTATATTCATGAAACTGAATATGAAAATATTGAACAACTTAAAATTTTTGATTCAAAACACTCTGGTCATCCTACTCAAATTGTAAACGAGGAAGAGATAGACAAAGGACAATGGTCCAGGATTTCATAACTTCCTTAAATATTAATATTAATATTTTCTAGCCCTTATAGCTAATAATTGATAAAATGTAAACTGTCATATTATTCCTACATCAATAATCAGTCTCAATAACATTTAAATATACGATTTTTCATCGTATTAATAGAATTAAGAATATTAAGAGTATTAATTTTTTATTTATAAGTAATTAAAAAAATTTGTTTCTAAGGTGTGAATTATGGTGATCACTGAAATAGATTATTCAGAAAGGTTCTTGGAAGCATTAAAATATTTACATAACACTTACAAGAAATTTCCAAAGTTTATGATTGAAATTATAGCTGAAAATTATGAAATACCACCTGCTGAAATAAAGGCACTAATTTATTTATATACAAAAAATGGGATGTTGAAGATTATAAAAAATGAGGGTTATTATTATCAACTAGATCTATTTGATTAAAATACTGCCCATTTGAATTTAACCTACTTACTAATGGATTTTGAATACTTCAAAGGTTTTATCTGCTTTATATTTAAATCCTTCAGCAAAAAGAAACTTTTCTATCCCAATCATATGAGTTGCTCCATAAAAAACCATTAATTCATTATTATTTTCAATTAAATTTAAGATAGAGTCCTCGATAAGAGTATTTCTTGTTTTTAACAAAATCTCAGGGTTCAAACTTTCAAACTTCTCATAATTTTGACTCATGACATTAGTAAGTCTTACAGCTAACTCTTGTCTTCTTTGTGAAACATCTGCAATTCTTTCAATTTGCAATAACTCTAAAATAGAGAGCATAACTAAGTGCATTTCTTTTTGAAGTTCTGCAAGTTGTTCTGGTGTTGGGGATGTTAATAATTCTATTAAAAATTCAGATATATCAACTTGTTCTTTTAACTCACCTAAATTCAGATCTGTATGAATCCAGTTTGGGCGATGCATTATGTCATTTTTATAATCAATAGCAATGAATTGATGAACTAAATTTACCAATTCACACCAATAAAGTTGAATCATTATTAAATTAGGAAAACTAAATCTGGTTTTCTCACTTAAATCATATATTTTTTTTATTTTTTCATTTGATTGTTTTAGTTCCTTTTTTATATATTTCCGCAATTTTTTTAATTCTTTAGTTAAAAATTTTTTATAAAAATTTTTGAGAAGTTTATTATATTTCTGCCAAATTTGTTCGCACTCAATACTATAAACCTCAATATAGTCATCTATATCTCTTATAGCTTCATAAACACTTTTATCGTCAGCGTTTAAATTCAAGTTTTCAAAAATACAAGGAACATCCCCTATATATAATAAGAGATTATAAAAATATTTCACAGTTCCGAAATGGCATACCGGGATTAAGTGTACTTTTTGGTTTAAATCATTTTCGTATATTCTACAATGAGATAATAGTGAAATTCCATTGAAAGATAGAAACTCTGAATTTTCCATGTGTTATTTTTTTTTTTTTTTTGGTGGAAGATATATCTTAAAACCAATTAATAAATATTTATATTTATCTATAACCAAATCTGGATTATAAAATCATTAATCTACTTGAAAAAATATTTAGAAGTTTTTTTATTAATTAAGGTTATTTCAAAATTATGAAAGCATTAATTAGTTATTTTACTATGGGAAGAAGAGCAAAGAAAATAGCTGAAGCTATTGCAAGTGTTTTAATTGATTATGAGATAGATTATGTTTCTCTTGAATTGACGGGAAAATTTAGTCAGAGATTAAAAGAGTTACGCAATTTCAATAAAGGAGATTTCTCTTTGATAGAACCTGAATTGAACAGGTTAGATCTTGAAGGCTATGAATTGATTATTATTGGCATGCCCAATCATGGTGGTTTTCCCCCTAAAGTTTTTGATGAGATCCTAACTAGAATGGGAAATATACATGGAAAACACATAGTTGTATTTAATACGGCTCGACTTACTGGTAGCAAAGCACATGATTATATGAGGAATAAAGTTGAAGAAGCAGGTGGCCAAGTAATAGTTAGTACTAATTTTAAAGGTTTTTTCCGACTTGGAATAAAAAATGCTGCAAAGTTTGGAAAACAAATTATAGAAAATCAATAATAATTTTATTCGTTTATAAGCTCTTTCAAAAGATCTTCAGCACTAATTATCCCATTTAACTTTTTTTCTTCATTTATAATTAAATATGGAACAGTCGATATATGATACTGTTCCGCAATATTAGGATGAGCCATAATATCTATTATAATAACCTTTATTTTACCTTCTGAGGCTAACGCAAACTGACTACATATTGATAAAATATTTGGGCAATAAACACAAGAGTCAGTAATCAATACTTTAATAATTATTGAACCAAATTTACTGAGGTTTTGTTTTATTGCGGCTTCATAATAATTGGGAGTCCCAGTAAATATCATTAACGCTTGTACAAATGGTTCTATTTCTGCTGCCATAGGAACCGCTAAATAACGTATAATTTCTACTCCTCGATCATTTATAAGTAAAATCGCTGGTCCTCGCTGGATATCATATTCTTCGGCAATTTCAGAGTTAGATTCAAGTTTATATTCTTCGATTCTAAGCAGTCTATCAGAACCTTTTACATATATATCTAATGTATCCATCATATATACTGATTCTTGGAGATTATCTGTTGAGGTAAATACCTTCAATGTTATTGGTTTATTAAGTTTCTTAATCTCTTCACGAATCATCCTTTTATAAATATAGGAAACTGGCATTTAGACTCTCACCTCCTCTTAAAGCTTCATTAAATCAGAAAATTTCTTACTTCTTCTTAATAATTCCTATTCTTCCATAATCTTTTTCTATTTCTCTTTTTTCCCGAAGAAATGCTTTTCTTCTAGCTATAGCTTGATATAGCTCTGTAAAACTTTCGGGTGGTATTGATTCAGTTGACTTTTTTACTAAATGACGCGCACTTTCGGGACATTGCGGGATACAAACACCACATCCTATACAATAACCTAAATCTAATTTACTAATTCCATTCTCATTAATTTTGTTTGCTTCCATGTGGCAACTAGTGATACAGCTTGAGCATCCCGTACATAGGTCTTCATCAACTTCAACAAAATAATTTGAGTTAACATATTGTGCTGGATTAGGATATTTTTTGAGATTACTAAGAAATATACAGGAACATCCGCAACAAGAACATATTACAAATGGATTCTGTGTATTAGTAGGGCAAATAACCATTCCGTTTTCTTGAGTCATTCTTAATACTTCTAATGCCTCTTCTTTTGTAATTTCTCGTCCTTGTTCAAGAAATATCCGTGGGGAGACCCCAATTGAAATACAAGTTTCCATTGGATGATCACACCCTTTTCCTTGAACCACTTTTGATTGCCTACATATACACGGGCTTAAATAAAATGTTTTTTCAGTATTCTGTATAATTTCTCTAATTTCATCGAAATTAGAAATATTATGTTCAAAAGTTAGACTTTTTTCTATAGGAATTGTTCTCATTTGTAAAATTCCATTTTCTAACATCGCAGATATGAAACCTTCATCCATATATTGATCATATTCTGCAGCAGAATCTTTAGTGAGTTTGTCTATTTGATAATCCATAAAGCCTACTGCTAGAAAAGCAATCGCATAATAATTTGTGCCATCCCTTCTTCGAATCCAATTTATTGATCCCTTTTTAGCCATTGTTAAAAGAGCATCAGAAAATTGTTCTAGAGTCCATCCTTTCTTCTTAAAAGGTCTATATAGTGCTTTAGGCTCTTGAGGAATTATTTTTAAATTTAATGCTATTTCTGCTTCTTGAGGAGTAAATAGGCGCTTTAGTATTCTAATTTCTACTCCAGATCTAGTTTCAGGATAATCAATTGGAAGTGAATCTAAATAATTCTGAAGCTTTCGATATGTCTCATCTTCATTTTTAGTCATAAAATTATATTATTTTTAATAATTAAATAAATATTTGAAAAAAAGAAGGAATTTTTTTAGTCAAACTCACAAACACATAATTGGATGCGGGAAATTTCCATTATATTGATGCAGATTAAAAAAGTAAATAAGTAAAATCCTCTTAATTAGATAGTATTCTTTGTTGAATACTAAATATTAAAAAGGGAACCCAAAATGAAAGATATCTTTGATGCATATTGTGGAATTTATTGTGGAAGTTGCATAATTCGATTAGCGTATATACAAAACCGTCCAGAATCAATTCCAGAACCATGGAAAACGATGAGTAAAGGCATGGATTTGGAATGTCACGGCTGTAAATCAGATCACGTGTATCCGAATTGTGCAGAATGTGAAATTCGCACATGTGCCAAAGAAAAACACGTAGATTATTGTTTTACGTGTGAGGATTATCCGTGTGAAAAAATTCCTGAAAAAGATCCTTCTGACCATCATCCCCACTTTACACTCGCTTTACAACATCGAGATTTGTTAAAAGAGAACAAGATAACGGAATGGTTGGCGTATCAAAAAGACCGCTTTACTTGTAAGAAGTGTGGTAATATTTTTACCTGGTATGAAGAAATTTGCCATTTCTGCGGAGAAAAAGTCGAAAGTGTTGTTGAAGAATTAAAAAAGGCAAAAAATGGTCAAAAATAATTTTTTTGATTCCAAAGTCAATAAAGAGGAAACAAGTTGGTTTACTATCATTCATCTTTTTAAACTTTAAATATTTATAGATATAAAAAAAAGCTTCTACATTTTATAAAGATCTAATCTTTGTAAATCAATATAAGAATAAATCATATCAGGTTTGAAAAGCAAGCTGATCAAAATATTCATGAACTTCACTTACCTTATTCCCCCCGATTTTGACGACATTGCACACATGAACTTTAAATTTCCTATTTTGACCTTTATATGTCCCAGAGACAATACCCTCTACACAGACCCAATTAGCCTGACCAAATGCATTTAATATCTCAAATTGTACATTTGGTATTGAAGAAATGAATTCTTCGTTATCTTTTCGAATTTCATCACGACCCTTGAGTGGTTCCTCTCTCGCTGGTGTGTAGTCTAGAGCATCTTCGTCAAAAAATTCAATAAATTTTTCAATATCACGACTTTCATACGCAGCAATCATTTTTTTTACTAAATCTATATTTTTTTCAACTGACAATTATTATAACCTCAAAATACTAATTTTATAAGATACTAATCTCATAATTAATTAAGTTGAGAATTATGAAGTTCTAAATCTTATCACTATAATCTATAAAAAAAGTTAGTTTAGTTTATAATTACTTAAAATAAACCTCATTATGATGCTTATTTTGAGAATTCTTTTTTTATAGAATCTTCACTCAATTTACATGCTAAAACTAAACCTACAATAGTCCAAATGAAAAGGATTCCAATAATAATATTCAAACGCCTAACTTTTTCAATTCTATAGAAAAATCCAATTGAAGAAATAACTAGCATGATAGTAAATAATATTCCAGATAGTTCTAAAAAGAACGCTAAAGCCATTCCACTCTCAAAATTAATATATCTGCCAATTTCACTGTCTAAAGATATCAAATAATTAATAATTTCGCTATTAAATATCATACATATTAATGATATACCTAAAATCAGTAATCCTGAAAAAAATAAAATTACACTAATTGTTTTTAATTGGTCCCTTTGGTGTTCCTTTATTTCTTTTATTTGGCTATTTTGCGCCATAATTTTTTTCTTTTTAGTCGATAAAACAATGAGAATCATCGGCATGCCCCAGAACAGTATAATGTAGATTATAGCTCCTAAATCGGGATGAGATAATGTGAAGGTTTGACCAAGTAT
Source organism: Promethearchaeota archaeon (assembly GCA_048939995.1). Taxonomy (GTDB): domain Archaea; phylum Asgardarchaeota; class Lokiarchaeia; order Sigyniarchaeales; family SOKP01; genus SOKP01. The sequence continues at coordinate 15,819 of JBHLOY010000004.1, read as the reverse complement.
AGAAAAAATAACTGAAAATAAAATTATATATAAAATTAGTAGAAATCCTTCTTTTCTTGAATTAATCTTAAGAAATCGAATAAAGAGAAAAACAAAACCTAAAATAAATAACCCTCCAATAAAAGTTGATAAAATCGGATTTATTGGGAATAATTCATACTTAAATAATAAATTTAAGTCAAAAAGAGTGAAAAATACTCCCTCAAAATTTGCGAAACCTGGTATTAAAATAATATAACCTACATTATTTATCATAAAATCTAAATAGAGATGCAAAATCCCACCAGCTAAAACTAAGAAGAAAGTTTGCGAAAAGGATAATTTCCTTCGTTTAAGCTCAATAATTTCAAGTTTTTTCCATTTTTCTAGGCTAATTGAAAATTTGGTGAAATAATGATATGGAAATGCTAAAAAGAATGCACAAAGAGGCCAAAGTAATAATGAATGGGAAACTGGAAATCCGAATGTTGCGATAATATCTGGACCCCAAACATTATTCATAAATAAGACAAAAACATGCGTTTTGGAAAACTTCCTAGCACTAATAGAATAGAAAGTTAATCCTAAAATCCCTCCCAATACAAAATGTGCAATTGATGGCATTGTTGAACAATAATTATTTACATAAAATTTAATTCTATTTTCAACTCTTCAAGATAGGGAGAAAGAAATATGTGAGTGGAATTAACCTTGAATTATACCAAGAACACCTTAAAGATAAGTGATTATGATGTTCGATCGGATTAATGTCCAAGTTTTTGTATTTACTAGAAATCCAAAATTTAAGATATTGATATTAAAAAGAATTCTAGAACGAAGTGGTTATTGGCAACCAATAAGCGGTGGAATTGAGGCGGGAGAAAAACCGCTTGAAACGATAAAACGAGAGGTATATGAAGAAACTGGATTAAAAAAACTCGAAAGAATCATTAATTTGGAATATAATTTTATCTTTAAGACGACGTGGGGCGGTAAGCTTGCAAAAATGAAAGAGTATTGTTATGCAGCTGAAATAAAAGAAGAAAATGCAATTCAATTAAGTAGTGAACATGAAGAATATAAGTGGTGCACTGAAAACGAAGCTAAAATTTTCTTAAAATGGAAGCACAATCGTATCGCACTTAATAAATTAATCAATCTTCTTAAACTAGAATCTAGAGGGGGAGATTAAATATAAAATTGTATTTTAAAAAGAATTTAAAGTCATAAGAATTAATAAAATGAAGTGAATTTGGTATAATATGAAAAATGAAATATACCCAGAAGAATTTAAGGTATCTCAAACCGGATTTTTGAATACCAATGATGAGATTGGATTGAAAAAAGAATTAAATAAAAAGGTCTATGAATTTCGAAAGGAAAACCCTGATTATGATGTATTTAATTTGAACTTTATAAAGACTGGAGTATCACAAGTCTATATAATAATCACTTGGAGAAAAATTTAAAGATAAAAAAAGAAAAATAACATTAATGTCCATAAAATTCATTATAACTCTCTAATGACTCTATAAAAGATCTAATTGAATCAGGAATCAAAGCAGTTGGACCTTCGAAATTACTTACATCCAAAACTCTTAAAAATTTCAGATTCATAATACACTCAGGAATAAATTCTATGACATTATTAGGAAATCTAATAACTTCTAAACTCTTAAGAAGACATAATTGTTCAGGAAAAATTGCCATAAATATTAATTCAGCCTGATGCATATGAAGTTCTATTATATTACCCTCATTATCAATCTTATAATCGCACATAAAATGCATATCATCTTGATTTTCATCTAAATTTTTGAATAAGGGTGCTTTAGTTAATTCCTTAATCAGTTAAATTATTTTAATCACCTTTTTATTCAGCAAACTTATTTACTGATCGCTATTTTTTGCTCTTTTTTTTAACACATATCGCTACTTAATCAAAACATTTTTATTTTAGATCGCACAAATAATATTATAAAATAAAAAGTATGGATTTTATATCCATATTTTAAAAATTTAAATATAAGGATATTATTGAAAAGGAAATTTAGATATGTTAAAATGTCCAATCTGTGGTAGAAAGTATTCCTACGAGAGTAAGATATGCTTAGAGTGTGAGGATTACTTAAAGTATAGTGGTTTATCGAATTCCATGGAAGGAGTTAAATTCAGGAGCAGTGAATTTTATAAATGGAACTGTGCAGTCTTTTTAAGTAATGATAATTATGTATTTGCGAGTAAACGATTACCTAAGAAATATATGGAGATAACAACTGAGCCTTCTAGCTTGAGGATCGCATCAGCGAGGAATTATGGGTGGAATTGTGAGACTATTGAGAGATTTCGTGCTACCATAGAAAAATCACTTGAAGAATCACATCTAGTAATCAATCCAAAATTAGTAGATGAAATTGTTGATTTTGTCTCGAAAAAAAGTGATTCTTTGCTAATATATGAGTAAATTATTTATCGAATAAGAAAAAAAAGTTGAAAGTATATGATTAAGAAGGATGATCCAAAGCGAAAGGAGTTATGTGATAATGTTATAGAGAAAATAAAGGAAGAGGATATTAAATTTATTTATCTTCAATTTACTGATATTCATGGGATTATTAAGTCGTTTGAAATAAATTCCAAGCGTATTGAAGATATTTTCGATGTTGGCGAAAGTTTTGATGGAAGCTCAGTAACAGGTTATGGAGCAATTGAGGAGAGTGATAAGGTTGCTCTTCCAGATCCCAGTACATTTCATCTCTTACCATGGAGGAAACAGAATAAAGTTGCACGGGTAATCTGTGATATTTATAAGCCGGATGGAAATCGTTATGAAGGCGATCCTCGAGGGATTCTACAAAGGGCAGTTAATAAGGCAAAAGAGTTAGGTTATACATATTATTGTGCTCCAGAAATGGAATTTTTCATTTTAACTCCAGATACTGAACAAGCAGTTAAGCCTTCCGATATGAGAGGCTATTTTGATTATGATCCGTATGATATTAGCGAAATGATAAGATATAGAATCGCGGAATATTGTGATGCAATGGGTATCTCTGTTGAGTGTGTGCATCATGAGGTTGCATTTGGGCAACACGAGATAGATTTTAGGTATGATGAAGCTGTGAATTCCGCAGATAATACAATTACGATTAAGTCAATAGTTAAAACGGTTTCAGCTCAACAAAATTTAATAGGAACTTTTATGCCAAAACCCTTTGAAGGAATTAACGGATCTGGAATGCATGTCCATCAATCCCTTTGGCAGAATGGAACTAATGCGTTTTATGATGAGGAGGATAGGGATAATATATCTCCAATAATGAAAAAATGGATTGCAGGTCAATTAAAACATGCAATTTCTATGTGTGCAGTTTTAAGTAGTTGGCCTAACTCATATAAAAGGTTAGTTCCTGGCTATGAGGCCCCAGTATATTTAGCATGGGGTTTTAGAAATAGATCTCCTTTAATTAGAGTTCCAGATTTTCATGGGAGGCCAAACGCAGCGCGATGTGAAATTAGATGTCCTGATCCAGCAGGCAATCCTTACCTTCAATTTGCCGTATTACTTTCAGCAGGATTGGATGGAATTCTTGCAGATGATATTGAACTGTATGAACCAACTGATAGAAATGTGTATCATTTAACATCTAAAGAAATGGAAAAAGAAGGAATTGTTGCATTACCGGGCAGTTTACGACGAGCTTTAGATGAATTTAAAGAATCGGAATTCATGAAAGAGGTATTTGGTGAACTTGCGTTTAAAAACTACTATTATGCCAAGCTTGAGGAATATGACAAATATCGTGTAATCGTAAGTGAATGGGAAAGAGATAGATATATAACTCGGTTATAATTAATATTAAAAATTATACTTTCATTTTACCTATTTCTTCAATATATTTGAGTGATTGATGTCTAAAATATGTATTATAGAGCTGAGCATAATATCCACCGCGTTTCATTAGCTGTATATGATTACCCTCTTCAATGATTTTTCCTTTTTCTATAACAATTATTCTGTCTACATGACGTACCGTCCAAAGGCGGTGTGCTATAACGATAGAAGTTCTATCTTCTAGAGTCTTTTCTAAAGCATCTTGAATTCTAGTTTCCGTAAAGGGATCCACTGAGGCGGTTGCTTCATCTAGAATTAAAATTGAAGGATCTTCTAATAGGACTCTCGCGAAAGCTACTAATTGTCTCTGTCCCATAGAAAGGAGGTTTCCTCTCTCACCCACATTTGTATTTAATCCATCTGGAAGGCTATCTATCCACTCCGAACCACCTGCTTTATCTAATGCGCTAAGAACATCTTCACACTTCCTCGAACTGCATCCATAATTAATATTATTTTCAACAGTATCTGCCCATAAGAAAGGTACTTGTGGTATGATCCCAATTTGTTTTCTATATTCTGTCAGATCATAATTTCTTATACTAACTCCATCCACCAAAATATCTCCATCTTGAAATTCGTAAAATCTTGCTATAAGGCTAGCTAAACTTGACTTGCCTGCACCTGTATGTCCCACTATAGCAAGTGATTCTCCAGGTTTGATCTTCAGAGAAAAATTATCAAAAACCTTCTTTCCTTCTTCGTACTGGAAAACTAAATTTTTAAATTCAATTTCTCCTCTCAATCTTCCAGGTATGATATTATTCTTTTGTATAACGATTGGTGGAGTATCAATTAAGGCAAAAATTCTTTCTGATGCAGACAATCCTGCCTGAAATTGAGGCCAAAATGAAGCAATTGTTAATAAGGGAAAAAATAACAAGGTCAGACTTTGTAAAAACATGTTGAAGTCTCCTGCGTTTATAGAGCCAAAAATGAGAAAATTCCCTCCATAATAGACTAAGATTGTAAGTACAAGTCCTTGAACAATCCCTAAAGAGGGAAATATAGCATTTAAGGTAAAAGCTCTTTTTAAATTTACCTTATAGGATTGTTTGTTTACGTCATTAAATTGATCATAAAGTTTTAGCTCCTGGCCAAATGTTTTGGCGATTTGAATCCCTGAAAAGCTTTCTTTAACAAACGCATTAACAGATGCTAAAGCTCTTTGGCCTAATAATGTCATTTTTCTAGCTAACTTTCTGTAGGATAATGCTACAATAAAGAAAAGCGGGATTCCAATCAACATTAAAATTGCAAGGAAAGAATTAATTATAACAAGAAGTATTATTAGAAGGATCATTACAAAAATAGATGATATTACATCAACAGATAATTCTATCATATTTCCAAATTCACGGCTGTCTGAATTTATCCTACTTACGATCTTTCCAATTGGATTTTTATCAAAAAATGAGAGATCATGATCTAAAACTGATTTGGTGGCATCTTTTTGCATATCAAACACGACCAATCCAATTGCTTTTGCAGCATTTTTTTGCCTAAAATAATTAAATATAAAGCTTAATACGTTTAAACTTAAAATCAATAAAATTAAAAGAAGAAAGTAAAGAGGGTCTGTTACATATTGTATGCTATTAATCGCAATGGAAGTAATAAGCGGCACAAATGAAGTTGTTAGAGATGAGATAATTAGAAAAAAGATCACAATCCCTAAATATCGTTTATAAGGTGAGAAATAAGTAAAAATCCTTTTAAGTAATGTTCTATCTTTATACGTTCTATCATATTCCTCAGCATCTAAGCCAACCCAAACCATATTAAATCACTCCTTTCATTAATTGCTCTTCATCTAAATCAAATTTCTTAACAAAAATTTTTCTGTACTCTTCTGAGGTTCTGAGTAATTCACTGTGTTCTCCTTTCGCTTCAATCTTTCCGTCTTTTAACACGATAATAAGATCTGCCCATCTAATTTGACTTAAACGATGAGTTATGAGGAAAGTACTACGGTTTTTTAGAATATTTTTAATTGCATATTGTATTTTATCTTCTGTATTAGAATCTATTGCTGAAGTAGAATCATCTAAAATAAGAATCTTTGGATTAGATAGAAATGCTCTTGCAATTGCAATTCTTTGTCTTTCTCCTCCACTTAATTGCACTCCTCGCTCTCCTATTTTAGATTCGTAACCTTCTGGTAGATTTAAGATAAATTCATGAGCTTGAGCTTGTTTAGCAGCATTAACTACTTGTTCTAAATTTCCTGTTCTTCCAAAAGTTATATTTTCAAATACAGAAAAAGAAAATAAAAATACATCTTGTTCAATATAGGAAATTTGTTTTCTCAAAGACTTCAATGCGTAATCTCTAATATCAATATTATCAATTAAAATCTTGCCTTCTGAGACATCATATAATCTTGATAGCAATTTTGTTAACGTGGTTTTTCCAGAACCTGTCGTACCAACAATTGCTACTGTTTGTCCTGGTTTTATTTCAAATGATATATTCCTTAAAACATATTTATCGCTACCAGGATATTTAAATGAAACATTATCAAATTTTATAGCTGCCTTGAGTTCTCTCTGTACCCCTTTAGGATTTTCATTGATTTCTGTTGTTTTATTCATTAATTCAAGTAATCTTTGAGCACTAGAACTAGCTAACCTAACAATAGCAAACACAAATATTGAAATAAACGTTGGAAATCTTAGTAATCCTAATAGGGCTAAGTAAGAGATTATTTGACCTACATTTATTACTCCATTTAAAAATAAAATTAGAGAGTGAGTAAACCCTATAGTAATAGTTAATGCTAAAAATAGAATGGGAAGATATTTTGCTTGAATTTTTCCTTGTTCGATAAACGCATCACTATAATTTTTTGCGTAGGTGGCATACTTATCTAACTCGTAAATTTCTTTAGTAGATCCTTTTACAACTTGAATACCTGATAAAGTTTCATTTAGAGTAGCATTAAGCATTCCATAATTCATCCTTAGCTTCCCAGTTACCGGGGATAACTTGCGATTGTAGGATCTTAAAGTAATTAAGAAAATTAATGTATAGACAATAGGTTCTAAAACCAATTCAATGGGATAATAAAAAATAATAAAAAATATTGGGATAATCAACGATGTAAAAGATTCAAAAATCAATGAGATTGCAGGACTCATGAGAAAGTTTAACATCCGAACATCATCTGTTGCACGTGCCATTAAATCTCCTATTTTTTGAATATCATGAAATGACTGACTTTTACCTAATAAGTTAGTAAAAAACTCTTGGCGAGTATCTCTTTCTAATCTTTGAGCTAATAATTCTCTTTGTAAATAATTTATTAGCCTAAATATCGGAGTAAAAAGACCAAGTATTAAAATTAGAATTGTGTAAGTTATAAGGCTATCAATATTAGCCATTAAAAATTCCTCAACTGCAAGCCCAATAGTTATAGATGTAATTGATGCTAAAACTGAAGCAAAAATGGTTGTAAATAGAACGATAAAAATAAATAATTTATTACTCCCATAAAAAATATGAGATAATATCCATCTTCGAAGACCCTTTTTTCGAGCCTTTTCAAAAGGATCTTTGCCTGGTGAAAACTCTGAATACTGCGATTCTGGAATTGTTTCTAGATTAGTTTCCATATTCAATTTTGCTCCTAATTATACAAGATAAGAGTAATAAAAATCAATATTTAATGAATTTTACCAAATTAAATTAAATGGAAATTAATTGTAATTTAGTTTTTATTATAAAACTTTAACTTTCTGAAATATTAAAGAGAATTAGATTTAACCTATAATATCATTTTTTTCTATTAGTCCTTCTTCCATTAGCATCAATCGTGTAATATTTTCGAAAATATTATCAATATTTTCTCCTGTTTTAGCTGAGCATTCGAAATATCCTTGTAGATTGCTTGATCTTGCAATTTCAATTCCGTCTTCTGTAGATATAGATCTATTATCGCCTAGATCTAATTTACTTCCTACCATTATAATGGGAATATGTTTATTAGTTGCTTCCATTTCTTCTTTGAAAAATGAGAGCCAACCATCCAGATTTTTTAAAGTGGTATGTCTTGTGACATCAAACATGAATATTCCCCCGTGGGCACCTTTTACAAAACTTGGAAAAAGTACTTTGTAGCGTTCTTCTCCAGCAAAATCCCAAATTTGTAGTCTAGCATTCAAGTTATCGATATTTACATCTTTTACACAAAGATCAGTCCCAATAGTCATTTTGAGATCTTCATCAAAAACTTGGGTTAAATAGCGTTGAGTTAAAGATGTTTTCCCGACCCCTCCATCTCCAAAAATACAAAGTTTGAGTTTAGCTTTTTCTGACATTTTTCAATCAAGCATTATTTATAGTATATTTATGATAAAAGAACTTATTATTAAATCTAATTGAATAGAAAGTAGGATTTAACTTTAGATTATAAACTGTTAAAATTTGGAATTAAGTCTTCTTTAATCCTCAAATTTATCATTATATAACGCATTGATTAACCCTTCTGCCATCTGTGAACGAACAGCATTATGTATGCAAATGATAAGTATTCCTTTTCTCTCCATATTAAACTTTAAAAGCTTTAAATAGAATTGTCAGTTTTGATTGCAAAATTCACTAAGCATTCAAAAGCAAGTTCCACATTTAATCCATTTTTCGCAGAAGTTTTTATATAATCGACCATTTCAAAACGTTTTTGAGTTCTCTTCGCGTAAATATCTGCTACCATCGAAAATTCTTCCAAGTCACATTTAGCAGCAATTAAAGCAATTGGCAGGTTTTGATAGTACTTTTTAACAAGTTGAACCCATTTTCCAATATTTACAAAACTAGTCATGTTAGTGATATCAAACAGAACTAAAGCCCCACTTGCGCCCTTAATATATTTATCTATCATAAATCGGAATCTTTCCTGGCCAGAAATGTCCCATAAAATCAATTGGCACATATTAGAATCTATTTCGATTTGTTTTGTTAGAAATTCGACTCCAATAGTCATAGTGGTTGTATCCAAAAATCTTCCTTCCACATATCTACGTAAAAGTGTAGTTTTACCTACTCCCCCATCTCCCAGAATGATGAATTTAAAACTTAGGAATTTTTTCATAGCTCAATCTTTCTTTGCTATCCTATTATAGAATTTATTGAATATAAACGTTTCAGAAAGTTTTGTAGATTAAGATAATAATGGCTCTAAATACAAGCGATATATTTTTAATTGCTTTTATCAACTAAATCAAATGCTGAAGTGAATAATGACTTTTTTGATTTCTTTTTTTCCGATTTGAATTCTACAGACGATTTTCGATATAGCTTCTGATTTAGTTCCGAGATAAATTGGGAGATTTTTGTTAGTTGATTATCCCTAAAGGTTTGAATAATAGAGGGGGATATCAAATAAAGTTGATCTTTTGCTCTTGTTACTGCAACATAAAATACTCTTCGTTCTTCTTCAAAAGCGTCGATATCGCCTATTGTTCTGCTTGAAGGAAAGAAATTTTCACATAACATAGGAATAAATACAACTCTCCATTCAAGTCCCTTAGCTCGATGTATTGTAGATAAAATTATTGGATTCTCTTCTAATTTTTGATCTCCCATGATGACTGTTTTTGATTCCAAATTAGAATAATTCAAACTTAAATTTTCTAAGAACTTTTGCACCGATGGAAAATTTTTAGCATAAATACTTAATTGCACCAAATCCTCTAGTCGATCTTGCCAATTTTCATATTTAGTTTTTATATGATCTTCAAGTAATGGGATTAAATTTTGGATGACTTCATCGGCATTATCTTCAGATGTAAAAGGAATGAGTTGTTTTATGTGGTTAATAAGTTTTTTCTTTCCTAGTTTAGATATCCTTGATCTTTTCAAATTTTCTTCAAGGAACATCTTACTGGATATACTTTGAATGGGATTGTCAGTTTTAGAAATCGCATCGAACAATTTAAGGCCCGATTTAGTACCAATTCCTTGGATTATTGAGAATATTCTCATCCAAGAAATCTCATCATATGGATTTTCAATTATTTTTAAATGAGCTAACATATCTTTAATATGGGCCTTTTCAAAAAATGCTACTCCAGCTCGTACTTCATATGGAATATTTTTAGCTTTTAGTTCCATCTCAATTCTTAGAGAATGAGATCCAGCTCTAATTAATATTGCCATTTCAGATAATTCAAACCCATCTGATCGTAATTTTAAGATTTGATTTGCTATAAAGCGTGCTTGATCCCAGTCATCACCAACATTCACTTGATATGGCTTGATTCCTATTTGCCTCGTGGGTTTCATATTCTTATGGTATTGCCGCTTATTGTATCTAATTGAATCGTTTGCCAATTCTAAAATTTGAGGAATACTTCGGTAATTAAAAGTAATAGTATATCGCTTGCAATCCTTATATTTTGCTTCAAAATTTAAAATATTTTCATAATTTGCCCCTCTAAATGCATAGATGCTTTGAGCGTCGTCCCCAACAGCCATAACATTATGTTCTGTATTTTGTTGAGCTATTTTATAGATAATTTCATCTTGGATATAATTTGTATCTTGATATTCATCTACTAGAATATACTTAATTCGTTTGGCTACAAGCCTTGCCACAAATCTCTCATCTAATAACTTGTTCCAAAATACCAAAAGATCATCAAAATCAACCAGATTGTCTTTTGCCTTCTTTTTTCTATAAATCTCAAAAACTTGTTTTAATTTTTGGAAAACTGGCTCACTATCAAATTGGCTATATTTCCACTGAATAACTTCATTGATTTCTTTATTACAATTTATCGAAAAAGAAAGTATATCTTTACACATTGCTGCTGTTGGGAATCTTTCTTCAATCTCCTCTTTTACGTTAGCTTCATTAATAGCAAGCTTCATTAATCCTCTTGAGTCAGTCTCATCCATGATAATATAATTTGGTTTTAAACCCATAGTCTTTGCATACATCCTTAAAAATCGATTAGCTAGTGAGTGAAAAGTTCCTGCCCATATCCCTTTTGGTCTTTTGCCAAGAAGCTGTTCTACCCTCTTAATCATTTCATTCGCAGCTTTATTAGTGAAGGTTACTAACATGATTTCACTTGGTTTTACTCCAGTAAGAAGTAGTTTAGCAACTGAGTATACAATCGTTCTCGTTTTTCCTGAGCCTGCTCCAGCAATAACTAGCATTGGACCGTGGATATTGTTTACTACTTCGAGTTGTTCCTCGTTTAGGTCATTTTCGAAATCAATTTCGTTATAGCTCTCTTTCTTTTCTAAAATTTCTTCTTCGAGAGTTTTAGCATAATCTTCATCATAAAATTCAAAGACATATTCTTCCGTGGATTTAGTTTTTTCCGAAACCATTGATACTCATTGAATTTTATCTTTACAATTCATACTATTAGTAATAATAAGTATATTTATTGATTATTAAAAAACATCTTTAGCTAAGTAAATGCTTTTTAAAATGTAATTCTTCATTAAGAAAGTATTTAATATCTTGATTTTTTAAAAATCTCAATTCCTTTAAAACATCAAATAATAGGAATTTGCCATAAAGCTTAGAGAATCTCCGAATAATATAGCCTAATGGTAACCCTTGCGCTTCTGAAGAGGGAGCGTTTTTAGATTGGTATATTATGAACGCATTCATTAGGTGCACTACGTCATTTTTGCATTGTTTCTTTATGTTTTTATCGCTAAATCGTGCTAATTTTAATCCTGAATTACTGAATACTTTGAGATTCAATGAAGAAATTAAACTATATACTAGGGATCTTTTCATTGTTGATTTCTTATAGTGAATTGATTCGTATGAAGAAAGTTTTTTCCTGTAATAGGAGGAAAAATGAACAGAATAAATCGGAGCAACCACTTTATCCTTTGCCATATTCATATAGTATACTCTACCTTGATATAGATTATGTAATACTTTTTCTGAGGAAGATACTATCACGCCTTGCTCATTCTTGGGTATTCTATAATAATACGGTCCATTGCCATTTAATATCCATAAAACCCAGATTCCTTCCTGATTATAATTTTTTGTTCGAACTATTAAATCCTTTTTAGTTATTTTTGAATGCTGAATCTCTATGGCAATCTTTATACCGTTTATTAATTCAATATATAGATCTGCAATCTGATCGGCTGTCCTATACTCTTGTTTAATAAATACTATTTGATTATGAAGTGGGAGATTATCATACAGAAACCTTTTAATCCTAATATGCTCAATTGATTCTGAACTACTTTCTTGTGTTTTGTTCATCTCAATAATTTTATTTTAGGTTAAACTTTTTAAACCTACCAGTAATTTAATCAATGCAATCGATCTAACTTAAAGATCTAATTTGTTTATATATTTTCTAACTCATCTATATATGCATATTTTTAGAACTATAGTTTCTTAGTTTAGATTTTTAGATTTTTAATAGAGATAATATATAAAATATATAGAAAATCCTTTTCTATAAAGATATAATTATTCTAAATAGGAAGTAATAAAAATTAATAGAAAACCACAAAGGTATATATATGGAATATAATATCGATACAAGAAGAGTCCAGCAAACGGGGGGCTCTTCATTTATAATCAGTCTTCCAAAAGAATGGATTGAAAAACATGGAATTGTGGCAAAAGATACGATAGGAATCCTCTCTCAGCCTGATGGGAACTTATTAATAACACCCTATATAAATTCTCAAGAATATGTAAAAGAGAAAGTTTTTGATGTTGATGGGATTAATAATCCAACATATTTATTTCGATTACTCATTGGAGCATACGTTATGGGATATACGATTATTAAGATTAAAACAAGCAAAAGTAAATTTAAGTCAGAAATAAGAGAATGTATAGAAAGTTTTATTAATATAGCAATGGGACCTGAAATTATAGAAGAGACTAGCCAGTTTATATTCATTAAAGACTTGATAAACCCTAGAGAGATGCCCTTTGAGAAAACTATTAAACGTATGTATATATTAGCTCAGTCTATGCACGAGGATGCAGTTATGGCCTTAGAAACCGGGGATAAAAAATTAGCAATGAAAGTTATAGTAAGAGACGATCAGGTTGATAAGCTTAATTGGTTGGTTGAACGTCAATCCCATATTGTCCTTAGAGATATCATATTATGCCAAAAAATGAATATAACATTGGAAGATGCAAGTAATTTTCAATTTATAAGTAAGTTTTTGGAACGAATAGGGGATCATGCTGTAAAGATTGCTAGAAATGTATTAAAAATCGATTATGAAAAAATTGATAAAAAGCTATTCAAAAGTATTACTGATGTAAGTAAAATTTCTTTAGATCTACTAAACATTAGTCTTGATGCATGGTTAAGAAAAGACCTTAAATTAGCAAATGAAAATATTGAATCGATTGATAAGTTGTTAAATGCCTGTGAAAAAATAATATTTAATTCAGAAAATGCAGGTCAATTTGCTATTGAAATCGGAAATATTATAGAAAGTATTAGGAGAACTGGAGAATATTCATCAGATATTTCAGAAATTATCATAAATAATCTTATCTAAGTTAAGGTTCTTTTAAGTTTGAAAGTTATCTCTGACACTAATTAGAGTGGTTGTTGTCTCAATCCAGCTTTTCAAGTCCTTATCTAATCGGCAAAAGGATATAATTTTCTCCAAATCACTTAAACTACTAAAAATGCATTCAATTAATAAATCCCATCCACCATATGTTGGAGTTACGTATGTGATTTCCCAATCTTTAGTTTTGTTTTTTAAGTTAAACTCTTCTAACTTTTTAACAATATCCCATTGGGTGTCGATAATCTTAAGCCGAATCAAAATATATCCACGATAATAAATTAATTTAACACCCGAATCCTTTAGTTTCACTTCTTTTCTTTGCTAAATCTGTAAGTTTATCTAAAAATTATTAAGTATTTTAAAATTTTTCAAACTTTCTATTATAATCAAATTATTTTCTTAGGATACCCAATTTTTTTATATAAAGGTAGCAAGAATATCATATGTTAAACCTTTATTAACAATTTTAGAGAAAAAGGGGATATTATTTGAGTGAAACTGAAATTCTAACAAAAAAATTCTTCATATTTATTCTTATAACTATTGCAGTTATTTTCGTTGTTGGCTTATTATTAATACTTACTGGATATAACATTTCCATCTGTGAATTTTTCTATGCAAATTATATAGTTGATAAGATTTTTGGTGCAATAAGCTTTTTGGGAGATACAACCTTTTTAATTTTGGTAATGGTTACAATCTGGTATGTTTATGACGTTAGATTTGCTAAAAACTTTGCTTTGAGTCTTTTAGGATCCTATTACCTTAATTCATTATTAAAGGATATAATCCAAGACCAAAGACCATGGACAAATGATAATCGATACACTGATCCAGGCTTTCCTTCAGGACATGCACAACAAAGTGTCGCAGGTTATGCATATTTAGGATATGAATCTTATCGAAAGGGGAAGAAATATTTGTCTTGGATTTTCATGATTCTTGTATACTTAATAGCTATTTCTCGGGTAATTTTAGGAGTTCATGATATTCAAGATATTTGGGGCGGACTACTAATAGGAATAGTATGGTTAATCTTTTTCATATTATTAGAGCCAAAAGTCTCAGAGATCGTAAGTAAATTTAACTTTATAACAAAAATTCTAATCTCGATTATAATACCTATAGTGTTATTCATAATTGCGATATTAATCTTCCCTACATCTGAATCCGACTATGGTTTAATAACAGGGGGTATTATGGGACTATCTTTAGGATATGTTATAAACAAGGAATATATAGGTTATGACCCAACACAAATCACTACAAAACAAAAAGTATTAAACTTTATAATCGGTATAATTGTTAGTTTAGTACTTTACTTAGGATTGCGTTATATTCCATTAAATGGCCAGATGTGGGAATTTACCAGATATTTTATCTTAGCAATGATATTAACAACACTAGTTCCTTGGATATTTACCAAAATTCAACGTTAAATTAATTATAATTAATCATTTTTTATTTTTACCAATAAATCTCTTTTAGTGTTTTATGATACTCATTTAAAGATTTAATTTCAATATTTTTTCTGCGAACATTTTCAATAGCGTTAACAATTGCTTCAGCTAATTGCAAATTTATAATCACTGGGATGTTAAAATCAACTGCCATCCTCCGAATTGCATATTCATCCTCCATGATTTTCTTGAATTTTTCTTCGATTGTTGTTGGTAAGGGGATATTAATAACCATATCAATCCGCCCATTTTGTAAACAGCTTATAATATTAGGTTCCATTCCATACTCATGAACTTTATATAATCGAACTGCATCGATGTCATTTTCGCTTAAAACCCTTTTTGTATCCTCAGTGGCAAATATTGTAAATCCTAGTTCTTTTAGCTTTTTGGCTAATGGTATTGTTTTTTGTTTTAAATGTTCCCCTCCTACAGAAATTAAAACATTTCCTTCATTAATAGGGATATTCATTTCAGTTGCCTCGAGGGACTTCATTAAGGCATCAGGAAAATCGTTCCCTATACAAGCTACTTCTCCTGTAGAGCTCATTTCTACACCCAGAATGGGATCTGCTTTATCTAATCTCATAAAAGAGAACATAGGCGCCTTAATAGCTACATAATTTCCCTTTGGTAATTGCATTAACCTTTTTGATATTTTTTTGTCCATAATTACTTCGGCAGCTAACTTCATCAGATTTATTCCTCGTGTTTTCGACACATATGGCATACTACGACTTGATCGCAAATTGCATTCAATAACATAAAGCTCACCATTTTTAACAAGATATTGGATATTAAATGGACCTTTTATTTTTAGAGCTAAAGCAATTTCTTGAGTATATTGTTCAATTTTTGATATTATATCATAAGAAAGAGTTTGTGGAGGAATTGCCATTGTTGCATCACCACTATGAATTCCAGCATTTTCTATATGCTCAACAATAG